>NZ_FZMZ01000006.1 GCF_900187325.1 Virgibacillus ndiopensis | reverse complement strand
CACCCGTCCGCCGCTCGTTCCACAAACTCACGCCCCGAAGGGCAGAGTTTGCTTCCCGCGCTCGACTTGCATGTATTAGGCACGCCGCCAGCGTTCGTCCTGAGCCAAGATCAAACTCTCCAAAAAAGTTTGAAATAAGATGACTTACGTCAATCTTATTATTAGTCTTAGCTAAATTGAAATCAGGGTTTAAAAGATACATAACAGATAAAATCTGTCGTTATCTTTTAACCTGTTTTATTCGAAAAACAGTTCATGTTTTTCTTGACATACTGGTTGTTTTGTTCAGTTTTCAAAGAGCAAATTGACAATTGCTTTTTCAAGGCAACTTGATTAGTATAACACCTTAAAACACCAATTGTCAAGGTCTTTCTTTAGAGAAGATTTTTCGCTTGTCTTTTCGACAGCATAAACATTATATCATTCTTGATAATCATTGTCAATCAAACAAAAATCATCAATGTTTTGGTCACTGTCTTTTTGAACAGCAAAATATATAATACTCTCAATTAGACAAAAAGTCAACACCTTTATTTAAATTGGTAACGTATTGATAGGAAGTAATACAACCTAAAATACAACCTCGCCATCCCAATTAAGCATACCACCAGTCATGTTAGTAACCTTATATCCATGTTCATCCATAAAAGCAGCTGCTTTCATACTTCTATTTCCAGATCTACATACAAGAACATAATGTTTATCTTTATCTAAATCATTAATAGTTTGTGGAATTTCACGTAACGGGATATGTTTGGCATCTTCAATCATTCCTTGGGCAACTTCATCATCTTCCCTTACATCAACGATGACTACATCTTTATCTTCTTCCACCAATTCTTGTAATTCCTCTGGGGAAATCTCATTAATATGATCCATATAATACATCCTTTCAATTCTTAACTTTCTAGTTTTTATCATACGGATTATACGAATATCTTGCAAGTAAATGACACATGATAACGTTAATTGAAAAACGATTGGAGTTTTTATCATGAAGTACCTAGTATCGTGCCTTTTGGTTCTATTAACATTACATCTGAATTTAACTTTTACTGTATTTGCAGAAGAAAAAGAAAACCCAGTTGAAAAGTTAATTGCAACATACAAAGAGGATGTTACTGGTGATGGTCTAAAAGAGGTAATCAATTTATACGGCGTTATATTTAGCAAAAATAGTAACTATCTCCATAACACATGGGCCACGATCAAGGGACCGGGGAAAATGCAATGGAAAATAACATACAAAGGCGGGTATGAACCAAAACTTCAATTTGTTGACATTGATCATGATGGAGTTAAAGATATTTTTTATCAAAGTGCAACTGGTGGAAGTGGTGGTCTTTACTACTATCATTTGCACACATTAAAGAAAGAAAACGTTAAGGAGCTCCCACTTCCTAAATCCAATTATATACATGGAGAATTTCAGAAAGAATTTAAAGCAGCATTATCAATCGAACCTTGGAATAATCCTATTATAATAGATGTAAAAGATCGTGCAGATGAATACATTCAACAGGGTATTTATGACAAAAACGGGAAACTAATAAAAAAAATAAGCTTAATGGTAGACCCAATTGCTTTTTTTGAACCAACTTTATTCAATAAGAGTAAAGGATACGGTTTAAAAAGCTACCAACAAATTAGTGGTGCCTATCATGCAGATCAACTAGGTTCAATCGAAAGCCTTTGGTATTTTGAAGACGGTAAATGGATCAAAATAAAAGCACAATGGATTCCATCAGGACAAAAAAATAGTTAAAAAGGATCTCTGCAGTAGAGATCCTTTTTTATAAAATATAATTTTGTAGGTACGTAAACAACGGTACCAATCACATCCTACCTAACAGGTTAATCCGTTAAACTGTTGCTCTTAATTCGCTACAATATTAACTAACTTACCAGGTACTACGATAACTTTTCTAACTGTTTTACCTTCCAGCCATTCTTGGATTTTATCATTTGCAAGTGCTTTCGCTTCAAGATCTTCTTTTGAAATATCTTTAGCAACGCTTATCTTCGAACGAACCTTGCCCATTACCTGTAGTACAATTTCCACTTCATCTTCCACTAGTTTCGTTTCATCATAACTTGGCCATGGCTCATAACTGATTGTATCCGAATGTCCTAGAACACTCCACAACTCTTCACTGACGTGTGGTGCTACAGGTGAGAGTAATTTCACAAAGCCTTCCACATATTCTTTAGGTAGTTCATCTGCTTTATATCCTTCATTTATAAATACCATCATTTGTGAAATTCCAGTATTAAAATGTAGATTCTCAAAATCCTCGGAAACTTTTTTCACTGTTTCGTTGTAGACTTTATCTAACGATGAATCTCCACTATCTTTAACTATTTTTTCAGTAAGTGTACCATCTTCATTAACAATCAGGCGCCAAACACGGTCTAGGAATCGTCGTGCCCCATCAAGTCCGTTTGTTGACCATGCAACCGCCGCATCTAATGGTCCCATAAACATTTCATATAAACGAAGAGTATCTGCACCGTGAGATCTAACGATGTCGTCTGGATTGACGACATTGCCTTTTGACTTACTCATTTTTTCGTTTCCTTCACCAAGAATCATTCCTTGGTTAAACAATTTCATAAACGGTTCTTTTGTAGGAACGACACCAATATCGTATAAAAATTTATGCCAGAAACGCGCATACAGTAGATGAAGTACTGCATGTTCGGCTCCACCAATGTAGACATCTACAGGTAACCATTCGTTTAGCGCTTCTGGATCAGCAAGTTTTTCCGTATTATCTGGATCGATATACCGCAAGAAATACCAACAGCTTCCTGCCCATTGTGGCATTGTGTTCGTCTCACGGCGTCCTTTCATTCCAGTTTTAGGATCAACCACATTCACCCAATCACTATTTGCTAGAGGTGATTCGCCCGTTCCAGAAGGCTTAATTTCAGTCATTTTTGGTAATTCAAGAGGAAGATCTTCTACAGGAACGGCGCTCATTGTTCCATCTTCCCAATGGATTACCGGAATCGGTTCACCCCAGTAACGTTGTCTTGAAAATAGCCAGTCACGCAAACGGTAAGTAACTTTTTTCGTACCTTTTCCATTTGTTTCAAGCCATTCAATCATTTTTGAAATTGCTTCATCTTTGTCCAAACCATTTAGAAAGCCAGAATTAACATGTTCCCCATCACCTGTATAGGCTTCCTGAGAAACATCGCCTCCCGCAACTACTTCAACAATAGGAAGCTCAAATTTACGTGCAAATTCAAAATCGCGTTCATCGTGAGCTGGTACAGCCATAATTGATCCTGTTCCGTAGGTGATCAATACATAATCAGCTATCCAAATTGGCATTCTTTCATTATTAACTGGATTAATAACATATGCCCCAGTAAAAACACCAGTCTTATCCTTAGCTAAATCTGTACGTTCAAGATCAGATTTTGTTTGTACTTCGTCTAGATATGCTTCTACCTCATTCTTTTGCTCATCAGTCACAATTTTTTTGACGATAGGATGTTCAGGTGCTAATACTGCATATGTTGCACCAAATAACGTATCGGGGCGTGTTGTAAAAACAGTAATTTCCTCATCATGACCGTCTACTGCAAACGTCACTTCCGCCCCCTCAGAACGGCCAATCCAATTGCGTTGCATATCTTTAATACTTTCAGTCCAATCTAATTCTTCTAGATCTTCAAGCAAACGATCAGCATATGCAGTAATTTTTAACATCCATTGTTTCATTGGTTTTCGAACAACAGGGTGTCCTCCACGTTCACTTTTTCCATCAATAACTTCCTCGTTTGCAAGTACTGTACCAAGTGCTGGGCACCAATTAACAGCTACTTCATCAATATAAGCAAGACCTTTTTCATATAATTTTGTAAAGATCCATTGTGTCCATTTGTAATAATTCGGATCAGTTGTGTTGATTTCCCTATCCCAATCATAGGAAAATCCTAGTTCCTGTATTTGACGTCGGAATGTATTAATATTTTGTTTCGTAAATTCAGCTGGACTATTTCCTGTATCAAGCGCATATTGTTCTGCTGGTAAACCAAACGCATCCCAACCCATTGGATGTAAAACTTCATAACCCTGCATCCGCTTCATTCGCGAAATAATATCTGTTGCCGTATAGCCTTCTGGATGCCCGACATGAAGTCCTGCACCTGAAGGATACGGGAACATGTCTAAAGCATATACCTTTTCTTTGTCGGAATATGTGTCTGTTTTAAACGTTTTATTATCTAACCAATACTGTTGCCATTTCTTTTCTATTGCTTGATGGTTAAAGCTCAATGTTTTTTCCTCCTTTTTCTTTTGCGGAAATTTTCAACAAAATAAAAAAAAGCCACTCATCCCTGGAAAAGGGACGAGAAGCTGTATCTCCCGCGGTACCACCCAAATTAACGCTTTTACTAGCGTTCACTTGTATCCTTAACGTGGATTTACGGCAAGAGCTACTCTGTTTCGCTCTTGCGACTTAAAGGTGAGTTCATAAATATTCGGGAACAGTTTTCACCAACCACTGTCTCGCTAAACCCGAAAAATTCATTACTAATCCTTTTCATTGTCGTTTTGTTATTATATCGAATTTTAATCAATGAAAATCGCTTTGTCAAGGCTGTTGGTCAAATCACGCATAAACACCTGTTGTATTATATATCTTTTCCATCCAATCAACCACATTTATTCCATAATCATCCCGGATATGATCGATCGATTTTTGAGCAATTACCATACCATGTTTTAATAACACTACTTCATCCAGGATTGGCTCAACTTCCCTTAATTCATGTGTTGTGATGATTAAAGTCTGGTTGCTTAAGTCAATGAACCTAATAATGCCTGTAATAATTGATTTTCGAACCATTGGATCCAAACCTGAAAAAGGTTCATCTACTACAACATATGGTGCATTACGTGAAAGTGTCACCATTATTTTAGCTCTACTTCTGTTTCCCTTTGACAAATATTTTAGTTTGGTTTTCTTGTTTAACTTCATAAATGCTGCAATATTAAATGCCTTTTCTATGTCAAAATCCGCAAATTGACTTTGATAAAAATTAATAAGTTCTTCAACTGTAAAATAAGGATAAAAATAATCAAGGTCAGTAAGATAAGCCAATTTCTCACTTATCCTCCTATTAACGGGTTTTGAGTCAATTAGAACCTGACCTTTTGTTGGACGTAATAATCCCGCTAACAATTTTAAAATCGTTGATTAAAGTTAAATAGTACACTATAACTAAAAGATTACAACGGAACAAAAACAAAATTATCGAAATTATTAATATTAACTAATAAATGAAAGTATTTCGGACCATTCTTAACGTACAACTCTTCTTAAGCATGTATTTCCACTTATACGCCTCCTGATCAGACTTTTCTAAAAAATTAATCTTTGATAGAGTGATTAGTATTAGTCATACTGTACTTTCATATGAAAAACTACTGAGAATAAGGGGGATAAAATAATGAAAAGAAAAAATCGAAAGTTCTTTAACGTAATTTTGCTTTCCATACTAATTTTAATCGGATTGACAGCCTGTGGTTCTAGTGATGAAGCAAATGGAAGTGATTCAAAGAATAGTGGTGATTTAAAAGATACTTATACAGTGGTAAGTGATACATCGTTTGTTCCATTTGAATTCAAAGAAGACGGTAAATATGTTGGATTTGACATTGAACTCATTAATGCAATTGCAGATGAAGCTGGTTTTGAAATTAATCTGGAAACAACCAATTTCGATGGGATTATTCCTGGATTACAAACTGGATCATTTGATATTGCTATTGCAGGTATAAGTATTACTGAAGAACGCGCTAAGAAGATTGACTACAGTGATCCTTATTATGAATCTGGTCTAAGAATCGGCGTAGCCGCTGATAATGAATCAATAAAAAGTATTGAAGATCTTGAAGGAAAAACAATTGCTACTCGACTAGGTTCAACTAGTGCTACTTATATCGAAGAAAATATTGAAGGAGCAAAAGCTAATCCATATGAACAGCTTGATCAAGCTTATTTAGCTGTTGAAAACGGTAGCGCAGATGCAATTTTATACGATGCACCAAATGTTGCTTACTATATTAAAACAAAAGGTAAAGATAGCTTAAAAATGGTTGGAGATTTATACCAGGCTGAAGACTATGGAATTGCAATTTCAAAAGGAAATGAAAAACTAGTCAAAGCAATAAATGAAGCATTGGCTACACTCAAAGAGAATGGTAAATATGATGAAATATATGAAAAATGGTTCGGCAAAAAGTCTGAATAAGAAACAAGTCAGTTAGTATTTCATTAAGATATAACCAGAAGCAGAAAATTAGTTCTATTTTAATTTAAAAGGGGTGTAACCATCCAATAGTTACACCCTTTTTCTACTTTACAAAAATAAAAATGATATAAGTTTTTTAGGAGAGGTGAAAGAATGATAGGAAGATTTAATTGGGCTGGGGTTGTTGAGTTTTTACCACAATTGGCAACTGGTTTATATTATACCCTCCTAATCTCAGTAGTTGGACTATTAATTGGTTTTATACTAGGGGCCATCTTCGGATTAGGAAGGATATCTAAAAACAAACTTGTTTATTTTGTATCTAGTTTTTACATAGAAGTTTTACGCGGTACGCCAGTTTTGGTTCAAGCAATTTGGATATTCTTTGCATTGCCATTAATAATTGGGTATAACTTCGATTCAATCACTGCAGGTATTATCGTAATTGCATTGAATTCCGGGGCATATATTGCAGAAATAGTTCGTGGTGCTGTTATGTCAATTGAGAAAGGACAGATGGAAGCAGGACGTTCCCTTGGATTAGATCATGGTAAAACAATGCGTTATATTATTTGGCCACAGGCATTTAAACGAATGATTCCCCCATTAGGAAATCAATTTATTATCAGTATTAAGGATACATCACTTTTATCAGTTATCCTTGTTCCAGAACTAATTTTCCAAGGTCGTTTAATTGCAGCAAATCACTTTAATGCTGTTGAAATATACACAACTGTAGCTTTATTTTATCTAGTTATAACGTTAAGTTTATCATTTATTTTACGCATTGTAGAAAGAAGGTTAGATATTCAATGATTGAGGTAAATAATCTTCATAAAAAATTTGGAAATCTAGAAGTTTTGAAAGGCATTAATTGCCAAATCAAACCAAAAGAGGTCGTCTGTGTAATTGGACCCAGTGGTTCAGGTAAAAGTACCTTCCTACGCTGTTTAAATATGTTGGAAGAAATAACTAGCGGAGATGTTGTTGTTGATGGAAATCAGTTGAATGATTCTAAAACAAACATTAATGAAGTACGGACAGAGGTCGGTATGGTGTTTCAGCAATTTAATTTATTTCCACATAAAACAGTTTTAGCCAATATAATGCTTGCTCCACAAAAAGTAAGAAATTTATCCACTCAAGAAGCAAAGGAACGTGCTCTTGCATTATTAAAAAAAGTTGGATTAAGTGATAAAGCCACTATGTATCCTAGTCAATTATCTGGTGGACAGCAACAGCGTGTAGCTATTGCACGTGCACTCGCGATGGAACCAAAAGTCATGCTATTTGATGAACCAACCTCTGCACTGGATCCAGAATTGGTAGGTGAAGTACTTGAGGTAATGAAAAAATTAGCACTTGAAGGTATGACGATGGTTGTAGTAACTCATGAAATGGGATTTGCTAGAGAAGTAGGTGATCGAGTACTGTTTATGGATGAAGGGATAATTGTTGAAGAAGGTAATCCAGAGCAAATCTTCACAAACCCACAATCTGAAAGAACAAAAGGATTCTTAAATAAAATATTATAATAGAATCCGAAAAACAGGGTTAGTAGTTATAAAATAGGCTGTTTGTTCCGTTTTTTGCGATTTCATCGCAGTTGGGACAAGCAGCCTTTTTAAAATTTAATCCGAAAAAAATGTCATCAACACCACCTTTTGATACAATAAACATTATCCCTAACCAAAAGGACTGAATATAGCATGATAAAACGTATTATTGATTTTTCACATCAATTATTGAGTGATACTGTACAAAAGAACGACACCGTAATAGATGCTACTGCCGGTAATGGAAATGACACTTTCTTTCTTAGTAAACTTGTTGGTGAAAAAGGACATGTAATCGCTTTTGACATACAAAAGCAAGCAATTTCAACCGTACATGAGATGTTAAAACAACACCATATAACAAACACACAAGTCATTCACGATAGCCACGAAAATGTTTCGAACTATTTAGATGGAGTCAAACAATTAAGTGGAGCGATATTCAATTTAGGTTACTTGCCAAAAGGTGACAAAACCATCATTACCCACGGTGAATCAACGGTAAAGGCGATACAATCAATGTTTGATTTTCTAAAGGTTAACGGCATAATTGTACTTGTAATCTACCATGGTCATGAAGGTGGAAAACAAGAAAAAGAAATACTACTGCAGTATGTCAAAAATCTTAGCCAGAAGACATATAACGTTTTACAATATGGATTCATAAACCAAAAAAATAACCCACCATTTATCATTGCAATCGAAAAAAGATGTTAATTGGTTTAAATAGTTCAAAGCAACGCACTGCTTTGAACCATTTTAGCTTGAAATCATTTGATACATTCTTGTGTTCCAGTAAAAGAATCTGCCATTCCTCCCGCTTGCCTGTAATAGGCTTCTTCTTATTTTATTACCACTTTCAAGATTTTGAACTTTCTTATCCCCTAAATAAAGACCGACCAAGCCACTAACAACCATTTTGTGAAATTCAGGGTTGGGCATATATTGCACGAATTGACTTGCATTATTAATGAAATAAACAAATCGTTTTTCCATGTGTTTGTAGTCCATATAATAACTACAGAAGTTTAAATCACCCTCATCAATATCTTCTTGTTGATCAATATAATAATCAAGTAAAATATGTAACCCTTGCATAAATGGAAAATAGCAATCACTTATCTTTTTCGCTAATTCTTCGGTCATTTTTCCACCAATTGTATAGGATACAAGGCAAAATATACCGATTGTTGATCCACTAGCAGCGGAAAATTCATACCATTCCAATTTAGCTGCTTTCCCCTTATGGATACTAAACCATTCCTGTAACCTCGGGATTCTTTCTTCTACTTTTACATGTTTATGTACTTGTAAGTCATTGTATAGTGCATTCAAGGACACAATATAATCTTGAATATAGGAAAATCCAGGTAGATACCTTAACGTACTTTGTGCGGTTTTTACTAATTCAACTAAATAACCACCGTCATTTTGCTCTTTGCGTAACGCATAATAATTTTTCACGCTATTTTCCGGTGACAGCGCATCGACCATTGATTGGTGAAGTAAACGAAAATCATTTGGATCTAATGAAGTACTACGGTCACATAGATTATCTAAGTAATCACTTATCGTTTGAAAGGCAACGATAAAACGAACTGCCTCTTTACGCCTTTCACCAGCTAGTAAAGCATAAATAGAGCCACCCTGACAATGGAAGCGTTTTGCATCTAAACTTGCTAATGCTTGCATACGTAATTCTCGATTTGGAATTTTCTCCGCCCTTTTTGTCCAATAATACAGCTCTCTTTTTACTTCGGGGAAAATTTTTCGATATACGTGTATCATTAATGGTAATGCTGAATTCGGTACGCCTGCTGACAAAGCGTTTCCTCCGTTCCCATCCTACTTTTTTGCTATACTAATTATATCATCATATTTAATAGGAGGAAGCAAATGATACACCTTTATAAAAATATAACACCTCAAATCGATAAATCTGTTTTTGTTGCAAAGGATGCGACCATTATCGGCGATGTAACCATCGGAGAAAATTCAAGTATCTGGTTTAATACCGTAATCCGTGGTGATGTTGCACCAACCAGAATTGGTAAACGTGTTAGTATACAGGATCTTACCATGATTCACCAAAGCCCAAATCAACCGGCTATTGTTGAGGATGATGTTACAATTGGACATCAAGTGACATTGCACGGCGCAAAAGTAAAAAGGAAGGCACTGATTGGCATGGGTTCCATCATCTTAGACGGTGCTGAAATAGGAGAAAATGCATTTATTGGAGCAGGTAGTTTAGTTCCTCCAGGTAAAACAATACCTGCCCATACATTAGCATTAGGAAGACCCGCTAAAGTTGTGCGAGATCTAACAGAAAAGGATTACGAGGAAATGGATCGCGTCCGAAAATCATACGTAGAAAAAGGACAGTACTATAAGAACAATACTGATTTAGGTATTGAATTTTAAACGCTCTTCTCCCTAAATTATTGATGCTGAAGTTAAGCTAGCCATTTGTTAACTTCAGCTTTTTAATTTTGTAACTTAATTAATGCCTCTTTATCATACCTGTTTTCTACAAAAATTTGATGCCACAGCATAAACATCAACACGGTCCAAATTTTTCTGCTATAGTCCCTCTTCCCGCAACAATGCGTATTGAGTAAATCAAGAATATATGGTTTATTTAACAAGTGATCAGTCTGACTTTCTTGTATTAATTGCTTCGCCCAGCCATTCAACTCATTTCTTAACCAATGACGGATTGGTACTGGGAAACCTAGCTTTTTACGGTCAAGAACATGTATGGGAATAATACCTCGAAAAGCCTCCCGTAAGATGCTTTTCGTAGTACCACTAACAACTTTTAGTTCGACTGGAATTTCACTAGAAACGCGAAATACTTCTTTATCCAAAAATGGTACCCTTAATTCCAATGAGCTTGCCATTGTCATTCTATCTGCTTTTAACAAAATATCCCCACGCAACCATGTACAAATGTCAATATATTGCATTTGAGTAACAAATGGTTCTTTTTCAACGATATCAAACAGTTTATTCGTTATGTGCTGATATAAAATGTTTTCTTTATATTGCTTGAGAACAAATAGCTTTTCTTCATTTTCAAACATTTTAGCATTTCCAATATATCGATCACGTAAAGGCGTAACTCCGCGCAATATATAGCTTTTGCCTTTAACACCATCAGGTAGCAAATTGGCAACTTTTGCTAAAAGATTTTTTGTATGCGCTGGCAAAAAACTGAAAACTTTTAGTGACGTTGGTTCACGGTATATATTGTATCCTCCAAATAATTCATCAGCCCCTTCACCTGACAAAACAACCTTAACATGCTTTTGAGCTTCTCTCGCAACAAAATATAACGGAACACATGATGGATCGGCTAATGGATCGTCCATATGCCACATAATTCTAGGTAGTTCCTTTACATACTCTTCAGGCGTAACGATATATGAATAATTATCAACGTTTAATTTTTCAGCCGTTTTCGTTGCAACATCAATCTCAGAAAACCCTTCATCCTTAAACCCGACAGTAAATGTTTTTAGACTTGGATTTAATTCCCGAGCAAGTGCAACGATAATAGACGAATCAATTCCACCAGATAAAAATGCACCAACTGGAACATCACTACGCATATGAACCTTTACGGAATCCTGCAATGTAGTTCTAATTCGCCTGATCCAATCTGACTTATCCATTAATACAGGATTGAACGTTGCTTGCCAATACCGTTCAAATAAAATTTCTCCTTTAGGTTTTTTCATTAAATATGTACCTGGTTCAACTATTTCAATACCTTTTGTCATGGTCAATGGTTCAGGTACAAATTGAAAGCTTAAGTAGTGCTGTAATGCTTCATGACTTATTTCTCCTTTTCCCATCATTAATTGAATACTCTTCTTTTCAGATGCAAAAATAATACGTTCATCTGTTTCATAATAATACAATGGCTTAATACCGAATCGATCACGTGCCCCGTACAACGTATCATTCTCTTTGTCCCACACCAGAACCGAAAACATTCCACGTAAGTACTTAAAAGCATTCTCTTTATATTTACAGAATAACGTAGCAATGACTTCCGTATCGGAGTCTGTGATGAACTCATACCCTTTAACCTGTAAACATTCACGTAGTTCTACATAATTGTAAATCTCACCATTAAAAACAATCCATATTTTTCCATCATTATAGCTAAATGGTTGGTGTCCGCCCTCTATATCGATAATACTTAAACGCCTAAATCCAAATGAAACATAGTCATCATGGTAATAGCCTTCATCATCTGGCCCTCGATGTTTTATTAAATTGTTTTGTAGTTTTAGCACGTTTAATTGATTGGTAGTCATTTTCTTAGGTATATTTCGTACTTCACCAATAAATCCACACATATATTCTCCTCTTCCATTCTTTTATTCACAACAATTTTATGCTTACGAATATATAGTGTGATCTATTATTAATTTTTATCACAAAAAAACACGGATACAATTAGAAGTAACCGTGTTTTTCATCGTTTTATTTTTCCACTAATGCTTTCAATTCTTCAACCTTATCCGTTCTCTCCCATGGGAACAAAATATCTGTTCTGCCAAAATGTCCATAGGCAGCTGTATTTCTAAATATTGGTCTTTGTAAATCAAGCATACGGATAATTCCTGCTGGTCGTAAATCAAACAATTCACGAACTGCTTCAACCAATTTTTCTTCACTAACAGTACCAGAACCAAATGTATTAATTGCAATCGATACAGGTTCAGCAACACCAATTGCATAGGCTAATTGAACTTCACATGTATTTGCCAATTTAGCAGCAACAATATTTTTAGCAACATAACGTGCCGCATATGCTGCTGAACGGTCAACTTTTGTCGAATCCTTACCACTGAATGCTCCCCCACCATGGCGGGCATATCCTCCATATGTGTCAACAATGATTTTACGGCCAGTTAGCCCTGCATCACCCTGTGGACCGCCAATAACGAAGCGACCTGTTGGGTTAATGAAATACTTTGTAGTTTCATCTAATAAATTTTCAGGTACAACTGGACGAATAACATGTTCGATCAAATCATTTTCGATTTGCTCTGTAGTGATATCTTGATGATGTTGTGTAGAGATAACAATCGTATCAACTTTAATAGGATTATCATTTTCATCATATTCTACTGTTACTTGTGTTTTTCCGTCAGGACGTAAGTATGCAAGTATCTCATCTTTTCGCACATCAGCCAAACGTTTTGCCATTTTATGCGCAAGTGCTATTGGTAGCGGCATTAATTCCTCTGTTTCATCACATGCAAAACCAAACATTAATCCTTGGTCACCTGCACCAATTGCAGCAATTTCTTCATCTGACATTTTACCTTGTCTTTTTTCCAGTGCGGTATCTACACCACCAGCAATGTCAGCAGATTGTTCATCAATTGCTGTTAGAACAGCACATGTTTCAGCATCAAAACCAAATTTTGCACGGGTATAACCGATATCTTTAATTGTTTGTCTAACTATTGCAGGAATATCTACATAAGTTGTAGTAGAAATCTCTCCTGAAACTAATACTAATCCTGTAGTTACAGTAGTTTCACATGCAACACGAGCATTTGGATCTTTTGATAAAATTTCATCCAAAATTGCATCTGAAATCTGATCACAAATTTTATCTGGATGTCCTTCCGTTACAGATTCGGACGTAAATAAACGACGATTTGAAGCCATATGGCTAAATCCTCCCTTTAAAATATGGTACGGAACTCTATTTATCTTTTTCAGCTATATTCTTACCTTTTGAAACAAAAAAAGCCCTTCCTACAAATCTGAGGAAAGGAGTTGTGACCTTTCGCTCTTATTGCTCAAGGAAATATCCTTGCATCAGGTTAGCACCTTTTCACAAATGTGACGGTTGCTGGGCTTCATCGGGTCTGTCCCTCCACCAACTCTGAATAAGAGAGTCCGTTCGGAATTTATCGTAACGAATTAGCTGTGCTATGTCAACTTATTTAGGGTAAACAGGTACAAAATATTAGTTTTTAAATAAAATACTTTATTAGTATGGATTATTAAAATTAATGTGTTATACTAATAATCAGATTTAGAAAGTTGGACATAACAAAATCCATCATAAAAGGAAGGTATCATTATGAAATCGGTGGAAGAAACTTTATTATTACAAGATCTATTCACACACAAAAACATTCAAAATAATTTATCTGTACCGCGATTAGTTGAGAAGATATTATCCAGTAACGAAGGTATCCTAACTGCAACAGGTGCAATTCAAGCAACTACAGGAAAATATACTGGTCGTTCACCTAAAGATAAATTTATTGTCAAAGATGACATTTGCGAAAAGTTCATTGACTGGGGTCTTGTTAATCAAGCAATTGATGAAGATAAGTTTGAACAACTTTATGAGAAAGTTATTGCATATTTAAAAAACAAAAAAGAATTATACTCATTTAAAGGATTTGCTGGAGCCGATCACAAACATCGTTTACCTATTCAAGTAATCAATGAATATGCATGGCATAATTTATTTGCTCGTCAATTATTCATTACACCAACAGAAGAAGAACTAAAAACACATAGATCTGAATTTACAGTAGTATCTGCTCCAACATATAAGGCAGATCCTACAGTCGACGGAACGAATTCAGAAACATTCATTCTTGTGTCATTCAAAAGACGCATAGTTTTGATTGGTGGAACAGAATATGCCGGGGAAATTAAAAAATCTATTTTCTCTGTCATGAATTATATACTTCCACAAAAAGAAATACTTTCTATGCACTGTTCAGCAAATGTTGGCCAGGAAGGTGATGTCGCATTATTCTTCGGTCTTTCTGGAACAGGAAAAACAACATTATCTGCAGACCCATATCGTCGTCTAATCGGGGATGATGAACATGGTTGGAGCCCAAATGGTGTGTTTAATATAGAGGGAGGTTGTTATGCAAAATGTATCAACCTATCTCAAGAAAAAGAACCTCAAATTTTTAATGCAATTCGCTTTGGTAGCGTATTAGAAAACGTATTAATCGATGATAAGTCACGACTTCCAGATTATGATGACACATCACTAACAGAAAATACGCGAGCAGCGTATCCAATCGAAAACATTGATAACATCGTATCACCTAGTGTGGCTGGTCATCCGAATACGATTATCTTTTTAACCGCTGATGCATCTGGTACATTACCTCCAATCAGCAAATTGACAAAAGAACAAGCAATGTACCACTTTTTAAGTGGATATACAAGTAAGTTAGCAGGTACAGAGCGCG
The DNA here is from genome assembly GCF_900187325.1 of Virgibacillus ndiopensis. GTDB lineage: Bacteria > Bacillota > Bacilli > Bacillales > Amphibacillaceae > Virgibacillus_E > Virgibacillus_E ndiopensis. Next base: position 1,404,373 of record NZ_FZMZ01000006.1, on the reverse strand, counting down.
GTGTTACTGAGCCACAAGCAACATTCTCAGCATGTTTTGGTTCACCATTTTTACCACTCGCGCCATCAACATATGCAAAAATGCTTGGTGAAAAAATTGATCAGTTCAGCACAAATGTATTCTTAGTAAATACCGGCTGGACTGGTGGATCCTATGGTGTAGGAAATCGCATGAAACTCTCATACACTAGAGCAATGGTTCACTCTGCATTAGAAGGAGAACTTAATACCGTTGAAACTGTAAAAGATGACATCTTTGGGCTTGAAATCCCAATGCATGTACCTGGGGTACCAGATGAAGTGTTGGTACCGAAAAATACTTGGGCAGACAAAAACGCCTACGATGAAGCAGCTAAATCACTTGCTATGAAATTTCACAATAACTTTAAAAAATTCACCCAAGCAAGTGATGATATTATTCAAGCAGGACCGATTTATAAACCGGAATAAATAGTGTTTCCTCATCCTAAATGGATTTTTATATATGAAGGAAAAGCGTATCGCCATATAATGCTGGCAACCGATCTCTAAATATGGAGATCGGTTTTTTTATGAATGCTCTATTCATATATTTTTTTCTGTTTACTACGTAGTTTCAGTAAAATACGACGTAAGTTATCTTATGTAGCTATTATTCCCACAGCCAGTATACACTACGATTTCCGGAGCAGCTGCTATTCTTGCTCCCCTGCCGATATTCCTGCTCTCCTGCCGATGTTCACGCTCTCCTGCCGATATTCCTGCTCTACTGCCGATGTTCACGCTCTCCTGCCGATATTCCTGCTCTCCTGCTGATGTTCACGCTCTTCTGCCGATATTCCTGCTCTCCTGCTGATGTTCACGCTCTCCTGCTGATGTTCACGCTCTCCTGCCGATGTTCACGCTCTCCTGCCGATGTTCACGCTCTCCTGCCGATATTCCTGCTCTCCTGCTGATGTTCCTGCTCTCCTGCCGATATTCCTGCTCTCTACTGCTGATGTTCACGCTCTCCTGCCGATGTTCACGCTCTCCTGCCGATATTCCTGCTCTACTGCCGATGTTCACGCTCTCCTGCCGATGTTCATGCTCTTCTGCCGATATTCCTGCTCTCCTGCTGATGTTCCTGCTCTCCTGCCGATATTCCTGCTCTCCTGCTGAAATTCACGCTCTCCTGCTGAGCATCATCTCCCCAGGATGTCTAGTATGAAAGTAAAATTTTTCGTCTTCTCGGCTTGGTGTTTATGTCGCAGTTTATGGTTTTCATATAAAAACTACAATCTTCAAAAGCATTATTGAAAAAACAAGACGAAATCGGTTATTTTCTCCGATTTCATCCCCTTCCGCTCGACCTTTAACTTTTGGTATCTAAATGACGCGGCCCATTGTTTGAGATTTTCTTAAAAATTAGGCGTTCACACATTTTCCATAAAAACATACACTATTTTGAAATAACCTATTTGAACATGAAAGGAACGAACAGCATGAGAAAGTTTAAGTATTTATTGCTTTTTTCTAGCATACTGCTAATTTTCCTATCTGCTTGTAATTCAAACAAAACGACTGAAAAAACATCAATTAAAATAGCTGAAGTAACACGATCATTATTTTATGCCCCACAATATGTCGCAATTGAAAAAGGGTTTTTTGAGGATGAAGGAATAGACGTCGAGCTACAAACAACATGGGGCGGTGACAAAACAATGACTGCTTTGCTTTCAAACGGAGCTGATGTTGCCCTTGTCGGTTCAGAAACATCCATTTATGTGTATGCGCAGGATTCTAAGGACTATGCAATCAACTTTGCACAGTTGACCCAAACTGATGGTACATTCTTAGTCGCAAAAGAACCTAAACCAGATTTTAAATGGGAGGATCTTAAAGGAAGTACATTTCTAGGTCAACGTAAAGGCGGCATGCCGCAGATGGTTGGAGAATTTGTGCTTAAAAAACATGATATCGATCCCCATGCAGACCTAAATCTGCTGCAAAACGTTGATTTCGCTAATATTCCTGGTGCTTTTGTATCCGGTGATGCTGAATATGTTCAATTATTCGAACCAACTGCTAGTATTTTTGAAAAAGAAGGAAAAGGCCATATTATCGCTTCCTTCGGCGAGGAATCAGGGCACGTACCATACACTGTATATATGGCTAAACAAAGTTTCTTGGATGAAAATGAAGAAGCAATAAAGCGTTTTACCAAGGCAGTTTATACAGCACAACAATGGGTACAGGAACATTCAGCAAAAGAAATTGCTGAAGTAATCCAGCCATATTTTGAAGATACTGAATTGGATATGCTCGCTTCATCTATCGATCGTTATAAGAGTCAGGGTTCTTTTGCAACAGATCCGATTTTAGATGAAGAAGAATGGAATAATCTGAAAGATATCATGAAAGAAGCTGGAGAATTACCAGCGGACGTTCCTTATGCAGAGCTTGTTAATACCAAGTTTGCAGAGGAAGTTATCAACAACTAAGGAGGGGAAGTCAGTGTCATTTCTTACCTTAGATCATGTTTCACATCACTATTTTTCTAAAAATAATTATACAAAAGCATTAGATAATATATCTTTTTCGGTAAAAGATGGAGAGTTTATTGCTTTACTTGGTCCTAGTGGCTGTGGAAAATCAACGATTCTATCAATTATTGCAGGAATCATAAAACAAACTGCCGGAGAAGTTCTGTTAGAAGGAAAATTAATCAATGACTCTGACCTCGCAATTGGTTATATGCTGCAACAGGACTATCTGTTTCCTTGGAAAACGATTAAAGAAAATAGTTTAATTGGTCCTAAAATTGGCCGCTCAAAAACTTCAGAAGTAGAAAATGAAGCATTAAAGATGCTTAAAGAAGTTGGTTTATCTAATGTTGCAAATTCATACCCAAACGCTTTATCTGGCGGGATGCGACAACGTGTAGCATTAGTAAGGACTCTTATAACAGATCCTAAAATATTACTTTTGGATGAACCGTTTTCTGCCCTTGATTATCAAACTAAACTTAAATTAGAGGATTTAGTTTCACAACTTTTACGTTCGTATCATAAAACTGCTGTATTAGTCACTCACGATATCGGTGAGGCTATCTCGATGAGTGACCGAATACTAGTAATGGATTCCAATCCAGGATCTATTGCTAAAATATTTGAAGTTCCGCTCGAGCTAAGAAACGAAACACCATTTTTAGTCCGTAAACATCCAAAATATCAAATTTTGTTTGATAGGATTTGGGATGAATTAAATAAAAATGAATCAACCTCCGGACAAACAAAGGTGGTGTCAAATCAAAATGAATCCCAAATCTGATCTTTATCTGTTTGAAAACTATAAAAATAAATTAAAACGTGAGAAGAAAATAATTATATCTTGGCAAGTTATTATCTTAATTAGTTTTTTTGCGATCTGGGAGATTGCCAGTAGATTATATTGGGTTGATCCATTATTATTTAGTTCTCCTTCGAAAGTTGTTGACTTACTAATTAGTAAATTTTCCGATGGATCCATTCTACCCCATGTACAAGTAACTTTGTTTGAAACAGTACTTGGATTCATATTAGGTACGATTCTTGGGATTATCATTGCCACTTTGCTATGGTTCTCAGATAGACTCTCCAAAATTATGGATCCCTATCTAGTTATTATGAATGCTATGCCTAAGGTTGCATTAGGACCAATTATTATCGTAGCTCTTGGTCCTGGTTATGTATCCATCATAGCAATGGGGGCAATCATCTCCGTTGTCATCACGACCCTAGTTGTTTATTCAGGATTTAGGGAAGTGGATCCTAATTACGAAAAGGTTTTAAAAAGTTTCGGAGCAAGTCAAATACAATGTTTTAAGGAAGCCATATTTCCAGCAACACTTCCTACAATGATTTCTACATTAAAAGTAAATGTTGGACTTTCGTGGGTTGGGGTGATTGTAGGAGAATTTCTCGTATCAAAACAAGGATTAGGATATCTGATTGTTTACGGATTCCAAGTGTTTGATTTTACTTTAGTAATGTCAAGTTTAATTGTCATAGCTATAGTTGCGGGTATCATGTACAAAATCGTTGAAAAAATTGAAAGCTGGTTAATCAAGCATACAGGTTAGATTTAGAAGCAAGAGATGTAAACAATTTGATTTTCTAATTTAATTACAAAGAATCGCCTCCAATCAAGAGCGATTCTTTGTTATGAAACCCGCTTTAATATGATCCATACAATTAGTTAAAACTCCATCCTTCATAATAAAACTATATAAATTATCCTTCTTTACATCATCTGGAATTGTTTCTAGCAGTACTGGCCCCTCTGTTTCATAATAGGTCTGTTGTTTAATTAAATCTTTAATTTCTGCAAAATATACATTTTTAATAATGTTGCCTCCTTTTCCCGCAACAAAATATTGTCCGATATAGTCTAAACTCAGGACGATGCCACCAGTTTCTTCTTTTACTTCTCGAATTGCCGCTTCTTCCGCAGTTTCGTTCTTTTCAACCTTACCACCAGGAAATTCCAATCCACGATCCTTATGTTTTGTTAACACCCATTTATCGTGAAAGTAACTTATTACCCATACATGTTTTGGTTGTTTTGAAAAAGGATGGTCAGCAAACGAAAGGGTTACTTCGTTATTGTAATAATCTCTAAACGTTATCATTATTTCAGCTGCCTCATTGTTAAGATTAGTTAGGAATATACAATGTCTGTGATTCTCCATTCGTTATCAAACGTAAATTCAAAAGCCACCGTATAATCACCATGAAAGTTAGATTTATTTTTTTGAACTACTTTTACTTTATTTTCTTCTAATTGTATCATATCATAATCATTCTCTTCATTTAACCAAGGTGGTAATTCTGTTGGAACAATGTATAAATCATTCTGTTTCTCATAGAAATAAAAGTCAACATATCTAGCAGCCACTTCTCTTAATGCAATTTCCTCAAAAGTATCTAACAAGTCATTTTTAGAACGATAATTAATTACTTTAAAATTATCGTCTGTTTCCTGAACTAATAAATCCTCGAACTTTTTTGTGATCTCGTTGACTTTTTTGTGTGTAAGTTTTCTTTCCGTTTGCTTCTTATCCAAATCGGGTACATTTCCCCTAGCTTGTTGATGATCTGCTGCATATTTATTATCAATTGCTGATGCTGTTTGTAAACCAGTTGTTTGGATTAAAAAAAATAAAGGTAAAATAATCGCGATTACTGTACTAAGCTTAAATAAATAGTTTGTCCTCATTTTCATCTCTCCTCAGGAAGTATATATACGTTTAACTTCGTAATACTATTCCTTTTCAGATAAAAAAGTAAACTCTCATTTGGACATATTATTAAAAAACAGGAATTTGATACCAATTCATCAAATTCCCTACACGTAATCATCTATAAATGCTTATCCGACAATACCCCCATTTTATCGATATGTGACTTAGTATGCTCGTCACCAAGGTCATAAATCATCTGGTAGGCTTCGGTGATGCCTATATCATAGTCATCATTTGATTCGTCATTATGGTAAGACATGATTGGTACATGCGATCGGAAAAATGCGCGAAAATCAGCATCATGCATATTTTCCATCTTCCCTCTTAACATTCTAACCTCATCGTCTGTAGCATAAATAATAAACTCTTCATTATTATTAAATTTTATTTGAGAAATTTCCTGGCTTCCCATATTAATATAATATTTCTTTTTGTCCTGATCCATCCCTTCTACACCTCCTATTTATTAATGTGGCTAAAATAGAAGGAATCATGCAGATGTCAAGGTAGAAGGTAAGAAAATCAGATAAAACTAAACCCATCAACACAACGACGTTGATGGGTTTAATCAATTTTAAGTTGTTTGTAATGCTGATTGTTGGGTCCTATTTGCAAAAATACAACGTCCTTTACCATGTGGAATACACATAGGCGTTCCAAACATTGGATCAAACGTAACGTCACATTTCATTTGGAAAACCTCATGAACTAAATTACATGTAACAATTTCTTCAGGTTTTCCTTGTGCAAACACCTTTTTATCTCTTATTGCAACAATATGATGTGCATAACGACATGCAAGGTTTAAGTCGTGTAAAACCATTACAACTGTACGCCCATCTTTTTCATTTAGTTCAAATAATAGATCAAGCACATCAATTTGATGCGTCATATCTAAATAAGTAGTTGGTTCATCTAGAAGAATTGTGTCTGTTTCCTGCGCCAATGTCATCGCAATCCATGCACGCTGGCGTTGTCCACCAGATAATGAATCAACTGAACGATCCTTTAAATCAAGCATGTTTGTAGCTTCAAGCGCATGATTAACAGCATTTTCATCATCTTTTGACCAAGATTTTAGAAAACCGCGATATGGATGTCTTCCTTGTTTTACCAGTTCCATTACAGTTAGCCCCTCAGGAGTGACAGGACTTTGTGGTAAAATGGAAAGTTTTTTAGCTACTTCCTTGGTGCCCATTTTTGCAATATCAGCACCGTCTAAAACAACATCTCCGCCTTTTGGCTTAAGTAAGCGTGCCAACGAACGAAGTAATGTTGATTTTCCACAGCCGTTCCCACCTATAAATACTGTAATTTCACCTTTAGGAATTGTTATATTTAAATCATCGATTATTATGTCTTCACCGTAGCCAAGCGTTAAATCATTTGCTGTTAACGTTTGCATTGGAATCTCTCCCCCACACGCATTAAAAACCACCTATACCGAAAAATATGTACGGTCGTTTTTTAATAAGTATTGTACTTATAGTTTATTGGGTTTTAAATCATTAGTCAATGATTTTGAGAATCATTTTCAATGAAATTTAAAAAAATTAACTTTAATGTTGTCATAAGGTGCATTATAAAGCACTTTTTCATATATTAATTATTTTTCATCCACTTTACTAGTTCATTCCGCACAAGCTTATTAGATGCATTTCTAGGTAACCTGTCAACAAAATATACTTGTTTTGGAATTTTGTATTTTGCTAAATAGTCACGGGCATATGTAATAACATCATTGCCGGTAATCATGTTATCTTTAGCTACTACAAATGCAACAGGAACTTGTCCCCATGTTTCATCATCTTTCCCTACAACTCCAACTTCGCTGAGCTGTTCAAGACCAGAAAGAACGCTCTCAATTTCTGTTGGATAGATGTTTTCACCACCAGATATAATCAGGTCCTTTCTTCGATCTACTACATACAAAAATCCATCATCGTCTAAATAACCTAAATCCCCCGTTGCAAGCCACCCATGCTGAAATGCGTTTGTAGTTGCAACCTCTTTATTAAAATAACCGTTAGCTACCATTGGGCCTTTAACGAAAATCTCTCCAACAGGATCATCTTTAGTACGCTCAATTTTTAATTGTGCAGGAAATAAGGGCTTACCTGCTGAGCCTAATTTTTTTAGCGCATCGGTCGGACTTAATGTCACAATTTGCGACGATGTTTCCGTCATACCATATGATTGAAAGACAGGTATATTATTTGCTTTTGCTTTTTCTAATAATGGTTTTGGAGCTGGTCCGCCACCAAGAAGCATACAACGAAACGCATCAGGATAATGATTTCTGCCTACTAATTCCACTAACCTTTTAAGCATTACCGTAACAACAGAAACAATGGTTACTCCCCGTTCCATAATCGCATCATGGACAACTTGTTCATTAAATTTTTCCACTAAATAGACAGGCATCCCATAAATGACACTTTTAATAAAAATGGACAACCCACCTATATGAAAAATCGGTAATGTTGCTAGCCATTTGTCTTTTGAATCTATACCTAAATTTAACGCAGACCCCATAGCGCTCCACCAATGGTTTCCGTATGTATGCATAACTCCCTTTGGAAACCCAGTTGTACCAGAAGTGTATATTATTGTAAATACGTCATCTAATCTAATTTCTGATTGTAGTTCAACTTGCCTTTCTTCAAGCTTGCCAATCTCGGAAAATGTCTTTACAGGTACAGAGAAATCCATCCCAACAACTTCTTTTTCAAGACTATCACATGTCAATACAACTGTGACATCTGCATCATTTAATTGATAGGTTAATTCTTCTTTTGTTAATCGTACGTTTAACATTACAGATACAGCACCAATATAGCTTAGGGCATGAATAGCAACAATCATGGAAGCATTGTTTGTTGATAAAATCCCTACATGAGATCCTTTCGTCACACCAAGCATTGCTAATCTTTTAGCAAAACGCTGACTTCTATCTTTTAATTCCGAAAAGGTAATAGTTTCCCCATTTACATGTTCTATTGCTAGTTGATCTGGTGCTAAATTAGCTTGTTTTGATAACCAATGTGGTATTACTTCAGGCATTTCAATTACCCCTATCTTTCTTTAGTTATATCATGATGAAAATAAGTATAATGAAAAAAGCCTTTGCCAACACGGGCAAAGGTTTTTCCAGCTATCAAATCTTGATCATGGAAAACGTGGGAATTGATCCCAGTTTGGTTTTCTTTTTTCTTTAAATGCATCTCGTCCTTCTTTTGCTTCATCTGTTGTGTAGTAAAGAAGTGTAGCATCTCCACCCATTTGCTGCAAACCTGCAAGTCCATCTGTAGCAGCATTAAATGAGGCTTTCAAGAAACGTAATGCAGTTGGTGATTTCTCAAGAATTTCCTTACACCATTGCAATGTTTCTTCCTCCAGCTTTTCAAGAGGCACTACTTTATTAACCATACCCATTTCGTAGGCTTCTTCAGCATTATACTGACGGCATAAATACCAAATCTCTCTGGCACGTTTTTGTCCAACCATACTAGCTAAATAACCAGCACCGTACCCAGCATCAAAGCTTCCTACTTTAGGTCCAGTTTGGCCAAACACAGCGTTGTCAGCAGCAATTGTTAAGTCACAAATAACATGTAGAACGTGTCCCCCTCCAATTGCATAGCCTGAAACCATTGCGATAACAGGTTTTGGAATTGTCCGTATTAAACGTTGTAAATCAAGAACATTTAAACGTGGGACCTGATCATCACCTACATATCCTCCGTGTCCTCGAACAGTTTGGTCTCCTCCAGAACAAAATGCTTTGTCTCCAGCACCCGCTAAAATAATGACACCGATTGATGAATCATCACGCGCATCTGCAAAAGCATCGATCATTTCATTCACTGTTAAAGGTGTAAACGCGTTATGCTTTTCAGGACGGTTCATCGTAACCTTTGCAACGCCATTATATTTTTCATAAATAATTTCGTTGTATTCTCTTACTAGTTCCCATTGTACAGTCATTGTTATTTCCTCCTTCTAAAATGCTACTATGTAGTTTTGCAACTCAACTATATTAAATTGTTGCATGAATAAACTCAGTTACCATTTTACCAAAAAAATCAGCTTGTTCCACATGAATTGCATGACCAGCATCTTCAACCACCACTAAACGACTTGATTGCAGGGATTTATCCATCCTTATATTTATTTGAACAAACTTTGTATCTAGCATACCTACAATTAATAAGACAGGTTTATTAAGTTGATCTAACTTGTGCCAACAAGATGGTTGTGAACCTGTTCCCATATACCGAAGCGACTGTGCTAGTCCTTCCTCGGTTTGCGCTAGACGTTCTTTGCGAATCGTTTTTCTTATTTTATCCGATAGCTTTTTTTGTGTTTCGAAAAGCGGTATGGACTCCCAAAAATCAACAAAATTTACAAGACCTTCACTTTTAATTCGTAAAGCAAGTTTTTCATCATGTGAAATTCTATTTTCACGCTCTTCAAGAAGCTCTAATCCGGGAGAAGCACTCTCAAGAGTTAACGTTTTAATATACTCGGGAAAAGCAATAGCAAATGAAAGTGCTGTCCTCCCACCCATAGAATAGCCAACAAGATGAATTTCTTGTAACTGTAAGTGTTCAAATAACCTCATTAAATCGTTGCAACACGTTTCCATAGAACGAGGCGTTTCAGTTTTTGTTTTACCATGACCAGGTAAATCAACTGTAACCAGTTGAAAATCAGATCGCCAGCTTTCCACAAATTTCTCCCAAGTTGATGAACTCCCCGTAAATCCATGTAATAAAACTATTGTTTGCCCTTCACCATCAATTTTATACCAATAGGATGCATCATTTACATTATAAAACAAACTATCAAACCTCGTTTGCTAGAATTTCTTTTTCAATAGCTTGCCACTTTTCTCTATGCCACTCCATATTTGTTTGACGGTCGGTTTTCACCTCGATAACAGAAAGACCTTTTTTATCATAATTAGTATGAAGCGTATGTTGTAAATCTATTGCATTTTTAACATAACTATACTGGCCGCCATACATTTCAACCGCCTTCTGAAAATCAATATCTAAAGGCGTACCAAACAAGCTTTCAAAGTGTTCTTTATAATTCACTTGTGGCAGGAAAGAAAAAATCCCTCCACCATTGTTATTGATTAACAAAATCGTAATATTTAAGTTATAATGTTTAGCTGCTAAAAGACCATTTAAATCATGGAAAAAAGATAAATCCCCCAATAATAGAGTTATATGCTCTCCCGTTGCTGCTGCTCCAACGCCACTGGAAACCATTCCATCTATACCATTTGCACCACGGTTAGCAAGTAAAGAAATAGTTTTAGATGTTGTCATAAAAAAAGTATCAACATCTCTAACGGCCATGCTGTTACCCACATATAAACTACTTTGCTTTGGCATAACCTCTAGCAAAGAGCGCACTGCATCGCCTTCTGTAAGCTTATCCTCCTCACTTTTCGCCAATAGATGTTTTTTCGCAACATGATTCATTCGTCTCCATTCTTCTAACCACGAAGAATTAAAGGATATATTGTTGGCAGTACAAACTAAATCTTCACAAAGAATTTTTGCATTTGCATAAATAAATTGAGAAGCATTTCCTGCAGGTTCCCGGTAACCAGCATTTTCTTCTACAATAAATTGTGGGATATCCTTATATTCTTTCACATAAAAAAGATACGCTTTTGAAACAGGCATTGCTCCGAAACGAATGATAAAGTCTGGCTTTAATTGCTTTCGTATCGATTCATTTCGTAAAAACGCATCATAGCCTTCAATTACATTTTCTTTGCTATGATTACCTGCTCTTACTTGAGACAATGGATCGGCCAAAATAGGTAGCTGCCATGTTGATGCTAGATGTACAACAGATTCTGCAAAACCTCCATCAACTTGTGGGCCACATACAATTAATCCTTTTTCTTTATTTTTAAGTTTATCGATTAATTGATTTAGGTGATCAGGATGTAATTTATATTCCCCATCGAATGTTGGATAAAACGCTTGTCCATTATTTTCTCCCCACAAATTTTTCAATGAAAAGTCTGGAATAAGTGGTTCTCGTACAGGAAAATTGAGATGAACGGGACCAGCATTACCTTCTCTCGCAACATGAATAGCCCGAGAGGCTTTACTTCTTACATAGGACAGCATTTTTGTATCGCCTTCAGGTAATGCCATTTCATGAAACCATTTAACATAGTCCCCATACAATTTTGTTTGTTCAATAGCTTGTGGAGCGCCAACATCCCTTAATTCATGAGGACGATCGGCCGTTATAACCACTAACGGAACCCTACTATAATGAGCTTCCACAATTGCAGGAAAATAATTAGCTGCTGCTGTTCCTGAAGTACAAACAAGAGCGACTGGGCGTTTGTTTTGCTTCGCCATACCTAAAGCGAAAAATGCAGCCGACCGCTCATCAATAATTACCCATTGTTTTACTTTGGGATGTTCCGTCATTGTCATGGCGATTGGTGTGGACCTAGAGCCTGGTGAAATAACTACTTCTGTTAAGCCACTTTTCACGAGCTCATCAACGAAATTTGCTGTATATCTTGTTAATGTTTCTGTATGTTCCATTATTAACCCCCTAAAACAGATAGCATTGGTAAGAATTTAATAGTAGTCTCTTCGTATTCTGCCTCAGGATCAGAGTCTTTTACAACACCACATCCAGCAAATAATGATGCTTCATCTCCTTGAATAAGTCCCGAACGAATTGCAACGGCAAATTCACCATTTTGATTACCATCCAACCAACCTATTGGTGCACCATACCAGCCTCTGTCCAATTGTTCATGCTCTCTAATAAATGTTAAAGATGTTTCTCTAGGAACCCCACCTAAGGCTGGTGTTGGGTGTAATTGTTTAATAATATCAAAAATACTATACCCGTTCTGAAGCGTTGCTCTAACAGGTGTAAATAAATGTTGTAAATTTTTTAAGGGATAGATAACTGGTTCATTAGGAATTTGTATATCAGTGCAATAGTCTTTAATAGCTTTTTTTATCATTTCAACTACAAAATCATGTTCTTCACGATTTTTCGAATCATGAAGTAAGTCCTTACTGATTCTCTCATCTTCAGAGCTTGTTTTTCCTCTTGGTGCTGTTCCTGCCAAACAAGTGGAAAGCAGCTGTCTATTTTCTAATTTTACAAGCCTTTCAGGAGTAGCTCCAACAAAACAATCGTCCCCATGTTCAAAAGCAAAAATATAGCTGTTCGTTTGGGATGTTATAAAATTTGATAAAATTGCTGTAATCTCCGCCTCTTTCGAAAGCTTCAATCGCATTTCACGTGCGAGTACTATTTTTTCCGCCTTACTTTGCTTGATTTCATCGGTTGCAAGTTGGACTACATTCTTCCACTGTTCTGGCTCTATCTCTTTTCTTGCTTTAATTGTAGCGCCATTAGGTAATTTTCCAGAGCTTTTTAACAAACGTTCTACTGACTGCTGTAATGCTTTAGCAAGTTGAACAGGGTGATCAGTTTTTGTTACTTGTACGTTAATTGTTAAAAATTGATTTGATTTATTCTTTGTTAAAATAAACTGCGGAATGATAAATTCACTATCGTCAAAATTGCACCACAGATTCGTTTTTTCTTTTTTAGGATCGAACGACATCCCCCCCATTGCTACCATCCCTGTACCGGGAGCATTAAATGGATTATGAATAATTGCTTCACTTAAAATTTTTCTCCACTGCTCTTCTGTTACTTGAAAGCGGTCTGTGTTTGCCCTAATTTTAAATGCAGAACCTACGCCAACCAAATAAAATTGATCTGAAGTGCTCGTCCAAAATGTACGGTCCATTTTTATATCTTTTGCAGATTCAAAAAAATAAAGTGGTTCTACACTATCTATTTCTTTCGTCATACTAATAAATTGTTTTTTATTGGTATCTCTTGCATTGGTGATAGCCTGTTCTAATAAGGACTCTAACAGCCCTTGCTTCGTCTCAATCATCTATATAAACCTCCGTTACACTAACAAATCATAAAACTATCATTTCTATTTTATTCTCTTTTTCAATGTTTCTCAAGAAATCATAATTGACACCCTATGACGATTTGCCTAAACTTAATGTGATATTGTAGTAAACAGGGGAGAGAACATCATGCAAACAACAAATAATTCAACTATTAAACAAGCCTTAAATGAAAAAGGTGGGTTTCAAATTTGGTGGCGTTTATTACGTCCACACACGTTAACAGCATCGTTTGTACCTGTTTTTGTTGGTACAATGCTTGGATATGTAGACGACTCATTTAATATATTCTTATTTTTAGCAATGTTACTTGCTTCTATGCTTATTCAAGCTGCTACCAATATGTTTAATGAATATTATGATTATGTTCGCGGACTCGATAACGAAGAATCTGTAGGAATTGGCGGTACAATTGTCCGTGATGGTATTTCAGCTCAGACCGTTTTACGACTCGCCCTTGCATTCTTTGGAATTTCTATATTACTTGGGGCTTATATTTGTATGGAATCAAGCTGGTGGATTGCAGTTATTGGTTTGGTAAGTATGCTATTTGGTTATTTATATACTGGCGGTCCTTTCCCAATAGCTTACACACCATTCGGAGAAATTTCAGCTGGTTTTTTTATGGGAACCGTAATTATTGGTATAAGTTATTACATTCAAACACTAACAATCACCAGTACCGTTATTTGGATATCAATTCCAGTAGCTATTTTTATCGGAAGTATTATGCTATCTAATAATATACGGGATTTAGATGGTGATAAAGAAAATGGCCGTAAAACAATCGCCATTTTAATAGGACGGAAAAATGCAATTCGCTTTCTAGCTCTTTTGTTTATTACTGCATATGTATTAACAGTTTACTTTGTCATTAGCAGTATGCTTCCAATTTGGTCATTGATTACCCTTTTAAGTGTTATAAAAGCAATTGAAGTAATTAATAAATTTCAAGGAAAAACCAAACCAATTGAAATGCTTCCTGCAATGGTCGCAACGGGAAAAACAAATACTATCTTTGGATTTTTATTAGGATTGTCACTGCTAATCAGTAAGTTTATTTAGGGAGACGATAGGATGGATATGAAGAATACACTAATGGAATCATTAGGAATCGAAGTGAACACACTTGAGAAAGATTTAGTAATCATGAAAATGCCTGTTGACGAAAGGACATATCAACCAGCAGGATATTTACACGGTGGTGCAAATGTAGCACTTGCCGAAACTGCTGCAAGCATTGGTTCCTATGTAAATGTAGACTCCGAAAAATTTAACGTATTCGGTATCGAAATAAACGCAAACCATGTAAAAAGTAAACGGGAAGGTATCGTTACAGCCAAAGCAATCCCCCTTCATAAAGGAAAAACGACGATGGTTTGGGAAATTAAAATTGTCGATGAAACGAATAATCTAATCTGTGTATCACGTTGTACGATAGGAATTGTTGCGAAGAAATAATAATTTCATAAAGAGGATTTTTTTAAATAAGCACTAAACAACGTAAACATTTTTGAAAGGCGCTTACATGATTTGAGATCGAAACTTGATCAACAAATTACTACGTGTCCCCTACTCTACCCTAATAAACCTGTCGTGCATTAACCGACTATGATAATATCCATCAAAGAAAAAGCTAATCCTCACAGGATTAGCTTTCGTATTTTATAATACATTTACTTGTTTCTGTTCAATCCAACTACGCATTTTAATAAATACTGGAACAAATAATGCTCCGACTATAATACCTTTTATTGCGTTGAATGGTAAAATTCCTGCTATTACTGTATACCATTTAACACTTTCAATTTTCATCTGTTCCATTCCCATAAACCATGCATATATAGGTAAAAATACAAGATAATTTAATATACTCATGCCGATTGTCATGATAACTGTACCAACAACTAAACCTAATACAATACTTTTAACACTTTTATATTTATGGTACAAAACAGCTACAGGTATGATAAACATGACACCCGCCAAGAAATTTGATGTTACCCCTACAGGTTCACCACCGCCAATAGCTAAATACAGGACATTTTTAATCGCTTCTACAATTACACCGGCAAGCGGTGAAAAAATTAGTGCAGCTATTAAAGCTGGGATATCACTAAAATCAATTTTTAAGTATCCAAATCCCGGTAACACAGGAAAGTTCAAAAGAAATAATAAGAGCGAAATAGTCCCCATTAATGCTAAAACAATTAGTTTAAATAACTTTGATGATTGCATATTTGTTTTTTTCATCATCAACTTCCTCCTTCATCTATTATCGATTCCCATCTCGTGATGAAGGATAGGCTTATTTCCTGCACTCTTTTTAAACATCAAAAAACCCTAAAACCTAATGGGGCTATAGGGTATATAAATATATACAGGAAAATAAAGGCGCAGAACGCACCAATTTTCAGCTCGACATCTTCTCCCATCCAGACTGTAACTGTCGGTCCTGGACTCACACCAGGTCAGCCGCTTAGCGAGATGCTTTTGCGGGTCACGGACTTAGAACAAATAATGCTGTTCATTACCGTCGGTCGGGAATTGCACCCTGCCCCGAAGATGGAATCGATATGTTATTGTTAGATGTATTATACAATGGTTTCGTCAGTTTGAAAAGAGATATGTTTGGATCTCTTTAATTTGTAATTTTTGTTGCTTTTTAACCTTGTAGTTTACAGAAAATGCGACGTAAGTTAATACTAAAGTCGCCGTTCCGG
This sequence comes from Virgibacillus ndiopensis, assembly GCF_900187325.1. GTDB lineage: Bacteria > Bacillota > Bacilli > Bacillales > Amphibacillaceae > Virgibacillus_E > Virgibacillus_E ndiopensis. The sequence continues at coordinate 1,388,412 of NZ_FZMZ01000006.1, read as the reverse complement.
AAAATACACTCGCTAGTCCGGGTGAGTGGAGGTGGTGACTCCTGCTCAGAACAGCACGTGCCCGAAGACCCAGCAGAGTGATTTTTTTGAGGGAGCTGAGGCCGTGCCCTAAGGTGCGCATCCGCCCAAAGCAATCCCGGACGGCAGGGCGAGAATTGGACTTACTTAAGAAAATATTCCAGCATTTACGTCGCATTTTATGTGTTTTGCGTAAAAACAACAATCGTTTAGAAAGTAGCTTTTATATAAAAAAGAGGTGTGGAAGAATTTTACTTCCACACCTCTTAAAAATCTGCTAAAGATTACTCACCACCAACATTGATAAATAATTTACCTTCAGCCTGTTTAAGAGTCTCATTCTCATAATCATCGACAGCTTTCACTTCGATGACAGCACCTTCTGCTTCAACACTACTTGTTGCTGTCCAATATCCAACATAGTGTCCTTCAGAAGTTTCCATCATTGGCAATTCAGTGGCGTTTGAAACCTGTGCACGAGCATTTGTTAGTGGCAAATGGATAAAGAATGTTGCATCTAATCCAGGTTCACTATCAAATTCAATTTTTACACTTTCTCCTGCTTGAAGATATTTATCTTCTGTCGGTGTTAAGCTTTCAATTTCTGGTGCATTGTATTTAACATCTAATGTTACTTTCTTAACAGTCTTGTTACCAGCTTCATCTCTAGCAACGACCCTTATTTGGTTTTCACCATTGTCAAGCAAAATTCGTTTAGAATAGCTTCCATCCGAAATTCTTGCCTTTTGACCGTTTACTTTAACCCAGTCTAAGTTAGCATCTGAAACTGTACCTTCAACCGTTACCGTTTCACGATTTGACTTATCCCCATTTTCAGGATTATCAATCGTCAGCTCTGGTTTTTGCGTATCTAACGTTACCGTAACCGGATCTGACTCGCCAGTTTCAGCTCCATCAAGTATAGATACTGCTTTAAAGACATTTTCACCTTCGTCTAACTCAGTAGGGATAGCGAATTTTCCATCGTCGCCAACTTCTGCAGTCCCTACCTCTTCCCCATTGTCCAACAATTGAATAGTTGTTGTAGGAGAAGCATTACCTTCAACTGTTAAACTCTTTTCACTAGTCGTGAAATTTTCTTCAGGTGAAGTAATGACTGGGGTACTTACTTCATAACTAACACGTGCACGAATCATATAGTTTCCTTCAGCAGCTGGTGAAGGTGACCATGCCCCACCGACGTATTGATAGCTTCGTTCGGCATTTGTACTACTCTCATCTGTAGCTAAACCAGGTGTATTTGGATTTGCATTCGTTTGGATATAGACCATGTAGAAATCCCCATCAACAATAATGTTGTGTTCACTTAAATCAACTACTGTCCACTCACCATTACGCAAGGCTTCGGCATCAATTGGTCCAGCAAGTTTCTTGCCAGGCAATCCATTTTCACCAGATGCATCCCATACCTCAACTGCAAACTCAGTCCCACCTGGAACTGGCCATTCTGTATCCCAGAATCGGAATACTCCATCAGTTACGACAGCTGATTCTTTTCCTTCTGGTAAGGACATTTTTACAGCCCATCCATTACCTGCATCATAGAAAGCACGAGCGTTTTCTGCTGTCCCATCATCATATCCAATTTCTCCACCAGGATATGTGTAGAAAGGTTCCAGTTCAACATCGGCTTCAACGTTCTCACCGTCAACGGTGATTTCAACTTCTTTACTATGATAATCACGGGCCATTACTTTAAGTGTGTACGTACCTTCGTATGCTGTAATTGAATAATTACCCTCAGCATCTGTTTCAACCGGTGTGACATTAGCATCTTCGACAAGAAGTATTGTCGCACCTTCAATAGGTTCACCTGTTTTCTGGTCTGTTATTGTACCAGTAACAGTACCTTGTGGAACTTCATCTAACGTAAAATTGGCTTCAGCAACTCCACCGTCTTCAATTGTTACCGTTTGTTGTTCAGAGACAAAACCATAAGCCCCTGCTTGTACAGTAAATGTTCCAGCTGGATGTGTTAATGAGTAAGATCCATCTTCAGGATTTGTATTAACAGATCTCCCACTCTCTAATACACTTACTTGCGCACCAATTGGAAGTAAGGTAGGATTAATTACATCCTCTGCCGCAGGAGGATCTTCTTTTTTAGGTAATTCCGGTTGAATTTTGGCTGGATTTACCTTTTCTTTTACGCCTGTTTTATCTTTTGATTTAATTACCCCTAAACTGTTGCTACTAAGGCTAATTCCATTCTTCAAGTCCTTTTTGTCTTTTTTATCTTTATCTTTCCCTTTAGATTTTCCTAAAGATGCTTTGCTACTTTGAGAAGTATCAGACAATGTAACATCATCAATATACCATCCTTCTCTAGAAACACTACCATCTGTTGTTACATTGAATCCAATATAGATTCGTTGGCCACTATATTCTGATAAATCAACTTCAGCACTTTCCCAATCAGTTGTTGTACCTTCCACTCTCATAAGCTGTGTCCATTCTTCTTGATCTGTCGATACAAACACATGACCGAAATCATAAGCTGTTCCTGAGTCGTATTTTTCTAAATCATGCCATTGATTAAATTGTAAATACGAATTTCCTTCAGGTAGATCAATCGGTGGCATAACAAGTGTTGCATTCATATTACTTTCATATTCGCCTGCTAGATTGGTAGCATAGAGATTTTCGCCCGATGCAGCACTTCCTGGACCTGAAGTTGGTGCACCCCATTCCCAGCTGTTAGCTTCACCGAAGGATGTCCAGCCAACAGGATTTGCTTCAAAGTCTTCTGAATAACCTACTGAAATACCAGGTTTAACCTCAACAGCATATTCATCACTTTCTACTTCATTATTACCAAAATCGTTTATCAACCACTTGTATGTTAATGAATCGCCGTCAACTTGATCACCAGGGATTGTTGCCAAATATTCACCTGATTTGAAATCACCGGACGTACGCGCTGCTTCGATTGTCTGCCAGTCACCATTGTTATCTTGGTACTTTAATTCAACCGATGCTACACTCACATTATCATTAACTTGTACATTTAAATTTAAATCCATTCCAGCATATGTCTCTGCTGGTGCAGCGTGTTCAAATGTTGGAGCCTCGTTATCTTCACCTTCTTTAGTAACGTTACCCTGTAATGTTCCAAGTCCGTTCTCTATAGATGAAACTGCGTTAAACGCATTTACTAATCCATAGCCGTAACCATTGTTAGGTGATTCTGGATATTCTTCATCTGTTAATGGCGTTGCTGTATTCAATATAATTTCTTCTAATTCATCAACAGTTAAGCTAGCATCAACTTGACGAAGCAATGCGACTACAGCAGATACCGCTGGACCCGCCATCGATGTTCCATTCCAACCACCTTCATAGTTACTGCCTGGTACGGAAGAACGAATGTTTACTCCAGGTGCTGAAATGTCAGGCTTAATTTCATCATACGGGGAAGGTCCTCGTAGTGAGAAACCTGCAACTACATCATTAATATCTGTTGCTCCAGTCGCGAAAGATTCAGGATAGTTTGCTGGTGTAGCCACTGAACCTGGTCCTCCTGGATTAGTTAGAGTTGTGTTACCAGCTGAAAACTCAGGGAATATATTCGCTGCTCTCCAGTTGATAACAACATCCCGATACCATTCATCCAGACCTGGTCCGCCACCCCATGAGTTGTTAACAACATCTGGAGCCATATCAACTCTAGCATTTCCTTCAGCATCTGTTGGAGCTAAAATCCACTCTGCAGCAGCGAGTAGGTCAGCGTCTGTACCGCCAGCTGCCGTGAACGCTTTAACAGAAATAAATTTAGCACCAGGCGCAACCCCAACTTGGTTAGACCCATCTGGTTCGCTACCAACCATCGTTCCTGTAACATGCGTACCATGGCCAATATCATCGTATGGTTCTGACTGGCCAGCAGTTGCATCAAACCAGTTGAAGTCATGATCTACTTCACCTGTTGCTGCATCATAACCACGGTATTTTTCTTTTAGGGCAGGATGATCCCATTGAACACCTGTATCAATACTTGCTACAACTGTTCCGGTACCATCAATCCCCATTTCCCATACTTGCGGTGCGCCAACACGTTCTACGTTCCACTCAACATTAGCTATTTCTGACTTAGGTGTTTTAGCGTCTTTTGTTACTTTAGAAAACAACTCACGAGTTTCATTCGGCAAGATCTTTTCAACTTCTGGAAACGATGCAATCTTTTGCGCAACCTCTTTTGTTGCAGTAACCGCCATACCGTTTACGATATAGTACGATTTAATATTTTTTGCATTCCCTTTTTCAGATTGCTGTTCAAGATATTGCTTTACATTTTGTTGTGATGTTAAAGAAGTAGATTTTAACTCAGAGACGACCGCAGAACGTTGAATGAGCTCCGCCTTTTGTGCAGTTACATTCGCCTTTGTAGCACTCGATCTAGCTTCCTTAGCGATCTTTTTCGTGTCTGCCTTTTCCTTGAATTTAATCAAAAATGTAACTTTGTCATCTGTTTTAAATTCATCTAGTAGTCGATCACTAACTTTTACTTTTGCATTAGTCTGGGAGTCATTTAACGAACGATACAACTTCTCATTTGTTTCAGCGCCTGCCATGCTTGGTGTTATTAAAGAAAATATCATGAGTAGTGACGCTACTATACTAAAGAAGCGGACTTGACGTTGTTTCTTTTTTCTCAACTTGTTTCCTCCTCCCGAATTTTGAAAAACAATGCAATGACTGTTGTCTTTGAATAGATTAAAAAAACACATCTATGCCAAATTCAACAAAAAAGACACCCTTAGCTCCCCTCCTTTACTAATAAATAGTTTAAGTAGGTCTCAGCTGTTAGCGTGCCGTTTGTTTTGTTCTCGTTGTTAATGTGACTATAATATACTGCAACAAAAAATTGTGTCGAATTTTGTCGTTTTTGATCAGAATTTTCTAAATTGATAGATAAGAACTGTTTCTCTTATCTATTTTCTAGTCAAAAGTCCTATCACCACTGTCGCATAATTAATCACATATAAATCAAGACATATACCATATAAGGTTTTATTAGATTACATGACTATTAATCTATTATCCATTATTTAACTGCAGTTGGAAAAAATGCATAAATAAACCTATCTATTTCTCTAAAATCCACAATTGAATTATTAAATTGAACTGGAAATTAGTCCCTTTTTACCTTTTTCGATATAAAAATTGTCTAGAAAAGCATTAATTAGTCATGTGTGAAATAGCACTCACAATACTAATGGCCCAAATAAGAAAAAGCCTTAATCGGACAAAAAAGATTAAGGCTTTTCGTATTACTATAGATAATAAATTTTTAATCCTCCAACGGATTTAAACTTTCCTCTCCAGATAATCCAGCAATCATCTTAACAAGTAATTCAATCTCTTCATCCATATCTTTTAAGCTTGCTGTTTCTACTGGAGAATGCATATAGCGTAAAGGCAATGATACAAGTGATACCGGAACACCCTTGCCAGTTAATCGCATTTTATCTGCGTCTGTTCCTGTCATTCTAGGTGTCAACTCATATTGAACATTTATGTTACATTTTCTGGCTGTTTTTTCCAAAAGTTTGTTAATTTTAATATTGATTGGAGCACCCTTTGCAAGAACTGGTCCTTTCTCTAGTTTCACATCACCATGCTTATTTTTGTTAACACCGGGGTAGTCTGTTGCAAATGTAACATCACAGGCAATTGCCATTGTTGGTTCAATACCTGCTGCAGCAAAATATGCCCCACCCATATTTGTTTCTTCATTTACGGTACTTGCTGCATATACACCAACATTACACCCTTCTTCAGACAATCGTTTAAGTACTTCTGCAACAATAAATGATCCTGTTCTATTATCTAAACCTCGACCAGAAACATAGCGATCCATCAATATTTCAGGGTCTGTTTTATATACAGAAAGATCACCAATTTGCACATACTTTTCTGCTTCTTCTTTTGATTTCCATCCACAATCAATAAACAAATCTTCAAGACCAAAGTCATCTTTTAGACCACCGTGATGCTGTGCGTTAACACCAATTACACCTGTGATCGTTTTGTAATTTCCCAATACCGTTGTCTTCATACCAACAGCTGCTTTTGGATTAATACCACCCATTTTATCAAAATGCAAAAATCCATTGTCATCGATGCGGTTGATCACAAGCGCGATTTCATCACAATGCCCTGCCAATAACACCTTAAATGGTGCATTAGGATTCAATACACCAATTGCATTTCCAGCATTATCTGTCCTTATTTCATCTGCAAAAGTCTCTACATATTTAATCCATTTCTTTTGAATTTCCATTTCATTACTTGAGGGTGACGGAGTATGTAATAACTCTAATAAAAAGTCTCTGTTCACTTGTTCCATTTAAAAATTCCTCCTTGTAATCGTTGCCAATTTTTGATTTTTATTTTATCTTTTTCCATACTATCATACAAATTAAATTAAGGCTCTTTTCGTAAATTTTGTATTCGTAGTCTCAATAAAATGCGACGTAAGTTATCTTATGTAGCTGTTATTCCCACAGCCAGTATACACTACGATTTCCGGAGCAGCTGCTATCCTTGCTCTCCTGCCGATATTCCTGCTCTCCTGCTGATATTCACGCTCTCCTGCCGATGTTCCTGCTCTCCTGCCGATGTTCCTGCTCTCCTGCCGATATTCACGCTCTCCTGCCGATATTCCTGCTCTCCTGCTGATATTCCTGCTCTCCTGCTGATGTTCACGCTCTCCTGCTGATGTTCACGCTCTCCTGACGATATTCACGCTCTACTGCTGATGTTCCTGTTCTCCTGCTGATATTCACGCTCTACTGCTGATGTTCACGCTCTACTACCGAGCATCATCTCCCCAGGATGTCATTAGTATAAAAGTAAAATTTTTGCTTGGTGTTTATGTCGCTTTCTATGTTTTTTGTGTAATAACAATACTCTTTTAGGAAACAGCTTAAATTAAAGAGAGCACATTTGTTTACGTACTTGTTTGTATTGGATAAAATTTTATCAAATACGAATAAGGAGTGTACTGAAAATGACATTAAATGATTGGTTCGAAAAAGGAATTTCACCTGATACATATATTGAATCGATGGAAAAACACAAGGAGAATCTGCTGCACATATATGATAATTTTACTCCTCCTGACGATGATGAATTTTTTCAGGCAACAAAAAAGAAGAATCTTCGTGTGATCGTTTTAACTGAGGATTGGTGCGGAGATGCAATGCTAAATATCCCCATTTTACTTCGTATAGCTGAACAAACGAACATAGACGTCCGGATGCTTTTGCGCGATCAGAATTTAGATTTAATGGATAACTATCTAACAAACGGAAAATCTCGTTCGATTCCAATATTTATTTTTATTGATGATAATGGTAATGAAGTTGCAAAATGGGGACCGCGTGCCGAAAAAATCCAACAATTTGCAGATGACTCTAAATCAGAGCTGCCTGCCAAAGGTAATGACGATTATGAAGAGAAGTTCAAAGAAATGCTCATGTTTATGACAAAGGCATTTCGTGACAACTCTGATTTTTGGGATGAAGTATACGAAAGTTTGAAACGGGCGATAGCGAAAAAATGATTTATCGAGGCAACCGATCTTATTCGGATGCCTCGTTTTTGTATAAGTAAATGTTGTGTTTGTCTATACTAATGAATAACGTATACTTAGACAAAATAAGGTGAAAAAATGAGCATTGAATTATTTAAACATATATATTTTCGGCTTCCTGTTGTAGTTAGACTTTTATTAACCATTTTTATTACAATGGTTCTTTTTGGTATAGTTATTCATTTTATCGAGCCTACAGAATTCCCTTCTATTTTTGACGGGATATGGTGGGCATTTGTTACAGGGGCAACTGTCGGTTATGGCGATTATGTTCCGCTTTCGATTCCAGGAAGAGTAGTCGGTATACTATTAATTTTGTCTGGTGGTGGGCTATTAACGTTTTATATTACCACCATATCTGCCGCAACAATTAAACATGAACAGGATTTATCAAAAGGAAAGGTTGCATTTAAAGGAACTAATCATGTTATTTTTATTGGCTGGAATGAGCGAACAAGACATTTACTTAACATGACTTTAAAGCAAAATAATAAAGTTGAAATTGTATTAATCGATCGTACGTTATCCCATTTGCCATACCAACAATTCCCGGTACATTTTATTCACGGTGATCCCAGTGAGGATACTACATTAGAACGGGCACGTATCGATTTGGCAGAAAGTGTTATTATTACAGCGGATATTACAAAAAAAGAACGCCAAGCAGATGTTAATACTATCCTAACAACAGTTGCCATCAGAGGTAATAACAAAAACGTGCGGATTATTGCAGAAATACTCTCAACTGCTCAGGTTGATAATGCGATTAGGGCTGGAGCAGATACGACAATCGGATCAAATGATTTTATGAGCACCTTATTTTACCATGAACTTTTCAACCCTAAAACAACAAAACCTGTCGAGACTATATTGGAGCTATTACTGACTCAACACTTTTCCCATACACGTCTGCCTGGAGAATTTGAAAACAAACCTTTTATGGACATAATACATTTTTTTCTTAAAAAAAATCATCTGCCCTTTGGAATTATTCGGGAAGAAGAATGGAATATCAAGCCTTCCCACAATTTTATTATGAAAAAAGGAGATATAATTCTTACTTTTTCCTCATGGAAGTAAAATTTTCTCCACTTTTTGCATTAAATCTTTTCCAATTTCAACATATTCACTTGGAACATCAGTATCGGGGTTGGTCGGTGATTGAAATTGGTCAAACGCTCCGCGTACTGCACCACCTATTCCTGTTTCATCATATCCTTTCTGATATTCATGCGCTAGAAGAAAAGGTTTATCTACACGTACCGTTACACCTGGGTAATCAAGTGAGCCTGCAACAGCATAAAAGGGAATTCTTAAATAATAATAAACACCTTTATCATCAATTTTATAATCGAAATAGCCTTTTTCATAGTCCCAGTTTGACCCAATAACGAATCCTTCTGGTTTCAGCAAATCTTCTAGAATATATAACGGGAAAATTGTATGTTCTATTTTTGATTCTATAGGAACCATTTACCTCTTCCTTTCACTTTTTTTATTATTTTTTGCTTGAAATCATTATTTATGCTAAAATATTTTATTGTGTAAAAAGAATCGAATAAGTTATAGGAGTTGTTCAGCATGACAGACAAGTTTGAGACTGGTCAAGTTATAGAAGGAAAGGTAACGGGAATACAACCATACGGTGCGTTTGTATCCCTAAACGATGAAATTCAAGGCTTAGTTCATATTTCTGAGGTAACACATGGTTATGTAAAAGATATTAATGATCATTTAACTGTAGGAGACGAGGTTAAAGTTAAAATCTTGAACATAGATGAGGAGAAGAATAAAGTTTCATTATCTATTCGCGCAACTGAAGAGGCACCTAAGAAAAGTCCAAAAGCCCCAAAAGCCCAACCTGCAAAACAACAAGATAATTCAACTACTGGGTTCAATACGTTAAAAGACAAATTAGAAGAATGGATTGAACAGTCAGAAGATCGTGAAGGCACTTTTAAAAATTAATATTTTTTAGAAACGAGGTTTACTCATGTATAGAATCGTATTCTTATACAGTCCGTTTACCTCTTTTTAATAAAAATTGTTATTTTTTACTGAAATGGGTTTATCTTTTATACAACAGGGTAATACTATAACTGTAAGACTTTCTCGTATTCCCCCTGTAAGCAAGGCGTATAAGCGCTTTGCTTTTTTTTGTGTGTTTTTACGATATAATTGAAATATAATGAACTTTTTACAAATAGGTTTGCCAATTAAGGTAGGCAAAGTAAATACTGGGAGGAATACCGAATGGGAATATTTGATACACTACATGACCGAAAGAATACACGATCCGTAAAATGGGACATGTTAAAACCCGTTTTCCAAACTGATGACATCTTACCAATGTGGGTTGCTGATATGGATTTTAAAGCCCCAGAAGCTGTTAATAACGCTTTAATAAAACGTGCGGAACATGGTATTTTTGGCTATACAGTTACTGATAAAGATATTAAAGATTCTATTATTAATTGGGTTTCCAAGCGCCATAGATGGAATATTAAACATGAATTTCTTTCTTTTAGTCCCGGTGTGGTTACAAGTTTACATATGGCAATTCAAGCATTTACACAACCGCATGAAAAGGTTCTAATTCAAACACCGGTTTATACTCCTTTTTATAATGTGATTAAACAACATAACAGAAAAGTTATAAAAAATCCCTTAGTATTAAAAAATAATTACTATCACATTGATTTTAATGACTTTGAAGAAAAATTGAAATCAGGTGTAAAAGCATTTATACTGTGCTCGCCACATAACCCTGTAGGTAGAGTTTGGACTAAGGCTGAATTGAAGAAAATTGCCCGTCTTTGTCTTAAATATGATGTTTTAATTTTATCTGATGAAATTCATGCAGATCTTATTTATCCCGGACAGCATCATACCCCAATTGCATCTCTTTCAGATGAAATAGCTGAGCAAACAATCACATGTATGTCACCTTCTAAAACTTTTAATTTAGCAGGATTACAAGCTTCATACATTATCACAACAAATAAAGAGAGGAGAAATCTCATAAACGAGCAGTTAGGCAAACAAGGTCACCATATGTTGAACACTATGGCTACTACCGCTATGGAAGCCGCTTATCTATATGGAGAGCAATGGCTTGATGAATTACGAGGAATTTTAAAAGAACATCGAGATTATGTAACTGCTATGTTTGAGACCCACACTGATGAACTTAATGTAATCCAGTCAGAGGGTACTTATTTATTGTGGATTGATTGCAGTGGAATGCAAATGGATAGTAAGTCATTAAAGCAATTCATGATTAAACAAGCTAAAGTTGGACTCAATGCAGGTGTTGAATATGGTGAAGAAGGCGAACAATTCATGAGGATTAATATCGCCTGCCCAAGGGAGACACTTGAAGAAGGCGTAAAACGTATTATTAACGCTTTAAAGAATAGATAATCAATCAATACAAGCTGATCCAACCACAAAGGGAGGGTCAGCTTGCTTTACTTTTCTTGCTTATCATTAAATTTTGTTGGGTCTGTAGGGGAACTTTCTGAATCACTTTTCGGATCCGTTTTTAACTCACCACAAGCAATGCGTGTACCTGAATCACCACCAGGTTGACTCACCCCATCGTCTTGACCATCATGAATAACGATAGACGTTCCTTCGCCACGTAATATCGACTTCTTACCATCTAAAAGTGTCGCACCCGCCAGCATTAATTCTGTATCAACAAGTCCTCCTGCATCTGCTTCAATATTAGGTAAATCTCCTAAATGATGTCCTTTAGGATGCATTAATCCGTGTTCTTTTCCTTCTGGATTAAAATGATTTCCAGCACTTTTAAAATCTGGACCTTCACAACTTGGATATTCATGTACATGAATCCCGTGAAAACCTGGTGTTAGCCCTTCCAATTTTAATTTCACCTGAACACCATCCGGTTTTTCAGTTAAAGCAGCAGTTCCTATCATATCCCCTGATGAATTATACATATCAATTGTACGTGTCGTTCGCTCGCCATCACTTTGGCATGAGGATAATAATAATATTGCTATTATTAATAATAAACGCATTTATGCTACTCCTTTTTTTGTATATGCTCTCTATGTAGTATCCACAAAAGCAGCAGAATTATGAACCAAAAAAAAGAGGCTAAGACAAAAGTGTTATAACCAAAGAAAAATCCGAATGTATAATGGTTGGAGCTATAATCCGCTCCGAAAATATACTTCGCTTTCCGCGGGGAGCTGTTGAGCCTCCTCGTGCTGGCGCACAGCGAGGTCTCACCTATGCCTTTCCTCCCGCAGGAGTATACGTATATTTCATCCACTAAAACAGCACTTTGTTCGTCTTTATACTTAAAAAGTTTAGTTATGTTCCAGCCCCTCATTCGTCAGCGTCATCGATATTATTTGCATTTAATTTATACTGTTGATCAATTAGTTGTTCTTCTTTTTTCGATTTTTTGATAAATATATACATCGTTATAGCTGCACCAATCATAAAGATGACCAATGATATGATACCAGGAATATATTCTGTTTTATCTTCTGGAAAATAAAGAAATTCCATCATAATTACTCACTTCCTTCAACTAGATTATAGCAAACTTTACACAATCTCCAAACATAATCTATTTAAATAATAGCCATTTGAACAATTTTTTGTAACAATAGACATAGATGAAAGAAGGAGGTCAGTAGAATATGAACGATTTTTCAATTGGTAAAAATGTTCGAGCACATTATAATTCAGGAATTTATATAGGGGAAGTCTTAGAGGATCGAGGCGATAAATACTTGATTAAAGTTCTTGCTGTCATAAAACATCCAATGCAAGGTGATCTTCACCATCCTGGTAAAGTTGAGGGTGTATTTTTTCATGAACGAAAGGCTCTAGCTCATTACGAAAAAATGAATGTGGCAAAACCCGTTGTCTATTCTTTTGAAGGAGCAATTCCTAATTACAATGATTCCCTCAAAAAAGCTGTTATGAAATTAAAAGAAAAATTAACCAACAAAGATACAGAATTTAATCAACTAGCATTAAAAAGAGTTGAGGAACTAGAAGAAAGGTATTACCATCAAAGTTATTATTAGTGAGAAGTGGGAGGTCTACAGCCTCCCTTCCTTTTTTTAATATTAAGTAGGAACCTTTAAATCCTTCTTCTTCTTTGCTGGTTTCCCATAAATTTTTCTTGTGATTTTTGGAGCGTAGCTGAACAATACCATCCCAACGAAGGCTGAAATTACTATATAAATACCAGCGAACACTTTAATTGAACCAACTGCTACTGCAGCGATAACAACAGAGAATTCACCTCTCGCACATATCGATAATCCTGCCCTTAAAGCTACCCGTTTCGTTAATCCATACAGCCTGCCGCCTACAATTCCAACTAGCACTTTTGCAATAATAGACCAAATTACTAGTACCGTTAATAGAACCGGCATGGGAATACCTTCACCTAGATCAATCGTTGTTCCAAAGTATACAAAGAATGTCGGAAGCATAAGATTTTTAATCGGTGTTACCGTTCCTTCTACACGTTCTATTTTTCCAATTTCTGCTAACATTACGCCAGCCAAGAATGCACCTAATACTTCGGAAAGCCCGAGGAACAAGGCTAGTCCACCGAAAGACATAGCAATTCCAACTAACAATACAATTTTGAAATCTTCATCATCAATTTTAATTAAGAAGGTTTCAAAACGTTTAAACAACGTTTTTCCAAGTACGATTGCAATTAAAGCAAGTCCAACAATTTTTCCGATTAAGATAATTAAATCTAATCCAGAAAAAGTATTGCCTGAACTTAATGCAATCAAAATAGCTACAATAATTGGTGCAATCAAATCTTCAAAAATCAGAATACCTAATACATATTCTGTTTCAGCATTCGCCATTCTCCCTTTATCATCAAGCAGTTTAGCTGTGATTGAAGAGCTTGTTGCATAGGTAATTCCACCAATTAAAAAAGATGTGAACCAGTCCATACCAAAACCAAATGCAATTAGCATGGATACCCCTAAACTGAGTGCTACATCAAGTAGACCAGAGCTCCAAATCTTTTTTGCTATACCGCCTAATCGCCTTGTATTAAACTCTATTCCTAATAAAAAGAACAACAGGACAATAGCAACTTCACTAGAAAAGTGCAATAATGAATTGTGATCAAGAAATCCTGCTAAAGCGATTCCAAAAAGAATATACAATATAACATTTGGAAAATTTACTTTTAATCCAATATAATCAAGCAAAAAAATACCTAATAAAACTATACCGGCACCTAGTAATGTGGGAAAATCACTAAACAAGCATCATCATTCCTCACCCTGGCATAGATCTGTAAGAGTTGCTATTTGTTCATCTTTTCCAACCGCCATTAATACATCCCCTGGCTTTAATGTCGTATCGGCTTCTGGGATTGCAATCACATCATCACCATGGACGATTCCTATAATTGTTGCACCGGTTTTATTGCGAATATCAGATTCCTCAATTGTTTTATTAACAAGTGGTGACTTTTTCTTCAGGGTTATATAATCAACGATAATCTGTTTTTTAAACAAGCGCATTTTTTCTACATCTACTGGTTGATATGTTGCACCTAATAACTGGGCGGCAAGTTCTCTCGTTTCATCAGGTGTTAAGTCCATTGCAAAATCGGCTTCATCATTATCTGCATCATCAAAAAAATAAAGCTCTCTTTTCCCAGTATGATGTACGATAATAACAAGCATATTTTCTTCGGAAGTCTTTAACGTAATTTTTTGCCCAATTCCCGGAAGCTGGGATACAGAAACATTCATTAATTCTTCACCTCAAATTCATATTACAAATTTAAAAAGCTAGAGGATCTACATAATCTCTAGCTTACTCATTTATTCACCTAAATGTTCTTTAATTACTTCCTCGATACCCTTTAATGCATCTTCTTCATCATTACCTTGTGCAGTAACCTTGATTTCAGCACCTTTAGGTACCCCTAATGACATAACACCCATGATTGATTTTAAGTTAACTGTTTTGCCATTGTAAGATACTTCTACCTCTGATTCGAACTGACCTGCTTTATTAACTAATAATGTAGCTGGACGTGCATGGACTCCAGTGTCAGCAGTAATTGTAAATGTTTTCTCTTGCATTTAATTTCATCCTTCCCATATTAATAAACTTACTATGTACTGTTAAAAACATACTTATATGTTTCCCACTAATTCACAGATAAACCGTATAATGCGTTTATTTGTAAAACGTACTAGTAGTATTATATACAATTATACACGTTTGTGAAACTAAAAAAAAGCGATCTTTATTCAATAATTTGTCTTTAATTAAGCGTTATGATAACGTTGTTCTGTAAGAAAATGATATTACTTGGGAGGTACATAAATGAGTGTACATATAGAAGCTAAAAAAGGCGAAATTGCTGATAAAATTTTATTGCCGGGTGACCCTTTACGAGCAAAATTCATTGCAGAAACATTTCTAGACGATGTAACCCAATATAATCAAGTAAGAGGTATGTATGGATATACTGGTACCTACAATGGTGAAAGGGTATCTGTACAAGGTACTGGAATGGGCGTTCCTTCAATTTCAATTTATGTTAATGAATTGATTCAAAGCTATGATGTACAAAAGTTAATACGAGTAGGTACTTGTGGAGCAATCCAAAAAGATGTTAAAGTTCGGGACGTTATCTTAGCACAAGGATCAACGACAGATTCGCAAATAAATAGAATGGTCTTTAATGGAATTGATTATGCACCATTAGCTGATTTTGATTTACTAAAGAATGCATATGATGTTGGGATAGAAAAAGGAATGAATCTTCGTGTTGGAAATGTTTTTACAAGTGATACCTTCTATCGCGAGAATGCAAAAGAAATAAATGAATTACTGGCAAAATATAAAGTACTAGCAATCGAAATGGAAACCTCAGCACTTTATACATTGGCTGCAAAATATGATCGTCAAGCATTATCAGTTTTAACAGTTTCTGATCATATTTTAACAGGAGAGGAAACATCATCAGAAGAACGACAAACAACATTTAACGAAATGATGGAAATTGCGTTAGATGCAGCAGTTAAATAATCCTATTAAACAGTTTTTCAGCAATGAAAAGCTGTTTTTATTGTAAACTCATAAAATAATTGGTTGACAAAATAAATGTTTTTCCTTATGATCATTTTAGAAGGGGGAGATAACAATGAAGGGATTAAGACCAATTGACTTAACTTTTGGAGCAGTATTTGTTTGCTTAATGGCAATTGGAGCTAATATAGCAGTTTGGTTTCCAATGCTAGCTATTCCTATTGGAGGCGCATCTATACCATTATCACTTCAAACATTTTTTGCTATTTTAGCTGGACTGATGCTTGGGAAAAAGTTAGGTAGTATTTCAATGATTACATACATTCTTGTTGGGATTGCGGGAGTTCCGGTATTTGCCGAGATGTCAGCTGGACCAATGGCGTTAATCAGTCCTACAGGTGGATTTATCATTTCGTTTATTTTTATAGCATTTTTTGTAGGAGTTATCGCCGAACTAAGCAGCAAGCCTTCTATTCAAATTTATTCAATAGCCGCAATCGTTGGTTTGATAGCTAATTATGGTATTGGGGTAAGCTACATGTACTTAGCAATGAACACATGGTTAGAACTCGATATTTCCTACCTTATCGCTTGGTCAGGTATGATTCCGTTTTTAATTAAAGATACTGCCTTGGCATGCTTGGCTGCTATTTTTATGGTCAATATAGCCAAACGAGTTCCATCTAAATGGATGATGGTTAAAGCATAAAAATAAAGTGAAACTTCATTCAGTGGGGATTTTCCTTTTCTTCCCCACTGTATGTTAGTTGAACAGAATCGGACCATTACGGGCAGTTGACACCCACTTATCTTCCTTTAGTTTTTTTGTAATCTTCTCGTTAAAGGTTTTACTGCCCGTTAAGGCGGGATAAATTTCTACAAGGATACTTCAATAATGGAGTATCTTTTTTAGTTTCCACTTTTTATTCGGTATGATAATATCTATTTTAAGCGTCTGATTGTTACACTAAACAAACTGTATCTTCATGAACACAATGCATATAATAGGACTTAATTATCATATTTCGGCTAGAAAGGATGTTCAGCCCAACATGCATATTTTCTCAAATTTCCCGTTATCTGCGGCTCTGCTAGCAATTGTACTTACACAAGTAATTAAAATACCAATTCAGTTGATTGTAACAAAAGAGTTTAAACCCGGTTTAGCATTCAGTACTGGTGGAATGCCAAGTAGTCATTCAGCTGCTGTTGCAGCATTAACAACCGGTATCGGCATTGTTGAAGGTGTCACCTCACCTGTGTTTGCAGTTGCATTTGTTTTCAGTGTTATTACCATGTTTGACGCATCAGGGGTCCGCAGACAAGCTGGTGAGCAAGCCGTTGTATTAAACAAATTGATTAAAGACTTCCAATACTTTGTTGATGGTGCAAGGGGTTGGAATCGGAAAGAAGAATATGAAAAACGAGAAGAATTAAAAGAATTATTAGGACATCAACCAATTGAAGTTTTTTTCGGCGGTATTTCTGGAATATGTATTGCTTTTTTGCTCTATAATCTCTATTGAATCAGATAAAGACTAGCTCTCAAGCTAGTCTTTATCTTTTTTAGCTTTTTGTTATCTGTTTTCTAAAAACTTGTAATGCCTCATTTTCATTTAACTCTTTAAGTCGTTCCTCGGTGAGTTTTCCATCACCCATTTCGATAACGTGTACGTCGACTTTTCTTTTACCCCATTCAGAATAAACGTCCTCTACAGTCTCATAATACAAATCAATCTTATTCCCGTTAATTGCTGCACCTTTGTCAGCTACAACACCAAATCCGTATTTGGGAATCCATAGAATTGTTCCAATTGGATACACGTCTAAATCAGCTGCAATAGTAGAATATAAGTCTCTTGTCACTTTAACACCTGAATAGGTGATTCCATATCGTGGGTGATTTGGTGTTTTACCTGTTGATTCCACTCCAGCTGTATAGCCAGTTGCCATTACTGTATCCACTTTTGCACTTGGATACTGCATAGTTACTGCTTCCGCTAATGATTTCGGTCCTTCTATTTGCTCACTAGAAATATATCTTTTTTGCTTTTCTTTGAAGTTAAGTGACTTTTCTTTTAGGGTAACGTGCTTTCCCTTAAATGAATCTTGTGACATTTCTGCTACAGCCTTGCTGGAGCCTTTCTCCACCCATACCTTCATATCAGCTATAGTAACATTCGATATGGTAGTCACAGTAGTGTAAAATGCCCCTAAAAACAATAGTAACATTCCAGTTCTTCTCAAAAATTTAATTTTTTTCAATGATAACACCTCTCTGGATGTCATCATTTCCAATCTATTAACTTTTTATTCATATTAAAATCTTAAATCTATTTAATTCGTATTTAAAACATTTGATAGCCGCTCTTACGCAAAAACTTAATAACAAAGCCAGAAACGATTGTTCCAACTAGACCCGAACCTAAAATAACGATATCGGCAATACCTAAATTAACAAATTTATTAATCATACTTGAAAACGATTCAGCCGGATCATTAAAATAACGAGTTGTCGACATATCATCTACAATCATTATGACCACAATTGGATATATATATGACATTAACCACGTTTTTCTGAGTAACATATTTAATATAAAAGCTATGCCAAAAAAAATAACAAAAAACAATAATATTTCAACAACAAATTGAATCAACACTGTATCCCCCTTAAACTAATCATACAGAGTTCATTTTATCTTAAAATAATAAAAAAGCAAAGGCGTTTGGAATGCCTTTACTTTTTCAACTATTAATAAAATATATTAAACTTACCTTTTTTCATTAGAAGACCTAATCCACCTAATTTAAGTAAATAACGATTATCTATAATTTTCTTCATAACAGTAGCTTTCCACCCGAACAATTTGCGATCATTCAAAACTACACCGATTGCATCCGTATGTCCAAGCGATGCTACAGTACCAAGAATTTTTGCCTCAAATCCTTCCAACTCATGACCTTCTGCTAATGCCTTAACATTATGTGCAACTGTATAGGATTCCTGAATAGCAATTTGTGCTGTTGGCGGGAATGGTCTACCATTCTCAGGATTCATGATTAATGCACAATCACCGATTACAAATATATCATCATAACCAGGGGCACGCATATCATTTCTTACCTCTACTTTTCCTCGGTTCGTTTCAATACCTGACTGCTCAACAATAGAATTTGCACGAACTCCAGCAGCCCAAACAGTTGTTAGTGTTGGAACTTCAACCTGTTTTCCATCTTTCTCATAAACAATACTATCCGGTTTACACTCTTTTAACATTGCACCAGTAATAAATTCTACGCCACGTGATTCCAATGAATTCATTGCATATTCAACAAGCTGTGGATCAAATCCTGGTAATACAGTTGGTGAACCTTCTACATTAATAATACGAACAAGGCTCTTATCAATATCATATTCTTTACATAGTTCTGGAATACGATTTGCCAATTCTCCAACAAACTCAATACCAGTAAATCCACCGCCACCAACAACGATATTTAGGCGTGCTTGATTTTTCTCTTTATCATTATGATACATTGCAAAATTATACTCGATATGCTCGCGTATTAATCTAGCACTATTTATATCACCAATTGTAAATGCATTTTCCATCAAACCAGGAATACCAAATGTCGCTGCTTCAAAACCTAGACCAATAACAAGAATATCATATGTAAGCTCACTATTTTCAAGCTTCACTTTCTTTTCATCTGGCTTAATCGAAACAACAGTATCTTTTACAAAATTTATCTTGCTCATATTTACAACATCTTTAATAGGAATACGTGTACGATCATGATGTAATGTACCCGCAGCATTTTCATGCAACCAAGTTGTTTGGTAATGATAGTCGTTTTTATTAACAAGTGTAATGTTAGCGTTATTCACTCCCATTGACTTCTGCAACTTTACAGTAGTCATCATTCCCCCGTAGCCAGCACCAAGAATCACTATGTTTGGTTTTTTCATCTCTCATCACTTCCATCTGTATGATTTACCTTTGTGACATTCTTCACGTAATTAGGCATAAAAAAAAGACATAAAGACGATATAATTTTGTCACAAAAACGTAATATAATTTCTAAAGAATATCTTAGACCTTTTCACGACAATTTTCAACCCTTTATTACACTTTTATAATATTGAAAATTGTCGTTATACTATTAGTTTACATTTTAATTTTGTTAACTATCACACATAGCATATTCCTTTATGATAAACTCATTTTGTCGTACTATGGAACATAGATGGATTGGAGGAAATCTTAATGACAGATAAAATATATGATGTAACGATTATTGGCGCAGGTCCAGTAGGCCTGTTTACTGCATTTTACGGTGGTATGCGTCAAGCAAGTGTAAAAATCATTGAAAGTTTACCGCATACAGGGGGGCAATTAACAGCCCTATACCCTGAAAAGGATATATATGATATTGCCGGCTTTCCTAAGGTTCGGGCACAAGAATTAGTAGACAACCTTGAAGAACAGGCAAATCTATTTGCTCCAACAATTGTATTAGGTCAAGCAATAGAAAAAGTAGAAAAATTAGACGATGGCTCATTTAAACTAACTTCTGACCAAGAAATTCATTATACAAAAACAATCATTATAACTGCCGGAAATGGTGCATTCCAGCCTCGCCGTTTAAATGTTGATAATAGTGAACAATATGAGGGGGTAAATTTGCATTACCATGTTAAGGACATGAATCAATATAAAGATCAAAATGTTATGCTACTTGGTGGTGGAGATTCTGCTGTCGATTGGGCGTTAATGCTTGAACCAATTGCCAAACAAGTTACATTAGTACACCGTCGCGATAAATTTAGAGCTCATGAGCATAGCGTAGAAAAACTTATGTCATCTAACGTTAACGTTCTGACACCATTTGTTCCTGTTAGTATTGAAGGTATAAATAAAATTAACAAAGTAAAATTAGAAGAAGTCAAAGGTGATCGTGAAATTGAGTTAGAAATAGATTCTTTATTGTGTAATTATGGTTTCATATCCTCACTAGGACCGATAAAGAATTGGGGACTGGAAATCGAGAAGAATAGTATTGTAGTAAACTCGAAAATGGAAACGAACATACCAGGTATCTATGCTGCAGGGGATATTTGTACATATCCTGGGAAAGTTAAACTCATCGCAACTGGATTTGGTGAAGGCCCAACAGCTATTAATAACGCTAAACAATATATAGATCCAAGAGCAAGAATACAACCGAAACATTCAACGAGTATGGAGTTTTAGTAAAGCATTATTCTGTAGAGCAGGTGCCTAAATTGGGTGCCTGTTCTTTTTTTTGTGAATGGAAACAAAAAAACCAGAACACCTATCAGTGTTCTAGCCATAAATTAGCAATTCTCGGGTGTTCCCTCGCGATCTTTCGCTTTAAATGAAGATCCGCACCCACATGATACGATAGCATTTGGATTTTCGATCGCGAATCCGCCACCCATCATGTTTTGTTTAAAATCAATCGTTGTTCCTTCAATGATTGGTATATCTTGTTTAAATATAACTACGGGAATACCGTTTATCTCATCTATCATATCTAATTCATCATTAACATCGTAGTCGAATCCCAATGAGTATGATAATCCGCTACAGCCCCCACCTTTTATACCAAAGCGTAGGCGAACATTTTCTGTTTCTTCTTTCATCATTTCTTTAACCTGGTTAACAGCATTATCTGTTAATGTAATAACCATACATGTTCCTCCTTCTTTATGATGGGTTATATCTTTAGTATACAAACAGTTTAGTTACAGTTCAAATTATTGATTTAAGCTATAAATCCCAGAAGCAATAATTTCTGCCCCACCTGTCATCCAGACCAATCCTTTTGAATCCCAAGTTACGAATAAATCTCCACCACTTAAATGAACACATATTTTAGTATTTCTATTCATATATCCATTTAAAATTGCCGCTACAACTGCCGCACAAGCTCCTGTACCACAAGCCTCTGTTACACCAGAGCCACGTTCCCACACCCGAAAATTTAATTCAGTCTTTGAAACCATTTCAACAAACTCAACGTTTACCCCTTCAGGAAATCGTTCATCTTTTTCAATTATTGGACCGAGCTCATATAATGGTGCATTTTCAATTGACTCGACAAAAAATATCGCATGTGGATTTCCCATAGAGACAGTGGTAACGTTTAATTCCTTATCATTTACGATAAATGTCTCAGCTACAACTTCCCCTTCATCACCTATCATTGGAATTGACGAACGCATTAGCTCCGGTTGACCCATGTTTATTGTTACTTCCTCCACTTCACGATTGGTGACCCTAACTTCTGCATCAACAATATTTGCTTTCGTTTCAATGCGGAAATTTTTCTGCTGAACGATGCCCTGCTCATATGCATACTTAGCAACACACCGTAACCCATTACCGCAATTTTTCCCTTCAGATCCATCTCTATTAAAAATCCGCATCCCTACATCCGCAACGTTGCTTGGATGAATTAATATCAAGCCATCCGAACCAATTCCAGTATGTACGTTTGATACTTTTTTTGCTAATGGGGATAACAAGTCTTCTGCAATTTCAAATTGGAATAAATCAAGATAAATATAATTATTTCCTAATCCATGCATTTTGGTAAAAGGTATCTTCATCCTACATCCTCATTTCTTTTTACTTCCGTACAATTCCATTCTTATCAAGTTGTTTGTAGATTGTTTTTAATTGAGGAATCCCCTCAGCAACCATATCTTCATTAACAAATACAATCGGATAGAAGAGATTCTCTTCAAAAATACGCTCAACAAACCGTTGATGCTTTTCTATGTTTGGAGGTTGATTAATATCAATGTATTCATATTCAAGATTGTTATCATAATACTTTCTGCCTATTGCCGCTTGCAGCCATTCATACGTATCTTTAGAACCAGGTGCACCGACACAGCTTGCACAAATTTGTTCTGCACCATATAGTGTAATTCTAACTTTTTTCATCCCCGTTTAGACCTCCATGTTCATAGTTACTTTTATTTTACAAAATCTTTATTTAAAGATAAAATATAATTAACTACTGAATTTCAAAATAGTAATTTTCGAATAGATTTTTTTTGATATTCATCTTATAATGTTAAATAGGAAAGGAGAAGATGGATAATGCAAGAACAAGTTCAAGAAGTGTTAAACAAATTACGCCCATTTTTACTTCGTGACGGTGGAGATGTGGAGTTAATAGATGTTGATGAAAATGGCATTGTACTTCTTCGTCTCATGGGTGCTTGTGGTAATTGCCCGAGCTCAACAATCACTTTAAAGGCTGGTATTGAACGTGCTTTAATGGCTGAAGTACCAGGTGTTAAAGAAATCGAACAAGTATTTTAATAATAAATGAATGGCAGACATTACAGCGTTAATGTCTGCCTTTTTCTTTTCTCTAACCTCTGACTGGTGTCTTTGGTTCCTTACCATTAAATACACGTGAAATATTTTCCAAACATAACGCAATCATTTCCATCCGTGTTTCAACACTTGCAGAACCAATGTGTGGTAAGCAGAGTACATTTTCCAGGTTTAACAAAGGGTGATCTGATCGGATTGGCTCTTCTCCGAAAACATCTAATCCAGCTGCAGCGATTTCCTTTGACGTCAATGCATTATATAAGGCTGCTTCATCGACCACTTGGCCACGGGAAACATTTATAAATATTGCTGATGACTTCATTTTCTGAAATGAAGTTTTATTAAACATGTACCTCGTTTCCTTTGTTAATGGTACTAATGACACAACGAAATCTGATTTATCCAGTAGTTCATCTATTTTGCAGAATGTAGCTTGAAATTCTTGTTCCGCTTCAAAATTTCTCGATCGATTGTGATACAAAATTTCCATTTCAAAACCTTTAGCACGTTTTGCAACTGCTTGACCGATTCTTCCCATCCCTACAATTCCAATTGTTTTATGATGAATATCTGATCCAGCTAACAATAAGGGTGACCAATGCTCCCATTTATCTTGTTTAATAAAATTGTTCCCTTCCACTATTCTTCTAGCTGTAGCCATTAATAATGTAAATGTTAAATCAGCAGTAGTGTCGGTCAGAACATCAGGGGTATTAGTGACAATAATTCCTTTATTCCTTGCCGCAATTATATTAACATTATCGTAACCTACTGCCATGTTCGCCACAATTTTTAATTTGGTAGCCTTTTCCAAAAGTTCCTTATCAATGCTTTCGGTTAACAAGCACAACAATGCATCTGCATGCTCCATTTCTTTTAGTAAAAGATCTCTAGGGACTGGTATATCCGCTCTTTCCCACATCCGAATATCAAACGAATCAAAATAAGACTCAATAACCTCATTCGGTATTTTTCTTGTAATATAAATTAATGGCTTTTTCATATTAACACCCCATTACAACCAGTGTAACACAGGAATTTCTAATGCTTCATTATCCACACCTGCATTATCAAAAAAATTTGCTAATCGTTTTTCATATACTGTTTGCTTGTCAAGTAGATCGACCATTTCCCTATAACTTTGCTCTTCATTTTGATAAGATAAACAATGTTCGATTTGATCGAATAATTGAATCGGAAAAATTAATCTAGCATATAGTAATCTCCAGCTGAAAACAGATAAGGGCTGTACTGATTGATACTGATGCATAAATCCAGCCATCTCACTACTCACTTCATCCCCACCATACAAAAACTTATTGCGAATATATTCAGCTAAGTCCCTTGTTGGATGATCATATACTAAATGATCAAACCAAAGTACTGGTTTTAATACCTGTTCATTGTATCGTCTAAATGAAATGGTTCCTTGATCTGCCTCATGAAAACGATCATCTTCTTCACTTTCCTGCACATATTGTATTGCATTTTCACTTATGCCAATAATATATGGTAGTATATCCATCATTAATCGATTAAATTGGGTTGAACGTTCTTTGGCACGACTTGCAATATTCGTTTCATATGCTGTTAATTTATTGATCCATAGTTCCTTCCATTGCCCATAACTTGATATTTCCTGTGGCTCATACTCATACGATGAACCAGTTTTATGAAAATTCGCGAGTAGTTCTCCATGCGATAACAGCTCACGTTCTTGTTTATACCGAAACCGCAATACCATGTAGTTATTATCCTGATATTCAGTGAACCATTCCCCATTAATATTTGGAATTGGAATTGCAACATGCCTCATGTTTTGTTCTGTTAAATAATAAGCCAGTGCTGCCTGTTCCATATGAATAACTTCCCTGTTATCGGTTAAAATGGTAAAATAGAAATATTCATTGTTTTTGAAACATTCCTTTCTATCAAGTATTACTTTTTCCTCAACATGGATATCGTAATAGTTAACAAGTAAATCCTTCAAACGATCTCCCCCTGCAAGCCATTTACACTATTGTATGTGAATCATTGATATATCTTAACTAGATACAATAGAAAAATTTAAGAAAGGTGATATAGAATGGATAAGGTAACAAAACAAAGTGAGTTAGAGATAAAAGCAAGAGAATTACTAACAGAACGTGGTGTCACTTTAGACGATATTGCTGAATTAGTATATTACCTACAATCAAAATATCATGATCATCTATCCTTGGAGGAATGCAAGCATAACGTGGATCGCGTGTTGACGAAACGCGAGGTACAAAATGCTGTTTTAACTGGAATTCAACTCGATATGCTAGCAGAAGAAAAGAAATTAGTTCAACCACTTCAGCAAACAATTGAAATTGATGAAAGCTTATATGGAGTGGATGAAATTATTGCACTGTCCATCGTTAACGTCTATGGATCAATCGGATTCACCAACTATGGATACATTGATAAACAGAAACCTGGAATTCTCAAAAAGTTAAACGACAAATCCACAGGTGAATGCCATACATTTCTTGATGATATTGTCGGCGCTATTGCCGCTGCTGCCTCAAGTAGACTTGCGCATGGCTCAGCAGATGATAAACAATTAGATGATTAGAACAAAAGCGCAAGCGCCCAGCGACGTAGGGACTGGACTGAGCCGTAGGAGATAAAGGAAACACGTAGAGCTTAAGCGTAGATGTTGACCTTATCGTACGGAGGTGAGGGAAGTCCATCAGTCGCTGCGTGCTGGAGTTGGATGTTGCTGATGCAGCAGTTTAATTATCCACAGCATTCAAATTTTATAATTTCCTAGTCTAGAACTAAAGGGGGAAGCAATTAGCTCCCCCTTTTAAATATTACAGATCCACTCCTGTAAACTATGTACATAATACGTAGGTTTTTTGTCCAGGTTTGGATAATTCTTAAATGGTGTAACACCAGTAAATACCATTAACGTATCAATTCCTGCATGAACACCAGCGAGTATATCCGTATTATAATTATCTCCTACCATTAGTATATTTTTCTTATCCATTCCCAATGTATTCATTGCTTCATTCATAATAACTGTTTCTGGTTTACCAATAAAAGTTGGTTCACTACCAGTACTAACCGTAATTACTGACGTTATGGCACCATTTCCCGGAAGCAGTCCTCGTTCAGTTGGAATGGCTACATCACCATTTGTAGATATAAATTCAGCACCATTTCGAATTGCCAGACAAGCACCAGCAAGTTTTTCATAATTTACTTCTCGATCGATCCCAACGATGACAAAATCACATTCTTCTTTTGCAACAATTAAACCTTCATTCTCTAAAGCATCGTACAAACCTTCTTCACCAATAACATAGCATCTGGCCGCCTTTTTTTGTTGTTTAATATATTTTGCTGTTGCCATACTCGACGTAAATACATGTTCCGGTGTTGATTTTATCTCCATCTTATTTAACTTATCGGAAACTTGAGCTTGTGTTTTAGATGAATTATTTGTTAAAAACAAATATGGTATATTTTGTTCATGTAAAGCATCCACAAACTCTGTGGCAGCTTCTATTCGTTCGTTCCCCAGGTACATAGTTCCATCAAGATCAATTAAATAACCATTATATTTTTTCAAACTTAATTCCTCATTTCCTTCGTTTCACCTAACGTTCATTCATTTGAAAATGCATTGGCAACACCAAGTTCATTAGTTAAATATGATCGAATTCGATCACCAAATGCATCAAGTACATGCTTGTTTTCTAAAATAGTTTGTAATAATAGTGAATGGTCAATCTCCAAGTATTCTTTAATAACTTTTTTTCGTAGCTGCAATACCCTTTTGTAATTTGATTCATCTTCTTTCGGTAATACATTTTCATCAATCAAAATGTCAATTATGTCATCAAAACTACCCGGGTCTCGCATAATAAAACCATCGATCATCATATTTCCGACATCCATCATCGATTCAACTAACATATGTGAAATGCGCTCTAAGCTCAGCTTTTCCGTATAGGATTCGTAACTTCCCGTTGCCAATTCTTCTAATAAGCCTTCCATATATAAAAGCGTTTGCTCTATTTTACTACGATCAACAAAATACATCTATACCCCTCCAATTTACTTCTATAGTTTAATATATCATATTTAAAATGATGGAATAAACAAAACGTGGTATAGTGTAAAAAACGTCAATTGTAAAGGAGATAAATTATGGGCAACAAATTTGAATACCTTCAGGATAAAACGGTTACAAAAGAAGTACGTTATGTTAGTGTAATGGGGAACTTTAAACGATACGATTTTGCTTTTGTTGAAGAAGGCTCTAAAAAGCTTGTCATTGATTTACATAAAAACCGCTTTGCAGTCTTAGGTAAAGAGGAAATTGAAAAACACGGAGAAATTGAACACATTTTTCATGTAACGGAAATGGAAGCTGATGAATTAAGAGACATTTTACGTGAAATACTTTGAAAAGATATTATTAATTTGGACGAATCCCAACTATTGGAATGATATTTCCTTATCTTTTAGCTAAAGCTAATTTTAAGAAAGGATGAACCATATGGGAAAAAAGGACAAAAAAAAATACTCTAATTTCTCCAATGTGAATAACATGAATAATAATTTAATACCCGAAGAGTTTCCAGAAGGGCCAATGGGGTCACCAATCAATGATGATGAACCTGTAAAAAGCAAGTCAACACCATGGAAAGAGCATCAGCGTAGACAAAGTGCTTTTGTTTATCCATATAAAGAACTTCACGAAGATTTACCTCGTCAGACTCCTGGTGCACATCCAATCCATGACGAACCAGATGATGTTAATCCACAACAAGAAAAGCAGTAGGAGTAAACTACTGCTTTTTACTTATCTATTTTCTTTAGAATAAAATATGCACAACCGAAATTACAGTATTCATATAAATAATCATCTAATGCACTAATTTTCGTATCAAAGGCAGCTTTTGGATTTTGATCATCATAAAATCCTTTTAATCGAAGCTGTTCATAACCCCAGTCCCCAACAATAAAATCATATTTCGATAAAATATCTGAATAACGATCGTTTAATACACTTTCCTGAAAAGCGTTTTTGACGTTTTCAACAATTTCATAATTCTTTCCCTGTACTTCGATCAATCAACTCACCCCGCTTAAACTCTTTATAGTTTATCATATTTAAGCATTATACAACCAGAAATTTCAATTTTATATACCATTATTTCATCTGCATTAATTTAATTGGTATTAGCAAACTAAGTGAAGGGGCAACAACTTTATAGAAGAGGGAGGTAATTTACTTTGAAGGTGTTTCTATCGCTTGTTTTTGCAATGTTTGTAATTGCGGGTTGTGGCAATACAGAAAATGCTACTGACGAAAGAGAGCAAATTTCCGATGAATTGGATCCAACAGAAGAACTTCAATCACCGGCTGAACAAGAACAAAATGACAGACTTGGCTATGTAAGGTACACAAAAGATCAACTAAACAATGATGGCGAACAAAATCATACTGCGAAAGTTGACCGTACTGAAATGGCCAACATGATTACACGAATTATTTTGCGAAATGATGGATTCGATGAAGTAGCAACACTTGTGACCGACGAAGAAGTGCTTATTGCATATCAAAAAAATGATGAACTAGAGGATGATCGAGCAGCCGATATCGCAAAGCGCTCTGCAATGTCGGCTACCCCTAGATTTTATCATGTATATGTGTCAGACAACGAATCCCTTATGAACGATATCCATAGTCTACACAACTCAAGTTCCCAAAATAAAAATTATGATAACACCATCAATCAAATTATAAAAGAGATGAAAAAAACGCCACAGGGTTTAAATAAATAACCAATAACAACGCAAAAGGCTAACACTTTTTAGTGTTAGTCTTTTAATTGTATACCATTTCCAATTGTTTTTTTAGTTAAAAAGGAAAAAGTAAATAGGAATACGTAAAAGAGGTGAAAATGTTAATGTTCAATAAACGCTTTTATTTCATACTTATATTCATGTTATTCTCTTGTTTATGTATAGGAACTCCCATACAGGCTAAAGAGGAATCAATTTTTAACCAGAGGATGGCGTTATACAAAAAAACCGAAGCACTAACATCCATTCCATGGTATTATATTGCGGCTATTGACCAATATGAACGAAATAGTCAAGAGGAAACATCAGATGAACAGGTGATCTCCATTTCCATTGAAAATGATCTATGGTATGGTCTTGGAAATAGTGCAATGATAAAAGACGAAACGGTTATCGGATTTTTTGACGGCATTGGCAAAGACGGTAATGGTGATAAAAAAGCAGATCCTAAAAATGGTGAAGACCTATTATATACAATGGCAAATTGGATTTTACATTATGGACCAACAAAAGATGATATTAAAATCGCACTATGGAATTTCTACAAGCGGGATCTAACTGTTCATAGCATAATGAGTACGGCGAAAGTGTTTAAAAAGTTTCAGAAGCTAGAACTAAAAGATCGTGATTTCCCAGTATCTATTAAACATAACTATAGCTACAACAATACATGGGGTGATCGACGGGGATTCGGTGGTTTACGTATACACGAAGGAACAGATATTTTCGCTAGCTATGGAACACCTGTAAAATCAACAACATACGGTGTGGTTGAGATGAAAGGCTGGAATTTATACGGTGGTTGGCGATTAGGTATTAGGGATATAAATAATATTTATCATTATTATGGACACTTGAACGGCTATGAAGATGATATTGAAGTAGGGAAAATCGTTCAACCCGGGGATGTACTTGGAAGTGTAGGATCTAGCGGCTATGGACCACCTGGAACATCGGGTAAATTTCCACCACATCTGCATTATGGAATGTATAAAGACAATGGATATAGTGAGTGGTCATTTGATCCATATCCATACCTAAAGAAATGGGAGCGGATGACTAAGCAAAAGTAAAAAAAGCCTTTACCATGCAGGTAAAGGCTTTTTCAGATTAATTTTACTTTGAGACTTTTGACTTTTTCACAGCATTTGTGATACTTGCTGCCAATCCTCCCCAAAGAATTACGATACCAAGGATCATAACTACTATCGCTCCACCACTCATTATTTTGCCTCCCTAGCTTCTGAATCTGTTTTCTCTGCTTGAGGTGTTTTCCATTTTGCTAATGATAACAGCACACCTACCACTATTACTCCAAGTGCAACTATCCATCCTGCATAAAATATGAACGAATCTGAATAGTTTCCGTAGTTTCCACTATCAGTATCAAATTGCTTTTGTAGGTTTTGCGCGAACAAACCATACATCGTATATCCTAAAACAATAGGAGTAATAATACCTAAGCTAATTGTCCACCAGGATCCAAGCTTAATATCAGAAATACCATTTGCATGCGATTTGAAATCACCAATTTTACGGAGTATCCACGCTACTACAATAACTTCTACTAAACCAACGAATGCCACACCGAATTGGTTGATAAAGTAATCCACAGAGTCAAGGAAGTTCAAACCTCCTCGTGTGGCAAACAACAAGGAAATCACTGCCGCTAATCCTCCACCGAACAAAACTGCTTTACTTCTGGAGATTTTAAATTTATCAACTAGCCCCGCAACATACGTCTCCGTAATAGACATCAATGATGTTAGCCCAGCTAAAACAAGTGAAGCAAAGAATAAAAATCCAAAAAGTTCGTTTAATGCTGGGAACTGGTTAATAATTTGCGGGAATACAACAAATGCTAAACCAACTCCGCCAGCTACCACGTCGGAAACTGCTACCCCTTGTTGTGTAGCCATAAAGCCAAGTACTGCAAAGACACCAATACCACATAACAGTTCAAAACTTGAATTGGCAAAACCAGTAATAAATGCGTTATTCGTTATATCCGATTTTTTCGGCAAATAACTGGAATACGTAATCATAATTGCAAATGCAATAGATAAACTGAAGAAAATTTGACCATACGCTGCTACCCAAACATCAGGTTCTAGAATTTTACTAAAATCGGGTGCAAAGAAAGCATCCAACCCTGCTGTTGCACCAGGTAAAGTGACTGCCCGAATGACAATTACAAGAAATATAATTACTAATGCAGGAATAAAGATTCTATTAGCAACCTCAATACCCTTTTTAACACCTTTAAATAAAATACCTAAAACTACCACCCATACAACAATTAATGGTATAAGAACACTAGGAACTAATCCGCCAATTTCCCCAGGTGCGGCCAAATTCAAATAATCATTAAACAAAAATGATTCTGTATCTTCTCCCCAATTTAAGTTAAACGAGTAAATTGAATACATAATTGCCCAGGCAATAATTACGGAATAATAAGTTGAAATGACGAATGCGACTAACACTTGCCACCAACCAATCCATTCTGTTTTCTTATTCATTCTTCTGTAAGATAATGGTGCAGAACCACGATGTTTATGACCAATTGTGAATTCCAAAATCAAAATCGGAATACCAGCCGTTAGCAATGCAAATAAATATGGAATGAAGAATGCTCCACCCCCATTTTCATAAGCTACTGCTGGAAATCGCCAAATATTACCTAAACCAACTGCTGATCCTACTGCAGCAAGTATAAAACCAGCTCTTGTCCCCCATTGTGACCGAGTTTCCATTCTCTTGACCTCCCCTAATTTTCCTTATTACTTAAATTCTATGACTTGTTTTAATAAGGAATGTTATAAATGTTTATTTTTTTCTGATATTTATGCTTGTATTATAACGGTACTTTTTGACTATGTCAAAGTATTATTTTACTTTTCAGTATTATTTTTGTCTTTTCTATAATAAAAACCTCCCATTTTAAAAAATGGGAGGTTTTTTATTTGATTTCAACTATATCAGTTGTTTACTTTCGTTTTCGAGAAAAATTGAATTAATAATCCTATAGCTATAATAACAATTATTGCTACTACAAACGCCAACCATACTTGGCCTGTCCAACCAACAATTAAAAACCCTGCGCTTGAGGCAGCAGCAGCTAGAATTGCAAACGGCAATTGCGTTACAACGTGATCAATATGATTTGCTCCAGCACCTGTAGATGACAAAATTGTTGTATCCGAAATTGGTGAACAATGATCACCAAATACTGAACCAGCTAGAACTGCCGCAAGCGATGGAAGGAGCATATCCATATCCGTAATTACAGTCACCTGTGCGGCTATTGGTAACATTATGCCAAACGTCCCCCATGAGGTACCTGTAGCCAGTGCCATTAGACCCGCAATTATAAAGAATAAAAACGGTAATAAAGCAGGACTTATAGACGCATCATTTACGATTTGTGCTAAATAATTACCTGTTTCAAGTGTTTCAATGACAGAACCAATCATCCAAGCTAACAATAATATATAAATTGCTGGAAGCATTGTTTTTATACCTTCATAGAAAACCTTAAAACCATTTGCTTTCGGTTGTTTCTGTGACAAATGAAAAATCAATGCAGTTAAAACAGATAAAACCCCACCAACAAATAGTGACATATTAACGTTCGTATTAGCAAAAATTGTTAATATCGTTGGTTGATCACTTGCTTGTATACCAGTAACAATCATACTAGAAACAGTAGCGACAATTAATACAATAATTGGGACGAGTAAGTTATAAATAGTTCCATTTTTGTGTGACTCAAATGTCTCCTGCAAATCACCAGGAACTTTTTGATTTGGATTAACAACTTCCCCAGTTTCAATAGCATGAAGTTCATGCTTTCTCATTGGGCCGAAGTCCACTTTTAAATACGCCACAAGAAAAACAAGTATTAATGCAGTTATAGCATAAAAGTTTAATGGAATCATTTTAATAAATGCTTCTAAAGGTTGATAATCAGTTACTCCATTTGCTACAAACAGACTGCCTAACAGTCCAATAATGTATGCACCCCAACTAGAAATTGGAGAAATTACTGTAACTGGTGCAGATGTTGAATCAATAAAATAAGCTAATTTGGCGCGGGATATTTTATGACGATCTGTAAGTGGTCTTGCGATTTGACCAACTGCTAGTGCATTAAAGTAATCATCAATAAAAATAATTATTCCAAGAACAGCTGTCATAATTTGAGCTCCAGTTCTTGTTTTAACACGCTGAATCATCATTTCACCAAATGCTCGACTCCCGCCAGTTGCCTGTAGAAAAGCAGCCATAATTCCAAGGAGTAATAGAAAACTTAGTAATAAAATATTTCCGATATTAAGTGCACCATCTGCATAAAAAATTTGATAAAAAATAGTCCAAATTTCATTAAGCGCGTTTAGAACGTTAAAATCATGTATAAATAATGCTCCGACAATAATACCTATACCAAGCGAAAGCAGAACTTTCCGTGTAAGTAAAACTAAGACCAACATGAGTAGTGCAGGGATTAATGAATAAATTGTTCCTTCCATTGATGCTACCTCCAATTATTTTTCTATAGAAGTGCATGGAAATTGCTGAAAAAATAAGAGGAACTCAAGCCTTCGCTGAATTTGGAAGATATTAACTTCCATACAACGCAAAAAAGCAATGATAGAAAATAACCTACCATTGCTTTACAATATACGTTATCCTCCATTTCGATCAGTAGTTCTCCATGCAATTCCGTAATGCATGACAGTACATCTCCTCTTTAAAGATATACCAGCAATAATAAGTCTGACCCTTATTATGCTTCGGCAAACAATCCTTTCGTCAATAATCATCGTTGTCATTCTCCTACTGACTACTCTTATCGCTCGCACCTCTACCTCACCGATCTGATAAGGTTAATTATTAAATTAGTGTCTTTACTATAGCAAATTATTCTTCATCTTTCAAGTCTTCTTCCGGAACTGCTATATCAGGACCATTATTTCCTCCGCCGTAATAGTCAGGTACATCTCTCATAAATCCACCTGAATCAATATAAATTTTAGTACTGACCTTCTCGATATCCGTTGTAAACGGAATAACAATTTGCACATCAACTTCCACTATAATATAAAGTTCATACCACGAACCACTTATCCCAATCGGCTTATCATCAAGAATGACATCAGTCCTAACGTTCCCAACAAGTTCAAGATTAACAGGAATTTTAGGGCCTAAATTAGCAAGAATTGTGTTGCCAGTTGCTTGACCAATAGGGATTTCCACCACTGTAGGATCCTTTTCTGGAAGATCTTCCGCTGTTTCACTATATTCTATAGGAGCCTGATCTAAATCATCATAGTTAGGAGGCTCTCCTCTGTTCATACTACGAAAAAATGCTTCAACACGATCAGTTGCAACGCGATTTATTTTACTTACAACTGATGAATTAAAATTAATAGTGGAAAAGTTTCCTTCATTATCTTTGGTCATCTCCATTACATCATCAAACCTATAATTCTCCGCAAACTTCACAGCAGCATTTATTCCACGTGTAGCAAACTCGGTTGTTTTTACCTTTGCTATTTCCATTAATGTCGGCTTGATACCTTTATTAATTATTTGAATAGATATCAATATCATCACTACAAACAATATCACCGTTATTACTAAAATATTCTTAACTGGAGGTGGAGATCCTTTTTTCCGAAAAAATGTTCGCTTTCTCACCATATATAAAAACCCCCTCAAAACAACATATGCTTGTTTTAAAGAGGTTAGAATTAATCTATATGACAAGATGTAATCATAACATTAACTACTTTGGATAAGTCGCATTCGTAAGGTTTCGTTAACGCTTTGTTGTCCTCACTAATAATGCGAATAACCGGACGATCGCATAAGCTTTTATTTTGCCTAACTACAATCCCCTTCCGCCTATCACTGAGTTCCACCGTTAATCCCTTTGGATAAACAGCTACACCCTTTTTAAATGCAACTACCATTTCTTTTTCAAATAAATTTACGGCTCCTGCATACAATATTTCCAAACCTTCATGTGGTAACATTGCATCACGATATACACGGTTACTCGTTACTGCATCAAATACATCCGCAATACCGATTAATTTAGCATATTTATGAATGTCATTACCAGTTAGACCTCTTGGATAACCTGATCCATCTATTCGTTCATGGTGTTGATAAGCACAGTGCGCCACTACTGAAGGAATATTATTATTCTTACGCAAGAAGTCATACCCTAATTGTGCATGACTTTTGACGATTTCATATTCATCATCTGAAAGTTTATTTGGCTTCTGTAAAATTTCCTGATCAAGAAATATTTTACCTATATCATGAAGCATGGCACCTAGTCCAATTTCAGATAATTCTTTACGTGAAAGATGCATTTCTGTACCAATTGCAAGCGAATAAATGGTAACATTCAAGGAATGCTGAAAAATATAATCGTCTGTAATAAATATATCTGCAAGCATAGATAATGCTTCATCACGATCCAAAATCTCATTTATTATTCTCTCAATAACAGAAGACAGTTGATTTCCCTTTTTCTCTAATAGATAAGACCTGTCATACGCTCCCTTTTCTTTGATTTCAAAAAAAGCACCCTTAATTGCGTCTGTAGCCTCTTTTCTAAGCTTCTCAGAAATTGCAGATTGAACCTGAATATCACTTGTCAATTCATCATCTATGTATAAATATGTAATCCCCTGGTTTGAGAGACGATTAAGTAGTCTTTCCGTTAATAAAACCCCCTTTTGAATCAAAACTTGTCCATTGTCATTATATATTGTTTGGGCGAGTATAGTCCCAGGCTTTGCTGATTTGGTACTAATAAGTCTCATAACGTTCCCCTAACTTTTATATCTTCCAACAATATCTATCTATTTTCGACAAAATACTCCATAGAAATAGTATCAAAGTTTAAAGGGAAATGCTATAAAAAACTTAATTTTCATTTTTATAATGAAACTTTATACAAAAAATGTCTCCCTTTCCGGAAGACATAGTTATTATGAAATTTTAATCAATGCATCTTTTCCAATCATCCCAACTTCCCAGCCGTATGTTTTGGATGCATCAGTTACTTTTTGTAACGGTGCATGTAGTAATTCGTCAATTGTTTTGACACCGACCGCTCGTGCTGCAATGACATTTCGATCTTTTAACTTATCATTTAGAAGATCGACATCTAAAGCACCACACATAATGTAACCAATCTCATTTGAAATCATTAACAAGTTTGTTTTTGGAAGTTCTACTGTAATTGCCGTAAAAAACATTCCTTCTACTTCTAATGGATTTACAGTTATCATGTTAACAAAGGCCTCCTCCTCGATTACACATTATATGTGTATTCAAGGAACTTGGACATTGTCACTTGCCTACCTATAATCGTCTCGCAAGGTTTGTGCTAGTATATCCCGTAAAAACTCAGGTAAATAATACTTCTTGGTTTCAGATTTAGCTACTTCTGGTAAAAGCCTTCCAAACGTGAATGTATCGGCCGTTGCTACCGTATAGGTTTTCGCTTGATCTAATGGTTTTCCGTTGAACATAACCACTTTAACTGATTCATTTTCATTCGCATGAACTTCAGTTTCAATTTCCAACCCTGAGAAAATCATTCGTCCAATAACCTCACCACGAAAACCAAATCCTTTTAGTTTTAATTCTATTAGTTCTTTCGTAAATGAAGCTCGTATTACTTCTAGAAGCTCATCACCATTTAACTTCACAACACATGGATTAATGGGATGCGGGCAAATTCGATGGACATCTTTGTATGTGATGTTACCTGCATGTAATTGATCTAACAACACACCAGCGTTAAGCATGGCACAATCAGCATTCGTCCATCTTCTCATCGTATCTGTAAGTTTTTGCATAATTTCTGTGTCTTGAAACCATTTAACCTCAATACTATTTTCTAAGTGTACAATCGTTCGCCCTAACAAGTTATTTGCTTTCTCTGTCAATTCTCCAAGAGTTTTCTCGGTTTGGAGGT
This sequence comes from Virgibacillus ndiopensis, assembly GCF_900187325.1. Lineage (GTDB taxonomy): Bacteria > Bacillota > Bacilli > Bacillales > Amphibacillaceae > Virgibacillus_E > Virgibacillus_E ndiopensis. The sequence goes on along the minus strand of NZ_FZMZ01000006.1, from coordinate 1,351,463 downwards.
CTTTTGCTAAATGCGTAATATCTGTTGTATACGCTTCTTTATGTATTAATTTATTCTCCGAATGGTCCCATGTTAAAATAACTTCCCCTACAAACGTACAATGTTTACCTGCTGCAGTAATTATTGTTCTATTTATGTGTTCACCAGTACGTAATAAATGATGTGTGTGACCACCAATAATCACATCAATATCGTCAAATTTTCTTGCTATCTCCTGATCCTCACTTATTCCTAAATGAGACAATAAAATGATAATATCCACTGACTGTTTTAAATTTTTCACATAATTCTTAAGTGTTTCGTGAGGGTCGGACACATGCCACCCAAGTAATTCATAATACGCATTAAAAGGAGCCGTCAGCCCAATGATACCAATTCGTACACCATTAATTGACTGAATCGTCACAGCCGGTTGAAGCCATTCAGGTATTGCTTCAGCTGTACTATGTAAATTTGCACACACTACTTGAAAATCAGCTGCATCATACAAGTGATGCAAATCTACATGGGACATTGTAATTCCTTCATTATTACCAATTGTCGCTAGGTCATATCCAACATCATTCATTAAATCCACATTAGCTTTTCCCATGAACGCTTCTGCAATCGGATGAGCACGATCGACATGATCACCAATATCAACCAGCCAACAAGATGTATTTTCGGCTACTTTTTTTGCTTTTTCATCCTTTAAATATCTAGCGACTCGCGGCCATTGTGAAAAGTTACTGTGTAAATCGTTTGTATAGTAGAAATGTAGCTTTTCCTGCATCGTTCAAGTCCCCTTATGAAAATCCTTCTAAAATTAATCGAAGTCCAATAATAACAAGTAAAATTCGTAATATCCACTCTAATGTTTGCCCTTTTAACAGTTGATTCGTTTTAGCACCAAGTTTACCTCCCATCCATGCCCCTGGAATGAAAAAGAAAACATATTCCCATGAAATGTGGCCTAATACAATATGTGTACTAGCACTAATCGTACTAATAAATAAAATCATAAACATAGATGTCGCAGTAGCAATGTGTACAGGCATTCCGAACAAAATAATCATTGCGGGTACCATGATCGAACCACCACCAATACCGAATAAACCAGAGATCACACCAACTATTAGCGAAAGAGCGAATGCTGCAGAAAATGAAACGGTGTAATGGTATGTTTCCTCGCCTATATGAAAGGTTCGTAATGCTTTATGATTACTTGTCAATTCCTTATTAGATAAAGGCGACTTTCTTTTTAACAAAAAAAGCATGGACAATACAACCATTAGAAATCCAAAATATACGGAAAAGTCATCTGCATCGATGAACTGATTTAACCAAGATCCAAAAACCCCCCCGGGAATACTACCAGCCAGAAATAAAAGACCAGTTTTGTAATCGACACGTCCCTCTTTAAAATAAGAAATTGTTGACGATAATGCAGTAAAAATCATAACCACTAATGATATACCAACAATTGTTTGTGGTGTCGCCCAGGTAAATGCATCTGAAAGTTGATTTAAAAATAATAAACTAGGAATTAAAATAACTCCACCACCTAGTCCGATTAAACTTCCTACAAATGCTGTTACTATACCAATAAAAATACAAATTATGTAAACCAACTTTGAATCTCCTCAAATCTATGCTATTCGTTCTCTATACTTTAATACTAGCATTGATTTAGAAAGAATCCTATCTAAATACTTTTTAATTAATGTGAATACAAAAAGAGCTCTTTAGTTTAATTCCCTATTTTTATCTCAAGTTGTATTTTCTTTTTATCTTTTAAAATATTCATATTCATCCAATAGTGAGCAGAATAAGTGTACGTGTTTATTTTGTGGGGAAAATGAGGTATACTATGTATAGAAAGTCATATGATATTAAAAGACCGTCCATGCTGCTACATGGAACGGTCTAATGAGTAATAGCCCTTCAAAGGGGTAGCTCACACGTTTGAGTTAGAAAAGTAACCAACCCAAATGCTAGCTAGGCGTTTAATGGGTGGTTACTTTTTTTGTTGTGACAGTATGGCTACAATTAAGGTTGCGAAAGAGATCATCAGAACCAATGCTTCGAATACTGTCATAATATCACCCCCTTTCAAAAAAGGGGTGAACTACCACCCATGAAAGCCCTATTACACATTAAGTATAACAAACAATGAAGCTTATCACATCATTTCCATGTCTACTTTTAAATTTTCTATTTTCATTTCTACCTTTCAGCCAATCATAAATATCTGTTCCTTCATTTTCAAGCAATAGAGTATAAACAGCATTGTTTGTTGTTGCTCTGTAATATTACTATCATTTCGTACCTGATGATATACTTCCTTGAATCAAACAGGTTTGAAGATAAGCGAAGCCTTGGCCATTGAATGGTCTGATTTAGAAGAGATGATACTTAACTGCATATAACGGGAGATATAGAAGAAGACGAACCTAAAAAAGTTCGCCTCCTACACTAAAAGGAAAATCTGAATCGGCACGCGTGATTTTCCTTACTATATAAGCAACTTACAAACGCTGTTTCACAACGTTTGTAGCATATTATCCGATACTTCCTTCCATCTCAAACTTAATAAGACGGTTCATTTCTACTGCATATTCCATTGGTAGTTCTTTTGTAAATGGTTCGATAAAGCCCATTACAATCATTTCTGTAGCTTCTTCTTCTGTAAGGCCTCTACTCATCAAGTAGAATAATTGCTCTTCAGATACCTTCGAAACTTTCGCTTCATGCTCCAATGAAATATTGTTATTGTAAACTTCATTATATGGAATTGTATCAGAAGTTGATTCATTATCCATGATTAATGTGTCACACTCAATATTGGAGCGAGCACCATCTGCTTTACGCCCAAAGTGAACCATACCACGGTATGATACTTTCCCACCTTGTTTTGAAATTGACTTCGAAACAATAGTAGATGACGTGTTTGGTGCTAAGTGATGCATTTTGGCCCCAGCGTCCTGCAATTGACCTTTTCCTGCGATAGCAATGGATAGTGTGTTACCACGTGCACCTTCACCTCTAAGGAGAACTGCAGGATATTTCATTGTTAGTTTCGAACCAATGTTACCATCGATCCATTCCATTGTTGCGTTCGCATCACATGTTGCACGTTTTGTAACTAAGTTATACACGTTGTTTGCCCAGTTTTGAATTGTTGTATAACGGCAATAGCCATCTTTTTTAACAAAAATTTCAACAACCGCACTATGCAATGAATTAGTTGTATATACTGGTGCAGTACATCCTTCAACATAATGAACAGATGCACCTTCATCAACAATGATCAACGTACGCTCAAATTGTCCCATATTTTCTGAGTTAATACGGAAATATGCTTGTAACGGCGTGGTTGCTTTTACACCTTTTGGTACGTAAATAAACGATCCACCAGACCACACAGCAGAATTCAACGCAGCAAATTTATTATCCGTCGCTGGTATAACTTTTCCGAAATACTCTTTAAAAAGTTCTTCGTTTTCTTTAAGTGCTGTATCTGTATCTTTAAATACGATACCCATTTCCTCTAGATCTTCTTTTAAGCTGTGATAAACTACTTCAGATTCATACTGCGCTGAAACACCAGCCAAATATTTTTGTTCTGCTTCAGGAATACCTAATTTATCAAATGTTTGCTTGATTTCATCAGGTACTTCATCCCATGTTTTACCTTGTCTTTCTGACGGTTTAACATAATAAACAATTTCATCAAAATTCAATTCGGAAAGATCTCCACCCCATTGAGGCATTGGACGTGAATAAAAATGTTCCAATGCTTTCAAGCGATAATCAAGCATCCACTGAGGTTCTTCTTTCATTCTTGAAATTTCTTTAACTATTTCTGGAGTTAACCCTTTTCCAGAGCGGAAAACTGAAACGTCTTTATCATGAAAGCCATATTTGTATTCTTCCATTTCTGGCATATTCTTCGCCATCTAAAAAACCTCCTTTAGGTATTTGGGCCAAGTGGCTACCTACAATTACTCTTCCTTAACACCTTTTTCTAGCGCTTTCCATGCAAGTGTTGCACATTTAATTCGCGCCGGGAACTGGGAAACACCCTGCAATGCTGCAATGTCTCCAAAATCCAGTTCATCAGTATCAACATCTTCTCCAAGCATCATTTTGGAAAACATAGTTGACATATTTAATGCATCATCTATCTGTTTTCCTTTAATGGCCTGTGTCATCATGGATGCAGACGACATACTAATCGAGCAACCTTCACCATCGAATTTGGCATCCGTGACAAAACCATCTTCAACTTTCATTTGCAGCTGAATTCGGTCGCCACAAGTTGGGTTGTTCATATCAACTGTTAATGCATCACCATCAACGGATCCTCGATTTCTTGGATTTTTATAGTGATCCATAATTACCTGTCTGTATAATGTATCTAGGTTACTAAAAGACATCACCAAAATACTCCTTCGTCTTCAAGAGTCCATCGACTAGGGTGTCAATGTCCTCCTCCGTGTTGTATAAATAAAAGCTTGCTCTAGCTGTTGCTGTAACATTTAACCATTTCATTAGTGGTTGTGCACAATGATGTCCAGCACGAACAGCTATTCCCTCTGCATCAAGTGCTGTTGCTGTATCATGTGGATGTACATCATCAAGATTAAACGTTACAAGTGCAGCACGCTTTTCAGGTCCAAAAATTGAAATACCATCGATTGTTCGTAGCTTTTCTAATGCATATGCAGCTAGTTTATGCTCATGCTCTGCTATATTTTCCATCCCAACATTATTCAGAAAGTCAATAGCAGCACCAAGACCAATTGCACCTGCAATAATTGGTGTACCGCCTTCAAATTTCCAAGGAAGCTCTTTCCATGTTGAATCATACAAATTTACAAAATCAATCATTTCACCACCAAATTCAACAGGCTCCATTGATTCGAGATGCTGTCTTTTCCCATATAATACCCCGATGCCTGTTGGAGCACACATTTTATGGCCGGAAAATGCATAGAAATCACAGTCGATATCCTGAACATCAACTTTCATATGTGGTGCACCTTGCGCACCGTCAATTAGCATGACTGCTCCATGTTCATGAGCAATTTTTGCAATTTCTTTTACTGGATTTACTGTTCCAAGTACATTTGAAACATGCGTTACAGCTACTAATTTTGTGTTATCCGTGATGGTTTCACGAACATCCTCTAAACTTATTGTACCATCTTCTTGTAATGGTAAATATTTTAGGCGTGCACCTGTTGCCTTAGCAGCCTGTTGCCACGGAATAATGTTACTGTGATGTTCCATAGGGGTAATCACAATTTCATCTCCGGTTTTTAGGTTACTCCTCGCATAACTATAAGCAACTGTATTAATGGATGTTGTTGTACCACGTGTAAAAATCACTTCAGCCGTACTACTTGCATTGATGAAACGACGTACTTTTTCACGTGCGCCCTCATATTTGTCGGTAGCTCTTGTGCCTAATGTATGCACACCACGATGCACATTTGAATTATCCTGTCTATAATAGGCATCAACAGCTTCAATCACAGGTAGCGGCTTTTGTGAAGTAGCTGAAGAATCAAGATAAACTAAGGGATGTCCATTAACTTCCTGATTTAAAATAGGAAACTGTTGCCGAATGGCCTTTACATCCATTAGTAAACCTTCCTTTCAATTACTTGTTTCAATTGTTCTTTTACAGATTCAATTGGTAACTGACTAACTACTGGTGCTAAGAAGCCATGTATGATTAAACGTTCTGCCTCTTTTTGACTAATTCCACGACTCATTAAATAATACAGTTGAGTTGGGTCTACTCGACCAACTGATGCAGCATGACCTGCTGTAACGTCATCTTCGTCAATTAATAGAATTGGATTAGCATCCCCACGCGCTTTTTCACTTAACATCAATACACGTGATTCCTGCTCAGCGTTTGATTTCGAAGCACCATGTTCAATTTTACCAATACCATTAAAAATGGTTGTTGCACTCTCTTTCATAACACCATGCTGTAAAATATATCCTTCCGATTGTTTACCGAAATGAACTATTTTAGCCGTGAAGTTCTGTGTTTGTTTACCACGTCCCACGGAAACAGCTTTTGCATTTGAATTAGAATTATCACCAACTAGATGTGTTATATTTTCAGAAACCGTGTTACCATCATTCATTTGACCAAGCGCCCAGTCAATTGACGCATCGCGATACGCAACACCACGACGATTGATATATGTTGTTGTTCCTTCAGCAAAATTGTCAACTGCACCAAATGAAATTTTCGCGTTGTTATGCGCAACTACTTCAGTAACGATGTTCGCCACAGTTTGTTCTTCATGGTTATTTGAAATATAGTTTTCTACATATGTTAATGAACTATTATCATCAGCCACAACTAATACATGGTTAAACATTGCTGCCTCAGGATCTTCTTGCCAGAAAATAACCTGTAATGGTACTTCCAGTTGAACATTTTTCGGTACATATACGAAAATACCACCATTCATCAGTGCTGCATGTAATGCTGTTAAACGATGCTCATCAACAGATACTGCATCCTTCATGTAATAGCGTTTAACTAAATCTTCATGCTCGTTTAAAGCTGTAAAGATATCCGTAAAGATGACACCTTTTTCTTTAAGCTCCTTATTCAAAGAAGCATAGGCAACTGAATGATTTCGTTGAATCAAAAGGTTTTCAGATTTATTTTCTTTGTCGAGAAAATCCTGAATTTCTACTGGTAAACTATCTAACGATGAAATCTTATCACCCTGTGCTGAATGTTTAAAATGGCTAAAATTCCATTTACCGATCTTCGTTTTATCTGGCTTAGGCATTTCAAGCGTATCAGCTAGTTCCAAACCTTTAAGGCGTAAGACCCGCATCCATTCTGGTTCACGTCTGTCTTGTGAAAACTGGTTAATATAATCTTTATCGTATGGTAGCTTTGTTTCAACAGTCATATTACCCCTCCTAACTTTTACGCGTTTTGCTCTTGCGTTTCGTCTTCAATACCTAATTCTTCTTTAATCCAGTCATAACCTTCTGCCTCTAATCGCTGTGCAAGCTCAGGTCCGCCAGATTTAACAACACGACCTTGCATCATTACATGCACAACATCTGGTGTAATATAATTTAATAGGCGTTGATAGTGAGTAATGATTAAGCAACCAAAGTTTTCATCACGTAGTTTATTAATTCCTTTAGATACAACTTTTAATGCATCAATATCGAGACCTGAGTCAATTTCATCTAAAATTGCGATCTCAGGTTTAATCATCATTAATTGAAGAATTTCATTACGTTTTTTCTCACCGCCAGAGAATCCTTCGTTTAAGTAACGTTGTGCCATGTTTTTATCAATTTCAAGATAATCTAATGCGCTATCCATTTCTTTGATAAATTTCATTAATGGAATTTCGTCACCTTCTTCGCGACGAGCATTAATAGAAGAACGTAAGAAGTCAGATGTTGTTACACCACTGATTTCACTTGGATATTGCATGCCTAGGAATAGACCTGCACGAGCACGTTCGTCAACTTCCATTTCGAGAACATCTTCCCCATCAAGAAGTACACTACCGTCTGTCACTTCATATTTAGGGTGCCCCATAATTGCTGAAGCAAGTGTTGACTTACCTGTTCCGTTTGGTCCCATTACTGCGTGGAATTCGCCACCCTTTATCGTAAGGTTTACACCTTTTAATATTTCTTTATCTTCAATAGAAACATGAAGATTTTTTATTTCTAGTGTTGATCCTGCCATGTCGATACCTCCAAATACTAGTAATATTAGTTAATTATTTCAAATGGATATAACATCCATTCTCAATTTATTCTCATTACAATCTTAAATCATTTCCAATTTATAATCAACTTTTTTGGGCTAACAAAAACAGTTAATTAATGGGCTATAAGTATAGTTTACCATACATTTTAAAATCGAGTTTCTACTATTATATATAGCCGCGACTAAGATCTGTTTTATCGCCCCAATTAAAACACATGAGTGGTAAGATAAACCTAATCTTTCTCCCACGTGACGGAGGCTTGTTCCGCATCAACAAAAAATACTGGCATCCAATCGGATACCAGCACCTAACTAATATATTACTTATGCAGTTGACTATCGATTTCAGCGACTATGTGTTTACATTGTTCATATTCTTGTTGTCTTCTTTTTTCAACAACAATGCGTTTGTCTAATTTTCTTCCATACTCCGCATAACCTATACCATGCGATTTTTGCATTGCCTTTTCCATCTCAGGCGTGTAATTCATTCGTATTCCACTATGGATAGTGAATCATCCTTTCGATTTAATTACAATAATAAGATTAACACATGGACGATTCCCATTTCAAAACGCAAATAAACGTTGAATTACGTATTCAATAGTAAATTACTTACTGAAGAAACAATAGCCATCATATATAATTATATCTTGCTTTTTTCACTCAAATACTGCCGTATGCTCAAAATTTGCAAATATTGTTACTCTTCGCCACCAACAGGAACAACTGCACCTTCGAATTCTTCAATAATAAAGTCCTGAATTTCTTTAGAATGTAATACATCAACCAATGTATTCAATACTTCATTATCTTTATCTTCTGATCGAACTGCGATGACATTTACATATGGTGATTCTTCACCTTCTATAAATAGAGCATCTTCCAATGGATTCAGTTCCGCTCCAATCGCGTAGTTTGTGTTAATCGCTACTAATGCATTTTCTTCTGAGTTATATAATTCAGGTAAAAGTGCTGCATCTACGTCAGCAGAGAATTTTAAATTTTTCGGATTCTCAATTATATCGTCAACTGTCGCATCAACTTTATCGACACTTTCATCTAATTTGATTAACCCTTCTCGTTCGAATAACGCAAGAATACGGCCGTGGTCTGCTACAGAGCGACTCATAATTACTTCTGTACCATCCTTAATATCGTCTACACTATTAATCGTTTTTGAATAAACACCCATCGGCTCGATGTGAATGCCACCAATGTGTTTAAAATCATACCCAATATCAGCGATTTGCTTCTCTAAATATGGGATATGTTGAAAGTAGTTAGCGTCTAACGTACCGCTTTTTAAATCCTCATTGGGTAAAACATAATCTTGATACTCTTCAATGTTCAATGTAATACCTTTTTCTTTAAGAATGGGTTTTGCTTGTTCTAAAATTTGTGCGTGCGGCGTACTAGATGCTCCAACGGTTATTTCTTTCGTGTTTTCTGAGCCACTGTCCTCATCTGAATTACCACATGCTGCTAAAACTAAAACAAATATTACAGAAACAACTGTTAAAATCTTTTTCATTTTGAATACTCCCCTTTTAATTTTTATCTTTTATCTAATTTACTGGAAATATAATCTCCAATGAATTGGAATATAAATACAATAACTACAATAAATACCGTACAAACGAATACTACGTCAAAATCTCTTCGCTGAAACCCATAAAAATAGGCGTAGTCTCCTAGACCTCCAGCACCGATGACACCAGCCATAGCAGTATATCCGATTAAAGAGATTGCAGTAACTGTTATGCCAGAAATAAGTGCTGGCATCGATTCTGGCAGCAATACACGGAAAATAATTGTTTTCGTTTTTGCTCCCATTGCTTTTGCCGCTTCCACAACACCTTTATCAACTTCCTTCAATGCTATCTCAACTAATCTGCCATAAAACGGTGCTGCCCCAATAATTAAAGCAGGTAACGCCGCATTCGGCCCCCGGATCGTCCCAATTAAAAAATCGGTGAACGGGAATAATAGTAAAATTAAAATAATGAATGGAATTGCTCGAAATATATTCACAATCGCCGCAACAATTATGTTAAGAAATTTATTCTGCCAAATACCGCCTTTTGAAGTTAGATATAAAAGTAACCCGAGAAGGATTCCGATAATAAATGTTCCGACTAATGCTAGCAAGGTCATGTAAAACGTTTCATATGTTGCCAGCCAAAAATCCTGAACATCAAGGTTTGGAAATAATTTAGTTAGCATCACGGATCACCTCCACTTCCACTGAGGTATGCGTGATAAAATCTATAACTTTATCAACTTCCCCTGCCTCACCATCAAGTTGTACAAATAATGTTCCATAAGCGCCAGCCTGAGTTTGCGTAATTTTTCCTTGTAAAATATTAATGTCAATCGTGAATTCTTTTGCAACCTTGCTAATCAGCGCTTGGTTTGTCGTCTCGCCAATGAAATGTAGACGAACAATTTTTCCATGATCATACGTATTAATTAGATGATTGATACCTTCGTTTTCATCGTTCGTTCCCATCACCTGTTCAACAAACTTCTTCGTTACCTGTTGCTTCGGTCTTAAAAATACGTCCAGCACCTCGCCTTGTTCAACAATCTTTCCGTTCTCCATCACTGCCACTTGTTTACAAATTTTACGAATGACGTGCATTTCGTGTGTTATTAAGATGATTGTTAATCCAAGTTTTTGATTGATATCAACTAACAAATCTAATATCGAATTCGTTGTTTCCGGATCCAATGCGGAAGTTGCTTCATCGCAAAGTAGAACTTTTGGATTATTAGCTAATGCACGGGCAATTCCGACGCGTTGCTTTTGCCCTCCACTTAGCTGTGACGGATAAGCGTTTTCTCTTTCCGTAAGACCAACTAAATCAATTAAATCCTGTACTCTTTTTTCACGTTCAGTCTTTGGTACACCAGCTATTTCCAATGGAAAGGCGATGTTATCTTTCACAGTCCTTGACCAAAGTAAATTAAAGTGCTGAAAAATCATGCCAATTTCCTGTCTAGCTAAACGAAGTTGACTTGAATTTAAAGCAGTGATCTCTTGGTCATCAATAATAATTCGACCTCCAGTAGGCTCCTCCAACCGATTCAACAATCTGACAAACGTACTTTTACCAGCACCACTATATCCAATTACACCGAAAATATCGCCCTCTTTTATATCAAGTGTTAAATCATCAACAGCCGTGATCTGACTTTTATTTGATGTGAAAATTTTACTTAACCCTTCAATCGAAATCACAATTTATCCTCCTAAAAATTCCTTAGATACATATTATGTCCTAATAAAGACAAAAAACGCCTTTCTGTAAGAGAACAGAAAGACGTAAATATATGTCTTCACGTTCTCTCATCTGTCAAAGATAACTCTTTGCAGGAATTGGCACCTTTCAAACAACTTAATGTTTGAAGGTTGCCGCGGTTTCGTAGGGCCAGTCCCTCCGCCGCTCAAGATAAGAGATAAGTACTATTTAATTAAATTTGATAATCTAGATATTAGCACCCCTATAATTAGGTGTCAATATAAAAAATAATAATCCACCAATTCATACTATTTAGTTTTCAAACAGCTCAGGCGTATATTTTAATAAATAGCTATAAATATTTGGAATGGATTTGAATGCATAGATTCTCTCTTTAATTTCATTATTCTCTTTAATCATTAAACACGGTACACTTTCTACTTTGTTATTACGCATAAAATCAGGGTGCAACGATGCATTCATTTCATAAAATATTTCCTGTTTATGCACGGACTCAATTTTATCTAACATGGACCTTGCCAAACTACAAGTACCACAAAATGGTGTATAAATATATAATAAATAGTTTTCCTGTTCTAAAGTTTCATTCGTTATTGCCTGCAAAAATACCACCCTAAACTAAAAATATCGGATTAACCGAAATGCTTTTACTTATCAAGGCAGTTGCGAGTATCTGTTCAGGAGTTGTTGCTACTTCCCGGTATTCACTACTTACATAAATATGCTCAGCATGCGGAAGTTCACGTGCCAATTGTTTTCGCAACTTCATCCCTGATTGATCCTCGTCAACTAAAATATATACGTCCTTATTATCCAAATCATATGTTTCTAAAAGCTCATCAAACCGTTCCACTGCAAATGTACCATTTGTACAAATAATCTCTACGTCATCATTAATTACTTTTTTGATTTGCTTTTTGTCCGTTAATCCCTCGACTATAATAACTTTGTCTGAATCATGCGTAAACATCACATGCACTCCCTATCCATTTGGAACGACCCAAGAACTAACCTACTGAATAAAAATGTCCATGAAATATACTATTTGTTGATGGTAATCCATCATTTCGTATTATAACATATACATTTATATGTTATATCAGTTTATGCATTATCAGCTTTTTAAGTACGTGAAAAAGGTGAGTTAAAAACATCTCTACAATTCTTATTTAATTTTTACCACAATATCTCCCGCTGTTAATTTACTGTTTTCAATCATGACTAATTGTTTAACGTTCTCAGGAACTTCAAAGGTTAACAAAGTTTTTACTTTTGCTGGAGGATTTAAGTGAATTTTACTCCAATTCTCAGCTACTACTATTTCATAATCTATTCTATTATACTTAATTCCATTTCCATCCAATAGGTATATATCTCCCTTTTGAGGTTGATATACTGTACTTCCAGATTCATGTCTATCTATTAGTTCCGCTGAAATTGTAATAAATTCTGCATTTGCCTGCTTTGGTTTTATATTCTCTGGATTTTCAGTTACTAACTTATAGGTAAATGTTTTAAACTTTTCCTCCAAAGTATCTCCTATATTCAAGACACGCCAGGCATTCTCAATTTTATTATCAATAATATTTTCTCCTTCTTCCTCAGTTCCCTTATCCATTTTTTTCTCCGATTTGTTACTCTTGCCATCTACCTCAATGGTCTCCTGCACTTCCCCTGATGTTCCTTCTATCGATTGAATATTTTCTGGTCTAGTTACATTAGACTCCTTCGTATCTGGGATAGCTTGCATTAATAACGTGACGATTCCTAAAAACAAACAGATTCCTACTGTACCAAACACATACCGAAAACTTTTTTCTGTTCTTTTCGAATTTGTAAAACCACCAGTCAGACCCTGATATGGTTGTATTATCACTGCTTTTCTAGCAGGTAAAATTGCACCTACTATCCCAGTAACTATTGGGATTAAAATGGTACCAAGTAAAAACAATAATTCATCAGTAGGAAATTTACCATACATCCCAAAAATAATACCAAATGCAATACCTAAACCAATTAATCCAGCTAATAGCCCACTTAAACCACCCTCTATTAATACAAGTGTTCGAATTGTTCTGTTATGCCATCCGAATGCTTTAAGCGCTGCAAGTTCGGTTTGCCGCTCTGCAACATTTTGCCAAATAATTTCAGCTGTCGTTAATATTGCAATCGCAATCGCCACACCCATTGCAACATAGTGCATTGGACCAACTTCCATGGCAACAAACTCTCCAAGCCATGTCGTAAACATAGTTCCCTTTAGTTGGAACGTAACAAATAAGAAGAAAATCAACAAACTTGTTGGTAACGCTATCGCTATTACGGACAATATACTGCGTTTCCACATAATAAGTAAATTTTTTAAACCCATACTAAAAATTGATTTCGTTTTGAATAAATGCCTTTTCAGATTGGAAATTTCCCCAGTTTTAATTGTTTCATATGGGGATATTTTCCGAACTAAGAATCCAGGTATAAGAGTTCCTAAAACGTATATGGATAATCCAAATATACCTATTAATATTAGACGCCAAACTGATGTTTCAAATTCATTAGTTACATAAATTGAGCCAAGAATAAGCCAGCTAATTATCGAAACAAACACGCCGATCATTGTTGCCTCAATAAATAATAATTTCGTTAATTGATTCGGACGCCATCCAATAGAAAGTAAGACGGCGAATTCCTTTTTCCTTGCATACATCATAATTATATTAGTGGAAAACACATAAACGATGGCAACTGCTATAACACTTGCAATAACTCCGGACATTCCTATTTTTGATTCTTTAAAAATAGTCATCGAGGAACCTAGTTTAATCCAAGGCTGTTCCACCCATCCAAGGTTTTCTTTTTCCTCAAGTCCTGGTATATGCGTTAATGCTGGTTGCGGTGAAGATCCTAACGTAATATCCGTAATTAAACCAGTCTTTTCCTCTATCTTTTTCGCAACATCTTGAAGGGTTTGTTCACTCTCCTCAGTTAATTCCTCTACATCTTTCACCTTAACACGGATAGCCGAGATTGGTTTATCTCCGATTATTTTTGCAGCCGCTTCTATATTTGTTAAAATTAATGGTGGTTTAGTCAAAAAGCCATATGGGTTATTAAGCGGTTTCATTTGTTGTGGCGGGTTTATTGGATTTTCATCTTTGTCCAGTACCCAATTCGCTTTAGAAGGAAAATAGGTCTCCATTGGTAATTCGGTTAAAGGATCCTTAGAAATATTTAATTGTCTTGGATCAAATATACCCTTAAAATCCAATTGAAGTCTTGGCCATGAAGAACTGTCTTCACCAAATGATGTAATTTGCCTATAGGCATAATCAATAGCAAGTGTTGAATCTGAAGGAACAGTATATGGTTCTACTTCATAAGAAAAAGGCCAGCGTTCTCCGTATGGACTAGATACCTCTCTATATTCGACAGGAGATGGTTTAAATCGCATCCATTGAGACCCTCCTATATCTCCACCATTACTTATTTGTTCAATAATTTTTTTATGGGTCTCTGAAGTAGTAAATTTATATTGATCTACTTGAGTCTTAGGTTGTTCATCTAAATAAGATTTACCGCCATTTTCCTTAACCATCTCCATCGTAGAATCAGGATTTTCAGCAAAAGGTATATCCACCTTTTCGATTGTATATGTCATTGTTCCATCTACAAACTCCTGGTTACTAAGTATTACAGGAATTTTTGTGTCTTCAATATCTTCCATTACTTCAATTGTTTCAATATTATCCTTTTTAGATAAATACTTACTGTTGCTACCCTTAACTATTGCTTCATCAATTCCAACAAGCTTTGCTTCAGCATCTGGATCAACGCCAGCCAATAAAATATCAGTTCCATAGTGCAATTTCCCATCAAATCGGGTTACACCATATGCGCTTGAATCGCTCGGCCCTTCCCATGTCCCTACTGTAAAATATATACTTCCGTTATCTACTACCGTATCAACGCCATTATCAGTGGCTTCCTTTATGTTCATCCTATATACACCAGGCTCCGTAATGTCTATTTGACCTAGTTGAGTTGAATTTTGTATGTACCCCATCATGGCAATTGGTGCTGCAATATCTATATCTGATATTGCCTTTACCTGTTCGTATTGTTCTAAAGAAATTCCACCCGCTATGCCACTAAGATAGTTCGGCTCCAACAATTTCTTTTCTTCCGTCACACTTCTTGCATCAGGTGGACGAACAACGATATGGTAAGATGATTTCCACCGTTTCTGCAGTTCATCGACCACTGTAGCCTTATTAGCTTGCGTTATCCCAACTAAATAACTGAGCCCTATACTAACTATTAAAGCGCCAACTATAAGTAATAAAAATCGTTCCTTATTCCGCCACCAAGAGTTCCAAATAAACCTAAGCATGGACCTCGCCCCTTGAATCTCTAGTAATTTTTCCATTCTTCATCTCTACAATTCTATTAGCCCTTGCAGCCAAGTCTGGATCATGTGTAACAAAAATAACTCCACATCCTTTTTCTTTATTTAAGGATGAAAGTTTCTCAAAGATTATTTCACCGGTATGAGTATCTAAATTTCCAGTTGGTTCATCAGCCAGTAACCAACTTGGTTCATGAACTAATGCACGTGCTATAGCTACTCGCTGTTGCTGCCCACCAGAAAGTTGTGAAGGTAAAGAATGAAGTTTATCCTCCAATCCTACATCTTTCAATAAACTTTCTGCACGTTCTTTTTTGTTGTAGGAAACTTTTCTTGAAAATAATGGAGCCATAACATTTTCTAATGTGGTAAGTGTAGGTAGTAGGTGAAATTGTTGAAATATAAATCCGATATTTTCAAAACGAAAATCAGCTAATTGTTTTGGTCTTCGGTTGTTAATTGGTTCATTGCCGTACATGATTTCTCCACTTGATGGTAAGTCTAATGTTCCTATTAAACTAAGTAGTGTTGATTTCCCTGACCCGGATGGACCAACAATTGCCACAAATTCCCCCTCATCAAACTTTACATTAATGTCCTCTAAAGCATAAGTGCTAATCCCGTCCCCTTGAAATATCTTACTAACGCCCGTGCATCCCATCGTATGTACCAATTTCACCCCACCTTAGGAAATTTCTGAATTTTATTTAAGTATAACATGTAATGTAATTGAAATAAATGTAATAATTCGATAAATTAGAGAAAGAGAATAAATAAAAAGGCTGACATGCATCCTTCCATCAGATACTATGTCAGCCTTTAAGTTACGATTAAATTAATTAGTCTTCTTTAATAACTTCTTCATACTTCTCAGCAGATAATAACTCATCAAATTCTGATTCATTAGATGGTTCTACAACAATCATCCATGCATTTTCGTATGGTGATTCATTGACAAATTCAGGGCTATCCTCTAATTCTTCATTTACTTCAACAACTTTTCCACTAATTGGTGCATATAATTCTGAAACAGTTTTAACTGATTCAACACTTCCGAAAGGCTCATCTGATTCGATTTCGTCTCCTACTTCTGGCAGCTCAACAAATACGATATCCCCAAGTTCAGATTGTGCAAAATCTGTAATCCCGATGCGTACTTTGTCGCCTTCTTTTTTTACCCATTCGTGTTCTTCTGAATATAATAAGTCTTTTGGTAAGCTCATTGAAATCCCTCCGTTAATTCATTGCAATATTACTATACAAGGTAATAGCATTTATTTCTAGTATTTCATCTTATTTTTGTAGCCAATTTTCATTGAACGTCTCTTCCTTGAATCCAACTGTAACTTTCTGTCCATCTGTTACAATTGGGCGCTTGATCAACATACCATCAGAAGCAAGTATTGTTGTCATTTCATCTATCGTTGCGTCCTTTATTTTGTCCTTAATATTTAATTCACGATACTTTTTACCACTTGTATTGAAAAACTTTTTGGCAGGTAAATCACTCACTTCAATCAAATCTAGTAGTTTTTCTTTTGATGGTGTCTCGTCCACAATATGTATGCTAGTATAGTCTACTTTATTATCATCTAACCATTTTTTAGCTTTCTTACATGTACCGCAATTAGGGTACCAGTAAAATGTTAATGCCATATTTAGACCTCCTTAACTATTTATTTTGTTTACATTTATTATAGCAAACTTCGAGGTAGGTGGTCGATGGAAATCTCAATCACAAAAGTTTACTCAATATTCACGCATAAAAAAGGCTGTATCCGAAGTGGTATGCTATAATAATATGTAATAGAGTAAATTTTGGAGGGATTGCTATGGGCAATCGTAACAATAAAAACAGGGACAATCCCAAAGATAATATATTAAAGGAAAGTGGTCTAACATACGAAGATTATGCATCAATTGACGATGGTAATCGCTATGAATTGGTTAGAGGACAATTAGAACTATTGAGTCCCGCACCATCAATCCCCCATCAATTGATCAGCTTTGAAATGCAAAAAAATATTGCACGAAATTGTGAGTCAGACTACATCATATTATATGCGCCTGTTGACGTAATTTTATCCCCTACCGAAGAAGTGCGGCAGCCTGATCTTGTTCTTGTAAACCGAAAGCGTGTAGATATTTTAAGCAAAAAAGGGGTGGAGGGTACACCAAATCTTGTGGTTGAGATCCTTTCATCTTCATCATTAAAACGAGATAAAATAGATAAATTAAAAACATATGCACGTTATCGTATCCCAGAGTATTGGATAGTAGAACCTACTAGTGGCATTTTAGAGGAATATATAATTCAAGATGAGCAATATGAACTTTTCAACATATTCCAAGGTGATGAAATTGTTCATTCCCCAAACATTCCTTGCATTTCTTTTACCATGGCAGAAATTATGAACAGCATACCCGAGATTCGAGATTAAAAGTATCCCCCCTTGAACAGGGGGGTGATTTTATTTACACAATATACTTCTCTTCCTCAATAATCTTAGCCGCGATTTCACGCTTTTTAGCAATTACATTTGTTGGCGTATGACGGGTTAACTTACGTAAGGATGATAACATCATACGTAACGTATCACCAGATTCTACCGCAATTAATGTTTCTTTTGCATCCGCTTCTATACGGTTGAAAGCTCCTTGTACGTAAACTTGTGTGTAAAGAAGTTTTTGTTTATTCTTCTCTTCGCCAGATTTAGAAATTGCTTTTTCTGTACGAAGAATTGCTGATTCCATGTTATATACTTCCGCGGTCATATCGGCAAGATTTACAAGAATTTCTTGTTCGTTTTCTAGTTTTTGCATATATTTCTGTGCAGCTAAACCAGCACCAAGTAAGACCATTTTCTTCGCATTTTTCAAAAGATATTTCTCCTGCGCTAACGCTTCATCACCTGGTTCTTCAGGCATCATCATCATAAGTTCTTCTTGTAACCCCTGCGCTTTTTGAAGAAGTGGTAATTCACCTTTCATTGCTTTTTTCAGCAAGGTGCCAGGTACGAGCAAACGGTTGATTTCGTTTGTTCCTTCAAAAATACGGTTAATACGAGAATCACGGTACATTCTTGCTACTTCATATTCTTCCATGAAGCCATATCCACCATGAAGTTGTACCGCTTCATCTGCCACGTAATCCAGACATTCTGTTGCCGTGTACTTATTCATGGAGCACTCAATTTGATATTCAGCAATTGCACGCGCTACCTCACGACCATCTTTCAATTGTTCATCAGTTAAAGCTCCCATGCGTTGTTCAAACAAGCCAACTGTACGATAAACGGCACTTTCATTTGCATACGTTCTTGCAGCCATGGTTGCCAATTTTTCTTGTGTTAAAGAGAAACTGGAAATAGATGTTCCAAACTGTTTACGTTCGTTAACGTATTTGGTTGCTACTTCAATACCGCGTTTCGAACCACCAACACCACCGATTGCCAATTTATAGCGCCCTACATTAAGAATATTAAATGCAATAACGTGCCCGCGACCCTTTTCACCAAGAAGGTTTTCAACAGGAACCTCCGCATCCTCTAATATTAACGTACGAGTTGACGAGCTTTTGATTCCCATTTTGTGCTCTTCCGGACCTGTAGATACACCTGGGAATTCGCGTTCAACAATAAACGCAGAGAAATGGTCACCGTCGATCTTTGCATAGACTACGAAAACATCAGCAAAAGCCGAGTTCGTGATCCATTGTTTCTCACCATTTAATATATAATGTGTTCCTGCATCGTTTAATTTAGCAGTAGTTTTTGCACCTAACGCGTCTGATCCTGAACCAGGCTCTGTTAATGCATATGCTGCAAGCAACTCACCAGTTGAAAGCCTCGACAAATATTTTTCCTTTTGCTGATCGTTACCGAAAAACACTATCGGAAGTGAACCGATACCAACATGTGCACCGTGTGTTACTGAAAATCCGCCAGCACGTGAAAATTTTTCGGTAATTAAGGAAGAACTGATTTTATCTAATGCTAGACCACCGTATTCTTCAGGTACATCTGCACCTAAAAGTCCTAGTTCACCAGCTTTTTTCAATAGATCAACAGAATGTTCAAATTCATGATTCTCCAAATTTTCAACCTTTGGTAACACTTCTTTTTCCACAAAATCTTCAGTAGTTTTAGCGATCATATGATGTTCATCTGTGAAATCTTCTGGTGTAATAACATCATCACCGGTTAAATCCTCAATTAAAAATGCTCCACCTTTAAATAACTTTTCTTTTGTTTCACTCATATTAATCGTTCCTCTCTATTATGAAATATAAATTTCAAAAAACTAGACTACAAAAGTTCAAATACGCCAGCAGCTCCCATACCACCGCCAATACACATTGTAACGACACCATAATGAACGTTACGACGTTTCATTTCATGGATAAGACTTAATGTTAATTTTGTACCTGTCATGCCAAGTGGATGACCAAGTGCAATTGCGCCTCCATTTACGTTTACGATGTTCGAATCTAAATCGAGTGCTTGAATAACGCGAACCGATTGAGAAGCAAACGCTTCATTTAATTCAAACAACCCGATATCAGAAAGCTCTAGTCCTGCAATTTTTAATGCTTTTGGAATAGCTTCTACAGGTCCAACTCCCATAATCTCCGGTTCCACACCAGCTACGGCAAATGAACGGAATTTAACAAGTGGGGTTAACCCTTCTGCAACCGCTTTTTCACGATCCATTAAAAGTACCGCTGCTGCACCATCACTCATTTGTGATGAGTTACCCGCTGTTACCGATCCTTTCACGTGGAATGCTGGGCGAAGTTTAGCTAAAACATCTACAGTTGTTCCTCGGCGAACACCTTCATCCATTTCGAACATATAATTTTTCTCTTCAATTTTGTTGTTTTGTCCAACAATACGCTCAGTTACCTCGACAGGAACAATCTCATCATTAAACTTACCTTCTTGAATTGCTTTTGCTGCGCGCTCATGACTTTGGACAGCAAACGCATCCTGGTCTGCTCGTGAAATGCCAAAACGATTAGCTACTTCCTCAGCAGTGTGTCCCATTCCCATATAGTATCCTGGAGCATCTTGGACAAGCTTAGAATTTGGCTTGATTACGTGACCCCCCATCGGGATCAGACTCATTGATTCTGTTCCACCAGCTATCATCGTATCACTTGCCCCGATCATGATCCGTTCAGCCGCAAAAGCAATACTTTGTAATCCTGATGAACAATAGCGATTGATTGTAACACCTGGTACGGTATTTCTTAGTCCAGCTAAACCTGCAATATTCCTTGCTACGTTCATACCTTGCTCTGCTTCAGGCATTGCTGTTCCAATAATGACATCATCAATGTTTCCATCGTAGTTTCCTGCACGCTTTAACGTTTCCTTTATTGTTAGAGCCGCTAAATCATCTGGGCGAGTATTCCTTAGTGACCCTTTATTTGCTTTTCCTACAGGGGTTCTTGCACCTGCAACAATAACTGCTTCCTTCACCTTTCTTCCCCCTCTTCTATTAATTAATTACGTAATGGCTTCCCTTTAACTAGCATGTGTTGCATACGCTGCTGCGTCTTTGGTTCACCAATTAAACTCAAGAATGCTTCACGCTCTAAATCTAGCATTACTTGTTCATCAATTAATGTACCTTCTTTAACGCGTCCACCTGATAAAACATATGCTAGTTTTTCAGCAATTTTCACATCATGATCAGATGCATAGCCACTTAATTGTAGTGATTTCGCACCAAGCAACATGGCAGCGTAACCCGGATCACCAACCACTGGAATTTGTTCACGTTGTGGAGCTTGATAACTTGCTTTAGCTAGTGATAACACCCTTTCTTTTGCATCACTTAACAAGTGATCAGGATTTACACTAATAGCATCATTATTATTCAAAAATCCATTTTCACGAGCTTCAGCTGCAGATGTTGAAACTTTTGCGGTAGCAACTTTTTCAAACACATCATTTGCTACTTTAGATAAATCAAAATCAACACCTTTTGGCATGTTACGTAGCTGCTTCAAATAAAGCTCTTTCGTTCCGCCGCCACCAGGAATGAGACCAACACCGAACTCAACAAGTCCCATGTATGTTTCAGCAGAAGCTTGGATCGATGTAGCTGGTAAGGAAACTTCTGCTCCGCCACCAAGTGTCATATTAAATGGTGCCGTAACAACCGGCTTCTCAGAGTATTTTATATTCATTGCCATGTTTTGGAATTGACGCACTACCATATCTAACTCAAAGAAGTTATCATCTTGTGCTTCCATTAGCATCATTGCAAGATTAGCTCCAACACAGAAGTTCTTGCCTTGATTTCCAATAACAAGCCCTTCATAGTTTTTACTTACTTCGTCAAGCGCAAAATTAACCATTTGGATAATATCCAGACCGATAGCATTACTTTGTGAATGGAATTCCAGTCCAGCAACACCATCTCCTAAATCTATAAAACTAGCACCCGTATTCTTTTTAATGACCCCATTAACATCTTTTAAACGTTTTAAATTAATCTCTTTTTTATTGAAACTTTGTTGTTTATACACTCCATTATCATAATAATAAACATTGCCATTCTCTGTTTTATAAAAGGATTCTTTACCATCTTCTATGAGTTTAAGCACCCATTCAGGTATCGTTTCGCCTTCTTCTTGCATCCGCTCAACTGATTTGCCAAGACCGATCGCATCCCAGGTTTCAAATGGTCCAATTTCCCAGCCGAATCCCCATTTCATTGCCTGATCAATAGAGACGATATCATCAGCGATTTCACCAACCAAATTTGCTGAATAAGTTAACACTGGCTTTAGAATGGACCACACAAGGTCACCCGCTTTATCTCCTTTTGCCGATACAAGCGCTTTCAATTTACGGTGTGAGCCTTTTTCCTGCTTCACCATTTCAGTTGCAGGAGTTTTTAATTTTTTACGATCCTCGTATTCTAGTGTTTTTGGATTCAATTCATAGATTATGCTTCCACTTTTATCTTTTTTCTTTAGGAAGAAGCCTTGACCGCTCTTAGAACCAAGCCAACCGTTTTCCTGCATTTTTAAAATAAAGTCAGGTACATCAAATATTTCTTTTTCAGCACCTTCAACTTGATCATAAACATTTTTTGCTACATGAATGAATGTATCCAATCCTACAACATCCAATGTACGGAAAGTAGCACTTTTTGGACGCCCAATCATTGGTCCTGTAACCGAATCGACTTCACCGACACTAAAGCCGCCTTCAAGCATTTTTTGCACAGTGACAAGCAGGCCATATGTACCGATTCGATTGGCGATAAAGTTCGGTGTATCTTTTGCTTCAACAACGCCTTTGCCAAGAACATTTTCACCAAATGTTTTCATGAATGCTAAAACTTCCGGATTCGTATCCTTTGTTGGAATAACCTCAAGCAACTTCAAATAACGTGGTGGATTGAAAAAGTGTGTTCCAAGAAAATGCTTACGGAAGTCCTCTGAGCAATCAGCAGCCATATCTTCTACTGAAATCCCAGATGTATTGGAACTAACAATTGTGCCTGCTTTACGATATTTATCTACATTTGCAAATACTTTTTTCTTAATATCCAAGTTTTCAACTACAACTTCAATAATCCAGTCAACTTCTGCCAATTTTTCGATATCATCATCCATATTACCAACCTCGATTAAATCAAGGCTTTTTTTTGTCGTAATTGGAGATGGTTTTTGTTTAATTAGGGCTTTTTTACTTTGTGCTGCCATGCGATTACGTACAGCGTGATCTTCTAGTGTTAAACCTTTCTTTTCTTCATCCTTTGTTAATTCCTTTGGTACAATATCGAGCATAATCGTTGGGATTCCAACGTTAGCCAAGTGGGCAGCAATTCCAGACCCCATAACTCCAGAGCCTAACACCGCGGCGCGCTTGATTGTTCGTGTCATGATTTGTCCCCCTAACCCATTTTGAATGAATACTCATTCATTTTGTTGCGAAAAATAAAAGATAGTTCCCTATCCATCTAATGCATATTATAAATTAAATTCTGACATTTCGCAATACAAACGAATGAAAAAATTTTAACTAATTTTAAAGTTTATGACATTTGTCTCCAAGAACGAGAACAACCGCTGTTTAACCTTCATTCACATCCATTATAGTATTGAAACCGACCATACATATGTTAGAGAAATAATGAATAATTATAGTAGTAAAACATAATCGTAATCATTACTGTTTACAAATCGTAATCATTACGGTATTATAATTTAGGATTACACATTTGAGGGGGACCATACATTGAAAAAAACAGTTATATTATTTCTATCTATTCTATTAACGATTGTTATTGCCGGTTGCAGTTCTTCCACAGAAGACAACAATACTGGATTAACTATTTATACATCAATTTATCCAATTCAGTATATAGCAGAACAAATTGGCGGCGATACGTTAAACGTAAAATCTATTTATCCACCTGGTGTTGATGCACATACGTACGAACCGACAACGAAAGAAATGACATCTATTGCTTCAAGTGATGCATTTATTTATATGGGCGCTGGTATGGAAGGCTTTGCAGAAAGTGCTGCGGATGCATTACAATCAGAGAACGTTGAACTAATGGAATTAGGTAAAAATGAAGAGTTATTCCACACAGAAAAAGAACTTTCAGAGGAACATGCTGATGACGGACACCATCATGGTGACCATGATCCGCATATTTGGCTTGATCCATTGCGCATGGTTGATATGGCAGAAATGATTAAAGACAAATTAATTGAATTAAATCCTGATAAGACAGAGCAATATACGGATAACTTTGTCACTTTAAAAGATGAACTAGTAGCATTGGATAAGCAATATCAAAAAACTTTACAAAATAAAGATAACAAAGAGATTCTTGTTTCCCACGCTGCATATGGGTACTGGGAAGAACGTTATGGATTAGACCAAATTGCTATCAGTGGTTTAACATCAAGCGATGAACCATCACAAAAAGAACTGACACAAATAATCGATGAGACAAAAGAGCTAAACATAAACTATGTAATATTTGAACAAAACGGGACTGATCGAATTTCTAAAGTCATTCAGGAACAAATAAATGCTGAAGCATTGTATATTCATAACCTTTCTGTATTAACCGATGATGATATTAAAAATGAAGAGGATTATCTGTCCTTAATGAAACAGAATTTAAAAGTACTTGATAAAGCAACCGAGTAAAGAGGTGTAATCAATGACTGAATCCATTGTCACAATGAAGCAAATACACTATGCCTATGAATATAAAGAAGTCTTAACGAATAT
The DNA here is from genome assembly GCF_900187325.1 of Virgibacillus ndiopensis. Classification (GTDB taxonomy): domain Bacteria; phylum Bacillota; class Bacilli; order Bacillales; family Amphibacillaceae; genus Virgibacillus_E; species Virgibacillus_E ndiopensis. The sequence continues at coordinate 1,326,758 of NZ_FZMZ01000006.1, read as the reverse complement.
AAACTTTGAAATACCACGTGGAGCTTTTATGGGATTAGTCGGACCTAATGGCGGAGGTAAAACTACTCTTATTAGATTAATTTTAGGACTCCAGAAACCTGATCATGGTTCCATATCCCTTTTCGATAAATCGATTGACAAGTTTAAGGAATGGAACCAAATTGGCTTCGTATCACAAAAGTCCAATACTTTTAACAAAGGCTTTCCTGCAACAGTATTCGAAGTAGTATCAATGGGGTTAACTGCCAAAGTTGGGTATTTAAAATTTTTAACAAAACACCATAAGGAAAAAATTTCACAAGCAATTGACCAAGTAGGTATGAGTGAATATGCTCATCAAAACATCGGAAATTTATCCGGCGGACAACAGCAACGAGTTTTTATCGCCAGATCGTTGGTTAATAATCCTAAACTGCTCATACTAGACGAGCCAACTGTTGGTGTAGATAATGACAATGTACAACGGTTTTATAAATTATTACATCAATTAAACAATAAACAAAACATTACATTATTACTTGTTACACATGATACTGGTATCATAACGGAACATGCTACCGATATTGTCTGTTTAAATAGAACGTTGCATTTTCACGGAGATCCGAAAGAATATACTTCATTGACAAATCGTGACTTATCACAAATTTACGGGCATGCGGTAAGCATCGTTTCACATGATCATTAAGTTGGAGGAAAACAGCTATGCTATCAGATATTTTAGAATATGATTTTCTTAGAAATACATTTTTAACCGGTCTACTAATTGGTGTAATCGCTCCACTACTAGGAACGTTTATTGTTGTACGACGCTTGTCCTTAATAGCGGATGCATTATCTCATGTTACACTTGGTGGTATAGCATTCGGATTACTGTTAGAGAAAAAATTTGCCACGACAATCATCACGCCACTATATGGTGGTATGATTTTTTCCGTCATTGGGTCAATATTTATTGAGAAGCTTAGAAGCGTTTATAAAGCATATGAGGAGCTTGCGATACCTATTATTTTATCTGGGGGGGTTGGGTTAAGTCTTATTTTCATTTCCCTTGCTGATGGATTTAACACGGAGCTTTTCAACTTTTTATTTGGTTCCGTTTCGGCAGTGAGTCAAAAGGACTTTTTGTCAATAGTAGGGATTTCAATTTTTGTTATAATCATTATCGTTCTATTTTATAAAGAATTATTTACATTGTCTTTTGATGAAGAACATGCAAAAGTTTCAGGGATTCATGCAAAACGAATCCATTTATTATTTATCATACTGACCGCATTGGTTATCGCCGCATCCATTAGAATTGTTGGTGTGTTGCTCGTATCTGCATTAATGACATTGCCAGTCGCCTCTGCCATGAGATTGGCAAGAGGTTTTAAACAAACAATTATTTTATCTGTTATTTTTGGAGAATCTTCTGTTATTCTCGGATTATTCTCAGGTTATTATTTTAATATACCACCTGGAGGAACAATTGTACTTGTTTCAATTATTATTTTATTACTTTCAATAAGTGCAAAGCGTCTTACTTTTAATTCAAAAAGAGAGAGGGAATCAGCGTGAATATAAATGAAGCTATCGATCTTTTGAAGGAAAAAGGATACAAAACAACTGGAAAACGAAAAGATATTCTTACTTTTTTTGAGCAAGCTGATGGTTACCGTACAGCAAAGGATCTTATTCAGCATTTAGAAACGACTTACGAAGGTATAAGTTTTGACACAGTATACCGAAATTTACATTTATATAATGAAGTAGGTATTTTAGAAACAACTGAATTAAATGGAGAAAAACTATTTCGAATGAATTGTACACATCACCATCATCATCATTTTATCTGTAAAGATTGTGGTAAAACTAAAGAAATTGATGTATGTCCAATGGAAGAAGTAGTAAGTGAGTTAGCAAATTATGATATAGAAGGTCATAAGTTTGAAATTTACGGGGTATGTCCAGCATGTCAAACCGTATGAGTAATCTCCATTCCTTTAAACTTTATATTGCAGTTGGGATAGGTGGAATGATTGGAGCTATTGGTAGGTATGTTATTTCACTTTTATTCCAAGCAAGTGAAGTATTCCCTTACGCAACGTTGATTACGAATTTAATTGGTTGCTTTTTGTTAAGCTTTGTATTGAACAAAGGACTGATAAATCAAAAACTATCCCCTGAAATGTTCGCTGCACTGGGGACTGGAATGATTGGAGCGTTCACAACCTTTTCCACATTTGCCGTTGAAACAGTTGAACTATGGCAAACAAATCATTACCTCTCTATTCTATATATAGTACTTAGTATTTTCGGTGGACTTGGATTTTGTTATCTCGGTTTTATGTCTGCTAGGGGAAGAGAGGTTCTGTCATGAGTTTTCTCTTCGTGGCTATAGGTGGATTTTTCGGTAGTATGCTTCGTTTTTATATTTCAGTTAAAGCTAAAAAACATCTGTTTGGCACATGGATTGCTAATATAACCGGTTCTATTCTATTAGGTATAACGGTACATTTTCATATAACGAATCAATTATCAGAAATAGTTTGGCTATTAAGCGGTATTGGATTTTGTGGTGCCTATACGACTTTTTCTACTTTTGGGAATGAAACATTACAGCTTATTTTTGATAAAAGATATGGAGTTGCTACTGGATATATTGCTAGTTCTCTAGTTGTTTCATTGTTTTTTGTATATACCACATTAGTTGTAATGTAAATAAGAGAGTTGGATCATTGCCCAACTCTCTTATTTAAGCAAATACTTCTTCAAGTACTCTTGATTCTTCATGATCCAGCATATTCTTCTGAATTACATTATCAACAGACTTGTTCATTTGTGCTTCCACATTATGTGATGCATCCGCTTCTCCAACAACATAAATTTTTTCCCATTCATGATCCTTTGCTAATTTGTCCAGTTTTGGCGCAATACTTTTATACCATCTATGTTTATTCGCCTCATAGCGGTCTTTGAAATTATCTTGCTGCAAACCTTTCCCACCTTTTCCCATTGAAGCATCCGCTTTATGTGGTCCGGCAAATTGACGCCACTTATCCGTGTCTATATCCAGATTATAATGTGTAGTATCCTGTATTTCACCTAACTCCGCTTCTATAACTTTAACATGATCCTGCTGAACGAGTATAACACCTGATTTTGGAAATGCCTCATACATAGCCTTTAATTGTTCTAATTTTGGTGTCTCCTGCCAATAAAATTCTGTTTTTACTCGCATTTGTACACGGTAGGCGAACCAAATATCTTCATCAGCTGTGGCAAACAGAACAATTCCTTTTCGAAAATTTTGTTCATTGCCGCGAACAAATTTTTCTACCTTTTGTCTAACTTGTTGAAAATTTTTTAATTCCTCTTTATTATTATCTTCTTCCAGATATTGTTCAAAATTGCGCATTCCATTTTTAAAATGGATTTTCCATTCCCCACCTTGTTGCTCGGGATCAGAGGGATCTGTATTCAAATACATCGTTAAAACTTTATTCGTATTATCTTTTCGTACCTTTTCCAGCTTTTTGATTTGTTCATGTAAATCCATTAATATCGGCACTCCTTTTTTACTATTTTAGTAATGTGTAGCCGATATTATCATATGATAAACATCGTTTAGGAGATTAACTTTAAACCAACTGCCGACAACAAAATCATGCTGATAAATAAGATCCTTCGCCAATTCTTCGATTCCCCAAAAACAAACATTCCAACTAGTGCACTACCAACAGTTCCAATTCCAGTCCAAACTGCATAAGCAGTACTCATCGGAATGGTTTCCATGGCAATGGATAGGAATACAAAACTTAACAAAAACCCGCCAAACAATACTAGAAACGAACTCGTGTTTTTTTTCTGATTTACTTGATTTATTCCTAATACACCTACTACCTCGCCCACACCAGCAATGATTAGATAAATCCAAGCCATTATGCATTCTCTCCTTCATCGGTTGTTTCTATTGTAATTGTTTTAAGGCCGATTACACCATACAGTAACAGTAGGATTAAAAATACCTTCATCAGTTTGAATGGCTCTCCAAATACAGCAATTTCAAAAATAACTGTTCCAGCAGTTCCAATACCGGTAAACACCGCGTATGTCGTACCTACTGGAAGCCTTTTGGTAGCTACAATTAATAAATGCATACTCATGTAAATAGCAATTGCAGTTAGAACCCACGTTCCAATATTGTATGCGTGCTTTAAACCAACTACCCAGCCTATTTCAAATAACCCTGCAATAAATACTAAATTCCAATCTCGTTTCATATTATTAGCACCTCTATAATTATCCAAATAAAAGCCCGGAACGATATCTGACATCGATATCCTCCCGGGCTTTTGTCCCTCCGTGTACACAAACGTGCGTTTTCTCTTGGACCAGACCAATAAATAACATTGCGGAACCCTAGAAAACTTTTATTATTTTAAAGTATAGAAACAGTTGATGAAAATGTCAAACCTTCTCATCTAACTTAGCCTCAGCCCGAAGTAGCTGATCCCTTAATACGCTAACTTCATGATCACTAACTTTTTTTTCACCATATCTGACTTTCTGATACACAGTTAGATTATCATCAACCCCTATACGTTTTAGCCAATCCTCTACTGTTTCAAATGGATTTCTCCCATACCCACCTTTAGACGCTTTTCTTTCAAATTGATAGACTAGTTTTCTTACTGGATGATTCGGTTTCTTTTGAGATGCAAATATCTTATTTATGAAATTTCTATTGTCCCTAGGTTTATCATCCAAATCACCATAAACGATTGCATCACTCACATCTGCTTGCTCGATTCGTCTAAATTTGTTGTTAAAGAAACGAATTGCTAGAATAATTACCAATCCGGTTATGATAATGGCGATTGCCCAATACATGTATGGCATGATCTTCTCTATTAATGAAGTATTACTGCCTTGTTGCAATTCATTCAGCTGATTTTGCTGCTGTCCCATCGGTGAAGAATCCCCAGGCAATTGTACTTTATTAAAATCTAAATATTGAAAAACCACTGCTACTTTACTAGCAACCACTGCCGCAATATAGCTGAGCCCTTCACCAATTTTTAAAAATAAATTACGACCAGGATCAAACAATAGAAAAATGATGACTGATCCAGTTACCAACATGAAGCTAATATAAAGCCAGAGTTTCTTATCAAACCGCTTTCTCTCCTCTTTGTGAATAACGGTCAAATGACTACTAATATATCCAACAATCAAAAATAAAAATTGTAAAAATGCAAAGAGGACAATCTGATAATTATTAATTAATAGCATAAGCCCCGTTGCCAAAACTAACGTTATTTTTATATAACCCATTTCCCGATTCAATACTGTTTCATTTCGAATATTAATAAAACGCCATGTTAATATAACTGAAAATACAACACTCATGAAAGCCGGGTAATTACTAATATAGAATATTACCATCAAAAAAGGTGCTGATATAATATACCACATATAACTATTGCTAATTTTGGTAACTAACAAATATACGACGCAAATTCCACATGAAATAGCGAAATAACTTCCATATGGAACCCATTTATAATGAAAATACATTACTGGAAGACAGATTAAGAAAAGAAGAATAGCCTCACTCAAAAAATGATAGGCATATGTAATGATTGGATGTTTAGTTTGCATGATAAATCGCGTCCTTTACCCAACGTTTCAGATGTGCTTCCTTTTCCAAGGACTCAATATGAAAAATATTCTTTTGCGTTTGCTTCCATTTGTCGATAATTTGATCTGCTTCTTTAGGAATCTGTCCAATTAAAACGATCGTTTTTGGTTTATAAAATTTTTGCCCCACGCGGTGCAGCATTTGATTAAGTGGAACAATCATCGATTGCGAACGAATACGCGCTAGTATTTCAAGCGCATGAACATAATGGGTTTTCCCTTCCCCATCCGGCAAAACCATATAAGGCGTTTTCCCTGGTACTCTAGCATTTATAACCAGTTCAAAGGGATAGCCTTTTTCAGTAGCGTATTGACATAGATAGGCAGTGTACGATAACAACTTTTCCAATTCTTTATTTAACATGTTTAAACTGTGCTGTGTACTGAGATTAACGATAAAAACATATGACATATCAACTACCTTGTCAAAAACATTCGTTTGCAATTCTTGTGTTTTGGCAGAGGCTTTCCAATTAACTCGATGGAAGGGATCACTATAACTATAATCTCTCGTTCCGCGTGGACTCTGCACATCTTCAAATGGTGAAAAATTCGTTCGTTGTGAGCCTGCTGTGACATGGGAAATTGATTCTATCCCTTTCACTTGAATCGGCTTTGGATACACGACATATTCCATATAAAAAAATGGATTATACTTTAATGTTACGGAATCAAAGTTGAACAAGTGTGGAAATCTATAATTTATATTTTTTATTTTTGATGTACCACGTTGTTTAGCTTTGATTGGTAATGTTACAGTAACTTTCCCTTTACCAACTACTGACAATGGTAACGTAAACTGGTTCCAATATTTGCTTGATGACTCAACATAGTTAGTTGCTACAATAGCCTGTTCAGTTTGGAACTGAAATTCACCATTAAGAATCGGAAACATAGAATGGTTTTGAAATTCAAACGTCATCACTGTCTCGTCTCCTGGAAACATTCTTACAACCTGGTGTTGATTTTCAAGAAATAATTTCTCCCCGATTCGCTTATCATAAAATTTATTTAGTAACAGATAGGCAGTAAACAATCCTACTACAATAAATAATATCGGTTTTCTAAATATAAACCCAATTACAACCAATACAACAATCGCAGCAAGTAAGTAATCGTAGTTTTTGTCATTAGTTAAGCCGAATTCCTTTTGCCACATCATGCTTGATCGACTCCAGCTTCAATAGGAACAGCAACATTTGTTATAATTTCATTCACTACTTCTAATGCTGTTGTCTTAATTGAACCTTCCATTGATAATATCAGACGATGTTCAAAAACATACGGTGTTAATACCTTAACGTCTTCTGGAGAAACATAATCTCTATTCTGCAAAAATGCCCTTGCTTGTGCTGCACGCATTAATGCTAATGTGCCACGCGGACTAATTCCAAGTTCAATACCAGCGTGAATTCTCGATTGCTGAACAAGTGCTAATAAATAATCAGTTACTACATTCGAAATAGTTATTTGTCTTATTTCATCCTGCAACATAATTATATCTTCTACTGAAAATGATGAAAAAACTGATTCCATTGGATCGTTCGTCCGATATGTATGGAGAATACGCTTTTCCTCTTCCTTTGATGGATAACCTAAGTCAATTTTAAACAAAAAACGATCTAACTGGGCTTCCGGTAAAGGAAAAGTCCCATAATTACTTTCCACCGGATTTTGAGTTGCAATAACTAGAAACGGTGCTTCCACCTTTACTGTTTCCCCATCGATTGTAGTTTGATATTCTTCCATTACTTCAAGAAGACTCGATTGTGTTTTCGGGGTTGCTCGGTTTATTTCATCAGCAAGTAAAATGTTTGTTACAACTGGGCCAACACGAAGCTCAAACGCTTGTGTTTTCGGATTAAAATAACGAATTCCGGTTACATCACTGGGGAGAACATCAGGTGTGAATTGTATACGACTAAATTTCCCATCGAACACTTTAGCAAAGCTTTTTGCTAATTTTGTTTTACCTGTACCAGGAACACTTTCAAGTAGTACATGGCCTTGAGCAAGTAAAGCAATAAATAATAAATCGATAACCTCTTCCTTACCAAAAATAATTCCATTCAAATCTGTTTTCGCTTGCTTGAATTTATCCATACAGCTACCAACCTTTCTCCCATATTCACTAGTTTTTTGACTATTATCATTATTATTACATACTTCTTTAGAACTAGAAAGGTTTCAAAATGACTTAATTTTTCCTTTATTTAAAACTACTATATACTTTTTTAAAATTTTAAAAAAGACAAATCCTATTTTGAATTTGTTTTTTTCAACACTAATTCGTTCTTATTTCACTTGCTTTTTTCTAGTATCCATAATTTCTTCTAAAATATCTTCAAGCGTTAACATTCCTGCAGTTCTATCACATTCAAAATTTGACAATTGATAATTTAGGTCTACTTAAATCTTTTTATCTTTTTTGCAATAAAAGGATAAATGGATAGATTCCCGCATAACTATTCATATATAAGTATTTTTGGACAAGTTGAGTAGGTGAATCCATATGATACAAAAAATACTATCTATTATGATTGGAAGTACGTGTGTAGCGGTTGGGATAAATTATTTTCTAATCCCAAACCATTTACTGGATGGAGGAATTATTGGGCTAGGATTAATCGCTAAATATTCGTTAGGTTTAAAACCTGGTTTAACCATAATCGTTTTAAGTCTACCTTTATATATGATTGCATGGTTTCGTTATCGAACATATTTTTACAATGGTTTACATGGATTACTATTCTCTTCCCTGCTGATAGATTATTTCCATCCATTATCTCACATGGATACGACCCCAATACTTATCAGTTCTTTAGCTGGAGGACTGTTAATCGGAACAGGTATTGGGATAATGCTGATAGCAAATATCAGTACAGGTGGAACAGATCTTTTAGCATTAATGTTATCCAAGGTTACTTCACTGAACGTAGGGATATATATTCTTCTCATCGATAGCATGGTGATTACCTTTGGTTGGATTGTAATACAAGAAGCAACAATAACGTACTCTGCAATAATGGTGTTAATGGTTGGTTTAACCACCTATTTTATTACGAGTTGTTTCCAAACAGATACAAAAAGCAGCTGAGTGGACAGCTGCTTTTTAGTGAATTATTTATCATTTTTCATGGTAGACTCTTTCCTTATCATCCTAATAAAGGCGACGACGATAAGTAGTAATATGACCGTAAACGGTAGCGCTGAAATTAATGATGCTGTTTGTAATGCATCCAAGCCACCTGCTAGTAATAATACAACCGCAATAGCTGTTATAAGTACACCCCACACGATTTTAACAAACAAAGCAGGATTCAAACTTCCTTTAGATGTCATACTTCCAAGTATATAGGTTGCAGAATCGGCAGATGTAACAAGAAACGTAAAGATTAAGAACAATGCTAAAATGGAAAGTACATTTGGAAACGGCATATCACCAAACGTTTGGAATAAAGCGACTGCCATATCATCATTAACCGCTTCAGCAATTTGTGTACCTTTGTTTAAATCGCTATATATCGCAGTACCACCAAATGCTGCAATCCATAAACATGCGATAGCTGGTGGGACAATTAATACACCAAATACGAATTCACGAATCGTTCGCCCCTTTGAAACACGGGCAACGAATGCACCAACAAATGGTGACCAAGCGATCGCCCAAGCCCAGTAGAAAATCGTCCAGTCACGGACCCATGTATCACCTGAGTAAGGTGTTAACCGTAAACTATATTGGATAAAGTTTGTAAAATAATCACCTAATCCTAATACAAACGTATTCAAAATAAATACAGTTGGTCCTGCGAAGAAGACAAAAATAAGTAATAAAAGACACAATCCGAGGTTAAGATTACTTAACCATTTGATTCCTTTATTTAAACCAGTACTAGATGAAAGTAAATACATTACAAGCATGATTGTTGCGATGATAATTTGTATCCAAATTGAATTTGGTATGTCGAATACAGTATGTAGACCACCGTTCATCTGCAATATACCCAATCCCAATGAGGTGGCAACACCCATTACTGTAGCGATGACCGCTAAGGAATCAATCGTATTGCTTAGTCCGCGGTTTCTACCCACAACTGGTTGGATTGAAGTTGAAACAAGACCTTTCTTTTCTTTCTTAAATTGCAAATAGGCCATAATCAATCCAACGATGGCAAATACCGACCACTGACTAACACCCCAGTGAAAAAACGCATATCCCATTGCTACCCTTGCTGATTCCTCCGTTTGCGCTTCTAATCCTGGAAATGGTGTTGTGAAGAAGTGACTCATCGGTTCTGCTACACCCCAGAATACAAGCCCTGCACCAAAACCCGCCGAGAACAACATTCCAATCCAAGTGAAAAATGGATATTCTGGTCGTGAACTTGGTGGTCCAAGCCTAACTTTCCCATATTTACTAATAGAGAGACTGATCAAAAATAGTACAAATATAAAAACTGCTAAAAGGTAAAACCAACCAAAATTTATCGTCGTGAAATTAAAAAGATTGCCTGCCACTTCTCCAAACTTTTTCGGTTTAAATGCACCTATTACTACTAAAAGAAAAACAATAATTGCGGATACGTAAAATACTGGATTGTTATATGTATTTTTTTTCATTTCAAGTCCTTTCTTATGCTGAATTTTTTAGTTACTATGTATGAGATGGTTGGAGGAAAATATTAAAATAACACATGAAATATACCCGTAATTTAGGTTGTTAAACATTATTTTGGGAAATTAGCTTAATTTTATACTAATTTCTGCTGAAAAACGAACCAACTAAATGCTAAGCAAAATAATATTGAACTTGCAACTAAATATACGGTGGTAAGACTAAAAAATTGAATAACGATAAATGCAATAAATGGACCCAGTGCTGCACCTACATCTACAACCACGGTATGCGCTGTAATTATCTTTATAGAATTCGTTGTTGCTGCAGCATTTGTCGCCAAAGTATCTGTAGTTGTGACAAACATTGTTGATAAGAGTTGAAAAATTAGTAAAAATCCAATGAGCATTTCAATTGGTTGATAGATTCCTAGAATTATTAACAAAATACCACCAACTAGTAATGGAATGAACAAAAAGTTAATCTGTGTCCTAGCTACATCTAATCGTTTACCAATTGCCGAGGCAACAAATGGATCCCATCCCCAACGGATTGCTTGAATAAAACCTGCTATTGTAGCTGCACCAATGATTATACCTCCAACAGTCCACTCGGTAGTATAACTTCTTTCAATTAATTGACTTAACGTTGAAGCGAATAAACCAAATATAATAAATCCCATTGTTAATCCTGTTATCAAAACCAGCCAAACATACGAAGAAAAGCCTTTTTTGGATTGAACACCGGTCTGATCATTTTCCACTTTTTGTTTGGAAATAGGAACAAATAAAAAAATTATTGGAATAGCACATATACCTACTAAGGCAAAAATAGTTGTTACAAAGATTACCGAAGTCTGTTCAACAACTAATCCACCACCAAGCATCCCAACTAAGCCACCAAGACCCCAAATCCCATTATATAATCCAACAAACTTACCTCGTGTAGTCTGAGTCGCTACTTCAATCACCGTTAAATAACCACCCAGTCTAAGTAATGACCATGCAATACCCCAAAGTGCTCTTGCGAAAAAAAGAAACCAAAAGTTATGTAATACACCATAGGAAAACGTAGAAATAATTGCTAAAAAAATAGCAATTAGCAAACCTGTCCGCAGCTGATACTTTTGATAGAATAGTCCGATAAATGGATTTATTGGTAACCGAATAAATCGATTAATTGATAAAAGAGCACCAATTTGCCAAATTGCCGTTAAACCAAAATCTCGCCAATAGATTGGAAGCACAATTAGTAACATGGAATCACCCATGATCGCAAGCCCTGTTAAAAGAGCAATACCTACTACACGTTTTTTTGCTGTCATCACATTACCTCGTTATATGTAAATTTGTTGAAGATTAAAATATTAGCATAGTGTGAAGCTTTGTGCAATATAATTTTGAGTTTTGGATGACGGATTCGTTCTCGGGTTGATGTTTTGGCTCTGGGGATGATGCTCTCGCTCTTGGGATGATATTATAGCCCTCGGGGTGATTCGCTATCTTCGGGGATGATACAACTCCCTCGGGTTGATATCCTCGCCCTAGGAATGATTGTCCGTCTCATCACACGCGACGTTCCCGGTTCACTAGTAAAGTAAGTATCTATAATAAATAAGATGACTCCCCACTGGAAAGTCATCATTTAAGCTATTTCTCTTGAAACGTACCTTCAGACATAAAATCTTTCACTTCATTTCGATCAGAAGGTTTTTCGCGTTCTTGGAATTGTTCAAGCAATGATTCTTTTTCTCCTTGATACCCTAAAGCGATAATCGCATGGACATCGTAGTTTTCAGGAATAGTTAATACTTCTTTTGCTTTATCACGATCAAATCCACCCATTGCGTGTGAAACTAATCCTTTGCGGGCCGCTTCTAATGCTAAATAACCCCATGCCGCTCCTGTATCAAACGCGTGTGAAGGATTATGTCCACCAGTAAATGTTGAATCGGTTTTGGATACAACAGCAACTAAAACTGGTGCATTACTACACCAAGCAATGTTTCCTTCGTATATAAAGGATAAAAACTTCATACGATCTTCCTCATTACGTGCGGTAATAAACCTCCATGGTTGAATGTTTGCCGCCGATGGTGCCCAACGTGCAGCTTCAAAAACACTGTAAAGAATGTCTTCTGGCACTTCCTTATTTAAAAAGGATCTTGGTGACCAACGCTTTACATAGATAGGATCTATATCATAAGATGGTTTACGAAACTCTTTAACTTCATACATTGATGAATGCCTCCTCTATTTGTCTATTCATTACTAGAAAAAAGTTCCGAAACTATTATACTATTTACACTTACTTTTTAAAACCCTTTTACCATTTGTAATAAGTAGTATAAAAAGAAACCGTATGACTTTAACTAAAAAAGTACCGACCCCCGAAAATTAGAATTTCACTCTAATCTTTGGAGGTCGGTACCAAATCACACAATTCCACTATTATATTATCTTACGCGTCTAACATGTCCTGCAAAATGATTTTTCCAATAGCCGCTTGTCATATCAGCAACTGCTAAACCAGTTGAATTCTGTGAGCCGATAAACTTGCCACCACCAACATAGATACCAACATGTCCATTCGTTTTATATGTGTTAAAGAATACTAAATCACCAGGTTGGATATTACTATATGAAACCCTACTACCTGTAGATTGTAACGCCGCAGTACTAGATGGAATAGAAATACCTGCTTGTCCAAATGCCCATGATACGAAACCTGAGCAATCAAATCCACTTGGAGATCCGCCTCCCCAAACATATGGTACACCTAGATATTTATATCCTGCATTGATTGCGGTGCTTAAATTGCCGCTAGCTACTGGTTTTGAAGAAGATTTACTACTTAATTGTGTTAACTTCCCACCATCTGATGACGATTGGTCATCTGAAACGCTTCTGTCAACCTCTGCTTGAATAGCTGCCAAGTTGTTATCTTTTATCTTTAACTCTGCTTTTAAATCTTTTAAATCTTGTACTTTCTCTTTTAATTCTTCTTTTTTCTTCTCATTTTGTTCACGCTGCTCAATGATTAATTCTTGCATACCTTCTAGTTCAACTTTCATCTCATTAAGTCCATCGAGCTTTTTCTTTACTTTATCCTGTTTCTTTTCTAATTCTGCCTTAGCCTCTTCTTGTTCTTTCATCAAATCTGTATCGGAATCGGCAATTTTTGATACAGCAGATACACGGCTGATAAAGTCACCAAAATCCTTTGATCCAAAGATAACTTCTAAATAACCAATGTCCCCGCCACTTTTTTGATACGAAACTATACGATCTCGCAGAATCTCATACCGTTTTTCAATTTCATCTTCTAATTTTACTATCTCTTTTTCTAGTTTATCTACTTCTTTTTTTGTACTAGCAATTTTATCTTTCGTATCTTTCATTTGTTTTTCATTATCTGCTAGTGCGTCATCAACCTGTTTAATTTGCTTTTCAAGGTCTTTAAGCTCGATTAATGCATCAGCAATTTTTGCTTCTGCATCTGATAAATCTGCTTTAATTTCTGAACGTTCATTACTAATTTGTGAAGCAGATCTCTCTGCATATGCCGTTCCAGTTAAAAATGTACTAGACAAACCAACCACGGCTACAGTGGTCATCGTTACGATTGATTTTTTCAACATTTTTCCCCGCTCCCATTAACACGCCAATAACCTGTATGTATACGTTTTATATTTAAGCGTGTGTAATTTTTTATGTAAATTATTTAATCTATGTAATCTAGTAAACTATCTTAGGTAATTAGTAGTATAACATCAAAAAATGACAATCATGTAATATGAATATTACAATTATGTTTCAAAGGAAACAATTTTTTACATTAGTGTCGAAATATCTCAGGTTGAGGAAATTTTAGCATAATAAAATGCCCACTCAATCGAGGGACATTTCGTTATAAAGATATTCAGCTATCTTGTAAATTGCTTAGATTCAGTTGAGCCCTTTAATGCTGTAGTTGATGATGTCCCTCCCGATATAATCTGGGAAACTTCATCAAAGTAACCTGTCCCTATCTCACGCTGGTGACGGGTTGCAGTATATCCATATTTTTCACTGGAAAATTCCGCTTGCTGCAAGTCTGTATAAGCTGCCATTCCTTCATTTTTATATTTTCTTGCAAGGTCAAACATACTATGATTTAATGCATGGAAACCTGCTAACGTTACGAATTGGAACTTATAGCCTAATTTACCTAATTCTTTTTGAAAACTAGCAATTTCCGGATCTGAGAGTTTTTGTTTCCGATTAAATGATGGTGAGCAATTATACCCCAAAAGTTTATCTGGAAATTTTTCATGAATTGCTTGAGCAAATTTCTTTGCCTCATCCAGGTTAGGTTCTGCAGTTTCACACCATACCAAATCGGCGGAAGGTGCATAGGCTAAAGCTCGTGCGATCGCTTGATTAATACCTGCCTCAGTTCTATAGAAACCCTCCAGTGTTCGTTCACTTGTAATAAATGCTGCATCGTAAGGTCCACGTCACTTGTAATCAAATCTGCTGCATTCGCATCTGTACGTGCGATAATTATTGTTGATGTTCCCATAACATCTGCCGCAAATCGTGCCGCAATTAAATTTTTAACAGCAGTTTGTGTAGGTAAAAGGACTTTCCCGCCTAAAATTTAAATAGTCGATTTTTCTATCTATGTTATTAATAGTTGCAAATAGCTATTATTACTGGAAAAATAGAGACATCTGCTAAATGAATGAGGGAAAATGTATGAAAAAATTTAAAATTGCCGGCAGTCGAATAGTAAAAACAGGGGTAGCGATTTTTTTTACTGCGTGGATTTGTGTCCTATTGAATTGGCCACCAGTCTTTGCTGTAATTACTGCAATCGTTACAATAGAACCAACAGCATCTGATTCGATCAAAAAAGGAATCATTCGATTTCCTGCATCAGCGATTGGCTCTGCCTATGCTGTTTTATTTATTTCACTGTTTGGAAACTCCCCAATAACCTATACGTTTGCTGCAGTATTTACTATAGCAACTTGTTTTAAATTAAAATTACATGCAGGGTTACTCGTGGCAACACTAACCTCTGTAGCAATGATTGAAGTAATACATAGCAATTATTTAATTTCATTTTTCATCAGATTAGGTACAACGACAATTGGCTTAGTAGTCTCAACAGCAGTAAATATGTTTCTTCTGCCCCCTGATTATACAAAAGATATAGCCACAAATATTCAAGGGATTAGTAGGCGGACAGGTATAATCATTGAAAAAGTATTTAAGAACATTTTAGAAGATAAACAAGAAGATATTGCAGAAAAAGAAATAATTGATCAAATGGACAAAAAATTATCACAGACTGAAACACTTATTCGCTTCCAAAAAGATGAAACCAAATATCATCCACTAGTTGGAAATGAAAAAAGTTTATTTCTAGATGTGCAAAAACAATTAGTGAGACTACAATTAATTAACTACCATTTAGATAATTTGATAAACGCGCCACTTAGTACTATCACATGGGGTACAAAAGAACGGAAAAAAATTTCACAAGCAGTAGAATCACTTGCCAATAGTCTTAAAAATGCTGCTTACTTCGATAAAGAAAAACACCATCTTCAATTAAAACAGTTAATGGAACAGTTTTGGGAAGGTAACGAAAAAATCACAAAAAATAATAATCGGCACCCAACTTTTTTCACACCCGAACTCATTATACTGTACGAGTTGCTTTCGATTTATAATCTTGTTTGGAAGTTTTATCAAGAGGAAAAATAAAACAGTGTTAGATCATTTTTTGATCTAACACTGTTTTTTTAACACTTGTTAATTTACCAAATCATGTTTAAAAGCATATATAACCGCCTGTGTCCGATCCTGCACTTCTAATTTCCCTAGTATATTACTCACATGCACCTTTACTGTCTTCAGTGCAATAAATAATTGATCTGCAATTTCTTGATTCGTCTTTCCTTCTGCAATCAGAAGTAATATTTCCATTTCTCGATCAGTTAATTGGCTATGCAACTCAAGTGCAGGTTTTTCTCGCATCCGTGTCATAATCTTTCCTGTTACTTCAGGTTCTAAAATGGAGCGACCTTGATGAGTGGAACGGATTGCTTTTGCAATTTCACCTGCTTTTGACGTCTTCAACATATAACTTGTTGCCCCAGCCTCCAATGCTGGATATACCTTTTCATCATCAAGGAAGCTTGTAACGATGATTATTTTTGCTTCTGGCCATTGTTTAATAATTTGTTTCGTAGCCTCAATACCATCCATTTCTTTCATCACAAGATCCATTAAAATAATATCAGGTTTCAACTCTATGGCCTTTTGAATTGCTTCACTACCATCGTCTGCCTCAGCAACAACTTCTATATCAGGTTGGGCTGAAAGATACGCCGAAACACCAATTCTTACCATTTCATGATCATCTGCAAATAACACTTTAATCATTACGCTCATCCTCTTTATTTAATCGTGGCACTTTAACTTCTAGACGAGTACCTTGGTCTGGTAAACTGATGATTTTAAATGTTCCTCCAACTTCATAAGCACGCTCTCGCATGTTTTGCAGGCCATATGAACTAGCACGAGCCTGTTCCACATCAAATCCAATGCCATTATCAATCACTCGTAAAATGATAGTATCATCACGTTCAATTAGTAATACATTTAGCTTCGTTGCTTTTGCATGTCTCAATGTATTTGAAACAGATTCCTGAAGAATTCTAAATAACTGATCCTCAATTCCTTTAGCAACCTCAAATGATTCCACATTCGAATCAATCTCCATAGGTACCTTTTGTGTCAGCTCTATTAAAAGTTCCTCAACACCCTTTTGTAATGATTTTCCTTTTAATGCTACTGGTCTAAGATGAAGTAATAATGCACGCATTTCAAGTTGTGATTGATGAATCATTTTTTCAACTGTTAATAGTTGTTTTTTAATGGCATCATCTTCTGGTGGGTTTGCTTCATTAATTGCTGACATCATCATGGAAGCGGCAAATAATTGCTGGCTAACAGAGTCATGTAATTCACGTGCTAGGCGATTTCGCTCTTGGACAACAACTTCCTGAAGACTTTTTTCCCGCTCGTTAGCACGTTCAGTTGCTAAACGTTGCGCATGTTCTGTTTGGATCATAAATTTTTCCTGTATTTGTTCGATCCTTTGCTTAATGTTATCCAATTCTTTATAGGGTTCTTCATCATTAGATAACTTTTGACCTTTAACAACCTCATCCAGCTGACGGTCGATCCAGTGAAAACGCTGGCGCCAATACCAACCAGTTGTTATCCCTATAACAACACCAGCCAAAACTGGAACCATGATTAATAATAAGATAAATGGTATGCCTGAAATGGTTCTTTCTAAAAGAATTGACCAATTATCTGGCGGAAATGTAAATAAGGTTATCCCAATCACAATAATTGAAATAAATATACTAAACAATACTGCAGTGACAACATTACGAGCCATCATACTCATATCCGCTTCACCTCGATGTCTCCAGAAATTAACGAGGTAACAATTTTGACACGCGGATATGTTGAGTCATAATTGTCTGTTTGGTATAACAGTGTTTGATTCATTAAATTCCAATGATGCTTTCCAAATATATGTGCTCGACCAAAGATTGAGCTGTGATTAATGCTAATTTCAACCTCATATGGAACATAAATTTCTATATTTCCAACAAGGTGGCGAATCGAAATTACAGCGGTATCATTTGGAAGAACTGTATTACTTAGATCAATCACACGATCACCATAGACCCCATGAATGTTAATATCCTGCCATTTGTATGCATGATCAGCTGTTTTTTGGTCACCAAATAATCGATGATTAAACAACGGATTGAGTTGTATTAATGGTTCTGTATTTACATCATCAGACGGTAAAATATACGGATTGATTTGATCTGGGACCTTCTTTGTTCTTGAAAAGTCAATTATGAATAATACAATACCGGCAACAATTAAAAAGCGAACTGCTAGCATATTAAACACCGAGAATACTACACCAATAATACCGATCCAAAACAAGAATTTCCCCATTAATCGATAAAACTTTTTCCAACCAATATAAATCAATAAACCTGAAAATAATGTTGAAAAAATCATACCTCCGTGAAAAAAGGCAATTTCAGCAACAAAGAGGATCACCCCAATAATCATGATCCAGTTTAATGTATCTGTCGACAATCTGCGAAACATTCAGGTGACCCCCTTTCCTATGTAATCAAACAGACGCAAGAAGTCTTGCGCCTATTTAGTATATCATGATTTTATTCTTTACTCATTGTAAGAAAGTGAACTTTAATTAACTTTCTCTTTATCTTGCATTTCTTTTTCCAAACGGGCAATTTTACTGTCGAATGTGCTTCGATAATACGAACTGTTCACTTTATATTCTAGTCCCTCGATATAATTCTCTAACTCAGCAAAACGCGAATATGGTTTGTCAGATGATTCTTCAATTACTTTATTAATTTGATGGTTGGCATGTGCCACATTTTCACGCCCCATCAATTCCATACGTCGCAAATGCATATCTTTTAGTTTATGTTTCATTTCTTCATATTTTTGCTCTAATCCTTCAAGCTGTTTAACCGCTTCTTCACGTAATGTTTCCATTCTATCTGCACGCGCTTGATATTCTTCATGTTCATTCAATGCAAATTTATGAAGCTCCTCTTCCCCCGCCTTTTCAGCAATGGCTGCTTGCTTTAACCTTTTATCAGCGAAGTCTTGTGCTTTGTGGTACTCACTAGTAAATTCATCCTTCAATTTATACTGACGTTCAACAAGCTTTCTCACTTTTTCCTTTTCCTGTTCACTTTGACGTAAGTATTGATTCAAAGCTGCGATTGGATTTTTTTGTTCCTTTTGATCCAATATGTTGTGTAAATCTGCTGAAACAGAATCTTTTATACGTGTAAATAAATTAGCCATGTAAATCGCTCCTTTTAATAATTATTAAGCTCTTGCCATTGTTTTTCAAAATTTGTAAATGGATCATCAGTTGTTACTTCTTGTTCAGGACTGCTCTCCTTCTTCCAATTCCTGAAAATCATATATAGTACATACGCCGCTGCAAGCCCGATGACCGCATACACATTTGATAACGCGATCCCTAGAACAAATAGACCTGCAATTATCCAGCCGATTTTTCCTATTGTTGAATCGCTCTTAATAAACTGCTTAAAGATCACATATAGCAACCAAACACTAACACCAAGCAAAACCATTGGACCTAAGCTTCCAAGTAAGATTAAAAGGGCAACTAACCCTCCAACAAATAACATAAATTTCTTCATGCATTTCCGCCTCCTTTCTTTATCTTGACTCCATCTTACCTTGGAAAGGATTTTTAGATAACGAGCCTGAGCTATATTTTTGGCTAGGACTTAAGGCGTACGGGCATTTAATACCTAACGTAAAAAAAGGAACTCATCATTAGATGAACTCCTTTTTTTACATTTTTCTATTGTTTCTTGTATACGCTGTAACAACAACTCCAGTAACGTTAAAATGTATATACGTAGTTTTAAAATACCTCCAAAAGATTTTTCAAATTACCCTATATGATATGTAGATGTAATCTTATATTAATCTATTTACCTTATGTATAGCATCTTTAATTTGACCTTTTGAAACATCAAAATGAGTAGTAAAACGCACCGTATTAGGTCCAAATGATACTGCTAAAATCCCGTTTTTCTTTAACATCTCAATAAATTCAATAGATGATATACCCGCTTCCTTCGTATTTACTAGTACTATATTCGTATCAACATTATTTTCAATGGTTATCCCCTTTACTGCTTCTAATCCCGAAGCAAGCAATTTAGCATTTTGATGATCTTCAGCTAACCGGTTAACCATCGTTCTTAGCGCGACTAGCCCTGGTGCGGCAATAATACCCGCTTGCCGTAATCCACCTCCAAGACGTTTACGCCATTTTCTTGCTTTTTTTATAAATGTTTTGGTACCTCCAATAATTGAACCAACTGGTGCCCCTAAACCTTTAGAAAGACAAAATTGAACGGAGTCTGTATACATCGCATATTCTTTTACATCTTTTCCAGTAGCAATTGCTGCATTAAATAGCCTTGCCCCATCTAAATGGACAGGTATCTGTTGATTATGTGCTATCGAATATATTTCCTTCATATTTTCTAAAGGAACAATGGTACCTCCAGCTCGATTGTGTGTGTTTTCAAGACAAATGAGCCCAGTTTCAGGAACATGAATATCACTAACATCTCTTACAGCATTTTTAACAGTATGAGGATCCATCACTCCATTTGTCCCAATAATTGTTCGAGGTTGTACACCTGCAAATGCAGATATTGCCGCACCTTCATAATAATAAATATGTGATTCTGCTTCTAAAATGATTTCTTGACCAGATTGACAGTGCGTCAAAACGGCAATTTGATTCCCTTGCGTTCCACTAGGCACAAACATTGCGGCTTCTTTTCCAAGTATTTTAGCAGCTTCATCCTCTAATTCAATGAGTGTTGGGTCTTCGTTGTACACATCATCCCCAACAACAGCTTCAAATGCCGCTTGTCTCATTTCTGCCGTTGGTTTTGTTACCGTATCACTTCTTAAATCAATCATTTTAACCCCTCCGTTTTGCATATAGTTAGCTAACTGATAGCATCTCTTTAGCGATTAATTCATAAGACTTAAGTCTTGCCTCATAGCTATGTGTTATGGTTACAAGCATGAATTCATTTACATTATATAATTTCTGTAGCTCTTCCAATTTACTTCTCACTTCTCGTGGATTGCCTATGATCATCTTACGCTTCCATTTATGAATCATTTCGTGCTCTTCATTTGAATAGGCATAATTTTTTGCATCTTCGATAGATGGGACTCCGTTCGTGTCTTCACCTTTTGCACGCTGAACACTCCATATAAAAGCACTCTCCGCAATCTCTTCTGCTTCAATTGTTGTTTCAGCACAAATAACTGAAACAGCCACAATTGCTTTTGGGTTCATACCAGAATATTTATGTTTATATTTTTTTACATAGTTTCGTACAATAGAAGGACCCTCTTGGTCACTCATGAAATGACCAAATGCATAGGCCATACCTTTCTCAGCTGCTAAAATAGCACTTTTTTCACTTGTTCCTAACAACCAAGGTTCCGGTGATATTTGTGGAACAGGCGTCGGTTTAATCTTTGTGTACATATCTCCTTTCGAGAAATCATTATGTATAAAGTGTAGTAATTCATCAAGTGATTCTGGCATTTTTTTAACTTGCTCAAGAAAATTATCTGAAAGTGCCATCGTTGCCTCAGCTGATCCACCTGGTGCCCGACCGAGGCCTAAATCAATACGGTTAAAAAATAAAGTTGCTAGCATGTTATACGTTTCTGCCACTTTGAATGGTTTATAATGTGGTAAAAGCACAGCACCAGAGCCAATTCGTATTCTGCTTGTTTGAGTACCGATAATACCAAGCATTACATCTGGGGTCGGACACGCTAATCCAGACATATCATGATGTTCTGCAATCCAATAACGTGTATATCCTAAACGTTCACCTAATTGAGCAAGCTTCACCGATTCTATTAATGCATCTTTTGCAGATGTACCAGCTGAAATCGGCGCTTGATTTAGTATACTGAGTTTCATGGATAGTACCTTCTTTCACTCAAAATCTCTTGTTATTCATTATAATCTTTTAATTTCACATAAGTAAAATGACTTACCCAATGGCAAGTCATTTTTAGAGTGATTGATCTTTGATTTAGCTACGCTTCTTTCTCAACCAAATTTCTGACCGTTTTTTTCGATGGAATCATATTGAATACAATATTTAATACAATTGCTGTTACACTCCCAGCAACAATTCCATTACTTGTTAAAATTTGAATGCTAGATGGAAATTGCGCAAATAATTCAGGGACTACAGTCACTCCAAGACCCATACCAACTGAACATGCAATAATCATAGAATTTCCTTGCGAATCTGAAATTACATTACTTAGCATTTTAATTCCTTGAGAAACTACCATTCCAAACATTGCAATCATCGCACCACCTAATACTGCTGTTGGAATAATCGTTGTTAAAGCTGCAATTTTGGGAATAAACCCTAGTCCAACTAACATAATACCTGCAACGAAGATCACTTTACGGGATTTAACACCTGTCATTTGAATTAACCCCACATTTTGTGAAAAAGCCGTATATTGAAAAGCGTTGAAAATCCCTCCAAGTAAAATTGCCATTCCCTCTGCACGATAGCCTTTAGACAAATCATCTTCATTTAACTTTCTATCTGTAATATCACCAAGGGCAAAATATACACCCGTTGACTCAACTAATGATACCATTGCTACCAAAACCATGGTTAAAATAGCTGACCATTCAAACGTTGGTGTCCCAAAATAAAAAGGGTGAACCATGTGAAATAAAGATGCATCGGAAACTGCTGTGAAATTAACTCTACCCATAAGAGCCGCAACAATAGTTCCTGCAATTAAACCAATTAAGATAGAAATAGATCTTAAAAATCCTTTTGAGAATCGATACAATACAATGATAAAAATTAACGTACCAAAAGCTAATGAAATATTTGAAAGAGAACCAAAGTCACTAGCATCCTGTCCTCCTCCCATATTATTGATTGCAACAGGAATCAACGTAATACCAATAATTGTTACAACGGAACCAGTTACAACAGGTGGGAAAAAACGGACCAGTTTTCCAAAAAAACGACTTATTAAAATTACAACTAGACCTGAAACGATAATTGAACCATATATTGCTGATATTCCATATTCTCCACCAATTGCAATCATTGGACCAACCGCTGTAAAAGTACAACCGAGAACAACAGGTAGTCCAATTCCGAAAAAACGATTGTTCACAACTTGTAAAATCGTCGCAATCCCGCACATTAAAATATCTATCCCGACAAGATAAGTCATTTGCTCGGAAGTTAAGCCTAAAGCCCCACCAACGATAAGTGGAACTAAGATTGCACCTGCATACATCGCTAGAACATGTTGAATACCTAATGCCGCTGTTTTCATTTTACTGTTCCTCCTTAAACGTAACATTTCCATCCGTTAATGACGTAATAGTTGTTAACGCTTTTAAACGAATACCTCGTTCCCTAACTATCCTTCCACCATCCTGGAAGCCTTTTTCAATAACAATTCCAACGCCAGCCAGTGATGCACCTGCTTGCTCAACAATTTCCAAAAGTCCAAGCACAGCTTGTCCATTTGCAAGGAAATCATCCATTATGAGCACAACATCTTCATTTGATATATAATCCTTTGAAGCTGAGATTTCACTCGTTTCATTTTTGGTATAAGAGTAGACTTTTGCCGAATATAGATGATCAATTAATGTAAGTGATTTTCGTTTTCTTGCAAAAACTACCGGGACGCCTAGTTTCAATCCTGTCATCATCGCTGGTGCAATACCAGATGATTCAAGTGTCAAAATCTTCGTGACACCCGTTTCCGTAAAACTCATAGCAAATTCTTCACCGATATGCTGCATTAATACAGGGTCGATTTGGTGATTCAAAAATGAATCAACCTTCAAAACATTGCCAGGCAATACTTTTCCTTCTCTTAAAATCTTTTGTTTTAGATGCTCCATTTTTATCTCCTTCCCAGGAATAATAAAAAAAGCCCGAAGAACTCGTCTCCACTTCTACTATGAGCGGAAAACAGTCCTTCGAGCTTTGAGGAAATTCGAAAGATGACGAAAAGATTACCCCTCTCTAAAAATAGGCATAATCTATTCATCGTTTATTGCTACTCATAGTCGGTTTATTTACGGTAAACCGGTAGAAACTTGCAGGCCATATTCCCGCGATTATATGATTATATGAAATTAGAATGTTATTAGTATAGCACTTGATGTATGAAAAACAACCCCGATAACAATAAAAAAACTATTTAAATAATTTTTGAATCTCATCATTATGTTGAAACAATAATTCTTCCCTGTATTCTTTAGAACCCGGATTTCTTTTTACCTGTTGCCATAAGTAAGCAGCCACTTTTAATTTATCGGCATTCCTCTTGTTCTTTTATCTTTATTAAAATCCCTTGATATGTCCTATCCTCAGGAGACATTTTTTCTCACTTTTTCCTTGATGTTTTCCTTCTTCATAAACCTTTATTAAATCAGCTACGTCACAGCTTGATCCCCTCTTCGCTCAGCATCCCTTAAAGCTTGAGCCATATGTTTGTGAATGAAAATTTGGAAACATTATAATGTCTTTAAAAAACTCTCTTGCCTGTCGATTGAATTTAAATCCTTCTGGAATTAATTTCGTATCAAGCGTAATTTCCTTTGGGATCGCACTTTTTCTAAGATTTGTATGTTGCTTTCTATCGTCAGCGATATCTTCTCCAGCAAGAAATCCTTTTATTCTATGTTCCAACTCAGCTTTAATCCCATGTGATGATACATTATAGTTTAAACAAATCTTTTTAAGTTCTTCTTTATTCCAATAGTGGCTTGAAAATTCTTGTATGGTCATTCGTGGATGAAATTCTGGTCTATTTAACTAATCCAATATACATCCTCCAAGTATCCTATAAACTATAATAAACTAACGAAACCTCATGTTTCTCTTCCTATCCCTATCTCGTCTACTATTTTTTCCGCTGCTTTACGGTATAAATTGCTCATATTTATGAGGGAGGCAATCAGTAATAATTGTTCCAGGTAAGTAGAATCTTCATCGTCTAATTTATTTATTTCCTCATTTACCTCGTTTACATTGTCTTTTACATCCTCAACAAATTTGTCCGAGTTTATTTCAGCAAGATAAAGAAAGCTATTATAAAACTTTTCTAAATTAAATTCAGCTTCAGAAACCTTTTTATTTAAACCTTCTAATGATAGCTTAATATCATTTATTGATAAAGCGCCCTTCAACTGATAAATAAAACTTATTAGAATGAGATGTTCTTTTGAATACTTTTTATTGTTAATCGGGAATAATAACTTTCCTTTAGCATAATTGTTTATCATTGTTTTTGTTAAAACTTTTTCCTCTACATTTCTTTTTGAACCTTCATACTTCTTTTCAAATAATTGAATTACTTGATCCATATATAAATCTATATCTGGAATGTCTTCTAATGTTAGATGGTTATCCAAGGTTGACTTTGCTATTAACTCTATTTTTTCCAATACTAAAACTCCAATTTATTTATTTTCATATATTATAATGTAAAACCGCAGCAAAAGTAAACCTTGACTACATACTAAAACACCTTTATTATTATATGTAGTATCAAAAACTACATATAATAATAAAGGTGTTGATCATTTGAATACATACATTCGTGAGCCCATTAATGGATTTACTCATTTGTTTGGAGCAGTTCTATCATTTGTTGGATTACTGGCACTGGTAGTTAAAGCATCCTTGGTAACGGATTCTGCTTTTGCCATCATGGCTGTCATCATTTTCGGTATAAGTATGATCCTTTTGTACACGGCATCCGCTACATATCATATGGTAATTGCCAAAGATCATATTATTGCTTTTTTAAGACGGATTGATCATTCAATGATTTTT
The DNA here is from genome assembly GCF_900187325.1 of Virgibacillus ndiopensis. Classification (GTDB taxonomy): domain Bacteria; phylum Bacillota; class Bacilli; order Bacillales; family Amphibacillaceae; genus Virgibacillus_E; species Virgibacillus_E ndiopensis. The sequence goes on along the minus strand of NZ_FZMZ01000006.1, from coordinate 1,300,890 downwards.
GTACTTATTGCTGGTACTTATACACCATTATGTATCATTAGTCTAAACGGGGTAACTGGCTGGGTTCTCTTCGGTGTCGTTCAAAGCCTAGCACTTATAGGAGTAGGGTACAAATTAATCTGGTTCCACTCTCCAAGATGGTTATCAACTTCTTTGTATATTGCAATGGGCTGGATTATCGTTCTTTTCAGTTCCTCTCTTACAGCTTCAATAGGAGTCAACGGAATGCTTCTACTGATTCTCGGAGGGATAGCCTATACGATAGGTGGAATTATTTATGGGTTAAAGCCTAAATTTTTATCTTTTAAACATATGGGTTTTCACGAGATCTTTCATATTTTCATTTTAGTTGGAAGCCTTTTTCACTTCTTATGTGTATATATGTATGTGCTTTAAAAATAATAAGCATGTGAATTCAAATGGAGTTCACATGCTTTTAATAATTAGGTGTTAATTTCTTTAGTAATGATAAAGGATACAGACTACTGCAGCAAGATTCCCACCTGCACTATCCCTCGCTACAGATTAATGCTAAATACTTTTGTGTGTTTAGCAATTCATTCTTGTGAATCATATTCACTGCTTGCAGGACTACTTACGTTTGGTAATTTCATATAACTTTTATTAGTATGATACAAGATTTGATAAAACATAATGGTACAGTAATTGTTCGGTATATTCCAGTGACGTTTCATGAGTTCTTTCAAAAGCGTGGGAAGAATCAATTCCCGGTCCTATAAGTCCATGAACAATATCATGCCCAGCTCGAATAGCTGCTGAAGCATCTGATCCATAGTATGGATAAATATCCAGTTTATAGTCAACATTGTTTGCCTCTGCAAGCTGTACGAGGTGTTTACGTAATCCAAAATGATATGGGCCGCTAGCATCTTTTACACAAATCGAGACAGTATATTCGTCAGTTGATTGACCGTCTCCCATAGCCCCCATGTCAACTGCTAAGTATTCAACAGTTTCTGGAGTAATGTTAGAATTCCCGCCATAGCCAATTTCCTCATTATTAGAAATAAGGAAGTGTGTGGTATATGGTAACGCAGTGTTTTCTTCTTTCAATCTTTTTATTAACTGTAAAAGGATAGCGACACTCGCTTTATCATCTAAATGACGCGATTTAATGAATCCATTATCGGCAATTTGGACACGAGGATCAAAAGAAACAAAATCTCCTACTTCTATTCCCAAATCACGAATCTCATCGGCATTTTCAACTTTCGCATCAATACGGACTTCCATATTTTCTTGATTTCGCTTAGCATCTCCAGCGTCCTTATATACATGGACAGACGTTTGGTGCATCAAAATGGTACCTGTAATAACCTTTCCAGAAGAAGTATGAATCTCACAATATTCCCCTTCAATCGAGTTGTAACGGAATCCACCAATAAGATCCAGACGAAGACGACCATTGCTTTTAATTTCTTTCACCATTGCTCCTAGTGTATCAACATGAGCCGTTAACATTCTATGTTCGTTATCATTTGCTCCTGGTAAAGTCGCAATTAGTCCACCCTTACGATTCCGTTGTGTCTCTATATTTAATTCCTTTAAAAAGTCTTCTACATATTGAATAACATTTGCTGTAAACCCGGAAGGACTAGGTATAGAAACCAATTGTTTAATAAGGTCTTTCGTTTCATTTACGTTTGGATATGTATTCAAAAAAATTCCCCCATTCAAAATCATCAATTATATTGTATCGCTAATTATGAAGACTAACAACAAATCAATATAAAAAGGCTTCCACAACCGGGAAACCAGTAAAATCTAGCATCTATTTATCATTGTTGTTGAATAGTATCTATACTTTCCTTTTGCTTCAAGAACGCCCTAACTTGAGCCGGAGTTAATCCGATATTTTTAGCAGCCAAAATAAGATTAACCCAGTCCATTTCATTTTTTTTCCTTTCCATTTCCTCCATTAATTTAACGATTATAATCAGCCCCTTAATTTTATAACGAGGAAATATCTTGTTAGAGGATAATTGTGTTATTTCTTCTACGTTTTAGGCACTTTTCACTCGTATACAAAGTTCACTTTATTGTCAATAAACATTCCAAACAACAATAGATGGACAACTTCATTTGCAAGTTCCTCTGGTTTTTTTATTCCCATTAATAATTTTGTTGCGGTAAGACGCTCAATTATTCCAGTTAAGCATTCCGCCACAATGTACATATCAATGTCGGAACGGAAATAACCTTCTTTTTGTTCATAGATAAGGTTTTTAGCTATTTGACTAGATAGTTCATTTTTCATAACCTCAGCATCTGAAGCAACAAAGAGTCCAATCTTGGTTAGATTAGCATGGTTAACGAAAAACTGAAAAATTGCTACTAATTTTGTTTTAATTGTATCTGAAACAGTATTTAAATTAACTCGTGACTCAAGTCGGCTATTCCTAATAAGATCAAATAATTTTTCGCGAAAACTATCTACCAATTCCTGAAAAATTGTCTTTTTGTTTTTGAAATATAGATAAAAAGTAGGTTGGGTTACACCAGCTCTCTCAACAATATTACTAATTTTTGTTTCATAATACCCTTGTTGAGCGAACTCATCGGCAGCAATTTCTAATAATAACTCTCTACTTCGTTCTCCATTTGCTCCTTTTTTTCTTCCTCTATTACTCATCAAAATGACAACTCCAAGCAGTATGTAATTATATTACTCATGAGTATCATACTATATAACGAACAATTGGTCAATAATAATTTTCCGAATACTAATAAAAAAAGGCTCTTTCCACATAGATTGTTGCTATTATTGAGAATACAACCTCATCTTGTTTGGCATCCTGAGACCGCCCCGGAAAGCATAGCGTTTACGGGTGGCAGAGCAATAAGCAATAAAAAGACGAAATCACCACAACACTTACGTCACTTTCTCAAATATTTAGATAAGATGCACACATTTGAAAAAGTAATAATCTTTAATAAACAGCTAAAAATAAAAAAGTTTCCCTCTGAAACGAAAAAGAATATAATATAAAATTGTACAGAAAAAAATAACCACATATAAAGGAGAATTGTTCCAATGTAAATCCCAAATAACCATAACGTAAACAGAAACTAATTAAAAATGGAAAGGGATTTTTTATGAGTTTATATAATGAAGTTAATAAACGAAAAACATTTGCAATAATATCACACCCAGATGCGGGTAAAACGACATTAACAGAACGAATACTTTTGTTCGGAAATTTAATTCGGTCAGCTGGAACGGTTAAAGGCAAAAAATCTGGGAAATATGCTACATCAGATTGGATGGAAATTGAAAAGCAACGGGGTATCTCAGTTACCTCCAGTGTGATGAATTTTCCATACAAAGACTATCAGGTAAATATACTGGATACACCCGGCCATGAGGATTTCAGTGAGGATACCTATCGGACGCTTACCGCAGTAGATAGCGTGGTAATGATTATTGATGCAACGAAGGGAATTGAAGCGCAAACAAAGAAGTTATTCAAGGTGTGTCGAATGCGTGGCATTCCGATTTTTACTTTTATCAATAAACTGGATCGTGAAGGTAGAGAACCCCTCGAATTATTAGAAGAAATTGAGGAGGTTTTAGACATTGAGACCTATCCAATGAACTGGCCAGCAGGAATGGGGAAACGGTTTCTTGGTATTTTCAACCGTAATGATAAACAATTTGTTCGGTTCAATGGTAATGAAGAAGAAACGTATATACCATACACTGATTTAGATAAGCCTGAACATCAGGATTTAGTGTCACAGGAAGCTTACCAAGTAGCAGAAGATGAACTATCCTTATTAGACGAAGCGGGAGATACGTTCTCATTAGATTCCGTTCTAAATGGAGAACAAACCCCTGTATTTTTCGGTAGTGCTCTAGCACCATTTGGAGTTGAAACTTTTTTTGATACGTTCATTTCTATGGCGCCAGCACCAACTCCAAGAAAATCAGAAGAAGGAATCGTGCAGCCAGATAACCCAGACTTCTCTGGATTTATTTTTAAAATCCAGGCCAATATGAATCCCGCCCATCGTGATAGGGTAGCATTTTTACGTATTTGCTCAGGTAAATTTGAGCGTGGTATGAATGTCAAATTGGCTAGAACGAATAAGATGATTAAACTTGCTCAAACACAACAATTTGTCGCATCATCCAGAGACACTATAGAAGAAGCTTATGCTGGTGACATTATCGGAATTTATGATCCTAATATTTACCGGATTGGAGATACATTGCTCGAAGGCAAAAAACAATTTGAGTATAATGAGTTACCACAATTTCCACCTGAACTATTTAAAAAAGTTACAGCTAAAAATGTTATGAAGGCAAAACAGTTTAGAAAAGGGATTGAACAGCTTGTACAAGAAGGGGCAATCCAGCTTTATAAAGATCATCGGAGCGAAACTAATATATTAGGCGCAGTTGGTGAACTTCAATATGAAGTCTTCCAGCATCGTATGAAAAATGAATATAATGTAGAAGTGATGTTTGAATCGATAGGAGAACGCATCCCACGCTGGTTAAAAGATGACAAGATAGACAAATCGCTTTTCGATGAGCGGAACATGTTAGTCAAGGATCGTGAGGATAATTACGTTGTTTTATTCAAGAATGACTTCTCTTTACGGTGGTTCCAAGATAAACATTCTACTATTGAATTGATTGATTTGTTTGAAGTGAATACGTACGATCAGGTAAACTAACGTATGGAAATTAGATTTGATGACTAACTTATGATTTAAGTTAGTCATTTTTTATTACAAGCAAAGTACAGTTTAAATAATCTCGCTTATCCAAAAAATTCATTCCCTCTAAGGCTTTAATCGTTCAATAAAGGTAGTCTTCATGAAGGAAAAAAGTGGATAGTATATTAAATTATAAAAACCAAATGATAACAGCATAGGTAAAAATTGTTGGCAAGAGATCCTTTTTAATTTTTCTATAATAACAGCGTATAGTAGTAAGGATGAATACATCATGAAACAATACCCACAATCGCAAAAACCAGTCATATTACTTAACATCGATTCTTTAATGCCCGAACCTTTAGAAGTAGCCGTGCAAACCGGACGTGCTCCTGCTTTACAATTTTTGATGGAAAACGGCACTTATATCCCAAATATGGTCAGCTCGTTTCCAACCATGTCCGTTACGATTGATAGCAGTCTTTTAACGGGTACATATGCTAATAAACATCATATTCCAGGTTTAAATTGGTTCGATGATTCTAGGAATGAAATCATTAACTATGGGACAGGTTTCCGTGAAACGTTTCGACTAGGTATGCGCAGGTCCATCCATAATATGCTCTACCGACTAAACAATGAGCACTTGAGCAGTGAAGTAACCACAATTTATGAGGAATTGGCAAATATCGGGATACAATCCGCCTCCATTAATTCCTTTGTTTATCGTGGCAATACACCGCAAAGGCTACATGTTCCTCGATTACTTAGTACATTGACCCGCTTTGAAAATGGCAAATGGACAACCAATACCCCAGCGACTTTATCTTTGGGTCTTTTTTCTAAATTACGACCGCGAGGGTTCACCATGCAAATTGCTGCAGGAAATTATAAGTATACAGCTCGGGAGCTTAGGCATTTAATTCGTAAAAATAAACTACCAGGATTTACATTCTGCATATTTCAGGATATGGACGCTCGCATACATTTCAAAGGACCAACAGATATAAAGGACATTACTAAAATTGACCGACAAATTCAAAAAACATTAAATATGTACCCAAGTTGGGAAGAAGCACTAAATCAGAATATATGGATGGTGATGGGAGATAATGGTCAAGCTGCAACAGGTACAAGTTACCGGAAATTCATTATTGATTTGCGCAAAATATTAAAAAAATATCGTATCGCACGTATTGAGCGCCCTGTACACAAAAAAGATCAGCTTGTCCTATGTGTAAACCAGCGTATGGGCTATATATATGTATTGGACAACAGACTTCCGCTCCCTGCTGTTATCGAACGTCTGAAAAGTGATCATCGCATCGATATCATTGCATGGAAGGAGAAGGATTCCATTCATGTTTTATCCGGTATGAGAGAAGGATTGTTAATCTATCGTCCAAAAGGAGAACATAGCGATGTGTATAACCAAACGTGGAAGATTGAAGGAAACCATGAACTTCTAGATTTGTACATTTCAAATGAAAAAAAGGTGTCGTACGGAGATTATCCAGATGCCTTAGCACGGCTATATAGTGCATTGCATTCTCATTCAGGTCGTTTCATTGTAGTGAATGCCAAACCAGGCTGTGATTTTAAAGCACAATCGACCCCATTCCACCTTAGTGGCGCGGCTCACGGTTCATTACATAAACAAGAAACGCTTGTACCATTGGTGATTGCGGGAACAACCGAGAAACCTACATTCCCGCGTCTGATTGATATGAAAGCATTCATACTTCGGATTATATCTCAACAGTATAAGGGTTAACAAGTACTAAGAAGATACTACCAAAATACACATAGATTAATCAGTCATTTGAATATAAATATTTTAACTTGAATTATATATAGAAAATCGATGATAAGCTACTAAGAGCTATCTTATAAGCTATTGTAAAACAGTAATGCATCTAAAAAGTAAAAATAGCCATTTTTTATAGAGTTAAAGGGCAACCAAGTAATCACAGGTCATCTCATATTATTTTTTAAGTACCGGGAAAACCGACCGACTTTAATTCAATTAATGCTTGCCTGTATATGGCATTTAATTTATGTGTGAAATAACAGTTTATTTTTTGCATTAAATTAAAACCTGAGTATACAAGCTTCTGAAATAAACACTTGTATATTCGGCCTTTTTATCCATCAACAATCATGCCCGTTTATAGAATACGCTAACATTAATTTAAACTAATAGTATTCGAATGATTTAATACCCTTAACGAGATTCCGACGGCCAGGATCTCAGTAAGCCTGCAGACTGCAAAGGAAACGAATGGTTTTATAAGTGGATCAGCGGCAAGGCACATCACCGACTAAACCTCTTGTATGCCGAATTGCTCTATGGCTGTCCGACGAAAGGAAAGTATACATGGCAGCTCCACTATTGATGTGATCTAGCCTAAGTGTACGATTAGCTTCATATCTTCTTAAATTCCGACCTGGTACCAATCATCTATCAGGTCAGAATTGGTAATGCCGCTAATCTTCTTATTGTTATCTTGGAATTGATCTTCTACATAATTAATCAGATTCTCCGTAATCTCTACTACTCTCTTATTCTTTTCTTCATACCTATGATGGCAAATATACGTTTTTTTTAAATTTCATAAACAAAACAACCTGTTTACTATTTATTATTGAGCAATAGATAAATTTGTTATATATTTATAATAGAATGTATATTTTGTAATAATAATGGAAGAAGTGCTTGTTAAATGGAAAATTGGGAGGCTGCCTATATAGCAGGAATAATTGATGGTGAGGGTAGTATAACTCTTACCAAAATGCATAGTAAAGAACATAGAAGACCCTGTATTTCAATACCTTCAAATGATAGAGAAATGTTAGTATATATTAAGCATCTAACTGGTGGTAGGATTTACAATAAAAAGAATTATAATCCACTTAAACACCAAAATTCCTATACATTATATATCAAAAGAAAGGAAGAAGTATTTCGAATTTTAAAAGAGATATATTTATATTTAAGAATAGAAAGGAAAAAGAAAAGGGCAGAATGGATTTTAAAATATTATAATATAGTTACACCTAGGAATGGTAAATATAATGAGGAATCACTAAAAAAAAATTATTATTTGAAGAAAGTTTTTTTAAACTTTAGCAAAACATAAACACTGTTACTTAAACCATAATAATGTAATAAATTTAAATATGGTTATGTTTAATCTTCTGAACCCGATAATCATGAACTCGATTGGTCACGTGACTACAACACGGGCAACTATGCGGTTTCTTCTCCAACTCTACGTGAACTTGATATAATCCATCACGCTTACATGACTTGATAAACCCTTCTAAACCTGGGAAAGAAATGTTAGAATTCAATTACACGCATCTCCTTTTTTGTTTTTGTTTATTGGTCTAAACAAAGTCTAACAAAATTAGGAGATTGCGTGTTTTATTTATCAGATAATTTTCTGTACCCCAACAATTATTTTAGAGCCAAAAAACAAACACAAAAAAACCACCAACTTATGTATTGGTGGAGACGGTGGGACATGCTCTTCCATGCTTTCGACATGGCACTGACTATATCTTGAACCTAATTATTATAGGCTCTCCGGCGTCTTATGCAGAATATATATTTACCTTAAATGGGCAGGAACTCCACATCCTAGTACTACCAAATATGGCAGCCTATAAGTCGATACACGGCTGTTGGATTACTCCACACACCGCTCGGTATTGCCTTATTGCTTTAAAGGATATTCCAAATAGCAACTTAGGTTTCACCGATAAAGCCGGATTTTCACTTTTGTGTTACCACAAAAGGCGACTATTTACTAATCGAACCCACGTCCAGAGATATCGCCACTCAGGCTTCTACACGTGTAGTTGGTATATTATCATTCACTGACCTCCAGGCCTACCAACAGGCTTAAAAGGTAGCTAGTCTGATTAGTTTCAACTATCATCCTCAGACGGTGGATAACAGTATAGCCCGCTTCATTTGAGACCCTTCAATCTGCTTCACGGGCAAAAGCAGGAAGGATCGCTTAGCAGTGCTTACGCAGCTGCTAAAGCTGGTTGATTATTAGTTTTGCCAGTTATATTTAGGCGAGTAACGTTTTACGAGCCGTAACCTCGACGCGCAACCTGAGCTCAATCTACCCCTGTCGAATCCGTAACGTCCCCATAAAAGAGAAACGCTCGGGGTTTAACGAGCAATTATTTAATTAAGTGTCATCTAACGACAATTCTTATTATATCATATATCTTACTAAATTCAAGGGATGGAAGGATTTACAAACTGTTATCTATCTGTAATCACGGTCCTTAATTGCTCGGTCGATATCACGCTTCATCTGTTTTTGCTTCAAATCTTCTCGTTTATCGTATTTCTTTTTCCCTTTTCCAAGACCTATTAATACTTTAGCAACACCGTTTTTGATATAAACTTTTAACGGAACAAGTGCATAACCTTGTTGCTGGGTTAAACCAATTAGTTTATCAATTTCTTTACGATGCAAAAGCAGTTTTCGTGTTCGCGTTGGATCATGATTAAATCGGTTACCTTGCTCATAAGTAGCGATGTGCATATTAATTAGTTTAACTTCACCCTTATCAATTCTTGCATGTGAGTCCTTCAAGTTTATTCGACCAGCACGTATTGATTTAATTTCCGTACCTTGTAACACGATACCCGCTTCATATGTTTCTTCTATAAAATAATCATGAGATGCTTTTTTATTTTGTGCAATTGTTTTTCCAATTCCTTTTGGCATTACCGGTTCCTCCTACTACTTCGTGAACCTTATTTTACCAAAGATTAACTAAATAAGCCAACGTGATAAGAGCTAGATAAACAATAGCAAACTAATGGCCATTAGTACCATTCCACTAATTAAACCATAAATGGAGACATGTGCTTCATCATACTTTTTCGCAGCAGGTAATAACTCATCTAATGATATAAATACCATAATTCCCGCAACAGCTGCAAAAATGACGCCAAACACAACATCATTCAAAAATGGCATGAGAATCATAAAAGCAAACAATGCCCCAATCGGTTCTGCTAAACCAGATAAAAAGGAGAGTTTAAATGCTTTCTTTTTATCATTTGTGGCGTAATAAACGGGAACAGATACGGCAATACCCTCCGGAATATTGTGAATAGCTACCGCTACCGCAATTGCAAATCCTAGTGTCGGATCCTGTAATGCTGACGCAAATGTAGCTATACCTTCCGGGAAATTATGAATACCAATAGCTAGTGCAGCAAATATTCCCATCTTCAATAAGTCAGGGTTATCAACCACTTTACTTGGATTCTTCATATCTTCTACCTTTTTCAATTCATGCGGGTTTGATTGAGATGGAATAAATCGATCAATTAAAGCAATCAGTACCATTCCGGCAAAAAAAGATCCTGCTGTTAACCAGCTTCCTCCCTTTTCTCCTAACTCACCAATTAAAGCATCCTGTGCTTTAACAAATATTTCAACCATAGAGACATAGATCATTACACCAGCTGAAAACCCTAATGCAAATGATAAAAATTTCGTGTTGGTTGTTTTAGCGAAAAATGCCAACAAACTTCCAATCCCGGTTGCTAGCCCTGCAAACAATGTAAACAGAAATGCAATAATTACTTCTTCTGTCATTCACCACGCGCCCCTTTGTTGTACATGTTTATCAATGTTTCCTTAGGTAAACTATTTTAGTTATAGATACATCTTATTTTATTGACTAACAAAATGCAACTAAAAATTTCAAAACAAAAAAGATTAATTCTGCAGGAAGGAATGGAAAATCAACCTGTTCGAATTAACCTTTAGTTTCTTCATTTTTGCTATATTATTTTACTTCTATATTATTTAACTTTTTTCTTTTTCTTATTATCCTTCTTCTGTGGTTGTTTGCTACTTACTATTTCAAAATCTACTGCATGTTCATCTAAGTTAACACTGTCTACGCGAACCTCAACTTCATCCCCAATACGATAAATATTTCCGGTTCGTTCTCCAATCAATGCATAACTTCGCTCATCGAAATGATAGTAATCGTCAATTAATGTACTGACATGAACAAGGCCTTCAACTGTATTTTCCAGTTCTACAAACATTCCAAAATTAGTTACAGAACTAATTATACCTGTAAACTCCTCACCAATTTTATCCTGCATGTATTCTGCTTTTTTCAAGTCATCTGTATCTCGTTCTGCATTAACTGCTGCTCGTTCCATTTCCGATGTGTGTCTAGCAATTTCAGGTAAACGTTCTTTCCATCCTTGAATCGTTTGATTATCTATTCGTTTATCAATCAAATATGTCCGTATTAATCGATGAACAATCAAATCGGGATATCTTCTAATTGGTGATGTGAAATGTGTATAAAACTCTGTCGCTAAGCCAAAATGTCCAATACTTTGCGGATCATATTTTGCCTGTTTCATTGACCTCAGCATTAATTTTGATACGATCATTTCCTCTGGTTCACCTTGAGCCTCTTCAATTACTTTTTGCAAAGCTTGTGGATGCACTTCATTTGCAGTACCCTTTACAATATAACCAAGGCCAGCAAGAAATTCGAAAAAATGTTCTAATTTCCCATGATCTGGATCTTCGTGAATACGATGAATAAACGGCACATCCATCCAATGGAAATGCTCAGCAACTGTTTCGTTTGCAGCAAGCATAAACTCTTCAATTAAACGTTCTGCAACAGATCTTTCACGAAGCACAACGTCTTCAGCTTTACCATTTTCATCAACAATAACTTTAGCTTCTTTAAAATCAAAGTCAATAGCACCGCGTCCCATACGCTTTCCTCGTAAAATCGAAGCTAATTTCTCCATCTTTTCAAACATTGGTACAAGGGCATCATATTTACCTCGAATTTCTTCATCTTTATCTACCAAGATCTTATTAACATCACTGTAAGTCATTCTCTCAGTTGTTTTAATGACACTTTGGAAGATTTCATGATTGACAATTTCGCCTTTTGGATTGATTTCCATTTCACAACCTAATGTTAATCGATCTACTTGCGGATTTAATGAACAAATTCCATTTGATAGACGATGTGGAATCATCGGGATTACCCGGTCAACCAAATAGACACTTGTACCACGCTCATAGGCTTCTTTATCCATTGGTGTGCCTTCCTTAACATAATAACTAACGTCAGCAATATAGACACCGAGCTTATAATTACCATTCTCCAGCTCTTTAACCGTCACGGCATCATCAAGATCTTTCGCATCAGCACCATCAATCGTAACAATCACCTCATCACGCAAATCACGACGTAATGAAATTTCTTCTTCATCAATAGTATCCGGTGCATTTTTCGCTTGTTCTAGTACCTCGTCTGGAAAATCAATTTTGATCCCATGTTTATAAATGATTGAGATTATATCAATGCCAGGGTCATTTTTATGTCCAAGAATTTGAATAATCTCCCCTTCTGCACTCTTACGGCCTTCCGGATATTTTGTTATATAAACAATCACCTTATGGCCAGTAACGGCTCCGTTTGTCATCCCTTTGGGTATAAAAATGTCATTCGGAATTCGTTTATCATCTGCAACAACGAAACCAAATGAACGATTATCTTCAAACGTTCCGACTACTGTATGAACGGATCGTTCTAGAATTCGAATAACTGTACCTTCTGGACGATTGTCACCTTCACTTTTCTTTTCCAAACGAACCAATACTTTATCATTATTCATTGCAGATGCAAGATCAGAGTGATGTATGTACACATCCCTTTGTTCTTCATCATCGGGGATTAAAAATGCAAAACCTTTTGCATGCATTTGGATTTTACCACGAATTAAATTCATCTTTTCAGGCAACCCAAATCGATTCTTCCTTGTACGAACTAATTCACCGGCATCTTCCAATTCATTTAGTGATTTTACAAGCTCCTTAAACTCCACTGAACTTTCTAGATTTAACACTTCCTCCAGTTCATTTACAGATAACGGCTTCGTCCCGTTTTCCTTAAAGAATTCAAGTATTTTATCTTTTATATAATCGGTCATTTTGTTCACCTTCTTTCATATCTATTGTTTACCTTTTTGCATGATTTATAATCAAATTTGTTATACTTCCCAGTCGAGAGATTCTAAAAATAGAAAAATATCCTCATGTAATTGTTCTTTTTCTTTATCCAACGTAATAACATGTCCTGATTCTTCATACCATTTAATATCTTTAATGTCAGATTCCACATTTTCATAGATGTACGTCGCGCTTTTCGTATTAATCATCTCATCTTTTTCTGCCTGAATAACAAATGTCGGTGTATATATGGTATCGACATTATTTTTTACTTCTGTAATGAATTCACCCAATTGTTTAAACATAGCTTGTGAGTTTTCGATTAAAGAATTAACTTCTTTTTCTATTGCTTCATCTTTTTTTCCTTCCAACTGTTTAAATTCCTTTGCAAACGTGCGAAAACCCTGTGATAATTGTTTTTCATTGTCAAAAAACATTGGGGAGCACATGGTAATAATTGCTTTTAGTTGTTCGGAATACGACAATTTTAACCCTAAAACTCCACCAAGCGATAATCCAGCTACAGCTATTTCCTTGTAGCCAAGGTCCCGTAAATGTTGTAATGCGTTTTGTACATCCTCCCACCACTGGTCAGAATTTGCTTTTATCAATTCTTCCGGAGGTAATCCGTGTCCCCGGTAAATTGGTGCATGGCATGTATAACCCTTTTTCTCTAAAAATCTTCCAAGCATACGTACATCTGCAGAATGACCAGTGAACCCATGTAATAATAATACCGCTCGAGGGCCGGCTTCAAACGTAAATGGTTCAGGTAATTTAATTTTCATTTTGCTGCATCTCCTTCTTGATCGTTACCTTTGTATATTATTACAAAAAAAATAATCCCTTACCACAAATTTGGGTAAGGGATTATTTTTATTGTAAAACATAAGCACTTAAGAATGCTAGGACAAATAATAGAACTCCTGCAACCACCGTAGAACGATGTAATACTAAATCAGCACCTCTAGCCTTTTGCTTTCCAAATAATTGTTCGGCACCACCAGAAATAGCTCCAGAAAGACCTTCACTTTTCCCAGATTGTAATAGTACCAAAATAATCATAATAATTGCATCAATAACTAATAATATGTGTACAAAAGCTTCCATGTTACCAAAGCACCTCCTGCAACGTACAAATACCTACTTGTACTTTAGCACAATTTAGTTTTAATTAGCAAGTTAATTTTTAGAAAAGTACAGAGTTATTCATAACCTTGGACCTTTTAAAAAAATAGTTTTATTCTAAATTTATGACTTTATTTTGAAGCAGGTGAATGTAAAGTGGAAAATGAATATTGGTTAAAGATGCGTGATGGGGTTGAAGTATATACGAAAAAGTGGAGTGATTCAAAGCGAAAACCAAAAGCAATTATTCAGTTAGCCCATGGAATGGTTGAACATATTAACCGATATACTGATTCTGCCAATTTTCTAGTTAAACAGGATATTTTTGTATATGGTAACGATCATCGTGGTCATGGAAGAACTGGAGAAAGGCAAGGTTTGCTAGGTTATTTAGCAGAGAAAGATGGGTTCCAAAAAGTAACGGATGATCTATATGAAGTTTCCAGGAAAATAAAAACTGATTTTCCAAATGTACCTTTATTCCTACTTGGTCACAGTATGGGTTCATTTTTAGCGCGTAATTATATCCAATCCCACAGTGATGAAATTGACGGTGTTATTTTATCTGGGACTGGTTATTTCCCAAAAATCAAAACATATGCGGGGAAAAAATTATCTTCTCTCTTTCCACCTAGAAATCCTAACACACTAATGAATTTTCTTACCTACTTCTCGTATAATAAAAAAATTGGTAATCGTAAAACAACCCTTGATTGGTTAACCAGTGATGAAAAAACGGTCCAAGATTATATGAACGATCCCTACTGTGGATTTGTTCCAACAGCAAGATTTTTTTACGATTTAATGTCGGGAATCATAAATATTCAAGATGATATTCGTAACCAAACTATTCGGAAAGACCTACCAATGCTTTTGATTAGTGGTGACATGGATCCAGTTGGCGATTACACAAAAGGGATCTGGAAAACTGCACAATTATATAAAAGGGTAAATATTGAAAATATAATGGTAAGTTTTTTTAAGGATGGTCGTCACGAACTTCTAAATGAAACAAATAAATATGAGGTTTACCACGCTATTTTTGATTGGATAATAAACCAAATAGATGCCTAAATGCCTATGAATAAATATTATTATTTGTGCCTTACGTAATAAGAGTTTAAAATAAGAGAGATGGTAGATAAATTCATACGAAAGGCTGAGTTAATAGAATGGTAAATATAAACGGAATTGCAGCATCAAGTGGTATAGCAATTGCTAAAGCCTACCAACTTGTTACACCAAGTCTATCTTTTGAAAGAAAAACGATCAACAACCCAAATGAGGAAGTTGAACGTTTAAATAAAGCACTTGAAACTTCTAAACAAGAATTAGAAAAAATTAAAGAACATGCAAAGAAAGAAATTGGAGATGAACATGCTGAAATCTTTTCTGCTCATTTACTTGTCTTAAGTGATCCTGAACTTATTAATCCAATAAAAGACAAAATTAAAACAGAAAATATGATGGCTGAGGCAGCACTTGAAGACACTGCGAATATGTTCATCGAAATGTTTAAAACAATGGATAATGCGTACATGCGTGAACGTGCAGCTGATATTCAAGATGTCACCAAACGTGTACTAGCACATTTACTTGGCGTTACATTTCCTGATCCAGCATTAATCGATGAAGAAGTAATTGTTCTTGCACAAGATTTAACACCTTCCGATACTGCTCAATTAAATCGACAATTTGTTAAAGGGTTCGCTACAGATATCGGTGGCCGTACCTCACATTCTGCGATAATGGCAAGGTCACTGGAAATTCCTGCGGTTGTTGGAACAAAAGACATCTCAAGTACGGTACAACAACATGATATGGTTATTGTAGATGGTATAGAAGGTACGGTCATAATCAACCCTTCTGAGGATGATATCGCTACTTATAAACAAAAACAAATTGCGTATGAACAACAAAAAGAGGTGTGGGCACAATTAAAAGACGAGCCAACTGTAACTTCAGACGGAGAGCAAGTAGAATTAGTAGCTAACATAGGTACTCCAGATGATGTTCATGGCGTTCTTAATAATGGTGGAGAAGGCGTTGGACTATACCGTACTGAGTTTTTATACATGGGTAAATCGGAGTTACCTACAGAGGATGAGCAATATGATGCTTATAAATCTGTCCTCAAACAAATGGGCGACAAACCGGTTGTAGTTAGAACATTAGATGTTGGTGGCGATAAAGAGTTAAGTTATTTAGATTTACCAAATGAATTAAACCCATTTTTAGGTTTTCGAGCTATCCGTTTCTGTTTAGAAAATGAACCTGTTTTTCGGACGCAATTACGTGCATTGCTTCGTGCAAGTGTTCATGGAAACTTAAAAATCATGTTTCCTATGATTGCAACACTAGAAGAATTCCGACAAGCAAAAGCAATTCTATTGGACGAAGAAGAAAATTTAACACGTGAAGGGATAGACGTTTCAAATGATATTGAGGTCGGAATCATGGTAGAAATCCCTTCCACTGCTGTTATTGCACAACAATTTGCTAATGAAGTTGACTTTTTCAGTATCGGAACAAACGACTTAATTCAATATACAATGGCTGCCGATCGAATGAACGAACGTGTCTCCTATCTTTATCAACCATACAATCCAGCTATACTAAATTTGATTAACAATGTTATAGAAGCTGCGCACGCAAAAGATAAATGGGTCGGTATGTGTGGCGAAATGGCAGGGGATCCAATCGCTATTCCAATTCTGTTAAGTCTTGGATTAGACGAGTTTAGCATGAGTGCAACATCGATTTTGCCAGCACGTACACAAATTAGAAGCTTATCAAAAGAAAAACTTGCATCTTATAAGGACAAGCTCTTAACAATGGCAACAGCTGAAGAAGTAGTTGCGTTTGTAAAAGAAAAAACAGAATAACCTTATAAAAAACTCGCTCAGACTTGTATTAAGTGTCTAGCGAGTTTTTTTATTGCGGTGTTGTTTGAAGTGGGTGCGTGATTGCTGATGATTGGGCCGCGCCTCATTTATGGTTGGGGTACGTTTACTCGGGCTTATCGCACGCTCTCTCTCGTTTATCGCGCTCTCCCTCGTTTATTGCACGCTCCCCAGGTTTATTGCACACTCCCCAGGTTTATTGCACGCCCGCACACGTTTATTGCACGCTCCCCAGGTTTATTGCACGCTCGCACACGTTTATTGCTCGCTCCCCAAGTTTATTGCACGCTCGCACACATTTATTGCACGTTACTCTACAATCTCTAGTTTCTGTTCAATACTTGTTCGCCCTTTGTTTCTTGGTATTCTTTTCGGATATCCTATCTGTAGAACTGCTGCAATCTTTACCGTTTCACTGTCCAAGCCAATATCTTTTACAAACTCTTGGTCTTGCATATAGGGGGTGATAGTCCAAAGCATCCCAACATTAAATTCCCATGCGGCTAGCTGAGCGTTCTGAATAAATGCACATACCGCTGCATACTCTTCTTCAAATCGTACTGGATCCTGCTCTTTTTCAAAGTAAATTAATGCATGATGAGGAATTTCTAGTAAAAAATCTTTCATAGAAGTAATCATTTTTAATGTCTTCGGATTATTATCGTTTTTCAACATACCAATTCGCTGATAGCTATC
This sequence comes from Virgibacillus ndiopensis, assembly GCF_900187325.1. Taxonomy (GTDB): domain Bacteria; phylum Bacillota; class Bacilli; order Bacillales; family Amphibacillaceae; genus Virgibacillus_E; species Virgibacillus_E ndiopensis. The sequence goes on along the minus strand of NZ_FZMZ01000006.1, from coordinate 1,283,435 downwards.
AATAATCGCGTCTACAAATGGACGTTTTCCTTCTTTTTGGTATAGTTTTATATTCCAGGGCTCCTTCATATAATGGGTTGGTGCCCATGACCCATATGAGAAAATTTCTTTTAATATATTAATATCTACTTCTTCATCGGTAAATGTATGTATAGATCTGCGTTCAGTAATTGCTTTTAATAGTTCGATAGTTGCTCACCTCACAAGTCATGATCTATTTATATATAACAGATTTGTATGTTTTCACTGAGAGAAATTAGGTATGAAAATGATAGTTAAAGGGGGGATAGTAGTGAATATTTATATAAAATTAGCTGCTAAAATTCCTCCCCTGTCATCAAAGACATAAATTCCGAATAAAATTTTTCATAATCAAGTTTTAGCGCAATTCGAAATGTCTTTTCAACCTCTTTTTCTTCATTTGTATACGGCCTTATATCAGCTATGCTTTGACCTCTTGCATCTCCAGTCATGGATTGAACTATTTGTACGGGAAGATTGTTAAATGTAAACATATCCTCGTGAATTGTCGCCATTAAAGTTAAAGCATCGTGGACTGGGCTGCCTTGAACATTAGGGTTTCTTTTTTTATAGAAATCATAATAATAATCAAGTAATGGTTTCACAATTTTTGTTTTTCCTATGTAATCAATATAATTAACCATTTCTGGCGTTACAATTGCATATTTTGTGACGTTTAAAGGAATAATTGTTACATTGTGAGCGTATCTTAACACGATCTGAGCTGCAATTGGATCTGCATAAAAATTAGCTTCTGAGACTGGTGTAATATTACCCGGAACCCAAAATGCTCCCCCCATAATGTAAAAACTGTTAACTTTACTCATCAGTTCTCGATACAGTATAAACATAGTAGCTAAAGAGGTTAGCCTACCAATATTGACAATTACCAATTCATCTTGATATTCTTCAATAATTTTTACGATTTCAAAAAAGTTTTCAGTAATATCCCCATTATATACTTCACTAGGGATAATAGGGCCTAATCCATATTCACCGTGGATTTCAGGAAAGAATTTAGGTATTTCACCAGTCATTGGAACTTCAGCGCCACTAATTATACTAACCTCTTCTTCTGAAACATTAAATATATCAGACAAGTAATGCACACTAGCTATAGCACGTTCTCTTGGTACATTACCATAATCAGCCACAACTCCAATGATATCAACTTGATCTTTAAAATACCCATAATTCAAAGCGATTATATCATCAATACCAATATCTCCAAAGAGCAATACTTTTTTTTGCAAATTTTAATCTTCCTCTCATTGTAAATATATGTTATTTATATACTTTATTACATGGAAAGTTGTCTTATACATGATGTTATCAACTACTATATATATGCTATTTGAGAATAATCTTTACATAAAAAAGACAGGTTTTACCCTGTCTCTTCATGTAGTTCTATTTTATTTTTTCAAATTATAAAATGAATTTAAGCCACCATATTCACCCATACCAGCTAATTCATCCTCGATACGTAGTAACTGGTTGTATTTCGCCACACGGTCCGTACGAGATGGTGCACCCGTTTTAATTTGACCAGCATTTGTAGCAACTGCGATATCAGCAATTGTAGCATCTTCTGTTTCACCAGAACGGTGTGAGATGACTGCAGTATATCCAGCACGTTTTGCCATTTCAATTGCTTCGAAAGTTTCTGTTAGTGTACCAATTTGGTTCACTTTAACTAAGATCGAGTTACCGACACCTTGTTCAATACCTTGTGCAAGTTTTTTGGTGTTTGTAACGAATAAATCGTCTCCTACTAGTTGTACACGATCCCCTAGACGGTCTGTAAGTAGTTTATGACCTTCCCAGTCATTTTCATCTAGACCATCTTCAATTGAAATAATTGGGTATTTATTAACCATTTCCTCATACCAATCAACCATTTCAGCAGAAGTACGAACAACACCTTCACCTTTTAGATTATATTTTCCATCCTCATATATTTCAGATGAAGCTACATCCATTGCAAGCTTAACTTCTTCACCAGGTTTGTAACCAGCCGCTTCGATTGCCTCAACAATAGTTTGCAATGCTTCCTCGTTTGAACCTAAGTTTGGTGCAAATCCACCTTCATCACCAACAGCAGTATTGTAACCTTTTGATTTCAGTACACTTTTTAATGAATGGAAAATTTCTGCTCCAGTACGTAAAGCTTCTTGGAATGTTGGTGCTGCAACTGGCATTACCATAAACTCTTGAATATCCACGTTGTTATCAGCATGTTCTCCACCGTTTAAAATATTCATCATTGGTGTCGGTAACGTTTTTGCATTAAATCCGCCTAAATAGTTGTATAAAGGAAGTTCTAGGTAGCTTGCAGCTGCATGTGCTACAGCCATTGAAACACCAAGAATAGCATTCGCACCAAAGTTACCTTTATTTTCAGTACCATCTAGGTCAATCATGATTCGATCAATAATGTTTTGACGCGTAACATCAACACCAATTAATTCAGGTCCAATTATCTCATTTACATTTTGAACTGCTTTTAAAACACCTTTTCCTAAATAGCGTTCTTTATCTCCATCACGTAATTCAACAGCCTCATATTCTCCAGTTGATGCACCACTAGGAACCAATGCAGCTCCAAATGCACCTGATTCAGTAAAGACTTCTACCTCAACTGTTGGATTACCACGGGAATCTAATACTTCACGAGCATAAACATCTGTAATATATGGCATTAAAATCTCTCCTTTAGTTTCAAGTTTTATAAAATTATTTAATAATCAATGATTTACCTGTCATTTCTTCAGGTTTTTCGATATCTAACAAATCAAGTAGCGTTGGTGATAAGTCTGCTAAAATTCCTCCATCACGTAATGCGATGTTCTCTTTTGTTACAACTACTGGCACAGGGTTTGTTGTATGTGCTGTCATTGGATTCCCCTCAAGTGTTACTACTTCATCAGAGTTTCCATGATCAGCAGTTATAATTGCATATCCACCAAGTTCTAGAATTTTATCGACTACTTTGCCGAGACATTCATCCACTGCTTCAATTGCTGCAATCGTTGGTTTTAACATCCCAGAATGCCCAACCATATCTGGATTAGCAAAGTTCAAAAGAATTGCATTTTGCTCTCCAGAGTCGAGTTCTTTAAGAAGTGCATCGGTAACATCATATGCACTCATTTCCGGTTTCAAATCGTAGGTTGCCACTTTAGGAGAGTCAATTAATATTCGCTTTTCTCCAGGAAATTGTTGCTCACGTCCACCACTCATAAAAAATGTTACGTGAGGATATTTTTCCGTTTCAGCTATACGTAATTGATTCATCTTATTTTGAGAAAGTACTTCACCAACGGTATTATCCAGATTTACTGGTTCATAGGCGACATAGCCATCAACAGACTCACTAAAGTTTGTCAACATAACAAAGTCTAAATTTTTCGGAACTCCATTCCCACGATCAAAATCACGAAAATCATCATTAGCAAACGTACGAGATATTTGAATCGCACGGTCTGGTCGGAAATTATAAAAGATAATCGAATCTTCATCCTCGATTGTTGCATTTGGATTACCATTTTGATCTGTTATTACTGAAGGTATCACAAACTCATCATAAATACCATTTTCATATGAATCCTCAACTAAATCGATTGGATCTTGATAGCTTGGTCCATCACCGTAAACCATCGCATCATAAGCCTTTTTTACACGATCCCATCGTTTATCGCGATCCATAGAATAATAACGTCCCGATATTGTAGCAAATTTACCTACACCATACTCGTTCATTTTATCTTGTGTTTGTTTGATAAATTCTTTTGCTGTTTGTGGTCCAACGTCCCGTCCATCTAAAAATGCATGAACATATACTTTTTCTAATTCATTTTCTTTTGCTAACTTTAACAAAGCAAACAAATGATTAATATGACTGTGAACACCACCATCAGATAATAACCCAAAAATGTGCAGTGCTTTATCATGTTTTTTGGCATGCTGCATCGATTTTATAAATGCATCTTTTTCAAAAAAGTCGCCTTCTTTAATCGATAAGTTTACACGTGTTAGGCTTTGATAAACAATTCTTCCAGCACCAATATTTAAATGACCAACCTCTGAATTACCCATTTGCCCTTCCGGAAGCCCAACCGCTTCACCACTTGCCTGCAATTGGTTATGTGGATACTTATTCCAGTAACGGTCTAAATTTGGTGTATTTGCTTGCTTGACTGCATTTCCCATTACTTCATCACGAATACCAAATCCATCTAAAATAATTAATGCAGCTAATTTATTTTGACTCATTTTGTACCTGCCTCCACAAGTGTTAAAAATGATGCTGGTTCAAGGCTTGCCCCACCTACTAAAGCACCATCTATATCAGATTGAGCAAGTAATTCATCAACATTTGCCGGTTTGACACTACCGCCATATTGAATTACTACCTTTTCTGCAGTACTTTCGTTTGTGATATTTTTTATAACATTACGTATATGTGTACACACTTCATTAGCATCCTCACTTGATGCTGTTTTACCTGTTCCAATTGCCCAAATTGGTTCATAGGCAATAATTGTATTTGCGACTTGGTCATCAGTAAGTTCGGTTAATGCTTTTGTTACTTGGTTTTCCACATGGTTCATCGTTTCATTTGCTTCTCGTTGTTCCAGTGTTTCACCAACACAAACAATTGGAGTTAACTCATGCTTGAATGCTGCATGTGCTTTCTTATTTACTAATTCATCTGTTTCAGCAAAATATTCTCTTCGTTCGGAATGGCCAATAACGACGTGTGTTACACCTAAATCCTTCAACATTACTGGACTAACTTCACCGGTGAATGCACCATTTTCTTCATAATGCATGTTTTGTGCACCTATTTTCACATTCGATCCCTTTGCTTTTTCAACTAATGATGATAAAAAGATAAATGGTGCACAGATAATTGCTTCTACCTTGTCATCGTTTGGCGTTTTACCCACAACTTCTTCGATGAATTGATCTGCTTCTGATAAAACTTTGTTCATTTTCCAGTTACCAGCAATGATTTTTTTACGCATTATCTCACCTCATTAAATTATTTATTGTCTAACGCTTGTACCCCAGGAAGTTCTTTACCTTCCATAAACTCTAGTGATGCTCCTCCACCAGTTGATACATGGTCCATCGCATCAGCAAAGTCAAATTTTTCAACAGCGGCAGCAGAATCACCACCACCAATTACAGTGTACCCATCAGTATCTGCTAGTGCTTCTGCAACGGCCATTGTTCCACCAGCAAATGCATTGTATTCAAATACACCCATAGGTCCATTCCAAATAATAAGTTTTGAATCAGCGACAATGTCACCATATAATTCACGCGTTTTAGGTCCTATATCTAATGCTTCCCAGTCAGCAGGAATCTCTGAAATATCTACAATTTTTGTATTAGCTGTTTCCGAAAAATCATCTGCTACAACTACATCTTGCGGTAAGACGAACCGAACACCTTTATCCTCCGCTTTTTGCATAAATTCATTTGCCAAATCAATTTTATCTTCTTCTAACAATGATTTTCCAATCTCGTAACCTTTTGCTTTAATAAACGTATAAGCGAGGCCACCACCAATAATGAGGTTATCTACTTTATCTAATAGATGATCAATAACGTTAATTTTATCTTTTACCTTTGCTCCGCCAATAATTGCTGTGAATGGTCTTTCAGGGGCTTCCAACGCTTTTCCTAATACATCAATCTCTTTTTCCATTAAAAAGCCTGCTGCCGCTGGTAGTTTTTCTGCAATGCCGGTAGTTGAAGCGTGTGCGCGGTGGGCAGCACCAAATGCATCATTCACATAAAAATCAGCCATTTCTGCAAAAGCCTGCACTAATTCTGGATTGTTTTTTTCTTCACCTGGTTCAAAACGAACATTTTCAATTAATAAAATATCCCCATCACTAATTTGTGACAATGCTTCATTTACTTCTTTTCCATGTACAGCATCTGTCTTAACAACATCTTTTCCAATTAAATCACTTAATCTTTTTGCCACAGGGTCTAGACGTAATGCTTCAACAACCTCACCCTTTGGACGACCAAGATGGCTTGCTAAAATAACGATAGCACCTTGTTCAGAAAGATAGTTAATAGTTGGTAGTGCTGCCTTTATCCGTGTATCGTCTGTAACTTCTCCATCTTTCATCGGCACGTTAAAATCCACGCGACAAAAGACCTTTTTTCCTTTTACATCAAGGTCTTTTAGTGTTTTTTTATTCATAGTTTAGAAAGCCTCCTTTAATTTCATAACAGTATGTATAAGTACCCTACTTGTTTTTCCCTTTGAGAGCTCCTTTTAATCAAAAAAGTAAAAAGGAGGAGGAAAAAACATCCTCCCCCATTATATATTAAATCGTTCTTATAGTCCTTGTTTTTTAATATATGCAGCTAAATCAACGCAACGAGCTGAATATCCCATTTCATTGTCATACCATGAAACGACTTTTACCATATTGTCATCAAGCGTCATTGTTGAGAGAGCATCGAATAAAGATGAATGCGTGTTACCAACAATATCACTAGAAACAAGTGGTTCTTCTGAATAACCTAAAACTCCTTTTAAGTCACCTTGTTCTGCTGCTTCTTTGAAAGCTTTATTTACTTCTTCTTCTGTAACATTTTTATCAAGCTCTGCAACTAAATCAACCAAAGAACCATCTGGAGTTGGAACCCGAACAGCCATACCATTTAGTTTTCCATTTAAATCTGGTAATACTTTACCAACAACTTTTGCAGCACCAGTTGTAGTTGGAATGATATTTTGAGCAGCTGCACGTGCACGACGATAATCTTTATGTGGAAGGTCAAGGATTTGCTGATCATTTGTATATGAGTGAACAGTTGTCATTAAACCACGTTTCAAGCCAAATTGTTCATGTAACACTTTTGCAAGTGGAGCGATACAGTTTGTTGTACAAGATGCATTGGAAACAATGTGATGTTTACTAGGATCATAATCTTGTTCGTTAACACCCATAACCATTGTTAAATCTTCTTCTTTAGCAGGTGCAGAAATAATAACCTTTTTAGCTCCAGCTTCAATATGTTTCTGAGCGTCATTGCGGTTTGTGAAACGACCAGTAGATTCGATTACGATTTCAACTCCAAGATCTCCCCAACCCAAATTAGCTGGGTCACGTTCAGATAATACTTTAATTTCATTTCCACCAACAACAATATTTGAACCATTAACTGTGACTTCTTGCTCCAATCTGCCATGTACAGAGTCATATTTCAGTAAATGTGCTAGCATATTTGCATCTGTTAAGTCGTTTACTGCCACTACTTCTACTTCACTATTTTTAAGTGCTTGACGAAATACATTACGTCCAATACGTCCAAATCCATTAATCCCTATTTTTACTGCCATTTTTATTTCCTCCTTAGAATTTTCATTGTATTAATATATTTAAAGGGAGCTATCCCTTAATATCTGTTCTGCTGCTGCTTCATCTGTAATCAGTAAATCACTTTTACCTTGTTTAAAATACGAAGCAATTGCCTGCCCTTTGGAATGTCCACCAGCCACTGTGATCACACAATCTACAGTTTTTAAATCTTCTAATTGGATGCCGATTGTTCTTACCTTGTATACGACATCGCCTGTTTCATTAAAATAATAGCCAAATGCCTCACTAACAGCATTGTTTTCATCTAACTCCTGAATAACTTGTTCAGAAGTTTTCCGGCGCTTTGCCATGGTCTTGGCATCACCAATTCCATGTAACACAACATCTGCTCCACGTATCAATTCCAAGATCTCATTTATAGATGGCTCTTGAATCATCGTTTGATAAGAGGTCTCACTCAATGGGTCAGGTACATAAAGCATCCGGTAATCACCTTTTGCTTTCTTAGCCATTTCCGCAACAATCGTGTTTGCTTGGTTTTCTACTTGCTCCCCAATTCCTCCTCTTGCCGGCACAAATAAATAATGTTCTGACTCATCAAGTGGTGTCATTGTTTTTGCAATAGCAGCCATTGTTGTACCACCCGTAACAGCAATTGTTTGATTCGTTGGTATGCTTGATTTAAGAAAAGAGACACATGCTTTTCCCATTTCCTGTTTTACCCATTCATGGTTATCGCTATTACCAGGAACTACAATTACCTGTCTTACTTGCAATTTATCCATTAATTGTTTTTCTAAAACACTTAAACCCATTACTTCCTTCATAAAACTAGATAATTGATCTACAACTACTTTTCCCTCTTCTTTAATAAGCATTCCTTTTGATGTTACATTTATTAAGCCTTGATTGTGCAAAAAATCCACTTCGGCTCGGACATTTCGCTCGGTAAGCGAGGTATGCTCAGCAAGTCCACGCCTGCCGATCGGTTGAAAAAGCTGAACACTATTTAAAATCGTATAGCGTTGTTGCATAACTTCTAGTAGATCAGGAAATAATCTTTTTTGTAAATCAATTAATGTTCTCATAAACAAGCTCCTTATCTGGACATTATAAGTCCCGCATGGTCATATTATGTCCCACTTGCTTTAAAAAGAAACACAAAGGATAACCTTTGTATATTTATAGTTTATCATAATAGAATAAATAATCAATTGTTATGCATATGATTATGCTTTTTTTATTGCCTTCTCAATATTTTCCATATTAATCTGTTCACAGTTTAATTCTTCTTCATTAATTTTTACAAATGGTATTAACAATTGGTATTCTTCCAGCCACTCATCGTTTGTATAAATATCCCGTTCTTCAATTGTAAAGGTGTATTCGTTTTGTAATAAATACAGTAACGAACTAGCATCATCACATAAGGAACAATTTTGTTTCGTATAAAATATAACCTTTAACATATTTATTCACCTGTTCTTTTTCTTTTAGTAGAAGCAGAAATATTCATCTGCTTGCGATATTTCATAACTGTTCGGCGCGCTATTGTTATTCCAAATTCATTATATAATTGTTTTTTAATTGCTTCATCTGATAATGGTTTACATTTATCCTCTAGTACAATTAACTCTTTCATTAATTGTTTAATGACAAATGATGCAGTATGTTTTCCGTCTTTTTGACGAACTCCAGATTGAAAGAAAAATTTTAATGGAGTAACACCATGTTTTGTTTGTACATATTTATTCATTATCGTTCTACTAATTGTTGATACATGCATCTCCAATTTATTAGCTACATCTTTTAGTGTTAAAGGTTGAAGCATAAACGAACCATGCTCAAAAAACATATTCTGCTTTTCCACAATGGTTTGTATAACAAGTTCAAGTGTTTGTTTGCGATATGTAATAGCTTGCTTTAGCCAATCAACCTGTTTATATTTCTCTTTTAAATATGCTGCAGTTTCGTCTTCAAAACTGGAAACCTCTTTATATTCCTCCCTAATTTCAATTATCGGGGAATTCCATTTATAAAAAGAAATTTTTAGGGTTCCCTCGTCTTGATAAATAGTAGCTTCCGGGACGATGTACTCTGGAGTTGATGTAGTTAAAAGCTGTCCTGGTTTAGGGTGACAACCCTTAATTTTCCGAAAAATCTTATCAACAAATTCTTCCGTAACATCATACTGTTTACAAATAGCTTCAATGTTTTCATCAGCGATCCAATCCAAATGCTTTTCAAGCAATTCCGCCAGAAAGGATTGATAAACATCCATTTGCCTAAGCTGTAGAAAAATACACTCCTGTAATGTACGGGCACCTACTCCAGATGGCTCCAGCGTTTGAATTAGCATCAAAGCTTCTTGCACTTTGTCCAGTGTTGTATCACACTTTTCAGCCCAAAGTGCAAAGCTTATATCTAGATAACCATCTTCATTTAACGAATCAATTCCAAATAATACAATGGGTTTTAATTCATCTGTTAAATTGATTGTATATAGTTGTTGTTTTAGCTGATCATACATGGTTAATTCAGCTTGATTTATTTCACCGATTGCAGGAAGATTTTCATTTACCGATCTATAGGTCGCTATTTCTTGGTCAAAATTAACTTCTTCAATGAGAGGATTTTCTTTTGAAATCTCTTGGATATATTCAATTAACTCTACACCGGAAAATTGAAGTAAGTGGATTGCCTGTAATAAAGATTGGTTCATTTTCCTTTGTAATGTTTGGACTTGTGAAAGATTATGTTTCATTAGAATTCCCCCAAAGAAAAAGGTCCTTCACCCTATTTTGCCATAAAAACGAATAAATCTCAGCTATCTTTCTGTAATACAAAACAAAGTTGGCACTAACTCTAGCATTTCTATCTGGGGCAAAAGCAAATATAGTTAGGTAACAGATTCAACCGATACCTAACTATTGCCATTTGTTTCGTCTTCTAACATAATCTTCATGTCTTTTTCCATGTAAATACTCCCGATTTTTTTGTGAATATAAATTGGTAGCACCAAATGACAGCATTATCAGTAGCGCTCCGGTTACTATTCCAAAATTAAAATATCCTAAGTAAAAGCTAACTAAAGTGGCTATTAATAAAATGATGAAAATATAGATAAGCAATTTCCTCAACTTACTCCCTCTTTTCGGTTGCCATACAGATATTATATTTAAGGTATACATATAAAAATAGACTAACCATTCCCATTTATCAAGCCTTACGGGATCGGTCAGTCTATCCTCTTTATCAAACATTAACTAAATTAAGTTCTACTTTACCTCGTTTTCACGATAACCAGTATTTGCCTTCACCTTTACTTTAGCATAACGTTTTATATTAACTTCTTTAGAAAAAAATGTACCAACATATCCACCAAGAAAGCCTAAAGGTACTGAAACAATAGCTGGATTAGTGAATGGAAAAATTGGATCGCCAACAAATATTGCTGCACCTTCAACAGGTGAGAAAACGTTTGGGCTAATAACAACGAGGATGACAGAAGTAAGTAAACCCGTTAACATTGCTGTTAGAGCACCAGACGTATTAAATCTCTTCCAGTAAATCGTGTAAATAATTACTGGTAAATTTGCACTTGCAGCCACACAAAATGCCAATGATACTAAGAAGGCGACATTCATATTTTGTGCAAATAATGCTAATAAAATAGAGAAAACCGCTACGCCAAGTGAGGCATATTTTGCAGCAAGCATTTGTTGTTTATCCGAGATTTTCCCTTTCTTTATTATTTGACCATAAATATCATGCGCAAACGCAGATGCACCTGATAATACAAGGCCAGCAACAACAGCTAAAATTGTTGCGAAAGCCACCGCAGATACAAATGACATCAAAAAGTCCCCGCCTATTGCTTCAGCTAATAATGGAGCGGCCATATTTCCAGCTGGATTTGCTTCTAATATTGTATCGAATCCCACAAATGCTGCTGCACCAAATCCAAGAAATATAGTTAAAACATAAAATATCCCCACGACCCACGTAGCTGTAACAACAGAACTGCGTGCCGTTTTGGCATCTTTAACGGTGAAAAATCGCATTAAAATGTGTGGTAAACCAGCAGTTCCTAAAACAAGGGCAATCATCAAGGAAATGGTACCAAGAGGGTCCGTATATTTAAGACCAGGTTGCAGGTATTCTGCCCCATGACTTGTAATCGTTTTCATTTCGTTGAACATGTTTAGGATATTGAAATCAAATTTTGCTAAAACAAGAAACGAAATAATAACCGTTCCGATCATCAGTAGAACTGCTTTGATAATTTGTACCCAACTAGTAGCAGTCATTCCACCAAATAAAACGTATATCGTCATCATAACACCAACAATTAATACTGCAACCCAATAATCAAGACCAAATAATAACTGTATTAGTGCACCCGCCCCAACGAGCTGCGCAATCATATAGAAGATAACAATTGTAATCGTGTTTAATGCTGCCACACCACGAACTTTTTTAGCATCAAAACGAGCATTTATCATATCAGCTAATGTATATTTTCCTAAATTACGGAGTGGTTCAGCGACAATAAATAATACGACTAAATAAGCAATAAGAAAACCGATACTATAAAAGAAACCATCAAAACCAAATAACGCGATAGCCCCAGCAATACCAAGAAATGAAGCAGCCGATAAATAATCCCCGGCAATTGCTAAACCATTTTGCCAACCAGTCAATCCCCCGCCAGCGGTGTAGAAATCACCAGTTGTTTTTGTCTTTTTAGCAGCGTAATATGTAACAACAAGTGTTAATGCAACGATAAGCAGGAACATGATAACTACTGACGCATTCATTTATTATTTAACTCCCTTCTTTAATTGCGTTTCAATTACATAATTTGCCTTCTTATCAAACGAAGCAGACTTCTTTACATACAACGTACATAGCACCCAAGTCATAATGAATTGAGTAAAAGCGAATAGCCAAGCCCACGAAATATCACCAATGGCTGGAGTGTTTAAAATAGTCGTATAGGATGTAAGAATTGGTAATGAAAAATAAAACACTAAGAAAAAAATCGTTAATGGAATGATAAACCTCTTTCTTTCGTGTATCAATTGCTTGAACTGTGGACTGTTCGCCACATTTTCAAAATCTGGTTCTTCATTAAACGCTGTTGAACTGTCAAACTCGTTTACACTTCCCATAAATATATTCCTCCCCATTCTGTTAATCATCGAAAGATTATTAATATTCACAAACAAACTTTCAGTGTATATAATATATTGAAATTATTAACAATTCAATTAACTTTATAAAAAATAAACCAAAATACCCAAAAGGAAGGGAGAATTGCGTGCGTATCCTTTCTGCATTAGTTAGCAGTAACATTCTAACTAGATTGAAGTATCACTTATATAAAATGCAAAAAAAGACAAGGAGCAAAATTATCTCCTTGTCTTTTATTTCGTTAGCGCGCCCGGAGGGATTCGAACCCCCGACAGACTTGGTACCGGAAACCAACGCTCTATCCAACTGAGCTACGGGCGCAGATACTAATTATTAAAATAGACACATACGATATTATAACGCCACTATCACTTAGATACAAGACTTTTTAAACAATCTACTATAATTTTATGTTCTTCTTTCTTTATTTTTGAGAAAAAAGAGAAAAACTCATCGTATGACATAAACCTATGTATAATATATGTTAATTCAAAACTATCTAATTAATCAAAACTATCCCACAACAAAGGAGGATGTATATGGAAAGTGAATCACCACTACTCAAAGTAAGTAATCTACATACACACTTTTTCACAAAATCGGGTATTGTCAAAGCAGTTGATGGTGTGGATTTTGATATTAAACCCGGTGAAACTCTAGGGATTGTTGGAGAATCAGGGTCAGGTAAAAGTATTACCGCTATGTCAATTCTCGGATTAGTTCCTTCACCTCCAGGAAAAATTGTTAACGGTGAAGTACTTTTTAAAGGGGAAAACCTTGTAGACAAAACTGATAAACAAATGAGAAAAATCCGTGGAAATGAAATCTCCATGGTCTTCCAGGATCCGATGACATCCTTAAATCCAGTTTTCACTGTCGAAAAACAAATGATTGAAACAATTCTTGCACATGAAAAATTCACTAAAAAACAAGCTAGAAAACGTGCTATCGAATTATTGGAATTAGTCGGTATTCCCGATCCACAAAAGCGACTAAAAAATTACCCTCATGAATTCAGCGGTGGAATGCGACAACGGGTGATGATTGCAATAGCGCTCTCTTGTAACCCTTCCCTTCTCATTGCTGATGAACCTACAACAGCACTTGATGTGACAATTCAAGCGCAAATTTTGGAGCTTTTCAAGAAGATGCAAAAGGAACTTGATATGGCAATCATTATGATCACCCACGACCTTGGTGTTGTTGCTGAAGTTTGTGACCGTGTAATGGTAATGTATGCTGGGAAACCAGTGGAATTTACTGATACAACTAATCTTTTTGATGAGGGAAAACATCCGTACACACTTGGATTAATGAATTCAATACCTAAAATAACAGCAGAAAAGCAAAAACTTGAAGCGATTGATGGTGTCCCGCCTGATTTACGAGCTCTCCCAAAAGGATGCAGTTTTGCACCAAGATGTAAGCATGTAATGGAAAGTTGTTTAACAATTGACCCTAACCTAAGAGAGGTAGATGACAATCATTTAGTTCGTTGCTTATTATACGAGGAATCTGAATCTAAAAAGGCGGTAACCCCATGAGTACATTATTAGAGGTAAAGGACTTAAAAAAACATTTCCCATTAAAAGGACAATCACTATTTTCCAAAGAGAAACCAGTTTTAAAAGCGGTCGATGGCATTTCATTATCTGTACAAACTGGTGAAACATTAGGACTCGTTGGAGAAAGCGGTTGTGGTAAATCTACTGCTGGTCGATCTATTTTGAAATTGCTGGAACCAACAGATGGTGAGGTCATATTCAAAGGTGAAAATATTACAAATTACCGTGGAGAAAAGTTACGTAAGCTTAGAAAAGACATGCAAATTATATTTCAAGATCCATATGCATCATTGAATCCAAGAAAAACGATTGAACAAATCATCACAGAACCTATGAAAATATTCAATGTACCGAAAGATGAACGCATCAAAAAGCTCGAAAGATTACTTGATGTAGTTGGTTTAAGCTCTTACCACAAGCATCGTTATCCGCATGAATTTAGTGGTGGCCAACGACAACGAATTGGAATTGCTAGATCAATAGCACTAGATCCCGAGCTTGTCATCTGTGATGAACCTGTTTCAGCACTTGACGTTTCAATTCAAGCGCAGGTTATTAATCTAATGGAAGATTTACAAGACGAATTTAATCTTACATACATTTTTATCGCACACGACTTGAGTGTCGTTCACCATATTAGCGATCGGGTTGCGGTCATGTATTTAGGGGAGCTTGTGGAAACTGGTGAAGCGGATGAGCTCTATCAAAACCCCAAACACCCCTATACACAAGCATTATTATCGGCGGTACCAGAAGCAAATCCACACCGAGAAAAACAGCGAATTATTTTAAAAGGAGACCTTCCATCACCTGCTATGCCGCCACAAGGATGTAAGTTTCACACAAGATGTCCATTTGCAGAGGAAATATGTCGCACCCAGGAACCCTTACTCAAGAAGGTATCAACCAATGGACAACAAGCAGCGTGTCATTTTGCTGAGGAGGTGGTTGATTAACCCAAACCACATTAGCATTTTTACTAATTTAATTTTTACGAGGGGGAAATATCTTGAAAAAACGTAATTTACTAGCATTATTCAGTTTACTTTTTGCAATTGTATTATTTGTAAGTGCATGTAGCGATGATGCAAATTCAACAGATAGTGATTCAGATGCAAATGCTAACGATGACGACCAAGCAACAGAAGAAGCTTCTGGGGAAAAAACGCTTATATTCGGACGTGGTGCCGATTCGATTCAATTGGATCCATCAAAAGTTACAGACGGGGAATCGATTTATGTTACCAATCAAATCTATGATACCCTGGTTCGCTATAAAGAGGAAAACACAGAGGTTAAGCCAGCCCTTGCAACGGAATGGACACCGAGTGAAGATGGTTTAACATGGACATTTAAACTGCGAGATGATGTGAAATTCCATGATGGAACAGATTTTACCGCAGAGGATGTTGTCTATAATTTTGAACGGTGGGCAACGTCAGCAGAATATATTTACTATGGGTATATGTTTGGTGCTTCTGAGGACGATCTTGGCGGAATTATTGAAAAGGTTGAAGCAACTGGAGATTACGAGGTTAAATTCACGTTATCTGAACCAAATGCGCCATTTCTTCAAACGTTAGCGATGCCACCATTCGGTATTGCAAGTCCTGATGCTATTAAAGAACATGGAGAAGATTATTTTAAAAATCCTGTTGGTACTGGACCTTTCGTATTTGAAGAATGGGTTCCGGATGACAGCATTACGGTAACGAAAAATGAAAATTATTTTGGGGAAGTTGCTAACGTAGATAAAGTGATTTTCCGTACTATCCCAGATAATGGTGCCCGCTTTATGGAGTTACAATCAGGGTCTATCGATATGATGACAGGACTTAATCCTCAAGATATTCAAACAGCAGAAAGTGATGAAAACCTGCAAATTATTCGTCGGCCGTCTATGAATGTAAGTTATATGGCAATGAACACCGGCAAAGAAGGTCCTATGTCAGAAAAATTAGTTCGTCAAGCTATTAACCTAGCAATTGATAAAGAGAAGCTCATAACACTATATGAAGGTATTGGAAAAGCAGCTAAGAATCCTATCCCACCATCACTTTGGGGGTATAACGATGAAATCGAAGACTATGGCTATGATGTGGAAAAGGCAAAAGCATTGTTAGCAGAAGCTGGTTATGCAGATGGATTTGATATAACACTATACACTTTTGCTAATCCTAGACCATACATGCCACAGCCAAAAGTAACTGCTCAGGCAATTCAGGAAATGTTGAAAGAAGTAAATATTAATGTAGAAATAATAGAAAATGACTGGGATACTCATTTAAGCGTAACCGAAAATGGTGAACATGACATGGCATTCCTTGGTTGGACTGGTGATAACGGTGACCCAGATAATTTCCTATACGTTTTATTGGATAAAGACAATGCAAAAATGGGATCTGCCGGGAACATTGCTTTCTATAAGAGTGATGAGGTACACGATCTGTTGAAAGAAGCACAAACAGAAATGGACCAGGAAAAGCGCACAGAACTTTATTTGAAAGCACAAGAGTTAATTCATGAGGATGCACCATGGTTCCCAATTGCACATACAACACCACCAATTGCTGCAAGTAAAAAAGTGGTAGATTATGTTCCACATCCAACTGGTAGTGAGCCATTTAACTTGTTAGATATTAAACAGTAAATTTAAAAATAATTCCCTAAATGGAGAATAATGAGCGTGTCTCTTGAACAAAAGAGGCACCCTCTATACTCCAGATAATTGGAGGAATCAAACGATGCTTAAATACATTATCCGAAGACTAATTATGCTTATCCCCGTTCTCATTGGTGTTTCCATCCTTACTTTTTCCCTAATTCATCTAATTCCTGGGGACCCAGCAAGAAGTATGCTCGGTGAGAAGGCTACTGAAGCCCAACTAGAGTCTTTACGGGAAGAACTAGGTCTAAATGATTCTTATATCGTACAGTATGGACGCTTTCTAGGAGATATACTACAAGGTGATTTAGGTGAATCCATACAATCAAAAGAAGATATCGCAATTCAATTATTACATAAGCTTCCAGCAACCGTTGAACTAACGATTTTTGCAATGCTTTTAGCTGTGATAATAGGAGTATTAGCAGGCGTAATAGCCGCTGTAAAACAATATTCGTGGTTTGACAACATAAGTATGACCGGGGCCTTATTTGGTGTGTCATTACCAATATTTTGGCTGGGGTTAATGATGATCTGGCTTTTTTCTGTAACATTAAATATATTACCTCCGTCTGGTAGGTTAACCTCTGGTGTTGAATTAAATACGATAACCAACTTTTATCTACTAGATAGTATATTAACGGGAAATTGGCTTGCTTTTAAAGATGCATTTTTACATTTATTAATGCCAGGACTTGCTCTTGGTACAATACCAATGGCTATTATTGCCCGAATGACACGTTCTAGTATGCTTGAAGTTATGCGTCAGGATTATATACGTACTGCAGATGCCAAAGGGTTAAAAAAACATTTCGTTATATTTCAACATGCATTAAAAAATGCTGCTTTACCCGTCTTAACAGTAATAGGTTTGCAATTTGGACTGTTACTCGGTGGTGCCGTTTTAACGGAAACTATCTTTTCTTGGCCTGGTATAGGACGATACGTATATCTTGCTGTGCTCGGACGAGATTATCCAATTGTCCAAAGCACAATCTTGATCGTAGCAACCATTTTTGTTCTAGTTAACCTATTAACAGATGTACTCTACAAATATTTCGATCCTAGGATAAGGTATGAGTAGAAACTATACTTACTTGGTGAAAATAATGACTAATAGGAAAGGATGTGCACCATTTGTCACTTCAACCAAATCCATTACCAGATCCAAATTCAGCAAATATTGGTGAACCTGAACAAACAAAATCTAGCAAATTATGGCTAGATTCAGCCATGCGAATTGTAAAAAGTAAAACATCCTTTATTGGATTATGTATTATTCTAATATTGATATTAACAGCTATATTAGCGCCAATAATTGCTACAAACAGCCCTACGGATCAAGACATTATAAACCGCTATCAGCCACCATCATCTGAACATTTTCTAGGCACAGATGAACTTGGACGAGATATCTTCAGCAGAATTGTGTATGGATCACGGATTTCCATTCAAATTGGGGTTATTGCAGTTGGTATTGCCATGATAATTGGCGTACTATTGGGAGGCATTGCCGGTTATTTCGGCCGTTGGATTGACCAAATTATCATGCGGATAATCGACATTATGATGGCTTTTCCAAGTATTCTGCTCGCCATTGCTTTAGTAGCTGTACTTGGACCAGGTTTAACAAATGCTATGATTGCTGTTGGTATAGTAGGAATACCACAGTTTGCCAGAATTGTTCGATCTGCAGTATTATCTATTAAAGAAACAGAGTATATCGAAGCTGCTAAATCTATTGGCGCAAAAAACGGAAGAGTCTTAATGCAACATGTACTTCCCAATTGTGTTGCTCCAATAATTGTTCAAACAACTCTTAGTATTGGTACGGCCATATTAGACGCCGCTGGGTTAAGCTTTCTTGGTCTTGGAGCACAGCCACCAACACCTGAATGGGGCGCTATGTTAAGTGATGGGCAGGCTGCGATACAAAATGCTCCATGGGTTGTAGCTTTTCCTGGCCTTGCAATTTTCTTTGTCGTATTAGGATTTAACCTATTAGGTGACGGATTACGCGATGCCTTAGACCCTAGATTAAAACAATAAATAGTTTATACTAAAAAAGGTAAAGCCATGCTTTACCTTTTACATTTTTTGGCGAGAAGTGGAGTGTCTTAATTGAAGAAATATATTCCAGTTATTCTATGTTTTTTTCTATCATTAACCTTTCTATTTACCTCTATGGATTTTTCCACAAATAAGCATGTCAATACATATCCAAATCTACCAGCACCAATTGGTGTGGAAAAAATCCTAATTACTTCGGCAGGACAAGCTCCAGAAGGTACGATCCTTCTCTCAATTGCTGAAAATTTGAACCTTGATGCAGATTATCGTCCAAGAGCACTAGCTACAGATCTTTATGATTATCAAAGTGTTGTGATTGTACTTGGATATAGTGCTAATGGTTTGTCACATACACCAAGATCTTTAAACGATGAAATAGTCCGTACAGGGAAATTGGTAAAAGAAGCTGAATTGAAAAAGTTGCCTGTTGTACTTGTCAACCTTTCTGGTTCAAGTCGAGCTAATAAAAATACATGGAAGCTTTTCAAAAAGGCTGTTCCCTATGCTGACTATTATATCGGTCTAAAAAATACGAAACATGTAACCAAACTATTAAATACACTAAAAGCACACCACGTACCATCTACACTTGTAAATCAGTTAGCGGATATGCAAGTACCTTTTAACTCTGTGTTTAGATAGGATCTTTTAATAGTAAGGAAGGTTGAGATACGAATGAAAGAAAAAAATTATTCACTTATTGGCTTTGTAGGAATTCTTTTACTAGCATATGGCGAATTCTTTCCGACATTTATAAATGAATGGTCAATATTTATATTAGAGGGGATTAAGGAAAGCATTGTCCTACAAGATAGCGGTCAACTTATGATTATTTCATTTGCCTATATAGCAAAATATACAATCATTTTCTTTCTTATTATTTTTGGTAGTATGATGGTTGCCCATGCTCTTTCCAAAAATTTGGAATCCATTACATTTTCTTTGTTGTTTATTGCCTTTTCGATGATTGCCTTTTTACTATTTAATCAATTTTATAATGAAAATTTTTCTTCCCTTGGGTTTATCCTAACAATAGGTATTGTGATTTCCCTTCAATTGTTCATACCAAAACAAAAGCTTTATTATATGATTTCATCTATTATTATCTTTTTAATTTTGGTTTCCATTCAATGGGCTCAGCTAATCCCTGCTTTATCTCATTTTGGATTCGGAACAAGTGATATTGCAGTTAGTATAAAAATTGCCGATAACTATTTTACCAGTAACAGATTGTTTAATACACTTGCGACGATATTTTTTGCTTCGTTTCTTACAATCGCAAGCATTCTTACCTTCCTTATTCATCTTGTTAACAAACAACTCTTTACCGTAAGAAAGTATCAGCACCAGGAGGAAGAATTAAAAGAAACTCGTATTGCGTTAGTTGAATCAAAAGTGTATCAAGAAATAAATGCATTGGTTCACGATTTAAAAACGCCCTTAGTAACTGTGGAGGGTTTACTTTCGTTAATTAACATGAAATTACAGCCGGAAAATAATAGCATTTTACATAACTATTTTAAACGAATGGACCACTCCCTTGACAAGATGAACGATATGATTTCAGAAATACTCTATGAGAATATTAAACAATACATCTCGATCAAGGATTTACTTAACTATGTAACAAGTCATTTAGGTCTAGACGAACAAAAAGCTGATTTAGAAATTGTTATGGAAGAAAATTTGCCACCTATTTACATAAATAAAATTCGTTTTTCCCGTGCTATTTCCAACATTCTAGAAAATGCAATCACTTCATTCGCTGGAAAAGCAGGATATATCCGTGTCCATGTCAAAAGAATAGATAGGGGGATTTTGTTCCGAATTCAGGATAATGGTCCAGGGATCAAAACATCACACCTGGAAAGTATCTGGCAAGATGGATTTAGCACGAAAAATTCTTCGGGGCTTGGTCTATCTTTTGTTAAACGTGTAGTGGAAAACCATGATGGAAGTATAACTGTGAACAGTGTACCGGGTAGTCATACACAAATGAATATTTTACTTCCGATTCATAAAGAAGGTGAAAACAAAGTTGAGTACAACCGTTTTAATAGTTGATGATAACGAAGACATTCGTTATACATTAAATGAGATCTGTAAATTTGCCGAATATAACGTTGTTGAAGCATCAACTGGCAGACAGGCAGTAGAGTTATGTAAAAAAATAATTCCAGATTTAGTACTCCTTGACTACCACATGCCAAATTGGGATGGGTTAAAAACGACAAAAGAAATCCGGTATTACAACCAACGAGTACCAATCATTATCCTAACAGTAGACGAACGGCAGGAAATTGCGAATAGTTTTCTAAATGCTGGTGCAACTGACTTTGCTCTAAAGCCATTCAAAGCACCGGATTTACTTTCCAGAATTCGTATTAATTTAAAAATCAGCCGACTGACAGATGATAAAAACAGTGTGTTTGTCGATAAAGGGATCAATCAAGCAACATTGATGTCAATCAAAAATTATCTTTTGACGCAAAACAATCCCTCCTCAATAAATGAAATTCAGCAAAATTTACCGATTGCCTATCAAACTGTTCACCGCTACTTAAATTACCTCGAGGGAAAAGGAGAAGTTGAAGTTATTTCACATTATGGGAAAAAAGGGCGTCCAAAAAATATGTACAAATTCATTTAAAAAAGGCTCTTTTCGCTTAATTTGTTGCTATTTATAGAAATTATGACATAACACAAAATCATGTATGATATGCTGCGACTGCTACGGGAAAATACTACGCTTTGCACGGGCTCGCGCTGCGAGACAAAGAGCAACTAAAGGTGCGAAATCAACATAGCATTTCATATCAATTATTAAACCGTACGATTCAACATGTAAAAAAGCAACAATCTTTTAGAAAATAGCCTTTAAACATAATCGATAACTAGATAACGCTCAGTAAGAAGGTTTATTTTATAAGATAATGGGAATGATGGAAAGTGTATTTTTTACAAATTAAAGAATATATTAGCCTATTTCATTACTAACTATGGATGGCTAACAGAAGAGCTTATGCTTTTTATTTATATTTTGTCGATCGTTTTTGTTTGACCTTTTTTGACCTATTAGTTATGATAAAAATATCCAATCTAAATGGATTACTTTGAATGAATTAAGGGAGGATTTACACATGAATTTAATACCTACAGTTATTGAACAAACAAACCGTGGAGAACGTGCATATGATATATACTCACGTTTACTTAAAGACCGCATCATTATGTTAGGAAGTGCTATTGACGATAACGTGGCAAACTCAATCGTTGCTCAATTACTTTTCCTAGAGGCAGAAGATCCTGATAAAGACGTTTCCATATACATTAACTCTCCGGGTGGTTCTATTACAGCTGGAATGGCTATCTATGACACTATGCAGTTAATTAAGCCTGATGTATCCACAATTTGTACTGGGATGGCAGCATCAATGGGTGCATTCCTTCTGACTGCTGGTGAGATTGGAAAACGTTATGTTCTTCCAAATAGTGAAGTAATGATTCACCAACCACTTGGTGGAACACAAGGGCAAGCAACAGATATTGAAATCCATACAAGACGAATCTTAGAAATGCGTGAAAAAATCAATGAAATTCTAGCTGAGCGTAGTGGTCAACCACTTGAGGTTATTCAACGTGATACAGAGCGCGATAATTTCATGACCGCTTCAAGAGCTGTTGAATATGGTCTAGTTGATAAAGTGTTAGAACGTAAATCAGATAAGAAATAACAACAAAAACCCCTTGATTATCATGAACATAATCAAGGGGTTTTCATATTTCAAACTTTTGTAACCGTTACAAACGAAGTCAATTGATTAAGAGCTACCTCTTCGTCAGTTCCTTCAGCAATTAATGTAATAGTTTCACCCATCGTAATTGCTAAACTCATTAACCCCATAATGCTCTTCGCATTCACACGTTTTCCATCTTTCTCTAAAAATAAATGTGAAGCGTAACGATTTGCCTCCTGAACAAATCTAGCTGCTGGTCTTGCTTGTAAACCACTATCAATTTCCACCTTTACAGACCTCTCAACCAACTCCATCATCCTCTCCCCATTTTTTGAAATCGCTATCATTATATTTCAGAAAAACACTCCCCACCTTTCCCAGATGAAGAGCATTGGGTAAATTATCCACATTATATCATGGAATATTGTAAAAATGTTTATATATATTATTTTTCCAAAACTTTTTCGCCGTTTCGAATTTTATCTGCGAATTCATCAATTTTCTTTAACCGGTGATTAACTCCAGATTTAGAAATTTTCCCATTGGATACTAGTTCCCCCAATTCTTTTAAGGAAACATCCTGATGCTGCACTCGTAACACTGCTACTTCACGAAGCTTCTCAGGTAATGTGTCAAGTCCAACTGTTTTGTCGATTAGATTAATGTTCTCAATCTGTCTAAATGCCGCTCCAATTGTTTTGTTCAAATTAGCAGTTTCGCAATTTACAAGTCGATTTACCGAATTACGCATATCACGGACAATCCGAACATCCTCAAATTTAAATAATGCATTATGAGCTCCAATGATACTTAGCAATTCAGTTATTTTTTCAGCTTCCTTTATATACGTGATATAACCATTTTTCCGTTCTAGTTTTCGAGCTTTCAAATTAAAACTATTTAATAAATTACATAACGAGTCGTTATGTTCTTGATAAGAATTAAATATTTCTAAATGATAAGAGGAAGTTTCTGGATTGTTTACCGATCCCCCTGCTAAAAAAGCACCTCGCAGGTAGGATTTCTTACAGCATGACTTTTTCAAATAGTGTTCTGAGATGGTACGGTCAAATGTATATGGCTCTTGTAAAATATCTAGATCCGATAGTAAAACCCGTACATCTTCCTTCATCCGAACAATATAAACATTATTTTTCTTCAGCTTCATCTTTTTGCGTACCAGCAATTCTACTTGAAACGAATAAAGTGATTTAATCAATGTATAAATACGACGTGCTATTGCAGCGTTTTCCGTTTGAACATCAAGTAAATAATCCTGCCTAGATACCGAAATGGCACCGTTCATGCGAACTAGTGCTGCAAGTTCTGCACGAATACAGCATTCGTCAAGTTGAACTGATGTTAATTCTTTTTTTATTTCCGATGCAAATGACAATCCATCACCTCCCTACTATTTACTTTATATTTGTCGTTTGAACAAAAACAGCTACGAAGCCGATTTCTTCAAACCCTCTCGTTTACAGAAAACACAGAGGATGTTGAGTGTTGATTTAAGTTAATCAATAAGTGAATAAAGCAGTTTGGCAATTTTATGCGTATCATGCCGAAGCGTTGATTTTGAATGATCAATAATATCCCCTTCGATTATTTGCAGATTCATCTCCAGAAGCTGCTCCGTATCATAAACTACAGGCTCAGCATTTTCCTCTGCATACACATCACGGACACTTTCACTAATTGGTTCATTATGCACAACAATTGAATCGACACATTCATTGCCAACATGATTGCGAATAGCTTGGACATGATCTGAAGCAGTGAATCCAGTTGTTTCACCTGCTTGTGTCATAACATTGCAAACATAAACAACTTTTCCTTTTGAATTGTTCAATGCAATATCTATTTTTGGAATGATTAAATTTGGTAATATGCTTGTATATAAACTACCTGGTGAGATTACAACCAAATCGGCATTATTTATTGCACGTACTGCATTTGGTAATGGCTGAATCGATTGAGGACTTAAAAATACGCTCTCAATTCGTTTCTTTACAAGTGGGATATTTGATTCTCCAGAAACGATTGTTCCATCTTCCATTTTCGCATGTAATGACATACTTTCATTTGAGATAGGATATATTTTGCCTTTCACATTTAATACACGGGAAATTTCTTTGATACCGGTGTAAAAATCACCTGTAATTGAAGTTAATGCAGCCAGCAACAAATTTCCCATTGAATGCCCAGATAATCCATTTCCATTTGCAAAACGATGCTGGAATAAATCTAATAGCATCGGTTCTGCGTCTGATAATGCAGCAATGACATTCCGGATATCACCAGGAGCTGGGATATCCATCTCTGTACGCAATCTTCCTGTGCTTCCACCGTCATCGGCAACCGTAACTAGAGCAGTTAAATGAATTGGTAAACTTTTCAGGCCACGCAAAAGAACGGGCATCCCAGTCCCACCACCTATTACGACAACCTTTGGTAATTGTTCCTTATTCATATATGATGGGCCTTCCGCTTATCAATGTCACGGTGACTTATATGGGTAATATAATTGCTTGATAACTTTTTAGCAAAATACTCAGCTATGGCTACTGACCGATGCTGACCACCCGTACAACCAATTGCAATGACAAGCTGGGATTTACCTTCTTTTTTGTATTGAGGTAACATAAATTGCAGCAAATCAAGAACCTTTTCATTAAACTTTTGTGTATCTGACCATTTAAATACATAAGAGGAAACTTCTGGATTAAGACCCGTTAATGGCTGCAATTGTGATACATAATGAGGATTTGGTAAGAACCTGACATCAAAAACTAAATCCGCATCAATTGGCACACCATATTTAAAGCCGAACGAAACCATGTGTACAGAAAAAATCTCCTGCTTATCCTCTGAATATGTTTTAATTATCTTTTCACGTAATTCTCTTGGTTTCAGGTTTGTTGTATCAATAATCCGCTGTGCTCTGCCCCTTAATTCATCAAGTATTTTCCGCTCTTGTTTAATACCATTAAGAGGTAATCCACCTACAGCGAGTGGATGGGAACGTCTTGTTTCCTTATATCTCGTAACCAATGATTCATCTTTTGCATCAAGAAATATAATGTGCTCCTCAAGCCATTCTGATTCATCCAGTACATCTAATGCCTCAAATAAAGAATCGAAAAATTCACGTCCTCGCAAGTCCATTACTAATGCGACTTTTTGAATATTGTTTGTTGCATCTCTCATTAGTTCCAGAAATTTCGGTAGTAACGCTGGGGGTAAATTATCAACACAGTAATAGCCTAAATCTTCAAAACTCTGAACAGCTACTGTTTTTCCTGCTCCAGACATCCCAGTAATAATAACCAATTTCGTTTCCTGTTCCGTTTTCTTCATATGCTTTCCCCCTTAAGATATTGCTGGATCAAGCCTCTCATCAAGTAACTCATACTCTGTTGTATACGTAAATGTTCCATATAACATATCTTTATTATTGGATAAAATGTGTTTAAAGATATTTCGATCCCCTTCAGCCATCGGCAAGTCAAGGATTTGGTTTAATGGTATCCATTCCAACTCACCTTCAACACAATGCTCTGTTAATTTGCCATCAAATGTTTGACAAACAAATGTAAACATCATCCACTCTTGAATAATTGTTTCATGATCAAAAATGTTAAACGTAAATACTCCGGCCAGCCTGGGATTTTTGATATTCAATGAAGTTTCTTCGCGATATTCCCTTGTCACTGATTCTTTTATGGACTCCCCTTGCTCCATTTTCCCACCAGGAATAGCATACCAGCCTCGTCTAGGTTTTTTTAATAATAATACCTGTTCATTATCTATAACTATGCAATTTGTCACTCGTTGCATGCGTAATCCACCTCTTTCTTTTTAAGAGGAAAAGTATAAACACTACTCCTATTATACAATGAAAAAATTCAAAGCTACAAGAATATGATTCAAATAGAAGGCTGTTTTCGAAAAGACTGTTGCTCATTCTAACGCTGCATCTTATCTAATTGAACTCACCACTGGGCGCCGCTAAGGAAATACACTACGCTTTCCGTGGCCTAGCGCTGAGTCTCCTCGCTCACAAAGACCACTCCCTGTGGAGTCTCCGTGTATTTCCTTCGCTGCCCATTCACTTATCAGAAAAGATAAACATATATCGCCATAGATGCGCGCAATGTATACGGGCTACGTGCCAGAAAGTAATAAAAAATGTGAAATTCTGTTGTTATATATAAATAGAAATATATAAGCCTAATGGAAAAAACCACCTTAAATCGATATAGGACTGGCAAGGATGTTCGACAAGTTTGGACAAACGCTTATCATAAAGTACAAAAAAAGGCACAGATGCAAAGCACCTGTGCAATAAACTAATTTATCTATTAAAAGGGGGTCAATTAGTTAACTATATTGTACCCCAAAAATATTTCGTGCGTGTTACAACAGCGTTAAAAAGCAATTACTTTCATAAAAAAATTATTAATTTTTATTTTGCGGCTTTTAGTTCTTCTAATAAATTTTCAATGTAGCCCTGTGCTGACTGGGCTGCAATGCTTCCATCACCAGTAGCTGTCACAATTTGTCGAAGCTCTTTCTCACGAATATCTCCGGCAGCAAAGACACCTGGCATCTTTGTTTCCATGTTTTCATTCGTTGGAATATAACCATCTTCATTTGTTATTCCTAGTGATTTAAATGGGTCACTTAATGGCACCATTCCAATGTAGATAAACACCCCATCTGCTGAGAAATCACTTTTCTCTCCAGTATTTCGGTTGTTTAATGTTACACTACTTACTTTTCCATCTGTACCATTGATTGTTTCAACTACTGTGTCCCAAATAAAGTCAATTTTTTCGTTATCAAATGCACGTTGTTGCAGAATTTTTTGAGCGCGTAATTCATCACGACGATGGATAATCGTTACTTTCTTAGCAAAACGAGTTAAATAAACACCTTCCTCAACGGCAGAGTCTCCACCGCCAATTACAACTAATTCTTTTTCTTTAAAGAATGCGCCATCACATACTGCACAATAAGATACTCCACGACCACTTAATTCTTCTTCACCTGGAATTCCCAATTTTTTATACTGTGCACCAGTTGTAATAATAAGTGTTCGCGTTTTGTATTCTTTTTTACCAGCAATTACAGTTTTATAATCTCCATGGTCAACTACTTCTTTAATATCACCGTACGCATATTCTGCACCAAATTTTTTAGCATGCTCAAACATCTTATTTGATAAATCCGGTCCTAAAATATGATCATATCCAGGATAGTTTTCTACATCTTCTGTATTTGCCATTTGGCCCCCTGGAATTCCTCGTTCAATCATTAATGTCTCTAAATTCGCACGTGAAGCGTAAACAGCTGCTGTCATTCCTGCAGGTCCAGCTCCTACAATAATAACATCGTAAATTTGCTCTTCGGACATATACTTCAGCCCCTTTTTCTCTATTATCTTAAATCACACTTATCGTATAAGAACAAGACCGTTTCGTCTATTATTCTGCTCAAATTGGGCCTACCACGGTTTCTGTACATTTGACAGTTTAGGGTGCCGTTTACAACCCTCTTCCCACAATTTATCTGCTACAGCCTGCTCTCCTAACTGATACGCTGCACAACTATACCATCTGTAATAAGATGGATGACCTTTAACGACACTTTTTACAAGCGCACGAAAACGCTGATATGCTTCTTGATAAAAATGTGTTCTTGCTAACGTAGCAGCTATCCTTAATTTTTGATGTTCATGGATTGGATATACGTTTAATAGTCCACTAATATGTTTTTTATATTCTTCATCATTTGATTCATAATAAAACACTGCTAAATTAGTATGACAATACAAAGAATTAGGTTCCTCCTCAAGAACATCTAATTCCATCTGAATCGCATCCTTTTGACGTCCACTGAAGAATAATGCATGTGTATAATCATGTTTGGTTAACTTATGATCTGGAAATAGCGAGATCATCTCTTCGAGTATTGGTAATGCCTGTTCCCATTCCATGTTTTCCATATGATGAAAAACCGTTTCCTGGTAAACAAGAAGCTCATCCTCTTCTTCCAGTTCCCAATCTTCCTCATCATCTTCATCTATATCAATTAAATATAACAAACTTTCTGCCTCTTCACTGAAATCACCATTAGGCTCTTTATCAAGGTACGATTTAGCATATTTTTTGGCATCGTTTAGTAAACCTAGATGTGCATAATTATTAGCTAATAAATAATAGCAATCTGTATATTTATCACCTGTTGATTGTAGTACCTGGTTCAACAGTTGGTTAGCTGCATGGAATGCTCCAATTTCCGTATATACAATTGACATTTGACATTGGTATAATGGGTCTTTGGGGGTTGCTTCTATTGCCTTACGCAACCATTTTAATGAAATATCAAACTTTCTTTTCTGAAAGGCTTCAACGCCTTTTGTAAAATAAAAATCACCTTCAGGAATAAAAGGGACAACATTATTTTGTTTACTATTTTCTGTATTATTCTCTATACGTTGCATGCTTATCCCCCTACTTATCATAACGTACCCGAACAAAGTATATCACATTCATGTAGGGAATTATAGAAGATATATTTAATTTCCTTTGATATATATAAAAACACCACTCAAATGTGAGAGGCGTTTCTATTCCGCTATTATTTTTCCGGTGTTACAGCTTCATGAAGCAATTCGTCTAATTGTTTTGTGTAATCCTTTTTTTGATCGTCGCTCCAATTAAAGGTTTTAGCCATATAGTTTATTACATTATCTTTGTGTGTTCTAACCCAATCAATCTCAAAAAATAATCCACCAGTTCTGCGTATGAAAAAGTCAACTGGTTTATATGCCAGTTCATAATCTAAAGCATAGATAAGTTCAGCAAATACGATTGGATCAATTTCCTCATTATTAGCTTGACCCTGTTTATCCTGATATATTTCAAAAATAGTATCTATGTTTGCACCATATCTTTGAACAAGCATTTCCACCGTAGTTTCATCGATTCCTAGTACAACACCCTCTTGAACTTTTCGTTGTTTATACCGTGCAAACCCCTTAGAACCACCGACTTCACCACCAGAAATTGGCATGTGTTCCGTTTCTGATTTAGAATATAATATCCCCTGTTCATCCTTCAATTGTTTAACAACTGTATTAACAGCTTGTTCCGCCATTTTTCTATAACCAGTTAATTTACCACCAGCCATAGATATAAGACCCGAATCAGATATGAATATCTCATCTTTGCGAGAAATTTCATCAGGAGATTTCCCTTCTTCTTGAATTAATGGTCGTAAACCCGCCCAGCTAGATTCTACGTCTTCTGATTTCATATCTAACGAAGGGAACATATAGTTAATGGAGTCTAACAAATAATCCCGGTCATTTTCAGTCAAGGTTGGATGTGCAATATTCCCTTCATAACTTGTATCCGTTGTACCAACATAAGTACTATTGTTACGTGGAATTGCAAATATCATCCTACCATCGGGTGCATCAAAATAAATCGCTTGTTGTAGCGGAAAACGTTCTTTAGAAAATACTAAGTGTACACCTTTTGTTAAATGTAATGACTTGCCTTTTTTAGACCCATCAATTTCCCTTAAATCATCAACCCATGGACCACATGCATTCACAATTTTTTTTGCATAAATTTTTAATGTTTCTCCATTTATTTGGTCTTCAACTAAAACCCCTGTAATCTTACCTGATTTGTTATAAATGAAGTCCATCGCTTTAGCATAGTTAATGGCATGCGCTCCCTTTTGTACTGCCTTCTTCATTACTTCAATAGTTAAGCGTGCATCATCTGTTTTGTATTCAACATAGTAGCCAGCACCTTTTAGATCTTCTTTTTTGATTAACGGCTCTCGTTGTAATGCTTCATTCGGACTTAACATTTTTCGACGTTCACTTTTCTTAACACCTGCTAAGAAATCATAAACACGTAATCCTATGTTTGTTGTGAATGGTCCAAATGTTCCACCTTTATGAAATGGTAACATCATCCATTCAGGAGTAGTTACGTGAGGTCCATTTTCATACACAATCGCACGTTCCTTCCCAACCTCTGCTACCATTTTTACTTCAAATTGTTTCAAATATCGTAGTCCGCCATGCACAAGTTTAGTAGAACGGCTTGATGTACCTGCAGCAAAATCCTGCATTTCAATTACACCGGTATTTAGCCCACGTGTAACAGCATCTAACGCGATCCCTGAACCTGTTATTCCGCCACCTATTACTAATACGTCTAATGACTGCTCAGTTAAATTGTTAAAAATATCGTTACGCTTTAAGCTTGAGAAATTTGTCATCAACCTTCACTCCCCTACAAAAATTCTCTTCTAATTATAAGTACCCTTTCAATCAGAAACTCATGTATTATTTAGAAGAATTTTTATTATAGTTAATGGATTTTAAACATAAAAAAACCACAAGACGCACTAATGACCTAACATTAGTGGTTTGTGGTTTCTCCAATTCTCCGTCCAAAAAATATTAACTTATCTTTACTTTACCATAAAATTTCGTTTTCGAAAAGGAAAAAGAATTACTTAAATGCTTGGGCAGATTTAACGGCTTTTTTCCATCCTGTATATAACTCTTCTCGTTTTGCTTTAGCAAGGTCCACCTTAAAGGTATGATCAATTTTCCATTGTTCTGCAATATCATTTATACTCTCCCAATATCCAACAGCTAAACCGGCCAAATAAGCAGCACCTAATGCAGTGGTCTCGTTTACTACTGGTCGTTCAACCGGGGCACCTAACATATCACTTTGAAATTGCATCAGAAAATCATTTTTTACGACTCCACCATCGACACGCAATTTTTTTAATTCGATACCTGAATCTGCAATCATCGCATCCACTACGTCTCGTGTTTGGTATGCTAACGATTCTAAAGTAGCTCTGACAAAATGTTCCTTACTTGTACCACGTGTGAGACCAAATACAGCACCCCGGACATCACTATCCCAATATGGAGTTCCAAGACCGACAAAAGCTGGGACAACATAAACACCCTCTGTGGAATCTACTACTTTTGCCAGTGATCCACTTTCTGATGAACTATTGATTATTTGTAAACCATCACGGAGCCACTGGATAGCCGAACCTGCTACAAAAATACTACCCTCTAATGCATATTCTACTTTTCCATTCACTCCCCATGCCAATGTTGTTAGTAAACCATGATTAGACTTTATTCCTTCATCACCAGTGTTCATTAACATAAAACAACCAGTACCATATGTGTTTTTCGCCATTCCTTTTTCAAAACAAGCTTGTCCAAATAATGCTGCTTGCTGGTCTCCTGCAATCCCTGCAATTGGTACCTCATAGCCAAAAAAATGATAGTCTACTGTTTTTCCGTATACTTCAGATGATTGTTTCACTTCTGGTAGCATTGATTTTGGTACAGATAAGATATCTAATAATTCATCATCCCATTTTAAGTCGTATATGTTGTACATTAACGTTCTAGATGCATTAGAATAATCAGTTACATGTACTTTTCCACCAGTCAATTTGTAAACTAGCCAAGTATCAATCGTACCAAAAAGTAAATCACCATGATTAGCTTTTTCTCTTGCACCGTCTACATTATCAAGAATCCACTTTACTTTGGTTCCAGAAAAATACGGGTCAATTAGAAGACCTGTTTTATCACGAAAAAGATCATTGTGACCAGCTTCACGCAATTCTTTACAAATATCAGCTGTTTGCCTTGATTGCCAAACAAGCGCTTTATAAATTGGTTTTCCCGTATGTTTATCCCATACTACAGTTGTCTCACGTTGATTCGTTATACCAATTCCCGCAATTTGGTTTGGTTCAACATCACTTTTTCTCAACACATCAGAGATACATGCAAGAATAGAAGTCCATATTTCATTCGCATCATGTTCTACCCAGCCTGGTTTTTGAAAATACTGTTCAAATTCCTTCTGGCCAGTTTCTACTATTTCCCCATTATGATTAAAAAGAATTGCACGTGAGCTTGTTGTACCCTGATCAAGTGCTAAAATATATGTTTCCACGAAAATTCCTCCCTAAATTATCATATAATAATAAAATTCTATACGAATCTTTCTATTTTCCTTTAATTATTCGCCTTTCTAAGTTCAATTCCCAACGAGATAAGAAAAATAACAGCAATAATTCCACTACTCATCCAAAAATAAAAAGTTTTATCCCCTTCAAACATCGCTTGATAAAACAATCCGCCATAAATACCACCAAACGCTGGACCTAATACCGGTACCCATGAATACCCCCAATTTGACGGTCCTTTGCCAGGTATTGGTAAAAACCAATGTGCTATTCGTGGACCTAAGTCTCGAGCAGGGTTGATCGCATAACCTGTTGTTCCACCTAATGACATACCAATTGCGACAATTAAAAACCCTACTATCAATGGATTTAATCCTTCTGTAAATTCATTTGATCCAATAAACAGAATCCCCATTACTAACACAAAGGTACCAATTATCTCACTTACTAAATTTGACATTGGACTTGCTATAGCTGGGCCGGTTGAAAATACTCCTAACTTTGCATCCGGATCATCCGTCACTTTCCAATGTGGTAAGTAGTGAAAGAATACAACTACCGCACCAACAATTCCTCCAATCATTTGCGCGGTAATATACATTGGAACTTTAGACCATGGAAAATCGCCCACTGCGGCTAATCCTAATGTCACAGCAGGATTGACATGTGCACCAGTGATATTACCAACGGCATATACCGCCATTGCTACGCCTAACCCCCAAGCGAATGTGACCAATACCCAGCCAGCACCTTCAGCAAGTGTATTTTTCAATGATACACCTGCAACAACGCCACCACCAAAAATAATTAATATCATTGTGCCGATTAATTCTCCTAGAAATTCAGACATAGCAACTCCTCCTTTGCAAGCGATATACGTTTATAATGTTTAGGTTTTAAACGGATTTGTAACATCTATTCCACTTTATTCGAATTTAATAACATTTTTCTAAGAAAAAAGACTATACAAAAGCCCACTAAAATAGTAGCTATCTTTTGTATAGTCTCTCAAAAAACTATATTTTAATAATGCCAAAGCGCTGAATTTGATGTGGATACAGCTCTTGCACCACTATTTAATGCGGAATTTATCTCATCTTTGGACTTTACCAATCCCCCTGCGATCACTGGTATACCTGTTTTTTCATATATGTGAGTGATTAGATCCGGGATTAGGCCAGGTAATACTTCAATACAGTCTGGTTGATAACGTTCAATTGATTTTAAATTATGCTCCAATGCCAAGCTATCCAATAAAAATATACGCTGGATTGCCAATAATTTATGCTTTTTTGCCAAATTAATGACATTCCCACGGGTAGATAAAATACCATCTGGCTTTATTTCACGTAGCATGAATTCCATACCATATTCATCCGCTTTTAAGCCATGTATCAAGTCAAAATGGACAAGTGCCAGCTTTTTTGCACGTTTTGTATACTCCACCAGACTTTTTAGTTGAGCAAGTCTTGTTTCTAGAAAAACAATTGAATCATGCGTAGTTTCAAGCGCCTTATCAAAATCTTTCATTTTTCGGATTGCAGGCAGTATACCTGTAGGCATGTACATTTTGATCCCCTCCCTTGTGTTGGTTGCTATTATTGGATGTATTGATTAACATCTATAATCAAAAGTCATCCTTCGCATCCCGCTTCTCCATCTCTTCTTTAGAATAGATTATTTGCATCGGATTACCACCAACAAATGCACCGGGGGGGACATCTTTATGTACAAGCGTACCTGCAGAAACAATGGCATGATCACCAATTGTTACCCCTGGTAAAATAGTCGAATTAGCACCAATCATAACTTCATCACCGATCACTACATCCCCGATACGGTATTCCTTGATAAGATATTCATGCGCCAGAATTGTAGTATTATAGCCAATGATGCTATTTTTACCAACACGAATCTTCTCAGGAAACATAATATCGGGCATTACCATTAAAGCGAATGCAGTTTCATTTCCAACATCCATCCGTAAAAAGGTTCGATACAACCAGTTTTTCATCGCTAAAAATGGTGTATAACGAGCCAGTTGAATGACAACAAAGTTTTTCATTACCTTCCAAAAAGAAACAGTATTATAAATTTTCCATAACGAATTGTATTTTTCAACTGGATACCGCTTTGTATTGCGCATCGCTTACACTCCTACAATTTTCAATAAATCACGAATGTCTTCCAGCATATAGGTTGGATTGTATTCCAATAACTTCTCTTTTCCTTTTAACGACCATGCTACAGCAGCAGTTTGCACGCCAGCGTTTTGACCTGCTTCAATATCATGTGAATTATCACCAACCATTAACGTTGTATCGACCGTTGCACTTAATTCCTTCATCGCCTTTACGATCGGTTCAGGATGTGGCTTAGCTTGCGTTACATCATCAAGTGTGATAATGGTATTAAAATAACGGTCCAGTCCAGTTAACACCAATCCCATATCGACTGTGCCACGCATTTTAGTAGTAACTATCCCTAAATTATAATTCTCTTCCTTTAATTGCTTTATCGTTTCAAGCACATGTGGAAAAGCAGTTACATAATCGTCATGATGTTTTAAATTATGCTCACGATAGGTTTTTATCATGGCATCTGTCTGATTTGAATCAATTTTTTCAAACGAGTCCTTTAATGGAGGGCCAATAAATTCGATTGCCTGTTCACGTGATACGTTTTTCCCATAAAAATTAAATGTATGCTCAAATGATGCAATTATTAATTCATTTGTATCAATCAAAGTCCCATCAAGATCAAAGAGTATGGTATGAATGCTCATGTGATGTGTCCTTCCTTTTTGTATATTCAACTCGTTTCCATATAATTGCGACAACCATTGTTACTAGTATTGCCGTAATCAAGCGAATTACAAGTAGTGGCCAAACAGGTATTCCAAGTGGTATGAATATGACTGTATCTTCGACAACTGCATGACAGGAAACAAGAAAGATCAACGCTAAATACATATCCCGCTTCGAGACGCCATCTTCTTTAACCGCCTGAATCATTAGTCCTGCACCATAGGCCAACCCTATGGTTAGCCCAGCTACAAGTGTCATCGAAGTATTCTTTTCCATACCAAGCATTTTCGTGAAAGGAGCTAAGCCATTCGAAAGTCTTGTTAAAAATCCATTCTCACGCAAAAATTGCATAACAACCATTAATGGTATGACGATTAATGCCAATTGGGCAACTGCTACAACAGACGTTTGAATACTTTGAATAACAATTTCGATCCATCCATCTAACATTACCTCAGTTGATGATATGAAACCATATTGCGCAGGCTCTGAGCCACCATTCCAAATAAAATTAATTAACATAGCTGATAGAAGTGCAAGTACTATCCGTATACCAGATATCAACCATCCATTTACACCAACTTTTCCGGCGACTGTTGATTCGATAAACAAGTTATGTGAAAAAGAAAGCATTACCGCCATAATAAATACTTCTTTGACGGAAAAATCGAACGACACAATCGCAGCAATCCCGGCATACAAATTAAGAGAATTTCCTAGAACTAATGGTACCGCTGCTTCACCAGATAAGCCGATCATCCCCATAATAGGGGTTAATTGATCAATAATCCACGGCAAAATTGGTGTATACTGTAAAATTGATACAATGATCGTAATAGGAAAAATAACTTTTCCTAATGTCCATGTTGTTTGAACACCTTGCTGTAGACCTCGATAAAAAATTCCAGTCAACCCCTAATGCCCCCCTTTGTCTATCTAATTCATTTTTTCTTAGTAGATTGAATTTTTTTGCCATCATACCGTTTTTCAGCCATACCAGACTTGCGGCGATAAATAATCAGTACGATCGATAAAACAACTAGTATGACAGAAATTAATTGGGCTGTTCGTAACTCTCCTACAACATAGAGGCTATCTGTTCGCATACCTTCAATAAAGAAACGTCCTATTGAATAGGTTATTACGTAGCTTAAGAATACCTCACCACGAACAGGATTATACCTTCTTAGTACTAGTAGAAAAATAAAAACAAGAATATCCCAAAACGATTCGTACAAAAATGTTGGATGATACATAATACCATCTATACACATTTGATTCATAATGAAATCGGGTAGGTACTGGTGAAAACTATTGAATGTAGCCTCTGAAATAGGTCCTCCGTGTGCTTCCTGGTTCATAAAATTTCCCCAACGACCAATTGCCTGTCCTAAAATGATACTTGGCGCAGCAATATCGGCTAATTGCCAGAATGAAACCTTTTTCACACGCGTATAGACGATAGCTGTGATCACAGAACCAATCAATGCACCATGAATGGCAATACCGCCATTCCAGACTGCAAACACATCCCACCATTTACCGCCATCGTATTGTTCCCATTCAAATAGTACGTAATAAATACGTGCTGATATAATAGCAATAGGTATTGCAAAGACAACTAAATCTACCATTAAGTCTTTTTTGAGTCCTAAACGATCCGATTCTCTTGTTGCTAAAAATAGTCCTATAAAAGCTCCTGTTGCAATAATTACTCCATACCAATAGATTGGTAGTGGTCCTAACTGCAAAAATATACGATCCATTGAAGGTGCACTACAACTCAATAAAATCACTCCTATTCCAAATCGTCTTGTTCTTGTTCAATCATTGTTGACAGTCTTTCTGAAAATTCCTCTGCCGCGTTTACGCCCATCCGCTTCAATCGGAAATTCATTGCTGCTACTTCGATAATTACTGCTAGATTTCGACCTGGGCGTACAGGAATTGTAGCTTTTGGCAGCTGTACATCCATTATTTTCATGTAATCTTCATCTAGTCCAAGCCGATCATATTGTTTTTTCTGATCCCACAATTCTAAATCAATTATGAAGGAAATTTTTTTATTGCTCCGAACAGCTCCCGCACCAAACAATGTCATTACATTGATAATTCCTAATCCGCGAATCTCTAAAAGATGCTCAATTAATGGTGGAGAATTTCCGATAAGGGTATCATAATCCTCCTGACGAATTTCTACACTGTCATCTGCCACTAAGCGATGCCCCCGTTTAACAAGTTCTAATGCAGTTTCACTTTTACCGACACCACTTTGTCCAGTTATTAATACACCAATACCATAAATATCAACCAAGACACCATGGATTGCAGTAAAAGGCGCAAATTTAGCTTCAAGATAATTAGTTAATCTACTAATTACTCTTGTTGTTTTGCGCGGGGAATGCAAAATTGGGACACCGGATTTATTTGCTGCCTCAATCATAACTTTCGGTACTTCCATTCCCCTTGATACAACAATGCCAGGGGTGATATCGGTACATAACCTCTCAGCACGATCCTTCTGTTGCTCAAATGATAGATCTAAAAAATATGCCATTTCTGTCTTTCCAATTAATTGCAGACGTTCTTTTGGATAATACTTAAAATAACCTGTCATCTCTATCCCTGGCCTGGAAATGTCACTAGTAATAATTTCTCTATGTACACCATCGCTTCCGGCAACAAGGGTTAGATTAAAATTTGCTAATAAATCCTTCGTGCGTACTTTGTCCATTTAATGGTCCCTCCACATACACGCAATTACTGTTTTTTATTGTAGCATATTTTTTTGTTATGAAGTGAAGGATAAAGTTTAAAAGTAAAATCGCAGGAGAAACCCCCTGCGATTTTGCATATTTTATGATTTTAAAGTATCTTTTATTAGACGATTTAATAACAAATTTAAAATTGAAACAACAATTGCTGCAATAACAGCTGTGCCAAAACCTTCAATTACAAACGATGAATCCATTAACCATTGCGTAATCATTAATGTGATGGCATTAATAACAAATAGAAATAGCCCAAGTGTTACTACAGTTATCGGTAATGTAAGAACAATTAAGATAGGTTTAATAATTATATTTAGGATTGATAATATAAAACTAGCTAGTAATGCCGTACCAAATCCTTCAAGATGAAAAGAATCAACCAATTGTGCAACAGCAATCAAAGCAATTGCATTTAAAAATATCGATATGAACCAGCGCAGGAACATTACTAGACCTCCCTATCCTTTGGAATAATAAAGTATGCCACAAAATATATTAATGTTAATGTAAACATACTTGGAATTAAGGCGATTACAAATATTAACCGAGCAAGTGTTGAGTCTACACGAAAGTACTCTGCAATACCACCTAAAATTCCTGCAATTTTACGGTCAGTATTTAAACGTGTTAAACGTTTAATCATTATAGTGATCCTCCTCTACCATACTACTTCCCAATAATCAATATACGAAAAACATTACTATACATATCTATACGTTTGTAGACGTAAAAGGCTTCATATTTTTCACAGAAAAAATCCCTCACCGCTAAAAGTAAGGGACAATAATTCCTAATCAATAGTTCCATATATAAAATTGCTCAGTTCCTAGCCTTTGTTTTGCCGCCTCTTCAATATCTGCAGTTATTTCCGAGTTTTCTCTGAACTTACCAAGTATTCCGTCGGCCTGTGATTTATGTGCTACTATAGCTTTCATTTTTTGATCAAAATAAGCAGTTACATCATTACGTACATCTGGTTTGCCAAGCTCTTCATCATAATTATTCGTAATCGCTTGGACCCAAACAACTGGACGTTTATCTTCGTCCATCAATCGAACAGCTTCAATAGCGGCTGCACCTAATGCGTTATGGTCCGGATGTACTGCATGTTCTGGATAATGCGTTATTACTAAACTAGGGTTAATGTCTTCTAGAAGACCTTTCAGATGATTAGCAACCATTTGACGATCTTCAAATTCAAGTGTTTTATCTCTATATCCAAGCATTTGCAATTCAATATCTAGTGCTTCACATGCATTAATCAATTCTTCCTTGCGAATCTCTGGCAAGGTTTCTCTATTTGCAAATGTCGGTGATCCCATGTTTCTTCCCATTTCACCTAATGTACCACACAAATATGTAACTGGTACTCCTTCTTCACGAAATTTTGTAATCGTTCCCGCCGCACCAAACGATTCATCATCTGGATGTGGATAGATTACCACAACATGTTTCTCCATTTATTTTCACCTAACCTTTACCAAATTTAATAACGAAATGGTACTTCACTAAGCTCAAGTGAAACCATTAAACGTCCTTCACGATCATGTCCAGCAAGCAAGAGTTGTTTTTCTTCATGTATTGTCCAGTCTGTTAAGCCTTCTGCGTAAATCCAGCCAAACTCCATTTTCAAACCAACTCGATAGCTTTTTCCATTTCCTACAATTTTTGCCTGAGAAAACTTAACCTGTGCATTTCGTATGTACGCACCTACATTATATGCTTTTTCATCAAAATGACTTGCATATGCTCCATTTGTAGTTTCTAAATGAACATAAACATCTTTATCTATAAAACTTTCTAGTTGTTGTTGTACACTTTCTATTTCAATTGGATTCATAAAATGGACTCCTCTCAAGAACCTTCTTCTATTTTACATTACATAAATGAAATTGATGCGTCAAAAATTTTGACCGTAAAATTTCTCCTCTCGCGACAATTCACTATATCCTAAATAAAAAGGTTGCCTTCTAAATGTTTGTTGCTTTTTCAAATGTTAAATCATATCTATTTTGAGTTGATATTGCATTTTTTATTGCTTTCTCCTCATAAATGAAATAAGAATAATAGCAGATCATCGGTGGAGGAAATACACGGTGACTCCTTTGGGAAAGCAAAGAAGATGAGACCCACGGAAAGCGTAGTATTTCCGGAACGGTGGTTTTCGCGGTTTCTATAAAAATAACAAATGATGTGAAATGAGCCTAGTAAAAAAGATAGCAAACCAATACTGGCTTACTATCTCAAAAAAATTAATTTGATCCAATTTTCTCTTTTTCTTCCACCAAAGCTTCAGCACGTTTTTTATCTCGCTCCAAAACCGGCTTCAAATAGCGTCCTGTATAGGAAACTTCTGATTCTGCAACTTTCTCTGGTGTGCCGGTGGCAATTATTTGACCACCACGGTCGCCGCCTTCTGGACCAAGATCGATAATATGGTCGGCAGTTTTAATTACATCAAGATTGTGTTCAATAATTAATACGGTATCCCCATTATCAACTAAACGTTCCAATACACTTAACAAACGTTGGATATCATCTACGTGTAATCCGGTGGTCGGTTCATCCAATATATAGAATGATTTTCCATTAGAGCGGCGGTGAAGCTCACTTGCTAGTTTTACCCGCTGTGCCTCCCCACCAGACAATGTAGTAGCCGGCTGACCAAGCTTAATATAACCAAGTCCGACATCATATATGGTTTGAAGTTTACGTTTAATTTTAGGAATATTCGCGAAAAAGTCGAGTGCTTCTTCAATCCTCATATCTAAAACATCAGCAATGTTCTTACCTTTGTATTTTACTTCTAACGTCTCACGGTTGTAACGCTTCCCATGACATACCTCACATGGCACATACACATCAGGCAAAAAATGCATCTCAATTTTAATAATTCCATCACCACGGCAGGCTTCACAACGTCCACCTTTAACATTAAAGCTAAACCGTCCTTTTTTATAGCCTCTAATTTTTGCTTCATTTGTTTGGGTATAAACATCACGAATATTATCAAAAACGCCTGTATATGTTGCAGGGTTTGATCTTGGTGTTCTACCGATTGGTGATTGGTCGATATCAATCACTTTTTCGATATTTTCTATCCCCTTAACTTTTTTATGTTTACCAGGCTTACGTTTGTTACGATAAAGTTCTTTTGCTAATGATTTATACAAAATTTCATTCACCAATGTGCTTTTTCCTGACCCTGATACACCTGTAACTACTGTCATTAAACCAATTGGAAATTTGGCGGTTACATTTTTTAGATTGTTCTCTTCTGCTCCAACAACCTCAATTTTACTTTTTGTTGCTTTACGCCGTTTTGTTGGAAGTGGAATATATTTTTGACCTGATAAATATTGTCCAGTCAATGACTTTTTGTTTTTCATAACCTTTTCTGGTGTTCCGCTTGCAACAATTTCCCCACCATGTTCACCTGCACCTGGTCCAATATCGATCAACCAATCCGATGCAAGCATCGTGTCTTCATCATGCTCCACTACGATTAACGTGTTATCTAAATCCCTCATTCGTTGTAAAGTGCTAATTAAGCGATCATTATCTCGTTGATGCAAACCAATTGATGGTTCATCCAATACATATAGTACTCCCGTTAATGCGGATCCAATTTGCGTTGCTAGACGAATTCTTTGTGCTTCTCCACCAGAAAGTGTTCCAGCAGCTCGAGACAATGTTAAATAATCAAGGCCAACATTATTTAAGAATTCAAGACGATTATTAATTTCCTTCAAAATCATCTTCGCAATCTTTTCCTCTTTTTCAGTTAGTTCGAGATTGCCAAAAAATTCAGTTGCCTCTGTAATGGAATAATCTGTTATCTGACTTATATGCATGCTATTAATTAGAACGGCAAGTGCCTCTTCTTTCAACCTGTACCCATCACATGAAGGACAATTTTTCTGGGCCATATATTTTTCTAACTGTTCCCTAATGAAATCAGAAGATGTTTCCCTGAATCGTCGCGCTATATTATTAATTACACCTTCAAACATAATCTGATTGTCTCGAACATTACCGAAATCATTCACGTAATGAAAATGAATTTTTTCTTTTCCACTTCCATGTAAAATTTTGTCCATTTGTTCTTTCGTTAATTTCTTAACTGGTGTATCCATATCTATCCCATAATGGGCACAAACACTTTTAAGCAGCTGTGGATAGTATTGAGAACTAACCGGTTCCCATGCTGCAATAGCATGTTCATTTAGTGTTTTATCCCAATCGGGTATGACTAAATCAAGATCAACCTCCAATTTAGTCCCTAATCCATCACATGTTGGGCAGGCACCGAATGGACTATTAAATGAAAATAAACGTGGCTCTAATTCACTGATTGAGAATCCACAAATTGGACATGCATGGTTTTCACTAAACTTAAGTTCCTCTTCTCCAATTACATCGACAATTATGTTTCCATCTCCAAGGTTCAGAGCTGTTTCAATTGAATCACTTAGTCGTCCTGAAATTCCTTCCTTTACAACAATCCGGTCCACAACAACTTCGATTGAATGTTTTTTATTTTTTTCAAGCTTGATCTCTTCCGTTACCTCACGCATTTCTTTATCAACTCGAATTCGAACGTAACCTTCCTGCTTTAATTTTTCAAATGTCTTTACATGCTCACCTTTTCGTCCGGAAACTACTGGAGACAGAATTTGTAATTTCGTTCGCTCTGGGTATTCTAAAATTCTATCAACCATTTGTTGCACCGTTTGTGAGCTAATTTCAACCCCATGATTTGGACATGTTGGACGACCAATGCGTGCAAAAAGAAGGCGCAAATAGTCATAGATTTCTGTCACTGTTCCGACAGTTGACCTTGGGTTTTTACTTGTTGTTTTCTGATCAATTGATATCGCAGGTGATAAACCTTCGATCATATCAACATCCGGCTTATCCATTTGACCTAAAAACTGCCTGGCATAGGCAGAAAGGGACTCGACGTAACGACGCTGTCCCTCTGCATAAATGGTATCAAAAGCAAGTGACGATTTCCCTGACCCAGACAAACCCGTTAAGACTACAAGTTTATTTTTGGGGATCGTGATATCGATATTTTTTAAATTATGTGCTCTAGCACCTTTAATTTGTATTGATTTACTAGGCATAAAACGGTCATCCTTCCACTATTAAACATTGAATAGTTATACTTCCAATTTTAATTCCATTACAATATCTCGAAGCTCTGCAGCTTTTTCGAAATCAAGCGCTTTTGCAGCTTCCTTCATTTCTTTTTCCATGTTTTCGATTACTTTTACTTTTTCTTTCTTCGGTAGTTTTGCTAGGCTTGTTGTTTTATCATCATCGTATGATTCCTGATCTTCGGCTGCAACTGTTGCCTTGATAACATCCCGAACATTCTTTTTAATCGTTGTCGGTGTAATGTTATGTTTTTCGTTATATGCCATTTGTTTTTCACGGCGCCGATTCGTTTCATCCATTGCCACTTGCATCGAATCGGTTATTCTATCAGCATACATAATAACTTCACCGTTTTCATTGCGGGCTGCACGCCCCATCGTTTGAATAAGTGAACGTTCCGAACGTAAAAATCCTTCCTTATCAGCATCCAAAATAGCTACGAGTGAAACTTCTGGAATATCAAGTCCTTCACGTAATAAATTAATTCCAATTAGAACATCATATTTTCCAACTCGTAAATCTCGAATAACTTCAATACGTTCAAGTGTTTTAATTTCTGAATGTAAATAAGCAACCTTAATACCAATCTCTTTCAAATAATCCGTTAAATCCTCTGACATTTTCTTCGTTAATGTTGTCACAAGCACGCGCTCGTTACGCTCAGAACGCTTATTTATCTCACCAATTAAATTATCAATTTGACCATCAATTGGTCGTACTTCAATTTTTGGATCCAACAATCCAGTTGGCCGAATAATTTGCTCTGTCATTTCAGGTGAGTGCTCCAACTCATATGGTCCAGGAGTAGCAGAAACATAAATAAGCTGATTTGTTTGTTTCTCAAACTCCTCAAACTTTAATGGTCGATTATCAAGTGCTGATGGCAAACGGAAACCATGATCAACTAATACTTGTTTTCTTGCTTGGTCTCCATTATACATTCCCCTGATTTGGGGTAAGGTAACATGTGACTCATCTATTACCACAAGGAAGTCTTCTGGAAAATAATCCAGCAATGTATATGGTGTCGATCCTGGTTCACGAAATGTCAAATGTCTCGAATAATTTTCAATTCCAGAACAAAATCCCATTTCTTGCATCATTTCAATGTCATAATTCGTACGTTGCTCGATCCTTTGAGCCTCTAGTAATTTGTTCTCTGAACGTAATTCCTTCAAGCGTTCCTCTAGTTCTTTTTTTATATTTGTAATTGCAAGCTTCAGTTTCTCCTCACGAGTTACAAAGTGGGATGCCGGGAAAATAGCTACGTGCTCACGATCTCCAATAATTTCCCCTGTTAAAGCATCTACCTCCCGGATACGGTCTATTTCATCACCAAAAAATTCGAATCGTAAACAATGTTCTTCGCGTGATGCTGGAATTACTTCAACTGAATCTCCACGAACACGGAAAGTACCACGTTGAAAATTTATGTCATTTCTCGCATATTGGATATCTACTAAATCACGCAATAATTGATCACGATCCTTTTCCATCCCCATACGTAATGAAAGAACCTGACTGCTATAATCCTCTGGTGAACCCAAACCATA
This sequence comes from Virgibacillus ndiopensis, assembly GCF_900187325.1. GTDB lineage: Bacteria > Bacillota > Bacilli > Bacillales > Amphibacillaceae > Virgibacillus_E > Virgibacillus_E ndiopensis. The sequence continues at coordinate 1,238,482 of NZ_FZMZ01000006.1, read as the reverse complement.
AATACACGAAACACTAGCAACAATCAGCACATCATTTCGTTCAAATAATGCTGAGGTAGCAGAATGTCGTAACTTATCAATCTCATCGTTTATACTTGCATCTTTTTCAATAAATGTATCTGTCGATGGCACATAGGCCTCTGGTTGATAATAATCATAATAGCTAACGAAATATTCAACAGCATTGTTCGGAAAGTATTCTTTAAACTCGCTGTACAATTGACCTGCCAATGTTTTGTTGTGCGCAATTACCAATGTAGGTCGATTAATTTCCGTAACAACGTTTGAAACAGTAAATGTCTTACCTGTACCCGTTGCTCCTAGTAACGTTTGATGCTGCTGACCTGCTAAAACCTTTTCAACTAATTCATTAATTGCTTTCGGTTGGTCTCCACGTGGCTCATATTGTGCCACTAGTTCGAACTGTTTTTCCACAAGGCAAGCCTCCGTTCTTCTAATTTACTATAATTATAAACTAATTTTAACATAAACACGAACAAATATTCGACCAATATGTTTTATTTTTCTATCTTCTATTCTACCCTTATATTATATTGAAAAATCATTTGTAAAAGGAATCACGTATAAATACCAGCAGATAGGTGATTCTCTGCTGGTGTTATACTGAGTTATCCCTCATTATTCTATCAATAATTAAATAAATTGGCCGTTTATCTATATTTTGATGATACTCTACAACCCTTTGTGAGTACCTTTCCTGTTGATTTTGATCGGCAAAATAATTCACTAATTGCGTATTTATTGATTTATTCATATTTATTGGCAGGATAAGTCCTTGATTGTATAAATGTTTTGTGTTAATTGTTTCCTGACCTGGCAGTGGATTATATACAAAAATTGGTTTTCGCTTTAATAAGCTTTCACTTATCGTAACACCACCTGGTTTTGTCATTACTGCGTCAACTTGATCATATAAACGATTCATCTTATCCCTAGATGTTATATATGCGTATGGCGTAACATTTGCTTTATTTTCATGTACTAGCTGTTGATATAATTTTTCGTTTTTCCCACACAGCACATGATAATGAAGGTGATTTTCATTTGTAGGATCCGATAACATCTCTTTTATAGATCCTACACCTAAATTTCCTCCAGCAACCAATATAGAAAGCTGTTGCACTCTATTTGGCTTCGATTCCTGTATCTTAAAAGCTGAATGCACAGGTATACCCGTAACAAATATACAATTTTCATTAACACCTTGATCTAACAAATAACGTTTAACAGCTAGTGTTGGAGCAAAATGAAAATCAATTTCTTTCAATCCCCAAATTCGATTGACAAAAAAATCCGTATACACATTAACAATAGTAGCATTTAGTTGATTTTTTTGTTTCAACACACTAGCAATATTTGATGGTAATGCATGCGTGCAAAAAACAACTTTTGGCTTTTTAGCATTGATTAGCCGTTTAAAAAAATAGGTAAACAATAATTCATAGAGATAATTACGATTGTTCTGAGGAGAGCTTTTATATGCAGAATGGAAATAAAGCCAATGGTAAACGCTTGGTAACCATTTAATCCAAGTTAAATACGAAGCAGATACAACTTTCTCCACTTTTCCAAAACTGTACGATAAAATATCAATCTTGTCACATGTCATATTTCTTTCACAGTATTTCATTTCGTTTATTAATGCATCTGCGACATGATGATGTCCGGACGGTATTTGCATAAAAGGCAAAAATAATGCTACTTCTCGATTAGGTTGATCCATTAAATCATCTCGCTTTATTTATAATACCACTATTTACATATGAAATAACTGATGTATGCATGATATAATCCTTTGTGGGAGAGGAGTTGTCTATTATGGCATTCACACTTACAATTTTGCTTATTTTAACAGTAATTCTCTGTTACAAAGCTTATAGAAATACAAAAGACATTACGATAAATAAAATAAAAATAAATTCTAACCATACCCTTAAAACAAATCATTCCCTATCTATTCTCCACATCTCTGACATGCACCTTGAAAATATATCATTAACACCTTCGCAGCTAAAGAAAAAACTGAACGACGAAGCGGTTGATATCATTGCCTTAACAGGAGATTTTCTTGATCGCAAACGTACTATTCCAAAGCTACAACCCTATTTAAAGGTTCTACAAGAAATAAAACCACGATACGGGATGTACGCCGTTTTTGGTAATCACGATTATGTTTTAAACGAAACTGATCTTACTGAACTAAAGTCGTTGCTTGAACGATATGATTGTCACGTATTGCAAAATACTAGTAAAACAATTTCAATTAACGGAAGCTTAATTAACATAATCGGTGTCGATGATTACAGCACAAACCGAAGCAATTTACCTTTAGCTTTTCATAATGTAAAAGCAGGTACAAATATTGTTTTAACCCATGACCCAACGATAGTCTTGGAAATGGATCATTATTCATTTGATTATTTAATGGCAGGTCACTTTCATGGCGGACAAATATGTTATCCTAAAGCTTATCACCTTGCTAAAATGGGAAAGCTTGCTAGAAAAAACGTTATTAAGGGCCTGCATAAACAAAATAATATGCCTTTTTATATTAGTGAAGGATTAGGACAAACTGGTCTAAATATTCGAATTGGCAGTAGACCTGAAATAACATTTCATGATATTGCAATTCACACTTCGGAATCAAATGTTATATAAGGTTAGCAGTTGCTCTTTAGACATGAATAAATAAACCGGGCTATTCCGACACGAAGTATTAGCTAAGAAATTTATTGGTAAAAAGCTCCCTTTTTTTAATATACTATAGTAAGGATTGTTAATTGAAGTTATTTCAAAACCTAAACGGTCTGCACCACGATATAAAGTAGTAATGCCTATTATGGCTTTAATTTCTTTATTTCGATAGTGAATCTGGACGTAATTAGCAAGTCGAGGTAAGGAACGTTTAATCATATGATAAACGTAAACAGCTCGTTTAACTTCACTTGTGATGTTGTTTAAATCTGTGAGCATTCGTACATTGTGTAAATGAATTTTTATTAATAAATCATTTTTATTGATTACAGTTCCATCTTTTAGTATTACTCGACTACCTTTATAACGTGTTAGTCTAACACGAAACAGCGTATTACGTTTATCATTATCTGGTACGTAGCGTAAACGAGTTAAACTATAATATATAGGATCAATAACATTCCATACACCTAACAAATAGCTTTTCATTTTGCTTTCCTTTCTTTGCGGTGATTACTATTAGTTTGTTATAAAGGTAAGAAATTATAAAAGGAATTTTTTAGCAAAAAGAAGTGCTCTACAAATTAAACGTAGAGCACTTCTTTTTTGTTATGATTCTAGTTACCTTGTAACGCCTGTCCATCATCGTTTCCATCAACTGTTACTTTAATGTGGCCAACTGCACCCTTAGCAGCATGATTCATTTGATGGGTAACAAAAGGATAAACACCTTCTTCATTTACAGTAAATTCAACAATTGCTCCACCACTTACCGGAAGTATAACAGTCTGCATTCCTTCAAAATGGTTTTCAGGATTGCCATCTAAATAGACATCGTCAAAGATCGTTCCTACTACATGGAAAGAACTTATCTCATTCGGTCCCACATTGTTAAGATAAATTCGTACTTTATCACCTACTTTTGCTAAAAGAGGCTTATTTTTAATAGCTGTAACTGTACCGTTTGTATTAGCTTGACCTTCGTGAAGAGCTTTTGTAGAAAATACTACTTGAGATGGCTCACCATTTGTCATATCATCCAAATCATTATATTTATACCATTCGTTCTGTATAACTACATATTCTTTGTCAACCTCTTTATCGGTTGGATATCCATCATTTGGTTGTACAATAATGACGCCATGCATTCCATTTGCGATATGTGCAAGCATTGGTGCAGTTCCACAATGGTACATAAATACTCCCGGTTTCATTGCTTGATAAGTAAATGTACCTTCCTCATTCGGTGCTACGTCCGTAAAACTTTTATTTGGCGCAGTTTGTACTGCATGAAAATCCATGCTGTGTGGAATTGCCGGATCTTTATTTTCGAGTGTAAAATGAATGGTGTCTCCTTCATTTACTATAACTAGAGGTCCTGGTGCCTCCCCATTGAATGTCCATGCTTTATACGTATACCCTTCTTCAACTTCAATATCTGTTATTTGCGCTGTCATACTAATAAATACTTCTGTTCCTCTTCGTTCCATTTTTACGGGTGTTGGTTGTAAATTAATGCCTTGATGCGGTTTAATTACGTTTGATGTTTCAGATTTTGCGTGAACGGCATCGATAGTATTTTCCACTTCAGGTGATACCTTTGTTTGTGATTCAGAACAAGCAGATAACATTAAAACCGAAATACTTAAAGCAGTAACGACTTGAATCCTTATATTTCTTAACATGCAAGTCACCCCTCATTTTTCATTAGATAAGTTTAGTAACCATCTAATCATTATTAACGTTGACATTGTTATCTGCTAGACTAAATGGTTTATCTTATCTTCATCTGTAGCGTAGTCTAAAATACCTAAATCACATGTGACTCAGATCACTAACACTTTGTGAAATTGTGAACAAATCATGAAAATAAAAAGGTAAAGAAGCACTCTTTAAGTACTTCTTTACCTTTTACTTTAATGTATTAACTTAATTTAAACTATCAGCATGAAAAAGCTCTTTCGGATATTGGCTATTCGAAAAAATAATTCCTAACTCATGATGCTCCCCTTGGTACAATGCACTCTGTAGGAGCCTAACTTCATCCGAATCATCTAATAATTCTAGTTTAAAAGAAGCTCCACTTGCTTGTAATGCCTGATAAAACGCATTGACATCATTTATTTTTTTACCATTTACTTTTATAATTGTTTCTCCAACAAGTATATCTAATCGATCTGCAGGTGTACCTGGTATAATGGATAATACTTTTAAACCTTTATTATTCATATGAAAATACGGACTCTTCTCTTTATCACTAACACGGTGCCTATAACTAATATATTCTCTTCCTAGTATTGCAATAATTACTGCAATAAGTGATATCCAGGTAACAAAAATACTTCCAATCGATAAAAGAAGTACTATTACGCCTAAAGTTGCTATCGACCTTGCTATTCGTTTTCCAGCTGGTTGTGGTAAGCTCCCTTTTACCACATGATCAAACCCAAGTAAAAAAGGTACTAGCAATATACTATATGTTTCTCCCCCTATAGAAAAATATGGCCAAAATGGAGCAAATGAAGTAATCATCCCAGATGGAATTAAAACAAAAAATGGAATAATACTAGCTCTTTTTAGATGGTGTTGCCCTATCCATTTCCCACGTTGACCTATCTTTAAATGAGGGAAAGTTTCATTTCGTTTGGTCCTAACCATTAAAATCGCTTCTATAAGTAAAAATAATCCTAACAATATCGTTAAACCTGTAAAATTAGTTGTTGAAAACAAACTAGCATTTGCAAATGATTGGTTATCTAAAAAAAACGGGATAAATAAAAGTATTAAATACGTCGTACCAATCGTATAACTTGCAGAAAGCATGGTAAATCTAATCGTTAAACTGAAGCTAACAACTACAACACTTAACAAAAGAATTGTTTCATAGGAAAAAACCATACCGACACCTAGCAATAGTACCGATATAAGCACCCCTGATACAAGTGATATAGTCCATGTTCCTTTCCATTCTGAAAAAATATCAAATACTTTTAATCCAAAAATCTTTCTTTCACTATTAATCCGTTTAACCCCAACTAATACAGCCAAAATAATCGACCAGTATAACAAAGGGTTTAAAAACAATCTGCCTATTCCTTTTGCTAGCTCTATTAACCATGTTTCCATTTATGTAATCACCTTTCAGTGTACCTTCATACCTACTCTTCTTATTACTATTCGATATATGTCGAATTATTTCCTGCTTGTACTGGGTGGAATTTTAGCTATAAGTAGAAAGTCCGCGAGATAATCTCGCGGACCATGTTATTCATATAATGAATCTAAGGCCTTCTCCAACTGTCGGTCATCTTTACCACTACGTATCTTATCAACAATTTTTGTTTCAATTGCTCCTGCTGTTTTCTGATCAATTTCCCCTGTAGCTTTCAAATTATTATCCTGTTGGAATACTTTTACAGCACTTTCTGTTTCTTTGTTAAAGTACCCATCATCACGTCCAGTATCATAACCGAGACCATTTAACATAACTTGAATGTTTGCTATTTTTTCGCCTGTATGATTATATGTCAATGGATCCTCTATTTGAACAGGATTAGAATAGAAATAATCCGGCTGCTTCACTTCAATTGTAGGTTTGATTCCTTTTTCATGAATCCAATTCCCCTTTGGTGAAAGCCATTTAAAGAATGTTAATTTAATCGTACTGCCGTCCCCCATTGGAACTGCTTGTTGTACAGTACCTTTACCAAAGCTTTTCGTTCCTACTACATTATATCCAATCTCTTTCATGGCCACAGCAAGGATCTCTGAAGCAGACGCACTACCTTCGTCAATAACTACACTTATAGGATAATCCTTTTTCTCTTCAAGTTTGGAAAAGATCCTCTGTTTCTTTCCATCCCCATCTTCTATTTGCACGTATGGAATATCTTTAGGTACAAACTGTTTCAAAATATCCTCGACAACGTTTAAAAGACCACCAGGATTACCACGTACATCAATTACAAGTCCTTCGATCCCTTTTTCTTCTAACGTTGCTAATTGATCTGTAAAGTCTTTTGCGGTGTTTTCCGAGAAAGTAGTTATTTCAATTACACCCGTTTTCTTTCCATCAACCGTTTTAATATCCGAATAAACGGTTTCTAAAGGAATATCATCACGTACTATTGTTACGTCAAATGGTTCTGATACACCGGGACGCTGAATCTTTAAAACGACCTCAGAACCTTTTTTCCCACGTATTTTTTCAACAGCTTCAAATAAATCTAATCCTTCCACACTTTCCTTATTTACGGTTAGAATTTGATCATTTGGACGTAATCCCGCTTCCTCTGCTGGTGAATCTTTAATTGGTGCAATGATGGTTACTTGTCCGTTTTTCATACTAACCTCTGCACCAATACCTTCAAAGGACGATTCTATTGTTTCATTAAATTGTTCCATTGTTTCAGCATCCATGTATGTACTATATGGATCCTCAAGGGTCTTTAACATTCCTTGAATTGCGCCTTCAATTAACTTTTTATCATCAACATCTTCTAAATAGTTCTCTTTAATTAAACTATACGCTTGGACAACTTTATCCATATTTTCTGGTTGGTCAGTTTTTTTATTCCCATTGTCAGTTAAAGCTGATTGTAAACTCGAACTATCTTCCTGGTTTGATTGATCCGGTTGTGCAATTTTCACTCCAAAATACGCTCCTGCAAAACCAACAATTAATGCAGCTACTAAGATTAGTACTATATTTTGTTTTTTGAAATTCATTTTTTCACCCCAATAGTTAGTGTTCGATTGGTGGTTCTATGTAGTTAATAATTAGAACTATCAAAAAGGCATCACACCGTTATGTGCGATGCCTTTAATATTATAGTTTATGCGAGAAAAATGCAAATATCCATTGATAAAATACTAATTTAAATATTTGATAGGATTAACTACGTTTGAGTTCGGACCAGAGCCTTGGTATCCACCTTTGTGAATTTCAAAATGTAAATGTGATCCAGTAGATGCCCCTGTACTACCCATATATCCGATTAGATCACCTTGTTTTACAGCTTGTCCACTACCTACTACATAGCTACTCATATGTGCATATAACGTAGTATATGTCTGCCCATCTATTCTACTAACAATTATAACATGGTTTCCGTACGAACCATCTATATGTCCTGGCATGGCGACTCCTGAGGTCGATGCATATATTGGTGTTCCACTAGCTGCGGCAATATCTATACCACCATGAAAGTCAGCTGTTCCTCTAATCGGGTGAGTTCTCCAACCAAAATTGGATGAACGGCTACCACTTGCTGGCCATATAAAATTTCCACCAGTAATAACTGGTCCAGAAGATGTAGTTGATCCAGAATTAGCCTTAGCTTTTGCTGCTCGTTCTTTGGCTAGTTGTTCTAGCTCAGCTTTTTGTTGTTCTGCTAGTTTCATAGCTTTTTGAAGAGCAATTTCCTGTTTACGCAATAGCTCCTGTTCATCTGCTAAGCTTATTTTGTAATCTTCTAAACTTTCATGTTGCTCTTCCAATTTTTCCATTAATTTTTCTTTTTCAGCCATTTGATCATTTAACTGAACCTTTAACGACTCTAATTCTTTCTTTTGATCTTCCATAGCTGCTTTCTTTTCTTCAACTTTTATCTTTTTATCTTCAAGTTCTTTCTTTTCGGCAGCATGTGTTTCCATAATATTTTTATCCTGATCCATTATCGTGTTTACTGCCGTAGACCTGCTAATAAAGTCTCCAAAACTTTTTGACCCTAGTATCACTTCTAAGTATCGCATGTCTCCACCATTTTGTTGGATCGTGCGTAACCGTTCCTTAAGTAATTTCTCGCGTTCTTTAATACGTTCTTTTAAAACTTTGATATCTTTTTTTAATTGTTCAATTTCTTTGTTTGTTTTAATAAGTTGATCTTCTTTTGTTTTAATTGCATTTTTCGTTTCTTTAAGCTTCTGATCGATAGAATTAATATCAGTTTTTACCGTATCCTGCTTGGACAGGTTTTCTTGGATTTTTTCTTCTGTATTCGATTTTTCACTATCCAACTTATTCTGTTTATTATCTAATTGATTTTTGTCTTTTTCCATTTGATTAATTTCATCTTTTACATCATCAATTGATTCTGCTTCTACTTGGTTCCCATTAAGCATCCCTGTTCCTAGTAGTAAGGTAACTACTAGGAAGGATGATCCTATCTTTTTCATTCCGTTTCCCCTTTCCCCTTGAAAGTAAGCTATCTTTTGTCAAACTTTTAAGAATTTACGAACACTCATTATGCTTCCCCACATGCCGATAAATGCACCGATGGCTAGAATAATAAGTGATAGTTGCCAAGCAAATGGATTAAACGGTAATATCTCAACAAAGCTAAAGGAAATTTGCTTGCTTAACGTGTTTTCCAAGTAATAATACCCCGATATTATGATGGCAATTGGAATGATTGCTCCTAATACCCCCAGAAGCATTCCTTCAATGAAGAATGGCCATCTAATGAATCCGTTCGTCGCCCCGACTAGCTTCATAATTCCAATTTCTTTACTACGAGCCATAATCGTAATTTTAATCGTATTTGAAATGAGGAAAATAGCTGTAAATACTAGTCCAACAATTAGAACCAATCCAATAGTACGTGCATACTCATTAAACTGGAATAATTTTTGAACTACGTCTTTTCCATAGCTTACTTCCTGCACTGCATCAAAGTCTTTAATCTTATCTGCTATATCCACGGTATCAAGCGGATCTGTTGCTTTTACGATATAAGCATGGTTTAAAGGGTTGTCCTGTTTAAATAATTTCCAAGATTTACCTTCCTCACCCATACTTTCAATTAAGTTTTCTAATTCCTCTTCTTTTGAGGAAAATGACACAGTGTCTACTTCATCTATCTTTTTTATTTGTTCGCCTAGTGACTTAATTTGTGTTTCGTTTGCGGTAAGGTCAATTAAAACTTTTATTTCAACATCATCTTCAATATTATCCGCCATTTGATTTAAGTTGAGCATTAATGCAAGAAATGCCCCTACCAAAATTAATGTAGTTGTTACAGCACCAACTGATGCAACTGTCATCCAACCATTACGAAAAATATTTTTTATTCCTTCACGAAAATGTCTCTTTGCTGTTCTAAGCTTCATAGCCGTATTCACCTCGATGCTCGTCTCGCACAATTAAACCGTCTTCAACAGCAATAACACGCTTCTTAATCGTGTTCACAATATGTTTGCTATGTGTGGCCATGATAATTGTAGTGCCTTTTGAATTAATTTCTTCAAAAACCTGCATAATTCCCCATGATGTATCAGGATCTAAATTACCTGTAGGTTCATCTGCAATTACAATTTTAGGATGATTTACAATAGCTCTTGCAATGGAAACACGCTGTTGTTCACCACCAGATAATTCATCGGGTATAAATCGAGCCTTATTTTTAAGGCCAACTAGTTCGAGGACGTCCATTACACGCTTACGAATATTACGCGGGGATTCTTCGATAACCTCTAGAGCAAATGCAACGTTTTCATAGACTGATAGTTTCGGCAACAATTTAAAATCTTGAAATATTACTCCAATATTTCTACGTAGAAAAGGAACCTTCTTTTCTTTAAGATCACTCATATCCGTATTGTTTATAACAATTGATCCTTGTGTTGGTTTTACTTCCCGGTACATCAGTTTAATAAATGTAGACTTACCAGCACCACTAGGACCAACAATATATACAAACTCTCCCTGATCAATATCTATATTAATGCCATTTAGTGCAGTTACACCATTGGCATACGTTTTGTAAACATCTTTCATATGTATCATTTTACGTATCACCTTCATCTTCTTTTTTATTGTAGGTTCTAAGCTGTCAAAACTTTGTATAAAGAAGTCAATAATCTATTATTTTTAAAGCTCGAATAATTCATTTTAAATTATACTTATATAGTATAACATTTTTCAGCAATTTTTTTAGACAAAAATTATTACATTTTCATTTCAAAGTGATGTAGTTTTTTGTTTTTATGAAAATATTTGTCTAATTTAGACAATATTTGTAATTTTAACGGTTTACTATAAATAATTGCACAAAAAAAGCTTGACCCACAATGGACCAAGCTTTCTACCAAAACTACTTATTTCTTTTCTGCTAACCAAGATGCAATTGTTTGTGCATCTTCTTTTGATACTTGTGACTGTGCTGGCATTTGACCTTTACCATTTTGAATGAATCCAGCAATGTCATCTGCTGAATATTTTGAGCCAACTTTTGTTAAATTAGGTCCCACGCCACCAGATAGGTCTGCACCATGACAAGAAGCACAGTTGCTTTCAAATAATTTTTCAGCAGCTGCAGTGTCTACAGTACCACCTTCAGAACCACCATTGTCGGCAGATTCTTCAGTTGCATTATCGCCACCATTATCGTTAGCATCATCACTTGCGCCGTCATCCCCGCCACCACAAGCTCCAAGTACTAGTGCTGAACCAAATAAAACTGTAAATAGCCATTTTTTCATGCTTCAATCCCCCTAACAAAATTTAGTAGTAACTAACATATTTTATTATAACCTAATTATATTCTTTTAAAACCCTATCCTCACATACTCAAGTAACCGAAAAAGCCAATAAAAACAAGTGGTTCAACGTCTTTGGCAAATTGTGTCAAATTCATGAAATCTTTTTAAAGTATAATTAAATAGGGACAATCCTTGATAATGGATTGTCCCCTAAAAAATTTTCTTTACTTAGTCGATTTGTGACCTTAAATAAGCATCAATAAATGGGTTGATATCTCCATCCATTACAGATTGAGTATTCCCGACTTCAACATTTGTACGGTGGTCCTTTACCATAGAATAGGGGTGGAAAACATAAGACCGAATTTGGCTTCCCCATCCAATTTCTTTTTGTTCTCCACGGATATCGTCCAATTCTTGTTGTTGCTTTTCAATTTCCAATTGATACAATTTTGACTTAAGCATTTTCATTGCTTGATCACGGTTTTTAATTTGCGAACGCTCTGATTGACACGTAACGACAACATTTGTCGGTATATGTGTGATTCGGACAGCTGAGTCAGTTGTGTTAACATGCTGCCCACCTGCTCCGCTTGAACGATACGTGTCAATTTTTAGATCTTCTGTCTTAATATCAATTTCGACATCATCATTAAATTCCGGCATGATGTCGCACGATACAAACGATGTATGTCTCCGACCAGATGAATCAAATGGTGAGATACGTACTAATCTGTGGACACCTTTTTCAGCCTTCAAATATCCATAGGCATTATGACCTTTTATTAATAGCGTAACACTTTTTACACCTGCTTCATCTCCAGGTAAATAATCAAGTGTTTCAACTTTAAAATCTTTATCCTCTGCCCAACGTTGGTACATCCTTAGAAGCATACTTGCCCAATCTTGTGACTCCGTTCCACCTGCACCTGGATGTAATTCCAATAATGCATTATTTGCATCATAGGGCTCGCTTAACAACATCTGTAATTCAAATTCGTTAATGCTTTGGCGTAGGTCTGAAGTTTCATTTATCAATTCGTTAAATAATTCTTGATCATTTTCCTCTTTAACTAATTCATATGATACTTCAATATTGTCCAAACGTTCTTCTAACTCCTCAAATGCAGTAACATATCCTTTTAATCCGTTTGATTCGTTAATGACTTGTTGAGCTACATTTTGATTGTCCCAAAAGTCAGACTCTGTCATTTGCAGCTCTAATTCTTTTATTCGCTCTTTCTTAGCATCTAAGTCAAAGAGACCCCCTAAAGTCAGTAATGCGTGTAGCCATTTTATCTAATTCATTTCTGATTTCAACAAGTTCCATATCGTCACCTCATCAATTAACTATCATGAAAACACTCCCAAATTATATGGGAGTGTTTTATCTAATTAGAAATCGATTTTCTTACCAATTTCCTTCATCTAACTTCTAACTTCAGCCATTTACTTCCCATGACATTGTTTATATTTTTTACCGCTTCCACATGGGCATGGATCATTTCTGCCTATATTTTCTTTTTTTACATATGGTTTTCGGGATTTCTTTTTGTTTTCATCGCCACCAGAAACAGCTTGTGTATTTTTCACGACTTCCTGGCGTTTTAAATTATCACGGATTTGAGCTTTCATCACATATTTGGCAACTTCTTCTTCAATTGCAATTATCATTTGCTCAAACATGTGGAACCCTTCAGCTTGATATTCCTGTAACGGATCATTTTGGCCGTAAGCACGCAAATGAATACCTTGACGTAATTGGTCCATTTGATCGATATGATCCATCCATTTTGTATCAACCGTACGAAGAAGGATTACTTTTTCAAACTCACGCATTTGTTCAGGTGTTAATTCCTCTTCTTTTTCATTTAATTTTACTTTTATCTTTTCCATAATTAAGTCAATAATTTCTTCAGGTTCTTTACCTTTTAATTCATCAACAGTAATGTCTTCCACGTCAAATAAATTTCCGTGTGCATATTCAATAATAGCATTTAAATCCCAATTTTCATCAAGGTCATCTGCTGTATGCGTATTTACAACACGTTCAACTGTTGATTTAATCATAGTTTCAATAATTTCCGTCAAATCCTCGGAATCAATTACATCGAATCGCTGTTTATAAATGATTTCTCGTTGCTGACGTAATACATCATCATAAGACAATACTGTTTTACGTGCGTCAAAGTTATTACCTTCAACACGTTTTTGAGCTGATTCAACAGCCCTTGATACCATTTTACTTTCAATTGGCTGCGTGTCATCCATTCCCAGTCGTTCCATCATTGAACGAAGATTATCTGATCCAAATCTACGCATTAATTCATCTTCCATCGATAAATAAAATTGTGTCATACCTGGATCACCTTGACGTCCAGAACGACCACGTAATTGGTTATCGATACGACGAGACTCATGACGTTCAGTACCTATTACAACAAGTCCACCAAGATCTACTACACCGTCACCAAGTTTAATATCTGTACCACGACCAGCCATATTTGTCGCGATTGTAACTGCTCCTTTTTGACCAGCATTTTCTATAATTTCGGCTTCTCTGTAATGGTTTTTAGCATTTAATACATTATGCCTAACACCGGCTTTTTTTAATAGCTGTGAAATTAATTCTGATGTTTCGACAGCTACCGTTCCGACTAAAACTGGTTGACCATTCTCATGTCGCTCTTTAATATTATCTACAACGGCACGGAACTTACCTTCCATTGATTTATATATCAAATCAGCACGGTCATCACGAATGATCGGTTTATTTGTTGGTATAGCAACAACATCCATAGCATAAATATTACGGAATTCTTCCTCTTCTGTTTTAGCTGTACCTGTCATACCTGAGAGCTTTTGATACATCCGGAAGAAGTTCTGGAATGTAATTGAAGCTAATGTCATGCTTTCATTTTGAATCTGTAAACTTTCTTTTGCCTCAATTGCTTGGTGGAGTCCATCGCTATAACGACGCCCCTTCATTAAACGACCAGTAAATTGATCGACAATAACAACCTCGCCTTCCTCTACCACATAATCTGTGTCACGATGCATCGAGGCATGTGCTTTTAATGCTTGATTAATATGGTGAGTTAACGAAACATGGCTTAAATCAAATAAGTTTTCAATTGAAAAATATCGTTCTGCTTTATTTATACCTTCCTCTGTTAATTGAACACCTTTTGTTTTTTCATCGTACGTATAATCTGTTTCTTTTTGTAATGTACTAACAAAAGAATTCGCTTGTTGATACATAGAGGCGGATTTTTGTGCTGAACCCGAAATAATTAAAGGGGTCCTTGCTTCATCAATTAAAATGGAGTCAACCTCATCAATAATTGCAAAATTTAATGGACGTTGTACCATCTGCTCTTTGTAAAGAACCATATTATCACGTAAATAGTCAAAACCGAACTCATTATTTGTACCGTACGTAATATCACAATAGTACGCATCCCGTTTTTCTTCTTTCGTTAATCCATTACCATTCAAACCAACTGTTAAGCCAAGAAAACCGTATAGTTCCCCCATATCTTTCGCATCGCGACCAGCTAAATATTCATTTACAGTTATGATATGGACACCATCACCTGCGATTGCATTTAAATATGCTGGCATAGTCGATGCGAGCGTTTTACCTTCACCAGTTTTCATTTCAGCAATATTGCCTTCATGTAAAGCTATAGCACCCATTAACTGAACAGGGAACGGTCGCATATTTAATACACGTTTTGATGCTTCACGAACAACTGCATAAGCTTCAACCATCATATCATCTAAGCTTTCACCATTTTGATAGCGCTCTTTAAATTCTTCTGTTTTCTCTTTTAAACCATCATCTGCTAAATTCTCATACTCTGGCTCCAATGATTCTATTTGATCAACTATTTTTTGATATCGATTTAATTGCTTTTGATTTCCATCACCAAAAATCTTTTTCAATAATCCTGGCATACTAAACGCTCCTCAATAAAGTTCAAAATCATTTATATGTTTACTTTTAGCTAACTTTAATAATAACACTTTCCAAACAAGTATGACAACTGCTTGCATTATGGCGTATTTGCTGATACGGAGAGATTATGCAAAAAAAGAGTAGCTTGTGGATAAGCTACTCTTTATATTGAGGCATACTTCGAGGTAGTATTGCGGAATATTGGAAGAAACTATTCGGAGAGATGATTAGGTAAGAGAAAAACCATGTTCTTTTTTATGTACTTTTCGTGATAGCTCAGTAAGTTTACGGTTTGTCGTAGCTACTATTTCTACAAGCTGGGCTATTGTTTCTTCCTGTTGCTGAACTTTAACTACTAATGCGTCAAATGCGATATAATCCTGACTATTCATCACCTTTCCCCCTTCAATTTTTTGTTATCTTACTTATATCATGGAATACGATGACAAGACCAATCTTTATTTTTAAATTTTTAGACCAATTTTGACCGTTTTTTCATTTAAAATGGAATTTTCGAATAGTATTATTCTCCTATTTTGTAAAAAAACATCTTGTAAAAATTCAAAAAAATAAATTTAGTACATTTGAAAGAAGATATAAAATCAAAAAAGCTGACCCGCTGGTTACAAAAATTTGCACCTTGTGAGTCAGCTTAATATTTTTATTTTCAATTGCTATTAGCTATTAGGCTCAATCAAACCATATTTACCATCTTTACGGCGATACACAACATTCGTATCACCAGATATTGCGTTAGTAAATACGTAGAAAGCATGCCCTAACATATCCATTTGTAATACTGCCTCTTCAGAATCCATTGGTTTTAAATTAAATCTTTTTGTTCTTACTATTTCAAGTTCATCTTCTTCTAAAGCAATTTGACTACTTGCTGATTCTTTTTCTAGTTCCGCAAAAACATGCTTGGGAGCTCCATTTTGACGGAATTTACGATTTACTTTTGTTTTATACTTTCGGATTTGTCTCTCTAACTTGTCGACTACAAGGTCGATGGCAGCGTACAAATCAATATGTTGTACCTCCGCACGAAGTAACAAATTAGTCATTGGAATTGTAACTTCAATCTTCTGCTCATCATTATAGACACTTAAATTTACATGTACATCGGATGTTGGCGGTGTATCAAAGTATCTTTCTAGCTTGCTGATCTTCTTTTGTACGTAGTCACGTATAGCGCCAGTCACCTCAATATTCTCACCACGAATGTTATATTTCATAAAAGTGTCCTCCTTTCATCCTTATGTATTTATTATTCTACTATACCCTGTCCAATTCCTGCAAAAACTAAATAATATTTGTGTCAAATCAAGAAGAATTTTGTTGATAAGTTGATAGAATGCATCTATGCAAAGGATTAACCCTAGAATAATTTTGGTCACTTTTTAAAACCTTTTTATTATTAGTTTATAAATGACAAAAAGCCCCTTTAAATAGGAGCTTTTCCATTATTTTCTGCTATCCATAAACATACCATCTATTGTTTTTACGTTTTCATATGGATTTGTATACGTTTTATTAGACTTCTTTTGTTGCTTAATTTGCTTCATTTCCTGTTTTAGCTCAACAAATAGAGAATTCATTTTTTGTTGAATTTTGTTGTTCATTTCGACAAGTTTTTCACCAGTCAGCTTTTCAGTATCATTGAATGGAGGCATTACTTTTTTTAAAAGATCTCCCCTTTTTTCGGTTAACTCATTTATTTCACCTATAACTTGCTCCCGATTTCCAGGTGAAACATCATGATCAAGTATTTCTTCCAGCTGTTTTGTAACTTGATAAAGGCTATCCAAACGATTCATCAGACACTAGCACCTTGTGCGTATTGCTTTTGTCGAGTCTTTAGAATTACTTCCTTCCATGTATCACGAAATTCTGTCACAAGACCTAACACTTCTTCAAGTGGTGCTACCTCATTTTTCACATTTCCCTCTTTTAACTGAAACTGCATATAGTCATATAATGGTAATAGTTGACTTGAAATCTCATAAGAAGGATCTAGTGTAACCATTAATTCTTGTATAATATTTTGCGCTTTTTGGATATTTGTATTTTTTGCTTCAAACCTTTTTTCGTTCATATCTTTCATTGCTTGTTTAATAAATTTAATACAGCCATTATATAACATTAATGTTAATTCGCCACCAGAAGCCGTATTTACCGCATTTTCTTGATAGGTTTGGTACTTGTTTTGTGCCATATGAACGGAACACCCCTTTTATATTTATTACCAATACACAATCACTAAATTAGTACATCACATATGTTGTACTACTTTCCATAGCGTTGGTTTTATACGCCATTTGTCTAAACCAACCTTAATCTTATATTTTTTCATCCACAAGTAATCCCATAAATTCTGCCATCGCAGCATACATATCTAGCATTTTTTTCGGAGGAATTTCTTTGATAACCTCATCAGTTAATGGATTAACAACGGTCACATAATATTCTTTAAGTTTTTCATGAAACTCAAACTTTAAATTAGTTCTTGTAGGTTCAATAAACTCATTCAATTTAGATACAACCGTTTTAACTTCTTTTGAACTAGTTATCTCTTCACCCTGTTTTTCGTGGTTTATCTCGTTAATTTTCTCTATTGTGGATCTATTTTTTGCAGATGTTAGTAGCTCGTTGTGTTCTCTAGTTTGCAAGGGGTGCGATCCAGTAATTATGTTATCTAACCTCATTGCCCATGCATCTCCTCTAGCCTAGCTATTTTTCTTTTATATCGGCTAGAGGCATCTATTTATTAAGTGTAATTAGCTATTTATGTAATATTCTTATCTTTTAAGAGTTCTAATAAATCCTTTGATATATTAGCTGCTTCATTATTTTGTTGCTGAATATCTAAATAAATCTCTTTTCTATATATATCAACTGATTTAGGAGCAGCAATTCCCAGTTTAATTTGGTCACCTTCCATTTCAAGTACTGTAATTTCAATTTCGTCTCCTATTTGAATTGCTTCATTCTTTTTTCTTGTCAAAACAAGCATACTTATTCTCCTTTCACACCCGAAGCAACAGTTGGCCAAATTTTTGCTTTGGATGGATAGTCATCATTATTAAGAATATATTGTTTTCCAAGCTTGCTTTTAGAATTAATAATCACAGGCGCTTTTAGATTTAGTGTACTTTTTTCAAACGTATTTGCTAATGTAACAATAGAAAAAACTGTAACATCTGACTCCGTTTCTATTTGCAGGCTCTCTTGTATACTATCATCTAAATCAAAGGAGTATTCGCGATAAAAATGATATGGAATTGTCACGATAAAAGCAAGATTCTCTGTCTTAAAAGATTGTAGAACCTGAAAAACCGAATTTCCCGGAAAATCTAACAAAACAAATTCTTTTTCCTCGACAAATCCCGGTACTCCCCCTGGAAATTGAATTATGTTTGAATCATCTACTACCATTTCCCCAAAATATTTCGTTTGTATGTTCATAGTACTTTGGCATCCTTTCTATATTGATTCTGAAAATAAATGAACAAAATCGATTTGTAAATCCTGGTATTGCTTCATACCAATATTAACGTTACTTGGTTCATATTTATGAATTGGCCTATGTGGCTCTGCATCTATAATAGGCTTATTTACTTTCACATCTATTTGTAAATCTGATGGCTGATAATTAATTTTCACAGCAAATTGTGATGGAATAAATGTAATCCCTAACTTTTTCATACCATCATAACCATTTTCAATTGCTTGACTTGCAATAGGATTTCCTTTATTTTCAATTTCCATAAGCTCATTTCCTTGTCTAGCCCTTCTACCAATACCTTCCAATAAACGTTGTCGTCCATCACTTGCAAATTTCTCAATGCGCTTAGAAATATGCATTAGATTCATATCTTCCCAAGCTTGAGTTTGATCAATACGAAGCTTAGAAGGAGTCGTTTTCATTGATATTTCCGCCTTCGGTTGCTGTATCGACAAATCAGCTTCCGGTTGTTGAATTTCCTGATGGCCTGGAGTTTGCTGAATAGTTATCTGTGCCATTTGTGAAGACATTCGTATTTGTGGTAGTTGCATATCAATCAGTCCTTACCTAAAAAGTAACAAAACCCTGAACCACTGCGTGTATGTGGGCCAGGGATTAGGGATAAACTAGCGTAGAAAATCTAATAATGTCGGTTGAATTATTTTTGATCCAGCTGATAGTGCAGCACGATGAATACTCTCTTGAGTAATTAATTCCGTAATTACTTTTTCATAATCGATATCTTCATTTTCTGACATCGTTTTCTTAGCAATAATTTCTTGCTGACTTAAACGGTTTTCCACTAAATCTAATCGGTTCATACGTGCACCTAAATCAGCTCTTGCATTAATAACATTATTAATATTTCCATCTAGTGTTTCGATACTTTGTTCAATACCATCTTGATCATTCGAATTTAAGGCATTTATAAAACTATCAATATCTGCAAATAAATCACCTGCAGTATCGGGATCACCCGAAAACACTGAAGATGGATCAACATTTGCCTGTAATTTAGTACCCTTTGCTACCTCAATCACTACAGGATTTGTTGTGGTAGATACGTTGTTTCCATTTTCATCAAATGGCGCTTTGTTTGTATTTGTTCCGTTAAAAATATATTTACCATTTACCTTTGTGTTCGCAATATCAATTAAATGTTCTTTTAACTGTGTTGCTTCTTCCATAATGTTTTTACGCTCTTCCTCATCATACGTATCGCTACTTGCTTGTACAGCTAATTCTCTAAGTTTTTGTAATGCTTGGGTTCCCTTATCTAAGGCTGCATCGGAATTGTCCATCCAGTTGTGTACTTCATTTGTGTTACGCAGGTATTGTTCCACTTCTACTACCTGTGATCTGTAGTTCATACCCTTCATCGCTATAACTGGATCGTCAGAAGGGCGATTAATCTTTTTACCAGTAGATAACTGATTCATTAAAGTGTCTAAACTGGAGTAACTATTCGATAAGTTTCGTAGCATATTATTCGAAAGCATCCCTTGTGTAATCCTCATATATACCTACCTTCCTACTAATCCCATATTATTAATAATCCGGTCAATCATCTCATCTACAGCTGTCATACTTCTGGCTGCAGCGTTATAAGCATGTTGAAATTTGATCATATTTGACATCTCTTCATCAAGTGATACCGAGCTTACAGACATTCGTTGATCCTGTACTTGCGATTTAAGAATTCCAGTATTTTCTACCATTCGATTGGCTTCTTGAGCACGTACTCCGAGATCACCGATAATAGACTCGTAAAACGTTTTTACCGATGTATTATCACCTAGATTTTCCAAGTCCACCTCAAAAACATTAGCTAACTTCGAAGCATTATCACCACTACCGGATGTCCCATCTTCACTAGCTGCGATCAGATCAGGATCATCTAAAATAGCACTATTTACCTTTATTGTTTCTGCTGTTATTTCTTGTTTATCATCAAAAAATGGAATTCCAGGCTGATTGTCTAATCCAAATCCACCTTCATGTACTTCATTAAATTTTCCAGCAAATTCTTTAGCCATTAAATCTAAATCAGCAATCATGTCAGTATACTCACCTGTAACACTACCGTCAGTAGTTGTGTAACCATAACTATCTATAAACCCTTTTAATGATCCATTAGATGAAAAATCGGTTGCACTAAACCCTTGATTTGGATTCGCTGTGAAATTACCATTTTCATCATACTTTCCAACCGATATCCTATGAACAGCATTATCCTGATCTTTTTCTGCATAGGATACATTAAGCTCCTGATACGTTCCATCATTTCCATTCACCAACAAGACAGGTGGATTGTTTAATGATTTACCTTCATCATCTACAACCTCAATTGTTGCCAATCCGTCAGCAATATCCATTGAGCTATCGCTACTTTTGTCATACGAAACCTTTATATTAACAATCCCTGATAATTCATCAATTAACCGATCACGTTCATCATATAAATCATTCGGTAAGTACCCATGTGGTTCAACATTTTTAATCTGTTCATTAATAGAATCGATTTGACGAATTAACGAGTTCGCATCTTTCGTCGTAACATCAATCTGACTTTGTAAATCGGTTCGTATGGAATTTAACGAGTCAGATAAATAATTGAATGTCTTTGCTACTGCTTGCCCGCGTTGTGCAACAACTGACCTTGCTCCTGAATTCTCAGGATTAACAGAAAGATCTTGAAGCGATTGCCAAAACCGATCCATCGTTTTGGAAAGCCCACTCTCAGAAGGTTCGTTCAATAAGTTCTCCATACGAGCTAGAGCGTCAGACTTTGTAGTCCAGTAACCTGTTTTCGTGTTTTCCGTCCGGTACTGATAATCTAAATACTGATTACGTACTCGCTGTACTGAACCCGCTTCGACTCCAGTTCCTAATTGCCCTGGTATTTCTGGACGATTTCGTGACCCGGTAGGGAATGCAGGAAGTGTTTCAAAATTCACTCGTTGTCTTGTATATCCAGGTGTATTTGCATTTGAAATGTTATGACCTGTCGTATATAAAGCTGACTGTTGTGCAAAAAGTGCTTGCTTAGCCATCTCCAATCCATGAAAAGTACTCATTAATTTACTCCTCTCAAAAAAACGATACTATTATGCTTTCGAATCAAACACGGATCTTTTTTCCGTGTCTGTTCCCTCTTTATTCCCGTAATTCATATTTTTAATAGAAGGATTCATCATATCTAAAGATAGCTGGATAAATTGCATCGATTGTTGTATTAATGCTTGGTTAAGCTGTTCCTGTTGCTTTAAACTAGTTATCACCTTTGTAAGGGTAATCGTTTTTTTTTCTAACTCATTCCGTTCATCTACATCCAAAATAACCTCTAGAATTCCAGTTATTGTTGCATTCTCCTTAGAAATTTTCTGATGTGTAAACCATTTGTCTACTTCCTGCTGTCGTTTAACTTCAGCTTGCTCAAGAACCTGCACATGCTTTCGTTCCTTTATAAGCAATGGCTGCAGCTTCTCCACAGAACCCTCTTTAATTACTTCCGTTTTTTGCTTTGATACTACTAATAAGGATTCATGTAACGTCACCAATTTTTCAAGTGATTGAATTATATTTTGAACGGACAAAATTTCGTCCTCCTCCTATAAATGCTTCGTCCAGAATGCAATCATTTTCTGTGCAGTTTTTTCAGGGTTTACTTGATACTCACCAGATTCAACCGCTTTTTTAATATCTTGAACATATGCGGCACGTTCAGCATTTGGTTTAACGTTTTCTTGTAATCTTTTTGCCTGATTAGATATTTGCAATTGATCCTGTTGGTTTGTACCCTTTTTTAAATCTGTCTGCTTTTGCATATTGTTTTTATATGGATTAAAATTCGTTTGATTTGGACCATGTATTTTCATCCTAAAAATCACCTTTCCTTTTACTTCACACATACCTACTTTAAGCACGATCATCATATCTATTTTCTAGTCAATATTATTATCGGTAGAATATAGTTAAATTTAAAGGTTTATAGACGAAACATCAAAATTTATCCTTACGTTTTTCGATTGAATAATAAATATGTGTTTCCTTATCCTTTTCTTTGTGTTCATTTACTCGTTTCTCTATTTGTTCATGCTTCTCTAAATCGTTCAAAAGATCTTGTGAGCATGTCGAGCATAGCTTTCCGCTTGTAATGTTTTTTCCACATTGTTCACATGGATAAGCAAGCTTCGGGAATTGTGAGGTTCTTAGTCGTTTTTCTTTAATAAATTTTATGATTAGGTCTTCCTCAACCTCTGTTGCTTCAACAATCTCCATTAATGTTGCTTCTCTATTTTTTCGTTGACGTAAAAAACTGTATACTCGTTCAAATGCATTTTCTTCTTCTCTATAACAGTTTTGGCAAATATCACGGATGCTTTTAACAAAAACTGCATCACATCTATTGCAATTCGCTAATTCAGCCATTTAACATTCCCCTTATTTTCTTCTTTAATGATAACATACATACCTTCAATGTTTTTACCCACGAATCAATGTATATGCGTACACAAGAGGGCATCCATTCTCCTTTAAGAGAGTCGCAGCATGCCTTAATGTTGTGCCTGTTGTATATATATCATCGACAAGAATGACTGGCTTGTTAACTGTTTCAGTGATTGAAAACGGATTTTTTGTAGAAAGACGTTCCTGTCGTGTTTTTTTTGATTGCTTTTCGCTATCAGTCCGCGTTATTATTTCTATGCTTTTTAATGGTAAAAAGTCAGCTAAAACCCTAGCTTGGTTAAACTTTCGATCCTTCATTCTTTCAACACTTAATGGAATCGGTATTGCCACAGCTTCTTTAGGTAGTGAAGTAAAATGTTGAAGAAATACATTTCTAAAAAGTTGTTGGAAAGAATCTCCTAATTGATAATCTCCACGATATTTCCATTTAGCTATTATTTCCTGCATGTAGGAATTATAGGCAAAAACCGAGTAATTGCTGTTTAAGGAATCCTGTCCTTTAAGATGTTTGTCCCACCACATGCAATCATTACATTCAGCTGTATCACTCAATCTGCTACATCGTTTACAACGTTTGCCTGTCAATTTTTCCAATTTACTTTCACAAACATCACAAAGATTTTTCGGTTTATCTAAGAAAAAAATGTTGCTCCAGCTCATTTCTGGAATTATTACTTGATCACACCATAAACAATGCATACTACCGAAACCCTCCTCGCTTGTTCATAGCTATTATAGACTTGACCGCTTGTACCATTGCCTCTGTTTTTCCATCGTGGAAAAATAATACATCACCAGTAGGATCATTAGGACTTCTTCCAGCTCTTCCAGCAATTTGAACTAGTGCAGCTTCATCAAATATCCTGTTCCCGGCATCAACAATAACTACATCCACGGATGGAAATGTAACGCCACGTTCAAGTATCGTTGTTGTTATTAAAATTGACATTTTCTTTTGCCTAAATTGATTTACTTTTTCTGTACGGTCTTGATCTGACGCGTGAACGAAGACTATTTCAGATTCTTTCTTAATTAACCCTTCGTTAAGTAAACGGATTGTCAATTCTGCTTTCATCTTCTCAGCTAATGTGATTGTGGGTACAAAAAATAATAATTGTCGCTCAGGACGCTCCCGCTGTTTATACCACTTAAAAAATGCCTTTGGTGGAAGACTTTTTTTCAAGTCCTTCTTTAGAGAAGAACACATTTTAAAAATCGGTACAGGTAAAGGACGACCATGAAATCGAATTGGAACAAAGATATGTGGAAGTTTTTTCCTGGCAATTTGTATGCGGTGTTTTTGGCGTGGCGTAGCAGTCAAATAAATGTTTGTTCCATCCTTTTTTATTGCCCGATTGGCAGAAAAAGGTAAAGAAGGATCAGCATGATAGGGAAAAGCATCTATTTCGTCAATAATCATGACATCAAATGCTTGTTTAAACCGGAGGAGTTGATGGGTTGTCGCTATGATAAATTGAGCAGTGGCTTTCTTTTCCTCACTGCCACCGTATAATGCTTGGATAGAGACTTCAGAAAATGCCTGCTCTAGACGAGGCTGGAGTTCACGTACTACATCAGCTCTAGGTGTTGCTAAACAAATTCGTTTTCCTAGTCGAAGAGCCTCCGTTATCCCTGGAAAGAGCATCTCTGTTTTTCCCGCACCACATACAGCCCAAACTAGCATCTCTTTTTCGTTCGTTACGATTGCTGTAGATATACGGTCAGCTGCTCGTTGTTGATCATCAGTTAGCTGTCCGCTCCATGAACAGGGACTTTCATGAATCGGCCAATTGACATTGGGACCGTTCCAAAAATAAAGTGGCTCACATTCTATAATTCTCCCCATTTCAATACACTTTCGACAATACAAATGAGTTGTTTTACAAGATTGGCAGGGGATAGTGGCGAATAATGAGTGCTTTACGTTTCCACAACGCTGACATTGAGGCTGAAAAAGTTTCTTTTTGATTGAAGGAATAGGAGTGAAGCAACTAGAGGAAATTAGTTCTTGGAATTGCTCTTCAGTTAATGGGATTTCTTTTCTAAGTAACAACTTCCCAGAAAAAAGATAGGATAATTCACTTTTATTTAGTACTTTATTTTCGTGAATTGGAGTATTTAGTTGAGGTGATTGCACGTTAAACACATTATTTCACCCTCCTCATTTTGTAAGTTAAGGGCTGCCAGTGGGGCTTGACTGGCAGCTACAATAAAATTAATATAATTGCTATTTAGCATACCAAGCTACACCAATAGCCCCTTCACCCAAATGGGTCCCAATTACTGGACCAAAATAGCTGATCATACTATCAAGATTTGGATATTTTTCTTTTACTTGCTGTTGTAAGTCCAAGGCAGCTTGTTCACAATTAGCATGAATAAAAACTACTCTTAGATCCTTTCCCTGCTCAATATCATCTTCAAGTAATCCTATGATTCGATTTAACGCTTTTTTTCGTGTCCGTATTTTTTCAAATGGTACGATTACTTTTTCAGAGAAATAAAGTACTGGTTTTACCTGCAGTAAACTCCCAACAATTGCCTGTGCACTATTTAAGCGACCACCGCGGTGCAGATTCTTTAAATCATCAACCATAAAATAAGCTCGCATGCTTTGTTTCATTTCATTTAGTCGATCAATTATTGCTTCTGGGGTCTTATTTTTTTGAACCATTTCTGCCGCTTCGATTACATAAAAACCTTGTGCCATTGCACTAAGCTCTGAATCGAAAGGATAAATAGTTATTCCGTCCACCATGTTCCCTGCACTGATTACGGCCTGATAGGTTCCGCTAATTCCGCTAGAAAGATGTATGGAAATTACCGCCTCATAATCGTTTGCAAGTTCTTCTAATTTATTTGTAATATACCCAATCGATGGCTGTGAAGTCTTAGGTAGATTCTCCGACTGCTTAACTTTTTCATAAAATTCCTCTGAAGTAATATCGACTTCTTCCTGATAAGATGTGTCCCCAAATACTACACTTAAAGGAACCATATGAATGTTATATTTTTTCCGCAAATTTTTCGGCATATATGCCGTGCTGTCCATCATTACAGCAACTTTCATTATTACCTTCTCCTCTACTTCTTTACTCTATTTTATTTTACATGAACATAGGAAAAAATGCATTATAATTTAAGGTGTCATATATGAAAAAACTCTGACCCAGAAAAGGATCAGAGTATATTATCTAGCTTAACAAAATTTTAGGAACAAAAATTACAAAGTCTTTATTCTTTATATTATAAAACCTCTACCCAGCCTTTACGAATTGCTGACACAACAGCTTGCGTACGGTCATTAACATTCATCTTTTGAAGAATATTACTTACATGGTTTTTCACTGTTTTTTCACTGATATAAAGCGATTCGGAAACAGCACGGTTACTTTTCCCTTCTGCAAGCAGTTGAAGTACTTCACATTCTCGTCTTGTTAATAAGTGAAGTGGTTTACGATATTCAATACCATATTCTGCTATTCCAGCTGTATTTTCCTTTGCCAAACGGCGATACTCCTGAACTAGATTATGGGTTACTTTTGGATGTAAGTATGATCCACCTTCACTAACAACTTTAATAGCTTCAATCAGTGAATCAGAATCCATTTCTTTTAATAAATAACCACGTGCACCCGTTTTCAATGCGTGGGTTACATAGCTTTCATCGTCATGAATTGATAGGATAATAACATGTGCATCTGGATAGTTCTCTACAAGATCTGCTGTAGCTTGAACGCCATTAATGTTTGGCATATTAATATCCATTAGAACAACATCTGGTTCATGCAGCTTAACAAGTTCTGATGCTACACTACCATCATCACCTTCTGCAACAACCTCAAACGATGGTTCAAATTCCAAAATACGTTTAACACCTTCTCGAAATAACTTATGGTCGTCAACTAATACAATTTTCGTGAGTTTTGTTTTATTCATTGTTTTTGTTCCTCCTGCGTCAAATTCTGTTTCTATTTATCTATTACCCTATTACATGATTTAATTTAATTATAGTTTATTTATATATCGACAAACAGTAAATAATAATAAACAAGACTTTAGTCGTGTTTATTTATTCATAATTATGGGCTTTTAGTCATCACTAGTGTAAGGAACGCTAATAAGTATTGTTGTACCTTCATCGATAATGGAATCAATTGTTAATGTACCTTCTAACATCTCGACACGTTCCCTCATCCCCATTAAACCAAACGATTTATCTCTTTTCATCGCTGGATCAAAGCCTTTGCCATTATCCTTAATTGTCATGACAATACGTTTTTTTCCAATTTCTAATTTCACATTAATTAATGTAGCACTAGCGTGTTTAATAGCATTTTGCACAGATTCCTGTACTAAACGGAAAAAGGCAATTTCATACTTTTGATTTAAACGCTTTTCACTTCCCATTGATACAAACTCAATTTTCGTTTTATTATAGTCTTCAATCGTACTTAAGTATTTTTTTATGGTTGGAACTAACCCTAAATCATCAAGTGCCATCGGACGTAAATCATAGATTATCCGACGAACCTCATATAATGATGAACGAATCATGCGGCGCACACTTTTAATTTCTTTGACAGCATCTTCAATACTTCCCTCTCGAAAGGTTCGATCAACAAGCTCTGATCGAAGTAAAATATTAGCAAGCATTTGTGCTGGACCGTCATGAATTTCTCTTGAAATTTTCCGACGTTCGTCTTCTTGTGCTTCAATAATTTTCAAACCAAATTCCTGTTTTTCTTTTGCTTCTTCAATCATTTCATTTACTTGCCTAAAATCGTCGTTTAGATAGGTGAGAATAACAGATATTTTACTGGCAAGCCCTTCAGCACGCTCGATCGTTTGATCTAACGAGATTAATCTTCTTTCAAGTTCATCCCTTTTTTCACGTAAACCTTTTTCTTCTTGCCTGAGCATCGCTAATTCTGTTTGCATTTTATGTGTTCGTTCATACACTTCTCTTATTTCATTTTCCGAATAGCGATCGAAAAATTTACTAACTTCTGATAGTCGTTGTCTTGAAAACCTTACTTTCTGTTCTAGCTGATCCCCGTCATTAATATGCTTTATTACGCTCTCTTTTGTCTCCGTCAGCTCTTTTAGTAGTCGCTCGTAATCTTTTCTAGCTTCTTCACTGATGTTAAAAATCTCGTCCTTACTATGTTCCACAACATCAATCATCTCATCAATAATACTATCTAGTGCTTTTTCGGAAGTCTTTACTGCCATCGTCTTTCACCAACCTATTGCTATATTCATTCGTAATAGTTGTATTTTTTTATAGGGTCTTTTAGCATACTTATAGGAAAGTTTATCCTTTAACTGTAGGAAATTCGTAATCATGTTAGACTTTTATATTAAGTATATATACTATAATGTTAGTTTAGGAGGTTAAATGCAACATGTTATCAAATTATTATACCATTAAACAAGACGGTTCGAATCAGTTCATCATACAAAAGTCACGATTTATCGGATATGTTAGACGTGTTGAAACGGAAGAAGCTGCTCAAGCTTTTATTCAAGAAATCAAGAAGAAGCATCATGATGCAAATCACAATTGTTCAGCATATATTATTGGCGAACACGACCAAATCCAAAAGGCAAATGACGATGGAGAACCTAGTGGTACTGCTGGTGTTCCAATATTAGAAGTCTTAAAAAAACAAGCATTAAAAGATACGGCCGTTGTTGTTACTAGATACTTTGGTGGAGTTAAACTAGGTGCAGGTGGATTAATTCGTGCATATGGCAGTGCAACATCACAGGCAATCGAGGCAACCGGTGTTGTAAAAAGACAATTGATGCAAGGTATATCTGTTACAGTTGACTACACAATGCTTGGAAAGCTTGAAAATGAAATACGAAATTCGGATTACATATTGTCTAAAATTGATTATCTTGAAAAAGTTGAATTACTAGTTTATGTACAAAATGGTCAAGAACAAAGTTTTCATGATTGGATTGTTGACCTGACAAGCAATCAAGCAACAATTTTAAACAAGGATGTAACATACATTGAAATCGATACTAAAAAAAACTAAGTCCTTTATGTATTCCACCAACAGAGTCAATTCTCCTCCATTGGTGGAATTATTTTTATCCTATTTCTTCACATTTTCTTAAGAGCCGCTTCATCCGCAATTACAATGACGTTATTATGTTTTTGTAAAATTGATGCAGGAAATTCTTCCGAAACGGCTCCATTAACTAGTCTTGTAACGGCATCTGCCTTTTTCTCACCCGAAACCAGTAACACAATTTTTTTACTCTCCATAATTGTGTCGATTCCCATTGTAATTGCTTTTGTTGGAACTTCATTCAGTGAATCAAAAAAACGTGCATTTGCCTTTCGTGTGGATTCATCTAAATCAACTATGTGGGTTCTACTTGAAAAAGAAGTCCCTGGTTCATTAAACCCAATATGTCCATTCAATCCTAATCCCAACAATTGAATATCAATATATTTTGCATGTCGGATTAACTGCTCATAATCATGACATTCTTTGTCCAAATTATCGACCATACCATTAGGAATGTACGTATTACTCTTTTGAATATCAATATGATTGAACAGTTTTTCGTTCATAAAGTAATAATAGCTATTAGGGTCATCGATTGTAATGCCAACATATTCATCTAAGTTAAATGTTAATGCTTGCTGAAAAGATACTTCTTTTTGCTGATATTTTCTTATTAATTGCTGGTACAGCCCTTCAGGTGTTGAACCTGTTGCCAGTCCTAGCACTGATTTTGGTTTTTCTTTAATGTTTTCAACTATTAATGAACAAGCTTCATTGCTCATCTCCTGGTAGTCTTTTACTTTAATTATCTCCATTCAACTTGTCCCCCCCTGTATGAAATTGATCCGCGACAAATTGTATAGTGAATATTCAATGCATTATCTACCAATAAAATATCGGCATCCTTACCAACTGCTATACTTCCCTTCTTATCAAATACACCAATCTGTTTCGCAGGATTGACTGAAGCCATCTCAATGATGCTCCTGATTGTAACACCAGCTAACCCTAGCATATTCTGTGCCCCTTGATACATTTTTAAGATGCTTCCTGCTAAAGTACCATCATCTAAAACTGCTCTATCTTTCGTTACTGATACATTTTGTCCACCAAATTCATAATTTCCTGCCTGTAAACATTTTGCCCGCATTGCATCAGTTATTAATAGTAATCTTTCGCTTCCGATATTATTGTATAGTAATTGCATCATTTCTGTTGTCACATGTATGCCGTCTGTAATTAATTCAGCTCGTAATTGTTCTAATTGAAAGGCTGCGCCAACGACTCCAATATCTCGATGATGAATTCCAGACATGGCATTACAAATATGCGTCACTTGTCTTACACCATAGGAGACTGCCTTCTTTATGTCCACAAATCCCGCAGATGTATGTCCAGCAGAAACATTTATACCTGACTTATAAAGAAATTGTATAAACGACCCATCTTGATCGTGTTCAGGTGCCATTGTAATCGTTCTAATTTTATCCCCTGACAATACTTGCCATCTTTTGAACTGTTCTATATTTGGCTCCATGATGTATTCTAGCGGTTGAGCACCATTTTTGCTTTTTTCAATAAACGGACCTTCTAAGTGAACTCCTAAGACTTCCGCTTGTCCCGGTTTACTATTATACGAAGCAATATTTTTCAAAGCCTTGTCAATATTCTCTGGTGACTGGGTAATCGTAGTTGCAAGAAAGCTTGTTGTACCTTCTTTCGCCAAAGCAGTAGCCATTGTATCAATAGCCTCTTCAGTTGCATCCATCACATCGGCACCATTTGCTCCATGAATATGACCATCAATAAAACCGGGTATTACGTTTTTATTTTTCCCGTCCATTATTTCCGTGTTCCCAAGTAAACGTGATGGCAATTCATTTACATTATAAATAGCTTTTATATGATCATTTTCAATAAGCAGTGCTCCACCTGCTATGACTTTTTCTTCCGTGTAAATGTTTACATTTTTTATGTATAGTGAAGTAGATTTACCCATGCCCCATCGTTCCTTTCTATGTGTACAAACAAATGTTTTCATATTAAAGGTAGCATATCATTCGAAAGTTTAAAAGCTGAAAGAGCTAGTGTCTATTCTAATAACACTAGCACTACTCGTTTACTCAATATCAATTATATTTTTAGTTCCAGCCATCACTCTACCGTTCTGTTTTATTTTTACTACTTCGTTTTCACCTAAATTTGTGAATACAATTGGTGAAATAGTTGAATCTGCATTTTCTTTAATATAATGTAAATCTACTTTTACAAGCGTATCACCTTTTTTTACGTTGTCCCCTTCTTTTACATAAACATCAAATCCTTGTCCTTCAAGCTTTACAGTATCTAAACCAATATGAACTAAGATTTCATACCCTTGCTCTGAACGAATACCAACAGCATGTTTCGTTGGGAAGACATTTAAAATTTCTCCATCCACTGGCGATACAAATGTGCCATCTTCTGGATCAACAGCAAAACCGTCACCCATCATCTTTTGAGAAAATACTTGGTCAGGAACATCCGTGATACTGAAGATTTCTCCTTTAACAGGCATAACGAAATCATCACTAGATAAATTATTCGCTACATTTTCGGTAGATGATTCATTCGATCCTTGTTCGTCAACAGGCGCTTTCATATCGTCTCGATCCATTCTTTTTCGCATTGCAGTTGCAAGAAATTCAACTGTTGTACCTACTACAACCTGTAAGTTTCTTTTATTTACTCTCATTACACCATGTGCACCTTGACGTTTTAACGCTTTTTCGTCAACTTTATCCATATTATTTATTTGCAGACGTAGCCGTGTTGCACAATAATCAAGTGTTTGAATATTATCTGGACCACCTAAAGCTGTTAAATAATAGTATGCTTTTCCATCATAATCCTTCGTACCTTTACCACGCTTAGGTAAACCAGTTTGTTCATTTTCTTCAATGTATTCCTCATCTTCATCCTCACGTCCTGGTGTTTTTAAATCAAGTTTTTTAATGAGGAAATAAAAAAACATAAAATAGATGGCCCCAAATACTATTCCTTGAAGTAATAAGAGCCAAGGTCGTTGTGCTAGTCCAAAGTTAATAAAGTAATCAATAAAACCTGCAGAAAAACCAAATCCATGTCGTATATCAAACCAAAATGCTATCATCATTGATAGCCCTGACAAAATAGCATGTACCACATATAATAGTGGTGACAAAAACATAAATGAATACTCAATTGGTTCAGTAATCCCCGTTAGAAATGATGTAAATGCAATACTACCTAAAAACCCACCTACTGCTGCTTTACGATGCTTTTTCGCTGTCATATACATTGCCAAACAAGCTCCAGGCAAGCCAAACATCATTATTGGGAAGAAACCTGCCATAAAGAATCCGGCAGTTGGATCGCCATTTAAGAAACGGTTAATTTCCCCATGCCACACTTCACCAGCTTGATCGACAAAGGTTCCAAAATCAAACCAAATTAACGTATTAAGAACGTGGTGCAATCCAATTGGAATTAACAATCGGTTAAAGAAACCATATGATCCTACCCCAGCAGCTCCAGCATTGATAAACCAAGTACCTAATGCATTTATTCCATCTTGTACTGGTCCCCAAAAAAGACCGATAATTCCAGATGCCACCACCATAACAAGTGATGTAACAATTGGAACAAACCTTTTTCCGCCGAAGAACGCCAAAAATTCAGGTAGCTGGATATCATGAAATCTATTATACAAATGACCTGCTGCAATACCAGCAATTATACCTGCAAATACACCTAGTTCAAGCTCATCATTGATTGCCTTGTATCCGCCTTCAAGAACTAGAAATCCAACAGCACCTGATAAGGCAGCTGCACCATTCCCATCCTTTGAAAATCCAATAGCAATTCCAATAGCAAAAATAATTCCTAAATGACCTAAAATACCATTTCCCGCATCAGAAACAAACGGGATATCAAATACATCCTCCGCACCAAGCCGAACCAATAAGGCAGCTGCAGGAAGCATTGCGATTGGAAGCATCAATGACTTTCCTAGCCGTTGTAAATAACCTAGCACATTAAACACTCCTTTCTTATTGTTAAAGTGCTTAATTCTCTCAGGAATTATACCCTTAAATGAGTGATACAAACACAAAAAACTACATTTCCAACGAAAATGCGGAAATGTAGTTTTTATTTTTTATTACTATTTTGATTGTACGTTTATATTCCTAGTTAATGAACTACTTTCTTTCAGTTCATAAATCAATGCTTGAATTAGTTCTTCAGATGACTGAATTTTAAAATTCTCCGTTTCATCAATCATTTTTTTTAACATTTTTTTGTAACGTTCTTGCTCTCCCATTTCTTATTACCGCCTTTAATTTAACCTAATTCCATAGACCCAATACAATCATACCATAGACTATTTGTAAATGTTGT
Source organism: Virgibacillus ndiopensis (assembly GCF_900187325.1). Taxonomy (GTDB): domain Bacteria; phylum Bacillota; class Bacilli; order Bacillales; family Amphibacillaceae; genus Virgibacillus_E; species Virgibacillus_E ndiopensis. The sequence goes on along the minus strand of NZ_FZMZ01000006.1, from coordinate 1,204,902 downwards.
CGTAATTTGTTATTTACTAGATTTTTCTACTATAATTTTATTCTTGTTGATAGAATACGTTACTTTTATTCAGTTTTTGTCGTTCGATATCCAAATTTTATAATCCACCAAAAAAACAGTAAACATGCAGTTGCGGCTCCAAAAGCATCAAGCAAAACGTCTCCTACATATGGTGTTCGATTTGCTGTGAATCCTTGATGAAATTCATCTACTCCAGCATATGAAACAGTTAACAAAAATGAGATAAACAAGGTTCGTTTATAGTTTATTTCTATTGATTTTACAATCGCTATAATAAATAAACAAGCTAAAATAAAAAATACAGTAAAATGCGCGCCTTTACGAACAAAGAATTCTATGAATCCAGCAATCCCTAACGCATCAACACTTACTTCAGAATGATGATAGGTAAATGAAACCCAATCAAATAAAGGAATTAAGAATGAAAGATCTATCGTATCCGATAAAAGGGGTTTGATGTCCTGATCTTCATATGGCTGAGCTGACGAATAAAAAATGACACCCATCCAGACAATTGGCAAACCCCAGTATATATATTTTCGCATTAAATCACCAATTTAAACATAAAGGTTAGAAGTATAAAAAGCAATCGTTAATTATCCCAATTCCAAACCTCAATACCATCAAGATAATATTGATGAAATAACTTCTCATTTTGTAATTTTTCAATTTCACGTATCGGTCCAGTAATTGTTGCACCAAATACTTTCATACCATTTTCCTGCAAAAAAGCTAATCGTTTTTTATCAATCTCTTTTCCATGGTAAGCACCGTTTTTCACAAGCCACTTGATATTCTTGTAAAATTGATCAATTGACTCTCGCAGATCAACACTTCTAAGAGAATTATTATACGAAGAAATTCTATTTTCTTTATCAAATGATTGCATCGGACGTAACAATAACGATGAAACAAACGTAAATTGACCCGCTCTCCCGTATCCGACATCAATTGCATTTATTTCCCCAGCATAGACAGGTAATTGCAGAACACGAAGATCATAATTACTTAATATAGAAAGTAATTCTTCTGGATCCATTCCTTTTTTGGTAGAAAAATGCACCTGTGCTACATAACCATCTTCAATCTTTTCTAGTTGCTTCCAAAGCGTTTGACTATTTTTTGAATTATCGTTAGACACACTTTTCCCTAATAAGTCCGGTGCAACTGCGAAATTATAGGAATTATTATCATGTAAATATTCTTTTTCATAATGTATTGAATAGTTCACTTTACCAAACAAACGCTTTTTCGCTTCAACCTCACCGATAACAACATCCCATTCACCTACATTTCGGTATAAGGTAAGCGTTGTATGTTGTGTTAAGAGAGGATTTATTTCAGCAGTCCTTCCCAAAAGCGTTTTATCAACTGATACCCCAGGAATCCGTGATTCTACCAATGTAGTTACAAGACGATCAAATTCAGCCTGCTTACCTGACATATCATAAAATACTGAAACAGGAATGATGTATAAAAGATAGAGAAAACCAATTATGCAAATTGTTCTAATAACGGTAAAACTAATCGAGAGTCTCGTTCGCCATACTAATTTTTTTGCTTTCTTTTTGTCAAAACTCTCTAACTCGTCCTCGTTCCATTCATCTATAACATTATCTTTCCTCATTTCTGTTCCCTCCTTCAAGTATCTGATCATAGTAACGAAATTTAGCCCTCGCCCGATGTAATATTACTTTAACCTGACTTTCAGTTAGATCCATTGCCGCAGCTAACTCCTTATATGTAAATGCCTGTATTTCTCGTAAATAAATAATCGTTTGCATCCGCTCTGGCAACATTTCCAATATCTGCTCAATGTGCTCCTGTCTTGATTTTTGTTCTAGAGCAGCCTCTGGGTTTCCTATGTTACTAACTGTAGTTAGTTCCATTTGCACTCGATCCATCATCCTTTGTTCGGATTTTAATTTTCTGGTTGAGTCTATATAAAGATTACGTGCCACTTTGAATAGCCACGCTTTAGCTTGAACAATATTTTTTACCTTTAGTGATATCATCGCACGGTAAAACGTTTCCTGTAGGAGCTCTTCTGCCACTTGCTTATTTCTACTCATTTGTAATAAATAGCTAAAAAGTGGTTGCTGATATTGCTCAAACAACTCCGAAAATATATATTTTTTCAATCAGCCCCCACCTCCCTCTTTATTAAAACGATGGAATCACGATTTTGTTACAAATTATTTATACAAAATAAAAGGCTTTTTTTCTAAAAGAATGTTGCTTTTTCAAACACTGCATATTATCTATTAGTTGATAAGTACGTGTCGAGAGTAATCTTTTTCCACATAAAAAAACCGCAAGCCCAATAGCTACACGGTTTAAAGTTTCTATCTACTTATCCTTGTTTATTTCTCCACTTATTAAATTCAAGGTACTCTTTAAATTGCTCTTTAGATACTCCAGATCCCATTGCTTCTTGAACGATCTTTAACCACTCATCATCTAGCTGGTCCTCTGCTTGCCTCATACTATCTTCACGAATCAATTCGTTTACAGAAACACCCAACACAGCTCCAATTTTTTCAATAAACTGTATCGATGGATTTGTTTGAAGGTTTCGTTCAATGGAACTTAAATAGGACTTAGCTACACCAGCTTTTTCTGCAAGTTCGGACATCGACATCTTCTTATCTTGGCGTATTTGTTTAATTTTTTCACCGATCAAGTCCACACACCTTCTTTCTATGAAGATTATATCACAAAATGGTGCATGGTTCTATATATAGCACAACTTCTTCAAAAAAATTTTAATCGCTTTTTTGCACCTGTATTAAAAACAATCGGATTTCCTCAACAGTTAAACCGATTGTTTTTGCCTCCTTCATTAAATTGATCCACTCATTATCAAGAACAGTCTTTTTTACCACTTTTGTCATCATCCGTCCCCCATTTTAAACTTTCAGGTAAACCAGCCGTCATAGCCTAGTGCCTTAGACCTGTGATTTTGCGCCCCCACTTTTCAATAAGTTAGCCCTTTTCTGAGGAATATAGATACGTTATAAGTCTACTATACTATATTAAGAGCGGAATGTGGGTGTCTTGTTTTGTCAGAATAGAACTAGTTTTGTAAAATTACTATTATAATGATAATTTAAACTAATCATTACTATATTATGAGTATTTTATACCATTTATTCACGAGTGTTAAAATTATTTTAAAACATCCCACTGTTTTAAATATCACTAATTATCTATATAATAGATATAACTAATTAATTAGGAGCGAATGCGGTGAAAAAATTATCCATACTGCTTGTTATGATTGGACTAATTTTTATAAGCTTTGGTGGGTATGAATTAGTCAAAACGAATGAAGCACAAAAGAATAGTTTAGCCGAAGCTGAGGCTTTGTTAACAAATGAAACTTCTGCCCATCAAAAATCGTCTACTACTGTGGTAGAAACAGCTAAAACATATAGCCCATCGACTGGTGACACAGTAGGGATTTTACATATTCCTCGATTAGATGCAGATCTACCTATTGTCGAAGGGACGGACGAAGACGATCTTGCCAAGGGTGTTGGACATTATAAAGGAACTGCTTATCCGTTACAAAAAGATCAAATTGTTTTATCAGGTCATCGCGATACAGTATTCCGCCGCATGGGGGAATTAGTAATAGGTGATATATTGACGGTGAAGTTACCATATGGCGATTTTTCATATGAAATTGTTGATACAAAAGTAGTAGATGCTGATGATCGAACGGTTATTAAATCAACCGCTCCAAAAGAAGTTTTAACCGTCACAACTTGTTATCCATTTTCTTATATTGGTAACGCACCGGATCGTTACATTATCACAGCACTACCGATAGAGCATAAATAAATTACAAAAACGAAGGACAAGTAGTTGGTTATACTCTAGCCAAGATGTACTATTTTTTTACTAGGTGAGAATACCTGTAAAATCGAGAACAGAAAATAGCGGAAGTGGAGATATGATCGATGGCGTTTGGTATTATATCGTTCCTAACTCGGAGATGAATCGTATTCAAACTGACATTAAGAATCATATGAAGGCTAACTAATACTACAGAAGAGTCATTCTGCATATAATTTCAGAGTGGCTTTTCCTATTTCTTTGCGAGGGAAAAATGATATGATAAGGATAGATTTTTACAAGATCGAGGGGGATCATATGAAAAAAATAATGACAGGTTTATCCATACTGCTATTCTTATTTCTAGCAGCTTGTTCAGATGACGAAGCGACACCTCAAGAACGTTTTGACACATACGTGAAGCAATGGAACAACCAAGAATTCAGTAAAATGTACGATACACTTACGAAGAAATCCACAGACGCCTATCCAACTGAGGAATTCGTGGATCGTTATAAAAAGATCTATAGTGATCTAGGAGTATCTGATTTAAAAGTCACCTATGAGAAATTGGACGAAGAATCTTTAAAAAGTGCAATGGATGAAGGGAAAGCAACATTTCCATTTTCTGTAGAGATGCAAACGATTGCTGGGCCAATTTCATTTGACTATCAAGCAACCTTGATCCAGGAGGGTGAGGAAGATAACAAAAATTGGTATGTCCAATGGGACCCTGGATTCATTTTTCCGGCAATTAAAGATGGTGGCGAAATAAGATTTCAAACAGAATCACCGAAAAGAGGAGAAATTTTTGATCGAAACCAACAAGCATTAGCTAAGAACGATATTGTATATGAAATTGGGATTGTACCTGAAAGACTTGGTGATGATCCTGAACAGATGAAAAAGAAAATATCTGAAATAACAGGTATCTCAGTTGAAAATATTGATGAAAAATTGAGTGCCAATTGGGTCGAGCCAAACTTGTTTGTCCCAATTACAAAGATACCGACAACGAAGGAAAAAGTTATAAGCCAGCTTTCAGAAGTATCTGGTATAACTAAGCGTGAGGTAACTGGTCGTATTTATCCATACGGTAAAGCAACAGCACATTTAGTCGGCTACATTGGAAAAATTACCGCAGAACAATTAGAAAAACAAGAACCAGGTATGTATTCAGCAAACGATATGATTGGTTATCGTGGCTTAGAACAATTATATGAAAAACAATTGAAAGGTCAAAAAGGCATTAAAATCGTCGTTTCCAAGGAAGGCAATGAAGATGTTGTACTTGCGGAAAAACCTGTTAAAAACGGAGAGGATGTCGTCACAACCATTGATGCCGAACTACAGAAAAAAATATTTGAATCATATGGTAAAGATGCCGGAACGACGGCAGCGATTAACCCAAAAACAGGTGAAACATTAGCTCTAGTCAGTAGTCCAGCATTCGACCCAAATGAAATTCTCTATGGATCACCAGATTGGGACGCGATGGAAAACGATCCGCAACAGCCGACCATTAACCGTTTTTCAGCCACATTTGTACCTGGTTCAGTAATTAAACCAGTAACAACTTCAATTGGATTACAGAATGGTAGTATTGTTCCTGGTGAAGGTGTTGAAATTAACGGATTAACATGGAGTAATGGTGAAGGTTGGGGAAACTATAAAGTACGCCGTGTTTCTGAATCAGACGGTCCTGTAGATATAATGGATGCTTTAATCAGATCTGATAATATCTACTTTGCGATGAAAGGAATTGAAATGGGCTCTGAAGCACTTGTTAGTGGTCTACAGCAATTCGGATTTGGTGGAGATGGTATGCCGTTTGAATATCCAATTGAAAAATCGACTATTTCTAATGATGGAACAATCAATGATGAAGTTTTACTAGCAGACACAAGCTATGGCCAAGGCCAAATGCAGATGAGCGCTCTACATCTTGCCATGACATTTACAACATTCTTAAACGATGGAAATATGCTTAAACCAACTTTGCTTACTACGGAAGAAACTGGACAAATTTGGAAAGAAGGTCTTATTACAAATGACCAAGTAACATTCATTCAAGATGCGTTAAGAAAAGTAGTAACTTCACCAAAAGGAACCGCACATTCAGCAGATGGGGCAGGTGTTCCGTTATCTGGTAAAACAGGTACTGCTGAACTAAAAAAAGCGGGTGAAGAATCTGGTCAAGAAAATGGCTGGTTTGTCGCCTATCCTACTGAAGAACAGGATATTTTAATTGCAATGATGATTGAGCATACTGAGGATAGAGGTGGGAGTCACTATACAGTTGAAAAAGCAACAGACATTTTTAAAGCTATTCGGTAATATAAATAAAAGCGGAATCTCTCCTTGTTTAGGTAAGATTCCGCTTTTTTATCTAGCTACAAAAATAATGCCCCATATACAAGTGTTATTCCAATTACAAATGCTGGATGTACCTTCATTCGCTCGATTAGTAAGAAACTCGAGATAGTTATTAAAAGCATTTGCCATAATCCAATTCCTTCATATGATTCTTGGAAAAATCGCCAAGCCATCACACCAAGCAATATCGCAATGACAGGTCTAACATACAAAGTTAACCGCTTAACCTTTGGTGAATCTTTAAATTTATACAGAACACCAAGTAACAGGATCATAATAATGAGCGATGGGGCAACTGCAGCCACTAGTCCAATCACCGAGCCAAGAATTCCACCTTCTGTATATCCTATATACCCTGCAAGCTTTGTCGCTATTGGCCCTGGAAGTGAATTAGCTAAAGCCAGCATTTCACTGAATTCCTGCACTGTCATCCACCCATAACGCCTAACTACTTCATTTTCAACGAGTGGAATTGATGCAGGTCCACCGCCATACCCTAATATTCCTGGAATAAAAAATGCTAAAAATATATGCCAGTATTTCATGTAGCACTCCCCCCTTTATTGGAAGGGGATTTATCCCGTTTACATAATGCCATTAATAAAAGAACACCTATTAAAATTCCTGGATGTACATTGATAAAATAGAAAAGCACAAAAATAATCACAGACATCATAATTGTCTGCATCCATCCCATACCTTTTCTTGCTTTATCAAAAAATTGCCATGTTAATACGGCAAGCATCATACCTACTACTGGTATAACAGCCGCGGTCATCCCTTCCACCCATCCTACATCCTTTATACTCGAAAGCGATGACAATAATACAATCATCAGAACAATTGTGGGGATTGTAGTAGCAATTATTGCATTAAGCATTCCCCAAAAGCCAGAAACTTGATGACCTATGTACCCGGCAAGTTTTGTTGCAATCGGCCCAGGGAGGGTATTCGATAATGCGAGCAAATCACCAAAGTCCTCATCACTCATCCAATTATATTTATCCACTACCTCTTTATGTATTAATGGAATAGAGCCAGGGCCTCCACCATAACCGAGCATCCCTATTCGGAAAAATGCTAAAAATATATGCCACTGCTGCAATGGATTCCCTCCTGTCTATATTGTTGATATCTAGGATTCATTGAAACATTATGATCTTTATTTTGCAATGAAATCCCTGTACCTGTGAACAACTAGTCCTAATCCAAAACCCATGTAGTTACTCTAAATAAATGAAACCATATTACCTTGTAGTTTTCCCCTCAGTTGATATGTATAGAATAAAAAAAATTATACCATATCTGACTAAAATTCTGCATTACTGGAGGAATTGGAGAGTATGGATCGTATTTTACGGTTTTTAGATCGTATCATTTAATTTTCGCTCGTATTTCTTGCGAAGTGGATTGTATTTTTTTAAATTGGATCGTATCACCTTTAATCGGATCGTATTACCATAATTTAGGGTGATTCTGGTGTAACTTAAAAACTCACACCATTAAAAAAGCCATCCTATTCCTAGGGATGACCATCTTAAGTAAAATAATTGCTTTTCATTGAACATAGATTTGAAAAATAAATAATAATTTATAGGTAGCATTGCAATTGTAAAAGAGGATTTCTTACCTATAACAATTTGACCAACTTATAAAACAATTCTTCATCACGCTCGTCTAATGCTTTGTCAATCAGTCTTCTTATATTTAGCTGTTCCAGTTCGTCAATAATAACAACACTTTTCTTAGTAAACTGTGAATCATTTTCGTTATTATTATTCGCATAATACGGCTCAACAATGGTGTGTAATTGAATTAAAAAATCAGGAAGTAATACAAGCTCAGGCATTCCAATATGTATCAATTCCTCACCATTTTTAAAAGTGAATATTGCACTCATATTGACGATTTTTCTTGTTTGTCTGTTGATAAGAATCTCTTTTGCTTTAAATGGCACAAAATGATACACTTCCTTATCAATGATTAAAGAAAAATATTCATAATCTAAAATCACACGTACGTTGTTCTCATCAGCTTTTATAAAATAAGGTTTTAATTTCTTTACAGCCACCATTTGGGTCACCTTTTCATCGGGTATTTTATTTTCTTTTCCCCATAATAAATAGGTGTAAACCTTGGCAAGGAAAAAAGCACCCCTTTGTAGTGCCCTCCAAAAGTTAGATTTTTCACTCTACCTTTTGGGGGTAACCACCCTTATAGGATGCTTTTTTTATAATAATTTTACTAAGGAACGAAATGACTGTTCATCCCATTTATCAAGTGCTTTGTCAATTAAACGTTTTATATTTCTTTGTTCTAATTCATCAATAATCATTGCAATTTCATTATCATGTTCAACCGTTTTTTTCTTCTCTTGTACATAATAAGGTTCAGCTATCGAGTGTAATTGTATTAAAAAATCAGGAAGGGATACAAGTTCAGCCATAGGAATGTATATTATCTCCTTGCCCTTTTGAAAAGCAAATTTAGCTTCAATATTTTCTACCTTTTGCGTCTTTCGATTAATACGAATTTCCTTCGCTTCAACAGGGACAAATTGATATACTTTATTATTGATAAACACAGCAAAATATTGGTATGCCAAAACAATACGAATATATTCATCGTCTTCTTTAATATAGTAAGGCTTTAACATTTTTACAGTTACCACTCAATCCGCCTCCATTTTTTATTAAACTCGTAATTTTCAGTTAATTAATTTTACATAACTTTTCAAAAAATAGCAAGTGTAAATTTTGGAAAATCACATTTTACATTACTTATGTAGCACTCTTACTCTTAATATAACTATTGCCGCCTCTTTCCCAAAAAAGAAATTGACGGCAATGCAAAATTATTACTCTATTAAATTTATTATGTCTGCCACCGCTTTTTCAATCTCATCTTCAGTGATATCATTCATGTATTTCTGCTCAATTTTATCTAAATAAACACCAGCTGACTTTAAGCATTCAATCCCTTTTTTCATATAAGATTTGTATTGGTTGTTTAAATCCGTAATTTCTTTTTCGTATTTTTCATCTGTTCCCGGCGTAACCAATTCTCGATACAAATCAACAATTTCATCACCGTTACGTTTTGGAAAAAACTCATGGGGATCGGTACTATCAAAAATGCAAACATCCAGTTCTCTTACCAAAACCATATCAATGCTGTTTGGATCAAAGCTACAATGATAAAGCTCCACATCTAATCCATGATCGATACATGCGTTAGCTATCTTTTTCATGAAAGTAGATTTACCTGTACCGGCTCTACCTTTGATAAAATAATTTGTTGACAGTGTATCAAGAATTTGTGGAATAACATTGACCACGCCATCCGCTGTGTTTGTGCCAAAAAGTCGATGTCTAAGTTTTCCAGGTGAATCTTGTTTTTTATAACTATGAAGTAGTCTTTCTATGAATTCCTCCGCAAGCTGATCCGCACGGTTGAAATCCATTTCGTTAATATAGATAGCTTCAAGGTCATCGTGTATTTTGAGACCTGTTGCGAAGTTAGTGTATGATTCTTGCGAAAACTTTTGAATCTGACTTTCATGAAAACTATTTTTCATAGTATGTTCAAAATCAACCTCTATAACATCATTAATATCAGTTGAGATTGAATCAAACATAACAGCTACTGATTTATTACGCAGTATAATACCGTCTAAATAATTATTGCCTAATGGACTGCATAAAATTTCTATATCCTTGCTGGTTTCATAACTCTTTATAAGTTTATTAATTATTTTGGTTTTATATTTTTGGGACGGGTGTTTAAGTACAAGCTTTTTTTTAATATCTTCTATATTAGATTCCAGGAAATTCACTAAACCCTTGGCTGTATTACCAGTGACGTAGTAATTAAAGTTCATATAAGTACCATCCTTTTGATAAGACTTATATTACTATATGTAGTTATTCGCCTAATTGTGTTGTTGGAAAAATTAATATCCAAAAAAACGCCACCCTCATATTATGGGATGACGATTTATATGCTTCTATTCTCCTTTCAGATTAGCAGCTACGCCCAATTCCGCCCTCTCTTCCTCCGTAAACACCCTGGACCTCGTCAAAAACCGCTTCCCCTCAGGGCCTTCCAACGAAAACATTCCACCACGTCCATCTACAGCATCAATAATTAATTGGGTATGCTTCCAATATTCATATTGATCCTTTGACATGTAAAAAGGAGTGTCCCCAATTTCACCAAGTAAATAATCCGATTCCCCTACTCGAAATTCATCTTTTGGATAGCACATTGGTGAACTGCCGTCACAGCACCCACCTGATTGATGAAACATTAAGGGACCATGCATCTCTTTTAATGTATTAATTAATGTTAACGCCTCATCTGTAACTGTCACCCGTTCAACCATTTTCACACATCCTTTCGTTTTATTTTACGTATTCAGAACAAAAGGAGTGAGTAATCTAACTACTCACTCTCACGTCCAACAGCCCCCTGTTAAGCAAAACGCATTTTTCTCCGATTTAATAAGCCTTAAAACAATCCAGCTGGACCTTCACTATAGCTAATAAGAAGATTTTTCGTTTGTTGATAATGGTCGAGCATCATCAAATGATTTTCTCGTCCAATACCAGATTTCTTGTATCCGCCAAATGCAGCATGTGCAGGATATTGATGGTAACAATTGGTCCAAACACGTCCCGCTTCAATTTCGCGTCCAAAACGATATGCAGTGTTAATATTGCGTGTCCAAACACCAGCACCTAGACCATATAACGTATCATTGGCAATATCCAACGCTTCCTCTTTATCTTTAAATGTCGTAACAGAAAGTACTGGCCCAAAGATTTCTTCCTGGAAAATACGCATTTTATTGTTTCCTTTGAAAATAGTTGGTTGAATGTAATAGCCCTCTTCCAATTCATCATCACCAAGTTTATTTACATCGCCACCAACAAGAACCTCTGCACCTTCCTGCTTACCTATATCAAGATAGGATTTGATTTTTTCCATTTGTTCTTGTGAAGCCTGTGCCCCCATCATTGTATCCGTATCAAGTGGGTGCCCAATTCGAATTTCTTTTACGCGTTTAATTGCTCGTTCCATAAACCTGTCATAAATTGATTCGTGAACAAGTGCACGCGATGGACATGTACACACTTCACCCTGGTTAAGTGCAAACATTACCAGTCCTTCAATTGCTTTATCTAAAAACCCATCATCCTCATCCATGACATCATCGAAGAAAATATTTGGTGATTTCCCACCGAGCTCGAGTGTAACTGGGATAATATTTTCCGAAGCATACTGCATAATTAAACGTCCAGTTGTTGTTTCCCCGGTAAAGGCAATTTTGGAAATTCCACTGTTAGACGCTAATGGTTTTCCCGCTTCCACACCAAAACCGTTCACGATATTTACTACCCCAGCTGGCAATAAATCCTTAATAAGATCAAGAAGTACATGAATTGAAGCAGGTGTTTGTTCTGCCGGTTTTAGAACTACACAGTTACCTGCAGCAAGTGCTGGAGCAAGCTTCCACGTAGCCATTAGAATTGGAAAATTCCATGGAATAATTTGCCCAACAACACCAAGCGGTTCATGAAAATGATAAGCAACAGTATCATTATCAATCTGACTAATTCCGCCTTCTTGTGCTCGAATTGCTCCAGCGAAATAGCGGAAGTGATCTACCGCAAGCGGAATATCAGCTGCTAGCGTCTCTCTTACTGCTTTTCCGTTGTCCCACGTTTCTGCAACAGCTAATGTTTCTAAGTTTTCTTCCATACGATCGGCAATCTTATTTAAAATATTTGCTCGTTCCGTAACTGATGATTTCCCCCATACATCCTTAGCGGCATGTGCAGCATCAACAGCCGCCTGAACATCATCTTTATTTGATCTAGCAATCTCACAAAATACTTTACCGGTTACAGGACTCACATTTTCAAAGTACTTCCCACTTGCTGGTACTCTGTATTCGCCCCCGATAAAATTATCATATCGCTCTTTAAATGTTACTTTAGCCCCATCTGTGTTTGGATTTGCATATCTCATTTCATACATTCCTCCTCGCAAAATTTGTAAACGCTTACAATTGGTAGATAAATAAAAAATCTAGTTGAACATCTAGTAAAGATTATACCAATTTGTTCCGAATTATTCCAACAATTTGATTTTTAAAATTAAAAAATAAATAAACCCAGGCTCACATAAAGTGAACCAAGGTTTGTTTAGTACCAGTAGCTGAAGCTATTATATATAGTAAAAGACGCTGGTTTCCCAACGTCATGCCTATATAAAAAAGATGCCTAAATGGACATCCCAGCAGAATATATAATGATAAATAAATACTTTTCACTTATAAATATAATAGCTTCAGCTTTATTAATTTACATTACTTCAATTCAGGTAGTACGCGTACTTCCCTTTCCATTGAAGATTTACATAGTGGACATTTTGGTTCTTCTTCAAAACTGTATGATTCCCTCATCCATCCCTGACAGTCTCCACTTGTACAAGACCATACATTTGTTTCCACTTCTGGTACTGGCTCTTTAGGCCCGCGTGAAAAAGACATTACAGCAACCCCTTTCATGGTTCTACTTATATTATACTCCTTTCCAGTACACAAAGAAAGGGATGAAAGTCTGACCCATTTAACTCTTTACAAAAATAGGTTTACCATATAAAGGGTTGCCCAAAATTACTAACAATATACCTGGTTTACGAAAAATTTAAAGAACATACCGTTCAATTGCTTTTGCAACACCATCATCGTTATTTGTGTCCGTTACAAAATCAGCAACATTTTTGATCGCTTCCTGTCCATTTCCCATTGCCACACCAATACCTGCCTGCTGAATCATTTTTATATCGTTTAAACTATCCCCAACAGCCATTACATTGTTCATCGAAATTCCTATCTTATCACAAACTTTACGAAGTGCATTCGCTTTATTTACCCCTACTGGATTAACTTCAACATTCGTTGGTAATGAATTTGTTAGTTCCAGCTCCTCATAAAAAGAAAGCTCTTTGACAATTGTTTCCAATTGATCTTTATCTGTAGAATTAAAGCCTATTTTTAGCCATTCATGATTAGAAAAGTCATTTGGTCGAGTTGATCCCAGCCATGCATCATCCGTTGAAAACATCCAAGAATTCATGCCAATTTCCTGGCCAAGTTCATACAGCTTTTCCATTAGTTTCGCATCTATTAAATGACGCTCCAACAACTCTTTTGAAACTGTCCAAATTTCTCCACCATTAACAGTAATTAAAAAGGATGGAAGCCCTAATGCTTCTGCATAAGGATAACATGAGTTAAGCCAACGACCTGTACTCAATACAACATGGATATCATTTGCCAACGCCTTTTTTATTGCCCCCTGTGTCGGTAATGAAACCTCATGATCACTATTCAATAGTGTTCCGTCCATATCTAATGCAACTAGTTTAATTTCATCTGCCATATGCGCTCACCTCTTCTATTTTTTAACCAACTTTTGCTTTACTTTGATTTTCTTGAATACCCCGATCGTAAAAATAGGTTGTTACAAAAGGAATCAATAACAAGAATAATAGTACAAAGAATAATAATTGAATATTATACACATCGACAATTAATCCACCAATAACCGGCCCAACCATTCGGCCTGCAGCAGCAACACTATTGACAAAACCTTGATAAAAGCCCGCTCGACCTTTTGGTGCTAAATCATTTGCAAGTGTTGGTATTGCAGGCCATACAATCATTTCACCAATTGTTAAAATGACCATTGCAATAACAAACACTGTAAATTCTTCTGCAAACATGACAATGATAAACGAAGTAATCAAAATCGTAGTCCCAACATATATCTGATTTTTTTGCGATGTAATCCTATCTGTTACTAATTTTAACAGAGGTTGCCCTAAAACGATAAGGAAACCATTAACCGCCCAAAGCAAACTATATTGATCCAGTGGAATTCCGATATCCTGTGTGTGCGATGCTATCGTTGATTGCCACTGACTATAGGCAATCCATGCGGCCAAGAAGCCACCACTTAATATAATTAATGCAATAAACTTTGATTTGTTTTGGATTTTACCACTTTGCTCAATAATTGTCGTATGCATTTGACGATTCCGTTCTTCATCCATCCATTTAAAGGCTACCAATACGATGATAAAAAATACTGCAAATAATGATGCATTTGCAATAAATATGTAATTAAAGGACAAACTTGCTACATATCCACCGACCGTAGCTCCCAAAGCAACGCCGAGATTTTGCGCTACATAGATCGCATTAAATGCACGCCGTCCTCCTTCAGGCCAAACCGATCCCGCCATGGCAAACATGACCGGCCACGTAATTCCTGACCCGAATCCGATTAAAACAAGTAAAATGGAATATGGTACGATACTGTGATATAAAGACAATGTAATTGCTGATACCATTGCTAGCCCTGTGCCATACAGGATCGTTTTATACGCACTAAACTTATCAAAAAGTACCCCACCAATTAAATTTCCTGCAATCGAAGCCCCTTGATTAAACATCAAAATAAACCCCGCAAAAGCTAAACTTTTACCGAGCTCATTGTGCATGTAGATTGTATTTAACGGCCACAAAAACGAGCCTCCTGTTACATTAATTGTTGTAGCAATAACCAATAGCCAAATATACCTCGGCATCCCCATCATCTCGCTTTTTACAATATCATTCAGCTAATTGTAATACATTTCACGAGGGTAATCAATGAGGAAACTCAAGGGTGATTAAAAGCAGATTTTCCCGTAAATTCAAACTGGATTTTAGTGATTATTTGATATCACTCCAACTTACTCATCCGTATCATGAAAACAATAATAGTAACCAATGGAATGACTATTACCACAACTATAAAACCTATTCCTAATGTTTCATTTCCCATTGCTGACTGAACCATATCCCATGAAATATAAGAAAACAAAGCAACTGTCTCAAAATTAATCACTGACATGAATAATCGTGCTACAGGATATAATCGCGGAGCGTTTTTATCCGTTACTTTAACGATATAATTAAATGTATGTGGCTTTTTGCTAAGAAAATACATTGGGATAAAACAGACAAATGTAGCAATTGCAGGCATCAAGAATATAAACGCTTTATTTCCCCATCCATCAGCTTCTCCCATTGTATTAAAATGTGTCGGAACTGTCTCAGGCAAACTACCATACGCCAACACAACATATATATAAGATAGTATAAGTAGTAAAATGGATAAAAAATTAAAGAGCTTCTCCCACTTTCCCGCAGGAACATCAATTTTCGGATGATTTTTCATTTTTCTCACCTTTCTGGGCCAAAGGGACAGTCCCTTCATCTGTCTACAAGCATTTTATCGAAATCTTTATAGCTTGTAATAAATCACTATGAGACCAGCTCGGCATACTCTTTTTAACCGCTAATGCATGTGATGCGGGTATATGGATAAATCCTGCTCTATGGTCCAACCGATTTTCCTTCAGATAATGTAACCCATGGTACATGACATTGTTACACAAATATGTTCCAGCAGTATTAGATATTTTTGCAGGAATGCCCAATTCTGTTAATTTATCAATCATTTCATAAATGGGTAACGTAGAAAGATAACCATCTGGACCGTGGTCAAAAATCTTTTCCCCTGAAGGTTTATGACCGTTATTATCAACTGGACCGTCATTACAATTGATGGCGATTCGTTCAGGTGTAATACAATTTCTGCCACCTGCTAATCCAAGTGATATTACAGTATCGGGATTATGTTTTTCAATTAATTCAACTAATTGTTGTCCAGACTTATGAAAATCAACGGACAGTACTTCACCAATAATTTCAAATTCATTTAGTTGGGTTCCAGCTAATTCGTTAACAATATCTGTCGTAGGATTGATTGGAAATTCTAGAAATGGATCAAATCCTGTAAGTAATAGTTTTTTCATTAATAATGCTCCTCGTATAGTTTTATATTTGGCCAGGTAGTCTTCCATTCTTTATTTTTAATTCGTCTTTTATAAATTGGATAAAGCTTACTATCTCGAAACAGTGGTGTTGGTTTCACATTGAGCTGGACAACATCTTTTATTCCGTGTGGTGCCGTCAACATTACCCTATCATTTACATCTAATTTCACACCTAGAGCCGTTGGAGTTTCAGGGAACTTTGCAATCGCATCCTCTGAAGATTGGTATGGTGGAAGGTCATTAATAAGATGCATTCTAGCTTCGTTTTTGACAGACCAAGGTATTGCGGGATTCATGGTAGTTAGAATTTTTTCTAACCGTTTTTCTTCTGTTTCGTCAAGGTTGGACTGGTCAAAGTATACGACATCGACATCTTGCGTTTTCGTTCTTTTTTTATATCCATGAAGTATATCCCAAATTTTTGATCGAACAAACCCGGCGCAAACCCACCAATCCGGTAAGTCTAGTGACTTTGCAGTGTGTAGAACCTCCATCATCCATATATCCTCTTCAATTACCCGTATTATATCTTGTTCAGTTTTGATCATCGTTCTTCTCCCTAATTTAAATCTTGTCGAAATTTTTCCAGGCACCATAAAAATAATTCCATTTCCACTGCTCGATCCTGTGCTTCTTCAATCGAAATTGGATGGAAACAAATCTTGCCTTGTGGAGGAAGCTGGGCGATTTTTGCCAAATCACTTGAAACAACAGTACCAATTCGCGGATAGCCACCTGTTGTCTGACGATCCGCCATTAATATAATTGGCTGTCCATTTGGCGGAATTTGTATGCTACCGAACGGAATAGCGTCAGACCATACATCTCCAATTGTTTCTATACTGCCATTTTCAGCTTTCAGGCGATACCCCATTCGATTTGAATTTGTATCCACCGTAAAGAATGAGTTGAAAAAACTTTCCCGTGCTTTTTGGGTGAAGTTTTCCTGATGGGGTCCTTCGATTACTGCTACATCAATAGATTTATCATAGATGGGAATGGATTGACCTGATAATCCAAATCTTTTCTTTTTTTGTGCTGGATACCCATAGATTGTGTCTTCTTTTTCAATAAGTTTCCCAAACCCACTTTTTATGTCAGTCGATTTACTCCCGAGCATAAGTGGACAATCGAAAGCACCACCTATTGCGATATATGCGCGCACTCCCGATTGATGCCTACCAAAATGCAGAATATCGCCTGGTTGTAAGTGAATGGATTGCCACATGGGGATAATCTCCCCATTAACTTGCGGCTGTAGATTTGCTCCGGTAATAGCAACCGTGACTGGACACTTCACTTCAAGCTCAGGACCAATCAGTGTAACTTCCAAACATCCCTCATTTCTCTGATTACCAACCAGAATATTCGCCACTTGGAATGCAAATGTATCCATCGCTCCGGACACCGGGACTCCAAAACGTTGATAACCATATCTACCCATATCCTGAAATGTTGTATAGACACCTGCTTTGTTTACATTGAAAATTAATTGACTTTTCATAGACTCACCATTCTTGATTATAATAGTGTTATTATTTCATGTTGATGCGTGATTATCGTGGTTGTTGCACGGTTCCGGGTGATTATTGCACGATAATTCTAGGCTGTTGCGCGATCCTGCTCCTTTATCGCACGCTATTCTCTTGTTGTTGCGCTACTACGCCTCTCTATTGCGCGATATCTCTTGTCTGTTGCGCTATCCTGCTCCTTTATCGCACGCTCTACAAATTATTGCACATTCCCAGTCCACTAAACGTAGCCAACTGCAATCCCTGCTCGTTCTAACGCTAAACGTAGCTCTCGTACAAATTCAACTGCATGTTCCCCATCGCCATGGACACAGATGGTATCTGCATCTATCTTCACAATCGTTCCATCAACTGCTTGGACTTCCCCATTCTGTACCATCCATAAAACTTGATTCACAGCACTTGACGTACTTTTTATAAGTGCATTTTCATTCTTCCTAGGGGTCAGGGTCCCGTCAGCCTGATAAGTACGGTCAGCAAACACTTCCGAGGCGGTCTTCATGCCAACTTCATGTCCTGCTGCAATAAGTTCACTTCCAGCAAGACCATATAATATTAATTCATCATTAACATCATATACAGCCTGCGCAATAGCTAGCGCCACTTCACGATTACCTGCAGCAAAATTATATAGTGCACCATGTGGCTTTACATGCTGCATCGCTACATTATGAATCTTGCAAAATGCTTGTAATGCTCCGATTTGGTAGACGATAAATCGGTAGACTTCCTCTGGGGTGTATTGGATCATTCGTCTGCCAAATCCAGCAATATCAGCGAACCCTGGATGTGCCCCAATACGAACATTGTATTTTTTAGCCAACCGTACAGTTCGTTCCATTACATCGGGATCCCCAGCGTGAAAGCCACACGCAATGTTTGCTGACGTCACATACTGAAGTAATTCTTCATCCAAACCAATTGTATACCTACCGAAACTTTCACCCATATCACAATTAAGATCGATTCGTTTGACCATTAACATACATTCCTTCCATATACTGCTTCTACTCTATCTCGACGACATATTTACCGGAAACAACCGCTTCTTCTATTTCCAAAAATTCTGTTTCACTAATTTCACAAAATCGTACCAAATCACCCGCTTCAAACAAAAAGGGATGTCTTTCATTTGCTAGATCAACTAATTGGAGCGGTGTTTTGCCAATAATATTCCAACCTCCTGGCGATTCAACTGGGTAAATTCCCGTTTGTTTATGTGCAATTCCAACCGATCCGGCCGATACTGATTTTCGTGGATTTTCCATGCGAGGGGTTGCTAAATCAGCATTAAGTTCACCTAAATAGGGAAATCCAGGTAAAAATCCGAGCATGTAAATAAGGTAATCTGGTTTTTGATGTAGTTTAATGACTTGCTCAAGAGATAGCTGATTATACTTCGCAACACGCTGCAAATCAGGACCATATTCACCACCATAAACAACCGGCACCTTAATCAATCGCTGCTCTTCAAATTCGTTTTCAGAACCATCTACGCTCAAACTATTCATTTTCTGGCAAAGATCAAGATACGTTTCTCTAAAAGGCTGATAGTAAATGGTAACGGAATTAAAGGCTGGAACAACTTCCACAACACCTTCAATGTTTAACCCGGTAATTTTTTTACAAAATGATTTTATTTTCATGTTCAACTGAGGGGTAACTTCCTGCTGAAATTGAACTTTTACCGCACGATCACCAACAGGTTTTATTGAAAAGTCCATACTTGCGCCTCCGAAACAATTATTCTATTAACAAAATTGTAGCATACTTTAAGTAAATTTTTCGAATTTAGTAAAATAATCGGAATAGGTGAATAAGAGATCATTCGTCGGTTTGAAAATTATCGCTCTGCTCATATACTTGGAACACAAAAAGTTACGTTACCCCCATAAATGTAAACGCCAACACTTTCCACTTGTCGAATTTTTCATAAATTTGTATAATAGGAAAGATTCCAAGATATTTAAATAAAGTTTACTGATAATTGGAATTATAAGTATACATTAATTAAAACAAACAAGGGGGAAAATCATGGGCACAACTGCATGGAATTGGTTATGGGACAAGCATGACCAGGCAAAAGATTTACTGAGCTTTTTTGTTAAACCGAGCTCGTCTAACATAGGCTCCAGTCATTCAACTAGTAAAGCAAAATCTGGCAAAAACGACGGAAACAATAATCGGACATATAAGCAAGCGCAATTGTATGGACTTATTTTAGGACCTGTATTATTTATTTTGACATTAGCATTTTTCTCTCCAGATGGTCTATCTTCAGAGGGGCAAGCAATACTAGCAAGCACACTATGGATTGCCGTATGGTGGATGACTGAAGCAATTCCAATTCCGGCAACCTCCTTATTGCCTATAATCTTGTTCCCGTTAACCGGTGGGTTAGATATCGACGCAACAACCTCATCATACGGTGATGATACAATCTTCTTATTTATGGGCGGTTTTATGATTGCGCTTGCAATGGAGAAATGGAATCTTCATAAGCGAATTGCTTTAAGCATCATATCCATAATTGGAACAAACACAGACCGTATTATCCTCGGGTTCATGGTTGCTACAGGATTCTTATCAATGTGGATTTCCAACACAGCAACAGCAATGATGATGGTACCAATTGGTTTAGCAATCATCTATCAAGTTTCTGAAGCATTGAAGGATGATCCTTCCATCGACACCTCAAAAGAAAACTTTGGATTTGGAAAAGCATTAATGTTAGGTATTGCTTACTCCGCTTCTTTAGGTGGAATTGGGACTTTAATTGGTACACCACCAAATACATTATTAGCCGGTGCAATTGAAAAAACATACGGGATTGAACTTTCTTTTGCACAGTGGATGCTTTTTGGAGTACCGATTGCTTGGGTGTTTATCATTATAGCTTGGTTGTATCTTGTAAAAGTTGCCCATCCTTTAAAATTGAAGCAATTACCTGGTGGAAGAGAAGTAATCCAAACAGAGAAAAAGAAACTTGGGAAAGCTTCATTTGAAGAAAAAGCTGTATTTGTTGTATTTGTTTTAGCCGCATTAGCTTGGATAACAAGATCATTTTTACTAGCACCATATATTAACGAAAGTATTAATGACGCAATCATCGGCATGGTTGCGGCAGCAATCCTATTTATCATTCCTTCAAAAAATAAACAAGGTGATAGATTACTAGATTGGAATACAGCGGTTAAATTGCCTTGGGGTATACTGTTACTCTTTGGTGGCGGTCTGGCAATTGCTGCAGGATTTGTAGAGTCTGGCCTTTCCGATTGGATTGGCGGTCAACTAACGGCATTACAAGGTATTAATATTTTCGTCGTATTACTTGTCGTGACAGGTCTAGTTATTTTCCTAACCGAAATAACATCAAACACTGCAACAGCATCAATGATGTATCCAATTATGGCATCGCTCGCAGTAGCACTAGGTGTTCATCCATATGCAGTAATGATTGCAGCCGGTGTAGCTGCATCATGTGCGTTCATGCTTCCGGTTGCAACACCACCAAACGCAGTCGTTTTCGGATCAGGTTATTTACGAATACCAGATATGGCAAAGACTGGATTCGCCTTAAATATACTAGGAATTATTTTAGTAACACTAGCTATTTACTTCATCTTACCAGCCGTTTGGGGTATTGATCTAACAAGTGTTCCAGAAATGTTTCAGCAGTAATTAGTTCACAAAAAGGAAGAACCCGCTTTATACAGCGATGTCCTTCCTTTTTTTTATTTCTTCCTACTTCGAAAGTTTTTAGGTAAAGTAAACATTATAATAACGATTCCTACTCCCAAAATTATATAATGAAATACCATTGGATCATTATCAAACACAAAATAAGCACCTATACCTGTTATAATCCAGCCAATAATTTCAAACAATAACCGCATAAAAAAACACCTCAATCCTAATTCGTTGCATTTTTTCGAGCACGCACAGACATTACATTCACAAATACTAAATAAGCAACAGGTAATATTCCCGTTAATACCACTAACCCCGTCCATCCCGCTACACTCCACAATGGACCAAGTGCCGAGCTTCCAATCGCAACCCCAATATAATACGCAACTAAATAAAGACTCGACGCACTGCCTTTATGATGTGTTGCCTGTTCACTAACTGACGCGGCTGTAAGAGAATGTGCCGTAAAAAAACCTAGACATGAAACACATAATCCTATGACGATCATGGTTACTGTCTGACTTAAGGTCAATAGTATTCCAATTGACAATGTCACAACTCCTACAATCCGAATTTTTCTTATGCCTAGATTCCCGGCAAGCCAACCAGCAAATGGGGAACCAACAACTCCTAACCCATAAGCAAAAAATGTATACGAAATGGCCTGTAGCGATAAGGAAAATGGTGGACCTTCAAGGTGAAATGGTAAGTATGTCCAAATTCCTGTAAACGAAAATTGCAATACAATCCCTAAACCAAATACAAGTAATAATGCAGGATTTTTTAAATGGAAGAAAAATGCTTCCATATCACGAGAAAATGATAGGTTACTAGGTTGAAAAAATCGTGATTTCGGTAATAGTAAAAATACGGAGGCTAAAATAATCACACCTAGCCCTGCCAAAAAGTAAAATGCAACTTCCCAAGAATAATGATCTGTGATATATCCAGTCAGCACTCTCCCCATCATGCCTCCAAGTGCATTACTGGAAATATAAAGGGCCGTTGCAACACTAACACTTCGCCGATCAATTTCCTCGCTCAAATATGCAAGTGATGCTGCAGGTAGTCCAGCAAGTGCGAAACCCTGAATCAGACGCAGTACTAATAAAAGTAAAAATGAATCAGTTAATGGTATGAGCAAAAATGGAATAACCGACCCAATAAGTGAAAACTTGATAAACAACGTCCGTCCATTTCGATCAGACAGAAATCCAAGTACGATTAAGCCAACAATTAAACCAATGATTGTCAGTGATATTGCAAGACTTGCCGTTGATACAGATACGCCAAACTCCTTAACAAAAACTGGCAGAAGTGGTTGTACTGAATACATACTGGCAAAAATGAAAAACGAAGCAAGTGCCAAACTCAATGTAATTTTCCAAAAGTAAAAATCCCGTATGGTATATGTCTGATATTGCATGGTGTCACTTCCAATATATATAGCTAAATCAAGTATAGCGTTTTTTTCATGAAAAAACATCCAAAGGACTTAGTCAAGCACATATTTATCTCTACCAGCGCCAAATCCAAAAATGACTACGAATAATGCTACGCAAATCAACGTGATAAGCGGTACCGTCCAAATATGTGTCAAGTCATATAAATAACCGATGAACATTGGCCCTACCGCAGCTAAAACATACCCCAACGACTGTGCCATCCCTGACAATTCTGCCGCCTGTTTTGCGTTGCGTGCGCGCATTCCAAGAAATGCTAGGGCCAACGCAAAGCTACCGCTCATCGCAATCCCAATCAATATCGTACTGATGACCATCACTGCATACGAATCACCAACAAGCAGTCCTCCATAACCACTTACAGCAAAAGCACCCATAACAAGTACAATACCCCGCTGAGAGGAAAATCTTCCCGCAATTACTGGCACAAGAAAACTTGCAGGTAAACCTATGAATTGTGTAAAGGATAGCATCCACCCTGCAGTAGCCATACTTACACCGTAATCATGCAAAATTTCCGGTAGCCAGGAAATTGTCACATAAAACAAAAACGATTGTAGCCCCATAAACGACGCAACCTGCCATGCAAGCGGGGACCGCCACATCCGATTCTCACCTTTACCAACATATGTCATCTCAGCAGTGGTTTCTGACTTACTTTTCTTACTTAAATAAATCCAAATCATAATCGCAAGAATCGCCGGAACAATCCAGACCAGCAATGCTATTTGCCAGCCTAAATCCAAACCCTTGGCAAATGGAATACTTAATCCTGAAGCAGTCGCAGCAAAAATCCCCATTGACGTCGAATACACACTGGTCATCAAAGCAACCTTGGTAGGAAATTTTTCTTTAACGACCCCAGGTAACAAAACATTACAAATCGCAATCCCCAATCCAATAAACAATGTTCCTATAAATAAAAGCGTGATAAAGGTAAAAGAACGAATTACAATACCAAATAAAAGTAAAAGAAGTCCAATTAATAAAGCACGTTCATTCGTCAAGCGATTCGCAAGCCTTGGAGCAATCGGTGACATAACCGCAAAAGCTATTAACGGTAAGCTCGTTAATAAACCTGCACTCCAATTAGAGAGTCCAATATCATCTCGAATGATACCTATCACCGGCCCAACTGATGTAATAGCTGGCCGTAAATTAAACGCTATAAACACAATTCCCGTAATCAATAAAAATTGATATAAACGCTTTGATTTATCCGATGTCATCGTATTATGTACATCCATGCAAAAAGCTCCCTTTATCATAAGTAAATTCCAATAAATTTAATAATAGCATATACGGGTTGGTTAATGGTATTAATTGGCGTGGGAGGTGCGCTCGGTTGGGGTTGCTGCACGTTCGATCCGAGTGTTGCGTGTTCCATCGGGATTATTGCGCGTTTAATCTTGTTTGTTGCGCGATCATTCCCGATTATTGCACACTTAATCCTGATTGTTGCGCGCTCGATCCTGGATTCCGCGCGTTTAATCTAGTTTGTTGCGCACTTCTTATGGTTATTGCGCGCTAATCCAAATTATTGCACGCTTTAGCATGATTACTGCGAATTCAATCCAGATTATTTCCACTTGATCAAGGTGCTGCGCGGTCAATCGTAGGTATCGCGCGCTCGGTTGAGGTTGTTGCACGCTCACTCACAATTATTGCGCGCTTGATCCTGGTTGTCGCACGTTTAATCCAGATTATTGCGCGCTTACACTTGATTACTGCACGTTCACTCACGATTATTGCACGCTTTATCGATTAATGCTTGTAAACCCTTTTCAAACTGTTCATTCGTAAGATAATCTACCGTTACTGGATCAGTATAAAATGCTTGTGGACATGCGAAATACACCTTCATTACTCATTTCAATATATGACAATGAGAAAAAATAGTTAATCACACTCTTCCAAAATAATACATTACTACATATCACACAAATATTTTCCGATATAAAAATAAGAGTATCCAATGAATTACATACAGAAGGGTGATAAAAATGGAGGAAAAAAAGCTACATCAAAAAGGTAAAAAAGACAAGCCCAGTAAAAAGCAGAAAGATAATAAAAGAACATTTTTCAACAAATCATTACAACGACAAATTCTTACCCCGTTTTTAACGTTAATCATTGTTGCTGGAATAGTAATTGCAATTACTAGCTATACACTAAGTAAAAATCTGATCACAGAAGAAACCGAAACAAGTATTTCAACACAAACTAAAAATTTAAACGATACATTTAATATGTTCTTTTCTAACGCTGACAGCACGTTGAATCGATTTACCAAGAATGAGCTAATCACCAACTATAATCCGAAAAAGAAAGCAGAACTTTTAAGTTATTTAGGTGAAACAGCTGATGCAAACAGCACGATAGCCAATGTGTATACTGGAATAGAAAAATCGGGCGAAACGATCATTTACCCTGTAGCAGATTTACCAGATAACTTCGATCCACGCGAACGCGACTGGTATAAGAAAGCAGTAAATGCTTCAGGGAAAACGGTATGGACAGAGCCATACAAAGATGCTGCAACAGGTAAAATGATCATTACAGCCGCAAGATCCTATTCTAAAAACGGACAAATAGTTGGGGTTGCTGCAGCTGATGTTTATGTCGATACGTTAATCAATATGACCAATGAGCTGGAAATTGGGAAAACAGGACATGCCATAATTGTTGACCGTGACGGAAAATTTGTAGCACATTCTAACAAAGACCTAATTGGCAAAAATGCTAACGATCTTGCCTTTTATAAACAGGCTCGTGATAAAGGTACCAGCGGGGTAGTTCATTTCACCGAGGATGATGAAGATAAAGTACTTGGCTTCTCAACCAATAGTACTACCGGTTGGTTATTGGGAGAAATAGTATCTAAAAGTGAAATTCAGAAAAAGGCTAAATCAATATTTCCTCCAATCGTAATTACACTTGGAGTTGTCTTATTGTTCGCCATTGTCTTTTCTATTGTAAGTGCACGCAGAATAACGAAACCAATTAAAAGCTTACAACAAACGATGAAAGAAGTGGAAAACGGTAATCTGTCTGCAAAAACAGACATAAAATCAGTGAATGAAATTGGTCAGCTTTCCAATAGTTTTGAACGTATGCTTGAACAAATGCGCTTGATGATGATCAACATAAAGGACGTTTCTTTTCATGTATCAGAAGCTTCTCAAACACTAGTCGCAAGTGCTGAGGAAAATACTGCATCATCAAACGAGGTCGCAACCACGATGGAACAAATCGCAACAGGAGCTGGCGAACAATCCGAAATAATGGAACAAAATACAGTGGCAACTGATAAACTATCATCATTGATTAAACAAATAGAAAACTATAATAAAAATGTTTACGAAGAAGCAAAAACGATGCTTGATGTATCTGAAAAAGGCACAAAAACAGTAAGCGTTCTGCGAAAACAATCAGAAGAAACCGGTAAAGCGACAAACAATGTCGTAAAAGCTATTCAATCATTGGACAAAAAATCAACAAACATAAACGAGATCGTAACCAAAATTGCAGACATTGCAAACCAGACAAACCTTCTAGCCTTAAATGCAGCAATTGAAGCTGCCCGTGCCGGAGAAAATGGACGTGGATTCGCAGTTGTAGCAGATGAAGTAAGAAAACTGGCAGAACAATCCGAAAATGCATTAGGAGATATTTCGACACTAATTGAAGAAATGCAATCTGAAACAAAACAAACTGTAACTCTAATTGGGAAAACAAATGAAGTAATCGAAACCCAATCGAAATCAGTGAGTGAAACGGAACAGGCATTTACAAGCATACAGAACACTATTGAAACGAATAACCAACTAATTAATAAAGTAATGGATGTAATGGAGACCATCATTAATCAAGAACAAATTATTTCATCCAATACTCAAAGTATCGCTTCGATTAGTGAAGAAACAGCTGCTGGAACAGAAGAAATTTCTGCTTCCATCGAGGAACAAACCGCATCAATGGAACAGTTAAATCATTTAGCAGAAGAACTAGAAACGTATTCAACGGAAATGCAACAACAGGTGAATACGTTTAAAATAGATTAATTTATAATACGAGGGACAATTCGATTGAGTTGTCCCTCTCTACATATGTAATATTGCCCAGGAAATATAAGTCGAATTAAGGAAACATTTGTAAACCTTATACAACAAATTATTACTATATTTAGGCACATTAATGTAAATATGTTCATCGGATTCTTTTCCCTTTTCAACACCTTTTTTTATGGTATAATATAGGTAGAAATATGCATATACTTATAAGACCACAGCTGCAACTGTGGTCTCAAGATAAGTGGTTCCCCCAGGGGATCTGCTATCCAAGAATAGACCTCTCCCATCAATAACTTTTGAGGGTTAATAGGGAGGTCTATTTTTTATTGATCATTTTCATTACGAGTGTCAAAAGAGCAACCAAGAATGTGCCAAAAGCGAACATGACCATCAATACCTCGTAAATGCTCAATGGCATCACCACCTTTTTTTAGAAAAAGGGCTAGCCGACCATTCCCTAAAAGAACATTATCTAGTACATAGTATATCATAATTGTAAGGTAAATAACCACAAAAACAGAACATTTGTTTGTGGTTTAGATTTGAATACAAACTTTTGCTAATCCTTTTGGCTTGCAGGTATATTATTTTAATAATTGGATATACGTTACTTTTTAGTAGAGTTTTGATATACACATTGTACAAGTATAACAAGCTATAGAGCTTGTATAGTTCATTATATGCAATCAAGTGAGGAGGAAGCATTGCATTTGTGGGGTAAAATGTGTGGAATTTAAAATTACACTCTAACAAAACGAAATTTTCTATCTACTCATTATTAATAGGGATAGTAATAGGCGTCTACCAGGATGGTAAACGCCTAATGTATTGGTTATTATGAAGTTTAAGATCCTGCGATAATATGGAATCCTGAATCAACGTGAAGCACATCACCAGTAATCCCACGAGACATATCACTTAGTAAAAACACTGTCGCATCCCCTACTTGATCCTGGTCAATCTGTCTGCGTAATGGAGCCTTCTCTTCAATTACAGACATTTTATCGTTAAAGCCTGATACACCTTTTGCAGAAAGTGTACGAATTGGCCCAGCAGAAACAGCATTCACACGAATTCCGTACTTACCCACATCCTCAGCTAAGTAACGAACACTTGCTTCAAGCGCAGCCTTGGCAACTCCCATAACATTGTAGTTAGGGACAACACGCTCAGCACCAAGGTATGTTTGCGTAACAATTCCGCCACCCTCACTCATTAACTTTTTCGCTTCTCTTGTTACTGCCACAAGTGAATATGAGCTGATATTTTGTGCGAGTAAATAACCTTCACGAGATGTATCAGCATATTCCCCTTTTAACTCATCACGATTTGCAAATGCTACAGAATGAACGACTCCGTGAATAACACCAACTTTTTCGCCGATTTCCTGGAAAGCTTGTACAATACTTTCATCATCTGCCACATCACAAGAAACAATCAATTTTGGTTCAATTTCGTTGTCGGCTAAAAGCTTTTCTAATTTTTGTCTAGAGCGTTCCTGCCGGTTTGTAAAAATTAGGTTGGCACCAGCATTATATAGTGACTTTGTGATACCCCAAGCAATGCTGCGGTTATTGGCTACACCCATTACGACTATGTTTTTGTTTTGCATTAGATTGTTCATTTATGTACCTCCAAAAAATAATTATGTATTTATTGTAATGCATTTTATTATGGATGTACAAAAATAATAGTACGTTATGAAACCAAGTAAGGTTGAAACATCTCATCAAGCTCTTCCATCCACTTTTTATAGCTAGGTATCAATGTGAATTGTAATATTTCTTGGATTTTGCCAAAGTTTTTCAACTCAAATGAACTTACAACTAGGTTAAGAGCATCTTTCACTTTGGTTGTAAGTGATTGAGTTTCATTGCTAAAAACTTCCTTAGGTAAAGTAACCACAGAATTTTCAACAACTGAAAAAGCTTCAACGATATTATTAAATAATGGGATTGTATCTTCAAATTTACCATCATTAAGTAATGTTTGCATATGTTGCAGTCCTTCGTAAACGGTAACCTGCAATTCTGATGCATGCTTCATGACATTTATGTATTTTTCCATTTTTAAATCACGCCTTTTCTATTAAAAATTAATAAAGCCCCACTTCCAAAAGTGAATGGGGCACTAAAATGGTGACTAAGTTTTTACATTCCGCCACCAAATTGCTGCATCAGATACGTAGACTGTGAATTCATCCGTTGAATAGCTTTTTCCATTTCAGTAAATTGGCGCCAATATCGATCTTCAACTTGAATTAAACGATCTTCAAATGCTTCAATTCTGTCATCCATATCATCAAGTCGTTTACCCATTGAATACTGATCTTCTGTCTTAAACGTATTACCTGCCTTTTCCGTAACTCGATCCATCACCTGATTAACGGAATCTGTCATTCGTTGTAAAATTCCTTTTTGATCATAGGAAGCACCATCACTTGTAAACAAATCCTCAATCGCTTTAGGATCGTCTTGAATTGCTTCTTTCAACTTTGATTCATTAATTTCTAATTTTCCACCCTCTAAATAATTTGCCGTAGTAGTTATTCCAATACTTGACAACTGTTGATACATAGATGGAACGTCACTGTTTTCCACAGACGTATAAAAATCTCTTCGCATATTATTCAGAGCACCTGACAACGTACTGTCACTTCTTAACAAACCACTTTTAGCTTTTTCTTCCCATAATTCCTGTTGTCTATCAGATAGTTCCTCACGTTGTTTATCTGTTAAAGGTTTATAGTCGCGGTATCTATCCTCTTGAAGTTTGTCCTGAACTTTTCCAATAAGCTCGTTGTACTTTTCAACAAATCCTTTGATATTCTCAAAGACTGCCTCACTGTCATTGGAAACATTTACCGTAACATTTTGATTCGAGAATGTTTGTTTTAAATTAAATGTGACCCCAGAAACAGTAAATGAGTTCGATGATCTAGATGTAGTTAAGCCATTTAAAGTGAATTCAGCATTTGTCCCACCAGTTTCCTGAGCTAGATCAAAGCCCATTTGCTCGTTTATAAAACTTCCTGATGTAATAATTTCCTGATTACTAGCATCATCAGTGGAAACATCGGAGTTATCAATAGATCCGTTAAAATTACCAGTTTCCGTCCTTGTCAGAGACATCTGTCCTGTCATTTCATCATAAAACATACTTACACCATTATCTGCTTGGTTAACCTCACTTAAAAGCGAATTAAAAGATTGCGATCCTTTAATATTAAAAACCTCATCCTTAAAACCATCTTTCGTATGGGCACCAGCACGAAAATTTATATAATCATACTGGTATTTCACAGAAACATTTGTCTCAGCGGGAATCGTATTGTCATCATTCATGGTTATTGTACCTGTTTCATAATCAATGGTACCAACAACGATTGAGTTATCATCTTTTTTAACAATGTTTGTTCCATCTGCAATATATTCATTATCACCAATAGTTAATGCAATATTATCTTGTACTATTTGTTCATTTGAAAGCTTGATTTTCGTGCCCGCCTTCGATGTTGACATAATGTCCACTTGAAAGTCGGTAGTATACTTAACCTTTACTTCTGCACCTTTACTCAAATTATTTTTAAATGTCAGATCACCAGTAGAAGTATCAACTAACACTTCATTTTCTAATAAATCATCTGCAGACTTTTGAGTTGAGTCTACAGCTGTATAATAGTTACTTCCCACTTTAATAGACATTTCGTCAACATTATTGATCTTTACGCCATCCTGTAAAACTAGGGAAAATTGATTCGTTTCTGTTTTAGCTGATATTGATTCTTGTTTCACACTTCCCTGTTTCCAGTCAAAAGAATTGGAAGCAAATTCTGATTGCAGTTCAGAAAGACTTTTACTAGTGTCAATAGAAGATGGATCATTAAAAATACTAGCATTATTAACCTTAGTCGCTGCAGATGCCATCTGTGTTACTTCTGATATTGTATAGGATGATTGACTTGCTGCACTAGTAGCACTTGATGTCACTAGATCTTCATTCGTAGTTGAAGTGACCCTAGAGCGGTACATATCTGACATTTTCATGTCTGTTAACTGTGATCGAAAATTTAAAAATAATGTATTCATTTCACGGTATGCATCGCGTTGCCACGTGAGCCACGTACGGTCCTGTTCCATTTTTTGAAGCGGCATGCGTTCTGCTTTCATTAGATCAGATATGATTTTATCAGTATCTATTCCTGAAGCTAGACCACCTATTCGCATGTTGGACATGTAAAATTCACCTCTGGGATTAGTAATTTTTGTATATTAGAATTTATGTTTTTAATTTTTTTGTTTGACTACTAGTGATTATATCGGTTAAATTTGGATAATGTTTAGAGGTTAAGCGTAGCAGAGGGGGAAAATTTTCTAATTACCAATTTAATTCCTTTATATTCATATTTCTAAAAAGTTTACTCATCTAATTGTTTATAGAACAAACATGTGTGGTCATATCATTCCAAGTAGCAACCTAAGAAAATGCTTTGGCATTAATTTACCTAAAAAAGGAAACCCTAGTATTAACTAGAGTTTCCTTTACTAAAATAGTTATATTTAACGTAGAAGTTGTAAAACTCCTTGTGGCATTTGATTTGCTTGTGCAAGCATTGCTTGAGATGCTTGAGCTAAGATAGACGCCTTAGTTTGGTTCATCATTTCTTTCGCCATATCAACGTCACGAATACGAGATTCCGCAGCCGTTAAGTTCTCAGCAGATGTACTTAAATTGTTAATTGTGTGATCCAAACGGTTTTGAGTTGCACCAAGTTTAGAACGTTCAGCAGATACATTATCGATTGCTGATTGAATAGTTGTAACTGCATCTGCAGCGCTAGCATGCGTTGAGACATCTAAAGCTGTCTCTGTTATAGTACTATCCGTTCCATTTGTAACTCCTAAGTCAGCATCAGTATTCCCTACAGTAGCAATACCTAAAGATACTGCTCTCATATCTGAAATTTCTAATGAAAGACTTTGATTTTCATTTGCACCAATTTGGAAGTTTAGTGCAGCACCATCAGCTTTTCCTTCTGTTGTTGTTATAGCATCATCAGTAACAGCAGTTGCACCAGAAAGATCTGCAGTTAAACTTTCATCAGATGTATTTGTTTTTGTACTAATATTAATTGTGTTTGCTGTGCCAGTAACATCATATTTAGCACTTAATTCAGCATCACCTGTGATAGCTGCTTTAACTGCACTAACAGTTGTAGCAAGGTCAGTATCCCAAGCAACATCTTTCCCTAATACACTAACCGTTCCACCAGTCATTCCAGATAAGTCAAATTCAATTGACGTCTTAGAACCAGTAGTAGTTGAATCTTTTTCACCATTAAGCAAACTCTGTGTATTAAACTCAGTAGTGTTACCAATTCGGTTAATTTCTGAGGTTAATTGGTTAATTTCTTTTTGAATTTCCCCACGATCCTGATCTGTGTTTGTATCGTTTGACGCTTGAACAGCTAGTTCACGCATACGTTGAAGAATACTGTGTGTTTCATTTAATGCACCTTCAGCAGTTTGAATTAAAGAAATACCATCCTGTGCATTAGTAGAAGCTTGCTCCAACCCGCGAATTTGCCCACGCATTTTTTCGGAAATTGCTAACCCTGCTGCATCATCAGAAGCATTGTTAATACGAAGTCCTGAAGAAAGTTTTTCCATTGAATCTGAACGTGCATTATTCGCCGCACCCAACTGACGATACGTGTTTAATGCCGCAATATTGTGATTAATTCTCATTTTTCCTTACCTCCATGTAAGTGTATTTTTTTTGCGAGTCACATCCTTATGTCTCGCCTCTATAACAACTCCTATTCAGAGTTATTACCAATTCCTGTGTAAAGCTCTCCTCTGAGAACTTTGTAATTCTTTGGAGCATTCACTCGTAATCGCATGTAATCCTCTGGCTTATTGCGATCGCCTTTGACGACCTCAATTTCGATTTTCTCGCCATTTGGATCTATGATGTATAGTTTTTCTCCGGGTTTTCTCCCTAACGTTAAGGCCATAACAATCATCCTCCCTGATGATTCATTACTTATATCGGCAAACTTTGATAATGTTTAAATCTTTTTTTATAAAATTTTTATAAAAACATAGTTCCATAATCCCACAAAAAAGGAGATTCCCTGCCGCAACAGAAAATCTTCATTATTACACATTATCCTAACACGTCTTCCTTCTTCGGCTTTTTCGCAATCCAGGCAGAAATTAGTCCGATAACAGGAAATACTATTGTCAGTAAAATGATAGATGTATAACTATGGAACATATCAAAACCAACCCCGAATGGCAATGGTCCAAAGGCAGAACCGAGTACCATAACGGTAGAGCCCACACCAGTAATACTTCCGATGTATTTCCGTCCGAAGTAATTTGGCCAGATGATGTTCAGTCCAATTCGCTCAAACCCATTTGCTATACCCCAAATGATGCCGAATAAAATTGCCATAGCGAAATTTTTAGTAACCAATAATAACAGAAGCAAAACAATTTCCAATACAAAAATAAACATGAGCACGTAATTCGTTTTGATTTTTTCTGTAATATATCCAGATACAAACGACATTGGGATTCCGACGAGTGCCATTAAACTTAGTACGAGGGCTGCTGTTGTTGGCGATAGGTTGTTTTCGTCAAAAATGGAAATAATATGGAACGTGATCCCCGTGTTGACCATTGCTGGTATTCCTACACAGATGAGAATTGCCCAGAAAGCTCGTGTTTTTCGTGCTTCCTTTAAAGTCCAATCCTCCTCAGCCGCTTCGACAACCGTTCCCAGTTTCGGCTGACTTTTTTCTTTATGCATATTCCCATCAGGCACAAGTCCCATATCTTCTGGACGGTTTTTAACTGTAAAAAATGCGATTGGTACAAATATAATGAGAATTAATGCTCCCCAAAAGCGCCAAGCGAGCTGCCAACTCCACGTATGAATCAGCCATGTATTTATAATAGGAAACAGACTCGCGCTAATAAAGCTTCCAAGCGTCATTAGACTTAACGCAATTCCCCTTTTTTGAATAAACCATTGAGCCACAAGCGTTTTCGGTACGAGTGTCATGCTTCCCTGTCCAAATAGTCGTATGATGAAAAAACCAACACCAAGCATCCATATTGATGAGACAAAACTATTAAAGAAACATGCCAGTGCTAACATGCTTCCGACCATTACCATCATAAAACGCTGGCCAAGCCTATCAATAAATCGACCAACAAGCATCATACCAAAACCAGCAATCAATGTTGCGGTGGAATAGAGACTAGATACCTCTGATCGAGACCAGCCAAAATCCTGAATATATTCATCGATAAACGTGGAATTCGAATACGTCTGCCCCGGACCCGAGAAAAACACACCGAGTCCTGCTACGAAAACAATTACCCAACCATAATAGATGCTACCTACCCTACTCTTTAGTTGTCTAAGTCCCATAAGATACACCTCATTGTTCTAAAAACATTCACTTGTAAAATCTATCACTGGTAGTTGAATTTTTCAAATAGTGCTAGGTTTGTGTAAAACTGATATAATCCTATAAACAGCACATGTCATGAACAAGACAGGCATATAATCTGTATCAAAGAAGGAGGAGAGAAGTCTTGATCAAATCATTAACATCATTCTTCGACCGAATGGTTCAGCGTTTTCTACCTGATGCATTCCTATTCGCAATCATATTAACGTTTGCCGTATTTCTCTTAGGTGTCTTTTTCACTAATAGCTCACCTATCCAAATGGTAGAGTATTGGGGAACTGGGTTTTGGGATCTATTAGCTTTTGCCATGCAAATGTCTTTAATTGTTGTAACTGGTTATATATTGGCAAACACACCTATCGTAAAAAAACTACTATCGAAAATTAGTAAGCTAGCAAATACGCCAGAACAGGCAATTTTGCTCGTCACATTTGTTGCTTCTATCGCATGTTTAATCAACTATGGATTTGGAATAGTTGTAGGGGCATTATTTGCTATCCATGTAGCGAAACGTGTTCCAACAGTGGATTATCGAGTTCTGATGGCAAGTGCCTATAGTGGATTTCTACTGTGGCATGGTGGACTATCAGGGTCAATTCCACTCTTAATCGCAACACCTGGACACTTTTTGGAAGATACAATGGGCGTTATTCCTGTCACAGAAACGTTGTTTAGTAGTTTCAATTTATTCATCGTCTTTGTTCTATTGTTTACACTTCCATTTTTGAACAGGTTTTTGATGAAATCACGAAATTCACTACATAACACAGATGCATCGCAATGGCAGTCAGACATATCTGATGATAGTAAAGATTCGCAGACAATAACTTCTACAGATAAGTTGACCCCGGCAGAACGGTTAGAGAATAGTCAAATCGTTTCATTAATAATTGGGCTAATGGGACTTGCATTTATTGTTTATCATTTTGTGGCGAACGGGTTCGATTTAAATATCAATATTGTAAACTTTATTTTTCTTTTCTTGGGGATTATTTTTCACAAAACTCCTAGACGCTTTTTGGACAGTGCAACAGGGGCGGTGAAAAATGCTGGAGGTATTATCATTCAGTTCCCATTTTACGCAGGTATTATGGGAATGATGGTTACATCGGGACTATCCGAACAAATGTCGTTATGGTTTGTTAGTATTTCAACTGATTTTACGTTACCGTTATTCACGTTTATCAGTGCAGGTATCGTCAACTTCTTCGTCCCATCTGGCGGCGGACAATGGGCAGTTCAAGGTCCAATCATGATTCCAGCAGCTCTAGAAATTGGAGCAGATACTGCGAAAACAGCGATGGCAGTTGCTTGGGGTGACGCATGGACAAATATGATCCAGCCATTTTGGGCATTACCACTCCTTGCAATCGCTGGATTAAAAGTACGCGATATCATGGGTTTTTGTGTAATGATTTTATTGTATAGTTTTATTCCGATTTCTATTGGACTATTATTCTTTTAAGTACCAGAAAAACCTCGTTTACCCTAACTAGAACGAGGTTTTTTCTTTGAAATCTGAGCAATAATTATTCCCACTATGATCAATCCGGATCCGGTCACAACTCCCACTGACATTTTCTCATCTAATAGAAAACTACTAAAAACCAACCCAAATATCGGAACAAGCAAAGTGGACAATGTGGCAGTCACCATATCAATAATACTTAGAATAAAGAACCAGACCGTAAAACAAAGTGCGGAAGCTAAAACACCAGTAAATAAAATATAATAAATGCTATGTACATTAAATTCAATCGGCTGACCCCACTCCATAAAAAGTGTTGCAATAATTATTCCGATGGTACCGAACAACATTTGGTAAGTGTTTACTTGTAATTTCGGTAGACCTTGAAGCTTGATTCGATAATAAACATTGGAAACACCCCATGAAACAGCTGCAATGATTATGAGCAGTTCACCAAAAATCACATCAACACTTTGCCCAATCCACACATCCCAACCTAAAATGGTCAAAAGCCCGAGCATCCCAATAAGAAGACCTGTAAATTTTGCAGGTGTTATTTTTTCACCGAGAAATTTTACTGCAAGAATACTGCTCCACATTGGCATTGAATATAAAAGGACGGATGATTTTCCTGCATCAACAAATCGAAGCCCGTACATGACAAGTAAAAAAACAATAGATGTTTGTAGTATGCCGACAATGACTAAATGTTTCCAGTAATTCTTAGGAGGTAATTTCATTTTCGAAATCGATACAATTAATAATAACGTGATCGATCCGACACCAAATCGAAAAGATGAAAAAGTAAATGGACCCATGTATGTAAGGACCTCTTTCATAAGGACCCACGCGTAGCCCCAGAGGATGGTGATTATCAAGATTAATAACCACACGATGCTTTTATTTTTTTGAAGAATCGCAATGAAGTTTGGCATATTGCTCCTCCTATTGATCAATTAGTATTTCTTTTTAGGATAGCAGTTTTGGTTAAGATGAGATAATAATTAAACTGCAAAAAAAATAAGCCTGCCCCTGCACGCTTTAATTAACTGCTTTATGTAATGGTTGCCTAGCTACTCTAATTTTCGAAAGTTCATTTACTACAAGTGTGACGTTCTGATCTATTTTACGAATATTTTGTTGTAACCCATTTAAATCCAACCCTACATCATTAATTCTTATTTCTATATCGGAAACAAGTTCATCCAAACGACTTCCGCTTTTTTGTAAATCCTTCACTTCACCCGACATGATTATGATGGTCTGCAATAAGTCATCAATCATTTCTCTGTTCAATCAATCCCCCCCTTGCATCGTGCTTATCTTAGCATGCAGCCCCCCTCCCTACAAGTGTCTTTTGAACTAAATATGAATCTAGTTTGGGGAAGTTTGTCTAATAGTGTTTGTAGTTAAAAAGGTAAAAATAAGCCCACTTTTACTCATTTTAGAATTGTCTACTATAGAACTCGATTGCTACCAGTTTAATACATCGAAAACCCATGCTAATTTTAGATAATACATTCCTCTTCAATAAAAAAACAAATTCTATTTTCATGAATTCACCAGCATGCACAACGCTAACACGACTCAATTCTTCCAATTCCACCCCTAACACTAATCTAATCTACCCACATCATTTATCACGATTTTTTTAACTTTCACAATATTTTTAGTACTAATGCGCCATAGACGAATCTATCATTATTCAATTATGTTTAATAATGTAAGCATTTTCATATATTCTCTAATTGGGAGGTTCGCAATGAGACGAAATTTTTATTCTGTTTCACTATCAATGGTACTAATTTCATCCATGCTTTTAACTCCACAAATGTCAGTAAATGCTGAAAAAAGCAGTAATCACAGTCCTACTATCGAAAACCATGGGAAAAAGCAATCACAAGAACGTCCACACCCTGTTTTTTCATGGGGAAAACCAGGACCAACATCACCTGTACTACATCCAGGTTCTGCAAAGGGAGCAGGCATGATGAGTGAACCATTAAAAGAAATTGATTCCGTCATGGAGTCAATGATTGATGATGGTATCATGCCTGGAGCGGTTACGTTTGTTGCAAGACGCGGTCACATTGTCCAGAACAAAGCATACGGTGATGCGGTTCGTTACAAGGATGACAGTGGGACCGAATTTGATCATCCGATAGCCATGGATGAAGACACTATATTTGACCTCGCCTCTCTAAGTAAAATTTTTACAACAACTGCAGCAATGAAGCTTTACGAAGAAGGGTACTTTGAACTTGATGACCCTGTGGCTGACTATATTCCTGAATTTGCTCAAAACGGCAAGGAAGAAGTCACAATTAGACAGCTAATGACACACACCTCAGGATTTAAGCCTTGGATTCCACTATATACGATTGGTGATTCTAGAGAGGATCGACTGCAATATGTTTTTCAGTATCCTTTAGAAAATGAACCCGGTAGCACATACACCTATAGTGATTTGAACATGATCACGTTAGGTGCTTTAATCGAACGCTTATCTGGTAAACGTCTTGATGAATACGTTCAAGATACACTCACCGGACCACTTAACATGGCAGACACGATGTACAATCCACCAGAATCATTGAAACACCGAATTGCCGCAACAGAGTACCAGCCATGGACAAACAGAGGTCTTGTTTGGGGCGAAGTACATGACGAAAGCGCCTGGTCACTTGATGGCGTTGCTGGACATGCTGGTGTTTTCTCCACTGCCAGCGATTTAGCAAAACTAGCACATATGTTTATTAATGAAGGACGTTATGGTAGCAAACAAATTCTTGAACCTGAAACCATCAACCTTTTAGTCAAAAATCAAATACCAGAATTTCCAGGGGACGAACATGGTCTAGGATGGGAGCTTGCACAAGGATGGTATATGGATGCCTTATCTGAAGCTTCGACAATAGGTCATACGGGTTATACTGGAACATCCATCGCTGTAAATTTGAACAATGATACGATTGCAATTCTTTTAACGAACCGTGTTCACCCCACACGTGAGACGGTTTCAACAAATCCGGCACGGCGTCAATTTGCACGAAAAGTTGCTGATGCGATTCCAGTAGCGATGCCAACAAAAAAAGGAAATGCATGGTTCTCAGGATATGGCGATAATTTAAACCAAACATTAACAGCAGAAGTAAATGTTAATGAAGAAGCATCACTAACATTTGATACTTGGTACAGAATCGAGCAAGGCTGGGATTTTGGTACGGTTGAAGTTTCCAGTAATGGTACGGAATGGACGGAAGTAATGGATCCATTAACAGGTACTAGTATTGATTGGCAGACAAAAGAAGCTCAAATTCCAGCGGGCACAAAGTTTATCCGCTTCACCTATACTACTGACGTTTCGACAAATGCAAGAGGGTGGTATGTGACAAATCTTCAACTAGATGGAGTATCTATAAATCTATCTAGTAATGGTTGGGAAAAACGGAATTATTAGCATCCAAAAATTTAGAAGGATAGAGTAGCCTGTAGAAGCTATGAAAGCACAGTGGCAAGATGCGTTATAAGAATTTAAGGATGTAAGGGCAAACTATTTACTTTATTAAACTCAGACAAAAGCAAAGCAAACATAATTCGTTTGCTTTGCTTTTTTTGTGTTCAATTGCAGGAAAAGAATAGATAGAAATCTATTACTATAAGAAGGAGGTCTAATATGAATACGATACAAGAAACTATCAAAAACTACTTTGATGCTTGGAACGAAGCATTTACTAGCAAAAATGCCGATAACATTCGGTCATTTATGTCTAATAAGTTTACTGGTTATTGGGCTCACTCCACTATTGAAAAACCTGACGAATATGGTTATAACTATGATTTACCTAAACATTATTAATCTCAAACCACATACAGCAAAATGTATGTTCATATGGCAACACGAAAATGGCGAATGGAAATTAGTTCGGGAATATATTGAGTTAGAAAAGTAAAAAACACGCTTGGAATCAAAATCCAAGCGTGTTTCTACTGAACTATTTACTTAAACCAGGCAGAGGTAACTTCTTTAGCCTCTTTTTCACGGTATTCTATTATTTCAGCATCATCCATAGAACCGCCCCACCCTAAATAGTTTACTTTCCATTTCTTTTGTTTTGTATCGTAAATAAGTTCATAACCAATGTCGTCATTAACCTCTTCTAATTTTGGTTTTTCATCACCGTACCACGAATCTTCTTCAAAATATGTTACAGTATCAACCTTAGCAACCCAACCCTCTCCATAATTGTTTATTGTAAAGGATTCAGAATTGAAATCTACTCCAATGAATTTGCCTTTGTAATAGTAGTCATTTTCTTTATCATATTTAGCATCATCAATAATATCTGTTGTTACATCTTCAGTTGCCACCGTAAATTTCTTTTCATCTGCCGTTGTAATGGCTGCTAATAACTCCTTGTTAAATTGAACAATTGTGTCTTGGAGTGATTGTTTTACCTCATCATTAGCTACAAATTTTGCTTCAACGTAATATGAATCAATTGGAACTTCCTCTGTTTTCATTGTGCCCCAAGGGAATTCCGCTTCAAACGATGCAGTC
This sequence comes from Virgibacillus ndiopensis, assembly GCF_900187325.1. Taxonomy (GTDB): domain Bacteria; phylum Bacillota; class Bacilli; order Bacillales; family Amphibacillaceae; genus Virgibacillus_E; species Virgibacillus_E ndiopensis. Next base: position 1,164,435 of record NZ_FZMZ01000006.1, on the reverse strand, counting down.
ATGGATCCATCCGTAAGAATTGGGCCAACCGTATCCTTTTTCAATATATCGATACCAGAGTCCTTCCCATTAATAAACAGCTTTACACTATCAAATCCTTCATTGTACGGGAGACCAAATGTCACTTCTTCCCCTTCGATAAAAAGATCTACATCATCGGTATACCCAGGATCAAAGTTTGTGCTTTCTGCTTCCGCTGTCAATTCTACATAATCATTCTTATACGTAGCAGTAAAGGTATATGTACCAGGTAAAAAAGGACCAACTTCTTTTGTGAAATCTTCTTTATTAGCAGTCGCGATAACTTCACCATTTAGCTTTATTTCCGTGTCTTTATAATTAGTGTAGACATTAAAATATACTGGGCTGACCTGAATATCAAAATTATCATAAACAAACGTTTTTCCGTCTTTTATTAGATTAACAGCATAAGATAAAGAAGAATCGTCTGATGCTTCGGCGGCTTTCGGATTCGTTTCATATTCCTTCGCTTGACTCTTTAGGTGGTCCATTAAATAATCCATTTCACTTGGGTTTTCTGCATAGTAATTAATAAATCCTTTTACCGTACTATTGTTAATCTCGATGTTTTTACTAGTTGCCAGCAAGTCAGCTACAGTCTTAGAATCCTTTTTAACCATTGCTTCCTCAAATTTTTCGAGGATCTTTTCCTTTGATGTCATTGAAGCTCCAACCTGATAAGCAATAAATAATAATACTATAAGTGCTCCTGCAACTGCCATTAGAATCTTTGACTTCTTAGAAAGCTTTGATGGCTGACCACTTGATTTTTTTGAGGAGACTAATCCGCCCTGTTCAGATTTCTTCGATTGAACAACAGGTTTATTAGCAGAATCCTTGTCATCTGACAGTCCATTCTCTGTTACCGGTGTTTCATTTGTATCTGTAGGTTCATCTGATTGGTGATTTACCTTTTCTACAAATTCCTCTACCTTGTCTTTATCTTCGGTATCTTTTTGATTACTTTCTCCAGTCAAATCTTGCCCACAATGCTTACAAAACTTTGCACTTGCGGAAATTTCTCCTCCACAATGCTTACAAAATTTCATTTTACTCCTCCTTATATTTGACATTTTTATAATGTTTAGAAAACAATAGTGCTATTATACTATACAAACTGGAATTTATGTCAGTATTTCACCTAATAAAGAAAAAATAGTCCATAAGCCTCTAATAGGCATTAAAAAAGTGATACATAGCCTAAAAAGCTAGGTATCACTTATAAATTTTAAAATTACCCTTTAATTGCCCCTTCTGTCATACCTTTAGCAATTCGCTGCTGGAATATAGCATAAAGAACAATTACTGGAACAATCGCAATAACAAGTCCAGCAAAAAGTGTACCCCATGCATTCGTATATTCTGCTTCATTACTAATAAAGTCAATTGCCAAAGCCAATGTATAGTTATCTTCCGACTGTAAGAATATCAATGCCATAAAATATTCGTTCCAAAACTGAATAGCATTCATGATTGTTACCGTAATAATGCCTGACATACTAAGCGGTGTAATGATTTTCCATAAAACACGATACGGAGACATGCCATCCATTGCAGCTGATTCTTCCAAGGATTTAGGGATCGTACTAATAAAACTAGTTAAGACAAAAATACTAAATGGTAGCTGGCTTACCGCATAAACAATTGCTAAACCAAATATATTATCTAGTAAACCTAAATCCGATAATAGAAAGAATAATGGGATCCACCCTAACACCATTGGGATCATCATTGCAGATACATATAAGGTAAATAAAAATTTACTTCCACGGAAATTCAACCGTTCAATTGCGTATGCAGTTGGGATTGCTAGTACCAATGTAAGCACTGCCCCTACTACTGTTACAATTAAACTATTAAAAACACTTGTATCTATATTATAATTTGTCCATGCATCAACAAAGTTTTGAAAATTCCATGTCTCTGGAAAGCCCCAAGGATTCTTATATATTTCAGCATTAGATTTAAACGATCCAATAAACATCCAAAAAATCGGGTACAAAACTGCTATCGTCCATAGAATCAAGGGGATTCGTATCCCTGTTCGTCCCAAAATCTGACCGACACTTCGCTTCACTTTGATTTCCTCCTTTTCATTTCATCAATACCTTTCGATTCTTTTAGACAACCGATTAATATTCAACCTTATCTCTTCGCATAAAGAATTGTAAGATTAATACGGTTATTAATGAAAGAATCAAAATCATTACACCAATGGTTGCACCATACCCAAAGTTATATTGCTTAAATGCTTGTTGATAGAGGTATGAACCCATAACATGTGTGGAGTTATTTGGTCCACCGCCCGTCATGATTTGTACAATAATAAATGAACCATTTAGCGTGGTAATGACGATATAAAGGACGGAAATTTTTATTTGTGGCCAAACAAGTGGTAAGGTTACCTTCCAGAATTGCTGCCATTCATTCGCCCCATCGATCTCGGCTGCTTCATAATAGCTTTTCGATACGTTCGCTATACCACCCATCAGCATTAGCATAAATAATCCGATACCTGCCCATATAGATGGTAAAACGAGACTTGGCAATGCCCATTTCTCATCACCCAGCCATGGCTTGGCCCAACTTTCTAACCCTAGAAACTCCAAACCTGAATTAATAAAGCCCATGCTTGGGTTATAAATAAATGTCCACAATATACCAATAACTACAACTGACATAATGTTGGGGAAAAAAAAGATAATCCGATAGAATGGTGCTTCTTTTATCTTTAGCTGTGTTAAGGCTACAGCAAAAAACATTGCTAGAATCATAATTCCAATAACCTTTGTAACTACTAAAAAGTAGTCATGAATAATCGTATCGGCGATTATTGCATCATTAAATAAATGTATGTAATTATCAATACCAATAAATTCTTTATTTTCTGCTGACCCTGACCAATCGAAAAACGAATAGTACAAACCACTAAACAAAGGATAAAGGGTAAAAATAGCAAACATAATAAAGGTAGGAAGTAAACAAAAAGCTAGAAATAGATATTTTTGCTTCTTAGACTGTACCATCCAATCACCTTTCTTAGAACAAAAGCGGAAGCGCCCGGTAAGCGACGTATGGACTGGACTGCCCCGTATGAGATAAAGGAAACACGATGAGCGTAAGCGAATCGATGTTGACTTATCGTAAGGAGGGGAAAGAAGTCCAATAGTCGTTGGGCGCTGGAGCTGGACGCTGCTTATCCTGCTATCCAGTTACAACTTTGTTCAAAATTTATACTTTCTTGTTAAATAAATGGTATGGAATTAAGAGGCACATATACGCGCCCCTATATTCCATACCGCACATCAATTACTTACTGTTACGATATTGTTCTGCAGCTTTTTCTGCTTCTTTCACAAATTCTTCTGCGGAAATATTACCTAGCATCAATGAAACGAGTGAATTGCTAATTGGTGTTTCAAGATCCGCACTCATTGGATGTGGCTTATTATAAATTTGTACCTGTTCAGGGTCATTAATCATTGCATTTGCATCGATTAAATATTCAGGTACATTTTCATTAGTTGAAAGATCCACACCAGTTAAGTTCATAATTGCTCCAGTATGCTCTGAGAACAATGATGCATATTCTTTTGTGAAGACAAATTCTACAAATGCTTTAGCCGCTTCAGGATTTTCCGCTTCTTTTGCAATTGCAAGTGGGCGTAAATCTGGAACGATAGCACCTGGTTCACCTGCATTATTCATCGGTGATGGAATGAATCCATATTTGAAGTCTTCAGGTGTATCTTTTGCCATTTCATTTGGTAGCCAGAACCCTACAGGAATAAATGCATTGTCATGAAGTAAGAAGTTCATTTGAGATTGCGTATGGTTCAATGCACCAAATCCTTCATCAATATAGCCAGCTTTTTGCATTTCTTCTACTTTTTTCATAACTTCTAACACTGCGTCACTAGACCAAGCTCCTTCAGCACCGTCTATAACATTAGCAAGTAATTCCTCGCCACCTGCTGCTGCAAAGGCTGGATAAAGTACTCCTCGTAAGAAGTAGTATGGATATTGTCCAGTTGTGACAAATGGAGCAATGTCTTCTCCTTCTTTTATCTCACCCATTGTACTCATAAAGCTTTCAAAGTCTTTTGGAGCTTCATATCCTTTTTCCTCGAATAAAGCCTTATCATACCAAGTACCCCATGTATCAAATACCAATGGCAAGCTGTAGATCTTACCATCATCATACTGAGCAGGTTCCACTATAAAACTATCCATTAATGGAGTTCCATCTTCTAATTTCACACCTTTAATCCATTCCGTTAGATCCATCAGTTGACCATCTTCAACCATTTGCGTTTCACTTGATCCAGCACCATCAATATAAACTACATCAGGTGGATCCGCTGAAACCCAGCGAGAACGCATTTCTTCGTTAATATTAGGACCAGCATGTTCAATGATATTTACATCAGGATATTTTTCCTTGAAATCACCGATGACCTCTTTCCACCAAGAATCACCATAACCACCTACGAAATACTGAATTTCAAGGTCTCCTGAAATTTCACCATCACTGCTTCCGTTGTCCGTAGTTTCCTCGCCCTTTGCTTCACCGTCTTTATCTTTATCATCGTCTGATGAGCACGCTGCAACTAATGCTAGCATTAGCATCGCAACCAACAGAAACAATAAACGGCCATTAAATAATTTCTTCACCATATTTGCCCCCTTTGATTTTTATTAATATATATGAAACACATCAACAGTTCATGTGACTATTGATGGGGTTTCTAAAATAACTATTTAACTATTTCAACAAATCAATTGCTTTTCTCACATAGCCATTGCTTTGCTTTATAGCCTCTCTTGCTTCGTTTAAGGTAACTTCAGCTTCTATCATCACAATGGCTGGTTTTACCTCATTGTTTGTGAGACCAAGTACGCGTTCAGCTTCGTGATATGATGCATTTGTAACTTCCATAATAGTTCGTTTTGCTCGTTCCATTAGCTTAAAATTACTAGCATGTACATCAACCATAAGGTTTTCATGCACTTTTCCCAGTTTTACCATCGTTGTTGTACTGATCATATTGAGAATCATTTTATGTGCAGTAGCGGCTTTCATTCGAGTTGAACCTGTCAAAACTTCGGGTCCAACAACAACTTCTATCTCACAATCTGCAAAACTACTAATCAATGAATTTTCATTACATGATAATGAAATAGCGTAAGCGCCAAGCTCATGTGCATATTTTAACGCACCAATCGGATATGGTGTTCGCCCACTTGCAGTTATGCCAACAACAATATCATTCTTAGACAAGTTTCTAGCTTCTAAATCTGCTGCACCTTGTTCTTCATTATCCTCGGACCCCTCAACAGCATTAAAGAAAGCACCAGTCCCTCCCGCCATAACAGTCTGCACCATTTCAGGAGAAGTCATAAATGTTGGAGGACATTCGGAAGCATCAATGACACCTAGTCGTCCACTAGTTCCTGCACCAACATAAAATAGTCGTCCACCATTTGCCAATGCATTGGTAATATGTTTGACAGCAATTTCAACTTTAGGTAAAACTGCTTCAACAGCTAGTGCTACTTTTTTATCTTCCTCATTAATCGTCTTTAAAATATCATTTGTTGACATCTCATCTAAATGCATACTTTTTGGATTTCGTTGTTCGGTAGTTAAGCTTGATAAATTCATCAGCATGGTATTCTCCTTATCTAAGTAAATCAGTATTTAAATATTCGGTTTTTTAAAGATAAAGATATAATAAGCACTTGTTCCTCTTATGTATTATTTCTATATTACTCTTTATAAATAAAACGCTTTCATATAGTTGTTTTCATTATAGTCTTAGTGAATTTTTTTGTCAACGAATCATTAAAAAACAGTAATAAAATTTCAATTTACATACATTTTTACTAAGAAGTTTTAAAAACAAGTTACTGTCGTTTTCCATTAAATTTTTTATCTCTTAAAAACGAGACAGCTTCTCTTGTCTGATCTAAGTGTTTTACGGTCTCCTCATATTCTTCAGAAGCTAAACACATAAATAAAATATCAATAACATGTAGCTGAGCAATACGTGAAGAGGTTGCCCCACTCCTAAATGTTGCTTCTCTTGCCGCTGATGTATGTAGTAGGATATCAGAAAAATCACTCACTTCTGAGTTACCGTACTTTGTTATACCTATAGTTGTTGATTGCTTTTGTTTTGCAAGACGTAATAATTTCGCGACTTCCTTGGTATTGCCTGAAAAAGAAATCCCAACAATAACATCATCATTACCTTTGTTTGCAATGGAGGTAGCCGCTAAATGAACATCCGAAAATGACTGTACATTTTTATCAATTCGTAAAAACTTTTGTTCCGCATCCTTTGCCGCAATATTTGAAGCACCAAAGCCTATAAAAATAATTGACTTTGCTTTGGAAAGTTTTTTTACAGCTTTTCTAAGGTTTCCCTCACTCATTATATCTACTGTTTCTTGAAGCGTTTGAATCGTATTAGATGTAACCTTATCAATAATACTTTTATAGGATTCGTTTGATTCAATGTCACGATAACCTTTGACATCTTCTGCCTGCATATCTCCTGCAACCCGGATCTTTAATTCCTGAAAGCCATTAAATCCTAAGGACTTACAAAGCCTTATGACCGCTGCACTACTTGTTTGACTTTTTTCTCCTAACATTACCGCCGTTAATAGTATAGACTCCTCTGGATTATTTAAAATATACTGGGCTATTTTTTGCTCTGATGGGGGTAGGCTAGTTACCATTTCCTTCAAAATTACAAGCCCACCTTTTGTATAAGACACCTTTATCACCTACTTAACAGTTTCAATTGATTAGATTGTTTTCGCAATAGCTTCTATTATTTTTGAATTTGGTTTGAAATGTTGCATGATATACGCTCCTATTATTGAACCCCCAACTGGAGACATTATCGGAATAGTTATCTTCATATTACCATATTGTAATTTGTTCGTAATTAATGGTGGTAATACATCATTATCATTAAAAACACCACCGCATAATACAACAATGACTTCTTCATTAGGTTGAAAAAGTTTACTATATAAAGTTTTAATACTTAGCTCTAATTCTTCTACAACGTCATATAATAACTCTTTTGCAACTATATCATTTTGCTTATATGCTTCAAATACAACTTTTGAAAGTGGTGCTATCTCTACTTTAGGGATTCGTGAAGCATATATTTTTTCTATTATTTCTCGAGGATTTTTTACATCAAAATAGGTATATAGCTTATTTAACAAAGTCGTTTCAATTCCCCGTCCGTCATAGTATTTAAGAGCGGCAATCACCGCACGACGCCCTATATCATATCCGCTACCCTCGTCCCCAAATAAATATCCCCATCCACCGATCCGATCATGTTTTGACTCATTATTTACACCATAAGTTATGGCACCAGTTCCTGCAATTTGAACAATTCCCGGTCCACCGTATGTTCCGCTATATAGTGCGTTAATCGTATCTATTTCAACACCTATATTGGAAATGTGAGGTACAGCTTCTTGTATCATACCTTTTAAAATATGTTTAGATCTTTTGCTACCAGCTCCAGACATACCTGCAAATAACGTATTTACATTCTCGTATGGTATAGGGACTTGTTTTCTTAGTTCATTCATTAGTTCTTTAAACGTTTGCTTGATTTTACTTATTGGCATCACATTAGGATTAGTGGGACCTGCTTGAGACTTCGCAACAACAAACCCATTCATGTCTGCAATAACCGCAATTGTTTTTGTTCCACCGCCATCAATCCCCATTACATATTCCATATATTTATTCATCCTTCATGTTAACAATGATTAATTTCAACTAATACAGTTTATTTCTTATATGAGTATGGTATTGACCTAAAATTAATTTATTTCGTTATATAAATGGCACGCTACCCAATGATTATCTTTTACTTCTTGGTACATCGGCTCTTCTACTTTACACCGTTCATGCGCCATTGGACACCTAAGTCTAAATGGACATCCTGATGGCGGATTTGATGGATCTGGTACGTCGCCTTGTAGAATAATGCGTTCTTTTTTCTCAGTAGGATCACTCGAAGGTATCGCCGATAGCAGAGACTTTGTGTACGGATGTAATGGATCACTATAAAGCTCCTCCGTTTTCGCCATTTCCATCATTTGTCCAAGATACATCACACCAACTCGATCACTAACATGTCGAACAACGTTTAAATCATGTGATATAAATAGATAAGTTAGTTTTAATTCTTCCTGAAGCTCGATTAACAAATTCAATATTTGCGCTTGAATAGAAACGTCTAAAGCGGATACTGCTTCATCAAGTATAACTACTTTTGGATTTAAAACTAAAGCCCTTGCAATACCAATTCGTTGACGTTGTCCCCCACTAAACTCATGTGGATGCCGATTAATCTGTTCTTTAGCTAGTCCTACTTTATCAGCGATAGCTATAATTCGTTCTTCTGCTTCCTTTTTTGTACAAATATTATGCGTAAGCAGTGGTTCCATTAGTAATTTTTTTACTGTCATTCTTGGATTCAACGAACTATATGGATCTTGAAAAATCATCTGAAGATCTTTACGAAGTTTTCGAAAATCTCTTGTCGAATAATTCAATATATTTTTGCCATTGTATAGAATTTCGCCTGATGTTGGTTCATGCAAACGTAAAATGGAACGACCTGTGGTAGACTTTCCACAACCACTTTCACCCACGAGAGAAAACGTTTCCTCCTCATTTATTTCAAAACTAATCCCGTCAACAGCACGTACAAAATTCTTGGGCCTTTTTAATACTCCTGACTTTTGAGGGAAGTACTTTTTTAAATTATTTACTTTCAATAGTATGTTGGTAGTGCTCATTATTTTTCTTCCCCCCATCTTTGTATAACCAACATTTACTTTTATGATCATCATTAATCACAAATTGAGGTGGATCCTGCTTACGACAAATATCCATCACATGTGAGCACCTCGATGCAAAACGGCACCCAGATTCATTTAATTGTGCTGGTGTTGGTACATTTCCGGGGATAGAATATAATTTTTTCGTACGATCACCTAACGATTTTACAGAGTCTAACAATCCAACTGAATAAGGGTGTGTTGGATTCTTAAATAATTCTTGAACGCTCGCTTCTTCAACTAATGTCCCTGCATACATTACTGCCACTCGTTCACATGTTTCAGCAATTACACCTAAATCGTGTGTAATCATTAGAATAGAAGTATCATAGTCTTCCGTTAACGCATTCATTAAATCAAGAATTTGCGCTTGAATAGTTACATCTAGCGCTGTTGTCGGTTCATCCGCTATTAACAGCTTTGGTTTACAAATTAAAGCCATAGCAATCATAACTCGTTGTCGCATTCCACCAGAAAGCTGGTGAGGGTAACTTTTCAATATTTGCTTTGGCCGTGAAAACCCAACCTTATCAAGCATGTCGATTATCAACTGCTTCATTTCTTTTTTTGTGTATTTTTCATGAAACTTTAGTACTTCTGAAATCTGATGTTCTATTGTAAATAACGGATCTAATGCAGTCATCGGTTCTTGAAATATGATTGAAATTTCATTACCTCGAATGTTCAACATTTCTTTTTTTGATAGTTTGGTTAGATTAATAGTTTGATCAAGCATTATGTGACCATTACTTACATGTAAAACATCTGGCAACAAATTTAATATGGACAAAGATGTTAGACTTTTACCACTGCCTGACTCACCAACTATTCCATACTTTTGTTTTTTATCTATACGTAAAGATAAATTATTTACAACGTTAAATTCTTGCTTATCGATTGTTACGTCAACTGATAAGTCTTTTATATCCAATAATGTGCTCATCATTCAACTCTCCTCAAAGAATCTAGCCGCTCGAGTGCATCGGGATGTGTATAGGCTGTTTTTCCCATAATAACTTCCTTATACGCACCAGTTGCAGTCGGAATTTGATTATACTTACCTTTGATACACTGATATCCTAGCACGGCAAATGCCATTGCCTCTTTTAAATCACTCGAAATTCCAAAATCCTCATGTCTATATACATTCATATTTGGTAAATGATGTTTCAAACGTCCAATCAAATACGGGTTATAGCTACCTCCACCTCCTACAATCACTTCATCAATCACATACCCTTTTTCTTCCAAAAAGTGTTTATAGCTATATGCAATTGATAAAGCAGTCCATTCACTAATTGTAGAAACTAAATCTTCAGATGATAGATTTCCATATTCTTCAAAAATAGTATCAACAAACCGTCTACCAAATAGTTCTCGTCCAGTTGTTTTTGGTGGTGTTATGTTAAAATATTTATTACTCATCAGTTTTTCTAATAGTTGTTGATTTATCCGTCCTTTTTTTGCTATTTCACCATCTTTATCATAGGTTAGTTCGCCATTAGTAATACGAAAAACAACTTCATCAATAACCATATTTCCAGGACCTGTGTCAAAAGATTGTGTTACATCACTCGAACTGTTTTTAGGTACATAGGTTACATTCCCAATTCCACCTATATTTTGTATCGCTCGTGATTTATTAGGATTATTAAATAATAAATAGTCAACAAATGAAACAAGTGGGGCACCTTGGCCATTTGCCGCCATATCCGCTGTACGAAAATCACCAACTACTGCAATACCAGTGGCTTCAGATAACATAGAGATATCTCCTATTTGCAATGTACCTGCAACATCAAATTCATTCTTACCCTGAAAGGGCTGATGATAGATAGTTTGTCCATGTGAACTTATGAAATGGACGTCTTCATTTGATAAATTTGCTTTTTTTACTAGTTCATTTACAATATCACCAAATTCTTTTCCTAAATACATATTCATAGAAGAAATTTTGGGTAATGTCGCTGTTTCAGGGGAGCATATGTCCATTATTTCCATCCGTACTTTATCTGAATATTGCCTAGTTAACGATTCAATAATCTTTACATCAACATTTCCGCCCATTCCATCGATCTCAACCAATACCGCATCAATTCCATCTAACGAGGTACCTGACATCAACCCAATACCTAATGCTTTTCCCATACTTTTTTCACCTCAACTTATAAAAGATCCTTACTTTAGCTTCGGATCTAAGATATCTCTTAAACTATCACCAAATAGATTGAAACAGAAAATAGTAAATACGATTGCACCAGTTGGGAATAAAATAGTCCATGGCGCAAACTCCATGTATGCACGACTTGAATCTAGCATTACACCCCATGATGGATCTGGTGGCTGCACGCCTAATCCTAAGAAACTTAATGCCGCTTCTGTAAGTATTGCACCCGACAACCCCAGTGTTATCTGCACAATAAAAGGTGCCATAATGTTAGGGGTTATATGTTTAAAAATAATCTTAATAGGAGAAACTCCTATCGCAACAGCGTTTGTTATATATTCATTTTCTTTTACTCCGATAACTGTTCCACGCACAATTCTAGTAAAGACTGGAGTAAACACGATTCCGATAGCAATCATCGTATTTGTAACGCTTGGCCCAAGAACAGCTACAATAGTTAATGCTAAAAGAATATCTGGAAATGCAAAAAAAACATCCATAATTCGCATAATGATTTGATCGACCTTACCTTGCAAATAACCGGCTATTAAACCGAAAAACAACCCGCCTGTTGCACCTATTCCAACCGCTATTAATCCTACTTTCAATGAAACTTGTGCCCCATAAACTATTCTAGAGAAGATATCCCTTCCAAATTCATCAGTACCAAAAATAAATTGGCCACTTGGTCCTTCCATTGTATGTTTCGTAAACATTTGTTCAGGACTATATGGTGCTATGATCGGTGCTAACAACCCAATTACAACAACTACTAAAACACCGATACAACCTACTAGCCCTACTTTATCTTGCCTTAAACGCTTAATAAACTGTCTCATGGAATCACTCTTTCTAAATTCTCTATCTGAAATCTTATTTGTAACTTATTCTTGGATCTAAATAAGAATAAAGAATATCAACTAGTAAATTTATCATTACAAACACAAATGCTATAAATAGTACTGCACCTTGCACGACGATGAAATCTCGTTGTGTTATGGAAGTAAGCACTAATTGGCCTAAACCTGGTAATGAAAATATCTGTTCAATGATGACAGTTCCACCAAGTAATGTTCCAATCTGCAATCCTATAATGGTTAAAATAGGTATCATTGCATTTCTTAATGCATGCTGAAAAATAACAATCCGTTCCTTTGCCCCTTTAGCTCTTATAGTACGAATAAAGTCCTGACGTAAAATTTCTAAAATAGATGATCTCGTCATCCTCATTACAGCACCAGCCATCGAAGTACCCAGAACAACTGCTGGTATAATCATGATTTCTAAATTCTTCAATGGATCTGCAAAAAAACCTACATAACCTACAGGTGGACTATATGAAAATGCCAATGCCAAAATTAAAATGATTACTGTTGCCAGCGCAAAATTGGGAACAGATACACCTAAAAGTGATATAATCCTTACACCAAAATCGACATTACTATTTCGTTTCATTGCAGCTATAATCCCTAATGGAATAGCAATAAACCATGATATAAGTGCAGACAAAAATGTTAACTCAAATGTTAATTTAAATCGATTTAAAATATCTGGTAATACTTCTTGCCCTGTTCGCATTGATTCACCAAAATCACCAGTTAATACACCGCCAATCCAATTAAAGTACTGTTCGTATAATGGTAAATTCAATCCAAAATCCTTTCGAAGCTGTTCTAAAGCTTCTGGTGTTGCATCTGTTCCTAAAATTGTCATAGCAACATCACCTGGGACGATACGCATAACGATGAAAATAAATATAGATACTCCAAAAAGAACTGGAAATAGCATCAAAATTCGTCTAATTATATATGTATACATCAATATTCACCCTTAATAAGAGAATAGAAAGTGCCACTAAAAAGTAGCACTTCTACTATTATTTTTTATACACTTCATCAATATCTTCACCATTATGGGGATATGGTGTATAACCTTCCACACCATCTCTTACTGCAACATAATTTTTAGGAGAAACTAAAAATAAGTTAGGTGATAAGTTAAGTAATTTTTTTTGTGCCTCTACATAAATTTCTTTCCGTTTCTCTTGATCTACGGTACTTTTTCCTTTTTCAACAATCGCATCATATTCACTATTAGAAAAATTCCAGACATTAGCCGATCCATCCGTATGGAAGAAATAATTCATTGCACGGTCTGGATCTGTACCTGAGCCATTTCTTCCCACTAAAATATCTGCCGATGTGTTTGACCAGGTATCTATATACTCACCCCACTCAATTTGCTGAATTTCCGTATCAACACCAATTTCTTTCCACTGTTGTTGTAATAATTGTGCTGTATCGACCATATCAGCATAAGTAGACGCAGTAGTAATTACTGTAGAAAATCCGTCTGGATAACCAGCCTCAGCTAATAGTTCTTTCGCTTTTTCTAGATTACGCTGATACAATTCTTCTTTTTCTACATCAATTGCCCAATCTCCCATTGATGGTGCAATTGGACCAGAAATAATTGCATCCCCATCCCATACAATATCAGCAATACTTTGTCGATCTGTTGCCAAACTTAATGCCTGTCTAACTTTTGGATCATTGAAAGGTTCTTTTGCAACATTAAATCCGACATAACTATACTCCAATGATTGGTAACCCTTAACGTTTACAGCTTCTTGATCTTTTAAAAGTGATGCAGACTTTGCAGTTAGTGTCGTCAAATCGATTTCGCCTGTTCGAATCGCAGATAACCGAGCTGCTTCTTCTTTCATTGTATAGTAGACCACCTTATCTAACTTAGGTAATCCATCAATATAATAATCTTCATTTTTAACTAGGGTTACTGTACTATCTGGAACCCATTCTTTAAATTTAAATGGACCTGTTCCAACAGCCACCTGTTGTAAGTCCCCATTTTCTTCAACAACCTCTTTAGCCACGATAGCAGCACTTGAATTAGTTAGATTAGTTAAAAACGTTGCATTTGGTTCTGTTAATTCAAACTTAATTTGGTAATCCCCTAATACTTCAATATTTTTTACATTTGAAAAATAGGATGCTATATGTGATGCTGTTTCTTTATTTAAAATTCGTTCAAAACTATATTTAACATCTTCAGCTGTCATTTCACGTCCATTGTGAAATTTAACACCTTCAACCAAGTTAAATATATAAGTCGTATCATTTGGTTGTTCCCAATCTTTGGCTAACTGCCCAACAATTTTCATATTCTCATCAAAGGTCACTAACCCCTCATAAACCTTTGAATACACTCTAACTGAAGAATGTGCAGGGGTTTTATGTGGATCTAAACCTGCTGGCTCCTGATCATTAGCTATTTTAAGTACTTGTTCTACGCTAGAATCTCCCGCATTTTCTTCTGTTGAAGCACTATCATCTGAGCAAGCTGTTGCTACCAAAGTTACAATAAGTAATAAAAAAAACAAAAAATGTTTTTTAAACATAATAAATCCCCTTTGTTTTAAGATATTTGCTTTAAAATCTCTTTAAAAATCTCTCTGCGAAATGGATTGATATTTTGTGGATTATCCACATGCAATCGGTTTGTCAGTAAACCAACTGCAATTTTTCTCTTTGGTTCAATCCATATTGCGGTTCCTGTAAAACCTGTATGTCCAAATCCATTCGGATAAATTTCAGAGGCCTCCCAACCCAATCCTCTATTTTCAACTTGCCTTCTTAACGATTCGGCTATTAATTCTTTTGAGATAATTTCTTCTCCCTCAAATATTCCCTCCTTCAAATACAATTCTCCTATTGAAACTATATCTTTAACATTTGCAAACAATCCTGCATGACCTGACTCTCCCTTAAAAAAATAGTATGTATTACCATCGTTAACCTCCCCCACTATAGGTTTCTTCTCATCACGCCAACCAGTGAAATGAAAATTTCGATCAAGACACATTTTCTTTTCGATTTTGTTACCAAATTCTGTTGCAGCAATGCCTTTTTTATATTTGGGGTTATATGTAAGCGTATGTAATTTCAACGGCCTTGCTAGATCATTATGAATTATTTCCTGTAAACTACTATCAAAGTAACACTTAATAACTTCACCAAGTAATATGAAATTCAAATCACTATACACAACTCTATTTTCTGATTTATGTCTTACTTCTATATTATTAAATATATTATAAATATTATTAGATTCTTGACTATGTGAATAAAAAGAGTGCCATGATTTCAACCCACTACTATGAGTTAAAAGTTGTTTAATTGTAATAGGAGCTAATTCATGATTTGTCGATACATCCGGCAAACAGTTCTCTAATTTTGTAGACAAAGACAACTTATTTTCCGTTATCATTTTTAAAATAATGGTAGTAGTAACAATTTTAGTGACACTTGCCAGATCAAAAATAGTATTATTATTACAGGGTATATTTTCAATCCTATTGGATGTTCCGTATGCTTTGTGAAAAACCTTTTTACCATCAATAGAGATGTAACAAACTCCACCTGAAAAATAGTTTTCATTTATATATCTATTAAAAATACTGTTTATCTTGTTAAATACCACAATTATCACCACATTAAAACCTATTTTGGATAACTTCCCTTGTCTTATCTAAAAAGTCAACTGATTGTTCAAAATTTAAAGAAGCTAATCCAGTAAAGAGAATATCTATTATATTTAATTGAGCAATCCTTGATGCTGTAGCTCCACTTCGTATACTTTTTTCCAATGGCGATGCATATAAATTTATATCAGAAAGGCTTTGCACTTTATTAATTCCATACCCGGTAAGCGAAATGACTCCTGCTTGATTTTGTTTTGCAATTTTTATTGTATCAACAATTTCTTTTGTCTCTCCGGAATATGAAATTGCAATGACAACATCTCTAGCATTAAGGTGAACAGCTGATGTAAGTTGTGTATGACTGTCTGTAAGTGCTTCACACCACTTATTAATGCGCTTACATTTTTGTTCAAAGTCTAAGGCAACAATAGCTGAAGCGCCTACCCCTATAACGACTATTTTTCTCGCTTCATCTAAAAGGTTTATAGATGTTTCAATCTCTCTTTCTTCAATAATCGATAAGGTGTTTTTTATTGACCGAGAATTATTATGGGATACAAATTTTATTATTTGAGATATACTAGCTCCAGCAGAGATATCTTTATACCGATCTGTAACAATACTTTCTTCATTAAAAGATGCTGATAAACTTAGTTTTAACTCTCTATAACCTTGAATTTTCAACGATCTGCACATACGAATAATAGTTGCTTCACTTGTAGTTGTTTTTGATGCTAGTTGTGCAATTGGCATATTTAACACCTTTTTGGGATAACTTATTATGTATTCTGCAACTTTTTTCTCAGACGGTCTTAAAGAAGGAATCCCTTGACGTATACGTTCCATGCCATTGAACATTGGCTTCATCCTTTTGCTTCAAATTAAGAAGTTTTACTACTTATTTTGGAATAATTTATGTAGTTAAACTACATTTTAGTGTGTATTTATTATAAAGTCAATATAATATTCAGTAATTTTTAATAATTAAAAAGCTTTATATATAATAAAACTATCATCCTTGTATAGAAGCTACTATACAGAAATAACTTTACTAAGAGGAAAAAAGTCGAATCCATAAGATCTGACTCTACCATATATCCCTCAACCGAACATTTTCGTCCCACATACGGTTAAAGCCATATGAATCGCAAGTCTATTATATAAAGAATTAAATAATTCTCCCTTTTCCTAATATATTTGGTAAAATAAATACAATTACGTGTTATAAAGGAGTGAACACACAATGGATGATATTATTGTTGGCGTTGATATTGGTGGAACAACTAGTAAAATTGGTTTGATCGATAGAAACGGGATTATTTTACATAAGTGGGAAGTTCCAACAACAAAATCAGAAACTGGCATTTCAGTCGTTCATGATATATGGAATTCAGTTCAGGAAAAAATTAATGCTTATTCATTTAATAGAATACTAGGTGTTGGAGTGGGTGCTCCCGGCTTTATTGATGGAAATACAGGTCTAGTGTATGAAGCCGTAAATATTGGCTGGAAGAATTTCCAATTAGCAGAGCAATTTGAATCAATTGCAAACGTACCCGTATTTGTTGAAAATGATGCTAATATTGCCGTTCTCGGTGAAAACTGGAAAGGTGCTGGTAATCAAGCTGATAATCTAATTGCAGTAACCCTTGGTACCGGAGTTGGTGGTGGCATTATCGCTAAAGGAAACATCTTAAACGGTGTTAATGGTACTGCTGGTGAGATTGGTCATATTACCGTAGACCCTGATGGTTATCAGTGTAATTGTGGAAAAAAAGGGTGTTTGGAAACAATCACTTCCGCAACTGGTATTGCACGACAAGCGATGGACCAAATAGATCAAGATCCTACTAGTACCCTTGCAACCTATTATCGTCAAAACGACACATTGACAGCTAAAGATGTGTTTGATTTAGCAGGTAATGGTGATCTAATTAGTCAAGCTATAATTGAGCATACTGGTGATGTTCTTGGGTTTGCAATTGCCAACTTAGCAACAGTCATAAACCCTTCTAAGATTTTAATTGGAGGCGGTGTTTCTAAAGCAGGTGATCAATTCATATCCATCGTAAAAACGGCATTTACAAAATATGCCTTACCTCGAGTGAGTGAGGTTTGTGAACTTAAAGTAGCGCAACTTGGTAATGATGCAGGAATTATCGGGGCTGCCTATTTAGTTCAACAACATACAACGTAAAACATAAACAGGATTCGCATTAAGCTGCGAATCCTATTTATGATACTCGTTCACTTTTTTCAAAAAAACTTCTGCAAATTTCTGGCAGCGCTCTATATCTTTTTTATCCGGCTCAAGGTCAACCTTTATACCTTCACCACATAACCTGCCTCCACGCTCGATCACTCTTTCCTCCATCGTATCAACCGCACCACCGAAAGTATCATAGAATGAATCACATGATCCAAACACGCCAATAATTTTTCCTGATAATTTTACATCGTCCAATTCCTCATAAAAGTCTTCCACTTCATAAGGTAAATTACCTTCATCATAGGTATACGTGCCGATTAAAATACCGTCGTAATCTGTCATTTCCTGTACATCGATTGGGTCAAAATCGAATGACTTTATCACAATTTCATGCTTTGCCTCATTTATATAATCAAAAATAGCATCTGCCATCATTTCAGTATTTCCCGACATGCTTGCATACATCATTAGTATCTTAGCCATTATCCTCTTACACCTCTCTAAAAAGGTATCTTAATTCCATCATATTTACAGTGATAATAATTTTCAATTACAAACCTAAATTATCGATGAAATTATCATTTAGTTGTGACAAACTGTTGACAACTTTTTTCAAAGATAAGAAATGACCATGCACATCGAGAGAATATGGGCACATACCCTAGTAATGATCGAACTAAAATAACGAGGGAGTTGTCTTGATGTATTACAACAACACTAGTACATTTCATCCCGGATATCACAATATGGCCGGAAATCCATATTGGCAAAATACCTCACAGGACCAGCATGGATACATGTGGAATGAGGAAGTGCAAGAAGAAACACAATTACCAGGTGGAAAAAGACATACACACGCGCATTACGGTGCAACTTCTTGTAATGATGGGCATACACATTTACATCCAGGTGTAACAAGTGCACCAATTGAAACCCAGGAAGGTCACGTTCATGTTATTTATGGCAATACAACATTTGACGATGATCACATTCATTATTACGAAGCATACACAAGCCCACCAATACCATTACCAAATGGCTATCATACCCACTTTGCTGAGATAAGGACAACAGAAAACGATGGACACATCCATGTAATTAAAGGATTTGTCAGAGCATCAAAAGGTTAACACTTCTCAGAGTGGGATATATAGTCCTACTCTTTTTATTTTGTCCACGTTAATGCAAATTGTAAGTAAAATAGATATAATTGATTAATAGCGTGGAAAAGTCACTAAATACAATCACAAAGGAGTAAATAAACATGACTAAAGTCAAAATGAATGTCCAAACTGCTTATCACGGAGAATTGTTACGAGAAGGAAAAGAATATGAAATCGATGAAGCTACTGCTAAACGTTGGAACGCAAGTAAAATTGCCGAAATTCTAAGTATTGGGGATGAAGATCGTCCATAAAAAAATGGACTCTCCTATTCCTATACTCCAAATTAATCATCAATAATCAAAAAAAACCGCTTACAGTGACTATCACCATAAACGGCCAAAAACGGAATCTATAATTTGATCGATAAGTGATGATTCCTCCTCTTTGGCATTACCCTCTTCATCTGTCGCTTTATCTTTATCATCAGTAGATTCAGGGGTTTCCTCGTCATCTTTATTGTCGGTAGTAGCATCGTTTTCCGATTCTGGCTCTGTTTTACCGGAGTTGTTACTTTCATTGCTATCAGGTTCAGTAGTTCCATTTTCAGATGACGACTGCTCATCGTTAGACTGTTTACTTTCATCTAAATTTTTACTTCCTACTACTTCTTCAACAATACCTTCAGCCTTATCCTTATTTGCTTCAAGTAATTCCTTGAAACGAGCCTTCAGCTTGTTAATAGTTGATTGCATCGTTTTTAGTTGCCCTTCAATTTCGTCTTTTGCATCAACTAATGCTTCAATATTTTTAGTAACTGACTCTATTTCAGACTTAATCTTTTCAACCTCTTCTTTTAATGTAGCAACATCCACTCGTTTCGAATGATTCGCTTCTTTTGTCTTTTTGTTAATACCCGATTCGGATTGTTGTTCTTCCACCTTATCTAACAATAACTTATATGTTTCTACTTGCTTCATTTCATCGTCTGATAATGCACTCTCACCTGTTGTTAATGCAGTTAATTGTTTTTCAGTTTGCTTGATTGAATCCTTTAGTTCTTCTAACGATGTCTCCGCTTCACCCAGCGTTTTCTTAAATACAGATGTTGCTTCACTTAATGATGTATAATCTGGTTCCAATGCTTCTATTGAAGAAATTATTTTTTCAAAGTCAAGCTCTTCGTGATTTTCATTTGATAGCAAATCGGATATCGTCTTAACTGACTTCTGCAGTTTTTCTATCTGATTACCGTTTCTTATTTCTTCATGTTTTTCCTGAGCTTCCGTAACAAGTTGTTTTGTTTTGTTTAATTTTTGTTTATCTTTTTCCAATCCATCCCTCTTTTCGTTAAGGGACGATTGTTGTTCTTCCAATTCCTTTATTTTTTCTTGTAGTTCTTCTTTACTCATTGTTGATTTAAAGTTAGGTATTGGCCCACATTCACTTTGGTAACAAGTTTCAACAGTAGCATTAGGAAGGTTAATGCTTGCAACTGTTTGTTCTGTCACCTTCATGGAAACGTCTTTCAAACAGACCCAACCTAATTTGCCAGGCTTACATATCCCACCAATAGTTGGAAGATTGCCTCCAACTGTTTCTGCGTGTAAATTTTCAATTGGAATTGGGCCAGGTGATGTTATTTTAATAACAAAAGATTCTTTTTCCCCGCGATCGATGATTTTCGTAATTGTTAGACCATAAATATTCCCTTCACTAATAGTAATCTTCCCTTGAAGTGCTCCTAGTAAATCCATAGCACCATCAACTTTTTCTGTTTCAATGATAAACCCACCACTATGTTTTCCCGTATCTTCAGCAGCGGATGTTTTACCTAACGGCGCTAATAAATACCCAAACACAAATATAAAAACAAGGCTAAGAAAAACAAAGTTATTGAATTTTCTTTTGTTTTTCATAAAAATTCTCCTCATAATTGTGAACATTCTTTGGTACTTCATACTTGAAAAACTTCAATCCTATCGTCAGTAGATTCATTCACATCTTCTAATTGTTTATTATGTGGGTTTTGACCATTAATTGTAACCTCTTTTTTCTCCCAAGCAATGCAAAGCGCTCCAGCAACAATCCCCATAATCGTTCCTATTAAAAATCCACCTAACGCACCCATGATAGAAAGTACTGACAAAAAGATCGTTACGATACCAAGTACAGTTGAAAATTGTGGATAGATGAACGCAAGAATTCCCATAATCAAAATTAAACCACCGAACAAAAAGCCTACAAACACAAGACTTCCTGGAACAAATGCAATGGCATACAATTGTAACGGTATATACAAAATTAATAGTCCTGCTAAAAATGTAAATGTTGCTCCCCAAAAAGGTCGGCGGTTTCGCCATTGTTTAAATTTACCCGATTCTGCAATTTTGTTATATTTATTTTGTAGTTTTTGTTCTTTTTTCAATGCCTTCCTTTCTTTCTTATCCATTAGTAAACCCCTTTCAGGCTATAAGGTTTATTTCTCTTCTCCCATCATGTCAGGTCCTTTAATTTTCTCTACAGAAATTTCCGCACCTTCTATACTAACCATGCTTTGAAACAAATAATCGGTAACTATTTTTGCATCTTTAATATTTATCGTCGATGCATTTTGTGACCAATTTTTCGTATAGTCATCCGTATTTTTTTCTTCAATAGCTAGTTTGCTAAAACTTAAATCGGCATCAATAAAGCGAGCATCTTGGATTAACCCTTTAATTGTCGTTTGACCATTTGCACGGATGTGAAATCTGACCCAGTTACCAGTTGGTAATTTAACATCTTTGTAGATGTGTAAATTACTAATGGTTACTTCATCCATCTTGTTTCTTACCATTGGCTCTGCATCTGAATTTCCTGTCTCACCTACGTGTGGTAGTAATTGAAATTCGGTTCCGTTCAACTCATCAAATTCCACATAGAAATCGCCAATTCCACCAAGCGGTAATGCAAAGGCACTTCCCGTAAATCCGAAAACTGAAATAAGTCCACCAAGAGATAAGAAACCCGTTAAAAAAGCTATTAAAAACTTCTTCTTCCATGTCTTTCCTACTATCAATTTACTTTCCTTTTTCAAACCAATCACCCCATTTTTTCATTAGGCTGTTTTCGAGAAGATTGTTGCTTTTTTAAATGCCGATGTTACGTAATAGTTGATATAAACTATGAAAAAATCCTTTTTGAAACAACAACCTCTTGTAAAACAGCCTTTTATTAAAAACTAATGCACCTTATTTTTTGTGAACGCTTTCATAAATATTTAAACAATTACCCTAACATAGCCATACAACACTTCACTCCCTCCAGCTTGGATAGGAAATGTTAAATTTTAATTAATAGAAGATTCTTTCAAATATAATACGTTTATTATAAAACAATTCAATTAAAATTAATACCCGACGAAAATAGGTTATTATTAACATATTTATTTCTATTTACTACAAATATATGGATAAAGACCCTAAACATATTAACAGAAATCATCGAATAGTTATGAATAAAATTTGAATTATTCAGTTTTAAACTGTACCATAACAGAAAGAGTCGCTTATCAACCTCAACTCAAGAATCCACTATTCAAGAATTAATAAGAAAGGAAGGGAATCGTGATGTCCCTTACGCTAAACCACCAAATGGATTCTGTATTTCAAAATGGCCTACAGATAATCAAATTACATAAACAACAAATTCTAAATGAATGGGAGATGCTCCACTTTCACTTACGAAAAGCCGGGAAGAAATCAGAAAAAATCACTGAGGAAACCATTACCTTTTTTACTAGGTATTTTTTTGAAATAGAAAAAGATAAGGTACCAACTAAAATCCCTACATTAGCTTTTCAAACGAATCAATTTAACATTACGTTACTAGAAAATGCAGTCCATAAGGTAATTCAAGCAAATGAAAACTACTCACACCAGGATCACCAAGCTGTTCAGTACGTATTTTCCTGTCTTGGCGAACAAATCCTAGCACATCCATATCATAAACAATTTAGCATTAATACTTTTCTTCAAAATCTGGTTACTTCCAACCAATTACCAATTGAGTGGGCAGCAATCACTAAAAAAGAGGAACAATCATTTGTCCTTGATAAATGGTTTACTTGCCAGGATCAGAATGTATTGGAAAACGAAACAGTAAAAGCAAACACCATTTATGCACTATCTGAATTACTGCTGATTCAAACAAAACAGGATACAAATGAAGCTCGAAGTGTCTTACCCATTCCGCACGATGGTGCGACTTTATTGATTTGTATAAATAATAAGGAAAACGCAGCACATATATTACCATTCATCACCTACGCCTTACAAATTTTCCAAAACGGAAAAGACTCATTAAACGTTACGAAGCAGGAGCAGCAATGGAAAGATTCTGTAATTATGTTTAATGAGACGATTATGCGTTCACAATCCTACGCTGAAGCGGTAGAACACATTACTGCTGGATTTGTTCATTATTTGCCATTTGAACGATGTGCGCTGTTTTCCTATTCCGCTAATGAACAAACGGGCTTCGGACTCTCTGGGCATCATTTAGATACGAAGGTCATTCAAAATATTACTGAAGAAATTAGTAATCTACCATTAATCCAAAACAACCTTCAACTATTACAGCTTTTCGGAAAAAGTATGAATTATTTACAGCCAATATATATTTCACATGCATCCATGGGATTTCCTAAAAGTTATATTGAACAATTTCAGCTTGGATCTGTAGTAGTAGCACCGATTTTCACAACGTCAAGTAGTAAATTGTTAGGGGCTGCAATACTAGATCAAGGCCCGGATAAATACTTCAAAGTTGGCCAGGAAACTTTTTCTGCTCTAATTAAATTTGGGCAAAGTTCTGGAGAAATCTTAGCTAAGTATCAATCTAATTATTTAGAACGGCAAAAAATACGTTCGCTCCATTTATCCCCCCGTGAAGTCGATGTTCTTAAGCTAATGGCAGAAGGTGCATCAACAAGTGAAGCTGCTGTTTCTCTAAATTTAAGTGAATATACTGTTCGTGATTATGTATCATCTATTATGCAAAAGATGGGGGCACGCAATCGTACAGAAGCTGTAGCAAGAGCGATTCGTGAAGGAATAATTTAATAGGATTTTCGGTAGCAATTCTTAACTGTTGGTTGCTACTGCTTCATTTCTAGAACCGTAGATTTGATCGATAACATGTTTATATTTTTGTTCAACTACATAGTTTTGGAGGAGGGATAAAAATATATTCCTAACTTTGTCGGGTAGTTGGTTAAGACTTATAAAAGATCCCTATTTTTATATGACGTAACACTTATTCTCGATAACAGGAACGAACAAGATTACGACGCGAAAATGATCCAAACGATGCCGTTTCCAATTTCACTCTGTCCGGAAATATCTTTTTAACGATAGTTCGATCATTGTAACCCAACTTATGTAGGTTGATTACATCTTTTCTTATTTTTTGTAGATATTGCAGTTTACGTTCCATCATTTCTTTTCCATTTTCAATAACCCCTTCATGTCCACAAAATATTGTTTTATAATCTAACTTAATTATTTTCTGTATAGAATTTATATAGGATAACATGGACTCTTCTTTTAAAAATACCTTTGGATACGGAGTGATGTATAAATCACCAGTAAACAACCACCCTTTGTATGGTTCAAAAAGACACACATGATCAAACGTATGCCCCGGTGTATCAATAGGATAAAATTCATATTTGTATGTCCTTATAACTTCAGGATATGGCCTTGCATTAAAAGCAAGACGGGGACCGGAAAATAATGTACGATACCATGGAAGATGTGCATTTTTGTGTGCAACTGCAACCATATTTTTATGACAAAAAATCTCCGTACTTACATGTTTATCAATCCACCTAGCTAACCCTGCGTGGTCCTCATGGTGATGTGTGATGGCAACTTGACGAATATCCCAAGTCTTTAATAGTGGCATTAAGTTTCGCTTACGAATGCTCGGACCTGTATCTACAAGGAGTCCATCTATAAAATACAGATAAACATCCATCATTGGAAAAATCGGATTTACAGTAATTTTAATGATTTCCATGTCGTCAAATAGAATTCGCTCCATCTTTTCACCACCTTTACTTATACATAGTTAACATTAGTTCCGTTGAAAATACTATCCCTAAAATGAAGGTGCCTCCAGTCTGAGGGTTCCATGCATACTTTAAACCACAATACCACTTCCCACTCTCTCTATTTTTCTGGTATAATAGGAATATTAATCTGTTTAAGAGAATCGTACCTCACCTTCTATTTCCATTTTTATAGCAATATATTATGGAAACTTCATGCTCATCATGCTCAAATTCTTGAACTACAACTAAATTTCAACTAGAAAGGAACGAACATATGAGTCTAACAAAAAAAATTATTATCGCCCTCATACTTGGGGTCGCTGTTGGTATAGGTTTAAGCTTGGCACCAACAGAAGTCTTCTCCGTTACAGATAACTATTTACTTAATCCAGTTGGACAGATATTTTTAAATTTAATTACGATGCTTGTCGTCCCAATTGTGTTTATTTCAATTGTTTTAGGTACAGCTGGACTAGGCGAACCTGCAAAATTGGGGAAAATCGGTTTACAAACAATTACTTTTTTTCTAGTAACAACATCAATCGCCCTAGTTATCGGAATAGGATTAGCCTATTTGTTACAACCTGGTCAAGCAGGAATATTTGATACTAGTAATGTTAAATATGAAAGTGAATCGGCGCCACCTATTATGGAAACTATCATTAATATAGTTCCTGATAACCCATTTGATTCAATGGCCTCAGGCAATATGCTTCAAATCATAGCTTTTGCTGTTTTTATTGGTATAGCTGTTGCAGTTCTAGGTGAAAAAACAGCAGGAATCTATCGCTTATTCGAACAAGCGAATGAAATTTTTATGTTTCTCGTTAATGTAATTATGAAAACTGCTCCATATGGCGCGTTTGCTTTGATCGCATCAGCTTTAGGGAGTGCAGGTCTTAATGCTCTTGGTTCTATGGCAATGTATATGGCTACTGTTATTTTAGCTCTAGTTATACATGGTATAGTTACGTACAGTCTTGCTATTTGGGGACTTGGAAAAGCTAATCCTCTTAAATTTTACAAAGGATTTTTTCCTGCTATGTCTGTTGGGTTTAGTACTTCTAGTTCAAGTGCCACATTACCCATTTCCATGAAAACTGCTCAAGAAAACTTGGGCGTAAAAAAAGCAATCAGTAGCTTTGTCCAACCACTTGGGGCAACTATCAATATGGACGGAACAGCGATAATGCAAGCAGTGGCAACGGTATTTATTGCACAGGTATATACTATTCCACTAGAATTCACTGACATTATCATGATTATTTTAACTGCTACTCTAGCAAGTATTGGCACAGCGGGTGTGCCTGGTGTTGGTCTAATCATGCTTGCAATGGTATTAAATCAGATTGGATTACCTGTTGAAGGAATTGCATTGATTATTGGTGTTGATCGATTATTAGATATGCTACGTACTTCATTAAATATTACAGGTGATGCAACATGCGCCTACATTATTTCCGAAAAAGAAAAACACAACCAGAAGAATACACAGCTTTCATCTTAATAGCTGAAAAAGACACGTTAGTCATATGATTAACGTGTCTTTTGTTATTTTGATACAAGGTATAGAACTAATTCTCTACAATTTCCATAAATCTAGTCAATTGCACTGGCTTCTCCTGAAATTCATCCTTTTTCCAAACCGATTGCAAATAGACGTCAGAAATTGCCCTTTGTCTTACGTCTTCTTTATAAAAAGATTCAACTGCTACAACACTTTCAAAAATAGCCGACATTTGCTCAGAAATTTCCTTGCAATAGTAGGTTTGTAACTCAAAAGATAATCCTTTTACAAAGTTAATTTTATCACTTAATTTGGAAATTTCCTTATCCAAAATAACCTGCCACTCCCTGTAATCATCTGAATTAGATTGGTCATCATTTTCTAATACTGCTAATCTCCCTCGCATCTCCTCTACAAAAAACTGATCAACGTTGTATTTCCCGATCAGCCGCAGCACTTCTAACCCAAGAATATTTGCTGTGCCTTCCCAAACGGTCAAGACTTGTGCGTCCCGGAGTAGTCGCGGCGTGACAAAGTCTTCAATATATCCGTTTCCACCATGCATTTCAATTGCCTCATGAGCAAAATGAATGGCTTGTTCTGCTGTCTCCTTCTTCATGATCGCAACATACAGTCGAAACAACAGTTTATCTTTTTCTGAAGTGTTAGCTTTTGTTTCCACATCCATAACCTGGTCCATTAATTGAATCACTTCAAACATTGCATTTGTTTTAACTTCTTGTTTTGCAGCCATTTCACTTAAGGTAGCACGGACCATTGGATAATCCGTCAATACACTTCCGAACGCTCTCCGTTCTATTGCATATTTTTTTGCTTCTAAATAAGAACGGCGCATTATACCTAGTGATGCTACTGCATTACATACGCGAGAGAGATTCAAAGCTTCAATCATATAATAAAATCCCTTATTTTCTTCTCCGACTAGAAAGCCTTTTGCACCATCAAACTCCACTTCTGCTGAAGGAACCGCCCTTACACCTAGCTTATCTTTCAACCGACGAATCCGCAGCAAACCTTCCTCTCTATTTTCCTCCCAAGGAATAAGAAACAGACTTAGCCCCTTCGTTCCTTCTGGCGCCCCTTCCAGACGTGCCAACACCATTGCAACCCCACATGCTCCAGCGTTACTGGCAAAGTATTTTTCACCATAGATTCTATAATGGTCCCCCTCTCTTTCTGCTTTTACGACATTTGCACCCACATCAGAACCACCCTGCCGTTCCGTTAAAAATGTTGCCCCTTCATACAACTCAACATCACCAGTAGATAGAACATGTGGTAAAAAAGTATGCTTCAATTCATCAGATGCATAATGATCAATTAAATAGGCAGTTGCTTTCGTCAGGGTTACTGGACAATAAACTCCTGGTTCAGCATGAGAAAGCAAGTAGCCTTGAGCAAAAGCATATATATAGTTACCTTTACTTTCAAGCTCCGGAATCTCCTTATGAATATAACCGACAATTCCTGAATTGTACGTATCCTCAACTGTTTTTTGATACCCATCATTCAACCAAATGTGTGAGACCTCATTCCCCATTTTGTCATAGCGAAATAATTTTGGTTGTCCCTCTCGATCGGTATGGACTGCCCGTTCATCTATTTCTTCTGCACATATCCTACCAAAATCAATGAGTTCTTTATCAGCCCATTGAAAAAATTCATCTGACAAACTATTTTTAAGCAATCTCTGTAAATTCAAGTCTTGTTGATAAAAATTAGCCATCCTTTTTTCTCCTTTCCCTAATGTTCGACCCTTTCACGTAACTGATTTTTCATAAGCTTACCCGTCGCATTACGCGGAAGCGCTTCCATTTTTTTATACAATTTAGGAATCTTATAACCTGCCAATTTATCCTCCAAGAAATTGCGGCATTCTATTTCTATATCATCTATTTCCTCTTCTAGTACAAGAAAGGCTTTCACCGTTTCACCCCAATCAAGATTTGGAACACCTACTACTGCTGCATCGGCAATCAATGGATGTGTGATTAATAGATTTTCGATTTCTTTTGGAAAAATATTCACCCCACCAGATATAATCATATCCTTTTTACGGTCCACAACCCAGAAGTAACCATTATTGTCCTGTTTAGCCATATCGCCAGTGTACAACCACTCACCTTGTAATGCTTCCTTTGTTTTTTCCGGATCCTTATAGTACCCCTTCATATTTCCATCACCTCGTAAGATAACTTCCCCAACCTCTCCTTGTTTTACATCTATTCCTTTTTCATTTACCAATCTGATTTCACAATTTAGTGCTGCTCGTTTTCCAATGCTTCCCGCTTTTGAATCATGATCATCAAAATCTAACAATGTACCATTTGGTCCTGCCTCAGTAAGTCCATATACACACATTAAGCGATTTGAACGGAATTTCGCTTTTACGAATTCCACTTCCTGTTTTGCAAGGGGTGCCCCACCATAAACCCAATATTCCATCGAAGACAAATCATACTCATCAATGTTTGGATGTTTCGCGCATGCAAGGTATGCTATTGGTGCTCCAAAGAAATGTGTTGTTTTTTCTTTTGCAACGGTAGTTAATAGCAATTCTGGCGTAAACGTTGGAACAAGTACCTGTGTTGCACCAACATATGTACCAGCAACCATGAACAAATGAAGTGGTGCTGAATGACTGAGTGGCATCATGTGCAACACTCTACTCTCCGGCTTCATTGTCATTTCAATACAGATCATCGTTGCAACCGTGAGAATATTTCTATATGTGAAAACAACACCTTTTGGAACTCCCGTTGTGCCTGAGGTATACAAAAGTGCTGCTTCATCATTCTCTGTTAGCTCACACGGAATCTCAATACTGGATCCTTCTTGAACTAAGCACTCAAACGAATGCCAATGATCAACAGCTTCACCAGTTTTGACAAACTTAATTTCTTCAAATTTAGGCAATGCTTGCACCTGACTAAATAACAGTTCATGCGTTACAAATACTTTCGCATCACTATGATCTAAAATATACAATACCTCTTGTTGAACAAGCTTAGCGTTTACCGGAACAATAATTGCCCCTAAACGTTGAACAGCAAAATAGGTATACAAAAATTCTTTCGTATTTGGCATATGGAGAACTACTTTATCTCCCTTCGAAACCCCTAGACTACGAAGACTGTTTGCCAATTTGTTTACATTGAGATTCCATTCGAAATAAGAAATACGTTCGTTAGGAGTAACAATCCCTTCATGATTTGGCATTTTTCTCGATTGGTGGGCAAGCAAATTTGGTATATTCACTATTATTCACGCTCCAATTCGTTTAATTTAGTTTGAAAATCAACGATTAATCGCTCCATTTCTGTACGAAGCATTACTAAATCATCAATTCGTTTCGACACCTCCTTAATCTTCCCTTGACCATATTCGATTGTTTTTATTAACTGTTGTTTCCCGCTAGGATCTTGGTCAAATAGCTGAATCATTTCACGTATTTCTTCTAAGCTGAATCCATATTTTTTTCCACGGAAAACTAACTGAAGACGAATTCGTTCCTTTTTTGTAAAAACCCGTTGACCGCCATCACTACGCATCGGCTTAAGTAATCCAATTTCCTCATAATATCGAATCGTCCTTGTAGTAATCCCAAAATATGTAGCGAGCTCTGAAATCGAATAGGTTTCTTTTTTTAGCATTAGACAATCACCTTTATTATAATTTTCTAACAACTATACCTTATCATTAACGTTAACGTAAACTGCAATAAATATCTACAAAAAATTAGTTACACGTACCCATACAATATTCCTGCAGTGTCTGACTCCATTCTTCATAAACTATTTATTGAAAAATTAGAGGATATTGGTTATCGAACTAGAATATAAGTAATTAAATCCCAAAATCTTAAAGGAGGAACGTCAAATGACTAAGAAAGTTTTAATTCTTGCTGGAGATGCTGTTGAAGCGCTGGAAATCTATTATCCATACTTCCGTTGTCTAGAAGAGGGCTATGAAACTACTATTGCAGCTGGTTCCGCCAAGAAATTGCATACTGTTGTCCATGATTTTATCGGGTGGGAAACATATACAGAAAAAGAAGGTTATCTCATTGATGCCGCTGCTAGTTTTGAGGATATCAATCCTGAGGAATATGACGGTTTAATTATTCCTGGTGGCCGGGCTCCTGAACACATTCGTCTCAATCAGTATGTTCCTGGAATTGTTAGCCACTTTTTTGAAGCAAACAAACCAATTGCCGCTGTTTGCCATGCAAGTTTAGTCTTAACAACCGTTAAAGAACACATAAAAGAACGAGAAATGACTGCATATATTGCCTGCAAACCTGAAGTTGAAGCAGCTGGTGGTACGTATATTGAAGAACCTTTGCACACGGATGGCAATCTCGTTTCTGGACACGCTTGGCCAGACTTACCAGGATTAATGAAAGAATTTATAAAACAGGTTAATGAATCAAAAGTAACTATATAGTTTAAAAAGACAGTGGAGCTATACAAAAAACTCCACTATCTTTTTAATGATTGACAACATTAACCATTAGCACTTACACCACTTTTGTCTCAATCAATTAGAATTCCCAACAGTAATACTTTTAGCGCTATGACACCGATATGTATGATGAATATAAAAAACATCATAAAGGCAGCTGACCTAGTTAAATCAGCTGCCCTTAATACTATTTTGGATTTGTTAAAAGACCGATTTATTCCTTCGGTGCTTCTTTAAGCTCTTCACCATTTTTACCTTCATAACGTAGTCCCCAGCTAGTGATTGCAGCTAAAAGCATGACAACCACCAAGAACCAACCTTGGAAAACAAATGGAAATACGGATGTCGGATCGACCACTGGTAACCAATCATAGTTTTTATCCTTCATCTGTTTGATTGTGGACCAACCTAATAATACTGGTGCTCCCCATGGGAAAATATAACCAAGCGCCGATGTAACGGCATCTAACATGTTTGCCCGACGGTATCGATGGATCTTGTATTTTTCTCCAAGCTCCTTAACAAACGGAGCAGCAGCAATTTCTGCAGCAGTGTTTATTGTTATCGCACTATTTAAAAGCGCAACAATTGACCAAATTGCAAGTTCAGCACGGCGAATAGAATTCTGAATCCATTTGACCAATCCCTTTGTAATTGCTTCCATCGTTCCACCAAGACGCATTAAATGCGCACCTGCAACAATTAGCAAGATTAAAATCGCCATATTCATATAACCAGCAACACCATCAATTAAAGCCCCTTGTACTATTGCATCAGAATCTGGGTTGAAGCTGATAATTTTACTCGGATCTGCCAAGTTCAATAACCAAATTAGCGGAATTGCTGTTAGTATTCCCCATGTCAATGATGTAAGTAAATGGTGCCCCGATAATGCCAGGATGAGCACAATGGCAAACGGAACCAACATAAATAGCCCAGTAGGATTTGTGTTATCCAGCATCACTGCTTGATTAGCTTGTGTTGTCCCACCGCCACCAAAAATAGCAAACAAAACAACTGTAGGAACCGCTGCAGCAATTGAATATTTAAAACGAGACCGTACAACCCCTGGAACATCTGCATCCTGTGTTGTCGCTGAAACAATTGTTGTATCAGATACTGGTGCTAGATTATCCCCAAATACAGCACCAGCTAGAATCGCTGCAAACAGCATCACAGGTTCTGCTCCAACTGCAATTCCTGCTGGATACATTAAGGTACAAAAAGCTACAGTCGTACCATAGCCTGTTCCAACGGCTGTAGAAAAGGTTGATGCCAAAAGGAAGGTTAGGGCAACAAATAAACCACCTTCAAGACCAGTTACAGATCCTACCCAAACAAGTCCCTCAACCAATCCACCAACTTGAAGTACATTTGCGAACATCCCTGCAAAAAACCATGCAACCATAGCTATAACCCCAACAGGTTGAGCTAAACCATCAAACAACCCTTGTGCATAATCCTCCCATTTACTTTTACAAAAAAATAACCCAAGTGCTAAACCTATAATAGCACCCATCACTAGTCCGATTTCAGATGACATTTGAAGCACACTTGTTGTAATCGCCCAAATCACAAAAAACACTAAAGGCAACGCTGCCCCAAAAGCCCCCATACGAAAGTCTAATCTATCAATTTGCTTTGTTCCTGTTGCTCGTGCTAAATCTTCTTTATCTGACATTGTGACCCTCCTAATTATTCATAAAATTATAAATACTCACGTTATAAATCTTACTATGTAAAATTCCTTTCTCTAGCTTATCATAAATTATGATGGTTATGAATATAACAATTTACGTAATTATTCTAAAAGTATTTTAATAGATCTATGGTCATAGATTTTAGTTTGAACAACACATCAGTTACACATTCTATCTCCGTATAGTATGTTTATAATTCTTTTTTATTTAATAACTGTTTTCTAGAAGATTGTTACTTTTTCAGATGCTGATTCTTAACTTTAATAGTTAATAAAATGCGTGAGTGTTGTGTTAATTTAGATTTTTTTAGCTTTCTGACCCACAGCCCGTATCCACTCCGCTTTCCGGGGGGGGGCGGCTGGAGAGCCTCCTCGTGCTACGCACTCCGGGGTCTCACCGATGCCGCTCATCCCCCAGGAGTCTTCGTGTATACGGGCTGCTTGTAAGAAAATATATGTTTTTCTATTTCTTATAATAAAATGGGATTAAAAAAAGCACAACACCAGTGGGAAAGTGAATGAAAGCAAGACGCTGAAACTCCGCAGGGAGCGATCTACGAGGACGCTCAGCAGGAGCCCGTGGAAAGCGTAGTATTTTCTCGTAGCGGTTGCAGCGTACCAAACATGATTTTGAGCTATATCACTGTTTCTATATATACCAACAAACTATGCGTATTAATAAAGTAAAGCTTCATCGGTGGCGGGGTATCGTGTTAATGGAATTAAACATAAAAAGAAGACCTTCTGCCTAAACAGAAGATCTTCTATCTAATAATGCTAACTAATCGTTATTTTTTACTAATTTCTTTTTACGAAACTTAGCAAAAGTTTCATAAACGATTGGAACAATTACAAGCGTCAACAGTGTTGAACTTGTTAGCCCACCAATCACGGTAACACCCAATCCTTTTGATATCAGGCCGCCGCCTTCAGCACCAATTGCTAACGGAATCAACGCTCCTATTGTAGCTAGGGCAGTCATTAAAATTGGGCGTAAACGAACGGAACCCGCTTCAAGAAGTGCTTCTCTAGTAGACAACCCTTCTTTTTCTTTATGGATTACACGATCAATTAGTACAATAGCATTCGTTACAACAATTCCTATCAACATTAATGCACCAATCATGGCTGATACACTTAACGGTTCATTTGCGATCCAAAGTGCAACCAAACCACCAATGATTGAAAATGGTAGGGAGAACAGAATAGCTAATGGTGCTAGTGCCCCTCCAAAAGTCACCACAAGAACAAAGTAAACAATTGTAATAGCAGCTAACATTGCAAGCCCTAGTTGTGTAAACGACTCGTTAATTTGTTCCGTCACTCCGCCAAATTCAGCCTTCGCGCCACTAGGCAATGTAAGTTCATTTACCTCATTCTCTATATCAGCTGATACACCTGCAGCATCATCACCTGTAACTTTAGCTGTAATGGAAGCGTACATTTTACCTTGTCGGCGTTGAATTGTATCAGGTGATTTCCCTTCTTCAACTTCCATTACATCTTCAATAGCTACTGATGTACCTAATGGAGTTTCTATCTCCGTATTTTTAACATCGTCAATATTGTCATATGCTTGTTTTTCAACTTCTACATATACATTAAGTTCTTCTCCATCATTTTTCACTGTTGTAAGTACTGGAGATTCACCATTATCACTCAAATTCATACCGATTTGTCCTGCAGTTAATCCATATTTACTCAATTTCTCTTGATTAGCAACAAGTGTATATTGGTCATATGCCTCTGAAATACTTGATTCTACATCTTCCAACTCATCATGATCTTGCATTATAGGCATGATTTGTTCAACAGAGCTTTGGATATCCTTCATATTGTCCCCATAAACAAACAGTTGTAATTCATTCGAACCCATGCTAGCAAATTCTACTGTTCCCCATTCACCCGCATCAGTAGTATCATTTAGCGAAGTCACGACCTTCTTAGCTTCCCCACTAAAATTCGCAAATTCGCTGTCATACTCAATAAAGAATAGTGCAGAGTTGTCACTTCCACCCATCATTCCACTCATTGGGCCACCGCTCCCTATTGAGTATTGATAAGTTGTAACACCTTCACGATCACTAATAAATTCTTCAGCATCAAGAGCAATATCCTCTACTTCTTCTCTCGTTTGCCCTGGTTCTGGACTATACGTAGCAACTACCATTTTTTGTTCTTCATTTGGTAAAAAGCTAACGCCAATTAATGGTACTAAGAAAAAGCTTGCTACTAAAACGATGACAGATCCACCAAATGTAATTAACTTATGATTTAATGTCCAATTTAAAATACCTTTATAAAATCGAGCCAATTTACCCGGTTTTTCGTCATGGTGTTTTATATCTTTTGTCTTTCTCTTAATTCCTTTATTAAACATAGAATGTGCAAGCATTGGTACTATTGTCACTGCTACAATCAAGGATGCAGATAGCGCAAAGACAACGGCTAATGCAAACGGTAAAAACATTTCTCCAACCTGACCACTAACTAGGCCAAGTGGTAAGAACACTGCTATCGTAACAACGGTAGAAGAAAAAATCGGAACAAACATTTCACGTGTTGCTTCACGAACTAGTGCTTTTCCACGAAGCTCTTCTCCTAACATAGCCATTCGCCTATATATATTCTCAATAACAACTATGGAGTCATCAATAACGCGCCCAATGGCAACCGTAAGGGCACCTAACGTCATAATATTTAACGTTATGTCCATTTGATTGAGTAGGAATATTGCCATTAATAAAGATAACGGAATAGATACGATTGAGATAAGCGTCGTTTTAAAACTCCTTAAGAACAGCAGAATAATTACTACTGCAAATAAAGCACCAAATAAAGCTTTACTCAACATTGTTTCTACAGATTTCTCGATTGGTTCGCCCTGATCCATCGTAGTTGTTATCGTTAGTCCATACTCATCCTCTAACTTGTTAATGGAATCTTTAACACTGTTGACAACTTCTACTGTATTTGCGTCAGTAGCTTTAACAATTTGTATGCCTATAGATTCTTCACCATTAGTTCTAGAAATAGACTCTGCCCTCTTGACAACTTTGATATCAGCAAGATCATCTAATTGAACCGTTGGCATTTCCATAGACGCTTGTGCCTGTTGATTACCTTGAGCTGCTTGACCCTGCCCTTGTTGTGACATTGCATTCTGTTGCGAACTTTGACCACTTTGGTTTGGCACAGCTGGAATCTCTAACGCTTTTAAATCTTTCAACGTTTCTATATTTCCATCGATAACAAGATTCTTCAACTCCCCATTAAAGTTGGTTAATCCTAAAGGAAAAGATACATCTGACCCTTGAATCAATTGTTTAATGGTTTCTTCTGTTAATCCATACTTACTTAGTTTTTCTTCATTAAAATTAATACTTACTTCCTGTACTTGTTGACCCGTCATTTGTACATCCGCAAGTCCTTCTATACCTTCTAATTCAGGTAGAACATTATCCTCTACTACAGTAGTTAGATGTTCTAACGAATGATCTGCGTCACTAATACTTAATGCCAGAACAGGAAATGCATTTAAACTTAACCGTGATATTTGAGGGTCCTCAACTCCATCAGGAAAGGTTAAATCAGACAATGCATTTTTTACCTCATCTACCGCTTCGTCCATGTCCTTATCAAAATTATATTGTATTTGAACAGACGATGAATTGGCGAAAGATGAAGAATTAACGATATCTACTCCATCTAAATTCTCTATTCTTTGCTCAATTGGTTCTGTAACTTCCTCAGCAACTTCATTCGGTGCTGCCCCAGGATAAACGGTCATTACTGATACATTTGGCACCGTTATATCAGGCATTGTCTCCTGCTTCATGTTTAAACCAGAATACAGACCTGCTGCAACGACCATAATAGTCAAGATCCATATCGCAAATTTGTTATTCATTGAAAAATTAATAATTTTTTTCAACTTGCACACTCCTCGTTCTTTCATATATGACCGATCGGTCAGTTCGATGAACAAAAAGACCCATCACGATATGTAATGCTATATGACTTGCCGGTCATTGTCAAGAGTGTTATTTTATTTAATAATAGATGAAATGTAGATGAATAAAAGAAAGGTGTTAACCATGGACAAGAAAAATATCATTATAGAATCAGCAACTAAACTTTTCGCCCTTAAAGGATTTGCCTCAACATCCATCCGAGAAATAGTAGAAGAAAGCGGAATATCCAAGGGAGCATTCTATCTTTATTTTAAATCAAAAGACGAACTGCTAATTGCAATCTTGGAAAGTAATTTCCAGAAGATTGAATCGGAAGTTTTCTTATATGAAAATAATAATTTAAATCCACAGGAAAAATTCAACCTGCAATTAACGATGTTATTCAACATGATTATGGAACATAAAGAAATGGTAGTTATGCTGTCCCGAGAACAAACATTACCATTTAAAGATGAAATCAAAAAGATGGTTTACGAGCAACAAATAAAGACACAAGAATTTTTCCAAAAGAGCTTATCTTCCATATATGGACAAAAGATCAAAAACCATTTATGGGATCTTTCTTTAATGCTGGAAGGTCTCTTTCAACCATTTCTTATGTTCATGGTATTTGACGAAAAAGCATTACAAGTAGAGGACTTATCAAAGTATTTATTAAGAAGAATTGACAGTTTGGTAGATGATTTAATATCTGATAAACCATTATTGAGCGAGGAAAAAATAACTTCCATGATAGAGCGTATAAAGGATGCAAATAATGTTGAAAGTACAATAAACCAAATGAAAAAAGAATTAAAAGTCATAAAAAACAAGGAGGATTTGATTGTTTCAATCGATGTATTAAACGAAGAAGTAAGCAAGGGAAATCCAAGAATTCCGGTAATTTCAGGCATGTTGCTCAACCTAAAACAAGAATCTTCTTTAGAGAAATATTGTTATATAATTGCTGATTACTATAAGATAAATCTATAATGACCAGTCGTTCATACTAGAGCAAATATATTCTAAAAGGATCTTCTGCCGGGACAGAAAATCCTTTTATTTTTATTTTTTCAATTTAGACAATGCATCGGCCAATGCATTATTCTTAAATCCATCATCCTGTTTCTTCAAATATTTATTAACATCTTTTTTTGATACTTTATGCTTTTGCTCACGTTTCTTTCGTTCGTTAAAGGTAGAAAGCTTTTCCCTATGACCGCATTTACACATAAACATTTGCCCTTCACCTTCACCACGAAGTTCTAAGCGTTTATGACATTTTGGACAACGAGCATTTGTTTGTTTAGCTATATTTTTCTTATGTCCACATGAACGATCCTGACATACAAGCATTTTTCCATGCTTATTATTAATTTCGAGCATTAATTTACCACATTCAGGACATTTACTGCCCGTGATATTATCATGTTTAAAGGTATCACTACTTGTTTTAATTTCTTGAACTACTTCACGCGAATAGCTTTTCATATCAGCAATAAATTTATCTTTTTTCAATTTACCTTCTGCAATCAACCCAAGTTTTTGTTCCCATTCTGCCGTCAATGCAGGCGAGCGTAACTCCTCCGGAACCAAATCAAGTAACTGTTTACCTTTTGAGGTTATAAAAATATGTTTACCTTTCATTTCCATATATGAACTATTAAACAGTTTCTCGATAATATCGGCACGTGTCGCAACGGTACCTAGGCCACCTGTTTTGTTAATTGTTCCTGCTAAGTGCTTCTCGTCCTGACTCATGTAGCGGACAGGGTTCTCCATTGCCTGTAGTAGTCCACCTTCCGTAAAACGCTCTGGCGGTTTCGTTTCACCATTAGTCTGAGAAATACGTAAATTTGAAAACACATCACCTTTGTCAATTACCGGTAAACGTTGATCTTGTGATTTTACGTCTGTTTCATCATCGTGGCGGTTATCATAAATTTCTTTCCACCCTTGTTTTTTAACGATTTTCCCTTTAGCAACAAAACGTTCATTCTCAATTTGGGCAATAACTGACGTCTGCTCGTACTCATGAGGGTCAGATAAAACCGCCAAAAATCGCTTCACAACCAAATCAAAAATTTTACGTTCCTTATCATTCAAGTCTGCTAGAATTACTGGCTGTTCAGTTGGAATAATCGCATGATGGTCTGAGACCTTTGCATTATCTACAACTGTCTTCGATAGCTTTATATCCCGCCTCAGCACTTTTCCAGCAAATTTTGCATACTGATCAACCCCACAGGCCTTCACACGATCTTTTAATGTTGGAACAATATCTGTTGTGATAACACGTGAATCTGTTCTGGGATAGGTCAATACTTTGTGCTGTTCATATAGTTTTTGCATGAGCGATAATGTTTGTTTACCTGAGAAATTGAAGATCCGATTCGCATCACGT
This sequence comes from Virgibacillus ndiopensis, assembly GCF_900187325.1. Taxonomy (GTDB): domain Bacteria; phylum Bacillota; class Bacilli; order Bacillales; family Amphibacillaceae; genus Virgibacillus_E; species Virgibacillus_E ndiopensis. The sequence goes on along the minus strand of NZ_FZMZ01000006.1, from coordinate 1,125,400 downwards.
TGCAATTCCGTTAAATCATACAGTTGTGGTGAGAACTTCTTTTTATACGTCTTATCAACATTAATGACTTTTGCTGGCTTATTTTTAACCTGTCCAAGTAGTATATCTGCTTTCTCTTTTGAAAACATACGATTGTTATTTTTTGCATCCTGCCATGTAAATTTAAAACCTTTTGTTGTCTTTACTTCGATTCCATAAAATTTCTGTGGCTTGAAATCTTTTATTTCTTTTTCGCGAGCAGCGATCATTGCTAGTGTAGGTGTCTGCACTCGTCCACTAGAAAGCTGTGCATTAAACTTCGTTGTTAGTGCACGGGTCGCATTCAATCCGACATACCAGTCAGCTTCTGAACGGGCTACAGCTGAAGCGTATAAATTTTCATATTTCTCACCTGGTTTTAACTGCTTAAAACCATCACGAATCGCCTTATCCGTAACTGAAGATATCCACAGTCGTTTAACTCGTTTATTCACACGTGATTTTTCGATAATCCAACGTGCGACAAGCTCCCCTTCTCGCCCAGCATCCGTTGCGATAACAATTTCATTAACGTCTTTTCTATTGAACTGCGTCTTAACTGCATTAAATTGTTTGCCTGTTTTCTTTATAACTACCAATTTTAAATGACTCGGAAGCATTGGTAAGTCGTCTAATCGCCATGTCTTATATTTGTCTTCATACACCTCCGGATCAGCTAATGTTACCAAATGACCAAGTGCCCACGTTACAATATATTTTGATCCTTCCATAAAGCCATTGCCTTTTTTATGACAATTCAATACACGTGCAATATCTCTGCCAACAGAAGGTTTTTCTGCTAATACAACTGTTTTACTCATTAAAATAATCCTCTCTATTCATTCTCTCTCTACTTTAACATATTTTTAAAAGATTCTTATACAGTATGCAGGATTCCAGGCACACCATTTTCCTAAACCCATACAATAATCAAAAGAATAAAAGGATTGATTGGCTTGCTCTATTACACTGGATTAATTCTTCTCGTAATTGGTGTTAGTTTGGATAGCTTTGGCGTAGGAATAACATATGGCATGAGGCGGATTCGAGTTCCATTTTTCGCATTATCTGTAATAATGTTCTGCTCTGGAATTACTGTTTTAACATCAATGACAATTGGAAATTTGCTAAGTTCCTTTATCACAGCTAGTATTGCTAAATCAGTTGGAGGTACAGTCTTAATATTTATAGGGATATTTTGTTTATATAATGTTTTTAGATCAAAAATGGGAGATGAAATAAGTCATCAATTGGAGCAATCTCAAGAAAGTGAAAAATGGGACCAGTTTAAAACGATAATGAAAAAACCAGAGCGTGCAGACTGGGATCATTCTGGTACAATTTCGATTAAAGAAGCGCTTCTACTTGGTTTCGCACTTGCATTAGATGCGTTTGGCGCAGGGATAGGTGCTGCCATGCTTGGATATTCACCATTAGTGACCGCCATTTTTATTGCTTTAATGAGTGGAACATTAGTATTTTGTGGAATTAAATTAGGTATTTATTTATCGGAAAGAAAATGGATGCGAAAGTTAGTCTGGTTACCGCCATTTCTGTTAATTACGTTAGGTATATTTAATATGATTTCATAAGAAAAACCGCTACTCTTTAGCGGTTTTTCAAACTTCCTAATTTAATTTTAAAGCAACGAAATAATCCATCCAATCACTACAATTGCTCCAATTATCATTAAAATTGTACGTATCATTCTATTCTCCCTTTCGATGAGCTTATAACAGTAGATACCCATAAAGAAGAATTAACAAACAAAAAGCCATGTTAGACAAGGTTTTTTTCTAGAAGATTGTTGCTTTTTCAAATGCTGAAACCTTATTAAATAATATTGACATAAAATGCGACGTAATTAAAAATCATGTTAGATGCCTTGCTACCGCTACGGAGATACACTACGCTTTCCGTGGGCTCGCTATCCTCATACAAGCATCCCGTATACAAGTAGACTTCTGGGGGATGTCAGGCATCGATGTGCCCTAAAAAAGTTAGCACTAGGAGGCTCTCCGGCCGGCCCCGGAAAGCAAAGTGTATACGGGCTGCGTATCAGCAATAAAGAATGCGAAATTACCACAGTACTCACGTCGTGGTTTCTATAAATAGTTACAAACTATGCGAAAAAGACAGCCTTATACCATAAAATTTAATAACAATGTAACAGAAACAATACTAATGAGCGTTGTTACAAGCGTAATGCTTGAAACCAAATCAGGCTCAGTATCAAATTCGATTGCATACATTGTAGTTGTTGCAGCACTTGGCATTGCCGCTACAATGATAATTACTGATGCAATGACTGTATCGATATCAAGTACCCATACGAACATAAATGCAATGAGTGGTGACAGAATCATCCGCATCACAACTGCCGACCCTATAATTTGCCAGTTAAACTTAAGAGATGTAATAGAGGCTAGCTGCATTCCAAGCATAACCATCATCAGTGGAACAGCTGCATTACCTACCATCGTCAAAGTAGAATATACTGCATCTGGGATTTCCCAGGGGATTTGCTGAAAAACAAACGCCATAATTGCCGCATACGTTGCCGGCATCATAAATACAGTCTTCAACGCACGTAGCATTCCACTCGTACTCCTCGAAGCATAATAGACACCAAAAAAATTCATCAACAACGACTGCAGTACCATAAAGAAAATGGCATACGGGAGTGCAACATCTCCAATACTAAAGATAATAACTGGAACACCGTAATTACCACCATTCATGAACACTGAAGTCAATATTGTTGCACTCTCTACCGACTTATTCCATTTAAATATGTATGCAAAAACTTTATTTAGTACAATCATCATAAATAATAAGAGAAATGCAAAAATCAAAATGTTACTAAATCCTTTATTGAACGATGCTTCATATAAGGTTGTAAATACTAAACAAGGTAAAAATATGTAAATGGAAACGGCCGCTACAGATTTAACATCTAACATACGAACCCGTTGCACCCAATATCCAACAGCAAAAACTGCAATAATTGGGAGAACGACCTCAAGAAATAAATTCACGTTATCACCCCTGAAACAAAAAAACTCAACCCTTCTAAGAGTTGAGTCTTACTCTAACTACTTACTTGTTACCAAAAAATTCCTCAGCTTTTTCCAAGTATACTTCCTGTTTGGGCGATAAGTCGTATTCCTCTTCAATCGCATCAACAGGACAAACCGCTTTACAAGCACCACAATCAATACATATATCTGGATCAATATAAAATTGATCTGGTCCTTCTTCTATACAATCAACGGGGCAAACGCTGACACATTCAGCAGCCTTTTCACCACCACAAGGTTCTAAAATTACAAAAGCCATATAGAGTATCCCTCCTTATACAAGATAATAAGGCTCCATTATAATTTAATACTATTTTATTCTATCATTTCAAGTAATGCGCTCAAAATATAAATGATAATGTAATGAACAACCTGGATTAAAGGCGGCAGCACAATATGGACAAGCTGCATCACACATTAGATACTCATTTATTGTTAATTCTTTATCACAGCTTCCACATAAAATTGCCCGCTGATCAAACTCCGACCTTGGCCAGACTCCGTTTTCTCCACATCCGTACTTAGCATGACACTGGTAGCATGGAAAATACTCACCGCAGCAATAAAATTTGATTGCGATTCTGTCATTTTCATCATGATAATGTCGGCAACGTGTTTCGTTATCGATAGAACCTTGTATGTTTAATTTATGTGCACACATATGGTACCCTCCAATAGACAAGTCTAGTTTTATACTAACAATGAACGGGAACAGATAAAGTGAAACTTCATTCAGTGGGGGTTTTCTTGTCCCCCACTGAATGTTAGTTGAACAGAATCGGACCTTTACGGGAAGAAGTTGACAACTACTTACCTTCCTTTAATTTCTTTGGAATCTTGAAGGAGGTTTACTGCCCGTTAAGGCGGGATAAATACATTATAACAAAAAAGAAGGAGTTTTATTATATGAAGAAGTATAGTGTAGTACCTAATAAAGATGTAACGGGGTGGTTTGTAAAGTTAGAAGACGTAGCACCAGAGAACGAGTATGTAGCTAAAGATGATGCAATTCAAAAAGCTGAACAATTGGCAATGGAAAATTCACCAAGCAAGATTATCATTATGGACAAAAACCACGATATAGTAGAAGAAAGAAGCTTTTAAAATAATAATTTGACATTCCATTCAATATATGAGAATATAGATTAGTTAACAAATAAAGTAACAATAAGTATTCTGGCATTCTACGTAATGTTTTTCAAAGATGCTTATTCACACTGGCGCGACTAAGGGGTCGCAAGGACGTCAGAGCAGGTAGGGCTGACGTTGCTTAAGTTAGAGAACACCCAGTGGAACAAAGACCGCGGTAATGAAAGTGAAATTCTAAAGAAATTAGGCTAATCGCCACAGCTTAACTAATAAAATTTAAATACCTGCTTTTTTATAAAGCACAATGAATTGAATTTCCCACCCGATTGATTCGGGATAAATATAAAATTAAAACTTATGTGTTACTTTAGTAATCAAAGGGGTACTCTTACAAATGAGGGTACCCCTTTTCCAATCATACATAATACATTACAGAAGATATGCACAATACTATTTGAAAGAAGGTTAGATAATGAACTATTTACCAACTGGCACAATTCAGACTATGACCGTACTTCGAAAAATTGATACTGGCTATGTTTTAACTAAAAATACAAACGAAGCACTGTTGCATCATAATGAAACCGAATCAGAGCTTGACGTTAATCAGCAAGTCGAAGTGTTTTTGTATCAGGATAAAAAAGGACAAACTGTTGCTACAACGACATTACCAACAATACAAATGGACGTTTACGACTGGGCAGAAGTAGTAGAAGTCATCCCTAATTTAGGTGCATTCGTAAACATTGGTATCACTAAAGAAATTCTCGTTTCTAAAGATGACCTGCCATTATTCGAGGATGTTTGGCCAAAAACTGGTGATATGCTTTATGTCACTTTAGGAAAAGATCGAAAAGGTCGTTTGCTTGCTCTTCCTGCAACAGAAGGGGTATTTGAGCGGGAGTGGGAATTTGCTCCAGAAAATGCATTGAACGCTCCGATCAGCGGCCGTGTTTATCGCACAAGTAGGGAAGGTACTGCAATTATAACCGAAGAGGGTTATCGTGGATTCATACATTACACCGAGCGAAAGGAAGAACCTCGTTTGGGAGAATGGGTTAAAGGACGGGTAATCGAAGTAAAAGAAGACGGTACACTGAATATCTCTCTTAGACCTCTTAAACAACATAGTATGACAGAAGACGCTGAAACAATTTTAAACTTGTTAGAAGAAAACGATGGTGTCATTCCATTTAGTGATAAAAGTGATCCAGAAGATATACGCGGAACATTCAATATTAGTAAAGCTGCATTCAAACGCGCACTAGGTAAGCTCATGAAGGACGATAAAATTGAACAAAGCGACGGACAAACCTATTTAAAAGAATAAAACACTTTTTTTATGATAACTACGATAATCATCGATTACGTGGTTATTTTTTTGTCTCCTCCCCACTTTAATATAATTCGAATTTTCCAACTTAACTATGAATAAACTACTATAACGAAGGGAAAATTGCATGTTTGCTATATTATCCATCTTATAATGATGATTCCCTTCTTTTAGAAGAAAGGAGGACAAATTTAAAAAGCCATCATTAAAAACGAGGAGGAGTCACCTTGAAGAGAAGTTTAATGTGGCAAATCGTTGGAGCTTTTGTTCTTGCGATAATTGTAGGTTTGATTTTTGGAGAAAGAACCACATTTGTTCAGCCACTTGGAGATTTATTTTTACGGTTAATTAAATTTATTATCGTGCCATTAATTTTTTCAACAATCATAGTTGGTGTAACTAGTACTGGTGATATGAAAAAATTAGGGAGACTTGGTGGTAAAACAATTTCTTATTATCTTGTTACGAGTTTTATCGCAATTACAATTGGGCTAATTGCTGGATTTATCTTTTCACCTGGAACTGGTATGAGCCTTGAAATTAATGAAGCCGCTGCACAACCGAATGAAACTGAAGGTGTAGTGCAAACATTATTAAATATTATTCCACTTAACCCTATCGAAGCTTTAGCAACAGGAAATGTTTTGCAAATTATCTTTTTTTCTATCTTTATCGGCATTGGAATTCAATTGGTTGGTGAAAAGGCAAATACTGTTCAACGCTTTTTTGACGGATTTGCTGAAATTATGTACAAAATAACTGGGGTAATTATGACATTAGTACCTCTCGGAATATTTGGCTTGTTAGCCCCTGTTGTCGGAGAATACGGCATATCCGTCTTATTACCGTTAATAAAATTAATTTTAGCATTGATTATTGCATGTATTGTCCATGTGGCGATAGTATATGTGACGGCAGTAAAATCACTTGGAAAACTAAATCCAATTGATTTTTTCAAGGGGATTTTCCCAGCTGCTGCTGTGGCATTCAGTACATGTAGTAGTTCTGGAACATTACCTGTTACAATGAAGAACACACAAGAAAATTTAGGGGTCTCTAAAGAAACTAGTAGCTTTGTTCTTCCATTAGGTGCCACAATAAATATGGATGGAACGGCTATTTACCAAGGTATTACAGTAATGTTTGTTGCACAATATTTTGGAAGTCAACTTTCCATTACGCAACTTCTAACTGTTGCACTAATTGGAACACTCGCTTCGATCGGCACTGCAGGTGTTCCAGGCGCAGGGTTAATTATGCTTACTATGACGTTAGCCGCAGTTAATTTACCGCTAGAGGGTATCGCTTTAATCGCTGGAATTGATCGCGTTCTTGACATGTTTAGAACCTCGGTTAATGTCATTGGAGACGCATCTGCGAGTGTTGTTGTAGAAGCATCAGAGCGAAGAAGGAATTCGAGTGGCCAGGTGGCAGAAGCTTCATAGAGCAACCGTTTGACTTTCAGTATTTTTAAGAAAGTAACCACACGTAAAACGTGTTGGTTACTTTTTTGTGTAAGAGGCAAAGACTAGTTATACTTATATGGAGGATGAAAGGATGAAAAACCCATGGGCAAAATATGTAATGAGCCATTGGAAAAGGAATTTTATTATCAACCGACACTTGAGCTTGCAAAGGCATTGCTTGGATGTTTACTTATAAAAGAAACTCCTGATGGAATCTCATCAGGCTTTATAGTCGAAACAGAAGCATACAAAGGTCCTACCGACAGAGCAGCACATAGCTTCAACAACCGACGAACTAAGCGAACGGAGATTATGTATGGAAGTCCCGGTCATGTTTACACCTATTCCATGCATACACATTGTTTGTTTAATGTTGTCAGTGGTGAAGTTGACTTACCTGAGGCAATTTTAATTAGAGGTGTTGAACCGTATACAGGTCAGGATCTAATGGCTGCCAGAAGGCCGAAAGCAAAGACTGAACGACAATGGACAAATGGACCAGGTAAATTAACGAAAGCTCTTGGGATTACCATGGAAGACTATGGCCATGCACTTGATCAGCCCCCACTTTGGATTTCCGAAGGGTGCACAATTGACTCAAACCAAATTCTATCAGGGTCACGAATCGGTATTGATAATTCTGGTGAAGCAAAGGATTATCCATGGAGGTTTTGGATAAAAGGAAACAAATTTGTATCCAGATAGTGGGGAAAACTTCCAAGAACGCCACTGCATTACTTTAGAAGTTTTTTCCATTAAAATTAGATCTAGGATTTTATCATTTACTATAATAATCACTTTTTTTAAGTAGAGCTATTAATTATTCTGTGACCACTCTTCCAATTTGTCCATCTTCTAATCGGACCTTTATACCATGTGGATGATACTGGGAATTAGTAAGTAGATCTTTTACAATTCCTCTCGTTTTTTTACCCGTGCGTTGGTCCTTCTTTAACACAATGTCTACTTCAATACCTGGTGATATATTTTTTCGGTATCTACCGTCAATTGTCATATTTTCCACCTACTTCTGAATTTCAAAAATATCTTCTAATTTCGTGCTTATAAATGCATGACTGTCTTCTACCCCAATATTATAAAAGATCGGCGCCAGTTCATCCATAAAAAATTCCAGTAGCATGATTGCTGCCAATTCACCAATTTGTTCATCACGTTCTTTTTCAAAATATCCTTGGATCAATCCCACCATTTCATCTTTTTTCTCTTTTGATAAATCGAATTTAGATTTCATGTTTATCCCCTTCATCTATATGTAATCTTCTCTATTCTACATGAGAAATATAACTATCGAAACTAAATAGTGGAGGCTGAGACAAAAGTGTTTTAACCAAAGAAAAATCCTAATGATATAATGGTTGGTGCTATAATCCGCTTCGGAAATATACTTCGCTTTCCGCGGGCGGCTGTTGACCCTCCTCGTGTTGGCGCACAGCGGTGTCTCATCATGCCTTTCCTTCCGCAGGAGTCTACGTATATTTCCTCCACTAAAACAGCACTTTGTTCGTTTTTATACTTAAAGAGTTTAATTATGTCCCAGCCACTTCAAACCAAAAGCAGGAATCCATACACTATTGTCGAATTATTATACAATATATAAGAATAAGGAGTGTCTTTTATGAAAACATTTGAAAACTATACATATGAACGACCGGAACTTCAAGAAGAGAAAGATAAATTTTCACATCTATTAAACACCTTTAAAACTGCCTCATCAGTCGAGGAAGCATCAAAAGCAATTGAGGAAATAAATACTTTTCGTAACAGATTATCAACGCTATTTAATTTAGTTTATATTCGTGCATCAATAGATACAAATGATGCATTTTATCAACAAGAACGTGATTTCTTTGACGATTTGCAACCGGAAATTAAATCATTGAATACAGACTTCTACAAGGAATTGGTACAATCGCCACATCGACATGAGCTGGAAAAAAAGTGGGGTGCGCAACTTTTCCAAATTGCTGATTTAGAAATAAAATCATTCTCAAATGACATTATTAAACTACTTCAAAAAGAGAATAAGCTGATCTCAGAATACTCAAAACTTATAGCGTCTGCCGAGGTGGATTTCCAAGGTGAGACATATACGTTAGCACAGCTCTCACCATTCGCACAAGACAAAAACCGTTCTGTACGAAAAAAAGCAATTGAAGCAAGCGCAGGATTTTTTGAACAAAACGCTGAAAAATTTGATGACATTTATGATCAATTAGTAAAAGTACGTCACGAGATAGCTACAACGCTTGGTTATAAAAACTTCGTAGAGCTGGGATACATACGTATGCTTCGTGTCGATTATAACGCTGAAATGGTTAACGTTTTCCGTAAGCAAGTCCGTGAATCGATTGTTCCACTTGTAAGCAAGCTATATGAAAAACAAGCTGAGCGAATCGGCGTAGATTCTCTACACTATTACGATGAACCATTCCAGTACAAAAGCGGCAATGCTAAACCTAAGGGAACACCTGAATGGATCATTGACAACGGGAAAAAAATGTATGAAGAATTGTCAGCAGAAACGAACGAATTTTTCCATTTTATGCTTGATAGAAATCTAATGGATTTAGAAGCGAAAAAAGGAAAAGAAGCAGGTGGCTATTGTACATTTATTGAGGATTATCAATCACCATTTATTTTCGCAAACTTTAATGGTACATCGGGTGATATTGATGTGTTAACACATGAAGCAGGACATGCATTTCAATTTTACTCCAGTCGAAACATTGGAATGCCTGAATATTTAATTCCAACATCAGAAGCAGCAGAAATTCACTCTATGAGCATGGAATTTTTCACATGGCCATGGATGAAACTTTTCTTTAAAGAGGACACGGATAAATATAAATACTCCCATTTAGCGGATGGATTGCAGTTCTTGCCATATGGTGTTGCAGTGGACGAATTCCAACATCTTGTTTACGAAAATCCGGAATGGTCACCAGATGAACGTAAAAAAGCATGGAAGAAACTTGAAGAAACCTATTTACCACACCGTGATTACGATGGAATTCCGTATCTAGAAGCAGGCGGATTTTGGCAGCGGCAGGGGCATATTTACGAGGTACCTTTCTATTACATTGACTACACGTTGGCACAAATATGTGCATTTCAGTTCTGGAAACGCTCCCGTGAAAACCGTGAAGAAGCTTGGGAAGACTATTTAAATCTATGTAAATTAGGTGGATCAAAGTCATTCCTTGGACTGGTAGAGGCCGCTAATTTGCGTTCACCATTCAAAGAGGGCTGTGTTGAATCAGTTGTGGGCACAATTGAAGAATGGCTGATGTCTGTGGATGATAATGCATTGTAAATAAGTATGATTGACAGACTGCCCAAAAAGGTACTTGACCTTGTTGGGCAGTTTTTCTTCTTAAAAGCTGTTTTCTAAAAGATTGTTGTTTTTGCCACAAAAGACATAAAATGCGACATAAACAGCAAGCAGAGAAGACAGAAAAATTTTATTTTCATACTAGAGACATCCTGGGGAGATGATGCTCGGTAGGAGAGCGTGAATATCAGCTGGAGAGCAGGATTATCGGCAGGAGAGCGTGAATATCAGCAGGAGGGCGTGAATATCGGCAGGAGAGCGAGGATATCGGCAGGAGAGCAGGAACTTCAGCAGGAGAACAGGAACTTCAGCAGGAGAGCAGGAACTTCAGCAGGAGAGCGTGAATATCGGCAGGAGAGCAGGAACTTCAGCAGGAGAACAGGAACTTCAGCAGGAGAGCAGGAATATCGGCAGGAGAGCAGGAACATCGGCAGGAGAGCGTGAATATCAGCAGGAGGGCGTGAATATCGGCAGGAGAGCAGGATTATCGGCAGGAGAGCAAGGATAGCAGCTGCCCGGAAATCGTAGTGTATACTGGCTGTGGGAATAACAGCTACATAAGATAACTTACGTCGCATTTTACTGAAACTAAGAGATTAAAAAGCAACAATTTTTTTGAAAAGCGCTTTGCAAAAAATGTCTTCTTAAAAATGCTTAGGCTAAGGTTCAATAAATAGCAATAACTACTGTTTAAGAGAAAATCCCCTGCATGAAATCTGCCGAAACAGGGAAATACATAATAAGCTAATCATTAATAAGGAGTATTATCATGATTCGAACGATAGCAGTTACGTCTAACAATGAAAAAATTACAGATCAAACGATTGATGATGTTGATTTCACAAAACACAAATGGTGGTGGATTGATTACAGTAATCCAACCGAAGAAGAAATAAATAAACTCGACACAAAGCTACATTTTCATCCACTTGCAATTGAAGATTGTATACATAGCTTGCAGCGACCGAAGCTGGATTATTATGATGACTTTGCATTTTATGTAGCACATACAATTGGCCCAAAACATTATGATAAGCATGAAATTAACTTTTTCATAGGCAGCAATTTTATCGTTACATTTCATCATCGAAATTTAAAGGAAATAGATCAAGTTTGGGACATTCTCTTGAACCAAGCAACAAATGATGAATGGGATGAATACCGTATTTTTTACGAAGTTATGGATAAAGTGGTAGATAACTTTTTTCCAATTGTATATGAGCTGGAAGATAAGATTAACGAAGTGGAAGAAAATCCCGACAATAAATCTATGGATGTTCTGTTAGACAACTTATTTGATTTTAGACATGCGTTACTAAGGTTGAGACATACAATCAATCCTATTCGCGACTTGTTTTACCGTGTTTTGAACTCCCATCACTTAGAAGGGATAAAAGAACGACGAGAATATTTTGCTGATATCTATGACCACTTGTTAAAACTATCTGAGATGGTTGCTTCTAACCGGGAAATTACAAACGATATTCGGGATAACTTTATTTCCCTCAACTCCTATCAGCAAAATAAGGTTATCCAAGTATTGACTGTTATTACATCCATCTTTGCACCACTTACTTTTATTGCAGGTATATATGGGATGAACTTTGTCAACATGCCGGAACTAACGTGGGACTTTGGCTATTTTGCCATACTATTTGTAATGTTAATGGTAACAGTTGTTATGGTCCTATGGTTTAAGAAAAAAGGTTGGTTTAAGTAAAAAATTGATACCGGATAGCTTCAACTATCCGGTATCAAAATTAAAACCCTTTTTCCAAAGCCGCTACTAATTCCTCTAGAGATTTACCCATCCCCGATTCAACGGCTGCTACGTAAGAACCTTCCAACAAAGGTGCTTCAGCAATTTTAATGTTTTCCATATCAGACATTTCCACTGCCATTTCAGCATTCATTTTTGCACTGCCTAAATCATACATCAATAAAACGCCTTTATCACTATAGGCTTTATCAATGGCTGTCTGGATTTTTTCAATACTTGTACCAATCTCGTCCTCATCCGTCCCTCCAGCTAGTTCAATGGGAACATCTTTTATCACTTGTCTGATAATATCCTCGATGCCCTCAACCACTTTTGGACTATGCGAGATTAATACAATTCCAACGTATGACATACCATCACGCTCCTTCATTGATTACTTCAGCTAACGATTCGAATAGGTAAAATGAAGAAACAGAACCAGGATCCAGATGTCCAATAGAGCGGTCTCCTAAATATGCTGCTCGTCCCTTCGTAGCCTTTATATCTTTTGAATCTTCCATTGCCGATTTAGCCGCTTGCAAAATCACTTCACCACCAAATCCTTTATTCTCACGAAATGCATTTGCAACCGCCGTCCAGACGTCAACAAGCGTTTTTTCACCAACATCTGCTTTTCCACGCTGCTTCACGCCATTTAGTGCATCCTCAATCCCTTTTGAAAACGAAGCATTATCAACTTCTGACCCTTTGAAAGTCATTGACAGCTTCAAAAAAGCAGTTCCATACAACGGACCAGCAGCACCACCAACTTTAGACATTAGCGTCATGGCAACATCCTTCATTACATCGGCTACATGCTGATAGGCAACACCGTTTATTTTTTTCATAACTTCCTCGAAACCACGTGCCATATTTATCCCGTGGTCCCCGTCACCAATTGCTTGATCGAGCGATGTCAAATACTCCTTGTTATCTTGAACCTTTTCATTGGTTTTTGCCATCCATTCTAGTGCATGCCCAACTTGAAAAATATCCATGTCAAAATTCTCCTTTCTGTCAGCTATGAAAAGCTGGACCGTTTGACTCAGCATTTAACAATTCTTTCAATTCCTCGTCCAATTTCAATAAAGTCACAGAGCAGCCCGCCATTTCTAACGATGTCATATATTCACCAACAAATGTTTTGTATACATTGATACCCTTTTCAGTTAAAATATCATGTACTTTCCCATTTAAAATAAATAGTTCCATTTCAGGGGTAGAGCCTAGTCCATTCACCATAACAGCCACTTCGTCATTGCGGTTAATTTCAATATCTTCTAGAATTTTCCCAGTAAGTTCAGTCGCAATTTCATCCGCAGAAGTAATTTTTGTCCGTTCAATACCAGGTTCTCCGTGAATCCCCATACCTACTTCCATCTCATCATCCGCCAACTCAAAGCTCGGATTTCCTGCCGCTGGTACAGTACAAGGGCTGATCGCCATGCCCATTGAACGAACGTTATTCACTACTTTTTCTGCAACAGCCTTCACCTCGTTGAGTGATCCGCCTTTCTCGGCCATTGCCCCGGCAATTTTATGTACAAAAACTGTCCCCGCAATACCCCGGCGACCTGTTGTAAACGAACTATCTTCAACGGCAACATCATCGTTTACCACTACTTTTTCTACTTGAATACCTTCTGCTTCGGCAAGCTCTGCGGCCATTTCAAAATTCAGTACATCACCAGTATAGTTCTTTATGATTAAAAAAACGCCAGATCCGCTATCAACCGCTTTAATCGCTTCAAACACCTGATCCGGAGTGGGTGAGGTAAAAACTTCCCCCGCTACTGCAGCATCCAATAACCCTTTACCAACAAATCCAGCATGGGCAGGTTCATGTCCACTACCTCCTCCACTTACTAAACCTACTTTATTATCAACCGGAACATCAAATCCCGTAATAACTGTTGTACCTGGTAACTGTTTAACACTGTTAGGATATGCTGCAACCAATCCTTTAATCATATCTTGTACTACTTGATTTGGATCATTGATAATTTTTTTCATTCCAGCTTCACTCCTTCAATATATTTTAAAAAGAGACCATTCCCGAGTCTATGGTCTTGGTCTCTTTAGGTTACCTTATTTATACTCGTTTACAATTCCTATTTGAAAACTCTCGTCGCTTCGACAGCTTTTTTCCAGCCATCGTAAAGCTTATTACGTTTTTCCTCTTCTAGTACATTGTTAAACGTTTTTTCATTTTGCCACTGTTTAGCAATTTCATCCTTATCTGCCCAGTATCCTACAGCTAATCCTGCCAAATACGCTGCACCTAATGCCGTTGTTTCTTGTACAACAGGCCGTTCAACCGGAACACCTAAAACATCACTTTGGAACTGCATAAGAAAATTATTTTTAACTGCACCGCCGTCAACGCGTAATGTTTTCAAATCAATTCCTGAATCTGCAATCATCGCATCCAACACGTCTTTTGTTTGATATGCTAGTGATTCAAGTGTTGCACGAATGAAATGTTCTTTTGTTGTACCACGGGTTAAGCCGAAGACCGCACCTCTTGCATCACTATCCCAATAAGGTGTTCCAAGCCCAACAAAAGCAGGTACTAAATACACACCATCTGTCGAGTCTACCTTACTAGCAAAATCTTCACTTTGTGGTGCATCTTCAATAATTTTCAGACCGTCACGTAGCCATTGAATTGCTGAACCAGCTACAAAAATACTTCCTTCTAACGCATATTCAACTTTGCCATCAACACCCCAAGCCAATGTCGTTAGCAAACCATTTTCGGATGCAACACCTTGTTCACCAGTATTCATTAACATAAAGCAGCCTGTTCCATACGTATTTTTTGCCATTCCTTTATCAAAACAAGCTTGACCAAACAATGCTGCCTGCTGATCCCCTGCAATCCCCGCAATCGGAACCTCATGACCGAAGAAATGATAATCAACCGTATTTGCATATACCTCAGATGATTGTCTGATCTCAGGTAGCATACTTTTTGGAACGGTTAGGATTTCAAGTAGCTCTTCATCCCATTTAAGATCATAAATATTAAACATTAATGTTCTCGATGCATTTGAATAATCCGTAATATGTGTTTTTCCACCAGAAAGTTTGTAAACTAACCAAGTGTCCATTGTTCCAAATAACAAATCCCCATTGTCAGCTTTCTCCCTAGCACCTTCAACATTGTCCAAAATCCATTTTACTTTTGTACCAGAGAAGTACGGATCAAGCAACAATCCAGTTTTCTCCCTAAACAAATCATTGTAACCCTTTTCACGCAACTCTTTACAAATTCCATCTGTTTGACGTGATTGCCAAACAATTGCTTTATAAATTGGTTTCCCTGTGTTCTTGTCCCAAACAACTGTTGTTTCACGTTGATTTGTAATACCAATCCCGGCAATTTGACTAGGATCAGCATCTGCTTTTCGTAAAACCTCTGCCACACATGCAAGAACGGATGTCCAAATTTCATTCGCATCATGTTCTACCCAGCCAGGCTGCGTGAAAAATTGCTCAAATTCTTTTTGGGCAGTCTCCACAATCGCTCCACTGTGGTCAAAAAGAATGGCACGTGAACTTGTTGTCCCTTGATCTAACGACAAAATATACTGTTTACTCATTATTCATTTCCCCTTTAGCTTATTTTTTCTTCTATCTGATCGGCTACTGTTTCACCTTTTTTAAGTTCAGAACTAGTAGCGCCAACTATAATTACAGCTACAACTACACTTAATACCCAAAATAATACGGAGAAGTTCCCTAAGAACATGGCCTGATAGAATACCGCTCCATAAATTCCTCCAAGAATCGGTCCGACAACTGGAACCCAAGCATAGCTCCAATCAGAACCGCCTTTACCTGGAATCGGAAGAAGTGCATGGGCAATCCTTGGACCAAGGTCACGGGCAGGGTTTATCGCATAACCAGTCGTTCCCCCGAGTGACATACCAATTGCTATTATTAGTGCACCTACAATTAATGGGTTTAGCCCATCTGTAAATTCATTGGCACCAATAAACATTAAACCTAACAAAAGAACAAATGTACCAATCATCTCACTAACTAAGTTTGAAAATATGCTACGAACAGCGGGATCGGTTGAAAATACCCCTAACTTTGCTGCTTGATCCTTTGTTTCTTTCCAATGCGGTAAATAATTTAAGAACACAATAACCGCACCAATAAAAGCACCAATCATTTGAGCACTAATGTACATTGGCACTTTCGCCCATGGAAACTCACCAGCAGCAGCAAACCCCAATGTAACAGCAGGGTTTATATGTGCACCTGTAAAGCTACCTACTGCATATACCCCCATCGCAACTGCAAGACCCCAACCAATTGTAATAACTACCCAGCCGGAATCCTCTGCTTTCGATTTTTTTAGTACAACGCCTCCAACAACACCCCCACCAAAAATAATTAGAATCATTGTTCCAATTAATTCTGCTAAAAACTCAGACATGACTAACACCCCTTTTTATTGTAAAAATATGAATCTATTTGATAAACAAGGAAATTTGCGTATAGAAAAGAGACCCACACTCAATAAACACACTTTACCTAAGGTATATGTATTATTGCAATGTGGGTCTCCAAATCTCAACCACGAAAATTAACTTGTCCTAATAATGTATACTAAAATGAAAACGTTGTCAATTATTTAAACGAAATTTTACCAAAGCTTAGGCTCGGTAAAAAGTTACAGCTCTAGTTCCTTCGTCATTTGCTTCTAGAACCTCTTTATTTGTAAGAACCAGCCCACCTGCAATTATTGAAATAGTTGTCCGATCATATATTTTATTGAACAGCTTTGGCACTTTTTCCTGGCAAAACTTCTATATAATCCAGTTAATCTTACTGATAACGATTCTATTTTTTCTAGAGCAAGCGTGACAGCTAACCGTTTATTCTTTTTTGCCAGGTATATATATTCCCCCTCGTAGTAATAATCCAACAGGTTTAATTTCTCTTAAAAAGGTATAGTTATATCTATGAAAATTGGGTAACGATTATTACTCTATTACACTAGGGTGCTTTAAAAAGATTACCAAAAAAAGTGCCTGTTCTTTAATCCAAGCACTTTTTTCATCCTACTATTTTCTGACCATTCCATGAGGATCAATGACAAATTTTTTCGATGCCCCACCATCGAATTCTTGATAGCCAGCTGGTGCTTGATCAAGCGAAATAAGTGTAGCATTAACCGCCTTAGCAATTTGTGCACGACCACTTAAAATGGAATTCATTAAATCACGATGGTATTTCATAACTGGAGTTTGACCAGTTACAAATGTGTGTGCTTTAGCCCATCCTAAACCAAGACGGATCTTCAACGTACCCTCTTTTGCGTCATTATCGATCGCACCAGGATCCCCTGTCACATAAAGCCCAGGAATGCCTAATTTCCCCCCTGCTCTTGTAGCTGTCATAATAGAATTCAGCACCGTAGCAGGCGCTTCTCCTGCACCTTCACCATGTCCACTAGCCTCAAATCCAACAGCATCTACAGCACAATCAACCTCTGGTACACCTAAAATTTGTTCAATTTGTTCGCCTAAGTCAGCATGCTTTCGTAAGTTAACCGTTTCACAGCCAAAGCTCCTCGCTTGTGCCAGTCGCTCTTCATTTAAATCACCAACAATCACAACTGACGCACCCAACAACTGTGCTGAGTGAGCAGCAGCTAGTCCAACCGGGCCTGCTCCAGCAACGTAAACTGTCGATCCTGGTTTTACTCCAGCACTCACAGCACCATGGTATCCAGTTGGGAAAATATCTGAAAGCATTGTTAAATCAAGAATCTTTTCCATCGCTTGGTCTTTATCGGGAAACTTTAAGAGTTGAAAGTCAGCGTAAGGTACCATGACATACTCAGACTGTCCTCCAACCCAGCCTCCCATGTCGACATATCCGTATGCAGAACCTGGACGATCCGGATTTACATTTTCACAGATATGTGTATCTTGATTTTTACAGCTTCTACAACGACCACATGCAATGTTAAACGGAACCGATACAAGATCACCTTTTTTAATAAATTCTACATCACTACCAACCTCAACAACTTCGCCTGTGATTTCATGACCTAATACTAAACCACTTGGAGCTGTCGTCCTTCCTCTAACCATATGCTGGTCACTTCCACAAATGTTCGTTGTAACAACCTTAATAATGACACCATGGTTACATTTCCTGCCAACATTTAGTGGATTTACACCAGGTCCATCTCGAAGCACTAAGTCTGGATAACTAATATCTTCGACAGCTACTTCACCAGGTTTGACGTAAACTACCCCACGATTATCCGCCATACTAAATCACTCCTTCTTTTGTAATAGTTTGTATTTAATACAAGCCGTTACCATTCTATGAAAGAATCAGGAAAATATTACTAACTCCTATTACAAAATAATGAATGATAATTCTCTTTTTCCTATCTTTCTACTGTTCCAAACATATACTCGGCAAGTGATTCCCTGGAAAAATGCCTATGTATACCCCTTTTACCTGAAAAGTAGTCCGTAATTTCTGTTTTAGTTAATCCTAGCCCTAATAGCCCGTTAGCGATTGTTGAAAGATAGGCGGATGATGGTTTTACAAACGATTGTTTATCCATGGAATCATTACTAGTAAATGTAAACATTGGATAGCCGTCTTTATCTCCTAGAAAAACAATTCTTCCATACCATCCTTCTGTTAGCTTTTGATAGCCTTTTTCTATAACTCTATTAAAATCAACATGTAATCCGTATTCATTGTTTTCCTGAGAAACTACTTCTGAAAATTGCTCTTCGGTTATAAGAAACATTCTCCCAATAGTTGCTGCATAATCGGTCTGAACATGCCCAATAAATGCAACTCCTCCCGGTCCCCATTTACTCTGTTCTTTTGCAAAATAGAGGGGATAAGGAATTTCAGCCTTTCTACTCGCTTTCGGTGGTGTTTTATCCTGGCATCCTATCTCTTTTTTAGCTGATCCAATAGGCCGGTCCCCATTGATATAACACATAAATCGATCTTCACATAGATTTGAGCCATAACTCACATACCATACATCCACCTTAAATCCTCCCTCTATTGTGGCCTGAAATCTAAGAAGTTCTGATAAGCAAAACCTTTCACTTGATCTTCGGAAAAGTAGTTCAACAGTTCGTTAATCAAGTTTTGATATTTCGATGCATCTTCCAAACGTTCTGTAAAACTACTAATCCCGTCAAAATCCGAGCCGAAACCGATCTGCTTTGCTCCACCTAATGAGCATAAATGGTCTATATGTTTGATGAGATCGGAAATTGTTACTTTTTTATCGTTGTTTTTAATAAATGGCGGCCAGAAGACTACCTGAATCAGACCATTGCTGGCAAACATGCTCTTGATCTGATCATCATATAAATTTCGCGGATGGTCACAAAGCAATCTAGTGTTTGAATGGCTAGCAATTGGGTAATCAGCTAATTCAATCATATCCCAGAAGCCTTTTACCGTTGAATGAGATACGTCGGTAAACACGCGGTTTTCATTATTTAGTTTTACTACTTCTTTTCCAAATAGTGTCAATCCTCCACCACGTGGCTCTTCCGCACCATCTGCACAAAGATTGGCATTGTTCCACGTTAAGCCGATTGACAAAACACCTAGCCTATACAGATGACGTAATTTTACTAAATCATTCCCAATAGCATCAGCACCTTCTAGTGTTAGAACAGCGCCAACTTCTCCGTCATGTAAACGATCAAAGTCCTCCCATTTTTTAATGTGTTTCATTTCGGGATTTTTCCCAAGAATTTCGGTATAAAATAAATCGATTTGTTCCAATGCATGCTGCCATTTTTCTTCAGAAGGAACATCAGGATGAATAAATATGGCAAAAAACTGCGCCATCACTCCACCCTTTTTTAACCGGTTTAAATTACTATTCAATTGTTCAGAATTTTTGAAGTTTAAGGGTTCTTTATTGTACATCTTACCTCTTTTTGCCATTTGCAATTTTAGTAGTACATCACAATGTGTATCAATTATTTTCACTTGTAAACTCCCCTTTTTGATTACATGATGCAATGAATCCTTGAAATATCTTTCGAGACGATTCATCGTCAATCATGCTTTCTGGATGCCATTGTAGTCCAAGTACAAATGGATGGTCTTTACTCTCAATTGCTTCCACGATACTATCACTTGTATTTCCGCTTATTTGAATAGATTTCCCTACATTTCGATTAGCCTGATGATGCCGACTATTTACCTTTAACATTTCTTTACCAGTTAAACGATACAACAGGCTCCCTTTTAAAACACTGACGAAATGTGAACCATGATTTACCGGAGCCTTTTGCCTATGCTGTAACAACGCATGGTCCATTTGCGAGTAGATATCTTGGTACATATCTCCACCAGCAGCAATATTTAATATCTGACACCCTCGGCATACTGCTAGTACCGGTTTTCCCTTTTGAAGCATTTGTTTAATCAAGGCAATTTCAAAAGCATCACGAGACGGGATGATCGTTCCAAGATTTGGATGGGGTTCCTCACCAAAATAGGTTGGATCGATGTCATATCCTCCCGTTAAATATAAACCATCAAGTGTGGATGCAATTTGCTCAATATCTTCCTCTGTCATATATGGAAGTACAACTGGCATTCCTCCAGCTCGTGAAATCGCGTTAATATTATCCTTATTAACCATGTAATCTGTTTCATCTATTTCCATTGATGACGTGATTCCAATAAGCGGCTTCATTACATCACTCCTAATCCCTGTTTAGGAAATATTTCCCCTAGTTTTCGGACATCAACATTCCCTCCCGAAATAACGCAGGCCACATTTTTGTCACTTACTCCTAATTTATCAAACATGACAGCCGCAACCGACACAGCACTGGAAGGCTCGATCAATTGCTTCATACGCTCCAGTACAAAAAACAGTGCATGCCTTAACTCCTCTTCACTTACTAGAACAATGTCGTCTAGATACTTCTGAACAATTGGAAAAGTCAAATCACCCGGTTGACTCGTCCGCAGTCCATCTGCCATCGTAGTTGTTCCAGATATCGATGTAATTGCACCTTTTTCTAATGAAAGATATGTATCATTGGCAATTTCTGGCTCTACACCGATTACTTTTACATGAGGTTTCGTATTCTTTATCGCAGTAAGTACTCCAGAAATCAAACCGCCTCCACCAATTGGAACAACCACCACATCAACATCATCTAATTGTTCCAGGATCTCCAATCCAACGGTTCCTTGACCAGCGATAATGTACGGATCATCATATGGGGGAATATAAACACCCTCTTTCAGCTCTGCCAACTCCATGGCTCTAGGTAAGCGCTCCATTGATGTTGTACCGCATGTTTCAATTTCCCCATTGTAGCCTTTTATTGCATTTATCTTACTGACAGTTGCATCCTCCGGGACTACAATTGTTGCAGGTACCCCAAGAACATTAGCTATATATGCCACTGCCTGACCATGATTTCCTGACGAAGCTGCGGTCACCAATGAAGCACCTTCGTTAACAGCCCGTTTTACTTTATTTGTCGCTCCCCTGATTTTGAAAGAACCTGTCTTTTGTAAATGCTCTCCTTTTAAAAATACCTCATTACCACAAATGGAAGAAAGCTGTTTGGAACTGATTATCGGTGTTTCATTAATAATATCGCTAATTTGCTCACGAGCTTGGTGAATATTATTGATTGTAACCATTCGTTCAACCCCTTTTTTAATCGACGTAAAAGAGCGTGAACATAACTATTCACACCCAGTCACGTTATATCTAATTTCTCTTGATAAATTTAATGCATTTTTTAGCGATTAATGCTTTATCATTGTCTAGTGTCGCAACATGAAAACTATTTTCAAGCGAAACGATAGTACGATCCTCCGACGAAATAGATTGATAGATTTCCTGCGAATTTTCTGGTGGTACCACATGATCAACGGTCGACGAAAAAATTAAGGCTGACGCTTTAATTTCAGGTAAATTTACCCTTACATGTTCAGAAAGATCGATGAGTTCCCCGATTGATTTTACAGGTGTCTTTGGATAAGCAAGTTCTTTGACGCCTTCTTTTTTTATATCAGAGCCAATTCCATCTACAAATCTAGTATCTGAAGAAACAAGTGTTGAATACGTTTCTATCAACTCTGGCATATTTGTAGCAGCATTTATCGGCATAATTCCTTTGATTTCCGGATAATTTTCTGCTAAATATAATGTCAACGTTCCGCCCATCGATAATCCTGTTACATAAATTTCTGAGCAGGTATCTTGTAATTTTTTCAATCCACTTTCAACCGTTAGAATCCAATCTTGATAACTCGCATTTTCCATATCTTCAGGAGCGGTACCATGCCCAGTTAATCTTGGTCCATACACCGTAAAACCTTCTTCGGCCAATTGTTCACCAAGAAACCGCATGCTTTGTGTCGAACCGGTAAATCCATGAATAACTAGAACACCAGTTTTATTTCCTGGAAAATAAAATGCTTCAGCTTCTTTCATTACTTGAAACGTTTCAGCCATTAAAATTCCTCCTTCGACCATTAATTTCTTATCGTAAATTTCAGACAATTATATTTTAACATATTACACAATTAAAAAAATATAGGCACTTTTCGTAAATCTTATTGTCTTTTATACGTAGTTTCCGTAAAATGCGACTTAAATATTATTGCCCCTAGATACCGCAGCCCATACACACTTCGCTTTCCGGAGGCGGCTGATGAGCCCCCTCTCCCCCAGGAGGTTACGTGTATACGGGCTGCTTGTAAGATATTACATTCTTTTCTATTCCCTCATAAAATGTAATTAAATTATAAGCATAACATCAGTGGAGGAAATACATGAAGACTCCTGCGGGAAAGCGAAGACGATGAGACCCCAAAGGAAGTGGGCTTCTTCCGAGGAGGCTCATCACGAGCCAACGGAAGCGTAATGTATTTCCGGAACGGCGGTCCACCATTAATCTAAGTCGGATTTTATGTCTTTCGTGTTAAAAACAACAATCTTTTAGAAAATAGCCAAAATATAAAAAAGCCAAGTAACTGTAACATTACTTAGCCCTTCGGATGTCAAGCATTCGCTGAACCTTTTCCACCTTGTTCAATCATCGTTTGATAAATATCATCAAGTGACCACGTCTTTCCTTTTTCATCTTTATAAACAACATGTTCCCTCTTAAATTGTACAGGAGAATCTAAGCCAGCTGCCGCTGCTAAACGGAACAATCCTTTTCGCATTGTAATAACATAATTGGCAGTGCGATACTTCTTCTCATTGATTACCAGTGCTTTTTGTAACTCTGGGTCTGTTGTTGCAACACCAACTGGACATGCATTGGATGAACATTTAAGTGTTTGGATACACCCAACAGTAATCATAAAACCACGTGCGATATTAACAAGGTCAGCTCCCATTGCCAATGCTATAGCTACTCTATCAGGAGAAAATAATTTCCCTGAAGCAATAATCTTCACTGTATCTCGAACACCATATTTTTTTAAAGCATTATCCACTAAAGGCAACGCAGACTTTATAGGTAAGCCAACACTGTCAGCTAATTCCTGATACGAGGCACCAGTTCCTCCCTCACCACCGTCAATTGTAATAAAGTCTGGACCTTTCCCAGTATCTCTAATATGTTTTGCAAGCTCATCCGCCTCCGAATGACTACCAATTACAATTTTCATCCCAACCGGCTTTCCAGTATGTTCTCGTATTCGTTCAATGAAATTAAATAAAGATGGATAATCATCAAATTCCGGAAAGCGGTTTGGACTATCAACTGATTTAAAAGGTTCAACCATCCGTATTCTCGCAATTTCTTCTGTCACTTTTTCAGCATCAAGATGGCCGCCGCGTGTTTTTGCACCTTGGGCTAATTTGACTTCAAAGGCTTTCAGCTGTGAGATTTTACTCTTTTCTAATAGTTCGTCCCAGTTAAAATTTCCTTCACGATCCCTGACGCCGAACATTCCGGGGCCGATTTGCATGATAATATCAACTCCACCTTTTAAATGGTATTCGGATAATCCACCTTCCCCCGTATTCATCCATGTTCCTTTGGCAATCCCTAATCCTTCAGATAGTGCAGTAATTGCTCGTTCACCTAGCGATCCATAGCTCATTGCAGACATGCCAATTTGTCCTCTTGCACGAAACGGGTATTTACACTTTTCCCCAATCACAATCGCGTCTTCTTCCTTTAGCAAATAAACTGGTGATTTATGCTCCTCCAAATATTCCTTACGCTGGGTGAATAAGGGGTCCTTAATCAGCAGATAACGATTCGTTGTTGATGTTACCTCCTTGTCCATGTTTAATTCTTCCGTTAATTTTGGAAACATCGAATTCCTTATATAATAACCTGGCTCCTCAAAATCACGCTCTGAACCAAATCCAAAAACATCACGTTTATATTTAGCCTTTTTGACAATATGCGTATAATCATAGCGTGAGAAAGGCTTTCCCTCAAGATCATTACTGAAAAAATACTGACGTAACTCTGGACCAATTTTTTCGAAAAAATACCGGGCTCTACCTACTACTGGATAATTTCGAAGTACCGGGTGCTGCTTTTGTGTGCGATCGACAAAAAATATATATCCAACAATACTTAATAGTATTATAATCACAAGGACAATAGCCACAAATCCAACAATTGTCAAAATATCTGCCACATTCATCTTGTTCCCACCTTTAAAAAATAACTATATAAAGTTAGGATGTATCGTTACTTAAAAAATATCCACCTGAGTTGAAAGATAAAGTCTCTTTTCATATGGTTGTATTCTAAAAGATTGTTGTTTTGACACAATATACATAAAATGCGACGTAAACACCAAACAGAGAAGACAGAAAAATTTTACTCTCATACTAGAGACATCCTGGGGAGATGATGCTCGGTAGGAGAGCGTGAATATCAGCAGGAGAGCAAGAATATCGGCAGGAGAGCGTGAATTTCAACAGGAGAGCAGGAACATCGGCAGGAGAGTAGGAATATCGGCAGGAGAGCGTGAATATCAGCAGGAGAGCAGGAATATCGGCAGGAGAGCGTGAATTTTAGCAGGAGAGCAGGAACATCGGCAGGAGAGCGTGAATTTCAGCAGGAGAGCAGGAACATCGGCAGGAGAGCGTGAATATCGGCAGGAGAGCAAGGATAGCAGCTGCTCCGGAAATCGTAGTGTATACTGGCTGTGGGAATAACAGCTACATAAGATAACTTACGTCGCATTTTACTGAAACTACGAGGTTAAAAGTAACAATTTATTAAAAAAAGGAACCCTATAAAAGAGTCCCTTTTCTCGTATGCTATTTGTTGCCATTTTGCATACTTGATTCAGCAATTTTGATCATTCGTTTGACCATCTCGCCACCCACCGATCCGTTTTCGCGTGCTGTAGTGTCTGCCCCTGGCTGAACACCCATTTCATTTGCAATTTCCTCTTTCATACTTTCCATTGCATTTTTCGCACCAGGCACTAACAATTTATTACTATTATTGTTTTCTGCCATAACCGATCACTCCTAGTGGGAATTGAACAGTATAAACTGTTCTACCCTTAGGATATGAACACAAATTAACTTTACACCTGTTAAATAATTACACAACATTACCTATTCATTTCATTCCAAGTCCGTAGCAAACCGTTAACAATCGGTTCAATCACATCATTATCCGAACTATAATTAATGTGGGAAAGTGGATTCCAACTCGTTAACAACCCACCAGCATTAACTGCTACGTCTTCTGTTACATGAGTTTGAAAAATATCATTCAATGCTTTCAGTGGAAATGAAAGAACATCATCTTTGTCATAGAAATTTAACCACTCACCTTTTAGATTAGGATGATAGTTGTTCAGCAAGGGGGATGGAATACTTATTGGTGAGCCAAAATCAATATATCGGAGTGACCATAATGCCATTGGACTTCCCATCGTATAGAAAAGTGCTAAGGTTTCTCCTTTTTCCATTGGCGTATCTTCTACAACACCTTTCGTACGAACTCCTAGTTTTTCCTGTCGATACTGCATATCAAAAAAATAATTACTTGCAATAATGGAACCCAGACTGTGGCTAACAACACATAACGGTGCTTTTGGTCCGGCTTTTTTCTTTAATTCACGAAGAGATTCTGCAAACAAGGCATGGACCTTATCATAATTCTGATTACCTATTGTCGTTGGCTGATATGCAATAGCATCTGCAAGAAATTCAATCGCAAAACGCCGTAAATATGGAAAATCCAATTCTGCATTTCGTTGGACTCTCTCCCATAGTTCTTCTTGTTCGCGTTCAAATATAGACGACCAAAACACTGATTCAAATACTAATGGCTGTTCAGAATCGTTCAGATGAGATTTTTCGGCAAATCCTTTCGATATCGAATTAACCATCTCATCTGCAAAATTCTCTTTTGGTGTACCTGCTCCGTGAAGTATCGCAATAGCAATTTTCTGGGGCATGCGCTCACTCCTCAAGATATAATTGGCAGTAGTTTTGAAGAAGACTATTTTTATTATGTTTATCGTACGATAATTTGAGGGTTAATTTAATGGAGATTTTGACCTATTTCTACTTTTAACATTCCTTCTCATCTGAATTAATCGCGCACCGTAACATTATATTTTCTCAACCAATAATCAATCTGACATAAATGGGCTATGAGCTGTGGCCCTTTCATTAACTGGCCGTACCACGGATCTTTAAATTCTTTCCCTTCGCTTCTTACAATATTCTCCACCTTATTCCGATTTAAAAATTCAAATAGAGGTGCATTTGTGTCTGCTAAAATTTCATCCATCCATTTTACTACCTCTCTCGTATACTCTGGTTGAAACGTTTTGGGATAGGGACTTTTCTTTCGATACAAAATTTCATTTGGTAAGATTCCCTCTAACGCTTTTCGTAAAATACCTTTTTCGCTGCCGTGTAAAGTTTTAATGTCCCATGGAACGTTCCAAACATATTCAACTAACTTATGATCTGCAAACGGAACCCTTACTTCGAGACTGGCTCCCATACTCATTCGGTCTTTCCGGTCTAGTAATTGAGCCATAAACCAATGCATATTTAAATAAAAAAGTTCACGTCGGCGTGCATCCTGTTCATTTTCTCCATCTAAACGGGGAGTTTCATTAATCGTTTCCTGATAACGATCATGTACATATTCTTTTAAGTTTAATTTTTTTTGCCATTCCGGATGAAGTAAGTTAATTCTTGATTCTAAGGATGTCATCCAAGGAAAACCATTACCTTGTGATTTAGATGGGTCATGAAACCATGGGTATCCACCAAATATTTCATCAGCACATTCGCCGGATAAGCTAACAGTCGTATGTTGTTTAATTCGCCGGCAAAACCATAATAGTGAAGAATCAATATCCGCCATTCCAGGCTGGTCACGTAAATCAACTGCTTCTTTTAAAAAATGAGCTAATTCACCACCAGATATAATTTCATCATGATGGTCGGTTGAAAAGTAGTTTACCATCTTCTCAATCCACGGCTTGTCACTGGAAGGTTGAAACTTACTCGCTTCAAAATATTGATCATTTCCCTCATAATCAATTGAAAAAGTAGCAAGTGATCCCTTATTACGTACTTTGAAATAGTCAGATGCAATTGCAGTAATAGCACTTGAATCTAATCCACCAGACAAAAATGTTGATACAGGTACATCTGCTACCAGTTGCCTTTGTACTGCATCAACAAATAACTCCTTTACTTTCTCAGATGTTTCCTCAACTGAATGATGGTGTTCTGTACTCTGAACATTCCAGTATCTCCAAACTTTTAAACCATTTTTAGAATAGATCAAGGAATGTCCTGCTCTCAATTCTTTAAAACCTTTAAACAATCCATGACCAGGTGTTCTTGACGGGCCTAAGCCAAATATTTCTGATAGTCCATCACGGTCTACCTCTGCATTCACATCTGGATGTGCTAGTATCGCTTTTAACTCTGAACCAAAAATGAAACGCCTAGATTCTTCAAGAAAAAACAACGGCTTTACTCCAAGTCGATCGCGTGACATAAATAATTGTTCTTTCTCCTCATCCCAAATTCCAAAGGCATAAATTCCATTTAAATAATCAACACATTGCTCTTTCCATTCGATATACGCAGTTAATAAAACCTCGGTATCTGATGTTGTACTAAATAGATACCCTTTTTTACGTAATTCTTTTCTTAGCTCCTCTGTATTATAAAGTTCACCATTGTAAACAAGTGTGTACGTAATATCGTTCTTTTTCTTACTCATTGGCTGCTTTCCACCCTCAAGATCTACAACTGCAAGCCTTTTGTGGCCAAAGCCAACATATTGATCAAACCATAGTTGTGAATCATCTGGTCCCCGCAATGTCAATGTATCTGTCATTTGTTGTAAATTGGTCCGTTCTGATCTTACGTCTTTTTGCCAATCAACCATTCCTACAATTCCACACAAAGTATCTCATCCTCTCCAACGGAATATCAAAATCTTTTTAATTTTTCTACTTGGTCATTGTATGCTATGGGCATTGTAAATATTCCGGAATAACAACTTATGAATATATGATGAGAGGTTAAATTTTATGCGTTTAATTCTTAGACAGCTCCTAAGTAAATGTCGCTTAGAAAATCTTGTTTGGTGTCCTGTGACCGCTACGGGAAAATACTACGCTTTCCGCGGGCTCGCGCTGAGCCTCCCCAGGAAAGCGAAGTGTGTACGGGCTGCGGGGTAGAAAGCAATACAGAATGTAAAACCAACAAAGCATTACACGAACAGCCAATTCCAAAAGTCTGCTCAATTCAAAAAACACCTATTTTTTATAATCCCAAAGAACGACCCACTCTCCATCTACCACTGTTGTAAAAACGTCTTGAACAATACTGAAATTCCCATATTTCCCCTTATAAACCTGAGTAACTGGTATTTTATAGACAGATTCAATTGATTTAGCACCCTTTTCAAATTTCCAATTATTCACTTCTTCAGCTTCCCCAAGCGAAAATGTAAACGTTGTAACTCCAAAGTGATTCATGAATACATGCGCACGATCCTGAAGATAATGACCTTTGCTGAACTTATCCTTCATTAGCGGATGAAACATAGCCCAAGATTCGGAAAACGCTCCATCCTGTTCAAATGTATAAAATGCATTAACAGCCTCAGCTGCTTGTTCTTCTGGTGATTTATTAACCAGAATATAAATTGTTGTGGTAATAAGCAAGACGACAATTATTAGCATAATTAAAAATGGACTAAACCCCTTCTTCCCCATAGTACCAGTCTCCTCTTTAGTACGTTTACTAACATTTTTATTCGATGATTAGGACAAATAGTATATCGACTACATTCCTTGGATTAGTGCTAAATGAGTACAATGATTTATTTTTAAAAATTTAACAGGATTATAAATTGCTAGAGGAGAATGGTTAACACATTAGCTCATATCTAAAATGAACGAGGCAAAAATATACCTTTACATCCCACTAACACAAATGAAACGAAATTGTAAGATTATTTTCACCAAAGTAGGTAATAGCGTAATAGAAGAACACTTTTTTAAATTCACCAAAAAACATAGGTGTAGGAGTGATATTCATGAAAGGCATTATCCTGGCTGGAGGAAGCGGCAGCAGATTATCACCGAGCACAAACAGCATCAATAAACATCTGCTAGCAGTTTTCGATAAACCAATGATTTATTATCCATTATCGGTATTAATGTTAGGCGGTATGAAAGAAATTATGATTATCAGTACCCCATATGACAGATCCAGGTTTGAGGAATTACTAGGGGATGGATCTGCCCTAGGAATTTCACTGACATACAAAGAACAAACTGAACCAAATGGGATTCCAGAGGCATTCATTATTGCTGAGGATTTTATCGGTAAGGAAGATGTCACATTAATTCTTGGCGATAATATCTTTTATGGTCAAGGGTTCACAACATTGTTAAGAGAGGCAATTAAAAATCATCGTTATGCAACCATATTTGGATACAGAGTGAAGGATCCTGAACGTTTTGGTGTTGTGGAATTTGATCATCGTCAAAAAGTCATTTCGTTAGAAGAAAAGCCAGTAGAACCAAAATCCGACTTTGCTGTTACGGGATTATACATTTACGATCATCGTGTGGTTGACTTTGCAAGGAAGCTACGTTTTTCAAAGCGTGGTGAATTAGAAATTACAGACTTAAATAAGGAATATTTAAAACGAGGACAGTTGGATGTTCAATTATTGGGAAGAGGATTCGCTTGGATGGATGCAGGGACTCATGAATCGTTGTTTGATGCTTCAGAATTTGTGAAGAATATTCAACAACGTCAAGGATTTAAACTTGCTTGTCTTGAAGAAATAGCCTATTACATGGGATATATAAATAAAGAGGTTTTATATAAAAAGGGAAAATCAATGGAGAAAAATGAATACGGAAAATACTTACTCGAAATAGCCGAACGTAAACATACACAACAATACTGGGAATCTATTGATCGTAACCCAATGTTAGGGTTGGTTGAAAATGAATAATCAACAACCAACACTTCTCGTAACCGGCGGGGCAGGTTTCATAGGGGCAAATTTTATAACGTATTTTTTGAAAAAATATCCTGATCATCAACTTATTAATTTAGATAAACTCACTTATGCAGGATCGACAGCTAATTGTCGAGAGGTAGAGAGCCTTGATAATTATCACTTCATTAATGATGACATTGCAAATCAAAAAGTAATTAGTGAAATTTTCGCAAGTTTTGATATCGAGGGAGCTATTAATTTTGCTGCCGAGTCTCATGTTGACAGGTCTATACAGGACGCAAAAAAATTCATCGAAACAAATGTGTTAGGAACAAATGCCCTTTTGCAAACAGCCAAAGCTGCATGGTCAAAGCAAGGAGTCCTTTCCAACAGGCGATTCCATCAGATTTCAACAGACGAGGTTTATGGTTCTTTAGGAACTACAGGGAAATTTCACGAAAACACACCATATGATCCCCGTAACCCATATAGTGCATCAAAGGCCAGTGCCAATCTGCTTGTGAAAAGCTTCGGCTATACGTATGGAATGAATGTTGTTATCTCTAGTAGCTCAAATAACTTTGGGCCTAAACAACATGTTGAAAAACTTATCCCTACGATAATTTCAAAAGCACTAGCATTACAAACTATCCCTATTTATGGAGATGGTCAAAATATAAGAGATTGGCTTTATGTAGAGGATCATTGTCGCGCATTGGATCTCATCTACCATCATGGAAACACCCTTGAGACGTATAATATTGGTGGTAGTAATGAACGGACAAATATTGAAATCGCAGTAACTGTTTGTGAAATTCTTGATCAATTGAAACCGGAACTCAAAGCGGATACTTCTATTGGTAGTTATAAAGAATTAATAACCTTTACCGAGGATCGTCAAGGTCATGATAGAAGATATGCTGTTGATGACACAAAGTTACGAAAAACATTGGGCTGGGAACCTATCGTCTCATTAAAAACTGGACTTAAGCAAACAGTAGATTGGTATGTGAATCAATGGAACAAAATAGCCCTTTAATTTCTGTAGTTGTTCCAGTTTATGGTTGTAAGACATGTTTGCAGGAGCTTTGCAATCGCGTTGTAGCTACCATTGAAGCAATCCCAGCCCAATTCGAAATAATCTTAGTAAACGACGCTAGCCCAGATGATGCTTGGGATACAATCAAACACTTAAGTAGGACAGATAAGCGAATCAAAGGAATGGATCTCGCCCGGAATTTCGGTCAGCATCATGCTATTACGGCTGGTCTTGATTATACGAGTGGTGATTGGGTAGTTGTAATGGATTGTGACCTGCAGGACCGACCAGAAGAGATTGAGAAATTATACGAAAAAGCAATGGAAGGGTATGACGTTGTATTTGGCAACAGAATCGAGCGACAGGATAGATGGATGAAACGAAAATCATCTCAATTTTTTTATCGTATGTACGATTATTTTACAGGGCGATCATCTGATCATACCATTGCCAATTTCAGCATTAACTCAAAAAAAGTAGTAGAGAGCTTTCGCAGAATGAGAGAGCAAAATCGCTTTTTCCCACTATTTATCCAATGGATGGGATATAAAAATGCTACAGTACACGTTGAACACAATGCTAGAAAGACAGGAAAAACATCCTATAACCTTAAAAAATTGATTACGCTAGCTACCGATGCAATCATTTCTCAATCCAACAAGCCACTCCGTTTATCTATCCAATTCGGCTTTTTAATTGCTTTTGCATCATTTATTTACGGTGTGTATTTGTTTGCAAGGTACTTTTTCTTAGCCGAACCTGTTCAAGGCTGGACCAGTGTTATGGTTTCCATCTACTTTATCGGAGGTTTAATTTTCTTCAACATCGGTGTTCTTGGATTATATATTGGAAAAGTATTCAATGAAACCAAAGGAAGACCGCTTTATTTAATCCGTGAAACAACTGATGAATGTAACGATATTGATGAAAAGAGCTGATTATGGTGACAACTAATTTAATACCAACGCCATGGGATAAACGAAATTTTAGGATTAATACGTATGAAATTACCTCGATGGATGAGGAAGCACTTCAAGAAACTGTTACGCACGAAGGTCATTTCACTATTAAAGTAAACCCATTAGAGAATCCCGAAAAACTGTTAAAATACGGTTTTTATTATATGGACACATTGATCGAACCTGTTTGCAAAAAAGAAGATTTAATTAGCTATAACCATAAAGACATCTCTATTTCGAAGGACTATCATACAGAAGAGGTGCTTACTATTGCTGAGGAAGCATTCATGCATGGTCGCTTCCATCGTGATTTTCACATCCCTTCTTCTCTAGCTGATTTACGTTATGTTAATTGGGTAAAGGATTTACATGAAAAGAAACAAATTTTTGCTCTCTATTATCAAAATAATATAGCTGGATTTTATGCTTTTGAAGACGATAAAGTACTTTTGCTCGGGATAAAAGAAAAATTCCGCAATAAAGGGTTCGCAAAAACCTTTACTAGCCAAGGATGTTTAAAGCAGTTCAAGTATGGACATGAAAAATTAAGAACATCCATTTCAGCAGCAAATGTGGCCTCGCTGAATTTATTTTATTCGCTTGGATTTAAATTGAAAAATACGATGGATGTGTACCATAAATTGAATGGACCATCCCCTACGGAAGTGTAGATTATGGGATATGCATATATTTTCGGAACAATCTTTTTTACTGTTTACGGCCAATTAATTTTGAAGTGGAAAATTGATAAGGTTGGAAGTCTCCCGGAAGCGTGGAAGGATAAACTTATTTTCTTGTTACAGTTATTGCTTGATCCAGTCATTTTATCTGGATTCCTTTCCGCATTTGTTGCATCCCTTTTTTGGATGGCGGCGATGACAAAATTTAATATTAGTTATGCTTATCCATTTATGAGTCTATCATTTGTCCTTGTCTTTCTTCTTTCGGTGATGTTGTTTCATGAACCAGTGACAGTCCAAAAAGTAACAGGACTGTCACTCATTGTGTTAGGTATTATCGTTACGAGTCAATCATTGTGAGGTGATTATATGATTCCGTTTAATAAGCCATGTACGATAGGTAATGAGGAAACAGCAATAAAAGAAGCTCTGAAATTCAGTAAACTATCAGGTAACGGTCCATTCGGAAAGAAGTGTACAGATTGGCTGGAAAATCGTTTAGCATGTGAAAAAGCTTTATTGACTCCATCATGCACAGCCGCACTAGAA
Organism: Virgibacillus ndiopensis; assembly: GCF_900187325.1. Classification (GTDB taxonomy): domain Bacteria; phylum Bacillota; class Bacilli; order Bacillales; family Amphibacillaceae; genus Virgibacillus_E; species Virgibacillus_E ndiopensis. The sequence goes on along the minus strand of NZ_FZMZ01000006.1, from coordinate 1,091,570 downwards.
ATGACCGCATTGTTAACCGAACTTGGTAAGGGTGATGAAGTGATCATGCCATCGTACACATTTGTATCAACAGCAAATGCCTTTGCGATAAGAGGAGCATGGATACGATTTGTTGATATTACACCAGATACACTTAACATTGATCCTAAGAAAATAGAAGAAGCAATTACGGAACGAACGAAAGCCATTGTCGTTGTTCATTACGCCGGAATTGCTTGTGACATGGACGCTATAATGGATATCGCTTACCATTACGGATTATGGGTTATTGAGGATGCTGCCCAAGCACTGTTAAGCACATATAAAGGAAAACCATTAGGATCCATCGGACACTTTGGGACCATCAGTTTTCACGAAACGAAAAATTATACGTGTGGTGAAGGTGGTGCATTAATCATTAACGATTCATCAGCAGTAGAACGTGCAGAAATTTTACAAGAAAAAGGAACAAATCGATCACAATTTAAAAAGGGAATGGTCGATAAATATACCTGGCGTGATATCGGCTCATCATTTTTATTGAGTGATTTGAATGCAGCATATCTTTATGTACAGCTCCAACATGCAGATTCCATCAATGATAATCGTAAACATTCATGGAGCAAATACGAGGAAGCTTTAAGAACACTCGACCCTATATCCCTTCCCTATGCCCCTGATAATTGTGAGCATAATGCACATATGTTTTATATCAAAACGAAGAATGAAACCGAACGTGATCAGCTCATTAATTATCTAAAAGAGAACGATATAATGGCGGTATCTCATTATGTGCCATTACACACTTCCCAAGCTGGGGAAAAATACGGGAGGTTCATTGGCAAGGATAATTATACTACAGCAGAGAGCTCGCGTTTACTCCGTCTACCTTTATACTACGGAATAGGAGAAGAGGCAATCGAACATGTGGTCAACACTGTACATTTATTTTACAAAGCATAAATTAATCGTGATCGCATGTCTCGTTATCCTTGCCTACCTGATGCCTTACTATGTACTGGGTGAGAATACCCATATCCGCGTTCACGATAATATGGACTCAAACATTGTATGGTATAAACTACTAGCAGAAAGTGGTCAAATTTTCTCTTTGACAGATGTAACCTTGCCAAATGTGATAAACGGACTGCCGAGAAGTTCGCTACCGTCTGCTTTTGATGCAATGGTCTGGTTGTATGTCATTTTCAAACCAATGACTGCCTATGCTATCGGTCAAACACTCATGAGGTTTGTCGCTTTTTTTGGCATGTATGTGTTATTGAATAAACATATTCTTCGTGAAGAAAAAATACCTATAATTACGGTTGGTTCAGCATTGGGATTTGCGCTGTTGCCATATTGGCCATCTGGCCTCTTATCTATCGCCGGATTACCATTAGCCCTTCATATTTTTCTGACGATCCGAAAGCTCGGAAAGGCAACACCGATATACTACTGGATTGTCTTATTTTTAATCCCATTCTTCTCTAGTTTCATATTAACTTTTGTATTCTTTTTAAGCTTGATGGGATTATTTTGGTTGGTTGATTGGATTCGGTTGAAACAGATTAATGGCTTATTTTTCACTGCGATTGCTGGAATGACAGGCGTTTATTTAATTAAAAATTACTTACTTATTTATGCAATGTTCTTTAAAAGCGACTTTACGTCCCATCGTAATGAGGATGACCTTGGACACAAAGATTTGTCTGGAACCTTCGACTTGTTCATGCATAATTTCGTCAATGGACACACCCATGATATGTCAATCCATTACGCGATTATTCTTCCAATAATCGGACTCGCGCTGTTAGTTGCTGCATACCACCATTTAAAACCAATACAGCTCATGATGTTTTTCTTTACCAATGTATTCCTTTCTCTTTGGTATGCGTTGTGGTATTGGGAAGGAATGCGTGTTATTAAAGATAGTTTCATGGTGGCTAACACATTTAATTTTAGCCGTATTCATTTTTTTGACCCTGCTATTTGGTATATTTGTTTTGCCATAGGCATGTTTATTCTATGGAAGCATTTAAAATTTGCAAAGCCTTTCGTTATTATTTTAATCGTGATCCAATGTTCCTTACTATTTCAGTTAAACGAGGAAAACAAATATAGCGAGATCGGTACACCAACATTCAAAGAGTTTTATGCAGAGAAATTATTCCAGAACATTGAAAATTATATCGGAAAGGATCAATCGAGTTATCATGTAGTTAGCATTGGTTTGCATCCAACAATTGCGCAATATAATGGTTTCTACACACTTGATACATATAATACTAGCTATCCACTATCCTACAAACATAAATTTAGAAAAATCATTGCTCCTGAGCTTGAAGAAAGTGCCACATTGAAAAATTATTATGATACTTGGGGCAGCAGAGCTTATATGTATGTCAGTGAATTAGGAAAGCATTATATGTTCACCAAAAATAGTGATAGGGTAATTCATGATCTTGATTTGAATACAGATGTATTGAAAGAATTAGGTGGGGAGTATGTGTTTTCTGCTTTACCAATTGAAAATCACACGGAGCTTGGTCTTCACTTGGAACAGCATTTTGAGGTGGAAGGATTACCTTGGAAAATCTGGCTGTATCACGTAGAATAAGAACGAATTAAGAAGAGTGCATGTTGAGTGCACTCTTTTTTAGAACTTAGTTCGTAAAAATTTCAGCGTCTGCATATGCAGTTAACAACTCAACAAACCGGTCTCCGACAGTTCCAGTTGAAGCACTACCACCCAAATCAGGCGTTAGTTGTTCTGTTTCATTAAGGATATTTTTAATACTGGAAAGTACAGCTTCTCCCCATTGTTCTTCTCCAAAAAAGTCCATCATCTGACTAACCGACCAAATAGCTGCAATTGGATTCGCTATCCCTTTTCCAGCTATATCCGGAGCAGAACCATGTACAGGCTCGAACATGGAAGGAAAATCTTTTTCAGGATTAATGTTAGCTCCCGTCGCAAGCCCAAGCCCACCAGTGATAGCAGCACCAAGATCTGTTAATATATCACCAAAAAGGTTTGAAGTAACAACGATTTCAAATCTTTCTGGATCTGTAACAAAATATAGACTAGCAGCATCGACAAGATATGAATACGTCTTCACATCAGGATATTCTTTTCCTATCTCGTCAAATACTTCATCCCAGAATACCATTGAATAATTCAATGCGTTGCCTTTACTAATACTCGTCAATGTTCTGTTCGATTTGCGCGCTTCTTCATAAGCATAACGGATAATCCGCTCTGTACCTTTCCGAGAAAACACTCCTGTTTGCAATACTACTTCTTCCTTCTTTCCTTTAAACAACCGATCCCCCGCTCCTGCATACTCTCCTTCACTATTTTCACGAATAACAAGGAAGTCTATATCTTTTTCTGTTTTCGACTTCAATGGTGTCAACGATTGTTTTAAAAGTGTAACAGGACGCAGATTTACATATTGATCAAAATCTTTTCGAATCCTTAGTAAAAGATCCCATAATGAGATATGGTCTGGAACTCCAGGATAACCAACAGCACCTAGATAAATGGCATCAACACTTTTCAGTTTATCAATACCATCATTGTCCATCATTTTACCGTTTTCAAGATAGTACTCACATCCCCATGGAAACATCGTAAAGGTAAAAGAGATGGTTGAATCCATATTTTCAATTGCTTTCAAAACTTTTACACCCTCCGCTATGACTTCCGGTCCTATTCCATCGCCAGGTATTAGTGCAATATTGAAATTCTTCATAAGTGGCCTCCTCAAAACCTTCAATTGAGTAATTTTTAAAGCTGGTTTCTAAAAGATTGTTGTTTTATTTTACATAAAAAACATAAACTGCGACGTAATTGGTGTGAGGTTACACATTTTTGAACGTTCTTTTGTCCCGCAGCCCGTATACACTACGCTTCCCTTAGGGCGGCTGATGAGCCTCCTCACGCTGACACGCTCCGGGGTCTCACCGATGCCTCATCTCCCCCAGGAGTCTCCGTGTATACGGACTGCTATATAATCTTTCAATTCCTCATTAAATCAAATGAGGATATAAAGCACAAACTAGTGGAGGAAATACACGTTGACTCCTGCGGGAAAGCGAAGACGCTGAGACCCCACAGGGAGTGATCTTTGCGAGCGAGGAGGCTCAGCGCGAGCCCGCGGAAAGCGATGTGTATTTCCGGAACGACAGCCCTAGCATTAATTTACGTCGCATTTTACTGAAACTACGAGGTTAAAAGCAAACAAGATTTACGAAAAGAGCCATTATAGATAAATTCTCAAGACATTTTTACCTTAAGCCCCAATTCTATCCTCCGCTTCCATGTATTTTTTTTCATGCCGATTTCCTAAATAGCGGAGTAGGATAAATTGGATTACAACGCCTGCAATCAACAAAACAATACTACTTCCAATCAACGAATATAATAAATATAATACACCTGAAATCCCTGCTGGCACAAGTGCATACGGAGCCTGTGTATTTACATGAGCGATGTGATCCGAACCGGCAAATATCGATGCCATAACAGTTGTATCGGAAATTGGCGAAACATGGTCACCAAAAATAGCTCCCGCAAAAACAGCTCCAATTACGATGTGGACAAGATCAATTCCACCAAATGTGTATGCTAACGGTATAGCGATTGGAGTAAGAATGGACATTGTCCCCCAGGATGTACCAGTTGCAAACGAGATAAACATACCAATAATAAATACTAAAAATGGTACAAGAGCTGCCGTCATCCAACCTTGCGTTGCATCAACCACAAACTCAGCGGTACCTAATTCGGATGTAACTGTACCAATTGACCATGCCAAAACAATAATAACAAGAGCAGGGAGCATTGTTCTAATCCCACCTAACAGCGTATCTTCACACGCTTTAAAACCCATACCTTGAACAAGCGCAAGAATGAGACCAACCAATGTCATAGCAAATGCACCCCATGTAAGGGCAATGGAAACATCCGTATCCGCCAATGCATCCATCATCGCTTTCCCTGTAGCCCCGCCACCGGTATACCACAACCCCCAAACACTTACTGAAATAAGCGCTACAAGAGGTAGGATAAAATTCCAGACACTTCCCTCTTTCGTAAATGGTTCACCCAAATCCTGATCAACGGAAGACAACGGTGTCGATCCCTCAGGTATCAGATTTCCAGTAGTTTGTGCACGATGTTCCGCCTTTGCCATCGGTCCAAAATCTTTACCAGCAATAATCATTGGGACTGCCAAGAGACAAAGAATCGCATAAAAATTCCATGGAATCGATTGTAAAAACGCGAAATATGGTTCTACACCTATGATACTTACACTAGCAAAGGCTGCTGCGATTAACGATACTTGAAAGCCAATCCAATCCGATACTGGACCTAAAGTAGCCATAGGAGCCGAGGTTGAGTCAATTATGTACGATAATTTTTCCCTGGATACTTTATGCTTTGCGGTAACGTCTTTAGAAGCATTTCCAACAATAACGGAGTTCACATAATCATTAAAGAAAATGATAATGCCTAAGAAGTATGGTAAAAATTGCACTCTTTTTTTAGTGGTTAATTTCTTTTCCAATACCCGGATAAGACCGTCAGATCCACCCGTTTTAAACATAAACGCAGCACCTGTCCCAAGTAACGCTGTCATAACTAGAAAACGTGCATTCCATGGATCAATCATAACATCCTTCATCCATGTGAATGTTACTGCAACAGCTTCAAAAGGATCTCCCCCTGCAGCGATTAAACCACCTACCCAAATACTGATAAATAGAGACAACAACACACGTTTTGTAATAATTGCTAATACCACTGCAACAATCGGCGGGATTACGGATAAAAAGTCCATGCATGATTCCCCCATTTCGTTTTAGAAGTTTTGTTACACATAAACACGTCTAATTCGTTGCGTCAAACTAGCCAGAACTTCATCCACAATACTATTCATCCAGTCTGCAATTTCACGAGCTGTAATTTCTTCATCACCTTGTTTACCCATGATAACGACTTCATCTCCAACATCAACACCTGGTATAGGCGTGACATCTAATAATGTTTGATCCAATGATACGGTACCAACAATCTTTGCTCTCTTCCCGTTGACGAGCATCTCTCCCTTATTTGATAAGGATCTCTGGTATCCATCACCAAGGCCGATTGGAACAATTGCAATCTTTTCAGTTGTAGTCGTTACATATTTTCCACCGTAGCCAACGGCAGTGTTTGGTGGTAGTTCCTGAACATGAAGAAGGTTCGACTTTAATGTCATTACCGATTTTAGAGGAACGACATCCTGTTGACGAAGGGCAGGTGGATACCCAAATAAAACAACCCCGGGCCTTACCATATCGAGGTGCATGTCTTCCCTCTCAATTGCGATGGTTGACCCTCCAACATGATGAATTGAAAAGTCGAATCCAGCCTTCCTTAAAGCTGAAACAGTGTTCATAAATAATGCAAATTGCTGTTCGGTCGTCACCCAATCCCCCTCATCTGCACAGGAGAAATGGGTATAGATACCTTCCCAATATAATCCCGGCAGATGATAACATGCCTTACAAAAATCGAAAAGACTTGCTGGATCAACCCCAAATCTGTGAAGACCCGTATCTATTTTTAAATGTACAGGAATGGTTCGATTTTGCTTCGTTGCTTCCTTACTAATATGCTCTGCCAGTTGTATGGAAGAAATAGAAGCTGTCAGACCATATGTAACAACATCAATTGCTTGCTTTGGGATAACGGAACTTAAAATATGAATAGGAACCGTAATCCCATTTTCACGAAGCAGTGCACCTTCTTCAACAGTAGTAACACCAATTCGATCTGCCCCAGCGTTAACAGCTTCACAACCAATTGGAACGATACCGTGTCCGTACGCATTTGTTTTTACTACTGCTAAAAAAATACTGTTTTTTACATGTTTTTTTAACATCTTCACATTACATCTAAAAGCCTTTAAATCCACTTCCGCAACAGTCGGGCTATGAGATGTCAAAATGAACGAATGTAGCACAGCACAGTCCCCTCCAATGTGTATTTATTTTTTTAGATTTGGTTAATAAAGTGAACGAAACGCTTGTAAAACTTTTTTCGTAATTTCGCCCGGTTTACCTGTCCCAATTGTGTGGTTATCAACTTTTAAAATTGGTACAACATCCAATTTAGTTGCAGTTATAAAAACCTCATCCGCATCCAATAAATCGCCAATCGTATACGTAACCTCATTTACCTTTAGATTTAATTCATCACATAATTGGAGCACTTTTCGTCTTGTAATACCATTTAAAATAAAGTTGTTTGCAGGGTGCGTGTATATTTCCCTACCCATCACGATAAACACGTTCGAAGCACTAGCCTCTGTTACCGTTTTACCACGATGGAGTATAGCTTCAATTGCATTATTTTCTACTGCTTGCTGCTTTGCAAGCACATTTGGAAGCAAATTAAGTGTTTTTATATCACATCGTAACCAACGAATATCTTCAGTGAGTACCGCTGTCGCCCCTTTATTTTCGATATCGGTCATTCGGTCTTCGGCTCTTGTATATGCAACTGTAACTGGAGATACATCTGATTTCGGAAACTCATGCAATCTTTCGGCCGCTCCCCTTGACACTTGCATATAGATAATCCCTTCTACCAATTCGTTTACCGCAACTAACTCTATCAATTTATTTTTCAAATCATCAATCGAACTTGGTAATGTAAGCAGGACTTCTCTAGCACTTCTTTCTAATCGTTCCAAATGTTCATCCAGCATTAGCGGATTACCATCATATACTCCGATAACTTCATAAATTCCATCACCAAATTGATAGCCACGGTCCTCAATGTTGATCAAGTTTTCCCTATCCATGATTCGATCATTAAACAACATTTTATTCAACACAAAAACCTCCCCTGATTATTCCGGGATATTGGAAATATACTTCTCTGCTATATCCATTATGACGGATGTATCAACACTTCCACCACTGACGACAACTACAACATGCGAGCCTAATCGAACCTTATGATGTAAAATAGCTCCAATTCCAGAAGCAGCTGCACCCTCAATTACCATCCGATGTTTATCAAGCATAAATGCCATCCCTTCAGCAATCTCATCCTCATCCAATAAAAGAATGTCATCAACATAATGCTGAACCATATCAAATGTATATTGATTGTTAAGTCCGATCCCACCTAGCAAACTATCAGCCAACGTATCCTGTTCCTCGATTATAACCGGCTTTCCCGCTTGGATACTCTCATACATCGTTGCCCCTTGTGCCGTTGATAGTCCAATAACCTGAATCCCTAGATCGGTTGATTTTAAAGCAATTCCTAACCCGGAATGCAAGCCACCACCAGATAGTCCTCCAATTACAGTATCCACTTCAGGTAAATCATCCAGTAACTCCAAACCAATTGTTCCTTGCCCCGCAATAATATATGGATCGTCAAATGGATGAATAACAGTGAGACCCTGTTCCCGTTCCAACTGATAACTACGCTTCTCAGCATCATCCTGGGACACACCACAAATTTCTATTTGTGCCCCTGAACGCTGTAGCGCATCCACTTTCGCTTTTGGAACCCGGTTTGAAATACAAATCGTTGCATTAATTCCTAGTTTTCGAGCAACATACGCTACACTCATCCCAAAATTACCAGTTGAGAATGTCGTCACACCACGCTGCCGTTCTTCTGGTGTCAAACTTAAAATCTTGTTTGTTGCACCTCTAATTTTAAACGAACCACTTACATTTAAATTTTCCAGCTTTAAATGAACGGAAGTCCCTGTAAATTCGGATAATGCAGGGGAATAAATTAAAGGAGATTTCTGTACTATTGAAGAAATCCGCTTCCGAGCCTCCCAAACATCACGCAGGACAACAGGTTTTTCTGCCATTCTATTCCCCCCTGTTGCTATTTATTCATTTGACTATTTAATACGTGATCCTCCCCTAAGTTTGGGCGGTTGATTATTGTTTTTGCACGCTTAGTTTGAGAGTTTGCACGCTTTTTTCTCGTTATTGCGCTCTTCTTTTGAATGATTGCACGCTTTATTCATGTTATTGCGCTCTTCTCTCCAGGGATTGCGCGTTTTATTCTCGTTATTGTGCACTGTCCCGGAGTTTGCGCGGTTTTTTCACTTTATTGCACGCTTCTCTCGGGAGATTGCGCGGTCACTTCTTGTTATTGCACGATTCTCCCGGAAGATTGCGCGCCTTACTCATGTTATCGCACGCTTCTCTTGGGAGTTTGCACGCTTTATGCTCGTTATTGCGCGCTATCCCGGGGTTCGCGCGGTTGTTTCACTTTATTGCACGCTTCTCTCGGGAGATTGCGCGGTCACTTCTTGTTATTGCACGCAATCACGAAAGACTGCGCTCTCTCCTCAGATTATCGCGCGTCCGCTTCCATCAAAAAACGTCGTGCAGATTCTGCTAAAATAGAGACTCCAACGGGCAATACCCTTTCATCTATATCAAAATGTGGTGTATGCAAATCTCGTATCTTATCGTCACCAACTGCACAACCAAGAAAAAACATGGCTCCCGGTATAACCTGTGTCATATGGGCAAAGTCTTCTCCTCCTAATCCAAAAGGGGTTTCCAACACCGTGTAGTGCGGATAAAAATCTTTGATCGTTGCTTTAATTAATCTATTAACCGCTGGATCATTTTTTAGTGAAGGATCTTCTGGGGTTATCGTTAATTCATATTCACCGTCCAAGGCCTTGACCAATGAAAAAGCCTTTTCTAATTCAGCATGCAGTAACTTTCGGACATCAGGGTGATAGCTACGGATGGTTCCTTTCACTGCTAATTCAGATGGAATAACATTGCTAGCAGATCCACTTTGAATACTTCCAACACTAATCACAGCAGGATCTAAAGGTGATATTCGTCGTGCTACAATCCCATGTAATGCCTGTAACACTGGACCGAGCATCCATACCGGATCTGTACCAAGATGAGGATATGCTCCATGACCGCCTGTTCCATATACTTTTGCTTCAAACACATCCACATTGGCCATGCTATAACCATCATGAACCTGAACCTCACCAAGCTGATTTTCCGGGCTCATATGAAGTGCAATTGTACAATCTACATCATCTAATGCACCCGCTTGAATCATGTACGGAGCACCTGTTGAGCCGAACTCATTTGCCATTTCTTCAGCAGGCTGAAACAAAAATTTCACCGTTCCCTTAATTTCCTCATTTTGAAAACTTTCCCCTAGCAGATGAGCAACTCCTAATCCGATCGTTGTATGTGCATCATGTCCACACGCATGCATCACACCTTTATTATTGGATCTATAATCATGATCATTTTCCTCTTGAATAGGTAGGGCATCGATATCGGCTCGAATAGCAATAGTAGGACCAGAACCAGACGAAAGCGTTCCAACAACTGCTGTTGGATATCCTACCCCCTCTTCAACACGCATACCAGGTATTTCCTTCAAACTCTTAGCAACAAATCGAGCTGTTTCCACTTCTTGAAAGCTCAATTCAGGGTACTTGTGGAGTTTTCGCCGCCATGCAACCAACTGTTCCGCCATCTCATTCGACCGTAACAGCATTGCTTTAGTTTTCGTATCCACATCCATGCCTCCTCTTAAAAAGATGGGAGTCCATTCGATCAACTCCCTTCCACGAGATTAATTTACGGAAGCAATAGCAGTAATTTCTACCTTTACTCCTAGCAGCTGACTACCAACGGTAATTCGCGCTGGTTTTACCTCGACATCTTCAAAATATGTTGCATAAACCTTATTGAATTCATTAACATTCTCTTGATTTAATTCCGATAAATGACATGAAATTTGAACAATGTCGGATAGCTTTGCACCTTTTTCCGCTAAAACATTTTTAATATTTTCCAAACTCGCTGCTGCTTGTGATGCAATTGTTTCTCCCGCCAATTCTCCATCCGGATGAACGCCATCCATTCCTGACACAAAGATAAATTGGCCAGCTTTAACGCCTTGTGAGTATGGTCCACTTGGTTTAGGTGCATTCGCCGTTTGGATAACCTCTTTCAACAAGATCACAATCCTTTCTGCAATTTACTCTAACCCAATTGAAACGTATTGCGACTCTACAAAAGCATCGATTCCTTCATGTCCGCCTTCACGACCAATACCGCTCTCTTTCATTCCACCAAAAGGAACTTGTGCAGCTGATGGAGCTCCATCATTCCAACCAACTATCCCAAAATTCAATTGCTCAATTACCCGGGTTCCCCTTGCAACATTTTCTGTAAAAACGTAGGCAGCTAAACCGTATGGTGTATCATTAGCTAATTTAACTGCTTCTTCTTCAGATGCTATTTTTTGAACAGGAGCTACCGGACCAAATGTTTCTTCCTGCATCACAACCATCGATTGATCTACATCTTTGATTACGGTAGGGGCATAGAAAACTCCACCGTCTTTTGTAATCGGCTCTCCTCCAATTACGATTGACGCACCTTTTGTTATTGCATCTTGTACATGATCGTTCACTTTATCCAAACCAGCCTGATTGATTAATGGACCAATATCAACAGATTCACTCGCTCCATTACCAACCTTTAATTGTTCAACTGCTTTAGCAAATTTTTCAACAAATTCATCATAAATACCCGCTTGAACATAAATACGGTTTGCACAAATACATGTCTGACCAGCATTTCTAAATTTAGAAGCCATCACACCTTTAACTGCCAGATCAACGTTTGCATCATCAAGAACAATTAACGGTGCATGCCCACCAAGCTCTAATGACAATCGTTTTACCTGATCCGCACTTTGCCGGATTAAAATTTTTCCAACTTCAGTCGAACCGGTAAACGTAATTTTACGAACTCTTGCATCGTTCATAATTGCCTTAGCGATTTTGGATGAAGAGCCTGTGACTAGGTTAACGACACCTTTTGGAAATCCAGCCTCTTCACATAACTCCATCAATTTAACAGCTGATAAAGGACTTTCACCTGATGGTTTCATTATTACGGTACATCCCGCAGCTAATGCTGGACCCATTTTCCGGGTCAACATTGCTGCTGGAAAATTCCAAGGCGTAATCGCGGCAACAACACCAATAGGCTTCTTCCATACCTGTAAGCGCTTGTTTGATGCGTGTGAAGGAATCGTTTCACCGTAAACACGCTTGCCTTCCTCAGCAAACCATTCGATAAAGGAAGCAGCGTACTTTACTTCTCCTCTTGATTCACGAATCGGCTTACCCATTTCCATGGTCATTAGTTGCGCTAATTCTTCCTGATTATCTAACATAAGCTGGTATAAACGCTTTAAATAACCGGCTCGTTCATATGCAGTTGTTTGTGACCACGTGAGGAAGGCTTCATGTGCAGCCTCGATTGCCTGTGCAGCTTCTCTTTCCCTGCCGTTTGGTACGGTACCAACAATTTGGCCGTTGGCTGGGTTAACTACTTCCAATGTATCAAGTTCTTTACCAACCCATTCACCGTTTATACTCATTAAATAATTTGTAGTGTTAACTTCATTCATTTTCACTTCACTCCGATCTCCAAGCGTTTATTTCAGAAACTGTTCTATCAATCTAATTACTTGCAATCCCAACTAGAACCGCTTCAATGGATTCCTCTAAAATATACAACCCTTCTTCAAGCTGTTCATCTGAGATTACCAATGGCATTAGCAAGCGAATCACATTATCATAAACACCAGCTTTAAGTGCAATTACCCCACGGCTATGTGCTTCTTGCAAAATCTGGTTGCTCAATTCTTTTGCAGGTGTTTTGCTCACACGGTCTTCTACAAACTCAAGCGCACACATTGCTCCAAGTCCTCTGTAATCACCAATCTCGTCAAATCGATCGTACAAATTCTTAAATTTATCCATGATGCGTTGACCAATAACGTCCGCACGTTCGTTAAGACGCTCTTTCTCCATAATTTCCAATACTGCGAGTCCTGCACGGCATCCGAGTGGACTTCCACAATACGTACCACCCAATTCACCAGGACGTGCCTTATCCATGACTTCTTCCCGGCCGATTACACCACTAATCGGGAGGCCAGCTGCCATTGATTTTGAAATCGTAATTAGGTCAGGCTCCACACCATAATGTTCCATTGCAAAGTATTTACCCGTACGACCAAAACCTGTTTGAATTTCATCAGCTATGAACAAGATTCCATGTGCTTTACATAATTCATAAACACCTTGAACAAATGCTTTATCTGGGATGATAAAGCCACTTTCTCCTTGTATTGGCTCCATAATAAACGCAGCTACCTGACTTGGATCAACTTCACTAATAAAAAAGTCTTCCACTTGTTTTAATAAAAATTCAGTATACGCATCATCGGTCATCGAATCAGGACGCCGATAATTGTAAGGGAAGGGTGCATGATAAACCTCTGGGGCAAAAGGACCATACTCATATTTAAACGGTTTTACCTTCCCCGTTAACGACATCCCCATCAACGTACGTCCATGAAACCCACCAGAGAATGAAACGATTGCCTGCCGATTCGTATATTTTCTAGCAATTTTCACCGCATTTTCAATAGCTTCAGCTCCACTGTTTAAAAACATTACTTTCTTTTTAAACTTTCCAGGAGCAAGTGCAGCTACTTTTTCAGCAAATTCAATATACGGATCGTACATCATGACATTGAATCCAGTGTGAATATAACGATCAACTTGGTCATGTAACGCATTTACCACTGTATCGTGGCTATGCCCGACATTGATACACCCAATCGCTCCGGCAAAATCAATAAAATGATTACCATCAATATCCTCAAGCAGTGCACCCTTGGCAGATTCTACAAATGTCGGGATTCCATAACTAACGCCATGTGGTACAATATCATGCCTGCGATCGAGTAATTTTCTTGCCTTTGGACCAGGCAATTCAGTTTGAACTTTTGCAAACTTTTTGTTCATTTTATTAAACCTCCTCTATTTCCAAAGCTTTTTGATCCGCTCCAACACCTAACAATTTCTCCTCAACATATTCAATGTGGTTTTTAACTCTTTCGTTAACAATCTGAACGTCTTTAGATGCTAGTGCCTGAAGCAATTCTTTATGTTCATTGTAAAATGATTGATAACTAGAATAATACTGATCCAGATGCATAAGAAACGTTCGTATTTGTACTTGCAGTGAATCATAGATTTTAATAATACGAGAATTGCCACATAAATTAACAACATAACTATGGAATTTCATATCGAGATCAAACAGTTCATTCCAATCTTTTTTGTCTACCTTAACCTTCATTTGATTTATAATTTCCTCAAGATCTTGAAAATGTTTTTCTTCCAGACGGAAAATTGCATGCTTAAACGCTTTAGCCTCAATCAATGTACGCAATTCAATAATTTCATCTAAATCCTGCTGTGTGAAATCAGCAACGTAGGTACCCTTTCGTGCTTGGCTAATGACCAGTTCCTCAATTTCAAGAATTTTTAACGCCTCGCGTATCGTACTTCGGCTAACATCATATTTTTCGGCTAGATCGGTTTCAAGTAATCGTTCACCAAACTGAATCTCTTTATTCCATATCCTTCTCTTTAATTGATCTGCAATAAGCTGGCTTAATGGTTTTTGTAAAATAATACTATCCTCATCCATATGCAACCCCCCCTTTCTTTATTTCATTACTAGTTAATTCCGCAATAACGGGCGGTAAAACCTCGCATGAACATAGAAAATAGAAGACGATGTAAGTGAGGTTAACTGCCATAAATATCCTATTCATTTAGCTAACTTTCAGCTTAAAAGAGCCCTCACTGAATGCAACTTCATCTTTTGTCGACAATCGACATTATCTTATCTTCATCATAATTCAGACTATTTTGATTGTCAATCATTATTTTAACAATTTAAAATTTTATATTTTTTTGTTGACATCCAAATAAATTGTGACTATTTTTAGGATAGGTGTTTTACGATACTAAAAGAAACGGGGAATGTATAATGAAGAAAAAAGTTATTGCATACAACCGTGTGGAAAAACCTGTATTAGAGGATTTACAGAAAAGATATGATGTAGAATTTTTTAAAAACATTGATACAAAAAAGGATCCTGTTTTTTTGAAACATTTGAGTCAAGCAGAAGGAATTATTGGATTGGAACTGGTTGTTGATCGTGAGCTTTTAGACCAGGCACCAAATCTAAAAATAGTTAGCAATGTCTCTGTCGGTTACAACAATTTAAATTTGGATGAATTAAAAAGGCGAAACATTATGGCAACAAATACCCCCGGCGTTCTTACTGATACAGTAGCCGATACCGTTTTTGGTATTCTCATTGCTACTGCCAGACGTATTCCAGAACTCGACCAATTTGTAAAAAACGGTGAATGGACATCAGAAGCAGTCGAACCAGATCAATTTGGCACTAATGTTCACCATAAGAAATTAGGTATTATAGGCATGGGAAGAATTGGTCAGGCAATCGCCAAACGTGCACACTTTGGATTTGATATGGACATTCTATATCATAGCCGTACACAAAAACCCAGTGTGGAGGAAAAATTTGCGGCAACCTATTGTGAGCTTAATGAACTACTGAGCGAATCCGATTTTATTTGTCTGATTACACCGTTGACACCAGAAACTGAGGGGCTTATTGGAAAACGTGAATTTCAACTGATGAAAAAATCAGCTATTTTTATTAATGGTTCCCGTGGAAAAACAGTTGTGGAGCAAGATCTAATCGATGCACTGAAGGCTGGTGCGATTGCTGGAGCTGGGTTAGACGTTTTTGAAAAAGAACCGATTGATCCCGGTAATCCACTGTTGAAGATGAAAAATGTTGTTTCAACCCCACATATCGGATCCTCTACACATGAGACCGAATTGGAAATGTCTAAGCTTGCCGCCATAAACTTAGAAGCCGGATTGAACGGAGAAAAGCCACCGAATTTGATTGATTCTAGTGTATGGGAAATGCACAAATAAAAAAACAGTCCTGACAGGTCTGATACATCCTGTAGGGCTGTTTTTCTAATGTGAACGTTGACTTTGTTAGCCGCCCCCGAGTACTTATCTTATAAATCGTCGCCTGAGAAACTACCTAGCCTTTCATTCTCAGAATGTCCAAATACTCATTTGGTGTACCCTATTCAGCAATTACACCTCACCATCGTACGCGTGCCGGAAAACTTATCATCAGAGAGTGATTTCTCCTTCCACACGTATTAAGCCAACCGAATATTAGGTTTAACCAATAGTTCACGTGGAAAGTCAGCTAGAATATCACAACCGGTTTCTGTCACTCGAAACGATTCACTAATTTCAACACCCATGTTCTCCATCCAAATCCCCGGAATTAAATGGAATGTCATATTTGGCTGCAAAATTGTTCTGTCTCCTGGTCTAAGACTAGCCGTATGCTCACCCCAATCAGGTGGATAATTAAGACCCATGGAATAGCCCATACGAGACTCTTTCTTAATTCCACTCTTTTCGATGACCTTTCGCCAAACCAGTTCAAGCTCTTCACATGTCATGCCTGGTCTAACAGCATCTAATGTTGTATTTATTCCTTCAATAACAACATCAGAAACGAATTGCATTTCCTCCGTCGGCATCCCAATAATTGCTGTTCTAGCAATCGGTGAATGATAACGTTTATAGCAACCAGCAAGTTCAATAATAACCGGATCACCTTGTTTAAATCTTTCATCGGTCCATGTTAAATGACATGCAGAAGTCTTTTCACCAGTAGGTAGTAGTGGAACGATTGCAGGGTAATCACCTCCAAAATCTTCAGTACCGCTTATTTGAGCGTGAGCTATGCCTGCAACAACATCACATTCCCGAACTCCTTCATTTATCGTATCAAAAGCAACCTGCATCGCCTTTTCCGCAATTTTCGCAGCATGCTTTATATACTCTATTTCTTTATCAGACTTGATGATCCGAACCCAGTTAACCATATTTGTACCATCTTTAAATGTTGCGTTTGGTAACCCTTCAGTTAATCGCATGTAACACTTTGCAGTAAAATAATACGCATCAAGTTCCACAGCGATTGTTTGCTTATCACGTTTTCTCTCTTTTAATAAATCACACACAAAGTCCATTGGGTGTCTAACCGTTGATTGTACATAATTATCCGCATAGGGGAGTATATGGTCTGCCTCAAGCCACGTTGTATGGATTGCCGCACTTTCATCCTGGCCACGTCCAACCCAAATCGGTTGCTCCTCATCAATCATAACAATCAGTAATTGATGAACGTAAAATGACCACGCATCATATCCTGTCAAATAGTTCATATTCGCTGGATCTGTTACCAGCAGGACATCGATCCCAGAGTCAGCCATACGCTGCTTTGTCTTGGTCAATCTCTCTTTAAACTCTGAAATAGGAAATGTTAACATAAACATCCCTTCCCCTCGTACTTAATTTAACTAAAATTTCAGAAATACTTACTTATTACTATGAAGTTTTACGTCTTTCATTGATGAAAAATTTTCTATTCTGCTGAAATGACTTATTATGGATTTTACTAGTTTGTGTGGTATCTGTAATGACAAATGATATAGTAGGATAAATGGACAATGGTAGGCTGGTGATGGATAGAAGTGTGAACCCCATTGTCCTAAGGGTCTTTATACATTGAATGCATAAATAACGATAATTGGAACATATTAGTATTTTGTCGATTGTCGACAATATACTTATTTTCATTATAATTCAAGGTATTTTTGAAAGTCAATAATTATTTTAACTATTTTAAATTTTTATTCTTTAACTTTAAAACGAAACAAGGACCTCTATTTTAAGGTCCTTGTTTCGTTTTAATCACTGTAACCTAAGCAACACGATCAATTTCTTTTTTCATGTATTCATCTGCATACGCTTTACCGTACTTAGCCATAGAAACTTTATACAGGATTATACCTAGAACAGCCCATAATCCTACAATTGCCCACTCATAAGGCCAAACAAGTGCTGAAGGCATCCCCGGCATGTAAAGAAGTGATACCCCTGCTGCCATTACAACTGCAACCCAACCAATTACCGTACCGCCAGGAAGTTTAAATGGACGTTTCATATTGGGAGCTTTCTTACGCAATATAATAAAAGATATAGCGACCATTAACCAAGCAACTACGAGTCCAAGTCCGCCAGCATCAACTAACCAAACAAGTGCTGGTCGCCCCAGTAATGGTGCAACGGTGGAAAATAAACCAATTAATAAAATTGCCTTATGTGGTGTTTTATATTTCGGATGTAATTCCCCTAAACTTTTCGGTAGCATACCTGCATTGGCAAGAGCATAAATTGCGCGGCTTCCTCCCACATAAAACCCAATCCAACTCGTCAATATACCTCCAATACCTCCAAGAACAAGAATATTACCCATCATTTGGCTATCACCAAAAGCCTTTGCCATCGCATCGGCTGTTACCAGATTGGACTCACCAATATCAGCAGGACTCAGTATTCGTGAAACACCAAAAATAACAGCGATATACCAAACAACTGCTAGTAATACAGAAAAGATTAATAATTGTCCAATTTTCTTTTGTGGCAGATTAATTTCCTCTGCAGCCTGCGGAATGACATCGAATCCTACAAACATAAATGGAGTCATAATAATAACCGTTAATATTCCAGCAATTCCTTTTTCAAATAACGGTTGCATATTTTGTACGTTTCCTCCAACCGTACTCCCACTAATTAATAAAATACCTGCAATAGCAATCAATAGTGTAAGAATAAACATAATCGAAGTGGAAAACTTAATTCCCCGATAATTAATCCACGTGATAAGAATAGATCCTACCATACCAACACCAGCCCAAGTTGCCGTGACATCCCATCCTGCTATCGTATACAAATAGCCTTGACTGTAATTTGGAATTAAATATTCAAAAACTGTCGGAAGTGCAACTGCTTCAAACGCTACCACAGATATATAACCAAGAATAATTGCCCATGTTGCTATAAACGATGCTGTTCTTCCCATCGCCTTGTACGTATAGACGTGTTCCCCTCCAGCAAGTGGAAGAGCAGAAGACAATTCCGCATACGTCAGGCCAACAAATATAACCAACGTACCACCAATTGCAAAAGCAAGAATCGCCCCAAGTGATCCTGCCTCTGTAATCCATAAACCAGTTGTTACAACCCATCCCCAGCCGATCATTGCACCAAATGCAAGTGCCAGTACCTCTTTGTTACCTAAGATTTTTAACAATTTTTGATCATTATTCACCTTTTTCCCTCCAATCGATTTTGGCAGAACTATAAATTACTAACTATTCCGAAAATTATTGCCGTAATTTCTCCTTTTTACTAATTATATTTAGGAATCTATTGATTGTATGTCTATTTTAGGGGATTCTAAAAAATTAGAATAAGAGGTGGCTAAGCCCCTCACTCTACATAAAACTATTTTTTAACGCTTAGCTGTTTCTGAACAGACAGCACAGCATCGTACATTTTCTCTACCACTGTTTTAATCTGTGTTTGATTAATAATGAGTGGTGGAGCAAAACAAATAATATCTGTGCTTTCATACGTGACAGCCCTGCATATAACTCCTCTTTCATGTAAAGCTTCAATCACTTTCGAAGCAACTTTTAAATCTGCCGGAAATCGCTTATTTGTCTTAGGTTCCTGAACAAGTTCAACTGCACCAAGAAGTCCAATAGTTCTGACATCCCCCACAATATCTAATTCCTGTTTCATTTGTTGGAAGCCTTTCAGCAATTCCTCACCCATTTTCTGAGAGTTTTCCACAAGACCTTCCTTCTCTATAATTTCTATGTTCTTCAATGCTACCGCTGTAGCAGTTGGATGCCCACTATACGTAAAACCGTGAAAAAGTGTACCAACGGACCTTTCCTTCAATATCTCATGGATATGGTCCGATACCACTACACCACCGAGTGGAATATAACCGCTCGTAACACCTTTAGCAAATGTCATCATATCAGGTATTACACCCCAATTTTCCATACCAAACATTTTACCTGTTCGACCGAATCCAGTAATGACTTCATCAGCAATAAACAAAATACCGTATTCATCACAAACTTGTCGAATTTTCTTAAAATAATCTGCAGGAGGAACTAACACACCACCAGCACCTTGTACAGGTTCAGCTATGAATGCTGCAATTGTTTCTGGACCCTCTTCCTCAATTGTATATCGTAGTGATGTAATTGCTTTTTCAGTATTACTTCCGTATGGAGTATCTGCATGGGTAACGTCTGTCATCATGTGACCAGCCATTTCCCAAAATTCGGGAATCCCTGTCACACTAGTGGAAGCAGCAGCGACACCATGATACCCACGTTTCAATGCAATAACTTTTCTTCGTTCCGGTTGCCCTTGTATTTTCCAATAATGACGCACTAATTTAACTGCAGAATCATTAGATTCTGATCCACCAGAGGTAAAAAAGACAGCGTTTAATCCAGCGGGGGCAAGTGATGCAATTTTTGCAGCTAGTTTAATAGCAGGTTCATGGCTAAATGTTGAAAATGTCGAACTGAATGCTAATTTTTTTATTTGTTCTGCTGCAGCTTCTGCTAACTCCTCGCTTCCATGTCCAATATTAACGTTCCAAAGCGATGACATTGCATCAATGTATACGCTTCCATTCTTGTCTGTTAAGTAAATCCCATCACCTTTTTCCATTATTACCTTTGCTCCATCGGCTTGCTGTTGCTGTATTGATGACGTAGGGTGAATAAAATGCTTTCTGTCCAATTCGATTAAGTTTTCCACCGTGACTCCTCCTTTTAACTTTGGTTTCTATTTCTAATACAAAAAAACCAGCAATATGGACAGAAGGTAATAAAGAGCATACTCCCGTCAATATAACTGGTTTTGATCTAAGGGTCTGCTCCACTTCATCAGTAGAGTCAATTAGATTTAGCAGTTAGTTAAAATCTTATTAGTATTAATTTAGCAAAAATTACAATTGTGGTCAACTATTTTTCAGAAAATTTATATTTTAATATTTAACCAAGTTTCCATCCTTTTAAGAATAAACGTTCAAGCGACTAGTCAAGGAATGATATCTTATGAAATTGATTTATATTGCATCTTTCTTCCTTGGCGGTTTATCCTTGTCCTCATAAAAAAGTACAAAATCCGGGTCAACTTGGCCAATTCCTAGATACCTTGCTTTATAATCCTTAAGAAGTTCAAAGAATTTTTTACTTAAAAATAGAATGACAATCACATTAATAAAGGTTGGTATGGCAGATGTGATATCTCCAAAATACCAGACAGATTGCCCTGGTAAACCATAGCTAACAGCATAAATAACCATTAATGTACCCGGAATTGGGTAAAGCCAGTTAAAAAATTTAAGGAATCTGTTTTTTAGTTTTATAGTTCTATTTTTCAAGAGATGACGAAGGATAATTTCATAATATAAGAACCATCCACTGACAGTCGTCAAGCCAAATAAGAATATAGAAATGGCAATAATGATTCTACCAGTTTCCCCAATACCAACTTCAAAGGCAGATAGCGTCAACTCGGCTCCCGATAATCCTGATGACCATTTTCCTGTAATAATAATGGTAAACGCAGTGATCGAACATACGATAATCGTATCGATGAATACTTCAAATGCTCCCCAGATCCCTTGCTCTACTGGATGTTTTACTTTTGCTGTTGAATGAACCATAGGTGATGTCCCCCAACCAGCTTCATTACTATATACAGACCTTGCCATTCCCATTCGAATAACCTGGGCAACAGCTGCTCCAGTAAAACCTCCTACTGCTGCTGTTCCACCAAACGCTCCTGAAAAAATTAATGAAAATACATGACCGATTTCCGTAAAGTTACGCAAAATAATATAAATACCACAGATGACATAAAACAGCACCATAAAAGGAACAAGTTTTGATGCTATATTACCAATACGCTTAATCCCCCCGTAAATAATTCCATATAGAAAAATCATGAAAATAATAGATGCTGGCATCATCCCTATATTAAATGTAGAACTTACCGCTTCTGAAATCGTGTAATTTTGTAGCGTAAAGAAAAAAGGTCCAAAAATACAAAATCCAAAGATGGCAGCAGGAATTATCCAGTATTTAAACTTTCGTTCTTCCCCAAGTCCTTTCTCCATATAGTACGTAGGTCCGCCATATGGATCGCCATTCTCATCTGTGTTTCGATAATAGACAGAAAGTGTTACTTCAACAGTTTTGATAATCATGCCAATGAGTGCACATACCCACATCCAAAATACCGCTCCTGGACCTCCGACGGCAATAGCTGTTGCGACACCACCAATGTTTGCAACACCAACAGAACCACCAATCGCGGTACTGACCGCTTCAAAGGATGAAAGAATCCCTTTAGATCCGTTATCAGTGTCTTTCCTCTTAAATATTTTTAAAAATGTTTGTTTTAAAATATGTGGTAAATAGGCGAACTGAAAAAATTTACTCCCGACTGTAAAGTATAAGCCGACGAAAACAATCGTCAAAATAAGTGGCAGTCCCCATAAAAATGCTGTAATTTCTTGTAGTATTTTTCCCATCAGTATACCTCTCTCTTATTTTAGACTAGCCATTCCTTTTTGATATTTAATTTCTCCACCGATAATAGTCATTTCAATATCAGTATCCAACAATTCATCCGCATCTTTCATCTCAAAAGGATTTCGTGAATAAACGGTCATATCAGCTAGCTTTCCTCTAGAAATAGTGCCTTTAACTGTCTCTTCATTTGTTGGATAAGCACCCAATTTTGTAAACAATTTGAAAGCGTCATGCATTGACAATTTTTCTTGTTCGTTCCAACCGTGATTTTGTCCAGGTGCTTTTCTTGTTACTGCAGCATGAATGCCTAGTAATGGATCAACTGGTTCAACTGGAGAATCCGATCCACCCGCACAAATAACACCTGAATCCATTAACGTTTTCCATGCATAAGCTAGCTCGATTCGTTTTTCTCCGAGTCGCTCCTGCACCCATGGAAAATCTCCGACAATAAACCTTGGTTGAATATCTGCAATTCTGCTTGGATTTGCTAAACGATTAATAAGTTCCTCCCGTAAAACCTGAACGTGAATGATTCTGTCACGATGTGCAACTGTTGGGAATTTATCTAATACATCCAACACATTTTCCACGGCTTTATCACCGATTGTATGAACAGCAATTGGCATCGAAAGCTCTCGTGCTCTGCATACTATTTCATAAAGAGCATTTTGATCATACATCGCTTCACCATATTCACCAGGCGCATCATTATAAGGCTCTGACAACAAAGCAGTTCTTCTTCCGAAAGCTCCATCAGCAAAAATTTTAACAGCTCCAATTTGCAGGGTTTCATTTCCATAACCAGCGTACATTCCGTTTTCTTTTAAATCGTCAAGGAACTCATGGTTAATTAATAAATTACATCTTAGACCAAGCTTCTCCTGATTCAGTAATTCATTATAAATTTGGTATGTCTGATTAAGACCACCTAAATAAAGCGGATCATTTGTATGAACACTTGTTAACCCTTTTTCCATCGCAAAATGGATTGCCTTTCGCATTGCATATTTCAGTTCATCGTAAGATCTTTCTGGTATATACCTTTTGATAAGCTCGGAAGCCGATTCAAGTACTAGCCCGGTTGGTGATTTGGTTACTTCATCTAAAACAATTGACCCACCTTCAGGAATCGTAATCGATGGATGATACTGACAAATTTCTAACGCTTTCGTATTAACAAGATGAGCATGACTACATATTCTTGTTAAAAATAACGGACAGTGTGGTGTAACAAAATCCAATTCTGTAATGGTAGGAATCGATCCATCCGTAAAAAGATTTTCATCCCATCCTGTACCTAATAACCAATCACCTGGCTGGATGGTATTTGCTTTCGTGCGTATTTTCTCTAACATTTCCTGTTTGGACGTTACACCAGTTAAGTCTAAAATCAGAAATTTATTCGCAATCATCGATAGGTGAAGGTGGCTATCCGTTAAGCCTGGGGTAACTGTTTTCCCATTCAAATCAACAGCTTCACTTGTTGAGTTCCCCCATTGCAGCAGCATTCCCTCAGTCGTTCCCATATCAATAAAACGACCATTTTCAACTACCACCGCTTGAACATACGGGTTAGATTGATCAAACGTGTAAATCTTTCCATTTGTATAGATTTTTCTCATTTTAAAAATCTCCTTTTACGTTAGAGAGTTGTCCAAATATAATTGCCAAATAAAAACAAAAACACCCCCTTGATTTAAGGGAGTGCATGGATAGTAGATGAAAAGAGGTGATATTGTAGAGATGATCCGCGGTTCATTCTAATGTATGTAAAAAAATATCCATCCAGAAAGCTGAACATTCTTTTTTATATACAAAAAAACAACGACAGAAAATAACCTATCATTGTTTTACAATATACGTTATCCTCCATTTCGATCAGTAGTTCTCCATACACAAACGATGCATGACAGTATACCTCTTATTCAAAGATATACCAGCAATAATAAGTTCGACCCTTATTACGCTTCGGCAAACAATCCTTTCATCAACAATCACAGGTGTCATTCTCCTGTTGAATACTCATATAATCTGCACCTCTACCTCACCGATCTGAGGTTTACTATTAAATTATGAAATTACTATACTAGACTTTTAACTAGATTGCAAGGGTAATTTCTTCTAGTAAATTGAATTACGACGTAAACGTAACTCTGACCTGCACGTAAACTTGCACTACAACATAAATGACAGCTGCATATTTCCAGTTAAACTTAATCCCATTTTTAAATCCACCCAAACCATTAACACCACTCAGCGCAATAATAGGCATTATCAATGGTGATAACAGAATAGAAATAGCACTTCCAGATGTCACTGTTAGTACAATTAATTCAGGTGGATATGGCAACTCAAGACTTCCTAATATCCCTCCAACTAAAACCATAACAGTCAATGGTCCAAGACCAAAAAATCCTAAAATAATCACCATAAACGGAAGGAAGTATAATACATTTATAAGTGGCAATGTCTCCTTTAATGTATAAATACTATCTATAACGATTGAGGCAAAATCTGTCTGATTTAGTGCAGAAATCATCATTCCAGCCCCTAACATCACAGAAAGCTGGTAGGATTGATGAATCATACCCTTCCCGACATAGACTCTTGCTTCCTTCCATAATTTATGAGGTCTTTTTTTAACAACATAAAATGCAAGTATCCACACTAAAACAACTAAAGGAATTAGAAACAAAAGCTCGACAGCCACAAAATAATGTAGAATAAAAATGGAGCCAAATAATGTAACAAATAATATCACAAACTCAACTACATTACGTTTTATTTGACCCTTATTCGTTGCATTTCGAAGTACTTCATCAATCTCATTCTGTAATCCAGCAGTTAAATCCACACCATACCGTTTTTCCTCATAACGAGAGAAAATAACTGCAACAATAACCCCGCCAAAGGACAATCCTAATCCTTGTAAAATAGAAATCCAGAGCGAAGCATGCATCGTTTCTACTACAAATGCAAAACTCGGAATACTTACCACCCACAAAGTTGAAAGTGCAAATCCCCGTAACAGCGCAGTCCCTTTAAAATTTTCCCAAGCCTCACCCTTCTCGTCCTTTAAAATCATATTCGCAAATTGATACATCATTGGAATAGAACCAAAATTTAAGAAGTAGGCAATAATCTGCGTAAACGAAATCATCCCAAAATAAAACTTACGACTTGTATTTAGAATTTTATGGCTGAAACTAATAATTGATTCCATATATGCTTCTTCCTTCAACACCCAGCTTATCATTGGAACAACTACTAATAATCCAACCATATTTCGCATTTGCAAAAATCCGTTCAACACCCCATCAATAATCGGAGAACTGGAAAAAATCAAAATCACGACTCCTGTAAGAAAAAGTAAAAACGGTAATTTCATTTTATTAACTGTACGTGTCATAATGGCAAATAACAAAATACCGAATCCGCTAATGGACAATAATGTAAGTAAAATCCTATTTTCATAGAAATAAGTAACAAAATGTAAAATGGCATAGAAAGAAATGGATAGTCTTAACGAAAAATTGACCAATGATTTCATATAATGAGCCCCTAACTAGTAGTTCGATTTAATTTATCCCTTTATTATCTTAATATAATATTTCCCATATTGAAAAGGAGATGTTCCTTATTGAACACCTCCAATAGTATGCGTAATTATAAAGCTGCTTTCCTCTCCGATTTCCTTGCAATCCTTACCAGCAAATACGCAAACGGAGTATCAACCAAGGCAATCAAGAACTTAAATACATACTGCGTCAGAATCATTCCTAGTAAAACAGTTGTCGGGACAGTCCCCCAAAATGCAATGCTTATAAATAGTGTAGTATCTACTAACTGGCTTGTCATCGTAGATACATTGTTTCGGAGCCACAGTTTCTGCTCCCCATGCTTCTCTTTTAGGCGGTGAAAAATCGATACATCAATATTTTGGCTGGCAATATACGAAATCAGGCTGGCCAGAATTACTCGGAAGCTTCCTCCTAGGATCTGTTCGAATTCCGCCTGCGCACCGAATACTGGTGCTGCAGGAAGCTGAATGGCAATGTAGATAAAAATTAATGCAAAAACCTGTGTTACAAATCCCGCCTGAACAGTTTTTCTTGCTGCTTCCTTGCCGTAAACTTCACCAATTACATCCGTAACCAAATAAGTTACCACATAGACAACAACTGCTGCTGGTAAAATAAATTCTCCGATGCTGAACAACTTAACTCCCAAAATATTAGATAGTAATAGTAGTCCTACAAATAACGCGTTTAAATATATAAACATAAAATCCTCTTCCTTTGACTAAGAAAAGGAACATAGCTAACCCTCAATTTTAAAAAAAATGCATACTATTTAGCGATTATCTACTTTCTCTGGATACATATCATGGTTCATCATGCGATGATCAGCCATTTGTTCAAATTTAGTTCCAGGCTTTCCATAATTACAGTATGGATCAATTGATATTCCCCCGCGTGGTGTGAATTTCCCCCACACTTCAATATAACGCGGATCCATTAATTCTATTAGATCGTTCATGATAATATTCATGCTGTCTTCATGAAAATCTCCATGATTTCTAAAGCTAAATAAATATAGTTTCAGTGATTTACTTTCCACCATTTTTTCATCAGGAATATAACTAATATATACTGTACCAAAATCTGGCTGATACGTTTTCGGACACAATGTCGTAAACTCAGGACAGTTAAATTTAACAAAATAATCCCTGTTGGGGTGTTTATTATCAAATGTTTCTAACACTTCGGGAGTATAATCAAAGGCATATGCAGTTCCTTGGCTCCCCAAAAGCGTAATATCTGTTAATTCATCATCTCGTCTACCTGCCAACTAAATCCCTCCTCACACACTTTTTAAACACAAAAAAACCATGCGCTAAGGCACATGGTCTCATAATCGCATCATCTGTCCTTAGTTTTTTATAGAGGGTTAAAAGCTAAGAACCTCTCCCGTTATTTTAACGGATATGATTTTAATCCATTTTACTCGATTAATTATATAGGGGTGACTGTGGGATGTCAATGAGATATTCCTATCTTACCTAGCCACCGACTCCCTAATATCCATTTTCTTCTTCCCAATACTTAGTCCAACAACTATTAGTAATATAACTAACCCTGTTAAATCTGTCCATAATCCAGGATATATAAGTAATAATGCTCCAGCACCAGCCAGCACTCTCAAGTACCAGCCAACTGTCTTTTTAAAATATCCTTCAGCTGCAATGGATAATAGAAATACTCCCATTAATGATGTGAGTGTAATCATGAGTACATTTCCTAGGTTAGCATCAATCATTAGCATTTCATTAGAAAATACAAACATAAAAGGAACAATAAATCCTGCGATCGCTAGTTTCATTGCTGCAAATCCTGTTCGCATTGGATCACCACCACTAATACCAGAACCTGCAAAGGCAGCCAGAGCAACCGGAGGCGTTATGTTTGCAAAAATTCCAAAGTAAAAAACAAACATATGGGCAACAAATATTGCTGTTTCACCGCTTCCTGCTAGTTCCCTAAACAATGGAAGCTGAAGCAGAATCGGTGCAGCCATGGTACTCGTAATAATATAAGTTGGAATACTTGGTAAACCCATTCCTAAAATAATCGATGCAACCATCGTTAATAGTAACGTGATGAGCAACTGAACAAGCGGGCTGTTGATCATTTCCCCAATACTTACAATTGAACTTGCAATTTCAAGTGCTACTCCAGTTAGTGTGGAAATCCCCACAATAATGCCGACAGCTCCACAAGCAACTGCTACAGGGATTGTCGTTCGTATCCCATCTTCTAATGCTCCAACGAAGTCTTTAACACCTATTTCCTCTGCCTTAAGCTTAACTTTTTTCCGGATTAAATTTATGATTACCGGGAGTATAACAATTACAGTAAGCTCCAGCCAGTTTCCTCGTAAATTCGGTATTGCCGCCCCACTTAAGAGCGCTCTTACTTGCGGTTCAAGAATTAAAAAGACAGAAATAACCGTTCCTACTGCAAGCATTCTTCCTGTCCCAGTAATAAGAATCGTTGAAATGATCGACCAGAATGCTGCATAAAATGGTGTTTTCCCTGAGAATAACAAGTACAGTAATATAACCATTGGAATCAAAAGGTGTCCGCGCTTTGCAAGTACTTCTTTAACTGTAGGCAACTCACTCTTGTTTAATCCCTTTAGTCCAAGCTTGGATGCTCGAATATGAACCTGTAGTAAGATTCCGATATAGTATAACAATGCTGGTATAATTCCAGCTAATATTATTGTTGTATATGGAAGGCCAAGATTCTCAGCCATTATAAAGGCTGCTGCACCCATAATTGGTGGTAGAATTTGGCCACCAACACTAGCTGCTGATTCAACTGCTCCAGCAAAATTTTTGTTATAGCCGACTTTTTTCATTAATGGAATCGTAAAAGCTCCCGTCGTAACAACGTTTGCAATTGCCGATCCATTAATGGAGCCTAAGAAGCCACTAGCGAGTACCGCAACTTTTGCAGGACCACCTTTTGTGTGACCGGCAACAGCCATCGCAAGTTCATTAAACATTTGTCCCATTCCGGATTTACCAAGAAACGCACCAAACAAAATAAATAGAACAATATAACTTGCTGACACACCGATTGCTGTACCTAATATCCCCTCTGTAATAAATATTAAATGGGAGATTATTCCTTCTGATACATTCATGATAACAGGTGTTGTTAATTCTGGATAAATTGATAATTTTACGTAAAAGCCATAGACTAGAAATCCTAATGCTAGAATGGTTAGCCCCCAACCTGTAACACGCCTGGTAATTTCCAATAACAAAATTAAAACTAGAACACCAACATACATATCTATCCGATTTATTTGTCCACCAGACTCAATAATCCGGGTTGCTGTAAACAGCATGTATATCCCAAGTGCTAATGAAACTCCAGCCAAAAGATAATCATATAGTGGTATTTTCTTTTTCTTACGTTTTTTGATAATCGGATAGAGTAAAAATCCTAAAAGCATCAAGACATACAAATGGATACTACGTTGTTTGACGTCTACTAGTGATCCGGCATAAGATGTATAGAGATGAAACAACCCAAGACCAGCTGCTGTGACGGTGATTATGATGCCGATGATTTTCGGATAATTCGTTCGAACATTACCTTCACGATCCAATTCTTCTACATTTGTCTTATTTTTCATTGCTTCACCTCACAATTTCTTCAAATAAGTCCATACAACATTTATGAATGGTGTCTTTTTAGCTTCTATTTTATAAGCGAAATCACTTGGCATTAATGGATACAAATCGTTATCGAATTCCACTTGATAGTTATTAATTGGAACTGTTCGAATGACAAGCTCCTGACCGATTTCCCGTTCAATATCCATATATACCCAACCATCCTTTATAACAGTAGGTTCCTCCGACCAGGACGGTACTCCAGCACCAAATGTTTTAAATTTGGTCGAATCAAGATTGATTACATTACCATGAACATTAAAATTCTCTACCCACTCTTCCTTTTCCACTGAATGAATCCAGTGTATAGAAAAAGAATTGTTATTTAATAAAAAAGCATAGGAAAATTGATTTTCATTTGATACAGTTAGAGCCTGAACTGGAAAGAACAATAAACTTAAACAAAACAGAATAGTTATTATAATCGTGATTATTTTTTTAAAAAAAGGCATTAGCCTGAATCCTTACTCCAATAATCCTTTTTCTTCATAGAATTTTTTTGCACCAGGATGAAGTGGTACAACTAACCCTTTCGCTATTTCGTCTCGATTTAGTTGCTTTAATGCGCTAATGGATACTTCTTCACTACCTAGATAATCATAATAACGTTTTGTAAGGTCATATACAGCGTCCTTGCTTAATTCAGAAGAAACCGTGATTATGTTTTGAATCCCTACTGTATTTACTTCTTGATCTAAATTGTACATTGCTTTATCCCCAGCTGGAATGGTAAACGCTTTATAGAATGGATATTTATCCATTAACTTTGTAGCAACATCGTCTTTAATTTCTACAAATACGATATCGTTTTGTTGCATGATATCGGTTATGTTGCTATTAGGGACACCGGATGTGAAAAATGCAGCATCTAAATTTCCGTTTTTCATTTCCTGCACACTATCTGCATAACCTGTATGTGTTACTTTTGCAAGATCATCATACGTTAAATCAATGGTTTCTAATACCTTTTGTGCACTTTGTTCAACGCCAGAACCTACCTTACCAACACCCACTCGTTTTCCTTCTAAATCTTCTATCGTTTTAATTCCACTATCTTTCATTGCTACAACCTGTACAACGTTTTGATACATTCCTGCCATTGCTTGAACATCTACTTTATTCCCTTCAAATTGCCCAGTTCCTTCAATCGCATCGTAAGCTACATCACTCATAATAATTGTCATTTGGTTTAAGCCATCTTGGATATTTTGAATGTTTGCTACAGATGCTCCAGTGGATTCAACCGTAACATTACTAATATAATCACTTTCTTCAAAGATTGGCTTTAACGCCCCACCAATTGGATAATAGGTTCCTGATGTGCCACCAGTACCAAACACAATAGGTTGTGCATCACCATCTGATTCACCACCTGAACTTCCATCGGCTTCTTTATCACCACCACACGCTGTTAAAACAACACTTAACACAAATAAAGTAATGAAGACTAAATATTTTTTCATTTTACTAATCCTCCCTCTAAAAACCTTTTGTATATGATAACGCTTACATTATGATTTTAAAATATTTTGAACATATTGGACATTTTGTTCTTTTTGGTCTCGTTCACAAGCGGAACGGGCTTGGTCAGCGCCAAAAAGCGTAAACAAGGGACCGTAGAGCACATGAATTTAGTGCTCGGAGTGTCCATTGTTTACGTCTCGAGTCGCTAGCCCGTGTAGCTAAATGTTTCAAAATCAGTACAGGTATGCCTTACATTAGCTGATACCGATTAATTGGCCGTCCAACTACCCCATATTGCAGTTGGATTTCAACCCGTTCAATTTTCCCTAAATAATCAAGATATCTTCTCGCCGTTACCCGTGCAATTCCAATATGTTCAGCGGTTTCATCAGCTGAAACCGCTGAATCCTGATTAGATAGAAATTCTATAACCTGCGCCAACGTTTGTTGATTTAATCCTTTAGGCAGAATCTGATTGTTAGAACTTTCTTTTGGCTTTTGAGTAATCCATGTGTCAATTTCATGCTGTGCAGCCTTTTCCTTTTCTGAAAATTGACGTCGGAATCCCTTATATTTACTTAGAGCAAGCACCAACCGTTCAAACTTAAAAGGCTTTATGATATAGTCAATAGCTCCGTGATGAATAGCTTCCCGTATCGTTTCGGTATCATCAGCAGCAGAAACAATAATAACATCGATATCAAGTTCTAGACGTCTGAAGTCTTTTAATGTTTTGATTCCATCCTGTTCTGGCATATAAATATCAAGTAAAACAAGGTCAGGGTTTGCCTTTTTAGCAATCTCCACCCCCTCTTTCCCATCACTAGCTATCTCAACAACGTGAAACCCTTCCACTTTCTCAATTAATTGTCGATTTACTTCCTGTACCATTGGATCATCTTCAATTAACAGCACTTTTATTAGCGCTTCTTTTTTCATCAATATGTTCCCCCTCTAATGTCATTGGTAGCTGCAGGAAAAATTGAGTTCCCTTGTTTAGACGTGACTGAACGTCAATTGTTCCCCCTGCCTTCGTTACGATTTGTTTAATGAGATATAACCCAATACCAGATCCATCTCCACCCTTTGTTGTGAAACCTTTGTCAAAAATTCGTGTATGATCAACAATGCCTTTTCCATTATCAGAAACTTGGATCGTACACACTTCTTTGTTTTGAAATACGTACACTTCTATTCGTTTATTTTTCCGGTCAAAATCTGCAAAGGCATCAAAGGCATTTTCTAATAAATTACCTAATATCATCACAAAATCATGATGATTCAGCATTAATGGAAATCTGTCCAACCGACTATTATTATGAATCCAAACGTCAATTCCCAGCTCTTCACCACGACGAATTTTACTTATAAATAATCCGGCAATACTGTAATTTTTTATTCGATCTAAAATGAACTTCATCATTTCCTCTTGATTTTTTGTCGTATCAAATACATATTCTAGTGCTTTATCATTTTCTTCTAGCTGTATTAATCCAGCTATTGTATGTAACTTGTTCATGTGTTCGTGATTTTGCAACCGTAAAGCATCAACAAAAGCCTTCACTCCCGTTAATTCTTCGGCCATTTTTGTTACATCCGTTCGGTCCTGAAAAATAACGACACATCCTATCAATTCATTTTCCAATTCAATAGGAATACGGTTTAATACGATTAACTTTTCACCGACTCGTATCGTTTCGTTGTATACTGCTGTTTTTTTCCGTAACTGCTTGGCAACAACAGAATCATTTAAGATAGTTTCCAACTGCTCCCCATTTACTTCTATCTCTATGTTTAAAATCTCTTTTGCCTTTTCATTAAAAACGACCAATCTCTCATCTCGATCAACTGCAATTACACCTTCATGCATAGCTTGAAAAACCGTTGTCCGTTCTTTAAGAACACGAGCCATTTCGTACGGTTCCATAAAAAATGTTTGTTGTTTTACATGGCGTGCCAATAAATACGAACCAATCATTCCAAACACTAATGTCAACAGGGCTATTGCTATAATTTCGACCTGGAACGATGAAAGAATGGTTAATAATGATGGAAGCATATTCCCTACAATCACAACACCAATTTGTTCAAATTCTTCATTCATAATCGGCACAAATGAACGGACTGCCGTTCCCTGCTCCCCTTTAGCTTTGGACACATAACTGTGCTCAGCAAAGGCCGCCCCCTCATCTTTACCAGAAGAAATAGTTCCGAGCCGGCTTGCAATTGGATGGGAAAAGCGAATTCGATTCATGTTCAATACGACAATATAATCCACCTGATTAATCGTTCGGATTCGCTCGACAATCGGGTTAATTACTTTCCATCCCTCCGATTGAACCACCGACTCTTTTATTTCTGGTAAATTCGCGACTATTCTTCCAGTCATCAGTCCTCGATCACCGAGTTGGTTTTCTTTTCCTTGATAAATATTTCCTATTAAAATAATTCCACCTATCAGTAAGGTAAATAGAACAATCCCAAATGATAGAATCATAATTTTTAAGCGTATCGGCATTTTTCGTAAGAACATAATAAACCTTTCTCCCTCTGTTTTGTTACAATAGAAAACTTTGTGATAAAATCTTGTAAACAGTAGCTTTCTCAAAGGGGAATCTAAATGCGAAACATTTTCATAATTCTAACTTTCATTATAACAGGACTTGTCTCAGCTGTAATGATTGGGTTTGATATGGACTCAATCCAAACTACAAAAGATTATGATGATGAACAGGAAGGACTGGATGAACAAATAATCATCCGTTTTAGTCATGTTGTTGCAAAAAATACCCCTAAAGGCCGAACAGCACAACGTTTCGCAGAACTAGTTGAGGATAAGACAAATGGAAAAGTGAAGGTACATATTTTCCCAAATGCTACTTTATATAATGATACCAACGAGTGGGAAGCTATCCAAAATGGAAATGTGGAAATGATCGCCCCAGCAACAGCTAAGTTAACTGACCGGTTTCCAACATGGCAGGTGCTTGACCTGCCATTTGCATTTCCAACTCAGCAAGCTGTAGTAGCAGCCTATGAAGGTGAGATCGGACAGACTTTGATGGAGGAGCTTAATGGGACAAATGTTAAAGGGATGACTTTTTGGTATAACAACTTTAAACAAATCACCAATCAAACACGTCCAATTTTACAACCGAGTGATTTCAACCGACTTCATTTCCGTGTTATGCCAAGCCCTGTTATTGAAGAACAGTATGACCAACTGAATGCAAGTACAAGCACGCTTCCATTTAATAAAACATATCGAAATCTTGAAGTAAATTTCGTGGATGGTCAAGAAAATACCGTTTCTAACATATATACTAAAAAGTTCTATCAACATCAAAAATACATGACAATTAGTAATCATGCTTACCTCGGTTATGGCGTTTTGATCAATAGAGAGTTTTGGGATTCCTTATCAAACGAAGTGCAATTATCTATAAAAGATGCAATGCAGGAAGCTACTGAGTGGGGCCGACGACATTCGATTGAGATGAACGACAAGGATATCCGAGAATTAAAATTACTTAAAACGATAGACATCCATATTTTATCAACTGAAGAGCGAGACCAATGGAAAAAGGCATTAAAACCTGTGTATGAAAAAATAACACCTATCGTTGGAAACAACTTAATGGATGAAATTTATCGTATACAAGAAGAATATGCCTATTAGGTGTTTTGGTTATGATTTCTACCAATCTCTAATGTTCCAGTTGCAGCGGAAGATGGCGCGTTAAAGACATGAATCGATCGATTTTAAGGGAATAATAAAAAAATCATCGAGA
The DNA here is from genome assembly GCF_900187325.1 of Virgibacillus ndiopensis. GTDB lineage: Bacteria > Bacillota > Bacilli > Bacillales > Amphibacillaceae > Virgibacillus_E > Virgibacillus_E ndiopensis. The sequence goes on along the minus strand of NZ_FZMZ01000006.1, from coordinate 1,056,567 downwards.
GGCTGAGAATCCTTTAACATTGCCTGGGTACTTACTCCTAAGTCTGTTAGGACAATATCGCCAGCTTGTATTTCCGCAAAAAAGACTGGATGCTTTTCACAAATAATCCTTTATTAAATAATCTTGACATCTCCAATAAACTTCTTAACATATTTTTACTAGCTAGTTTCCAAACCTAAGAATGAAAGAATATTATATACTTCTTTTAAATGAATGTCCGTTTTCTTATATCCTTCCTTTTTAAAACTTAAAACAGCTTTTGCCACAACATGGACAGAACCGTCTATCATTTTGGTTAAATGTATAACAAGGATAGGAAACCGGGTAGATACATTATTAACAAGAAAAAAGCTGTTTGCTCCAATGACATGCATTTGAACTAACAGCTTCTTCAGATCATAATATTCATTAAACAGAATATGACATTAAACAGGAAGGTACAAGTATCAGGAACTCATTAAGCATAATGGCAAGCAACCCAATGCCCTTCTTCAACCTCTCTCCACTTTGGAACAACTTCACATTCTTCAGTTGCCAATGAACATCTCGTACGAAAACGACAACCTGTTGGTGGCGTAATCGGACTTGGTAATCCACCCTGGAGGATTACACGTTCTCTACTTTTCTCTACAACTGGATCAGGTATTGGAATAGCAGATAAAAGAGCTTGTGTATAAGGATGCATTGGTTGTTTATAAAGCTCATCTGCTTCTGCTAACTCAACCATCCCTCCAAGATACATTACACCAATTCTATCACTAATATATTTAACCATTGATAAATCATGGGCTATAAAAAGAAAGGTAAGATCTCTTTCTTTTTGAAGTTTCATTAACAAATTAACTACTTGTGCTTGAATGGACACATCCAGTGCAGATATCGGTTCGTCGGCAATAATCAGTTCCGGTTCTACAGCTAAAGCGCGTGCAATCCCAATTCGTTGGCGCTGTCCACCTGAAAATTCATGAGGGTATCTCGAGGCATGTTCAGATTGTAGACCAACTGTCTCAAGTAGTTCTTTTACCTTTTCTTTTCGTTCATTATAGCTTTTTGTTAGTTGATGGATATCAATGCCTTCAGCTATGATATCTTCTACTTTTTTACGAGGATCAAGAGAAGCATACGGATCCTGAAAAATCATTTGTATCTTTTGTGTGAAATTCTTTTTATTTGCCTGGTTTAGAGAAACTTTATTATATACGACTTCTCCACTAGTCGATTCATAGAGTCCCATCAATGTTCGTCCAGCAGTTGATTTTCCACAGCCTGACTCACCAACTAATCCCAATGTTTCTCCTTTTTTTATTTCTAAATTAATTCCATCCACAGCTTTCAACGTTTGTTTTGATTGAAGTTTGAAATGTTTTTTTAAATTCTTCACTTCTAATAATGTTTGCTTATTTTCCGTTTTATTATAATTTGGTTTGTGTTCCGATAAATCCTTGTTTATTTGCTTAATAAATTCTATCTTAGGTGCCTGTGGGTGTAATAACCATGATGCTGCTGAGTGAGTCTTAGTTATTTGAAACATCGGTGGTTGTTTTTCATAGTCAATTGCTAGAGCAAACTCATTACGAGATGCAAATGCATCCCCTTTTGGTGGATTCATTAAATCCGGTGGGCTTCCTGGAATTGAATATAATTTTCCTTTTGTATCTAGATTTGGCATTGATTGTAGAAGCCCCCAGTTATAAGGATGGGTAGGTTGATGAAATATTTCCTCAACCGTGCCTTTTTCAACTATTTTCCCAGCATACATGACTGCTACTGAGTCAGCTATGTTAGCTACTACACCTAAATCATGGGTAATAAAAATGATTGAAGTCCCTGTCTTTTTTTGGATGCTTTTTAACAAATCTAATATTTGAGCTTGTATTGTTACGTCAAGAGCTGTGGTTGGTTCATCTGCTATTAATAATTTAGGGTTACAAGCAAGCGCCATAGCAATCACTACTCTCTGTCTCATCCCTCCCGAGAATTGATGAGGGTATTGATTAAGTCGGGCTTCTGGATTAGGTATCCCGACTAATTCAAAAAGTTCTAAAGCCAACTTATTCGCTTCTTGCTTCCCTAATTTACGGTGTTTTACCGCACTTTCAATAACCTGCTTTCCTACTTTCATTGTTGGATTTAATGCTGTCATAGGATCTTGAAAAATTACAGCAATTTCCGAACCACGTACTTTTTGCATTTCCTTGCTCTTTAATGATAATAAGTTTCGATCCTCAAACCATATTTCTCCCTGATCAATAGAAGCATTCTGTTTTGGTAACAGTCCCATAATAGCTTTTGATGTTACTGATTTACCTGACCCCGATTCACCTACAATAGCAAGTGTTTCTCCTTTACCTACTGACAAATCGACTCCTCTAACTGCGTTGACATTTCCTGCATGTGTTTGAAAGGTTACATGTAAATCTTTGATTGATAATAGTGGCTCCATTTAACATTCCCCTCAGTTTACTTTTTGTGTACTATTTAATTCGAACGATGACTTGATTTCACCAATCTTCTCTTTTCTTGCGTTCAAAACCGGCGCATGGTAATACATATCCAACTGATCCCATATTGACTGGTCTCCAATTTTTAATTGTTGTAAAACTTCCATTGATGCTACATTAGTCCCTCTAGCATTGCCATCATCAATCTTTACAGCGACGCCAATTCCTGTTTGACGATCTCCGAAGCAGTGAACACCTTCTGCTCCTCCTTTTGCTACTATTCTACCTTGATAAGCATTCATCAAATCTGTATCAAATCTTTTTGTACCTGCAACCATCTCAGGATAATTCACCATTGCATCGCTTATTTGTTTAAGTGATTCTCTTCTTTTTGAATTACCATTTTCCCATTCATCAGGTGATGCTAGGCGACCAAATGCCAAAGCTAACTGATGAAGTGGAATCTGGTGAACAGGGACTCCACAACCATCAACAGAGGTTTTTATTTTGTCTTTTTCAAACTCACATACATCGGCAATAGCTTCTATGATTTGTTGTTGATAAGGATGAGACAATTCTCGATATGTATCAACATCCATGTTTTGTTTAACACACCCAGTAAGCATTCCAGAATGTTTACCGGAGCAATTGCTATATAGAGGGGTTAATTCTTTCCCTTCTTTAATTAACTTATTATAACTATCTATATCTCTCGGAATATGAGTTCCACATTGTAGATGATTTTCTTCTAACCTAATTTTTCCTAGAACTTCTTCAACTGTCTTTCTATGATAGGCTTCACCACTATGGCTTGCACAAAACAAAGATAATTCCTTTTCGGTTAAATTAAACTCTTCCAGCGCTCCTGATTCTACTATAGGTATGGCTTGAAATGGCTTCATTGATGAACGAGCAAAAGTCATCCTATTTGGGTCTCCGTAATAAGCTAGTAAATCTCCTTTTGCAGTCACTACTGCTATATGGACATCGTGTGCACTTTCTACATATTTTCCTCTAAACACCTGGATTGGTTTCGTAGTATTAGTCATATTCTTATCTGTCCTCTCAATATTCTATTTTCGAAGTCTTGGGTCTAAAGCATCTCTTAAACCATCTGCTAGTAAATTAAAGCAAACCATTAAACCTATAATTACAATAGAAGGAAATGCTAGTAAGTAAAATTGATTACGCATTGAACGAAAACCGTCATTAATAAGAACACCAAGGGAAGCAAGCGGTTCCTGAAGGCCTAATCCGATAAAGCTTAAAAAGGCTTCTGTAAAAATTGCACTCGGTATCGTAAACATCATATTTATGATGATGATTCCTAATGTGTTAGGGAGCATGTGACTTGTAATAATCCTTCTATTTTTTGCACCTAACGCTCTTGAAGCCAAAATATATTCTTGATTTTTCAACTTAAATATTTGACCTCTTACCAGTCTAGCCATGTTTACCCAACCTGTGATTACCATGGCGAGTGTTATCGTTAAAATTCCTGGTTTCATAATCATAATTAAGAGAATAATGATTATTAAATTTGGAACACCTACTAATATTTCAATTATTCGCTGCATGAAATTATCAACTTTACCACCCTTTAGACCAGATATTGCACCATAAGTAATTCCTATTAATATATCTAGTAAAGCAGCAAGTACTGCTATATAAAGAGAAATCCGTGTACCTTCCCATAATCTAGTCCACTGATCTCGGCCAAATTTATCTGTACCTAACCAATGCTCACTATTTGGTTCCATAAACACCTTTTCATAATCGGTTTGTTCATAGCTGTACGAGCTTAAGTAGGGTCCAATAATAGCCAATACTAATAAAATCAACAATATAATAAGACTACCGATTGCCGCTTTGTTTTTTTTCAATCTTAACCAACCATCTTGAAGGCCAGTTAAATTTGGTCTATTGATTTTTTCACTTTGTTCCTCTCTCCGACCAACTACTTGGAACAAATCATCGGAAAATTTCTTCTGTTGTTTTGTATCTTGCATTTATTGGTTCACCCCTTTCCATGGACTCTGATACGTGGATCAATAATGCCGTACAAAATATCTACAACCAATACCGTTAATATAAAGAAGGAACTATAAAAAAGAGTTAATCCCATTATTGTGGTATAATCATTCATTTTAATCGAATCTACAAATAAACTCCCTATTCCAGGTATACCAAATATATTTTCTATTACTAGCGATCCAGTAAGCAGGCTAACAAACACTGGACCCAGGATAGTTATAACTGGGATTAAAGCATTTCGGATTGCATGTTTGATAAGAACCGTTAGATCACCTAACCCCTTTGCATGGGCCGTTGTTATATAATCTTGCTGTAAAACTTCTAACATTTCGTTTCTCGTAAATCTAGCAATGAGGGCTATAACAGTTACTGCTAAAGAAATAGTTGGCAGAATAGAGGATTCATAACTTTCCCAATATGCCACCGGAAATAGTCCCCACTGTAACCCTACGTAGAATTGTAGTATTGCAGCTAATACGAAATTGGGAATAGATACACCTAAAACGGCTACAATCATTGTAAAGTAATCCCAAATGGTATTGTGCCTAAAGGCTGCTATCATTCCCAAAATAATACCAATCGATAATCCTAAAACAACTGCTTGAAAACCTAATAGAGCAGATGGACCAATACGACCCATTATTAGAGAATTAACGGGTTGATCTTTATAGTAATAAGATAATCCTAAATCACCTTGTACAAGGTTTCCCATATATTTGAGATATTGTACATACAAAGGTTCATCAAGGCCGTACCTAGCATAAAACTCCATCCTTGCTTCATCTGTTAAATCTACTAATTTCTCCTCATCAAAAGGCGACCCAGGTAACATTTTCATAAGGAAAAAAGTGGCTGTTGCTATAATAAACAATGTTATTACAATATTGACTAAACGAACTAAAATAAATTTTTTCATTATTTTCCTCCCATCTCCATTAATTACAAAGTCCCTAATTGGGGAGTGATTCTTATTCTTTACTATCAAGGATAAGAAAGGATGATGCCTCTCAAGAAGAGAAGCATCTTTTTTTAATTAATTTCAACATATTTAAGTTCTAAACGAGCACCATAAGGATGCGTTACAAGATTATCAATATTTCCTTTTTGTAAGAAAGCCGATCCTTCATAATAAAGTGGCCCTAATACAGCATCATCTTTCAACATAATTTTTTCAGCATCCATCAACATTTCCAAACGGCGTCCTTCATCTTTTTCTTCTTTAGCCTGATATACTAAATCTGTATATTCTGGGTTATGGTAAGAACCTCTAAATGCACTCACAGGATCACCGACCCATAAGTCTAAATAGGTTATAGCATCATTGAAATCAGCACCCCATTTGGATATAGCAAATTGATAATCATCTTCTCTCATTGCATCTAATCGACCACTATATGGTTTTGTAGCAATTTGTATATCAACACCCAAGTTTTCCTTTATCTGACTTTGAACAAATGTGGCAGCATCTTTTGCTACGGTGTCATCAGCTGTAAGAATTTCAATTTCAGGCAACGAACCGCCAATCTCCTTTAACCCTTTGTCTAAATATTCCTTAGCCTTCTCAGCATTTGGCTCAATTATCGGACCATTTAACTCTCGAAATGATTGGTTCTCTAATCCATGCATATCGGGAGCAATAAGTGAGTAGGCTGATTCAGAGCCATTATTCAATACAGTTTCTGTTAAAATTTGTGGATCATATGCTAATTGAAACGCTTTACGAATATTTAAATTGTCGAATGGTTCTTTTCCTAAATTAAATTGGATATACCATGACGTAAATTGTGTTTCTGTACCAAATTCTTCACTATCTTTATAGGCATTCACATCTGCAGAAGATAGCGTTACACGATCAAGGTCACCAGCTTCATATAAATTTAGTGCTGTGCTTTGTTCTTTAATTATTTTTAAACTAACTTCATCAACATTAACATTTTCTTTATCCCAATACTCATCATTCTTCTCCATCACTACCCCTTCGGCTTGATCATATTCCGTCAATACGAATGGACCATTATATAAAATTGACTCATGATCTAATGCAAACTGATCATCTTTTTCTTCAACAAAATCTTTATTTAATGGAAAATAAGTGACAAAAGCTGTTAATCCTAAGAAGTAAGGAGTAGGTTCATTTACCTCTACAATTAGTGTTTTTTCATCTTTTACCTCGATAGCCACTTCATCTTCTGAAGCTTCACCATTAGCAAAAGCCTCTCCTCCTTTTATATAATCCGATAAAATAAAGGAGTATGATCCTGCTGTATCAGGGTGCATAGCACGCAACCATGAATATTTAAAATCATTTGCAGTTACTTCCTCACCATTACTCCATTTAATTCCTTCTCTTAGATGGAAAGTATATGTGAGTTTATCTTCGGTAATATCTACACTTTCTGCCATTGCTGGTTGTGGGTTATTATCTTCATCTAAGCGATATAACCCTTCCATTACATTGTTCAACACATCGAATGAAATACCATCCGTTGTTTTTACCTGATTTAAGTCAGGGATATCATTTTCCAAACTTAAACGTAAAACTTTTTCCTCCTCATCATTTGCGCTTTCTGAACTATCAGTAGCCTCTGATCCCGAGAAATTACAAGCAGAGAGAAGTAATACTATGGAGAGAAGAGCCCCCAATCTGATCCAAAATCTTTTTTTCAATTTAATCCTCCTCCTTTTTAACAATAATATTGCAAAAATCATGCCAATTTAGAATAACCGTAATATTTGTACACCATAAGTAATAGGGTGACCCGTTCTTTTGTTTATTGGTTCCATCAACCTATAAAACACCCAAATAAACAAGTAATATTATTTAAAAATGGAAACATTTCCTTTCCAATAGTTGGTATGGTTTTTGCAACAAAAATAAGAAGAGAAAAGGAGGAAGTTTGATGAAATCATGGAAAACTTTATTAAAAGAAGAGGACTTTATCGATGATTTAAAGGGACTTTTATCTATACCAAGTGTCAAAGATCTTCATACAACAAATGAGGATGTGCCATTTGGTGACGAAATTCAAAAAGCACTTAAATTTATGCTCATGAAGGGAAAAAATGAAGGATTAACCACATATCAAAATAATGGATTATATGGCTACATCGAATACGGACCGAAAGATGCTAAAGATTATATTGCCGTTTTATGTCATGTTGATGTAGTTCCTGCTTCTGGCAAATGGAGTAACAATGCCTTTGAACCCACTATTATAAATAATAAGATATACGCTAGAGGTGCAATCGACGACAAAGGCCCAACAATGGCGGCCTGGTATGCTTTAAAATTATTAAAAGAAGCTGGGTATCCTTTAAAACATCGTATTCGATTAATCATTGGAACGGATGAAGAAAGTGGTATGAGGTGCATGCAATCTTATGTAAAGAACGAACCAGATGCTCTATTTGGATTTGCTCCTGATGCACAATTCCCTATTATCAATGCAGAGAAGGGCCAAATTAATCTACAACTCAAATGTAAACCAAAACATTCAACAGGTTCTTTTCAATTAGTAAGATTTGATTCAGGGGAAAAAGGTAATATGGTTCCAGACCAAGCCACTGCAATTATTAAAGGAACAATGTCAAATGAACAAGCAAAAACATTTAAAGCATTGGAGCAAATATATGAAAATTTAAACGTTGAACACAGTAATGAAAATACAATTATATTACAAACTAGAGGTGTATCAGCCCATGGTATGGAGCCCCACAAAGGGGAAAATGCCGCCTTTTCTTTAGTTTCCATTCTACTTACCATTGAAGAGCTCCAGTTGCACCCTTATTTAACTTTTATCTATACATACCTGAAAAATGATTTTCATGGTATGAATTTTGGAATAGATTTTGAAGATACCATTAGCGGTAAGCTGACAGTTAACGCTGGGGTGTTTCATTATGATCATCATGAAGGAGGAGAAATTTCCTTAAATATTCGTTGCCCTATTGACACTCCTTTTGAAAAAACGAAGGAACAGGTAGAAGCTGTAGCTAATCAAAAAGGTTGGATTGTCAACAACCTTCGCACGAAAAAACCACATCATGTGGATGCACAACACGAGGGAATTCAGGCACTTCAAAAGGCCTATGAAAATATAACAAAACAAGAAGCCACATTGCTTTCTACTGGTGGTGCAACCTATGCTCGTTATTTATACAATGGTGTAGCTTTTGGAGCAGTTTTTCCCAATAAAGAAAATGCTGCACATCAGGTTAATGAATATGCAGAAATAGAGGATTTAAAGAGAGCTATATATATTTATGCAGAATCCCTTTACATATTAGGGAATTTATAAATAAAAAATAGTGCGTATCCTTAACATTACGCACTATTTTTTACTACTTAACTTTTTGACCAACATAAGATAAAAAGGTTTCTCCATTTCTACTAATAGTTGAACCCTTTCTTCCGCGACCAACTTCAACTAACTTTAAGTCGGAAAGAATTTCTAAACGATACCGCAACTTTTGCTCAGTCATATCTTTATTTTGTTCTAGAATTATTTTTAACAAGCTTTTTCTTCCAATACTTTCTTCACCCCTTTGTTGAAGTATATGTAGTATTTGAAGACAGTCCTCTAAAAATCCTTTTCTCTCTAGTTTTTGTAGCATATCTTCTTCTCTACCATACCCATACGAAGGATATTCTTGTTCAATTGGATAAAACGGCAAATCTTGTGGCATTACTTCACCACTATGTATGTGGGCTATATATTCAATTGTATTCCTTAACTCCCGAACATTACCTGGCCAATTATAATTCAACATAACATTGGTTGCATCTTTAGAAAACAGAATAGGATCAAGTTGTAATTTCTCCTCAAATTCTTTTATAAATAACTCACTTAACAATAATATATCTTCTTTTCGTTTACGAAGCGGCATTAAAGGAACCGGAAGAATATTCAAGCGATAATATAGGTCTTCTCTAAACTTGTTCTCTTTGATTAATACCTTTAGATTCTTATTAGTTGCCGTTATGACACGTACATCGACTGGTATTGGATGACCACCACCTACTCGTTGAATCTCTCTTTCTTGTAAAACTCGAAGTAATCTATTTTGAATAATAGGAGATGCATCTCCTATTTCATCTAAAAAAACGGTTCCCTTATGAGCTCGCTCAAATAATCCTGCATTTCCTGTTTGGTTTGCCCCTGTAAAAGCACCTTTTTCATACCCAAACAATTCACTTTCAACTAACGACTCAGCAATTGCAGCCAAATTAACTGCTACAAAAGGACCCTCCTTTCGTTTAGAGGCACTGTGTATTGCCTGAGCCATCACTTCTTTTCCTGTACCTGTCTCACCATAAATAAAAATTGTAGAATCACTATTAGCCATTTTTTTTGCTCTTTCAATTAGGGATAGCATATTAGGAGAGCTTGTTCTAATATCAGTAAAATTATGCTTTGCTATAAACCCTTTTTCCCTCGTACTTCTTCGATATTTGGTTGCTATTTTTTTTATTCGATCAATCTGCTCAAATAGAATTATTGTTGCAAATACCTTTGAACCAACAAATATTCTTCTTTTACGTATATAATATGGAACATCATCAATATCTATAAAATTCTCCTTCTCCATTTCAACTTGCATAAATGCGTTATGAAAATGTTGTGGTAACTTACTAATATCTTCATTTATTAATTCTATATTTTTCTTTTCTAACATTTGAAGTGCTTGTTTGTTAATTGAAATAATCTGATTTGATTGATCATAAACAATTAACCCCTCTTCAATTCTATCAACAATACCTTCTAAGCTTTTATGTAACCCCTGTGATTGAAGGATTTCTTGATTTAATTCTTTTATTAACGCTATTACAGAATATATATATCTAGCGGTTAATTGACTATTAGAAGCAAACGTAGAAATACCAAAGAAATCATAAATTTCAAAAATGGTTGTCATGTCTAATAATCGATGTCCAATATTAATTTTGTTTTTAATTGTACTCGGGATCATGTTAACTTCACCTGGAGTTACCGCATTAGTAATAGAGGGGTCTGGTTCTATCTGGCCATAGTAAGGGATATAAATATGATAGATTCCAACTTCTAATAGAGTGTTAATAGTTTCTTCAGCTGCATCTTTCATATTATTTACCAGGTAAACCCTAGAACCACGAGGTAATGACAACAATTCCTTAACCATCGAAAAATTTATTGATCTCTTTGCGATAACATAAGGTATATCTTTTATTAAAACGTTTTTACTCATTTCATATACACTTTCGCTAGTAGCCAGTATTAAATCTGGTGACTTTATTTGATTTGAACTAATTTCTTTTACCAAAAGACCAGATATATTGCAATGCTGAGATAATCCCACTTCGTTTAAATGCTCTATTATGGCCTGTAATGACGCATTTTGATAGGCAAGAACTACTATTTCTGGTTTTTTTCTCACAGTGCACCTTCCCCTTTAAAGATCTTAACTACTAGTGTATCATGCATGACTAGATTGTTTTAAAGTCAATTATTTTCACCCAAAATAAAAAGCACCCTAAAAGGCGCTTTAAGGTTTCACTATATAATTCAAAACAGCTTTTTCATGTTCATGATAATCAATTTTCTGCTCTAATTTATGCTTTAAATTTTCATCAATACAATCACGCATAACAAGTGATAGTTCCTTTACTTTTAACAAATGCCAATAGTACTTAAATTGATAAAATAACTTTTTCAAACTATTTCCTCCTTCGAAAGTCATAAATCGACGGAGTCCGTATTTGGGAACCGGCAGGCATAGTCCTAAGACGTTAGCCCTATAGTTTTGCGTCACCACTTTTCAATGATTTTGCCGTTTCGTACGATTTATGTATTAGTACCTATATTATCGTATAGGTAATTATGGTGATGAATGATTCTTTTTATCCATTTAATCTTCTTATTTATGTCGTCCACTATGGATGGTTTCCTCTAAATGCGTTGTTGACTTCGTATGATCATGTAAATCACAATAATACACAACTGTCTTTATTTTGATTGATATATCACAAGTACGAGTTTCTCGCATAAAATTTTTCCAATAGGTGTATTCATGAGAACCTGTGTGAATACGATCATAATTGGTACTGGATTTTTCCCAGTTATGTTGTTGTCCAACTTCCTCTGACCCATGTTCCATTACTGCAGCTTTCATTTCTACCTTACTGCTTATTAAGAACATGAGAACAAGCATCAATACTGAAATACGTATTTTCATTTCATCACCACTTTTGATTTGGTTTAATCTTACTCACTTAAGGTAATATATACCAAAGAAAAAATATTATACAATCCCGTGATATTGCCTAGGAAATGTTTTTCACATTATGTTTTTTTGATGCCTGTTTCTATAAGTTTGTTGCTATTTGAATGAAAAAATGCAGTCACTAGGAAAATAATCTTCAGTATCGGAAATATACGGACACTGCGGAACCATAGCATTAAAAAACGTCAATCGTTGTTAAAACAACCTTTAAATGAGGTTTCATGTTAAGATAAAATAAAAAGTTTGACAACTTTGTGAACAAATAGAATAATATAAGAAAAGGAGGTTGATTGGAATGAAATCATCTTATAAAAAAATGTTAAATGCGACCAAGTATGTAGGTGCTACTGTCTTAACGATCGGAATTGCTATTTTCTTGTACGGATTTTTTGTAAGCGAATACAGTACAGTTACTGGAATTGGTATTGGAACAGTGATGGGTGCAGTTTTTATCTTTTTAATAGGTGTCTTCCTAGTGGCATCTGAGGAGATGCTTGACAAAAAATATAAGAACGATCAAACAAAAGAAGGAGCGCCATTGTAGACACTCCTTCTTTAATATGGATTAAATATAACCCCAAACCATAGCAAGTAACGTACCAAAGACGGTAACCAGCGCTATAATTAATCCGTAATATATATTTGTAAAAATTAGCCCTTTGTCCTCTGTTTCACCTGCATGCATAAACACAATAAACTGCAAGCCTGCTTGTATGAATGCTGTTACAAGCAATACCGTCATTCCGACTGCAAATGACATATCTAAAAAGTAAACGAGAAGTGCAGCAGCGGTCAGGACCAAAGAAAATACAAAGCCCATTACTTGTTTACGTGGGAATAATTCTTTCATGTTTACATCATTCCTTTCAAGTAGATGAAGCTAAAGATAAAGATCCAAACAACATCTAAGAAATGCCAGTAAAGAGAAAAGATAAACGATTTATTAGCAGTTTCAGGAGTTAACCCGCGTTTTTTTACCTGCAGGATAATGAATAACCCCCAGAACAATCCGAACGTAACGTGTGCACCATGTGTTCCGAGTGTTGTCAACAGGATTGATGTAAATGCACTTGCTTGTAATCCTGCTCCTTCATGCACATAATGAATGAACTCAAAAATTTCAAAGCCTAAAAATCCTAGGCCAAGAATTAATGTAATCGAAAAGAAAGCTATCATCGCCTTCTTATTAGCAATCCGCATCGCATGAACTCCAAGACCAATTGTAAAACTACTTGTTAATAACAAGAATGTTTCAACAAGGACTGGCGTTATTTCAAATATTTCAGCTCCTGTTGGACCGCTTCCTGTACGACCTTCTAGTGTGAAAAATGATGCGAAGAGTGTGCCAAAGAGCATAATCTCAGCTCCAAGGAAAACCCAGAATCCAAATATATTCAGACGACTTTGTTCCGTCTGGTATTCAAGTGGCATCGTGTTATCCATTTTCATTATTTAGCACCTCGCATTTCTGCTTCTGTCTTCTCAATTTCTTCTACAGAAATATGATGACCATGATCTTTTTCAAATGATCGATGTGCCAAGCAAGCAAAGATTCCAATCAGCGAAACAATGGCAACAATCCACATACTGAACACAAGAGCAAATCCAAGTACGAAGAAAATAATACTCATAATAAACGGTACACCACTATTGTTTGGCATATGGATTTCTTTATAGTCCCCTTTGAATAGGGTATGACCATTTTTCTTAGAATCCCAGAATGCCTCACTCGAATTAACTTGCGGTGTAATTGCGAAGTTATACTCTGGTACAGGATTATGTGTAGCCCATTCAAGCGAACGTGCATCCCACGGATCATCACCAATATCTCTTGAAGCATACCGCGTACTGTAGTAGATGTTGTATACGAGTAATACAAATCCTGCTGCGAGCCCGAGTGCTCCGATAAAGGAAAGCATATTCCAAATACCAAACCCAGTAGCTTCCGAGTACGTATACATACGACGTGCCTGCCCATCCAAGCCTGAAATAAACATTGGGAAGAAGGCTAAACAAGTTCCACCAGCGATAAACCAGAATGTCCATTTACCGATTCGTTCGTTCAACATAAAGCCGAACATTTTTGGCCACCAGTAAGTCAACCCAGCGATCATAGCGAACACTACACCAGGAATAATAACCAAGTGGAAGTGAGCTACCAAGAACATCGTGTTATGGTATTGGTAGTCAGCTGCTGACATTCCAAGCATAACCCCGGTTACCCCACCAATTGTGAAAATCGGTAAAAATCCTAATGAATAAAGCATTGGCACAGTAAATTTGATTTTCCCTTTCCAAAGGGTAAATAACCAGTTAAATATTTTAATCCCTGTCGGAACAGCAATTGCCATTGTTGAGATCGAGAAGATGCTGTTAACAAGTGCTCCTTGCCCCATTGTAAAGAAATGGTGGACCCATACAAAGAATGAAAGTAATGAGATAAGTACCATTGATGCAACCATGGATTTATAGCCATATAAATTTCGGCGCGCAAAAGTTGGGATGATCTCACTATAAATACCAAACGCTGGTAAAATTAAAATATAAACTTCAGGGTGTCCCCATACCCAGAATAGGTTAGCCCAAAGCATATCCATACCACCATCAGTTGTTGTAAAGAAGTTTGATCCAAATAATCGATCCATCGTTCCCATTGCAAGTGCAACTGTTAGCACAGGGAATGCAAATACAATAATTAAGTTTGTTATAAGTGCAGACCAAGTGAACATTGGCATTTTCATCAATTTCATGCCTGGTGCTCTCATTTTTAATATGGTGGCAATAAAGTTAATCCCGGTCATAAGTGTACCAATACCAGAAATCTGAATCGCCAGCATATAATAGTTCGTCCCGACAGATTCACTAAATTCATTACCGGCAAGTGGAAAATAGGAAGTCCAGCCTGCACTAGGTGATCCGCCAATGACAAAAGACAAATTGAATAACATTGCACCCATGAAATATAGCCAAAAGCTAAGATTATTTAAACGTGGAAATGCAACGTCACGTGCACCAATTTGTAATGGTACCACGAAATTCATTAAAGCTATGATAAATGCCATCGCCATGAAGATAATCATCACGACACCATGAGTTGTAAAAATTTCATTATAATGCTGTGCATCCAACAGCGTATTTTCAGGCACTGCTGTTTGAGCCCGCATCATCAGTGCATCTACCCCACCGCGGAAAAGCATCAATAGAGCAGATAATAAATACATAATCCCAATACGTTTATGATCAACCGTTGTTATCCATTCGCGCCATAGATAACCCCATTTTTTAAAATAGGTTAACCCAGCAACAATCGCGATCACGGTGAGCCCGATAGCAACCATCGATGCATAAATAACAGGACTTGGATGTGGTATCGCAAATCTATCAAAAAAATCCATATCTATTGTAACTCCTTTCGGAAAACAAATTATTTTAAATTATGAAACTTAAAACTCGGATACGATTAATGATTTTTTCTGTATCCTTTGTTAATGTCCCTGAGTTCTTTTTCAGAATATCCTTCTGAACGGACTTAATCTTTATCACCGTGTTCCATCATCTCAGTGTGTTCGTTTGAAGACCCTGAGCCATGATTATGTCCCCCATTTTCTGCTGATGGAGGTGGTAAAAATTTCAAATGTGTTCCTGTAAACGTTAATTGTCCAAGGTGACCAGGCTCCAATAGTTGATCGAATTCTTTTTCAGTAAGAGGATCAGCAGTCTCTTTTACTTCATCGACCCATTCTTCAAATTCATCCTGAGGCATTGCTTTAACATTGAACGTATTTTCGGCAAACCCTTTACCACTAAAATTTGCATTTCGTCCCATAAATTCCCCAGGAGAATCAGCTGCTAAGTGCAGTGTTGTAACCATATCGGACATCGCATATTTCTGTCCTCCAAGCTGAGGAATCCAGAAACTAGTAATTGGACCATAAGAATAAAGTTTAAATTCAAGTGCTCTATTTGTTGGGACATATAGATAGTTAACCGTTTCAATATCTTGTTCTGGATAACTAAAATGCCACTTCCAGTTAGACGATGAAGCATAAACAACCAGTGGTTCCTTTTCCTTATACCCATCTGGAGTTGACTCGACTTTATAGTTGCTTTGCACGGAAACAATTGATAGAAAAATAACGATTAAAACCGGTATACCTACACAAATTGATTCAACAATTACATTCCCCTCTATATGCGGTGGCTCATAATCTTTATCTTGTTTAGAAGCACGGAATTTGACCAGCATATAAACCAAGATTGCAAAGACAGCAATGACAATAATCGCCATAATACCAATTGATAACCAGATAACATCAGCCTGCGTTTCGGCTTGAGGCCCTTTAGGATTTAAAACCGCTAGAGGTTCACATCCTGTTAACACTGTGACAATAGTGAAAACTGCTGCAAGCATTGCCCATTTTATTTTCATTTGAGGTACCCCTTCCATTGATGTAATATCAACATTTAAGATTTTATTCAGAAGTCCTTGTTAAGTTTTTCACAAAATCTAAGATAATCTTAATACCGTATACGTTCAAAAACAATAGGTTGTGATGCATGTCACAAAATAGTCATGGAATTTCATACAATATGTGAAGGAAATATGAATAAAATGTGTCTGTGTTGTTTAGAGTGGGAAAATACTATTTTTTCTGATTACAAAAGAGGCTGATTATCCGCATTAAAAAGGCTAAACCTCTCCTTTCATTTCAGAAAGAATAAGAAAATTTAGCCCTTACTTACTATTTATAAACTATCGATCTAACAACACGATATACGATACCTTAACTGGACCATGTACCCCGACAACAAGATTATATTCAATATCTGCGCTATTACTTGGTCCGGATATGAAATTCACACACGAGGCAATCGTTTCACCAGCTGCAATCCGTTTGTCAATTTCCTGAGCAGCCTGTGTAAACCTTGGTACAATGGTACTCTTTGGAATAATAGCAATATACGTTGTCGGTAAAAGACTAATAGAGCGTGCCTTTTCTCTATCATTGAAATGAACAACTGTTGCTGATTCGGCAAGTGTAATATCGCTAAACATAATTCCAACGTTTGACCTTTCAGCATAATCAATATTTTCCTGACCTCTGGAAGGGTCCCATGTAAGAACATCATCCCGTTCTAAAAATATACGAAGGCCATAATCAAAAAAGCGACTATCTTCAGATGTAACAATCGGACCATTGCCGTGTACAGAAATGAGATCTGCTAAAACTTCTGTAAGGGATGCTGTATCTGTTTCCAATATTTCTGTATGAATCCTTTTACACTGGTCTTTCAATTTTTTCAAAAGTGCATCACTAGAAAGATTTTTAAATACCTTTGTCTGCGGCTGAAGCTGTTTTAACGGTTGACCAACGTTATCCATTCGACGCTTTCGTCCTAGATTTTTCGATATGTTTTCCAGAAAAACATCCCGATTATGAATCATCCCTTTAGCCATCACCATCACTTCCCTTTTGGTGATTTTTAAACCATTTACGAAAATTTTCCTTACTTGGGATAGGAAAATCACGACTTTGTGTCCAGGCTTTTAATGGACCAGGCCCGTTTGATATAGTACCTTCCTTAGTAAAAGGTTTTGTTAATAAAGGCGAGGACTTTACCGCCGTTTTGAAAAGTGAATGAGATGAAGTCATGATACCAAATCCTTTCATGGCAAGCTTTTCACCTTTAACCACGTTACCTTCTCCTTCAACAATGCGCTCCCGATGTTTAATGAGTAATTCATGAAGCGGGATTTTCACTGGACACGTTTCTGTACATGCTCCACACAAGCTTGAGGCGTACGGTAATTCCTGATATTCCTCATATCCTCCAAGAATTGGCGAAAGCACTGCTCCAATTGGTCCTTGATAAATCGAACCATATGCATGACCTCCGATATGACGGTACACAGGGCAAACATTGACACATGCAGCACAGCGAATACAATGCAAGGCCTCTTGAAATTCAGTCCCAAGTGCCCTGGAACGTCCACCGTCTAGAATCACCAAATGAAAATCTTTCGGAGCATCAATGACACCTTCCTCGACATCAGGAGACACAGCGGTTACATATGTTGACAGGTTCTGACCAACCGCACTGCGGCATAATAGACTAACAAGCACGTCGAGGTCTTCCCATGACGGAACAATCCGTTCCATTCCCATTACACTAATTTGTGTATCAGGCAAAGTCGTCACCATATTAGCATTTCCTTCATTCGTGACAAGCGTTACAGTCCCAGATTCGGCAACTGCAAAATTGCAGCCAGTGATTCCAACATCTGCCTGCAGGAATTTTTCACGCAATACTTTCCGCGTGTATGCTGTTAGTTCAGCAGGATTTTCTGTACCCTTATAGCCTATTTTTTCTCGGTATGTATCACGAATTTGCTCCTTATTTTTATGCAATGATGGCGCAACAAAATGAGATGGTTTATCCTCATCAATTTGCAAAATGTATTCACCAAGATCTGTCTCTAAAACGTCACATCCCATATTTTCTAACATTTCATTCAAGCCGATTTCCTCGGTTACCATCGATTTCGTTTTCACAATATTTTTGGCATTTTTTTGTTCCACAACGTCTTGTATGTAATGATTAGCTTCTTCGGCAGTTGCTGCGAAAAATACATGTCCTCCACGTTCTGCAACTTTTTCACTTAATTGGTGCAAATAATAATCAAGGTTTTCCAATGTATGCTGGCGGATTTCTGCGCCTGCATTACGCCATTCCTCCCAATCGCCTAAGTTTTTGTCTCCTTCTGACGCCTGAATTTTTTTCCCGCGCAAGCTATCCTGAGCTGTGGAAATCGCATTTCGCATAAATGTATCTTTTAACTCTTGGTCAACATGATCGTAAAAGTTTTCATTACCAATTTTCATTGACATAGACTCAAGCCCTCCAATCTAAATTCTAATGGCGTGTTCTACAAGATCGTTGTTCCTGCACAAAAAACATAAACTGCGACATGACGAAAAATTATGTTTGGTGACCTTCTACCGCTGCGGAAATACACTACGCTTTCCGTGGGCTCGCGATGAGCCTCCTCGTGAGAAACCCACTCACTGCGGGGTCTCATCGTCTTCGCTATCCCACAGGAGTCTCCGTGTATTTCCTTCGCTGGTGTTGCGTTTACGGTCCATAGGTGGAATAAAAATTGTTATAGAGAAGACCGCATTATACCACATCACTAGTCCGGGTGAGCGGAGGGTGGTGACTCCTGCGGGAACAGCACGAGTCCGAAGACCCCGCAGAGTGTTTTTCTCGAGGAGGCTGAGGCCGTGCCCGCGGAAAGCATCCGCCCGCAGCGATCCCGGACGGCGGGTCGAGAATAAATTTGTTACGTCGCATTTTACTGAAACTGCGATATTGGTAAACAACGATATTAACGCTAATAATCACTTAGAATTAGTTACGATGATTTAAAATTTGTGCAATATGTTTTACCTCAATCGGTTTTCCTAGACGCTCCATCCGCCCTTTGATATTCATCAAACAACCACTGTCCGATCCAATCAGCACATCAGCCCCAGTTTCTTCAGTATGTCGGACTTTTTCATCTACCATTTGCTCAGAAATAGGAGCCATCTTCACGGCAAATGTCCCACCAAATCCACAGCAATCATGACAGTTTCTAAGCGGTTTTATTTCAAGACCCTTCACATGTTCTAATAGTTTCATAGGTGCGTTTTCTACTCCTAACAACCGTGTCATATGACATGATGTATGATAGGTTGCCTTTGCTGAAAACGTTGCGCCGATATCCTCTACTTTCAATACATCTACCAAAAACTGTGTGAATTCGTATGTTTTATCAGCTAAATCATGTGCGCGCTCACGCCATTTCGGTTCACCTGCAAACAATGATTCGTATTCATGCAGCATAGCAGCACAGGAACCAGATGGTGTAACAACACATTCGGATTTCTCAAAAGCTTCAATCGTATGCTTTGCTGCTTTAATCGCTTCTTTCCTGTGACCACTATTGTATGCTGGTTGTCCACAACAGGTTTGTCCACTTGGAAAATCCACTTCACAGCCAAGGCGCTCAAGTAATTCCACAACATCCTTACCGACATTAGGATAAAACACCTCGCCAAGACATGTAATAAATAAGGATACTTTCATATGCTTTCCACCTCTATTCTTCAATAGAAATAAAAGATAAACAGTTAAAACGGTAATAAAAAATTGCTCTTATCACGAATCCTTAAAGATTCTAATAACCTAGTATATGCGACACGATCTGTATTAAAAACAACTATAATCATTTAGAGATTTTAATTTTCCGAACAATTCACTTAATTTGAAGTAAGGTTTAATGAGAAATATCACGTTTAATTCCAATTTAAAAATTCCCTGGATACTCTTTGGTAAGAATACCCAGGGTTTCTCTAAATCCAATTCATACTTCCTATCATGCAGAAAAATTCAACCTTCCTGCAAGTTGCTGTATCTTGGGAAGGGATCCAATATCCATATTGCCACCACTAACGATTACGCCACAATGTCTTGATTTAATTTGTTTATTATGTGTAAATAACGCTGCCAACGCTGCTGCACCTGCGCCTTCCATTAATGTTTTGTTACGCTCGAGCATGTAAATAATAGCAGATGCAATTTCCTCGTCGGTTACGGTTAAGATATCATCTACGTAATCCCGAATTAATGGCAATGTATTTTTTCCCGGTTGTTTAACCGCGATACCCTCAGCAATTGTAGAAACAGATTTAAGGGTCTTTACTTTATTGTGGTGGTAACTTTCGTACATTGCAGATGCCCCGCTTGCTTGAACACCGATAACCTTTATATTACGATTGACATGTTTAGCAGCAACAGCTATGCCACTAATTAGACCGCCACCACCTATCGGTACAATTATCGTGTCGATCCTGTCTTCTTGTCGTAGCATTTCCATTGCAATCGTGCCTTGACCAGCCATTACGTCATAATCATCAAATGGATGAATATAAATAGCTCCGCTTTGCATTTGCTTTCTTAATGATGCTTCATATGCTTCTTGAAACGTCTCTCCGATAAGAACTACTTCAGCACCATAGGCCCTGGTTGCATTAACCTTGGCAAGTGGTGTTGATTCTGCCATGAAAATGATGGCTTTGGCACCTAATTTAGCCGCAGCATGTGCAACTCCTTGAGCATGATTTCCCGCCGAAGCTGTTATAACGCCTTTTTTTAATTCATCTTTTGTTAATTGCATCAATTTAAAGCTTGCACCTCTAAACTTAAATGCACCTGTTTTTTGTTGATTTTCCATTTTAAAATAAACATGTTTATCAACCAATTTGTTTGTAGTAGATGATGTAATTAATGGTGTACGGTGAACGATAGGGGCTAAACGCCCCATCGCAGTATGAACTGTTTCACCTGTTAAGCAATCCCCAATTATTTCACTCTCCTTATTACTTTAAAAAGTGGCTGTTCCGATAAAGACTTATCTCCTATTAGCTATGCCTGCTCATATGCCGCAATCTCATTCTCTAACTGGAGTGTCAATGCTATCTCATCCCAGCCATTCAGCAATTTTTCCTTGTGATATGCCGGAATATCGAAATGGACTTCTTCGTTATTTTTAGTATCAATTATCTGTTGACCTTCCAAATCTATCTCCAACGTGAATTTAGATTCTACCGCTTGTTGTATCCACTGACCAACCTGTTGTTTATCCATCTGAATAGGTATAATCCCATTCTTCAATGCGTTGTTATAAAAAATATCTGCAAAGCTTGGAGCAATGACTACACGAAATCCATAATCCAATAATGCCCACGGTGCATGCTCTCTAGAAGAACCACAGCCAAAGTTTTCACCAGCTATTAGAATAGAAGCGTCATTATATTCCGCTTTATTTAAAGCAAAATCAGGACGCTTTTTCCCTTCATCATCAAATCGCCAATGATAAAAGAGAAATTGGCCAAATCCAGTTCGTTCAATCCGTTTTAAAAATTGCTTCGGTATGATTTGATCAGTATCAACATTTGTACGATTCAAAGGGTAAACAAGACCTGTATGTTTTTGAATAGCTTCCATTACATAACACCTCCTAATTAAGCACTCCTGTGAACCTGCGTACATCGACGAAATGACCTTCTATTGCCGCTGCTGCTGCCATTTCAGGACTCACCAAATGTGTACGGGCACCGTTACCCTGTCTTCCTTCAAAATTTCGGTTCGATGTTGAGGCACATCTGCTTCCTGGTGGTACGAAATCGTCATTCATTGCAAGACACATACTGCACCCGGCCTCACGCCATTCAAATCCCGCTTGTTTAAAAATCGTATCTATTCCTGCTTTTTCTGCCTGAAATTTAACACTGAATGAACCAGGGACGACAATTGCTCTTACACTTGGTTTAACTTTTTTCCCTTCAACAATTGCCGCCGCCTTTTTCAAATCACTTAATCGTGAATTTGTGCAAGAACCTATAAATACATGGTCTATTTCAATAGAAGTAATCGGCTGATTTTCCTCCAGTCCCATATATTCCAATGCACGCTGAACATCTTCCTTATATTGAACCTCATTTAATACAGGTGTGCTTCCACTTACAGGTACACACATAC
Source organism: Virgibacillus ndiopensis (assembly GCF_900187325.1). Classification (GTDB taxonomy): domain Bacteria; phylum Bacillota; class Bacilli; order Bacillales; family Amphibacillaceae; genus Virgibacillus_E; species Virgibacillus_E ndiopensis. The sequence goes on along the minus strand of NZ_FZMZ01000006.1, from coordinate 1,034,248 downwards.
CAGGGTTTGTTCCCCATGACACTTGTGGTTCGATTTCTTCCGCATATATTGTCACTGTTTGATCGTAAACTGCCCCTTCATCAGTTGCGAGCTCCAACCAGCCCTTAGCTAAGTTGTCAAATGCTTCTCCTGTAGGCACATATTCTCTACCTTTTAAAAATTCAACCGTTTTTTCATCAGGACTTATCAAACCGGCTCTAGCTCCCGCTTCAATAGACATATTACAAACAGTCATCCGCTCTTCCATCGTTAACTTTCGAATCGCATCACCGGTATATTCAATGACATAACCAGTTCCAAAACGCACGCCAAACTTAGCAATAATGGCCAGGATTAAATCCTTTGCGGTGACTCCAGGTCCAAGTTCGCCTTCTACCTTTACATTCAAAGTTTTGGGGCGTTCTTGCCATATTGTTTGAGTAGCCAATACATGCTCAACCTCACTTGTGCCAATCCCAAATGCTAATGCACCAAACGCACCATGAGTAGATGTATGACTATCACCACATACAATTGTTTTCCCAGGTTGGGTTAAACCTAGCTGTGGACCAATTACATGTACAATCCCCTGGTCTGGATGATACATATCCGCTAACGTAATTCCATTTTCCTCACAGTTTTTTCGTAACGTCTCCATTTGCTTATTCGCAATTTCATCTTTAACGACATCACGATTTTTTGTTGGAACATTATGGTCCATCGTTGCATATGTTAAATCTGGGCGACGTACTTTTCGTTTGTTCAGGCGTAACCCCTCAAAAGCTTGTGGAGAGGTTACTTCATGAACTAAATGTAAGTCAATATAAAGCAAATCTGGTTTACCTTTTTCCTCATGCACAACATGTTTATTCCAAATCTTGTTAACTATTGTTTGTGGTTTTCTCAATTTATTACACCTCCACTGTTAGGCATACGTACTGCAAATACAGTTTGAAACACTTTTTGTTGTTAAATTATCCACTACAATTTCTGTCATTTCCTTTGTACTTACTTGTTTCCCACCCTTAATTTGCAAATCAGGGGTATGGTATCCCTGATCAAGGGCATCATGCACAGCTTCCTCAATTTCAGCCGCTTCTTCTTCCATTCCAAATGAATACTTTAGCATCATTGCTGCTGATAGAATCATCCCCAACGGATTAACGATCCCTTTTCCAGCAATATCTGGAGCCGAACCATGTACAGGTTCATAAAGCCCAACACCGTCTGATCGAACACTTGCTGATGGTAGCATTCCTAGAGATCCTGTTAACACAGAGGCCTCGTCACTTAAAATATCACCAAATAAATTTTCCGTAACAATGACATCAAAACGATTAGGCTGTGTGATTAGTTTCATTGCAGCAGCATCAACAAGTACATGCTCTACCGTTACATCTGGATAATCTTTACTTTTCTCGTTGACAATCTCACGCCACATGCGACTTGATTCCAGAACATTTGCTTTATCAACGGAAGTTAGGTGATTATTTCTTAACCTGGCACTTTGAAATGCTTTGTCAATAATACGTTCCATTTCACTGCGGTGATAGGAAAGTGTATCAACAACAGCATTTCCATTCTCACGCCGTTCACTTGGCTGCCCAAAATAAAGTCCACCTGTTAGTTCACGTATGATTAAAATATCACTGCCTTTGATTACGTCCTCTTTCAATGGTGAAGCATGCAGCAAAGGGGTAAATCCTTTCACCGGACGTAAATTAGCAAATAATCCTAACGTCTTCCGTAGTCCCAGTAACCCTTTTTCCGGTCTCATATGTCCTGGAAGGGAGTCCCATTTTTCCCCTCCTACAGCACCCAATAAGATGGCATCTGCATGGTTACACGCTTTAATGGTATCCTCCGGTAAAGGTGTGCCATCATTATCAATGGCTTCACCACCAATCGTATGCTGATGAAATGTAAAGCTATGGCCAAACTCACTAGCTATCGTATTTAATACGTGCTTTGCCGACTCCATAATTTCCTTCCCAACACCATCACCTGGAAGTAGAATAATTTGTTTATTCATAATCTCCCCTCCTTAGTTATAGCTTCAGCTCCTAGAGGTTGCCTCCGCTTTTACTTTTGTTATTTTACGGCTTCTTTTTTAAAAGCTTTCTGTTGTACAAGATAACGATTTACTGCGTTTAAAAAAGCATTTGCCGATGCTTCAATAACATCTTGAGCGGATCCTCTGCCATTCATTGGTTCCCCATTAATAACGAGCTGCACGTGTGATTCGGCAAGTGCATCCTTCCCGCGGCCAACGGAGTTAAGCTGATAATCCACGAGCTGTAATTCCTCTGTTATTAGTTCATCTAACGTTTTATATAATGCCTCCACACTACCTTGACCAGTGCACGCTGTTTGTACCGTATTACCCTCTGGATTTTTCAACAAGACTGTAGCAGTAGGAATGTTCGCTGTACCATATTGTACTTGGAACATTTCCAACTGATACTTCTCCACTGATGATGTGTCTGTTTGAATTTCCGTTAAAATCGTAAATAAATCGTCATCGGTTACTTCTTTTTTACGATCAGTGAGTAGCTTAAATAGGTTGAATGCTTCTTTTAACTTTTCTTCAGACAGTTCATATCCAATTTCCTTAACTTTGTCCTTAAATGCATGACGTCCAGAATGTTTTCCAAGAAATAATGTGTTCGAGCTTACCCCGACCATTTCAGGTGTGATAATTTCATAGGTAGAAGCATGTTTTAATACCCCATCCTGATGAATACCCGCTTCATGGGCAAATGCATTACGGCCAATCACAGCTTTATTTGCTTGCACATACATCCCAGTCAATTTTGCGACAAGGTCACTGGTACGTTTGATTTCGTTCAACTTCAACTCCGTCTTATATGGATAAAAATCTGACCGAATCTTCAACGCTACAGCAATCTCCTCAAGCGATGCATTTCCAGCACGCTCGCCAATCCCGTTAATGGTTCCTTCTACTTGTGTTGCACCGTTTTCCACAGCAGCAATCGAATTCGCAACCGCCATCCCTAAATCATTATGACAATGACAAGAAAGTCTTACTCGATCTATATTGGGCACCGTTTCTTTAATGAATTTAAACAAGTTACCATACTCTAAAGGCGTCGTATAGCCAACTGTATCAGGCAAATTAATGACTGTAGCTCCTGCATCAATTACCTGTTCAATAATTTGAGCTAAAAAGTCCCAATCTGACCTTGATGCATCTTCAGCAGACCATTCTACTTGCGGAAACTTTTGTCTTGCATAGGAGACCATACTAACTGCCGTATCAATTACTTGTTCTGGTGTCTTTTTCAGCTTATATGTCATATGAATTGGCGATGTTGCTAGAAAAAGATGTAAGCATGGTTCTGTAGCACCTTTCAATGCTTCCCAGGCAGTGTCGACGTCTGACTTGACTGTTCTTGCCAGCCCTGTAACAGATGTATCTTTAATCGTTTCAGCAATCGTTTTTACCGCATTAAAGTCGCCTTTGGAGGAAGCAGGAAATCCAGCCTCCATTCTATCTACACCAAAGCGTTCAAGCTGTTTAGCGATTTCCAATTTTTCTAGCTGATTCAGGTTAACTCCTGGTGACTGTTCCCCATCTCTTAATGTTGTATCGAAAATCTTAATTTGTGACATGAACGTTCACATCCTTTTGCTTTTTTTGTAATGGCTGTTTGACAAAAGGCATTAACTCGCGTAACTCCCTTCCTACTTTTTCAATTGGATGCCCATTCTCTTTGGCATTTGTTGCATTAAATTTAGGCCGATTAGCCTGATTTTCAAGGATCCATCCTTTCGCAAATTCGCCTGATTGAACATCTGCAAGGATTTCTTTCATTCGTTCTTTTGTTTCTGCGTTGATTACGCGCGGTCCAGATACAAAATCACCCCATTGTGCCGTATCTGAAATGGAATAACGCATGTTTTCCAATCCACCTTCATAAAGCAAATCAACAATTAGTTTCATTTCATGCAAACATTCAAAGTAGGCAACTTCCGGCTGATAACCCGCTTCTGTTAATGTCTCAAATCCAGCTTTAATTAAGTTTGTGACCCCACCACAAAGGACAGCCTGCTCACCAAACAAGTCCGTTTCCGTTTCTTCCTGGAATGTTGTTTCAAGAACACCAGCTCTTGCTGCTCCAATACCTTGTGAGTATGCAAGCGCAAGTTCTTTTGCATTTCCGGTAACATCCTGATATACACCATATAGTGCTGGGACCCCTGCACCCTCTTCGTACGTACGGCGAACTAAATGTCCAGGACCTTTTGGTGCAACAAGGAATACGTCAACATCGAGCGGTGGAACTACTTGTGTGAAATGGATATTAAATCCATGTGCAAATGCAATAGCACTACCAGATTTAAGGTTAGATTGGATGCTTTCATAGTATACTGTAGGCTGGAGCTCATCAGGTAAAAGCACCATTACTACATCTGCTACACTTACCGCTTCAGCAACTGACAGTACTTCAAAGCCCTCTTCCTCAGCTTTTTCTTGAGATTTCCCTGGTCGCAAACCGACAACAACATCGTATCCACTATCGCGAAGATTCTGTGCATGTGCATGACCTTGTGAGCCATAACCTACTACTGCAATTCTCTTTTCCTGTAATACCTCTTTTTGAATGTCCTTTTCATAAAGTACTTTTGACATTTAGATCTCCCTCTCTACTTTTTTAATTTTTTATGTCTACGCCGGTAAATAGGCGTTGCTGCTTTTGGTTCTAAATTGAAAGTGAATTAATCTCTGTTACCTGTTTTGGCTGCTGTCCTCTTAAAAAGGCAGTAACTCCCGTTTTCGTCAATTCCTTGATTCCATATGGCCTTAGCAGTGAAATTAACGCTTCGACCTTATCTGGTTTTCCAGTCACCTGTATGGTTAAGCTATCCTTGCTGACATCAATTACGGATGCACGAAACGGGTTAATAATCCCTTGAATTTCTGCACGTAACTGACCAGTACCACCAACCTTAATAAGGGCTAACTCCCTAGCAACGATTGCCTTATCTGTAATATCAGATACCTTCAAGACATCAATTTGCTTATTTAATTGTTTCGTCAATTGCTCTAATTTTTGATGATCACTAATCTCCACAACAAATGTCATTTTGGATATACCTTCTGTTTCAGAACTACCTACAGTAATACTATCAATATTGAACTGTCGTTTATGCAGCATTCCCGTAATCCTATTGAGAACACCGCTTCGATCCTGAACAGTTGCTGTTATAATCCGCTTCATTTTGTCACCCCTATCATTTCATGGATCCCTTTACCAGGAGCAATCATTGGATAAACACAAGCCAGCTGAACAACTCGGCAATCTACAACAACAGGACCATTATAAGCAAAAACACCCTCTAAGATTTCGACTACATCATCTTCACGTTCTACTTTTAAACCACGAATACCATAGCTTTCAGCGAGTTTTACAAAATCAGGATTCGCTAAGATTGATTCTGAATATCTTTCTTCGTAAAAACTTTCCTGCCATTGTCTCACCATTCCTAGCGCCTCGTTATTAACGATAATTACTTTAATTGGAAGATTTCGCTCTTTAATGATAGACAATTCTTGAAGTGTCATTTGAAACCCGCCATCCCCAACTACTGAAACAACCAGTTCATCAGGGGCTCCGAGCTGTGCACCAATAGCAGCAGGGAAACCAAATCCCATTGTCCCCAGTCCTCCAGATGTTACCCATCGGTTCGGTTTATCAAATTGATAGTATTGCGCTGCCCACATTTGATGCTGGCCGACATCAGTTGTCACAATTGCCTCTCCATTTGATACACGATAAATTTGTTCCATTAACCACTGCGGCGAAATGAATTCGTTTGAACGTTCATACCATAGCGGATAATTCGCTTTATTATGCTGTAGTTTTTCTTTCCACAATTTATGGTCTGGCATGTTAATGGAGCTTTTTAATAATGCCTGTAACGCTTCTTTTGCGTCCGCCACAACAGGAATATCGGTTGAAATGTTTTTTCCAATTTCCGCTGGATCAATATCAATATGGGCAACCTTCGCATGTGGAGCAAAATGTTCTATGTTTCCTGTTAAACGATCATCAAACCTGGCTCCAATATTGATTAATAAATCACATTCGTAAATTGCCATATTCGCCGCGTACGTTCCATGCATGCCTGCCATTCCTAATGAAAGTGAATGAGAACCCGGAAAACTCCCTAAACCTAATAGCGTATTCGCTACCGGTAATTGATATTTCTCAGCAAACTCCTTCAAATCCTCAGATGCTTTTGCAAAAACTACCCCCGCTCCTGCAAGTAACACTGGCCGCTTGGCCCGCCCTAATGCTTCTGCTAGTTTGATAATTTGCAACGGATTGGGATTCTTCGTAGGTTGATAACCGGGTAAATGAAATTCATTATCATATTCTTCTAAGGTAATCGCTGCAGAAATATTTTTGGGAATATCCACAACCACTGGACCAGGACGACCTGTTGACGCAATATGAAAAGCTTCTTTCACAATTCTTGGTAACTCAGCTATGTTTTTCACTTGATAATTGTATTTTGTAATTGGAGTTGTTATGCCCATTACATCTGCTTCTTGAAAGGCATCTGTTCCAATAACACTATTTGCTACTTGACCAGTAAATACAACTAATGGCAAGGAATCCATCATGGCATCGGTAATTCCAGTAATTAAATTAGTTGCCCCAGGTCCTGAAGTAGCAAGGACTACACCAGGCTTTCCAGTAACACGCGCATACCCTTCAGCCGCATGAATGGATCCCTGTTCATGACGAGAAAGTACGTGTTTGAAAGGAGCGTTGCTACGATATAATGCATCATAAATCGGTAAGACCGCCCCACCCGGATAACCGAATATTGTATCCACTTGTGCATCAACCAATGTTTCAATTAATAAATCGGAACCGGTCCTTAATTCTTTCGTACTTTCCATCTCACGTTTTACCTCCACTTTCACTACTGCATACCTCCTCTAATTGATAATTGGTAGAACTCAAGTTTAAGCGCCTGGTTAGCGACATATGGGCTTCACCCTGCCAAGCATGGTCTTTCGGTGTTGCCGCGCAAAGCAGCGGTTAAACATTCCTTCGTAGGAGATAAAGGAAACACGGTAAGCATATGCGAACCGATGTTGACTTATCATCCGGAGGTGAGAGAGTCCAATAGACGCTTGGCGCTGGAACTGGACATGGCTTACCATGTCGTTAGCCAAAAATTATAGTACTTTACTTATAAAAAAAGACCCTTTACTCCCTATAAATCTGCATAAAGTCAGAATTATTGGGGAGAAAAGAGTCTACTTTTCACGGTACCACCCAGGTTCATAGCACTCTCGCGAATACTACCTTACAAGGCAATTGATTAGCCTATTTGATAACAGGTACATATAAATGCACCTGGCCAAGTCTAGTGAGAATATTCCGTTCAACTTAGCACTCAGAGATGATGTCGGAACAAAATGTACTTCTAGGCTTCCAGCAACCCTAGCTCTCTGTAAATACATATACCATGTTCCTTTTTTCCCGTCATCGAGTTAATATTATTCATAGTTTCCAAGATTAAGATAATTTCATTTAATAAAATGTTCCCTTTCAAAAACGATGTTTGGAATAGTTAATATTGCCGACAATCATATAACGTTTTTAACTGTTGGTCAATAGGTTTTTGTAAGTTTTTTGATACTTTTGATAAATCTAAATAATTGTATGCGTTTACAATACTCACCTAGCAAGGGAAGTTGTCAGAAAAAACTTTTTGTTACAAATTTATTACACAACATAAATAATCATAAAAAAACCCCAGTTATTTAAACTGGAGTTTTCAAAAATGTTTTTGTCGTCAAGAATCGTCCTTTTAATCCTTGGTGCTATCCCTTTGCTGAGCAGCCCCGTCTTCCTATCCAACTTTTGTATATGCAGAAATTTCTGCATTCCTTCCTTCTCTTTGTGATAAAACTTGCCAAACATACCACAATGCAATTACTAACCAAATGATCGCACCGAGAATCATAGATAAGGAGTAATCCAGATTAAAGCCTTCTGGTGCATAGAAAATATACGTACTCGTAACACCGGTCATAAATAGCGCTGGCACACTACATATCCAATGAAATTTATGATGTTTTAATAAATACATGGCACCTGTCCACAACATCACCGTTGCGACAACCTGATTTGTCCACCCGACATAGCGCCACAGAAAACTATAATCTATCAATGAAAGCATAAATGCCGGAACTGCTACCGGTATAATTAATAGAGTTAAAGACTTCTTACCACTTAATTCTTTTTTCGTAACCTGTTTTAGTAAATCTACGAGCATCATTCTAGACGAACGAAGCGCAGTATCTCCAGTCGTTATAGGGAGAATGATGACACCTAAGATTGCAAGTACACCACCAAGTGAGCCAAGAGTTGAGATACTGATTTCATTTACAACTCCAGCAGGTCCTCCTGCTCCAAGTGACTTCTGAAGACCTTCCGTACCACTGAAAAATGTCATTCCAGCCGCTGCCCAAATTAATGCAATAACTCCTTCAGCAATCATTGCCCCATAGAAAACCTTTCTTCCTTCACTTTCTTTTTTTAGCGTTCGTGCCAAGATTGGACTTTGAGTACTATGAAATCCCGATATAGCACCACAGGAAATGGTAACCATCAACAATGGCCACATTGGCAAATTATCAGGGTGCAGATTACTTACTGTTACATTCGGAATAGGGTTATCGAAAAAGAACATCCCTATACCAATGGATACTGCCATAAAAATTAAAATTGCACCAAAAATAGGATAAATTTTACCAATCACTTTATTAATTGGTAAAACTGCCGCCAACACCAAATAGGCAAAAACAATTACAATACACGCCATAAAACTTAGTGGTGTAATCTCTGCCATGAGCTGTGCAGGTCCTGCCGTAAAAGCTGCTGCAACAAGAATCATTAACACTATAGATACAACATTAATTACAGATTGTACACCTTTTCCTAAATATTTTCCCACTATGGAGGGATACTGTGCACCACCGAGTCTTAGCGACAACATACCGGAGAAATAATCATGTACAGCACCCCCAAAAATTGTTCCTATTACAATCCAGATAAATGCAACAGGACCATATAACGCGCCTAGCAACGCTCCAAAAATCGGACCAAGCCCAGCGATATTCAATAGCTGAATCAAACTGGCCTTCCACCAGCTTATCGGCATGTAATCAAAGCCATCTTGTTTCGAATATGCTGGTGTTTCCTGCTTATCATTGATGCCAAAAATTCGTTCGACCACCTTCCCGTAAACAAAATAACCGACAATTAAAAGTATGATGGATGCAACAAATGTAAGCATCGCTGAGCCTCCCTTCGATATAGATATAGCGAGAATTTTAAACCTAATAATTTGAAAAATCAAGGTATTTAGTAAAAAATAATTTTCTAACAATTACGTGAGATTTTCACCTTTCCAATAGCGTCCACACAAATATATTTTTAATTTGTATAATAATTTTAATTAAATTGAATAAATAAAAAAATTAAAGTCTTGCGTTAACAATTAATATGGCGTATTATTAATATCAAATTTTTCAACAAGGGGATAGTGACATGGAAGAACGTACAATTCAAGTGGATCTTTGTTCTATGAGAAAGGAAAAGCCAAAACCAGATCAATTGCAATTTGGGAAAGTATTTACCGATCACATGTTTATAATGGATTATTCGGATCCTTTAGGGTGGCATGATGCACGCATTGTACCCTATCAACCTATTACGGTAGATCCTTCCGCCATGATATTTCATTATGGTCAATCTGTTTTTGAAGGCTTAAAAGCGTATCTTTCACCAGAAGGGGATGCCCAATTATTTCGACCTGAAAAAAATATGCAGCGATTAAACCGGTCGAATGATCGTCTTTGTATTCCGCCCATTGATGAAGAATTTGCGCTTCAAGCAATCAAGGAATTAGTTACATTGGAAAAAGATTGGATTCCAGAATCGGAAGGAACTTCTCTTTATATCCGCCCATTTGTTATTTCAACCGAGCCTTATATCGGGGTTGCACCATCACGCCATTATAAATTTATTGTTATTTTATCTCCTGTCGGTGCGTATTACGCTGAGGGGATCAATCCCGTAAAAATCGCGGTTGAAAACCACTATGTCCGAACTGTAAAAGGAGGTACTGGTGAGGCAAAAACTGGCGGAAATTACGCTGCAAGCCTTAAAGCACAAGAGATGGTTGCAAATACTGGTTATGCCCAAGTATTATGGCTTGATGGATTCGAAAAGAAGTATATTGAAGAAGTCGGCAGCATGAACGTATTCTTTAAAATTAATGGAGAAGTTGTAACACCTGCATTAAACGGAAGCATTCTGGAAGGCGTCACACGAAATTCAGTAATTCAATTACTAAAACATTGGAACATTCCGGTTGTCGAACGCAGAGTCTCTATGGAAGAGTTGTATCAAGCAAAAAAAGATGGTCTATTAGAAGAAGCGTTTGGAACCGGGACAGCCGCAGTAATCTCACCAATCGGCCAATTAACATGGAACGATGAACACCTATTTATCAACGATGGTAAAACAGGAGCAGTGGCTAAACGTTTGTATGACACTCTAACAGGAATTCAATACGGGAAATTAGAAGATCCGTTTGGTTGGATTGAGAAAGTTGAAGAAGTAAGTCGCGTTAAGTAAAAGCTATTAAAATTACTAGGTACCACTGGCGTTAAACGCCCAGTTGGTGCCTTTTTTTTGTTTAAGTTGTCAACTGGATACTTTGGGGCACGGTCTATTCACGGGTGAAGTGCTCAAATTGTGAGTTGATGCTCTTGGGTGCACGGACTCTTCTTATTATGCGCTTTCTTTCATCGGAGTTGCGTGGACTCTCTTATTATTGCACGATTTCTACCGGGGATTGCGCGTTCCTCCCTTATTATTGCAGGATTTCTATTGGGGATTGCACGGACTCTCTTCATTATTACACGATTTCTACCCTGGATTGCACGGACTTTCTCATTATTGCGCGATTTCTAATCCGGATCGCGCGTTCCCCTCTCATTATTGCGCGATTTCTAATCCGGATTGCACGGACTCTCTTATTATTGCACGATTTCTAATCGAAGTGCGTGATCCTTCTTAGTATTGCACGTTCTTTCGCCGGAGGTGCGCGTTCCTCTCTTATTATTGCACGATTTCTACCGGGGATTGCACGGACTATCTCATTATTGCACGATTTCTAATCCGGATCGCGCGGACTCTCTCATTATTGCACGATTTCTAATCCGGATCGCGCGGACTCTCTCATAATTGCACGATTTCTAATCCGGATCGCGCGGCCACTCTCCTTTATTGCACGATTTCCCCACAAAATTGCACGCTTCATCTAATTATTGCGCACCATCTCCACGGAAGTGCACCTCATTTAATTATTGTGCGTTCTCACCACGGTGACCACCAGCTTCTGGAAACTATTTTTACTAGTTATGTATAATTATAGTTTTTCTTGGCTATTCTTGTATATTATCAAACTATTAAAAAACAGGAGGACATTATGATAGTTAAGCAGATGTTTACAGTTGGTATTAGCTTTCTACTATTTTTAATTATCTTTGTCTCACCAGTACACGCTGAGGATGGAAATTTGTATGAGGTTGGCACTGATACACTTGAGATGGTGGATGCACCAGCAAAAGATGCAGAGGTGATAGGTCAGTTAGTAAGAGGGGACATGCTTACAACTTTTCAGGAAAAGTTTGGTTGGGTGCAAACCTATTATAATGGAAAAGAAGTATGGGTAGCATCACAATATCTTATTCCAATTGATGTAGAGCCACAAACTAACAAAAAGGAACAGGATTCCAACGAAAAATCTGAGTCCCAAAATGATAAAAACGCAAATGCAGCAAATAAATGGAATAAAGTTGATTCTCCAGACGTAAAATCAGCATCCATAGAAATTTCAAATAACACTCTAGTGCCTAAAGAAAAACCTAACAAAGAAAAAGACAGTAATCGTTCGTTATCCAATTACCATATCGTTATCGACCCTGGGCATGGAGGGAAAGATGCGGGAGCAATTGGAATCGATGGAGTCTATGAAAAGGAACTAACATTATCTACAGCAAAACAAGTAGCTAAGGAATTGCACAATGATGGGGCAACCGTCACATTAACTAGATCCAATGATTCATTTATTTCATTGGATAAACGAGTGCAAATCAGCAACAATAACAAAACCAATGTATTTATCAGCCTGCATTATAATGCCTTTGACGACCCCACTGTAAAAGGAATTAACACCTTCTATTATTCGGGAAAAGAAGGGCATAAATTGGCTAAATCAATTCAAAGTTCATTAATAGACCATGTAAATCTAAGTGATCGTGGAGCTAAACAGGCTAATTATTACGTACTGCGCAACAATAATAATTTAGCTATTTTAGTAGAGTTAGGATTTATCACAAATCCTAACGAACTCGACAAAATTCAAACAACAGATTATCAGAAAAAAGTATCAAAAGGGATTTCGGAAGGTTTAAAGGATTATTTTTATAAGTAAAGAAAAGAAAGCTGTCCAAACGGGCAGCTTTCCCAAATATTGTACTATTTATTCTCTGGTGCTAGTTCATGAGCCCAAACTTCTAGTTCCGGATCCCATACCGAACCATGATGAATCGATGTGAGAGCCTCTTTATATTCATCTAAATTCTGGTAGCCTTCCTGTCTAGCACTATTTTCTGTTACCTCGCGAAGCTTTTGGAGATATACGTTTTTTACAATGAATTTATGACCATCAAGTTCTAAAATATCACCTTTATCCGCATAACGGTTATTTCGGCGAACAGCTGTCTTCTCCCCATTGATTAGCTTTTCAATATCCGTTGGTTTCGTTATAAGTAGATTAATCTCTCTCTTTTCTTTCGACATTGCAACTCCCCCACTCTTTCTATCCAAGTTGTGTCTATTATATCGAAAAATTAATTTATATCTAAGTAGATATAATCTAACATTAAAATATTTTCAAAAAGGTTTTCCCAAAAGGTAACCGTATCACTACAAAAGTGATAGGGTGATTTCTTGTTTTATATAAATTTCACTAATAAAAGTGGGATGAAATTTGAATAAACACTTTTAAAACTGGCTCATTTATCCTAATAAATTGTTTCTGAATTTAATGAGATATTTTTCTTTTATCTATCATTTTCTTAACTACTTCAAAATTTGGACCTCCAGTAACATTACGTCTTTCAACAAAGCAAACAGGGTCTATAATGCCTTGCCAGTCTTTCTCAGTTAATTCTACATCTTTTAGTAATTCATTAACATGATGTAAAGGAATTTCGTATAGTTCCTCACCTTTATTATTCGTATCTTCTGCAATTAAACTTGCCTTATGATGGGCATTTCGAAAAGGTACCCCATAATCTCGAGCAAGTACATCTGCAAGTTCTGTTACTGTAATCATATTTTCCCTAGCTTGTTGGTGCGCTCTTTCCTTATTAAAATCCATCGTTACTATTACGGCTCTCATTAAACGTAAAACACGTAATCCTTTTTGGTAGCCATGATAAAGATGAGGTTGTAAATCGTCTTCAGTATCATTGATGTCACCGTATGGAGTATTGTGAATCATATGAACAACCGCTAAACCCTCTGCTGCTGCACTACTAGCTATTGCACGTGAATGTTCAATTGAAACAGGATTTCTCTTTTGCGGCATAATACTACTTATTTGTACATAAGCATCCGATACGCGTAACAAACCAACTTCCTTTGAAGACATCCGCAAAAATTCTTGAATCCATCGTCCCATGTTGGTCATTAAACTTACTAAAGCTTGTGCAGACTCAATTAAATAATCACTTGTGCCTATAGCATCATACGAATTTTCTACTATACCATCAAATCCGAGAAGTTCAACCATCCGTTCACGACTAATCGGAAAGCCACTTGTTGTAATAGCTGCAGCCCCCATTGGGGATTGGTTAACCGTTTTGTATGCTCGCTCTAACCGCCCTATGTCTCGCTTCAAATTGTCATAAATTGCAACAAGATAATGGCCAAATGTTGTCGGTTGTGCGGGCTGTGTATGTGTATGGGCAGGCATAATGGACTCAATATGTTGTTCTGCTTGATAAAGAATTGCTTTACTAAGTTCCATGGCCTCACCTGCAGCCTTTTGAATGTACTCCCGAATCACAATTCGATACATAGCTTCACCCATGTCATTTCGGCTCTTCGCTATATGCATTTTCCCTGCAAGTTCTTCCCCAATTCTATCACCAATTTGCGATTCTACTAGGAAAAATAAATCCTCATATTCAGCGGAGTATTCAAGTTGTTTTTGATCAAGCTTTTCTACTTGCTCAATCCCTTTATAAATTTTTTTAGCTTCGTCTTGAGTAAGTATTTTTTGTTCCATAAGCATGGTAGTATGTGCTTTATGAATCATAAACATTGCATCAAATAAATGTTCTTTTTGATCATAAAACACAGGTTTTAATAATGATTCAACAAATGTTTTTCCTGGAAAATCCACACCTTCAATTGCCTCGAATTCTTCCTTCAACATACTCATCAAAAAAGCACCCCAATATAATGTAGTCTATAATGTGTTTTCAGCTTTGACACCAAAAAACTTATATGATGCATACATAACAATTGCTATTAGACCGACTTGAATCATACCGTAAGCAGCCGCTTGACCAATATTAAACATACGTAATTGGTTCATAATTTCAATTGAAATTGGCCGGTTACCTATTGTATAAAGCAAGACAGAAGTAGGAAATTCCCCAACAGCCTGGACAAACGCTAGCAACGTCCCACTCAATACACCTGGCATAATAATTGGTATAACTACTCGCCTAAAGGTATAAAACCATTTAGCCCCCAAATTTTGGGCTGCTTCTTCGATGGAATCATCCATTTGTTCTAATACTGCTGTTGTAGACCGAACGACAAGCGGTATAAATCGTACAAAATATGCTAGTGGCAATATCCAAAACGTCCCAACTAAAACGTTACCAAACGAAAATGGAGATGATTCATTAAAGGCTAAAATTAAGTTCATACCTACAACAGTAGCTGGCAATGCCCATGGAATCATTACTAAAATATCCAATAAATTTTTCCCAATAAAACTACGCTTTACAAGTGCATAGGAAGTAATAATTCCAAATATAAATACACCAATACACGCTAAGAAGGCCATAATTAAACTATTTCTTACAGGATCCCAAATATTAGGATCTTCAAATAACAATATAAAGTTTTCTAAGCTAAAATTAGTTGGATAAGTCTGCCATGTCCATGCACCCTCAGGAACAAGTGAAAGGATCAACAATGTTACGTGTGGTAGTAATAAAACAATCATTGCAACAATACCTAAGGTCACCATCGTCCATTTTAATACTGGATTGTTTACCTCACTACGGTGTGCCCCAATCCCTTTACTTGCCATTCGATAATCTTTTCTTCCTTGATACCAGCGCATAAATAATAGAAAAGATATTGAAACAACTGACAGAATAACCGACTGTGTTGCGGCCATTTCTAAATCTCCGTTAATTTTTGAGAAATAGACTTGCAAGCTTAATACACGATATCCCCCTGCAAGTAAAAACGGTGCGCTAAATGATGCCATCGACACCATAAATACTAATAACGCTGCAGCTACTAAACCGGGTGTCAATAATGGAAAAGTGACTTTCCAAAAAACTTTAAATTTACTTGAGCCTAAGTTGTAAGCTGCTTCTTCTAATGATGGATCAATATTATTTAATGCCGATGATGTTGTCATATAGAAATATGGATACATCGTATAGGCATGTACAAGTAAAATACCGGTAACTCCACCAATACTGAACGGAACTTCGGAAAGATTAAACAAATCTCTGATAAAGTTTGGAACCAGTCCAGCTTCGCCATATAAGAACATAAATGCCATAACCCCAACAAGTGACGGGAGAACAATTGGCATTATTGCGATATTCGAAAAAAATTGACGCCCAGGAAAGTTATATCGATTAAAGATATATGCTAATGGAACACCAATTAAAGCACTAAAAAATACGGATAACAGCGAAATATATACTGAATTCCATAAAGCCTCGAGATTTGCCTCTGCTTTAGGTCCAAAGAAATCCGTATAATTTTGTATGGAAAAAATTCCGTTCTTTTTAAAGCTCTCAAATAAAGTTTCAATCGATGGATATAAAACATATGCAACTAATACTAAGACAACTGGAATTAATAGAAGGAATGTTTTTCTTTTTTCCGCATTTAACATCTGATAATCACTCCTTCGCCTTTGGGATCACACGAATTTGATCTTCAGGTAACTGAAAATAAACCACTGTTCCCTCTTTAAAATATGTACTAGGTCCTTGGTTTAAAGTTGTTGTCCTAATCGTAATACCATCATTTACCGTTACATAAGTATGAACAGAAGCACCTGTAAATTGAACAAGTGAAACTTTCCCTGTAAATATATTGTTTCCATCTAGCTTATTTAGATCTAATCGAACTGCCTCAGGTCTGATTGACATGATTAGTTCATCTGTATCATTATAGGTAGCGATATTGGTTTCTGTGTCGTTAACATAAATAGGACCACTTAAATCTTTAGATTGAAAAACGAATTGCTTCTCATTTTTTTTTTCAAAAGTTATTGGTAATAGATTTGTTTCACCAATGAATTCTGCCACAAAGTCATTAACTGGTTTATTATAAATTTCAATTGGCGTCCCTACCTGTTGACATTCACCAAAATTAAATACGGCTATCCGATCACTCATGGTTAGTGCTTCCACTTGATCGTGTGTTACATAAATTGTTGTAATACCATATTCACGCTGTAACCGTAAGATTTCCGTTCTCATCTCATCTCTTAATCTAGCATCCAAGTTACTCAACGGTTCGTCTAAAAGTAAAATATCTGGTTCAATAACCAATGCGCGTGCTAATGCTACACGCTGTTGCTGGCCGCCACTCAGCTGACTTACTTGACGTTCAATATAATTCTCTAAACGTACCTTTTTCAGAACATCCTGTACCCTTTTTTTAATCTCACTTTTACTAATTTTCCTTACCTTTAAGCCAAAGGCCACATTTTCAAAAACAGTCATGTGTGGAAACAGAGCATAGTTTTGAAAAACCATACTTGTGTTCCGTTTTTCTGGTGATACGGTGGTCATATCTTTCTCATTGAATTTAACTTTTCCTGTTGTTGGGTAGTAAAATCCAGCAATCATTCTAAGAGTTGTTGTTTTTCCACATCCACTTGGACCTAAAAAAGTAAAAAACTCACCTTCTTCAATTAATAAATCCAAACCTTTGACTGCCGTTACACTACCGAACTTTTTTGTAATTGTTGATAAATTCACTGTTGACATAAAACAACAACCCCTTTTGTCTTAGAAAAACGTAAGCAATCGCCAAGTACTAATGGCGAAAGCTTTCGTTTTTTCTGGAGATTTCACTTAAATCTATTAAACGCTATTCTTCACTTTTATCCTTTTCAGTGTTCTTAATTTCAGTGTCCCAATACTCCATCCATTTTGGTGATTTCTCTTGGAATACAGACCAATCAATTTCCATAGGTTTTATTTCAGTTTTTGTAATCCATTCTGGAAGATCCTCTACGTCTTCACGAGTTGGAATACGATAATATTTTTCAGCCAATAATTTAGCGGCTTCTTTTGTATTTACAAATTCATAAAAAGCTTCTGCAGCTTTTGGATGTGGCGCATCTTTAACTATTGCAATACCCTCAGTTAAAACCGGTGTACCACTTTCAGGAATGACATAATCAAACGGATACCCTTTTTCTTTAGCTAACATAACCGTATCCGGCATGTTCCATACGGATAAAGAACCAACACCTTTAGCAACTTGGTTATACATAATTTCTGGATTTGCAGCGTACTCTTTTGTATTTTCATCAAGCTTTTGTAACCACTTATATCCTTCCTCAGGGCTTTGTGTATCCTTATAAGTACGATAAATCATTGCTGAATAAATGGTACGCATTGTTCCTGAAGCTAAGGGATATCGAATGATAATCTCATCTTTCCATTTCGGATCAAGTAAGTCATCCCAATCTTTTGGTGCCTCTTCAGCTGAAATTTCTTTTGTATTATATAAAATTACTTCTGGAGTTATCGAAGTACCTGTCCACATCCAATCTTCGTCATGATACATTTCATCTAGTGCATCTGCATAGGATGGCTTATATTCAGCGAGTAATCCTTCTTCCTTAGCTTGATCAAAGTTTACTTGCGGAGCGCCCCACCATACATCAGCTTGTGTGTTATTCTTTTCGGAACGAACACGGTCTAAAATTTCTTGAGAACCCATATCCAAGAATTGCATGTCAATGTCATATTCAGCTTCGAATTGCTTTTCAAACTCACTTAAAATATCTTTTCCATGTGGTGAATACACAACTACAGTATCTTCAAATTCCTCTCCACTTTTTGAACTGTCCTTTTCATTGGGAGTTCCTTCGCCACTAGATTCTTCATCCCCTCCAGCCATACATCCAGCTAAGACAAGGCCAATTGCAACAATTAATAAAAATGAAAATAGCCAATTCATCTTAAGATTTCCCACTAAAATTACCCCTCTCTAAATGTCAAAAATAGTATCAAACTCTTTTAAAAATAATGCTACTGCCCCTACAACTCCTGCCTCTTTACCAAAAGTTGTTTGTACTACTTCGCATCTCTTAGGTGTGAATCGCTCAATGATGTCCTTAATCTTTTCATCTATAACACTATACGATTCGCTCACACCACCTCCTAAAATAATCAATTCTGGGTCAAATAGTGAAACATAGTTTGCAATACCAAGTGCTAAATTTTCTATTGCAAAATTAATAACTTCTACTGCCTCTTGGTTATTTTCCTTGTATAACTTAAACACCTCTTTTGCAGAAACCTCCTTCCCTATTCGTTCTGATAATTGTTTCCCAATTGATGAACCACTAGCAACACTTTCTAGAAAACCGTAACCATCATATACAGGATGATAGCGTTTTGCATAAACTCTATCCGTTACCATATATCCGATTTCGCCAGCACTGTAATTACTACCCCTATATAATTCACCATTAATGATAATGCCACTACCGATTCCAGTACCTATGGCTATATAGATTAGATTATTCTTTTGCTGCCCCTTCCCTCTCCAATGTTCTCCTAGAACGCTAATATTTACATCATTATCAATGTAAATAGGAAAATCAAATAGTTTATGCATTTTCTCACGTATAGGAAAACGCTTCCATTTCAAGGCTGGTGCTTCGTATACAATTCCTTCTTCTACATTTATAACACCTGGTACCCCCACTCCCATACCAAGAATCCTTGAGTCATCAATATCTAACTCCCCTTTCATTGAATCTACATTTCTATATATTTCTGTGAAAATATCCCTTTCCAAGTTTTCTTGGGTAGGGAAGTTACGGTAAGTAATAATATTACCATTTAAATCTGTTATTCCTATTGCTACCTTAGTCCCCCCAATATCAACGCCTAGTATATATGCCTTTTTGGGGTTAAACTTTAGGTTAATGGGCTTCCTTCCTCCACCTGTTGAAGATTCACCAGATCCAGTTTCATAAATCCACTGATCCTTTAACAATTGATCAACAATTGTGGATACGGTAGGTTTACTTAATGACAGTTTCTTAGAAATGGAAGCCCGTGAAATCGACTCCTCCTCTATAATACACTTCAAAATTAACTTGCTATTCATTTGCTTTATGTAAGCTGAATTTCCTTTATGCATTCCACATGCCCCTTATTACATCATCATTCGATTAATTTAGTTAGTAAAGTTTACTTACTATTCCGATGTTAAATATATTTTATATGAAAGCCTTATCATTTGTAAAGGCATAATTTTTAAAAAATACCATTTCTTCTGAATTGTTATCTTTATTCGCAAATAGTTTCTTATTCGTAGTTAATACACTACTTTCTTACTATGTATTTTCTTAATAAATAGATCTTTCTTAATATTTACATTATTAATGTACATGTTATCTTTTAAATGTAAGAAGTAATATCTAGTTAGTTAGTAACCTTTACTAACTAACGCAAATTAAAAGTGAAGGAGGTTTCGTTTTCTACTAACCAACCATAAAAATGAAAGGGGTTTCCAAAAATGAAGAAATTTTTCTACTTAATGTTGTCCGTGTTATTGATTACGTTACTCCCACTTCCAGGACAAGGACAAGCTAAAGAAAATAACGAACCAGATGTTGCACTTTGGAATGCAATTAAACCACTCGACACCACTGTTACCTTCTTAAATACTGGTGCGCATCCAGACGATGAACGTAGTGATTTATTAGCTTATTTATCACGGGGATTAGGAGTTAAAACCGCCAGCTTAATCGCAAATCGAGGAGAAGGTGGACAAAACGAAATTGGAAATGAATTAGGAAATGCACTTGGTATCATTCGTTCAAACGAAATGATTGAAGCAGCAAAAATTACTGGTGTAAAAGCACATCATTTGAGTAAAACGACATCTGATCCCATATACGATTTTGGTTTTTCAAAATCCCCTGAGGAAACACTTGAATAATGGGGCGAAGAGGTAACGTACAAGCGTTTAATTAAATTCATCAGAACATATCAACCAGATATTGTAATGCCCTCCTTCCGTAATGTTGAAAGTCAACATGGACACCATAGAGCAATCACCATTTTAACTAAGCAAGCATTTGAGGATGCAGCGAACCCTACTGTATTCCCAGAACAGTTGGAAAATGGACTATCCGTATGGCAGATTAAGAAACTCTATTTGACTGCTGATGAAGAAAACGCTACAACTTCAATCGAGATTGGTGATTACGACCCGATCTATGGTATGACATATCCACAGCTAGGCGAAAAATCCAGATATTTGCATAAGAGTCAGGGGATGGGTAATGATATTCCAGCTGAACCAAGACAATTTCAACTTGAATTAATTAATTCAATTGAAACAGCTAATAATCCCGAACTATTTGCTGGAGTACCTTATGACTTTAGTGAGTGGGCGGATAATGTTTCGAATAAAGCTCTTCAAGTACAGTTAAAGCGACTACAACAAGACCTAGAACAAATAATTGAATTATATCCCAATCGTGAAGCTATTTTACCAGCATCACAACAGGCATTAAAGAATGTACAACGAATCGTTAAAAAGATTGAAGAGACACAAATGGATGCATCTATTAAAAATGACTTACTTCACAAACTTGAACTTAAAGAGGAACAATTAAATCAATTAAGTTTTGTTTCATCAAGCCTTAATGTCAAAACATCCATTGACTCCCAGGTGTTAACCCAAGGCGAAAAAACAAAAGTAACAATGACAATTTCAAATGAAAGTAACACGAAAATAAAAAACATTAATGCATCCTTACTCACCCCTGAAAATTGGGAATTTAATCAAGTAAATCAAATTAAGCATTTAAAACCAAACGAATCAAAAACAATTACATTTAACTTTAATGTACCGGATAATGCAGAATATTATCATTCATATGAGGAACCAATATTACAAGGATATATCAGCTTTAAGGAAAAAGGAATGTTAGCTTCTTCAATTGTTAAATTTGACAATACTATAGCTGTCTTACCGGACCTAAGTGTTAAGCCAAATCCAGAAAATATCATGATAAATACAGCTGATATTAAAAATGAAGAACCGGTAACTATTAAAGTCAAAAACTACATTAATGGTAATAAAGATGCAACTGTTTTATTAAAACTTCCAGAGGGCTGGACTAGTGAACCAGAGCAAGAAAATATTTCATTTACGAAAAGATTTGAGGAAAAAGAAGTAACCTTTAAGGTAAATCCTCCTAACAATATAGAAAAAGGCAATTTTTCTATTGAAGCAATAGCAAAAACTGATGGAGAAAAGTTTAACACAACTGTACAGGAAATTAAGTATGACCATATTAAAGATTCCTATTATCAATACCCATCCGCCATCAATGGAGTGGCATTTCAATTGTTAAAGCCAGATAACTTAAAAATTGGGTATATTGAAAGTGGATTTGATAAAGTTGCAGACCACTTAATCAATGCTGGATTCAATATTAACAAACTGACAGAAGCTGATCTATCTTCAGGAGATTTATCTCAATTCGATACAATTATTACTGGAATTAGAGCAAACTTGTCACGAGAAGATTTGGTACAAAACAATGATAGATTACTAAAATATGTAGAAAACGGTGGACATCTTGTTGTTCAATACCACAAACCATGGGATAATTGGAACATTGAGCAGACTCCACCATATCAATTAGAAATTGGTCAACCTTCCATTGAGTGGCGTGTAACAGATGAGAATGCAGAAGTTACCATGACACAACCAGACCATAAATTATTTAACTACCCAAATAAGATCACCAATAAGGACTGGGATAATTGGGCACAAGAACGTGGTCTTTACTTCCCAATGAATTGGGATGATAGATATGAAACTTTTGTAAGTATGGCAGATCCTAATGAAGAACCTTTTACTGGTGGAATATTATTAGCGGAATATGGGGAGGGAACTTATATCTACTCAAGCCTTGTATTCTATCGCCAAATTGAAAACCAAGTACCAGGTGGTTATAGGATATTTACAAATTTAATTAGTTACGGAGCAACACAATAGAATAATTATCACTATGCATAATGTATATTTAAGTGTCTAATATTTCCATTAGAGGTAGCATAAATTGTAGGTATATACTTCTTTTTCTTATTCAAAACTATTAAATTATCAGTGAGTACACTTGATATATTCGCTTAATTATGTATGTATCGGAATCAGTAGGAATATCACTACATTAGAGATGTTAAACAAGTTCTAGAAATTTACTCCTAAAATGGCATTAGCTGTATTTTAGTTTCATTAGAAATCAAGTAATAGGGAGAGGGGAAGTCTCCCTCTCCCTATTCACATACCTTTCCCCAACCTCTTAACCGAATCAAACAAAACCTCTACTGCTGGCAATAACGTATTTTCATCAATATCAAACTTCTCATTATGATGTCCTGCGGCTAATTCTGTACCGAAAACACAATAGGTTGCTTGACCCCCAAGTTGTTTAACGCGTTCCATAAAATAAGTTGCATCCTCTGAACCAGCTGGATTGTTGGTTTCTAAGATACTTTTTTCAATTGTAGCTGATTGACCCGCGCATTCATGTAAAACTGACGCCAATTGTTTGGATGATTGACTACTTAGCGCTTCCCCTACTGTCTTAACCTTATAATCTACTTGATACATTTGTGCCGCACCTGCAACGATAGATTCCACCTGTTCCTTCACATATTGA
Source organism: Virgibacillus ndiopensis (assembly GCF_900187325.1). Lineage (GTDB taxonomy): Bacteria > Bacillota > Bacilli > Bacillales > Amphibacillaceae > Virgibacillus_E > Virgibacillus_E ndiopensis. The sequence goes on along the minus strand of NZ_FZMZ01000006.1, from coordinate 1,010,932 downwards.
TTAATGGTAGAATTTTCACCACGTGTTTCAACCTTTAATGTGGCGTGATCAGCAATGATATTCCTTCCAGCACCAGCGTGTAGTTCTCCTACATTAACTCTTGTCGCACCTTCTGAATGTCTGGGAATGGCATAAATATTTAATGCAGCCGATGCAGCAGCCACTAATGCGTTACGCCCTTTTTCGGGATTGCCACCTGCGTGTGAAGCTACTCCGTTAAACGAAATGTCTAACTTAGATGTTGCCAAAAATCCATTATTAGCTGCAACAAAGTGATCATGTGGAATCCCTGTACCAATATGGGTAGCTACGAAATAGTCAACATCATCTACTATATTTGCCTCAACCATTGACTTAGCCCCACGAGTACCTTCCTCTGCTGGCTGGAAAATCAATTTAATCTTACCATTTAAATTGGCCTTTTCCTCCGCAAGTAAAGTTGCCAATCCAAGTCCAATGGCGGTATGAGCATCATGACCACAAGCATGCATGGTAGATGGATTAATTGATCTAAAACCTTCTTTTTTTGGAACATGACTATCCAAATCACATTCATGAATATCGAGCGCATCCATATCAAAGCGATAAGCTATCGTTGGGCCGTCTTTTTTCGTATCTATCGTTGCAACAATTCCTGTATAACCATCAGAGAAGTATTCTATATAGTCCTTATTTGCACCATGTTCTAAAGCCCATTGGTAATGGTTTTTGGTAACAGTGTCATCCGGCTTACCCATACAATGATTTTTAGCCATTACCTCTTGTCCTACTTCTAATTGAAGTCCCAATTGATCGAGAACTGCTGCAACAATGGAAGCGGTTCTCATTTCCAAAAACCCTGTTTCTGGATACTGATGAAAATCCCTTCTCCATTGAATTAATTTTGCTGTCAAATTCTTGTTCATTATTTTATACACTCCCTATTACAAATATGGATCAATTCCAGGACCAAACGGTATTCCAATAAAGAAGAATATCAGTAGTAGAATGATCCATGTAATTAAAAAACAAATCGAATAAGGTATCATTAACGAAATTAACGTCCCAATACCAGCTTTCTTGTCGTATTTTTGCATAAACGACAGAACAATAACCATATACGGCATTAAAGGTGTCACGATATTAGTTGATGAATCAGCAACCCTGTAGGCTACCTGGGTGAATGCAGGGTGATAGCCAAGCTGCATAAACATAGGAACAAAAACAGGTGCCTCAAGTGCCCACTTTGCTGAACCTGATGTAATTAAAAAGTTTAACGAAGCCGTGAAAATTATATAACCGATGATTAACCATATTCCTGTAAAATTAATATCCTTTAGTAAATCGGCTCCATTTACAGCAACCCATGTCCCAATATTTGACCAGCTAAAGTAAGCAATAAATTGAGCAATTGCAAAAATCAATACAATGTAGCCCGACATATCCTTCATTGATTCACCCATATATTTTCCGATGTCTTTACTCGTTTTAATTTTCCCTACAGTCGCACCATAGGTAACCCCAATTGTAATAAAGAAAAATAGAATAATAGGGACAATACCATCTAAGAATGGAGAAGGTACAATTCCTCCTTCTTCGTTTCGTAGTGGACTGTTTGGTAAAAATATGGCAATAGCTATGATTGCTAAATAGATCATACCTGCGATAATAGCATTTCGAAACGCCTTACCTGCCTTAGGATGCTCTTCCTCTAATTCCACCTCAACAGCATCACCTTTGTACTTGCCTAATCTCGGTTCGATAATTTTATTCGTGACAAGCCCACCGACAACCGTCAATATAAATACTGAAACAATATTAAAATACCAGTTATCAACAGGTGTAACGACAATCGAATCATCTATGATTGCTGCAGCTTCAGTCGAGATACCGGCCAAAAGCGCATCTGTTCCAGCGATAAGCAAGTTTGCGGTAAAACCCGCACCAGCTGCTGCATAACCTACAGCTAGACCAGCAAGTGGGTGACGACCGACTTTATAAAAAACCATTGCTGCCAAAGGTGGAATCAAAACCATTGCAGCATCAGAAGCGATGTTCCCCATAATCCCAACGAAAACTACTGTATAGGTGATTAATGCAGGTGGTGATTTTAAAATTGTTTTTTTAATGGCATAATCTAGCAATCCTACTTTTTCAGCTAGACCAATACCTAGCATCATTGCTAAAACTAATCCAAGAGGGGCAAATCCTGTAAAGTTATCGAGCATAGACGTTAAAATATACTTTACTCCCTCACCGGATGCCAAGCTCTTAACCGATAGCTCTTCTCCTGTTCCAGGGTGAATAACCGATGCATTAAATAAACTAAAAATATGGGAGGCAATGATAACAGCAACAGCCAAAGCTGCGAATAACACAAATGGATCTGGAAGTTTATTACCCGCTTTTTCAATGACATTAAGAAACCTTGAAAAAATACCTTTTTTATTATTTTCCATGTTACCCCTCACTTTAGAATAGGATTAGTTGGGCTTGGACCCAATGTGTCGATTAATTATATTTTTCTTCAAAAAATTTATGAATAATTAGATAATTATTTTTTAAAAAATAGCCTTCTATTTGTGCTCTAAAATGGATGGTTTTACATCGTTAGGAATAGGACATGAGTACGGATTTTTGTCCTTAAATGCCTTGAATTCCTGTTGAACTACATCTAAATCTGCTTGATTATTTAATAAATCTACCGCTGTTAAGGACATTGCTTCAGCTGCCCTTAGCATTCCTTTATGCGCATAGCTGCTTATTCCTTGGGTGGTCATTTGCCACGTGTGTAATGGTGTTCCTAAAGCAGATGTCGAGGCCGTTAATTGTGCTGTTGGCACTACCCAGCTTACATCAGATACATCCGTAGACCCAGCAAGTATCTCGTTTGACTCTAGATAAGGGGAAATCGTATCCGATACATATTTCCCTTCAAATTCACTGCCGTCACCACTATAGCCAAAACCTTTCATCAGATCTAAATAGTTCTCTTTCTCACCATCTGTCAATGAGGACCACAGTTTTTCAGCAAATGAAATTTCATCTTGAGAAGGTGGTTCAATTCCAGCTTTTTTTAAGTTCTTATACAACTGTTTTTCTAAACTACGATTTGGAATATAATTGGAACAAGCTTTTTCAAATTGAATGGATAACTCTGTTTCCGTCATCAAAGCTGCACCTTCAGCAATCTTGCAAACACGTTTAAAGATTTCATCGACCTGGTTTACTTTAGGAGCACGGATCAAATATAAAACTTCCGCATCTGATTGAACTACATTAGGGGAAATGCCTCCCGTATTCGTTACCGCATAATGCATGCGTGCTTCAGGGATAACGTGTTCACGCAAATAATTGACACCAATATTCATCAATTCAACAGCATCCAATGCACTCCTACCTAAATGAGGAGAATTTGCTGCATGGGAAGCGACACCTTTAAATTTAAAATAAACCTGATAATTGGCAAGACTAGATAAACTCATAATGCTGTTAGCTGGTGATGGGTGCCATGTTAATGCGGCATCAACGCCTTCAAAAACACCCTCCCTTACCATAAATGTTTTTCCGGACCCACCTTCTTCACCAGGACATCCAAAAAATTTCACTGTACCTGGTAAATCGTTTTCCTCAAGATAATTCTTCGTTGCACATGCTGCTGCAAATGCTCCAGTCCCTAATAAATTATGTCCACAGCCATGTCCAACATTTTTATCCCAGGGTTCATAAGCTGTTTTGTTAGGTACCTGACCTAAACCAGAAAGTGCATCAAACTCACCCAAAAACCCAATTACAGGTGACCCACTGCCATAGGATGCAACAAATGCTGTATCAATATCGGCAACACCACGCTCAACGATAAACCCTTCTTTTTCACACGCTGATGCCAAAAATTGTGAAGAAGCATATTCCTCAAATCTTGTTTCCGGATGATGATATATATAGTCACTAACGTTTTTAAAACGATCCTTATTAGTTTCTAAATAACTTTTTACAAAATTGTTGGTATGTGTCATGCAAACCCTCCGTTGTATTTAGTTTCCCTACAAATAATAACAATTTTCGAAAATTTATTTATTCAATAATATCGATTATGATAAGCTAAGTTACTCTTGAGAATATACAGTTTTCTTTTAATGAATTATTATAAACCCGCAGTTTCCATCCTTAGAAATTCAACTAAAACCCTTGTACCTTTTACCATATCATCAATAGAAGCAAATTCATCCGGATGGTGACTAAGTCCGTTTCGACATGGAATAAAAATTAACCCAGATGGCCATTTCGTTGCCATATTCATCACATCATGTCCCGCCCCACTGTCCATAACATGAGCTTGTAAACCAATTCCACTACAAGCATGAACTAATTTATACTGCATCTCTGAATTAAGTAGCACAGAATCATTGTCAACTAGAGTTGTAATCTCAATGTTAACGTGATGTTTTCTTTTTATTTCACTGCAGTAATCTTTAATTTTTTCAGCAAAATCTCGTTTCGTAACATCATCGACACTACGGATATCAATACCAAGCTCAACCTCACCAGGAATAACATTCATGGCATTTGGCTTCAAATGTATTGTACTAACGGTTGCCACAAGTGAACGTTCTCCTGTTTGATCAATTTTCATTGCTTCGTCACTTACGAAATTAACCAACGGAGCAATTGCAACAAAAGCATCCTGACGATTGTTCATTGGGGTTGTACCTGTATGATTTGCCATGCCGGAAACAGTTATTTTTAAACGGACTGGACATGCCACACCGCTTACAACACCAATATCTGCATTATTTCCTTCTATCTGAGTTCCCTGTTCAATATGCAACTCCACAAAGCTTTCTAGTTCCTCAACTGGTTTTACTGCTTGTTCGATCGTCTTCCAGTTAATCCCAAAACTTTCCATCGCCTGTTTTGCCGTAACGCCATCACGATCTTTTATGGAAGCTAATTCTCCTTTATCAAGCGTTCCGGCAATCGCTTTACTTCCTATCGTGGACAAACCGAATCGTGCTGATTCCTCCGATACAAAACAAATAATCGCGATGTTTTTGGTCGGAAGAAACTGGCTATTTTTTAAAGCCTTTACTGCCGCCAACGCACAAAGTACACCAGCAACACCATCATAGCCGCCACCATTGTGGACAGTATCAAGATGTGATCCTACCGCAATTGTTGGTGCTTTCTTGTCCACCTCCCAAACTGCCCATTGGTTACCTGCTTCATCCTGATATGTGTTAAGTTCGAGCTCCCTTGCAATTTTACGAAACTGATGATGCGCTTCCTTTTCTTCCTTTGAAAAGCTTAATCGGCTGAATCCATCTGGAAGTTCCATCGTGTCGGTAAGATTGAGATTGTGCAATTTCTCCTCTAACCATGATGCTAGATTAAGCAATCACAGATCCCCCCTTCACGATGTTTACGTATGTTTCTAGCGCCACTGGTAAAACTTCCTCCTGAAAATCAAATGACGGGTGATGATGAGGATAATTTAATTCTGTTCCAAACAGCATATAAGTAGCTTTCCCACCATTTTGCTGAACACGATTTACCATAAAACTAGCATCCTCTGAACCGGAGACTTTGGCTACAGGAACGACCTCTTTAACAAATTCACTATTGCCGCACCAGTTTTCAATCATTGAAATCAATGCTTGATCACAGGCAATTTCTTCGGTAACACCTACCTGATCAATCCTGCATGTAACATTATGCATGTTTGCTGCTGCACGAATAACACGTACTGCCTCATCGAGCATAAATTGATTGATCTCCTGTGTTTTACCACGCGTTTCTACTTCCATATAGCCATTATCAGGGATTATATTTCGACCGCTTCCTGCTACAATTTTTCCTACATTGATACGTGTAATTCCATCACTATGACGTGGGATAGCGTATAAATTAGATGCTGCAGTAGTTGTTGCAAGCAAAGCATTTTTCCCTAGTTCCGGATGCATTCCGGCATGTGACGAAACTCCTGTAAAATAAGCGTTCAATTTTGTGGATGCAAGAAACCCCTGTATTGTAGCAGCCACTGTTCCTACTGGCATCGATTGAATCCCAATATGGCCAGTGTAAAAATAGTCGACATCATCCAACCATCCCTTTTCTGTCATGGCTTTAGCACCTCTTCCTCCCTCTTCAGCAGGTTGAAACAATAGTGTAAAGCGCCCTGATAAGTTATCATGATGTGTCGCGATATAGGTTGCGACACCTAAACCAATTGTCATGTGACCATCATGACCACACGCGTGCATTATGTTCTTTTCCTTGGAGGCGAATTCATTTTGGAATGGAAAATGTCCCACATCTGCTGTCTCGTTAATCGGCAGGGCGTCGATATCAAAACGAAATGCAACATGGTCACCCTCTTTATCAGTATCCCATACGGCAACAAGACCGGTGAAACCACCACGCATTTTAGCTAACCACGACTCCTCAACACCACAGCTAACCGCTTTTTCTTCCTGTTCTTTGAGAGCAATTTCATCTGGTAACCCTAAACGAGAATCATCATCCAAAGCTTCTTTTCCAACATGAATAGTGAAACCCAGTTTTTGCAGTTCCTTGCCAAGTTTATACGTCGTAACATATTCCATAAATCCCAATTCAGGTTCATAATGAAAGGATCGACGCCATTCGATTAATTGAGGAGTTAATTTTTTAACGAAATTACTAGTCATGAAGAACCATCCCCTTCTCATCATTCTATGTTTACAATCGTTCTTTATAAGAACATTCTATAAAAATTTCTCCATAAACTGCACAATCAACGTATTCATTTGAATATGGTTTTCGATTTTCTCTGTTTGATGTCCCTCATCTTCAAAGATTACTAGCTCTACTTGTTTCCCCTGAGCTTTTAGATCCGCTGTTAGCTGTTCCGCCTCAGTCACCGGAACACGCGTATCGTTTCGACCATGGAATAGCAGTAAAGGTACAGAAATGTTATCCGTATGATTTAAAGGAGCAATTTGTTCAAAAAAATCTTCGTCATGATCTAATGAACCATACTCAAACTCCCTTAATTTCCTTCTCCACGGACCCGTATTTTCTAAAAATGTCTTAAAGTGTGAAATGCCAACAATGTCTACTCCCGCTGCCCAAACATCTGGATAATGTGTCAGTGCAGCTAACACCATAAATCCACCATAACTACGTCCCATTATCCCGACTTTCTTTGGATCAACCATATTATTTTCCACAAGGTCTTTGACTAGCCACTTTAAATCAGCGACTGAATCCATCCGTTTTCGTCCATCGTCCAATTTTACATATTTCCGACCGTATCCCATACTTCCACGGACATTTGGTGTCACTACCGCAAATCCATTAGCTGCTAAAAATTGAATAACAGGATTAAACTCAGCACGGATTTGGCTTTCAGGTCCTCCATGAACATATACTACGACAGGCTGGGACTCCTGTTTATTCCCATAATAAAAATACGGAACCTCTAATCCATCAAAGGATGTAAAATGACACAATTCAGGTTCCATCCATAAGTGTTGTACATCCTTTGCTTCACCAACATAGGTAACTCGCTTTACTTTTTTAGTTTCTAAATTGATTTTCCAAACATCACCTGGAAGTACAGCACTTTTTACATGAATGAATAATTCATTCTCACTTAACCAGGAAAGCGATTGTAATACACCCATTGGAATCCCTTTGATATAATCGTTTGTTTGAGTATCAAGGTTATAAATGCCAAACTGTGAAATACCTCCTTCATTTACAGTAAATGCAATTTTAGTTTCATCCGGAGATAGCTTGATTTCCTCTATATCCCATTTTTCAACAGTAAATAACTCCTTCAACTTAGATGGTTCAGTGAATGAAAACTGATAAATGCCTAAAGTGTCACGATCCACATCAGTTAATAGAAATCCTCCTTTTCCATCCTTTGTCAATTGCAATGATTGATACCTTGCCAATGTATTCTCTTTGCCAAGTTTATTAGTCTCTTTTGTTTTCACGTGTAACACATATAAGGATTGATCGATATTCGTATCCGGCATACTTACGATTAGGCTCTCACCGTCTTTCGTCCAGCAAATCGGTGTACAATTTCCATCTACTTTGTATACAACTTCCTCTGTTTTTGTTGCAAAATCCAGTACATAAACATCGAAATAACCTGGATGGCGGCGATTACTTGAAAAAGCTACTTTCGTCTCATCCGGGGACCACCCACCAAATTGATGAAAATGTTCACCAGATACGACAAGTTCCTCGACATTGGCACTATTATTACGCAGCAGGTACAGTTGCTGTTTTTCGTTTCCTTTACAATCCATCCCAATTATTGTTTTATCTCCCGAGGGGGAATGATGTACAGAAAGAACCCGATCCTGCAAGTCTGTATATTGTTTAATTTGCGATGTTTCCTCGTCCCATCTCCACACTTGAGGTATTCCCGTTTCTTTTGATATAAATGTAAATGCTTTTTGAGTTGGGATTACTTTTGGTTGATATGCACCATAAACATTTAAATAGGTAAACAATGTTTGATCTTTAGTAGAATTAGCCATGTTTAATCTCCTTTATAGATTTGTTAATTACCGTAAAAAACAAATAACCCAATAATAGATAGAAAGATTGATGCTGAAGCAAAACTTGCCATGAATAAAAGCATCCATTTTGCTGAGGATTGTTTAAATTGTTTTAACCCTTCATCGTTAGCAAATCGCTGGTCTGTCCGTTGTAGAGATCTGGACTTTCCAGTAGGCATAAAAAATTGTCCCATTGACCTAAATCCAGTTGTAAATAAATCAAAAAATTTTGTTTGCCAGATCTTAATGCAAGCGGTGACGATAGAGGAAATCAATCCGAATAGAAAGGTGTAGTTAATCCATTCCACTAACGACCAATCAAGGAGAACTTTACACCCAATCCAAACAACTATAATGCAACTATTCAATAAGATTAACTTCCTCATTTTCATCACCCTCAAATTAAAGTCTCTTTTCACATATTTTGTTAACTTTTTACGCCGAAGTTTCTGTAAAATGTGACGTAAATATTGTTGTTCCTGGATATCGCAGCCCGTAAACACTCCGTTTCCGGGTGCGGCTGATGAGACCCCTCAAGGAAGTGGTCTTCTTCCGAGGAGACTCATCGCGAGCCCACGGAAACGGAGTGTATTTCGGAACGGCAGTCTAATGTCTTTGGTATAATACAAAACTACAATCTTTTGAAAATAGCCTAGTTAAAAGAGATAAAGCCCCTTGTAAATCCAACGTGCAAATTGCAAATGATTGGAAAGGGACTTTATCACATAGAACTATACATGTCTAAATAACTTATTCAGCAGTTTTCGATGCCCATTTTAGATTTGGATAACGGTTTACGTAATAGACAATATCTTTGAATTGTGTATTTACCAAATAATTATTTTTATAGAAATATACTGGCATAAACGGCATGTCATCCAGCAAAATCTTTTCTGCTTGATGGAGCATCTCATAACGTTTTTCCTGGTCTTGTTCTACTTTAGATTTTGCCATGATTGAATCAAATTCTTCATTCACCCAACCTGTACGGTTATTTGGACTATCACCCAAGTAGTAGTCAAGGTTTACAACGGGATCAAGGAAGATACCGATCCATCCCATACGGGCCATTTGGAAATTGTGTTGTTTCGTTGTTTCTAAGTAGGTTCCCCATTCCTGGTTGCCTAATTTGATATTCACACCTAAATTTTCTTTAAACATTTCTTGTACAGCTTCAGCTACTTTTTTATGGTTTTCCGATGTATTATACATTAATGTAACTTCTGGTAACTCATCCCAGCCTTCTTCTTCCATACCCTCTTTTAGTAGTTTCTTAGCTTCTTCTGCATTTTCTTCAAATTGTGGACCACCGTTTTCACGGAAATCCCCATTTGGAGTGTTTGCTCCAGGTGGCACCATCGCATATGCTGGTGTTTCTCCTCCTAATGTCACATTTTTCGTTAGTGATTCACGATCAATTGCCATAGCAAACGCTTTACGTACTTTTTTATTGGTAAACGGTTCTTTATCTACATTAAACATATACATATATGTTCCATAATAAGGGACCTCTTTATATTCTGGATTTTCCCTCTCTGTCGCAATAACATCAGTAGGTAAAGTCATAACAAGATCTAATTCACCTGTTTTAAACATTTGGTAGTATGTTGTTGCCTGGTTTACTAATTCAAATGTGACTTTTTCTAAATTCACTACATCTTTATCATAATACTCATCGTTTTTTTCAATAACAACATAACTGTCGTGTTTCCATTCAGACATTTTAAATGGTCCGTTACTTACAAAAGTATCAGCTTCTGCTGACCAATTTTCATTTGCTTCCACAGCATCTTTTTGTACTGGGTAGAATGTCCATAAAGTTAGTAAACTATCAAAATATCCTAATGGTGAATTCAACTGTACCTCAAATGTAGTATCATCTACGGCATTGATACCAACATCTTCAACTGAACCATTTCCTTTGTTATACGCTTCGGCACCTTTAATATAGTACATATAAAAAGCAAAAGCACTTCCTGTTTCAGGGTCTAATACACGCTTCCAAGCATATTCAAAGTCTTCTGCAGTTACCTGTGAGCCATCAGACCATTTTGCATCTTCCCGCAGTGTAAACGTGTACGTTTTTCCATCTTCAGATACCTTTACATCTTTCGCTACTCCTAGAACTGGATTCCCTTCTTTGTCACGTGTGTAAAGTCCTTCAAAAATATGGTCTAAAATCCAGCCAGATGTCGTGTCAGTTGCTAATGCCGGATCAATTGCAGGTGGCTCTGTCATGGCATTAACGACCATTTCCTGTTTTACTTCATCACTATCCTTACTGTCTGTTGTGGCCTCTTCATCTCCTCCTCCGCCGTAACACCCAGCTAGAACAGTTGAGATTGTCAGTAACATTACTAACGCTAGCAAGCCTTTTTTCATTTTCCCTTCACTCCCTATTATTTTTAAATAAAAGCAAATACATAAAAGGTCTTGACAGCTAGTTCACCTCCTATAGTTAATATAAATGGCAAGCAGTCCAATGCTCCGCTTCTACTTCTTTCCATTGTGGCTCCTGCTGTGAACAAATCTCCATTGCAAGTGGGCACCTTGTACGAAAACGACAGCCGCTAGGGGGATTTGTCGGGCTTGGTGGATCACCAGCAAGAACGATCCGATTCCTTTTTGCAGCACGTGGATTTGCCTGTGGTATTGCAGATAGTAATGCCTTTGTATACGGATGCAATGGACGATCAAACATATCATTGCTGTTGCTAAGTTCCATCATTTTCCCTAAGTACATCACACCAATACGATCACTAATATGTTTTACCATGCCTAGATCATGGGCAATAAAAAGATACGTTAAGCCTTCAGATTCTTTTAGATCTTCCATTAAATTAATTACCTGTGCCTGGATAGAAACATCTAATGCTGAAATTGGTTCATCAGCAACAATAAATTTCGGTTCAACCGCTAATGCTCTTGCAATACCAATTCGCTGTCTTTGGCCACCACTAAATTCATGTGGATACCGTTTTGCATGTTCTGGACGTAACCCGACACGTTCTAGCAATTGATAAATTCGATTGGTACGCTCTTTTCCTTTTAGAAGTTTGTATGCATCCAATCCTTCTGCAATTATATCTCCTACCCGCATTCTAGGATTAAGCGATGCATGTGGATCCTGGAAAATAATTTGCATTTCTTTGTTTACTTTTCTTTTCATCTCTTTATTAAATTGCGTTACATTTTGACCATTGTAGATGATAGTTCCTTCGGTAGGTTGCTGTAGACCTACAAGTGTTTTCCCTAACGTAGATTTTCCGCTTCCACTTTCACCAACCAATCCAAATGTTTCCCCTTTTTTCACCATAAAAGATATGTCATCAACAGACTTAACTTCAAGACCTTTTTTAATTGGAAAGTACTTTTTTAATGCTTGGATTTCGACAAGCTGTTCTGTCACTATTCTTCCCTCCCAAGTGCAACCGGTTCTTCTACCTTTGGTGCCCGCGGATCATTCAGCCAGCACTTGGCGACATGTCCACCATCGATTTCATATTCTCCCGGCATTTCTTCTATACAAACCTCCATCGCATATTTGCATCGTGGTGCAAACGGACAACCTTTTGGAGGTGCAAAAAGATCTGGTGGTGACCCATCAATTGGTTCTAGTTGTTTTTTCTCTTCTTCATCAATGTTTGGAATCGAATTTAATAATCCCCATGTATATGGATGTTTTGGATTTTCGAATATATCAAAAACTGTTCCACTCTCTACCATCATTCCGCCATACATCACGATAACCCGTTTGGCTGTTTCAGCTACCACACCAAGATCATGCGTTATTAAGATTATTGATGTTTTCGTTTCTTCCTGTATTTGTTTCATCAACTCCAGCACTTGTGCCTGAATGGTTACATCTAATGCAGTTGTCGGCTCATCAGCAATTAACAGTTCTGGATTACAAGCAAGCGCGATGGCAATCATGGCCCGTTGCCGCATCCCACCACTATACTCATGTGGATATTGATTGTATCGTTCTTCAGGATTGGGAATACCTACAAGCTTAATCATTTCAATCGCCCGCTTTTTTGCTTCAGCTTTTGACGCATGTTGATGAATGATTAATCCTTCTTCGATTTGCTTTCCGACCCGCATCGTAGGATTCAATGATGTCATTGGATCTTGGAAAATCATACCAATCTTAGAACCTTTAATTTTCCGTAATTCCTTTTTAGGCTGTTTTAACAGTTCTTTTCCTTGAAATTGGATACTACCACCTTTAATAATGCCGGGTGGGGTTGGGATAAGTCCCATAATCGATTGCACAGTAACACTTTTACCACTTCCACTTTCACCAACAATCGCTAAAACTTCTCCCTTATCAACGTGAAAGGAAACATCCCTAACAGCTTTTACTTCCCCGCCATACGTTTTAAAATTTATTTTCAAATTGTTAACTTTTAATAAATGACTCATATTGTCTACCTCCTAATTACGGGCTTGTGGATCAAGCGCATCCTGTAATCCGTCACCAAACACATTGAAAGCAAACATGGTTAGCGAGATCATAAAGGCCGGGAAAAATAGTCTCCACCATTGTCCACTTAATATAACGCCTAATGCATCGTTCGCCATTGTGCCCCAGCTAGCAAATGGAGCTTGCACACCAAGACCTAAGAAACTTAAAAACGCTTCAGCAAAAATTGCTGTTGGAATGGTAAATGTTAAATTAACAATAATGATTCCAATTGTATTAGGTAGTAGATGCCTAAAAATTATTTTTGCATGTGACGTTCCTAGCTTTTCAGCGGCCATTACATATTCCTGTTCCTTCAATTGCAGAACCTGTCCACGAATGATACGTGCCATTCCTACCCAGCCTGTAACAGATAATGCAATGATGATTGTCAATACACCTGGTTCCATAATTACCATTAACAGAATAACTACGAGGAGGTAAGGGATTCCGTATAAAATCTCTACTATGCGCATTAATATATTGTCAATGCGGTCTCCTACCTTTCCTCTACCAGCCATATAACCGGATACACCGCCAACAATCACACCAATAACAAGATCAATTAACGCTGCAAAAAAACCGATTGTTAACGAAACCCTTGCACCTTGCCATGTTCTGGACCACATATCACGACCCAAATCATCCGTTCCAAACAGATGCTCACTAGATGGGGCTAGATTTGCGCCGGTTAAATCTTGTTCAGATGCACTGTATGAAACCATAGATGGACCAACTATTCCGAAGAAAATAATAATCAAAAGAAGCAATAATCCCAGCACAGCTAATTTATTTTTAAGGATACTTAACAATGTATCTTTCCAAACGCTTAAGCTTGGACGCTGAATCGAATCTGTTTGTATTTTTGCTGTATCTACCGATCGAAACAATGAACTATCCAATTGCTTTCCCATGATCAATCCCCCTTACTAGTCAACTTAATTCTTGGATCAATGAATCGATAGGAAATATCGATTAAAAACAATGTAAAAACTAAAATTACGCTAAAGAATACAGTTGTTCCCATAATTACTGGATAATCACGATTAAAAATACTATCAACAAAATATTTACCGATACCTGGTATAGCAAATATTTTTTCAATAACGAATGTACCAGTTATTAATGATACAAATAGTGGTCCGATAAAGGATACGACAGGTAATATCGCATTCCGAATTCCATGTTTGAGAACAATTTTAAACGACGATAGACCTTTTGCATCCGCTGTTTTAATATAGTTCTGATTCATAACCTCCAGCATACTCGAACGCATAAACCGAGCAACAACAGCCAAAGGTGTAGTTGCCAGTGCTAACGTTGGTAGGATGGAATGTTGAAATGATCCCCACGAGGCAACTGGAAGCATTCCCCATTTAACCGAAAAGTAATTGATTAGTAATGGAGCTAAGATAAAGCTCGGTACAGATATACCAACAATGGCTATTACCATCGAGACATAATCTAAGAATCGATTATGGTACAATGCTGCGATGATCCCCAGTAATAAGCCAAATATGATAGCGATAAGCAACGATTGAAGTCCCAGTGTTGCAGAAGCAGGAAAACCCGATGAGATAATGTCATTTACGGTACGAGTCTCTGATTCAATCGATGGACCCAAATCGAACATCACTAGATTCTTAATATAGAGCACATACTGAATAGGAATTGGTTCATCAAGGTTGTATTTCGCTCGCATGTTCTCAACAACCTCTTCAGGAAGAACATCTGCATCAGATGCAAATGGATCACCTGGAATAAACTTCATAATGACAAACGTTAAGGAAGCAATCACCCATATCGTGAGTAGCATCGTAAAAAAACGTTTTACAATATACATAGCTTATAGCACCCCCATTATCATTTATCTATTGTTTTATGCATTAACATTACCTAAAACTCCATTTGTTGCAGTCATGGCAATAATGACACATGCCCACATGTGTTTGTATGCCGTAACAATGTCAGTACATGAAAAGCGGATTTTTTTTGGACCTATTAACTCAACAGTTGGGAGCGTTGTTGTCATTTTAGCCTGTTGTGGCCCTTTGAATTCCAGTTCAAATGTAATTGCCCCAGTTAATGTTACTGCCTTCTGTTCTTTCGCCTTTTTGATCGCACTTTCCGCTTTTTGACGTATTGCGTTTTGAGCTGTTTCAGGATGCAGCAATTCTGCAGCAAAGCGATCTACTGCCCGTTTGGTAACAGCGGCTTCGACATTCGGCAATGTTTCTTGCACTTCTTTTACATAGGCATCATCCCCACTAATGAATAGTGGTGGAACCCCAAAAGCACCTGCAACATAAGTGTTAAGCTCTGTTTCACCAACGATTTTTCCGTTAACTTTCATCTCATTCACACAAACGCCTGCTAATGTATGACTAATGACTGTTACATCTGATCCACCCTCACGACCATGATGTCCGACAAACATAATTCCATCGAAAGAATCATCCAATCCTTCTAATTGACACATCACACGGTTACTTCCGGAAACGAGTCTTGCACGCGGCTCTAAATCTTCTATTAAAATATTAGACATATTTCCATGTCCATCCGCTACAACCACTTCTGTTGCCCCTCCTTTAAATGCACCATCAATCGCTGCATTCACATCAGCAGTCATTAATTTACGAAAACGTTGGTATTCATGGGGAGTCTTTAGTTGTTGATTGGTTGCTACTCCTGAAATTCCTTCCATATCAGCCGAAATAAAGATTTTCATTTTTATTCACTCCTGTGTATTTTTATGTAATGTTGTTTTTACTAAAAACTATTTGATCCATATACTCCAGTTACAACATATAGTCAAATGTATTTCTATAAACTTCCAGTTGTACAATCGTATTAACATCCGTAACTTCGTCAATTTGATTGATGTCACGCAACACCTTTGTAATCTGATCCTGATCTTCTACTGTAATTTGTACAAGTATGGGATAATCCCCCGATGTTAATGTAATATAGCGTATTAGCTTAACCTTCTTTAGTTCCTCAACTACAGTAGAGATTCCCTTAGCTTTTACTTTTAATTGGATAATCGCTCCTGCTTTCAGACCCAAAGCAATTGGATTGACAACCCCAACTACTTCGAGAATTTCTTTATCCAGCAAGCTTTTATAACGTAAACGGACTGTCTTTTCCGTAACACTTAAACGCGTAGCTAATTCTGTAAAAGACATCCTCCCATCGTTTGATAAAAGCTTAATAATCCCACGATCAAGTTCATCAATTTTATAGTTCATATATACTACCCGCTTTCCGACTTCTAAAGTCCTTACCTTGGACAAATTAGGTACTATTACAATTTTTAAGACTACTTTACAATATTAAAAATATATTCTATTATCTAAAAAAGGAAGAACGTTAGAGGTAATTATATAGTATGTATTTTCAGAAATCAATTACTTTTTTAAAAAATTTAGGAGGTTTTGTCGTGTTAGCAATAAAAAATTCGACTATTTACGACGGAAAAGGAAACATCTTGGAAGATCAAGTTATTTTAGTTAAAGATGGAAAGTTTACATCCGTCACAACCAATAGAGATCTACCGGAAAGGTATAACGTGATTGATGCAAAAGGTAAAATTGTCACCCCTGGATTAATTGATGTTCATACACATCTTGGTGTCTCCGAGGAAGGAGTAGGAAAAGAAGGAAGCGACTTTAATGAAACAAGTGACCCGGTTACACCACAAATACGAGCAATAGATGGGATTAACCCAATGGAAATGGGATTTGAAGATGCACGCAGGGCTGGAGTAACAACTGTTCAAGTAATGCCTGGAAGTGCAAATGTCATTGGTGGAGAAATGATAGTGTTAAAAACAGCAGGGAAAATTGTTGACGAAATGGTATTAAAATCTCCCTCAGGAATGAAAGCTGCAACTGGAGAAAATCCAAAACGCTTTCATGGAGAAAAAGGAAAAATGCCTGTTACAAGGATGGGAGTTGCTGCTAGATTAAGAGAAAAACTGATTGAAGCCCAAAACTACATAAACGCTGTGGGCACTGAAAGAAAATTGGATCTGGAAAATCTAGCAAAAGTTTTGAAAAAAGAAATTCCATTACGAGTCCATGCCCACCGAGCAGATGATATTTTAACAGTGCTACGCATCAAACGTGAATTTGACATTAACGTGACAATTGAACATTGTACAGAGGGGCACCACATCGCTGATTATATTGCCAAACATGACGTAAGGGTTTCATTTGGTCCGACAATGTCTACACGCTCAAAAGTAGAGCTGAAGGATAAAGGTTGGACAACCATAAAGACGTTATTGGACGCTGGAGTGCCGTGTTCGATCACGACCGATCATCCCGTTGTAGGTATTGAATATTTGGTAACAAGTGCCATTCATGCTATCAAAAACGGGATAACAGAACAACAAGCGTTACAGACTATCACCCTTGATGCAGCAAAACATATTGGTGTAGAAGACCAAGTTGGATCAATCGAGTCAGGCAAAGATGCTGATTTTGTAATATGGAATGGCAATCCGTTTGACCTTAGAAATAAAGTTGAGAGCGTATTTATTAATGGTGAGGAAGTTTAAAAAGAAAAGGGAGAACCACTAATATTGGTAGTTCTCCCTCCCTTTTGCAAAAACATGTAACCTACCAAATTCCCAATTTACCAATTCTTCGTGCTGCTTCCTCCAGATTTTCTTCTGAGTCTAGTAAACCCGCTCTAACATAGCCCTCTCCCGTTGTTCCGAAACCATTTCCCGGTGCCACCAGTACATTTGCTTTTTCCAGCAGTAAATCAGCAAATTGTTCAGAAGTATAACCCTTTGGGACTTTTAGCCAAGCGAAAAATGTACCGTTTGGTGCATCTACTTTCCATCCGATTTGATGAAGTGCTGCAATAAAACAATTACGCCGTTTTTCATATATATCTAGTAACTGCTGAACCGCAGACTGATCTCCTGTTAGCGCATGTGCTGCAGCATGCTGAATAGCACCAAACAGACTTACATGGAGATGATCCTGAATGAGGTTGAGACTCTCTATCACAGACGAATTTCCTACCGCAAAAGCTATTCGCCAGCCAGCCATATTGTATGTTTTAGAAAGTGTATAGATCTCTACACCAACATCCTTTGCACCTGCAGACTGTAGATAGCTTTGCGGTTTCTTTCCATCAAAACCAAGTGACCCATAGGCAAAATCATGAACGACACAAAAATGATGACTTTTCGCGCGCTCAATTGTTTCATCAAAAAACTGCTTTGACGCTGTTCCTGCCGTAGGATTGTTAGGGTAATTCAAAAACATTACCTTTGCCTTTTCCAACACATCGGTCGGAACCGCATCATAATCTGGCAAAAAGTCATTTTCCTTTAAAAGCGGCATAAACGTTGATTCCGCCTCAGCCATAGCGATTCCAGACAAATAATCCGGATAACCTGGATCAGGTAATAATGCCACGTCACCTTTGTTCAGTAAACACTGGCTTAATTCAACAAGGCCTGCTTTTGCACCAAATAAAATGGCAACTTCTTCATCTGGATTAATGGATACATCGTACTCTCTTTCATAAAATTCTGCCACCGCTCCTTTCAAATATTCAAATCCTTGAAAGGGCGAATATTTATGATTAACTGGGTCCTCTGCTGCAATCTGTAAATCCTTGACAATATGTTCCGGGGTCGGTAAATCTGGATTACCCTGACCAAGATTAATAATGTCATAGCCTTGCTCTTCCAAGCGTTGTGCTTTTTTCGCAAGCTTTGCAAAAAACTGCTCTGGCAACCGCTTCAGCATTTCCGATTGTTCAAATGTCCGCACCGTATCCACTCCCCTAGATGTAAGTAATTGTTATTTATCATATAGATGAAATCTTTTGTTGTAAAGAATTCTTGTTTTGTATTGGATTGTAAATCAACCAGGACTTTAATACTACGTTAGCCACACTACATGATATTTCCAAAGCTATTATAAAGTAGTTGAAGTGGGAATAATGTGGTGCTTCATCGTTTTTGATAGTTATGCTGTTTTTTCACCCTTATCTTTCGGTGGCTCTTGGTTCTCGCTATTTTTCCCCCACCATGTTGCTAGAATTGGTCCGGAAATATTATGCCAAACACTGAAAATAGCACTAGGGACTGCTGCTATCGGTGAAAAGTGAGCAAGAGCCAATGTTGATCCAAGTCCTGAATTCTGCATCCCGACCTCAATGGATACTGCCTTCTGGTCACGGAAATCGAGTTTAAATCCTTTTGCCACCACGAACCCAAGCAGTAATCCAAGACCATTATGTAATACAACAACCCCAAATATTAACAGTCCATTCTTAACAATATTTTCTGTATTAACCGCTACCACTGCTGATGCAACAGCTACAATCCCAATAACCGAAATAAGCGGTAATGCAGCAACGCTTTTTTCAACTTGTTTACGAAATAACATACGGATTATGATGCCTAGAAAAATTGGAATCAAGACGATTTTTACAATGGATAAAAACATACTTCCAGCAGAAACAGGTAACCATTTGCTCGCCAAAAGCAACGTTAATGCCGGAGTTAGAATCGGTGCAAGTAACGTTGATACGGCAGTCACTGAAACGGATAGTGCCGTATTTCCTTTTGCCAAAAAGGTCATAACATTGGAAGCCGTGCCACCTGGGCAGCAGCCAACAAGAATAACACCTACTGCTATCTCAGGTGGAAGCTGAAACAATGTAGCAAGTCCATATGCAAGTATGGGCATTACAATGTACTGAGCTAAAACTGTAATGATCACACTTTTCGGTGCTTGGAAAACAGCCTTAAAATCGGTTGGAGAAAGTGTCAGCCCCATTCCAAACATAATAACTCCTAATAAAAGCGCGATATGTGGCGCAATCCATGTAAAGCCACCAGGAAAAAAGAAACTTAAAATACCGAATAGGATAACCCATAATGCAAATGTGTTTCCAGCAAAACTGCTAATCTTATCTAACGCCTTCAATATTCATCACCCCTTTAATTTTCTTTATTATAAATCAACTATTTAATATTTCAATACAATAATAATATTTAGATAATAATGCTTATATGGAACTCCTTATAATAAAACCTTACTAACTTCTATCATTCATAGAGCGTTTGAACTAAACAAAAATCAGCAAAAATGAGAAAAAATTCACAAAAAAAAGGTCGACATATGATATAATTTAAAGAAAAAAGCAATGAGGGATAAATATGTTGAAAGACTTCTTTATTGGTATGTCACAAAATAAACTTTTAAATAATATGGCCCAAAAATATGGCTTTAAACTTGGCGCTCAATCTGTTGTTGCCGGGACTAATATAGAAGAAATGATAGAGAGTGTTAAAGAACTCAATGCACATGGAATCTCTTGTACAATTGATAACTTAGGAGAATTTGTTTCGGATAACGAAGAAGCACTTGAGGCAAAAAGACAGATTCTAAATGTAATAGAGGCTATAAAAGAAAATGATATTGATGCACATATTTCCTTAAAACCAACCCAGCTCGGATTGGACATTGACTATGACTTCTGCTTAGACAATCTAAGAGAACTTGTTGCAAGAGCCAACGATTATAATATTTTCATAAACTTTGATATGGAAGATTACGGTCACCTGCACCCTTCCTTTAATCTTATTGATGAACTATCGAAGGATTACAGCAATATTGGTACAGTAATTCAGGCTTATTTTTTCGAGTCCGAAGAAAATATCCAAACGTATAAAGACTATCGTTTACGTCTTGTCAAAGGTGCATACAAAGAACCGGAAGCGATTGCATATCAAGATAAAAGAGAGATCGACCAAAACCTGATCAAATTAGTCGAATATCATCTATTAAATGGTAAGTATACATCCATTGCAACCCATGATCATCACATCATCAATCATGTTAAACGATTTGTAAAAGACAACAACATACCAAAAGAAAAATTTGAGTTTCAAATGTTGTACGGTTTCAGAAAAAATCTTCAGCTGGAACTAGCTAAAGAAGGCTACAACTTCTGCACCTATGTACCATTTGGACATGACTGGTATGGGTATTTCATGCGACGCCTTGCAGAACGCCCTCAAAACCTAAATCTGATGGTGAAGCAGGTATTTAACAAAAAAACCAACACACTGATTGGAATCGGAGCCGGCGCATTCTTGCTTGGAAGACTCAGCAAACGAAAAAATAAATAACTATTAGCAGCAAACTCCAACGTTGACCAAACATCAGCGGGACAGAGGGACAGACCCCTTGTCCCGCTACTTATGATATTGTCACAATTATGATTCCTGTAATCATTGTTGCGGCAGCAATTATCCGTCGCATTCCGAAACCTTCTGCAAGTAATTTCGTACCTATAATAGTTCCAATTAGAATACTTACTTCCCGAACAGGTGCTACATAGCTTACCGGGGCAAACGTCATAGCGGAAAGCACAAGTATATAGGCAAGTGGATTGAGAATTCCTACCCCAATTGCTTCTTTTCGATGATTTACCCAGTCACTTTTCACTTCCTCCCAATTCCGTAATGCCTTTGGAGTCAGAAATAGTAGCTGCCCAAGAAAAGTTCCATAGTTCAAGAGTAATGGCGGTATCAGTATAACCCCAACAGCTCCTTTGTCAAAAAGTGTGTATGCGGAAATAATCACACCAATTATGAGACCGTAAACAAGAGGCAACACTGTACTGGTTTTTCTAATCGCCTGAATGCCACCTGTAATTGCAAATACACTCCCGATAATAAGCAATATTCCGATAATTCCAATAATTGATAGGCTTTCATCAAAAATAAAAACAGCAGCAATGGCAACAATCATCGGACCAGTACCTCTAGCAACGGGGTATATCAAGGAAAAGTCTCCAATTTTGTAGCCCTTTTGTAATGTCAGCGAATATACCAAATGAATGATTGCACTTCCAACTATAAATCCGATTTCAACCCAACCTAAATGGATCGTAGTAATAATGAACATCGCTATGACAAAGGGTGCATAAACAATAATACTTACAGCTAAATAGAGCCAAACAAAAGCAAATCCACCTCCAGATCGCTTGGCAAGGTAATTCCAGGTTGCATGCATAAATGCAGATAAAATAATAAGCGAAAGCGCTAATAATGACATGAAAACGTCCTTTCTATATCAAATTCATTCATAATACCATAATTGTACACCAACACGGGACATGGGGACAGACCCCTTGTCCCCATCATTCATTAATAAAACAACCCCCCAACCGAATAGTATAAATAGAGATATTATTTAAAGGAGATGCGTACATTTGGCTGACTATTTAAGAAGCGCTGCATTTGAACATCAGTTCTGGCTGCAAGTATTGGGAGATCATGCTAGATTCATTCGTGATTCACTTTATCCATCTGAAAAGGAGGACATTGAAACCGCTACGTATTTTGTCCATCAGTTTGACCAGTTTCTTAACCAAGCAAGATCAATCAACGAAACCAATGCCATCTCAATTGCCGAGGGCGCAGCCAATGCAGTCGAACAACTAAAGGCATTCAAGTTATCCATCATTAAACGCCAATTGACCAGTAACTTCGGTATTCACCTCTCTCCAACCTTTTTAAATCACATGGTCAACGAACTGGAAGAATATCAACTTGTGTTAAGTTATCTTTTGAAAGGTGACGTTCCTCCAATATTTCATGAACTACACCATCACCTTTTGTGGCTGATGGATGCCTCAGGTCACGCTGGTGCAATAAATGATCGAATGGATGGTGTAGAAAAAAGGCTAAAGGAAAAAAGTCATAACTTTACAAAACACTTCGATCAATTTTATTTAAAAGCTGTAGAATTAACTGGTTACTTACGTGCAAATATCGAATCATTCCCCGCTTTATACAGATTCAATAGTAACGTTGAAATAGAAATGAAATTATTTAAAACCTTTTTAGGCGAGTTAGAAGAAATGGAGCTGAGCGATCAAGTATTAGGGACATTTTCTGCTTTAATGGCTGATCATATGGCACGTGAGGAATGCTATTACTTAATAAAACTCGCAGAATCATCTAATACAGCACCGCCGGATTGTGATCCTGCTAAACCGAGGGTTATGGATGCAACCTAGATGGAACAAAACTTTTTATAACAATAAAATAATAACACCCCCATTAAGCTAGCTTGAAGTACGAAAATTCTAATAGTACAAAATAACTATTAGGAATAAATAATCTGAGGTGCAAGTGTCAATGATGAAATTAAATGAAAATGAAATTAGGCTTCTGAGAACGATAATAGAAGAAAACAACTCGATTATTGAATTGGACAATAAGCACTATTATTTATCAGCTATTGAAATACATGAACCAAACACCCAAAATAAAACAACTAGTAAACTTGAGGAAAAAAAGCGCAACCTTTTAAATGAAGGTAAATTTTCAATTGACGATGTCGTTGAAATGATTGATCAAGGTGTGTTGTAAACAAAAAGAAGGATTGCCATCCAATAGGAGCGCAATCCTTCTTTAATATACTTAGCCGTGTGTCTACCCATGGCTAGGTAAACTTTTTAAATAAACTAACTGCTCTAATCAATCAACAGAGTCGCCTCGCATCATTTCTTCAAAACTCTTTAACTCTTCATCCTTTGGTTTAGCTGTACGTAATGAATCTTTTTTATGATTAACGTCCGATCTTAATCCAATTTGAACCCCTGTTGAATCTTTAATAATACCTTCTCTGATACCATCTAGATGCGGTGTAGCTTCAGATCCTATATTTTCATTTTCTCTCGGCATGAACATCAACTCCTTTATCTTATAATGAGATCAGTTCTAAAAAATATGCATGAAGTTGAAAGCTCTTTGACGAAATGTAGTATACTTTAATGGAAAATTATGAATGGGGTATGGTGAAGTAAAAAGTTATCACACGCCCCAACCAATCGACACTTCTCATCATGAAAACGATGTGTTTTATGATAAAATGCATTATATAAAAAATTCTAAGGGGAGAGATGTCTGTTGCCAATTAATATACCGAAAACATTACCTGCAGTAGAAGCATTAAAACAAGAAAATATTTTTGTAATGGATGAGGACCGGGCAAGAACCCAGGATATTCGTCCACTTAACATAATCATTTTAAATTTAATGCCTGAAAAGGAAAAGACTGAGTTACAGCTTTTAAGATTGTTAGGAAACACACCATTACAAGTCAACATAACGTTCCTGAGAATGACGACACATACAGCAAGAAATGTGAGTAAATCCCATTTAGAGACATTTTATACAACCTTTGAAAATATAAACGAGCGACGTTTTGATGGGATGATTATTACAGGTGCCCCTATTGAACATTTAGCATTTGAAGAGGTGAATTATTGGCAAGAGATGACGAAAATTATGGAATGGTCCAAACAAAACGTAACCTCTGTCCTGCACATTTGTTGGGGTGCTCAAGCTGCTTTATATTATCACTATGGAATTAACAAACAAGAATTGCCGGAGAAATGCTTTGGTGTATATAACCATCGTATAAAAGACCCAACAATAAAACTTTTCCATGGTTTTGATGATGTGTTTCATGCTCCACATTCGCGACATACAACGGTTTCTACAGAGAAAATTGAAAACAATCCACAGATATCATTAGTTTCAGCTTCAGAGGAGGGAGGAGCGTTTGTCATCATGTCTAACGATCGAAAGCATATTATGATTACTGGCCATTTAGAGTATGATGCTACAACGCTTGCAGAAGAATATCAGCGAGATCTTGATAAAGGATTAAACATATCTATGCCAAAAAACTATTTCCCAAATAACGATAAAACGAAACAGCCACCAAACACATGGCGTTCACATACACACCTACTCTTCTCCAATTGGCTTAATTATTACGTTTACCAACAAACACCTTTTGAATGGGATTAGCAGGACAGGGGTCAGGTTCATCGTCCCAGTGATGGTAGTGGTGGGACAAGGGGACAGACCCCCTGTCCCACTGCTATGCTGATAGTTTATTTTCCTCTGGTATTGGCTTTCCCCATACCTTGTTTAAAATATAAGTTAAACCAATAACGATTACTGCGCCGACAATAAGGGCCACAATTGCGGATCCTGTAATTCCCGCGATTAAAAATGAAATTAAACCACTGGCTCCGGCTAATACTGCATATGGAATCTGCGTGTTGACATGATCGATATGATCACTTGAAGAACCTGCAGATGATAGAATCGTTGTATCGGAAATTGGTGAACAATGGTCCCCAAATATCCCTCCACTAAACACTGCAGCAATTGTCATCGCCATTGAGATATCCATCGAAGCAGCAATAGGAATCGCAATTGGCATCATGATCGCAAAAGTTCCGTACGATGTACCAGTTGTGAATGCGATGATTGCTCCAATTATGAACAGCATCACTGGAATAAATGCAGGTGCCGAACTTGCTTCTGCAGCCTTAACAACAAATTCCGCAGTACCTAACTCAGATGTCACACTACCAATTGACCATGCTAACGCTAAAATAATATAAACGAGCGTCATACTCTTAATACCATTCACAATCATGTCCATTGCTTCTTTAAACTTAAATAGCTTTTGCTGCATTCCCATCGCAAGACCAACAACGGCAGCAGAAAATGCAGCAATTAATATTGACATTCCACCATCAGATTCCCCAATAGCTGTAATTAAATCATTTTCAGGAAAGCCACCGGTCCATAAGAACAACGGAGGTATCAAGCCCAGCAGTACAACTAAAGGAACAATCATATTTCTCATTTTAGGCGTATGCCCTTCCGCTAATTCAATATCGGTCATTGAATCGTCGGAAGGAGGCTGTGCGTCATCCCGAATCACTTTTCCAGTTGTTCTAGAACGATATTCCGCCTCTGCCATTGGTCCAAAATCCCATTTCTTAAAAACGATAATTCCAACTAGGAGTATCGCTAAAATAGCATAAAAATTGAAAGGTATAGTCGATAAATACGTAATATATTCCGATTTTTCTATGCCAAGCTTTCCAAATTCTACACCAATCAACCCCATAACAAATACTACCCAGGTTGACACAGGACCTAGCAAACACATTGGCGCAGAAGTTGAATCCACGATATATGCGAGTTTTTCCCGTGATACACGCATCTTGTCTGTAACCGAACGCATAACACTTCCAACAGTTAAAGCATTAAAATAGTCCTCAAAGAAAATAATGATTCCAAACAGCATTGTCGACCCTTGAGCACCCCTGTCTGTTTTAACCCTCCTAGAAATAGCATGGGCAATTGCATGAGCCCCTCATGTCTTTTGTAAAACAGTAATGAGTACACCAAAAATTCCACAGTAAATTAAAACGGTGGAACTCCATGGATCTCCAACATTAGGTAAAATAAATTCACTAAAACTAGCATAAAGTCCCATCAACGGATTCCAATCGTGTACCATTGTCGCACCAAGCCATACACCAGCAAATAGCGCAGGAATAACATTCCGGGTTATAATTGCCAAAACAATGGCAAGCACCGGTGGCAATAAAGAAAGTATCCCAAAATCCATAACGATTAACTCCTTTCATTTGTAGTTTTATCACACAATAAAGAATTTTCATTATATTATATTTCTACATAGACAAATGTATGTCCTGCTTTTGAGTGGGACAGGGGGTCAGGTTCCTTGTCCCACCATCCTGCCCTTACCGGGACACGGGGTCTGACCCCCTGTCCCACCTTTAACGGACCAACTGGTTTTATATGAAATTTTAACCAATGGTGGACCAGCAGCAGTTGTTAGTGAGGCATCTACCATAATGCTTGGTGCTATCGGAGGAACGCCTGCAATCTTAGCTGTAATTATTCTACTAATTACATCTGGAGATACAGCTTTTCGTAGTGCAAGGATGATTATTGCCGATTACTTTAACTTTTCACAAAAGAAGGTACTCAATCGCATTTGGATTGCACTTCCATTATTCATTATTTCAATTGCTTTAACACAAATTGATTTCACATTATGTGGCGACACTTCTCCAGGGCAAACCAATCAACCGCAGTAATCGCATTATTTATCGGAGCTATGTATTTATATATCGCAAAGAAAAATTATTGGGTGTCTCTGATTCCAGGTTCCTTTATGTTAATGCAACAACAACTTATATTTTAAACGCCAGTATCGGTTTTGGATTAGCATTAAGCACATCTTATATAGGAGCTGCCGTTATATGATTCTAATAGCTATTTTCTTTTATGCTGCTAATAATACACGTACGAAGAAAATTTCACTCGAAGAAGATGTATCGAAATGGAGTAAAACTGCATAGTGGTTATATATGTGAAAGCCGTCCTTTATCTTTGATATGGGACGGCTTTTGTTGATCGTGGGACAGGGGGTCAGGTCCCTCGTCCCGGTGTTGGTAGTGGGACAAGGGGTCTGACCCCCTGTCCCGCAGTTAAGCAATATTTCGATTACGCTCAATGGCGTCCAGTCGTTTATTGTTCGTAGCGATTACATAAATAACAATCGCCCAAATAATGACAGCAATTATCGATCCTATATTAAGTATTCCTTTATCCGCGGTCCACATGATCGAGTAACCGATAGAGCCTAGTAACAATGCATAATAGAAAAACGGCACAAGCGTTTTTCGAATAACATGCCCTTCTTTCCCTACAAGTCCAACTACAGCTGATGCAGCAACCACATTATGGACACAAATCATATTTCCGGCAGCACCACCAACTGCTTGAAGTGCAACCATCCACGCCGGGTCACCTCCGATATTCTCACCAACCCCGAATTGGAAAAGTGAGAACATCATGTTACTAACGGTGTTACTACCAGCTACAAATGCCCCGAGACCCCCAATAAAGGTTGCAAAAATCGGATACACAGACCCCGCAAGATCTGCAACGCCCTCTGCTAATACAAGTGGCATTTTATCAAAACCTGCTGCACCACCACCTGAGTTAAGAAATACTTGGACCATCGGAACAGTAAAGATAAGAGCAGAACCTGCAGCAATCATTGTTTTACCGGAGTCTCTCCAAGCCCTAGCAAACTCCTGCCCTTTCATCCCATGCATATAATACGTCATTACCGAAACGACGATAAAAATAAAGCCTGGTGAAAAAAGAATTTCCCAGCTAGATGAGATATCCGATCCAAAAATAGTTGGAATTGTAATTTTTACAGATTTTAGCCAGTCACCAACTACCGTTAACCTTGAAATTAATAATAGGACGGCAATTAAAACGTATGGAGCCCAAGCGCGCCACATACTAATTTTACCTGCATAGATATCACTTTGCTTAAGTTCAACTCGACCAGTCCAAGTTGGATCCCAGCGATCTTTTGCCTCAAAGTCCCAAATTTCATCTTCTTTAGGCATAAGAAACCCTTTTTTAGCAGCAGGAATAACAATGGCCAATCCAATTAGGCCACCAATCATGGAAGGAAATTCAGGTCCTAACAAATTTGCTACAATCAGGTACGGTATTGTCATTGCCAGGGAGGCAAAAATCGTAAATTTCCAGACCTTTAAGCCTTCACTGAACGATTTGTTTTTCCCAAAAAACCGCGTTAATATAGCGACTAAAAATAATGGGATTAAAAGCCCCGCAATTGAATGAAGCAAGGCGACTTTTCCAGCCACCCCGAATACAAAATCTGAAACATCTGTAATTTGGGTGAGTGGTTCAACTCCTGTACCTACCCCCACAATCATTGGCGTTCCAACAGCTCCAAATGATACAGGTGTACTTTGAATAACCATGCCGGAAACAACAGCTGCCATCGCTGGAAACCCGAGCCCAACTAACAACGGTACGGCAACCGCTGCCGGTGTACCAAACCCTGCTGATCCTTCAATAAATGAACCGAAAAGCCAGGCAATGATAATGACTTGAATACGGCGGTCTGGCGTAATATCTGTAAAACCGCGACGAATGGTGTGAAGACCACCACTTTCCTGAAGTGTGTTCAAGAGTAAAATCGCACCAAAAATAATGAATAAAAGTGTAATAGCAACGATAAGACCATGAACAGATGCAGCAGCGACTTTCGGAAATGCCACATCCCATACGAATAGTGCCAATAAAACAGCGACGACATAGGAAAGCGGCATTGCTTTACTTGCTGGCCATTTAAGTCCGACTAGAAAAACAGCAACAACAATCACAGGAAGTAAGGCCAGAATAGCTAATGTTCCAGTACCCATTTGTTTAATTCCTCCTCATAAAATGATTTATATGGAACAACATCAAATTCCGTTCTATTCGTGACAAACTACGAGATTTGATCTTGTTATTTTACAATATTAGCCTTCTCTTCCTTTTGTTGTGTTTAAAAATCAGCCTTGTTCTACAGGATTACGAAGCTCACCGATTTCGGCAATTTTACATACAATTTCGTCTCCATTTTTCATCATTTCAGCACCAAGCGGACTTCCAGTTAAAATCACATCGCCAGGTTCCAGAGTCATTACGGTGGAAAGATAAGCAATCATCTTTCTTAGTGAAAAAATCATAAGTGATGTTGCACTATCTTGCTTCTTGTTACCGTTTAAATAAGCTTCAACCGTGATTTTGTCTGGATTAAGGTTTGTCTCGATGCATGGCCCAAGTGGTGTAAACGTGTCAAATGACTTGCCAATCGTCCAATGACCCGCTTCATGGAAAAATTGTGGAGCAGTAACATCATTGGCGACGGTATAGCCAAAAATGTAATCTGTTACCACTTCCTCAGAAATATTGCTGGCACGTTTACCAATTATTGCAGCAAGCTCTGATTCGAATTTGACTTCCTCTATTTTATTTGGGATAACGATTGGTGTCCCGCTTCCAATAACAGAGGAAACCGGTTTATAAAAAAACACAGGCATATCAGGCAATATAGAAGGTAAGTCATCTGTTTCCCCCACATAATTCGCACCGATGCCAATCACATGCCTAGGTGTAAGCGGTTCCAATAAATCGATATCATCCAACCTATATATTATTTTTGTATGTTTCCAATCGGAAAATATGTCCCCTTCAATTTGTTGAATACCATTATCTGTCACAATCCCCTGCAATATTTCTCTATCACTTCGTTTTCTAAATCTAGCAAATTTCATAATTTCCACTCCTCACTGGGACAGAGGGTCAGTCCCCTCGTCCCATAGCATTGACTGGGACAGTGGACCTGTCCCCTTGTCCCGCTTGCTTGATTTCGACACATTGGCCGGGTTGCGGGAATAATTTTCCTGGGTTTAGTAGGTCTTCTGGATTGAATACTGCACGTATATTCGTTTGTGCGGTCATTTCTGCATCACTAAATATAAATCGCATTTCCGCTGACTTTTCAATTCCAACACCATGTTCGCCAGTTATGGAACCGCCGACATCGGCACATACCTTTAAGCATTCCGAACCTGCTTTTGCGGCACGTTCACTTTGCCCTGGAATACTTGCATCGAACAATATTAACGGATGTAGATTCCCATCACCTGCATGAAAAATATTCGCAATTCGAAGCTCATACTTTTTACTAATTTCAGCAATTTTGCCGAGGACCTCCGGCAATCGTGTTCTAGGAATAACACCATCCTGAACAAGGTAGTCAGGAGAGATTGCCCCCATTGCCCCAAAGCCCATCTTACGGTTTGCCCACCACAGTCCACGCTCTGCTTCGTCCTTTGCCACTTTTACTTCTCGTACATTATTATGCTTACATACAGTAAGAATTTCATCGATTTGATCGTCGATTCCGGCCGCAATCCCATCCACCTCTATCAGCAGAAAAGCAGCAATGTCCCTCGGATGCCCGACTGGATAGGCGGCAGATTCGACACCTTCAATGGCTATGGAATCCATCATTTCTAGTGCTGCTGGAATAATACCAGCTGCTATAATCTCTGAAACTGCTTGACTAGCATCATTTATATCATCATAATACGCGAGAACGGTTTTCTTACCTTCAGGATTTTTTAAAACTTTTACAGTAATTTTGGTAACAATGCCAAGCGTTCCTTCTGAGCCAGTTAAGAGTCCTAGCAAATCATACCCTGGCTGATCAGGAATCCCTTCTTCTCCGATTTCGATGACTTCTCCATTAGGAAGAACAACTTCAAGCCCCAAAATGTGGTTTGTCGTTACACCGTATTTCAAACAATGCGCCCCACCTGAGTTTTCCGCAACATTTCCACCAATTGTACATGCATATTGGCTGGAAGGGTCTGGTGCGTAATAGTACCCCTTATCTGAAATCGATTGGGTCAGCTTCAGGTTAATAAACCCAGGCTCAACCACTGCCTTTCTATTTTCCAAATCGAGATGAAGCATTCGTTTCATTCGAACCAGACTAATGATGACCTCGCCTCCGAGTGGCGTTGCTCCTCCGCTTAAACCTGTTCCTGCTCCGCGTGCAATGTAAGGAATCTTTTCCTCGTTTAAACATCTGACAACGGCAGAAACGTGCTCCGTACTCTTTACAAACACAACCGCTTTTGGCATTCCTTTTGACATCGTATAGCCGTCACACTCATAGGAAATGAGATCTTCTTTTAAATAAAACACTTCACGTTCGCCAACAATGTTCATTAATCGCTGCACAACAGCATCTGGTTTCTCTCTTCTGTGCTTTTTACGATTCAAACACGTCACCTCCTTACGATTCTACTGGTTTTCCTAGTTTTTCTTTATCCTTTTCGTAAGCCCAATCAAGTAGCTGGACGGTATGCACAACCTTTTCACTTCTTCCGTGTTTTTGCACACCCATTGCAATTTGCAGCATGCAGCCTGGGTTACCCATCGAAATCATTTCCACATCCTTAGGAATGTCATCCATTTTTCGATCGAGGAGTGCTCCAGCCATCTCAGGATGTGTGAGATTATAGATTCCTGCACTTCCACAGCATCTGTCCGCATCAGGTAAATCGACCATTTCCACACCTGGAATTTCTTTTAAAAGCTGACGGGGTTCAAAACGTACTCCTTGCCCGTGAGCTAAATGGCAAGCGTCATGGTACGTAATTTTAGTTTTAACTTCTGTTTTTGGACGATCAAAGTCATTGTCATACAAAAACTTGGATACATCCTCAATTTTTGCTGAAAATTCCTCTGCTAATGGGAGCATTTCTGGATCATTTCGGAAAAGCTCATCATATTCCTTGAGCGCACAACCGCAGCCCGCAGCATTTACAAGTATTTTATCGTAATCTTTAAAAGCCTCTATATTCTGTTTCGCTAGTTTTTTTCCTGTTTCTCTATCACCTGCGTGAACGTGAAGTGCACCACAACAACCCTGCTGCTTCGGTAACCCCACTTCAAATCCATTATGTGTCAGAACGCGAATGGTCGCTTCGTTAACGTCACTGAACATAACGTCCATGATACAGCCCGTCAGTATACCTACCCGTTGCTTTGTCTCACCTTCAGCTGGAACAACTTCCGGATATCTTCCTAATACGGGTTTTCCGACTTCTGGGAGAATTGATTCCATATCCTTCAAATGTGTTGGCATGATATTCAATAGGCCTGTTTTTCGTGCGATACGCTGTATTCCGCTCTTTTGGTAAAACCGCATCAATCCTCCGAGTGTTTTCATCCGTTTTAGATTCGGGAAAATTCCCCTCAGTAATGTTTTGTTTAGGACTCCTGCAAAACCTGTTAAAGGCATCGCCTGGCGAATTTGACCACGTGCTTCCTCGATAAGGCCACCGACCTGAACATCTGCAGGACATGCCGTTTCACACGCCCTGCAATCAAGGCAATCAAATACAGGTTTAGAAAATGCTTCATTGACATCGATTTTGCCTTCCGCAACGGATTTAATTAAATAAACACGACCTCTTGGTGAATGCTGCTCCTGACCTGTTTCTTGATACGTTGGACATGCTTCTAGACACATGCCACAGTGAACACAATCAGCCCATTTCGTAGCATCTGGAAGATCATCCCAAAGAAAGTTTCCTAGCGTCTTCGTTTGACAGGGTGTATCATTTTTTCCTGCATTCAACATAGTTACCAGTCTATTTTCCTCCGCACTCATGTTATATACCTCCCACAAAACGGTTGCGATTCAAGATATTCTTTGGGTCATTTGTTCGTTTGATGCCTTCCAGTAAAGCAAAGTACCCCGGCTTTTCACCCCAAACGCCAACCGCCTCTCTTAGGATAAACGGCAAATGGGTACAAACAACATACCCACTTTTTTCTTTTACCTTATCCCTAAGTGCTCTCGTATAGGAAACAATATCTTCCGGTAGCCCTTTCACATAAATTCTTGAAATCCCATGACCTATACCGCCGTGCGCCTCTACTGCAACATGATGTTCCGCAGCCAGATTGTCAGCTGCTACCATGTTAACCAAAACATCTAAATTATTGCTACCAACTTTTAAAGCTGCTTGGGTGTCTGCCTCACTTTCGGTGTCATGATAGCCGTTAGGTCCAAAATGACGGAATTTCTCCCACCATTGTCTTGCATCTTCCTCGTGTAATACGACATGCTCCCCGCCAAACGGTAAATGTGTCTCCACCCAATTCTCCTGATCGAGGACAGCTTTTTCTCTATCCTCAAATGAAATTGCGAGCGTATCTTGCCTATTGCCAGTCATTTTTTCAGCAATTGATGGGTTTAAAATTTCAAGCGAGACCGGTTCCGCCATTGAATCGAGAATTTTTATAGAAAATTCTCGAATATCTTGTTCCTTTCCTATTGGGAATTGCAATAGAGACAGCCCCTCATATTTCGGAAGCGGGCGTAATTTAATTGTGATTTCGCTAATGATGCCAAGTGTTCCCATCGAACCGATGAAAAGCTTATTCATATCGTAGCCAGCCACGTTTTTTACCACTTTACCGCCTGTACGAACTACATTTCCATCTGGATATACAATTCTAGTGCCGATAACCAAATCCCTTGCAGATCCATAAAGCAATCGTTTCGGCCCGCTATCGTTCGCTGCAATAATGCCACCAATCGTTGCCAACTCCGGCCAGGAAGCGTCAAGTGCAACACGCTGTCCATGCTTATGCAATTCATCTGTGATTTCCTTTAATGTTGTCCCAGGTTTCACCGTCATTGTCAGGTCACCAACTGAATGCTCCACAATGCCTTTGTAGTTTGCAAGTGACAATAAAATGTCCGCTCGTTCATTTTCCCCACCAAAGCCACGCTTTGTTCCTCCCGAGATAACATTGACCGTCTTATTATGGCTATAAGCAAATGCAAGAACCTTCGAAATATCTTCCTCGGAATTCGCCTCTATAAGTTGTAATCCACCATTTCCAAGTGGATGCCTTAATTCATCATTAATCCTAATTTGCTCTTTAGGCAAAATCCCATCTAAATAAGAAGCAATCACACTACGTACCTCCTTTGGACTGGGACAGGGGGGACAGGTCCCTTGTCCCAGATTATGCTTATGGTTTAATCGCTTGAATTCTGCAAATGGTGATGCAGCAGTTTTTCAACATACGTAAGATGACTTAACATCGCTTCACGAGCTTTTACTGGGGCGCTTTCTTTGATAGCATTGTATATTGCGACATGTTGCCCTATCACCGCAGATGACACGTTTTCATCTGATAAAATGATACGATGAGTATCCATAATTCCTTTTTTCATCGTTGTTGATACCGCTTCCATTAGATCAATTAACAATTGGTTACCACTAGCTTCTGCGATCACTTGGTGAAAATGGTAATCTGCTTCCCAGCCTTTTAACGTTGTAGCCATTAACATTTCATCCAACGCTCGTTTCATAAAGTCTATTTGGCTTACAGAAGCATGAATAGCAGCCATTTCAACAATACCAGCCTCTAAAATTTTGCGAACCTGGTATAGTTCGTTAATATCACTTTTTCTAATAAGCAATACTTCAGGAAGAAGCTGATTTGTATTAGTAGGAAGGACAAAGGTTCCTTCGCCATGCTTCACCTCAACTAGCCCTTTCCCTTTTAACGTTGTTAACGCATCACGTACTGCGGAGCGTCCAACTTCAAACATGTCACATAATTCTCTAACCGAAGGAAGCTTCTCATCAGGTTGAACCTTACCAGAACAAATCCATCCTTCTATCTGTTCCACAACAATTTCAGATACCTTTTTTCTCGATACTTTCTCAACTTGGAGCACTTAAATACCCCCTTTTTTGCACAGTAGAAACGTTGTCTGCTGATCACATATCGGATAAGACAATTTTTATTTAAGCAGTGTACGATAACAAAGTCAAGAAAATATTTCAAATAATCCAAAAACTAACAAAACAGGATTCCCCTCTCCCTTTTCCGACAAAAAGTAGCGGGACAAGGGGTCTGACCCTCTGTCCCTTATTAATTTTTCACATGGTTCTTTTCTTTTGCTTCGAGTCGTCGTTGGTGAAGGATTGGTTCTGTATAGCCGCTTGGCTGGTCTTTTCCTTTAAAAACTAGATCGTACGCCGCTTGGAAAGCGACTGAATTATCGAAGTCAGGTGCCATTGGACGATAATTTTCATCTTCAGCATTTTGCCCGTCAACAACGGCTGCCATGCGCTTCAACGTGTCTACCATTTGTTCTTCTGTACAAATATCATGGTGAAGCCAGTTTGCAAGCATTTGACTAGAGATACGCAATGTTGCACGGTCTTCCATAAGTGCTACATTGTTAATATCCGGTACTTTAGAACAGCCGACACCTTGCTCGACCCAACGAACAACATAACCAAGCAATGTCTGTGCACTGTTATCCAGTTCCTCTTGAATTTCTTCAGCTGACCAATCCGTGTTTTCTGCAACGGGAATCTGTAAAATTTCATGACGATAATCATTTTCTTCTTTCGCAAGTGATTCTTGCACTTTTTTCACATCAATTTGATGGTAATGAAGCGCGTGTAATGTTGCTGCTGTTGGTGACGGAACCCAAGCAGTGTTCCCTCCTGCATGTAAATGACCGCTCTTTTGTTCAAGCATATCAGCCATCAAATCAGGCATTGCCCACATACCTTTGCCAATCTGTGCTTTGCCCAAAAGACCTGTATCCAAGCCGACACGCACATTATTTTTCTCGTAACCATCAAGCCAGGTAGAGGCTTTCATTTCACCTTTACGAATCATGGGGCCTGCTTCCATTGACGTATGAATTTCATCACCTGTCCGATCTAGGAATCCGGTGTTAATGAACACGATTCTCGCTTTAACTTTATTCATACAATTTTTCAAATTCAGGCTGGTGCGCCGTTCTTCATCCATCACACCAATCTTAAGTGTATTGCGTTTCATATCGAGCATATCTTCTATGCGATCAAACAATTCATTAGCAAAAGCAGCTTCTTTTGAACCGTGCATTTTTGGCTTAACAATATAAACGGACCCCTGCTCAGAATTTTGGTATCGTCCGTTTCCTAAAAGGTCGTGCTTAGCCATTAAGCTTGTAAACACACCATCCATTATTCCTTCAGGGATTTCTTGCCCGTCTGCATCGAGAATCGCATTGTTTGTCATCAGGTGACCAACGTTACGGATAAACATAAGCACACGACCAGATAGTGTGACTTCTCCACCATTAGCCCCTGAATACGTTCGATCAGGGTTTAATCTACGTGTTATTTCTTTTCCAGTTTTGGTGAATACAGACGTTAAATCACCTTTGTTCAGACCAAGCCAATTACGGTAAACGAGTGTTTTGTCCTCCGCATCTACAGCAGCAACAGAATCTTCACAGTCCATAATAGTTGTGGTAGCGGACTCTAAGTAAACATCTTTCACACCCGCTTCGTCTGTTTTTCCAATCGGATGATTTCGATCGATTTGAATGTCGACATGTAAACCGTTATGTTTCAATAAGACAGCTGTAGGTGAATCGGCATCCCCTTGATACCCAACAAGTTGAGAAGGATCGTTAAGCTCCGTGGTCGTGTTGTTTTTGCGTGTTACTGCTAATTTCCCATCGATAATTGCATATTTTGTTGCTTCTGTATGCGATGCTTCTTTTAATGGTACATTTTTATCAAGGAAGTCTTTGGCGTAAGCAATAACTTTGTCACCGCGGTCAGGGTTGTAGGTGTCTTTTTTCTCAGCACCACCTTCTTCACTTATTACATCTGTTCCATAAAGTGCATCATAAAGTGATCCCCAGCGTGCGTTAGCAGCATTAATCGCATAGCGCGCATTGTCAATTGGCACTACAAGCTGTGGTCCCGCTTGCATGGTAATCACATCATCGACATTCTCGGTCGTAATAGTAAAATCCTCTACCTGAGGCTCCAGATAGCCGATTTCCTCTAAAAATGCTTTGTACGCCTCAAAATCAAATGCCTCGTTTTCCTTATGCCACGCGTCAATTTGGTTTTGAAGTTTGTCTCGTTCGACTAGCAATGCTTTGTTTTTAGGAGCCAAATCAGTGACAAGCTTACTAAAATCATTCCAAAATTTCTCACGATCAAGGCCAGTACCCGGAAGCGCTTCTGAATTTACAAAGTCGTACAGCTCTTTTGCAATTTGAAGATTGTCTGTTTTTACGTAATCTGCCATCTATAAATCCTCCTTTTCCATCTATCTACTATTCTAATAGGTGCCATCCATAAACAGAAATATATGTTTTGCATGAACGTTATTCCTTTCAGTTATACCTTATAGTATAATAGGGAAAATTACATATTATCGTTTAAAAGGGGTGCCACTAATGGATGTAAGGCAGATAAACTATTTTGCAGAAGTTGCCAAACAATTAAACTTTACCAAGGCGGCCCAGGCGCTTCATATTTCCCAGCCGTCATTAAGCAAAACCATAAAAAACCTTGAGACCGAACTCGGTGCTTCACTTTTTTATAGAGGAGCCAATCAATTGGATCTAACCGACGCTGGTAAAGCGTTTTTAATCAATGCAAAATATGTCCTCGATGCGTTTGAAAATTTAACCTCTGAACTGAATGATGTCATTGACTTAAAAAAAGGTGAAATTAAAATTGGAATTCCCCCTATTATAGGTGCCGCATTCTTTTCAAAATTAATCAGCAAATACAAAGAAACATACCCTTCGATTAATTTACTATTGACTGAAGTAGGCAGCAATAAAATTAAGAACGGTGTTGCTGAAGGTGAACTTGACATTGGTTTAATCTGTAATCGCCCTGTCCAAAAAGAAAACTTTGAAACAATTAAACTATTAAAGGATCCGTTAATGCTAATCGTGCAAAAAGACAATCCGTTAGCCTCCAAAAAAGCAATCGACTTTTCCCATATTGAAAAAGAACCCTTTGTCCTGTACAGACATGACTTTTCCCTGCATGATCGGATTATAGAGGCATGTGAACATAATGGTTTTTACCCAAATATCGTCTGTGAAAGCTCGCAGAAAGACTTTATGATTGAAATGGTCGAAGCTAAATTGGGTATTGCCCTATTGCCGAGCAAAATTTGCAGTCAGATTACGAACGAAAATATTGTAGCCATCCCTTTTAACAAGCCCATGGTCAATCTGGAATTAGGCATGATCTGGAAAAAGAATCGATACCTCCCATACGCAGTACGTGAATTCATCACCATCGCGGGACAAGGGGACAGGTCCGTTGTCCCAGGACAGAGGGACTGACCCCCTGCCCCCCCTTTACACCACCTCTAAGTAAATAGTCACGCCTAAAAAAACTAATCACCAGTATAAAAGCACGAACTTTCAGATATTTACTTGAAGGCACACCATTTAAAATTTATAATAAAATCGAAAAGTTTTTTAATTAATTTAACTAACTAATAAAGGAGGGTGAAAATGTAACCGCTTAACTATAGCGTTCGACAGATTTCAAATACGTTTGAGAGGAGAAAATGAATGGTAAAAAAATTAGTTCGTATTGTTACGTTAGTAGGACTAATCTATTTAAGCTCTCACATCATGACCATTTCTGCAGAAGAAAACGAAGACTATCCAGAATGGAACAATAACCCAGAAACCTTTGAGGTAAATCGAGAGCCTGCACATGCTTCCATCATGCACTACAAATCTATTAAATCTGCACTAAAAGACAATCAAACCAAATCAAAATTTTATAAAACACTCAATGGAAAATGGCGTTTTCATTGGTCTAAGAACCCTAACGAAAGACCGAAAGATTTTTATAAGGACGATTATGATGTAACAGATTGGGACAAAATTCAAGTTCCTTCAAGCTGGCAATTGGAAGGATATGACTATCCGATTTATACAAATATTACGTATCCATGGACAGGCTATGAGACCCCTGAGCCACCAAAAGCACCAACGATTTATAATCCTGTCGGTTCCTATAAAAAGAAATTCACCGTGCCTGGTAACTGGGATGGGGATCCGGTTTATGTTTCGTTTCAAGGTGTAGAGTCAGCCTTTTACCTATGGGTCAATGGGGAAAAAGTTGGCTACAGTGAAGATAGCTTTACACCTGCCGAATTCGATATATCGGAATACATTAATCGTAATGGAACAAATACAATTTCTGTCGAGGTTTACCGCTGGTCGGATGGAAGCTGGATGGAAGACCAAGACATGGTTCGTTTAAGTGGTATTTTTAGAGATGTTTATCTTTATTCCACGCCAAACGTGCACATGCGTGATCTCACAGTACAAACGGATCTTGACGAATCATTTAAGGATGCTGAATTAAATGTCAGTGTTGACTTATCACGATACGATGATATAGAAGTAAACGATCAAACCGTTGAAATGTATTTGTACGATAGCAAAAACAAAAAGGTCTTAGACAAGCCTCTTAAAACCGATGTAGATTTTAACGATAAAACAAAGCTGACTATTAAGAAAGATCAACTCATTAAAAACCCGAAAAAATGGTCTGCTGAACACCCAAATTTATATACACTTGTTGTAGCACTAAAAGATCAAAATGGTAAAATCACAGAAACGACAAGTACCAAGGTCGGATTCAGAGAATTTGCTATTGAAGATGGGCAAATGAAAATAAATGGTAAACCAATCACATTTAAAGGTGTTAACCGCCATGAAATGGATCCGGTAGACGGCCGAACTGTTTCAAGGGAACGCATGATTCAAGACATAAAACTAATGAAAAAGCACAACGTTAACGCGGTTCGTACGTCACATTACCCAAATCAAACTGAGTGGTATGATTTAGCTGATGAATATGGGCTGTATATTATCGATGAAGCAAATCTTGAATCCCATGGTATCAGAGGTCAGCTTCCAAAAAGCGATCCACAATGGCTTCCAGCGTCACTTGATCGTATGGAAAGCATGGTAGAACGGGATAAGAATCATCCTTCAATATTGATCTGGTCACTAGGAAATGAAGCTGGAACTGGTACGACCTTTAAACATATGGCTGAATTAGCACGTGACCTGGATCCAACCAGAATCATTCACTATGAGGGTGATAATCGCTGGACTGACGTGGAAAGTGTCATGTATCCGTCCGTTTCAAGTGTAGAATCATATGGAAAATCAGGAAATGAAAAACCTTTTATTATGTGTGAATATGCTCATGCGATGGGAAACAGCGTCGGTAACCTATACCAATATTGGGATGTTATCGATAAATATGATAACTTGCAAGGTGGATTTATTTGGGACTGGGTGAATCAAACCTTACTTGAACCTATCCCTGGTAATGAAAAAGAATTTTACTTTGCATATGGAGGGGATTGGGGAGACAATCCAAACGACGGTAACTTCATGGCAAACGGTCTTGTTTCCGCAGATCGTACCGTGCAACCAGAGTTAAAGGAAGTTAAAAAAGTTTATCAAAATATCGAAACAAAATCAGTAGATGTAAAAAATGGTGTTATCGAATTGAAGAATGAATTCCTTTTTACAAACCTAAATGAATTTGACGCGCATTGGGAATTAAAAAAGGACGGTAGCGTTATTCAAGAAGGAAAAATCGCTGCATTAGATGTCGAGCCATTATCAACAGAGGAAATAACGTTACCAATGGAAAAACCAACTTTAGAAGCAGGTGCAGAATACTTTTTAAATGTTAGCTTTACGTTGAAAGAAGACACGAACTGGGCTTCTAAAGGTCATGAAATTGCTGCTGAACAATTAGCAGTCCCATTTGATGTTCCAGAGGTACAACCAGAAGAAATCTCCACAATGCCTGAAATAAACATGGAGAATGGTGACACTGACATTACTATTAATGGAACCGACTTTAAGCTGAACTTTGATAAAGACCAAGGAACTATCTCTTCCTTCACTTACAAGAAAACAGAGTTAATCAAGACTGGACCTGAACCTGACTATTGGAGAGCTCCAAATGATAACGACAAAGGTAATGGCATGCCTTCTCGTACGGAAACATGGAAGGATGCAGGTAAAAACCGAACTGTCACAGATGTTGCGGTGACAAAATACGGTAAAAATGCCGTTCGGATAAATGTCACCGGTACATTGCCAAATGAATCAGAGTACCAAACAGCATATATTATATATGGAACAGGTGAAGTTGTCGTAAAAAGTACGTTAGATGCAGCAAACGGTTTATCGGAAATTCCAGCTGTAGGAATGGAGTTAACACTTCCAGCTGAATTTGAACAAATGGATTGGTATGGCCGCGGACCTGAGAGCAATTACTGGGATCGCAAAACTGGCTATCCAGTAGGCGTTTACAGCAGTACTGTCGATGACCAATTCTTCCCATATGTGGAACCACAAGAAACCGGAAACAAAACCGATGTACGTTGGGTAACGTTTACCAATAAACAAGGAATCGGTTTAATGGCTACCGGTTTACCATTACTCGAGGTAAATGCGCTTCACTATACGGAAGAAGATTTAGAATCATCCGCGCATCCATATGAACTGGAAAAACAAGAAGATATATTTGTCAACCTGAATTACCATCAGATGGGACTTGGCGGTGATAATAGCTGGGGAGCAAGACCACATTCGGAATTTACATTAAGTTCGGATAAAACTTATGCATACAGCTATCGCTTGCGTCCAATTTCGAAAAAAGATTCTCCAATGGAACTAAGTAAGCGTGTTGTTACAGATGATTTAATTAAAAACATTAAAATTGACGGCGAATCTTTAGCAAGCTTTAATACAGAAGTAAACACGTATACGATTAATTATCTAAAGGGTACGATTGATGAGGTACCCGAAGTAGAAGTAACACCGATTAGTGACAATGTTACGATTGATATAATACCTGCTGAAGAGCTTCCAGGTAAAACTGTAATTGA
Organism: Virgibacillus ndiopensis; assembly: GCF_900187325.1. GTDB lineage: Bacteria > Bacillota > Bacilli > Bacillales > Amphibacillaceae > Virgibacillus_E > Virgibacillus_E ndiopensis. The sequence goes on along the minus strand of NZ_FZMZ01000006.1, from coordinate 968,841 downwards.
GGTCACATCAGATGATGGTTTACTATCTGCTAAATATGAAATAAACTTTGCGATTGTAGATGAGCTTTATTTAAGTGATACCGATTGGGAAAGCGCCACAGTCGGTTGGAGAACAATCCAAATGGACAGATCAATTGAAGGAAACCCATTACGGTTATGGAATGGTTCCGAAGAAATTACCTATGATAAAGGCATCGGAACTCATGCCAACTCCGAAATTGTCTATGATTTAGAAGGAAAAGGCTATACACGCTTTCAGTCTTTAGTAGGAGTTGACCAGGAAATTGGCGGCGGATCTATTGCCTTTGAGGTTTGGTTAGACGGCGAACGTGTTTACGAGAGTGGTGTTATGTATAATGATACCCCTGCTAAGCAAGTCGACTTAGATATAACCGGGAAAAAGAAGCTAAAATTAGTTGTTACAGACGCTGGTAATGGTAACGCGGAAGACCATGGTGACTGGGCTAACGCAAAATTCACAGCTGAATGACCAAAAAACTCCGATCCCATTAGGATCGGAGTTTTTTGGTATGGATGGGACATGGGGTCAGTCCCTTTGTCCCAGGACGAGGGGGCTGCCCCCTGTCCAGTTCACCACTAAATCAATTTGTGTAAAGCTCCTTTACCTCATCTGAACTGAGTGCTTCTTTAAAGATTCGAACTTCATCAATCAAACCTTTTGTCTGAAGTCCATCAGGTCCCCAAGGTGCCCCACCAATAATCAGTGGGGTATCATTTGCTGCGATAGGATTCATTCCTGCGGCAACACTGGCCACCTCTTCACCATTGATGTAGCCCGTGACCTGTCCGTTTTGTTTCCAGGTCAATGCTAAATGTGTCCATTCGTTAGAAGCGATCGTGCCATTATTAAAGCTAAATCTGCTTCCACTATCATCCCACATTTCAGGATAAAGACCGCCATCTACACCAAGAACATACCCATCTCCTATAGAGGTCTTACCAATGATCTTCTGATCTGAACCAGCATCCTCAAGATTAACCCATAATCCAATTGTAAATTCATCTCCACCATTCAACAGTTCAGTAGAAGGAATTTCAATCCAGCCACCATTTAATTGAATGGCATTTCCTACTTTTCCTTCGACAAATGAAACATCGCCATGAATTTTTCCATCATGTCCATATGGTGATGCATCCACTACACTATCTTCAAAATTAAGTGACAGAACCGGTCCATCATGAAGCGCTTTTAATGTTCCAGTTAATTCATTGATTTTGACTTGATGGATGCCTAATGGAACATTACTTACCTCAAAAGTAACATCCTTAGTTTCGCCAGGTTCCATCGTAATTGATTTAGTTTCTATTAGTTCCCCGTCAAAAGAAAAGTCAATTTGCTTATCACCAGCTAGCAAACCAATATTTGCAACATGAACCGAAATTGTAGCATTTTCTCCCGGTTCAACAGTTGGCGAACTTAGCTTGGATACTTCAAAGATTGGCACTTGTTCTACCTCATCTTTGTATTTCCATTTCCCCTTCCCTGGTTTACCATCTGGGTTTAATCTGGTAACAGAAGTGATTAATGCGTTGACGTCTGCACTTAGCACTTCTTTCGCATTTTTTGAGATGTCTCCAGATTTCTTATTTATGAATTTCAACAGATCATTGAGTTTCTTCGCTGCCTGTTTAAAATGATCTTTTTCGAACTGATCTTCTGCCTGTCTAAGCTTCGTATCAATTTGCTTGACTAGTGGTCCTTTAATATCACCAGCGTCACGATAGCCTTCATACTGGTCTCTCACTTGTTCAAATTTCTCTTTTGTATTTCCAAACCCTAGAAATTCAATTTCTGCAAATGAAGTAGAACCTTCTTCTCCACCATTCGTTACTTGAACACGGTAGTAAGTATATTCACCTGGGTTTTGAATCATAAAGGCTTTGGAAAATTCACGCCATTTAAAGGAAATATCCGTTTTTTCGTCAAGTATTGTCCATTTTTTACCATCGTTAGATCCTAATAATGTCCAGCTTTTCGGATCTGCCTGGTCATTGTCACCTGAAGTGATGGTGTACATTAACGCCCTCTTACCACCATCGTTAAATTGATATTGTATCCACGGTTTATCACTTTCCAAGGTCAATTTTGTTTCCGAGTTGTTATCAAAAAGACGATTCGCAACTCCCTGATCACTATGATAAACCTTACCATCAGCATCATTGGTTAAATCTTTTAATGGATCAGGCAGTAAGGAGGAACCATTTGTTGAACTATCTGTCATAGATTTCGGTAATGCATCTTCACCAGTACCCCAATCAGATGGCTCTGAACCCATGTCAAATTCAAGTGTTGCCCCTTCAGCTAGCAAGTCATGCGGTAGTGTTGTTTTATTATAAGACTTGCCATTCACCTTTAAGCCTTGTACATATTTGTTCTTTTTGCTTACATTTGGTGCTTTTATTACAAGATCCTTACCATTTTCTAAATGGATCGTCATTTTTTCAAAATAAGGTGCACCGATGGCATATTCCGGGCGTCCCATTTGTAACGGATAAAACCCTGCTGAACTGAAAATATACCATGCAGACATTTCACCGTTATCTTCATCACCTGGGTATCCCTGACCAATTTCACTTCCTAAATAAAGACGGGATAGCACCTCACTAACTTTTTCCTGTGTTTTCCACGGCTTGCCAGCATAATTGTACATATATGCGATATGGTGAGCTGGCTGATTGCTGTGTCCATACATTCCCATTCGGACATCCCTAGCCTCGCGTATTTCATGGATGATACCACCATAATGCCCCGGATGTTGAGCAGTTTCTGGAGTTGTAAAAAATTCATCGAGTTTATTCGCTAGTTCATCTCGTCCTCCATAAAGGTTGGCTAAACCTTGTCCATCTTGTGGCACATGAAACGCCATATTCCATGCATTTGTTTCAGTGTAGTCGCCACCCCACTCTCGAGGATCAAAATCCTCAGAAGTAGCTCCCCATTTTCCTGCAGCATTTTTACCCATAAAGAATTCGGTATTTGGGTTAAACATATTTACATAATTTTGGGCGCGTGACCAATAGTAATTATAATCTGCTTTATATTGGTCGTATTTCGGGTTATCTTTCCCTTTCTTTTCCATGAGCTCCTTTGCCATGTTGGCAATCGCAAAATCATTGATATAGCCATCCATCGCCCAAGACATACCTTCTCCTGTTGAATTACTTGTATAACCATTAAAGATAGACGTAGCTAATCCTTTGCGGCCAACACTTTGATCTTCACTTGCAACAGCGGCATTTTTTATCGCTGATTCATAATAAGCTTCAACATCAAAGTTAGTTACGCCTTTCTGATAGGCATCACCAAACGCCACATCTGAGCTAGTACCAACCATTAAATTTGCATATCCTGGTGAGGACCATCTCGAAATCCAACCGCCATCTTTGTACTGTTGGACGAATCCATCGATCATTTCCCCTGCTTTTGTTGGTGTCAACAATGTGTATGCTGGCCACGTTGTTCGGTACGTATCCCAAAAACCATTGTTAACGTATGGCTTTCCTTCAACAATCTTTGCTCCTGTTTCCGTAGCGGTATTCTCGCCTACTTCCTCAGAAAATGGGCTGGCATATTGATAAACAGGATCATCTTTTGTACCCGTATTTTCATAGGCTAGGTTTGGATACAAAAATAGACGGTACATGTTCGAATATAATGTTACGAGCTCATCATTCGATGCCCCTTCTACTTCAATAATACGCAGCTTTTTATTCCAAAGGTCTTTCGCTTGTTCCTTTAAGTCTTCAAAGCTAGCATCAGGCGTAATATCCTGTTCCAAGTTCTTCTTGGCTTGTTCAACACTAAGTAGCGATGTTGCAATTTTCATTGTAACCGTTTTATCACTGCCAGATGTATCAAATTGCAAATAGCCTGTGACATTATCTCTTCCTTCTCCGGTTAATTTGCCACTATCTTTTACAGGCTTATCAACTGTCGCATAAATAAACATTCTTGTTGCTCCTGTTGAAAGACCACTTTTAACATCTGTATAACCAGTAATTGTCTGGTTATCCGGGGATAAGGTTAAGCCACCATTATTGTTTACATTGTCAAAAATAAGGTTTGACGTATCATCTGTAAATCTGAAGGTAAACATTGCTGCTCGATTCGTGGGCGTCATTTCTGTTTGAATACCATTTTCAAATGTCACACTATAATAATGCGGTTTTGCTATTTCATTTTCATGCTTAAACGGAAGTGCTCTTTTCTTTCGATCAGCACTTAGGTTATCACCACTAGACGGCATAACCTGGAATGTCTGACGATCCCCCATCCAAGGGCTTGTTTCATGACTTAAAGAAAATGCCTCTAGTTCTGGAAGGTTATTCTCGTTATTGGATTGCTGATAACTATAAAGCCAGCTTGTTGAACCAGCATCCGTAGCCGGAGTCCAAAAATTAAATCCATGTGGAACAGCTACTGCAGGAAAATTGTTTCCACGTGAAAATGTTCCATTTGAATTTGTTCCTCGTAAAATGTTTACATAATCAACTGGGCTTGCGTAGGTCGCCTGGTCCGGATTACCCTCGATTTTAATATCGTCAATACTTCCTTTAAAGACGCCCGGTCCTTCTGGATTCTTGTAGGCGACTAGTATTCTATCAATTGTTTTACCCTCAGCTAGTTCGCCAATTTTTGCACGTTTATAGTTCCATTGATTCGGATAAAGTGTCTCTGATTCCCCTTGTTTTTGCGGGTTTAACACAATACCATGCTGATCTTTGACACCTAGATCACTTAAATAGGTTCCATCAGTAAATGCTAGATCAATCGACACATACGTGCTGGAATAATCCGTCTGCTCCTGATCAACGAACTGTGGATGGATATAATAGGATAGCTGCGCTTCCGGTGTAACCTCAATGTTCACATCAAAAATCTTATTATACGCATATGCCTCCCCGTCGACTTCATGTCTGCCCTCATAAGTTAACGCTTTTTCACCTGTCCAACCAACTCTCGTTTTAGCAGTATAACTACTTGTTGGACCATCACTAACATATGTTTTCATATCTGATGGTGGTGGCGGTGGGACATCAACACCGTTAGATAATGCAACCTCTGCTAATTGGGTAAGCCCCTCACCGGCGTTTTCCGTAATCGTTAACCGGTAATACGTATATGCCTCATCGTTTTCAAATTCAAATACGTTTCTTTGGTATCTCTCTTCAAATACTTGATTTGTTCTTGTATCTAACTCCACCCAATTTTCCTTGTCATTAGATCCCGAAAATGTCCAATTTTTCGGATCCCTTCCCGGTGCATCGTTCGCCGATGTTAGTGCATATTTGACTAATTTCTCTGGCTCGGCAAATGAAAATTCAATCCATGCACTCGATTCAAATGCCAGCCATTTTGACTGTGTACTTCGATCAATTAAATTAGTTTCCACTTCATTTGGGGGATTGCTGGCACTTGCTGTAACTTCTTCTACTCTATTCGTTATATCCCCTTGAATAGAATCATAAGGAATTTCTCCAATCACACCTGAGGTCATTTTTTTCCCTTCACTATCTACTTCTGATGTATTTTCCCAAGTTGGCTGAAGGTCGTTTGCTTCAAACGATGAATGGAAGTTCTCTGTTGCAGCCGCTTTCGTTACAAGCTTTTTCACAGGTGAGATTGGTAGTAACGAGACGAATAAAAGCAAACAAAGCATACTAGATATTTTTGGTATAAACGTTTTCCTCACTACTTATCCTCCTCATAGATTAATAGATTCGAATTAATTTATTGAAAAACTCCCTCCCTCCGCATGCTATTCCTTCATCACTTTCACCCTATTACTAATTTACTACCAGTATACTTCACCTTTTTGTAACCGCTTTCAAAAAAGAATGGACATTTTTAAGAATTTCTAGACTATTATAAGAAAACACCCCCAACCAAACTAGTACAACATTCCTATAAGCGGGACAAGGGGTCAGGTCCATTGTCCCCGTCCAGTGGTGGGACAGGGGGACTGACCCCTTGTCCCACTACGCCCACCATAAAAAAGCGGGACAGAGGGTCTGACCCTCTGTCCCACACTTCAAACTATCCTTTTACAGATCCTGCTAACAATCCTCTTACAAAATACTTTCCTAGAAAAATATAGACGAGCAATGTCGGTAGTGCTGCTATTAGGGCACCTGCCATTTGCACGTTCCACTCGACAATTTGACTACCCGATAAATTCTGCAGGGCTACCATTATCGGCTGGTTGTCGTTTGTCGTTATCGTTACAGCAAACAAAAACTCGTTCCATATATTCGTAAACTGCCAGATTGCTACAACGACAAATCCAGTAATCGACAATGGAATAATGATATGTCTAAATATCCCCAAGAAATTGGCACCGTCTATTTTGGCTGCCTCGATCATTGTATCTGGAATATTTGCGTAGAAGTTCCGGAACATCAATGTTGTAATCGGTAACCCATACACCACATGGACTAGAACCAATCCCGGTATCGTGTTGTACAGATCAATCGTACGCAAAAATTGAATTAGTGGGATTAAAATACTTTGATACGGAATAAACATCCCAAATAAAATAAACGTAAACAATATGTCCGCACCTTTAAATTTCCACTTAGACAATACATACCCATTCATAGCACCAAGTAAAGCAGATAATAGTGTTGCCGGTACAACTAGATAAATACTGTTCATAAAATTTGGGGCTAAATTGGTAAACGCCTCTACATATGAACTAAAGTCTATCGAAGTCGGTAATGCCCACATTTGTTCAAGTGATACCTCATCCAAAGGCTTTAGGCTCGTTACAATAATGACATAAATAGGCATTAAAAAAATGATAGCCAAAACAATCAAAATTAAGTATTTGATGAACTTTCCTATGTTAAATGCTGCCATTAATTATCACCCTTTCTACTATTCCATAAATATGGAACAATAAATACTGCCACTAAAAGTAACATGATAATTGCAATAGCAGCCCCATTCGCATAATAATTTCCTCTAAACGTTGTTTCAAACATATAGACACCAGGTACATCGGTAACAAAGTTCGCACCTGATCCTGTCATCGCATAAATCAAATCAAATATTTTCAACGAAATATGCGCCATAATAATAATGACACTCATAGTAATCGGTAAAAGCATAGGCAGGACAACTTTTCGATAGACTTGAAATTCACTCGCGCCGTCCATCCTAGCCGCTTCTCGTAATTCATCAGGAATTCCTCGTAAACCTGCTAAATACATGGCTAACGAGAATCCTGTCATTTGCCAAACAGCTGCAATAACAACGGCAATAATCGCTACAGGCAAGCCAAATTCAATACTCCCCCATTCAAATCCAGCTAGAATGTTTGTATCCGTATACCATTTTGGTTCAATGCCAAACATACTTAAAAATTGATTAAATCCAGTTGACGGGTTTAGTAACCATTGCCAGACGACACCAGTAACAATAAATGATAATGCCATTGGAAAAAGGAAAATATTACGGAAAATGGATTCACCTTTTAGTTTCTGATCAATTAAAATGGCTAATCCCATTCCTAGAATAATTACAAAACCAATAAATAATATCGTAAAGAACAATGTATTTCGCAAATCCGCTTGGAAACGAAAATCGTTAAACAAATAAATATAGTTCTTTAAACCAGCAAATGAGAAATCTGGTACAAGTGTATTCCAATTACTCAGCGAGACATACCCAGTCCAGCCGATAAAACCGTAAACAAAAACAAGGATTAAAATAATGGACGGTATTAAGAATGCTATCGCAGTCCATTGATCCTTGGTAAACCTCTTTTTACGCTTCGTCTGTGTATTTTCTGCCACGTTAGATCCTCCTAATCCGAGGTTGGTGAAAAAGATAAAGGCTGCCATAGCGGGACAAAGGGTCAGACCCTTTGTCCCAGGACAGCGGTCAGTCCCCGTGTCCCGCTTTAAGGCAGCCTCATATGCTTTTATATACTACATTTCAGGTGCTGCATTTTGTAATGCTTTAATAAAGTTATCGATATCTCTTTGCGTAACAAAGATATTTACTGCTTGGTTAACCTTTGTTAAAAATCCTTCTGATGCTGCAGACCCGTGAGCAAGACTTGGAACTAATCTTGCTCCTTTGAAATCTTCCATTGTTTCTTGACCGTATTTATCGTATTTTGATTTATCCGCATCAACACGTGCTGGAATCGATCCTTTTAATGGATTAAATGCATCCTGACCTTCCACAGAGCCAAGAACCTTTAAAAATTCCTTCACATCATCTGGATTTTCAATACCTTTAGGTAAGCCAAATGTATCCGTAATTACAACAAATTCTCCATCCGTAGAAGGGAATTCAAAGTAACCAAAATCTTTGTTTGTTTCTAAATTCAAATCATTGGAGAAATAACCTTTAGCCCAGTCACCCATATTAATCATAGCAGCTTCACCATCTGCAACTAATTGTGCAGAATCCTGCCAGTTACGAGAAGCATGGTCATCATTAATATAATCTAGCATTTTGCTGAACTTCTCAGCCGCTTCTTTTACGCGTGCATCATCAAAGCCAATTTCACCTTCGAAAAGTTTCTTGTAATCATCAGGTCCCAAAACCCCTAAAAGAACATTTTCGAAAATTTGTGTTGCCGTCCATGCTTCTTTATCACCTAATGCTAACGGTTTTATACCGGCAGCCTGTAACTTATCTGCTGCAGTAAAAAACTCGTCAAACGTTTTAGGTACTTCAATTCCATTTTCTTCAAATACCTTCATATTATAAAACATGACATTACCACGATGAATATCTACTGGAACAGAATAAATTTCTCCATCTTTACTTACTAGATCAATTAACTCTTCTGGAAATTTATCCATCCATCCGTTTTCTTCATAAAAATCGTTTAACGGCTCCATTTTACCTGCTGCTACCCATCCTTCATTCAACTCGTCACCACCATGAACCTGGAACGTTGATGGTGGATCGTCCCCTTGCATTCTTGTTGCAAGTACAGCTTTTGCGTTTGTTCCGGCTCCACCGGCTACAGCTGCATTTTCAATTTTGATATCTGGATGCTTTTTCTCAAATAAATCAATTAATGCAAGTAATCCATCTTCTTCACCTGCACCAGTCCACCAGCTAAAAATTTCTACCTTTTTATCTGCACTTTCACCATCACCGCTATCCGAATCACCGCCATCGCCAGATGAATCCGAACTACACGCTGCTAGCACAAGAGCTAGTACGAAGAGTAATAAAAATCCATATAATTTCTTCAACCTAATTCCCCCTTTATTTGATAACGCTTACAACAACTATTATAGAAAACTTTTACCGTCTTCGGGTAATCAATTTCTGTACATTTTTACTATTATCTTCATTTTTTTAAGATTTGCTGTTGAAAGCGCTTCGGTGATACTAAGAACTGTTTTTTAAAAACTCTACTGAAATAATTCGGATCCTTATACCCAATCATATAACTGATTTCCTTTAATGAATAATTATTTCCTTCAATTAACTCCTTAGCCCTTTGCAAGCGAACCTTCGTCACATAATCAATAAAGGTCGTTCCAAACTCCTGCTTAAACATATTGGAAAAGTAATTGGGACTCAGATTGACATGTGCTGCTGTTTCCTCTAATGTTATAGCTTGTTGAAAGTTTTCCCGCACATATTTTTTAGCCTTTTCGATATATTGCTTAGACTGATAGTAATCTTGTATTTGTAAACAACATATCGTAATAAATTTCTCCCAATCTTTCGTTGTCGTTAATTCAGATAGTGTGCTTTCCACTATAGCAATATCACGCTCAATCATGACTTGTTTAATGTGAAGATATAAGTCATCCATTGTATTTTGGTCGAAATTATCCTGATTTTCATTAAATAATCTTATCGCCTCATTGTCATCACCTTTCACAACCGCTTCCAGCAACCACTCCAAAGCACCCTTAGAATTCAACTGCTTATCTTTTTCCAAAACAAATCCATAATTTCTATTATTCTCTTTTTCTAGCTGATAGCATGCATGAAGTGCTTCCTGGTATGATCTTGGTAGATCGTCGACTGATGAAGATGGTAGACCTGCACCTACAAAACTATCCTGCCCTAGTTCAAGCTGTACTTTTCTAGACACCTGTAATATTTCAACTTTATCTATCTTTGTAGAAGAAAATACGCAAATGGTATAGTTATTCCCACTGTAGTTTACGATAAATGGCGAATCAATCGATTGATCAAATACACGCTCAATCGTATTCCTGGAAATTTCTTTGCCCGCTTGTATAACAAGAAAATACCCACTTTTCATTTTGGCAAAAAATTGCTTTTGAATAGCAATAACATCCTCGTCGACTGGATATTTCATTAATTTTGTAATTAGATGTTCCTTGATTAGCTGATTGGATTGGAATTTTTCAGCTCGCTGCTTTTTCTCTACTACTATTTCTTTTTGCACACGCATAATAGCTTTTACGATTTCTTCCTTTTTACCAGGTTTGAGTATATATTCCTTGATTCCAAATTTCATGGCCTGCTTCGCATAATCAAAAGAATCGTATGCTGAAACAAGAATAAATTTAGTAGCCGGATTTATCCGAATAATTTCCTCAATTGCTTCTAAACCGTTTATCCCAGGCATTTTTATATCCATAAAAATAATATCAGGTTCATGAGCTCCAGCTAATTCAATTGCTTTTCTCCCGTTTGGTGCTTCACCAACTACGGTGATCTCCGTAAAATTATCCTCGATGAACTTTTTCATCGCTTTTCTTTCCAAAAGTTCATCCTCAGCAATCAATACACGCATTAGCCTGTCCTCCTTTTAGGCAGTAGCAACCTTATTGTTGTTCCTTTATTTTGTTCCGAGTCAATTTCAACTACATGGGACAGCTGGTAAAATAATTGAAGCCGCCGGATCACGTTTGTCAAGCCAATACTTGTAGAATGACCGACGTGTACATCTTGTTGTTTTCCTAGAGACATTAATTGATCGATCTTGCCTTGATCCATTCCAGCACCATCATCACTAATTTCCACGATCACTTGATCAGTCTTCTGAAAAATATGAAGGGAGATCGTACCACCATCTTCTTTTTCTTCAATGCCATGAATAAATGCATTCTCTACTAATGGTTGAAGCGTTAGTCGAGGTATTTCCAAGTCCAAACAACTTTCATCAACGTGTAGTTCAAATTGTATCCTTTCCGAGAATCTTGTTTTTTGCAAATGGAAATAATCTTTAACCACTTTCACCTCATCGTTCAGGATAACATGGTGATCAATTTCACCAAGATTATGCCGGAGAATTGTCGCAACCGAATCGATTAATGCTGAAGTGGATTTGGCATCTTCCAAATACGCCATTTTTGACAATGTATTCAATGTATTGAATAAGAAATGGGGATTGATCTGACTCTGTAAATGCTTTAATTCCATTTCCTTGAGAAGTCGATCCAATTCAGACTGGTCCTTAATCTCTTCTACTAATTCATGAATATTCGAACGCATGCTGTTAAATGTATCCCCAAGCAGCTTCAGTTCATCCTTAGACCGAATCGTAACCGGTTCCCCTAATAAATCACCACTTGATACTTCCTTTGCAGCCTGCGATAATTTATTCAACGGCTTCGTAACACCACTTGAGAACCAAATCGCAAAAAATATAGCAAGCATGATCGTTGTAATAAACAAGAAAATAATAAAATATAAAAATGACTGGTTCCGTACTTGCAAATCCTGATAAAACGATTGATAGGCAGTCAACTCAAGATTAATTAATTCCAATGTTGCTTCCTGGATATACCCTGATGCGTTACGCGCTTCCTCTAAATGATAGGTGTATTGTTCAATATCATCCTTGATAACAAAACCAGCCGTTAATTCACTCTCCTGAATAAACGTCTCAATCAAATTGATATAGTTCTTCATTTCAATTGGATCAATGTCATAAAAAGAAGATGCCAATTTTTCCTTTTCCTGCTGCAGCAATTCCTTTACAACATAGTAGCTGTGATGATCAGATTCGTATTCTGTGACAAACTTCTCGGTTTCGGTATAGAGTGTTTCTGACTTTTGCGAAATAGAATTTAATAACAAGAATCGTTGAAAACTATTATTATAAGTACGCATTAATTCATTTGAACTGACAAAAATAGACACAGCCGTCACCTGAAACAAAATGACAAACACAAAAAAGTAGACTAATAGCTTTCCCCTAATCGTCTTCATTTTCGTTCACCAAAGCGCTTTGTTGTTGTTAAATCATGTTTATCGATTATTTCAGTTTCCGTGAATTGTTGTTCCTTTAAATACGCTTGTGTTTGCAGATCAATCATTACGTTTACCGATCGATACCCCATTTCTTTCGGATATTGCGCAATTGTTACATCAATTTTACCTTGCTTTATTAGATTCAACGTTTCTGGCAAAATATCAAATCCTACAATATACATGTCTTTATTTGGCGCTATTTCCTGAAGTCCATTAACGATACCAACACCATCAAGTGCACTTGTTCCAAATACTGCTGTAACTTGAGGATACTGTCTTAACAATGAATAAGTGGCTTGCGAAGCACCAATCTCTGTAATGTTGGATTCCTTTATGTCTACAATATGAATTCTGTCGACTGTAGCAACCGCATCCTTAAACCCATCAATCCGCTCCTGCTGATTAATGGCGTCGAAACGGCCAGTTACAATACCAACATATTGTTCACCGCTCGTATTATTTATAATTGCTTGGCCGGCGAGTTTCCCAGCATAATAGTTATTCGTTCCCACATATACCTTCCGCTCACTATTTTTCACATCGGTATCAGTTGTAATAATCGGTATTCCCCGTTCAATTCCTTTATGTACTAAATTGATGAAACGTTCTCCTTCAATACCTTGAATAATAATGCCATCCACTTTTGCAGAAATCATTCTGTCGAGTAGTTTCAGCATTTTTCCGTTATCCGCTTTTTCAGGAGCTACATACTCTAGATAAATATCCTTTTCGTCCGCAGCCTTCTTTGCCCCTTGCTCAACCAATCGCCAATAGTCATTATCCGTTTCCTCCGCAATAAGCGCAAAATGGTATGCATAATCATTCGCTTCCACATCATCCGTTTCGATATAGAAAGTTTTGTATCCATAAATCAACATACCAACAAAACTAATCACAAAAATCACACCACTACACGTATAAAAAAATAATTTAGAATTAGGCCACACTCATATCACCTGCTTTTGTGGGACAGGGGGTCAGGGACAGGGGGTCAGGTCCCTTGTCCCAGCAAGGAAACTGAGACCCCTATTCCCGTTTACTGTCCTAGGGTTATTTGTTTTTTCGTATGGATCGATTCGAGGCATGCGTCAATAACAAGCATATTGTTCAACGTATTGGTAAAATCATGTCTTACCTGTGTACCGTTCAAAATTGCCTCAGAAATATGTTCTACCTGCTTACGGTACTGGTCATCTACTATCGTTTCCGTTCTCGTAACACCCTTTTTTTCCACAACCACTGATCCCTCTCCACCATTCTGGTCCGGTCTATACGGTCGCGGGACTACGATCCTCCCCTTTGTTCCAATCACTTCGTATTCACTGCGATCAACTAACCCAAAACTAACATCAAACATTGCTCGTACACCATTGGGAAATGTCAAATATGCAACAACATCTGTGTCCACGTTATAGTCTGGATCGATTACACCATGAGCTTGTACGGTTTCCGGTTCCGTATTTAGTACATTTCGAATCGAGTGGACCGTATAACATCCTATATCATAAAGACTGCCACCACCTTTTTCGCTGCTCATCCGAATATTGTTAGCCTTCTCTTGTAACGGAAAAGAAAATGCTGCTCTTATAAATGATACATCACCAATTTCAGCAGATGCTATTATCTCTCTTACACGCTCATGCTGTGGATGAAAGTAATACATAAATGCTTCCATGAAAATAACATGATGCTCCACACACACCTTCTTCATCTCCATTACCTCACCACTATGAAGAGCAGCAGGCTTTTCACACAAAATATGTTTTCCATGCTTTGCCGCTTCGATCACCCATTTTTTATGTAAATGATTTGGTAACGGAATATAAACCGCATCAACACTAGCATCCTCAAGTAAAGCCTCATAACTGTCATAAGCTGTTTTTATCGTAAATTTTTCAGCAACCTCTTTAGCTCTAGCAAGTCCGCTTTCACTTGCAATCGCAACCACCTCAGCATTTGTCGTACGTTGAAAGGCAGGTAATAACTGTTCCTGCGCAATTCCAGCTGTACTTAGTACTCCCCATCTAACAACACCCACAGTAAAACCCCCTTAAAAATTATGAAACTATTAAAACTACTTTAATTATAGCCACAACTTCCCAACTATGTGAAGGATAATGATACATTTGCGAGTGGGACAGGGGGACAGGTCCCTTGTCCCAGTGTAACGGTGAGACGATGAACCTGTCTCAATAACAAAAAAGCGGGACGAGGTTACTGTCCCTCTGTCCCGCTTTCATTTTATAAACTTGCATTTACATCTGGTTTTACATAGGCATCTTTCTTTGTATAAATTGTTAGCCCTACCGAGGATACAGAAAGAAACTATACCATAACGATTTTGAATTTCTAAGAAACGTATTGAAAAACGTTACAGTCCCCGTAATAGCAGAAGGAAACGTAATCACACCCGAAATGTACAAAAAATGTATGGACCTAGGTGCTCAAGCAAGCGTTGTTGGCGGAGCGATCACACGACCAAGGGATATTACGAAACGATTTGTATGTGAAGTTGAATAGCGTCACGAGGGTTAGACCTCTGTTCCAGACTAGCGGTGGGACAAGGGGTCTGTCCCTCTGTCCCATGTCCCTCTGTCCCACTCAATTATTACAATGTCAACGCAATTGCCCCTTTAATTCCTTGTTCATCATTTAAGCTTGGCGCGACAATAAAATTATCTACATTTTCAATCGCTACATATCCGTTTACCAATTCCAAAATCTTCTCCCTGATCAATGGATATAGTTGTTCCTGTTTCAGGACACCGCCACCGATAATCACTCGTTCTGGTGACAAAATTAGAAAATAGCTCATAATTGCTTGCGCCAAATAATAAGCTTCAAGCTCCCACACACTTTGCTGATCCGCTAATAAATTGCCCTTTTTTCCGTTGCGCTTTTCAATGGCAGGACCAGAAGCTAGCCCTTCTAAACAAGTCCCATGATAGGCACAGCTCCCTACAAACTTGTCGTCCTCATGCTGTTGCACAAAAATATGCCCCATCTCTGGATGGCTTTTCCCAATGTATGTTTCTCCGTCTTTGACAAAGCCAGCTCCAATTCCAGTGCCTACAGTTATGTACATACAGCTATCCACATCATTACCAATTCCATATTTATATTCACCCAGCGCAGCAGCGTTCACATCGGTATCCATATAAACTGGTAGTTGATAATCAGTCTGTAATCGTTTCAACACATCGTAGTTCTTCCATTTTGTTTTTGGAGTGTTTAAGATGGTGCCGTACGTTTTACTTTGCTTATCCAAATCAACAGGTCCGAAACTACCGATTCCAATCGCCTCAATCGAATAGTCGGCAAAAAATGCTTTCACTTCCTTAAATGTTTCCTCTGGCCCCACCGTTGGAAAACTTGTTTTTGCAATAATTTTCCCTGTTTGATCACCCACTGCGCAAACAAATTTAGTCCCCCCTGCCTCGATTCCTCCGATTAGCATAGCACTCTCCCCTTCCATTTACACCCAGGAAACGATAAACGCCGCTTCCCCGGCAAGTTCATATTCCTTGATTCCAGTTGGCAAAATAAAATGACTGCCCTTTTCAATAGTAAAGCTGTTACCATCTACCGTTATTTTCGCACTTCCTTCAATCACACTAACCTGCAAAAAATCTTTAGATAAATGCTGCGTTACTTTCCCATTTAATTGCCAATGAGAAACAGTAAAATACTTCTCTTCTACTAATTTTTTCATCGTCAAATCGCCAATTGTTTCTTCCTGCTTCTCGATCGCCATGCGTTGATGCGGAACGGTAGTCACTTGTTTCGCACGTTCAATATGAAGGTCCCGCTTTTGCCCGTTGGCATCGACACGGTCATAATCATAGACACGATACGTAATATCAGAGCTTTGCTGCGTTTCCAAAATGACAATTCCCTTTCCTATCGCATGAATCGTACCACTTGGAACATAAATAAAGTCCCCCGCTTGCACACGCACTCGCTGTAACAATTCTTCCCATTCACCATTGTCCATCATGGCTTCCAATTCCTGTTCTGATTTCGCATGATGCCCTAAAATGAGTTCTGCATTAGGATCAGCACTAAGCACATACCAGCATTCCGTCTTTCCATATGGCTGATCTTCTACTTCTCGCGCAAATTTGTCATTAGGATGCACTTGTACAGATAGATCATCATTAGCATCCAAAATTTTTACGAGTAGCGGATATGCTTCATCATTATTAGCCTTTTTGTTAAATAATTCTCCATGCTCATTCCAAGCATCGGCCAGCGTTTTACCTTTAAGTGGTCCATTCGTAATTGCACTCGGACCATTTGGATGTGCTGAAATAACCCACGCTTCCCCCGTTTTAGCATTTGGAATATCATAACCATATAACGTATGAAGCTTCTCCCCACCCCAAATACGCTCCTGAAAAACAGGACTTAAAAAAATAGGTTCCTTATACATCTGATTTACCTCCATTGTGGGACAAGGGACCTGTCCCCCTGTCCCATTGTTTTAACGTGTCCGACCTACTGAATTGTATCTAACAATTCATAAGCATCCTCTTTGCTAGTAACGTTCAACAACGCTTCTCTAAATGTTTCATCCATCAATCGTCGAGATAGCATTTGTAAAATTTTCAAATGGGCATCTCCAGCACTTTCTTCCGGAACAGCAATCATAAAAATAAGTTTCGCTTCGGTGCCGTCCATGCTTTTCCAATCAACCCCATCACGTTTAATACCAAATGCAACAGCTGGGCGTTTTACCGCTGTTGATTTTCCGTGTGGAATCGCAATATTCATTCCAAGCCCTGTTGTACTTTCATTTTCCCGTGCTAAAATTGCTTGTTTAAATTCTTCTGTAGAACGTAAACGATTAGTTGCATCTAATTTTTCAATCAATTCATCGATCACATCATCACGCGTTGTTCCATCTAAATTAGTTTCAATCAATTCTAGGTTCGTAATATCTGTCAATTTATTAATTTCAACTGGAACCGGTTCAGATTCAACCTGTACTTGAGTAGGTTCCTCTGTCACTGCATCACCATTATCCGATTCTTCCGTAACATCTTTTTTCAACAAATTAACCATAACTGCTGTAACAATAACACCTACAATTGCTGCAATAAAGAACATTAGCACATTATCAACTGCACCTAACACAGCAACAATCGGTCCACCATGTGCAACGCGATCTCCTACATTTCCAAGCATTGCGATAACCGATCCAACCATCGAACCAACCATTAAACTTGGAATAACACGGAGTGGATCCTGTGCCGCAAAAGGAATGGCGCCCTCCGTAATCCCAAACAGCCCCATTGTAAAAGATGCCTTACCTGTTTCCCGTTCTGCAGATTGATATTTCCGTTTATTAAGTAATGTTGCAAGTCCCATTCCAAGTGGAGGTATACAAATCGCCACCGCAATCGGACCCATAATTTCATAGTTTCCTTCTGCAATCATAGCGGAACCGAATAAGAACGCTACTTTGTTAAAAGGTCCACCCATATCTACTGCGATCATCGCACCAAGAATCAGTGCCAATACAATTGAACTTGCTCCCTGCATTCCTTCAAGCCATAGTGTCAATGCTTCAAAAACGCCCGCTACCGGGGAACCAATTACAAATATAAATAGTAATGCGACAATCAGTGTTGCTATAATCGGAATGAAAATAATTGGCATCACTGGCTGGATCGCTTTTGGTACTTTGATTTTCTTAATCCCAAGCGTTACATAACCAGCTAGGAAACCAGCAATAATCCCACCAATAAAACCAGCACCAGCTTCACTACCGTAAAAACTTCCATTTGCTGCAATTAATCCACCGATGATACCAGGTGCTAAACCTGGCCTGTCTGCAATACTTACTGCAATAAACCCTGCTAAAATCGGCACCATAAAGCTAAACGATGCAGCACCAATACTTTCAATTTGTTTCCAAAAAGAACCCTCTGGAATAACAATCCCGCCAGATGTCTGGTCTCCACCGAATGTCAATGCAATCGCAATCAATAATCCGCCAACGACTATGAATGGAATCATATACGACACACCACTCATCAAGTGTTTATAAATCGGATTCTCTTTTTCCTTGCGTTTTTTCTTCACATCCTCGGCCGTCTTCAATCCAGCCTTATAAACCGAAACATCGCCACTTTGAATACGTTTGATTAAATTTTCTGGATGACGTATCCCCTCTTGCACACCAACTACAAGTAACTTTTTACCGACAAATCGTTCCTTGGAAACCTCTTTGTCGCTGGCAATTATAATACCATCAGCTTCTTCAATGTCTTTTTCCGTCAATCCATTTTCTACACCAATCGAACCTTGTGTTTCAACTTTAATATCTACACCCATTTCGACGCCTGCTTTTTGAAGATTTTCAGCAGCCATATACGTATGGGCAATACCAACTGGACATGCCGTAACAGCTAATATTTTCATAAATTTACGCCTCCAAATCTATCTAAATAAATCGCTTACATTTATTATATACCCGACTTATTTACTAATAAATTATAATTTTTACCGTAGCAATGGCAAAAATAAATTATTTTAAATAAAGGTGGCGTTTACGTGATACCTCATTCAGTAGCGTTACTTCCTGTCCATACGGGATAAAATATCAGAGGCACTGCTAGATTCTGTCAATTCTTTTACACGTATAGGCTGCTCACTAATCGACGAGATCTGTTGAATAAGGTCCTTCGTTATCATTTTATTTTCATTAGCTATTGCCAGTAGAAAAACAATAGAAACCATTTCCCCACCCCATTCCAGCGGTTCCTTCATGATAGCCATGGCAATAGCTGATTGTTTTACAGTGTCAGGACTAGCGTGGGGGATCGCAATAGCTCCACCAATGGACGTTGCAGATGCTCTTTCACGTAAAAGTGCATGATGGACAAATGTTTTTGAAACAACCCCTCTAGCTAAAAGAGAGTTTGCAAGCATTTCAACTACTTCATACCGGTGCTCTAAATCTACACCAAGATGAATTGTCTCTTCGTCCAGCAACTGTACAAGTGACGAATTTCCTTGATGCTGCTTTTTCACCTTTTCCATTGTCTGTAAAAATTGCGTTAGCTTTGCTTTATCGTTTGCCTCTAGTAACGGAGATATCTCAACATAAGGAACTTGCATATGGTCAAGAGGCGTTGTCGAGATGATAAAATCAACCATGTTAGTTGTAAGAAACGCGTCTACTTCCATTTTGCCAATACATCCTACAATGTTCATTCCCCGATAATTCTGTTCAAGTTTTGCCTGTAGCAAATGCGACATCCCGATGCCTAGATGACATACGATCAAAACACTTTTTGTCAGGTTCCTTTGCTTCTGTAAACGTTCAATGGAGGCTTGAAAATGAAGAACCAAATAAGCTGCCTCATCTTCTGGGATCTCTAAATCACATTTTTTCTTAACATCTTCAAGGGCAAGTACAATCATACTGAACATATATGGATACATTTTCTTAATGTCGGGTAAAAGTGGATTGCTAATCGTAAATCCATACGTTATACGATTGATGACTGCATGCAAATGAATGATTAAACCTTCCACAAGAATGGAGTCTTTTTCAAAATTGACCATGGTCAGCTGTTGCAAACGTTCTGAGATCATCCTAACAATATCCGCTACAACGTGATCTGAATGTCTAAGGCTTTCTGGTTGATCATTTCTTGTTCTGCTACTGACCAAATGCCACGTATAATAAATCCGCTCATTATCCGAAAAAGAAATGGTAAAAGTTGTCTCCAATTGATCTAACAACCAACTCGCCATCTGGTATTCATTCGATTGATACGTGGATGCTTTATCTTTATTCGGTATGGCAATTGGCGATTGCTGCCTCGTTCGACGTATGAGAATAAGTGCATGAATAAGCAGACTTTCAAACCCACCATCTGTAAAAACAATCTCAAACTTTTGTTGCAAGTTCTGTAAAGCCTTTCTGATAGCAGCAACTTCATAGGGCGGGAACAAATCAAGAATATAATTCCTTTCCGTTACGGATGACAGAAGTTCAGATAAATGAGCTAAAGCATTGCGTTTATTTAGCTCAGAACCACTCACAATATTCCCCAATCTTTGTTTGGAAACAAGGGAAAGATCATATCGATCAAACCAGCTTTTAATCTTCGCTAGATCCTTCTTAATCTCTGCCTTATTTGTATAATAACGTTCAGCAAAATCTCCTAACGTAATTGGTTTGTTACTTACCAACAGCTTATAGGCAATTTCGATTGTACGTTCCGCTTCTGTCATGGGATCCTTTTGGTTTTGGTAAAGCCTATTAAATAATTGGGATCGATCTTCTTCATCGATTTCCAGATACAATCCCAAACCAGGCTTGCGAACAAGACGTGCAGTTCGATATGCTACTAAATATTCTTCTATATGGTTTAAATCATTTCGTACCGTCTTCTCCGAACAATGCAGACTCTCCGCCAGAAAATCCACTTGAAATATTGTATTCAAATTCGTCAATAGGATACGCAATAACTCATCTTGCCTACTAATCATAATGACACCCACTTTGGGACAGGGGGTCAGGTTCCTTGTCCCAGTTTATCGCCGAAACGGAGCATGGGACACTGGAGCTGTCTCCTTTCCCAGTCCATCACCGGGACGGAGGGTCTGACCCCATGTCCCACTCCGTTATTTTTCTAATACTCTGATAAATCCCTCATAGTTTTTTACGTTTACTAGTTTTTCCACAATGGGAGCATTTTCGATAATCTTGCCTAACAAATCATACATCGATTGCAGATCTTCGGTACTTTCTTTCTTGACACATAGTAAACAAACAAATTGCACCAGCTTATCATTCCAAGTGATTGGTTTTTCCAACGTACAAATGGCGAGAAAGGTAGTATCTGATTTCGGTGTAATCGGATGGGGAACTGCTACCAGGTTCCCAAAAGATGTTGGTGCTATTTCCTCACGTTCATAAACTGCTTCAAGAAAGCTATGCTCCACTAAACCTTTTTTCAACAATTGGGTATGCATAAATTCCAGAACTTCTTCTTTAGAAGTAAAGCTTTCCCTTAAAAACATAAGCTCTTTTTGAAAATAGTGGTCAACACGCTGCTTGCTTTCCACGACAAAGTCCCTTATTTTCTTAAGGTCATTATCTCCTAAAATCGCATTTACCTCAACTACCGGTATAGGTAAATCCTCTGAAATTGGAATAGAACTAACGATAAAATCAACATTGTCTAAATCACGATTATCAAGCTTATAATACTCCGTTGTACCGATAACATCAATTTCCCTACTGAATCTAGATTTCAGCTTATAATAAATCAATTTTGCGGTACCTAACCCAGAGGCACAAACGATCAAACAGCGTTTAGGTCCTGACTTTAACTTTTGGCGCTCCATTGCAGCTCCTATATGAAGTGCAAGGTATCCAATTTCATTTTCATTAATTTTCGTCCCCGTATGTTCTTCAATCGCAACGCCAGCTATAATTCCCGCTTCAAAAGCTAATGGGTAGTTCTGCTTAATATCCTTAAGCATTGGATTTCGTACATTCATTCCATATTTATAACGATTAATTGCAGGTTTCAGATGTAATCCCAACCCCATAATCAATTCTTTGTCCAAGCTTATTCCTAAATTAAATTCCGCTTCTATTTTTTCAAGTATTATCCTGACCAATTGATACATTTCATCGTCCAAAACCTGCTCAACAACTTCGTCAGCATCATTTGATTGTGACAGCATTTTTGTCCCTAGTAAATGGATAGCGATATAAGCAATTTCCGATGGTGGAAAACTAACATGGAATGTCTCCTCAACTCCCTTAACAATCCGTTCGGCCACCTGATATTCTCGTTGATCACGAATCGATTGCATATCTGCGGGATAAAGTGTTACGTGGTACCCACTTTTAATCCGTTTGTAGGCGATCGCGATATGAATCAGCAAATTATTCAATGCTATATCGGATAAGGTTATTTGCTGATTCTCTATTTGCTTCATGATAATTGCCATTATAGAATCCAAATCCGTCTTAGCAAGGGAAGAAAGATGGGTCTCAACCAAATGATCACCAGTCTTTTCATTGCGGTCAAATAGATATTCTGCAGCACAGAAGCGGCGTTTAAGTTCACTTCCTCTAACCGTCAATCCATAATTAGGACGTGATTCCAAACGGATACCATATCCACTCAGTATTTGTTTTACATGTTTTAAATCATTTTGGATCGTTGATTTACTAACGTACATTTCCATAGCTAAATCGTCAAGCTTTTCATACCCTTCACTTAACAATAAACGTTTTATTAAATAGGATATCCGTTCTTCAGGTGATTTTGGAACAAATTTATCTGGAGAAACCTCCTCTGCAAAAACCGTTTTTAAATACTTACGGAACTTCAGAGAATCATCAATATATAATTGATAGCCTTTACCCATAACAGAATCAACATGTGCTCCATTAGGGGAAAGCATCGCATTAATGTTTTTCACATCTTCCCTTGTAGTACGCGATGTCACCTGATTTATATTGGCTAAATATTTTCCTGTGAGTGTCGTTTGCGCTGCCATTAATTCACGTAAAATTGTTTTCATTCTGGAGTTCAACATAGTGGTTCTTCTCCTTCTAAAGTGTATCCTCATTCAGTGACGCATTTTCCCCACTGAACGTCAGATAAACAAATCGAACCTTTACAAACAGTTGATCCCGTGGTTATTTTTAAATCTTAACGCGAGATCTTACTACCCGTAAAGCGGGATTAAATTCGTCGGTTATGTTAACAATACAATACCATTCTATACACCAAAAGGTTCTGATTCAAAACAAGAACCAGAACCCATCCATCCAATCAGTTTACAAACCCATTATCTAACCGGGTTAAAAAATTGAGGTAAATATGTTTTGTGAGCGTTTAGCATTTCATCCAGTATTTCCTTGGCGACCGTATCTGAAGGAACAAGTGGATTTATTGTCATCGCTAGTAATGCCTGATGATAATCACCGGTCACAGCAGCCTCGGCACTTACACGTTCAAAAGACTTAATCTGCTGAACAAGCCCTCTAACCGCGACTGGTAAATCCCCGACACTAATGGGCTTGGGACCATCCTTCGTAATGACGCAGTTAACTTCTACCGCTGAATCGTCTGGAATACTTGCAATTGCTCCGTTATTTCTTGTATTAACAGGTTGAATATCACGCTTATCATTATAAATGGAATTGATTAAACTGCAAGCTGCATCACTATAGTAGGCTCCACCCCGTTCTTCTAATTGTGGAGGCTTTATTGTAAGTTCTGGATCACGATATAATTTGAATAGCTCTTTTTCCAATTTTTGAACGACCTGTGCACGTGTTCCTTTTTCTGCAAAATCGCGTTGTTCTTCCTCAAGCATTTTACTAGTTTGATAATAATAACGGTGATACGGGCATGGTAAAATCTTCAATGCTTTAATGAAATCTTTTTCCCAGCCAAGATCAACAATATTTTTCATTGTCATTCCTGCTCCACTCGTAAGCTTATCCAAAACTTTTTCAGTGACGACCGTACCATCCAAATACACTTCCAGGCCAAACACCATATGGTTCAATCCTGCAAAATCGATATGAACTCTGCTTGGATCAACCGCGAGCATTTCAGCAACTCCCATCCGCATCCCAATTGGTACATTGCATAATCCTACTGTTCTTGTAATAGTACTGTACCGTAACACTGCTTCTGTTACCATTCCAGCAGGGTTGGAAAAATTAATCAGCCATGCTTTCGGGCAGAGTTCCTCCATGTCTTTGCAAATATCCAGTATAACAGGGATTGTCCGTAACCCTTTGAAAAGCCCACCTGGACCATTCGTTTCCTGACCAATCACACCATATTTTAAAGGGATTGTTTCATCCTTCGCACGTGCATGAAGATTTCCTACCCGAATTTGCGTTGTGACAAAATCAGCACCCTCTAATGCTTCCCTGCGATTCAATGATAAATGAATGTCCATTGGAATGTTTGCCTGTTCAACCATTCGCTTTGCCAAGCCACCGATAATTTCTAATTTTTCTTTTCCATCAGGAATATCCACCAGCCATAGTTCACGAATTGGCAGTTCATCATATCGCTTAATGAATCCTTCAATCAGTTCCGGTGTATAGCTTGAACCTCCACCAATTGTAACAACTTTAATTCCCTTCATGTTAACCACCTCAGGTTTAGTTAAAATCCATTATTCTCGGAAACCGTTTTTATCCAATGTGCACTTTTTTTCCATGTTCGTTCCTTCGTTTCAATATCAACGGAAATAAAACCGTAACGATTTTTGTAGGCATTCATCCATGACCAGTTATCCATAAATGACCATAAATGATACCCTTTTGCATTACATCCTTCTTCAATCGCTCTATGCAGCCATTTTAAGTGTTCACGAATAAAATCAATTCGGTAATCGTCTTGAATCTCACCATCTTGAATGAATCGACTTTCACCTTCGACTCCCATACCATTTTCAGAAATAAATGACTCGATATTGCTATAATTCTCTTTTAGATTGATCATGATGTCATAAATACCTTTTTCATAGATTTCCCAGCCACGGTATTTGTTCATCTTTCTACCAGGCATTTCATAGTTATCAAAAAACCAGTCCGGCATGAACGGGCTATATGGATTTGGTAAATGCTCTTTCGCTTTAACTCGTCTCGGCTGATAGTAGTTCACCCCAAGAATATCCGCTGTATTCGCTTTTAACAATGCACCGTCACTATTTTCCGTAACCGGTAATTGACCATGCTCACGCAAGATCTCGATTAATTCTTCTGGATATTCCCCTAATACGGCTGGATCAAGAAAACTACGGTTGAAAAATAAATCTGCAATACGCGATGCTTTTAGATCAGCAGGGTTTTGGCTTCGCGGATATGACGGTGTCAGGTTTAAGATAATACCTATTTTTCCATCGATGTTACATTCGCGAAACGCCGCAACTGCTTTAGCATGGGCAATCATCGTGTTGTAAGCGACCTGTGCCGCACGTCTTGCATCGACAACATTCGGATAATGGAAATCGTACAGGTATCCACCTTCTACCGGTACAATTGGTTCGTTGAATGTAAACCATTTTTTGACTCGATCTCCGAACAGATTAAACGCTTCTTTGGCATAGTCTGCATACGCTTCTACTACTTCTCGATTTTCCCAACCACCTTCATTTTGTAATTCCAATGGCATATCAAAATGGAAAAGATTTACAAACGGTTCAATCCCGTTGCTAAGCAGCTCATCAATTACATTATTATAAAATGTTACAGCTTCTTGGTTAACTTCCCCGCGTCCACCAGGAATTAACCGTGCCCATGATATAGACAAGCGGAATGTATTATGACCAATTTCCTTCATTGTGTTAATATCTTCTTTATATACATGATAAAAGTCAGATGTGGATTCTGGTCCTACATTGTCAAAAAAACGATTGGGCTCTGTTTTATACCAGTAGTCCCAAATAGTTTCACCTTTTCCACCTTCATTTGCTGCGCCTTCAATTTGCGTTGCGGAGGTTGCACTTCCCCACCAGAAATCGCTTGGAAATTTATAATTTATAGACATACCGTTACCACCCTTTATTTGTTTCGATAGATTTCAATAATTTCAATAGCTAGATCTCTTACCGTCATGGAAGTCATCAAATGATCCTGTGAATGAACCAAGATAACGTTAACTCCAGTCCCTTCACCACTTGCTTCCTCTTGAAGTAAATTAGTTTGGTAGCCATGTGCCTTTCCTAACTCCGTACTTGCTTCTTCAATCAATCTATCAGCTTCATCAAAATTACCCGCTTTTGCCTCTTGTATTGCCTCCATTGCGCTGGATTTACCATTTCCAGCATACAAAATAATCTGAAAAGCAATTTCTGTCAATTTATCCATGTGCCATTCACCTCTGAAGTCTGCAATATTGGTGGGACAAGGGGTCAGTCCCTCTGTCCCGGTTCTGGGTGGGACAGAGGGACTGTCCCCCTGTCCCATGAACTTATCCCGCGTTTTTCGTTTCTTTTTTCTCTGTTTCATAGTAATTTTTGTCTAGGAGTTTTAAGAATGGCCACCAGATGACCATGACTACTGCCAGGTTAAATGCTTGTAAAACCCCACCCTGCCATGCATTACCTGTTGCTAGAAAACCATTCAAAATCGGTGGTGTTGTCCATGGCACAATAATTCCTGCAGGTGGTGGAACGAGGCCAGTCGCCATCGCATAATACGTAATAATCGTTACAACTACGGGAGCTAACAACCATGGAACGATTATTAATGGATTCATAATAATTGGTAGACCAAAAATGATTGGTTCGTTAACATTGAAAAAACCAGAAGGGCCACCCAATTTACCAATTTCCTTCAGCTGCCTACTTCGTCCAATCATAAAGATTAAAAGAACAACAGCTAAGGTCATCCCAGATCCCCCCATTCCAACTAAAAAGGAATCAATAAACTGTTTTGTAATAATGTTTGGAAGCTCTGTACCAGCTTGGAATGCGCTTAAATTTTCATCATTTAATGCATACCAGATTGGATCAAATACAGAGTTTACAATGATTTGGCCATGCAATCCGAAGAACCAAAACACTTGAATCAATAATACTGCGACAATTGTTGCTGGTAAGCCGCTGCCCAATGCTGTTAGCGGTTCTTGAATAATCGTATAAATAAAATTTTGCACGGTATCGAATGATGTATAACTGAAAATAATTCGAATGAGTAAAAATACAGTAAGCGTCAATGTGATTGGAATCAGTGCACTAAACGATTTCGATACTGCTCCAGGAACACCGGCAGGCATTTTTATTGTCCAATCTTTTTGTACAAAAAATCGATACAGTTCAGCAGAAATAAAGGCGGTAAAAATCCCAAGGAACATCCCTTGTGCCCCTAGACTTGCTGTTGGAATAACTCCGGAGACTCCTTCAAGTACTTGTGGTGTCAGTATGAGAAAAGATGCAAATGCAACAACACCACCGTAAATTGCTTCTCCCTTGTAATGCTCGGTCAGCTTATACCCTATACCGATGATGACAAATATCCCCATAATACTCAAAGTTGCAGCGGATGCGGGTCCTAACGCATTTTGATATGCCGCATACGCATCTTCGCTTATCACCTTGTCAAGGAATGGTAAATTCGCAATAACCACAAATATGGAACCAAAGATAATAAGTGGCAATGCTACCATGAAACCATCACGCAATGCAGATAAATAACGATTGTTGTTTAACTTGTCTGCAATTGGTAATAGAATATCCTCCAAAAATTGCATAAATTTATTGTTCATAATCGTTTCCCCCTGTTTTGTTTACTCCCCAATTAAATCAAGGGCTTTGTTCAAAACTGCCTTTCCATCTACTCGTCCATATGCCACAGGATCAATAACATCTAGTGGAATACCAACCTCTTCTGCTCTTTTAGCGAACTTCTTCTTCATAAACCTCATCTGTGGTCCAATTAATAAAACATCCGCCTTCTCCATATCTGTTGGCGCCTTATCCTGCGCCACAGCCCAAATCTCAACCTCAACCTCTGTTTCCTTTGCGGCTTCTTCCATTTTCTTCACCAAAAGGCTAGTAGACATACCTGATGAACATGCTAATAATATACGTTTCATGATAAACTTCCTCCTCGAATTAGTATTACTCTTGCTGTATCTTCATTGTAAAATACAACCGCTTACATCTACACACATTCTTTTTCCTCCAACAAGCGGAAATGATTAAGCGCTTACATGGTGGGACATGGGGTCTGTCCCTTTGTCCCACCCCTCCCCATAAAAAAAGCTCTCTACATAATGTAAAGAGCTAATTCTCATTTAATTTTTATGTTCGTTTAGCAATTCTTCTACAGCTATTTGCGTCTTTAACCCTTCTAGTCCGTCAACAATTGGCTGTTTATCATTCTCAATACAAGCAATAAAGTGGTTTATTGCGTTTTCAAAACCACGCTGTCTGCCTACAGTTTCCCAAGATGGAGGAGTTTTCATTGTCACTGCATTCTCCTGTTCTATCTCCATCGTATGTAAATTTTTAACCCTAATAACTATGCCGTCCGAAAACAGTTCTAATTGTTCGAGATTTGATCCAGCATTGCGATGCATTGCAGTTGTGTATGAAACTTGATTGAAAGATTCATAAATATGCTGTGCATAAACTAGTTGATTGACTTCGTTTACCTGCAAATTTTTATACATAACCCGTATATCTCCACCTGCTAACCAACGAGCGGTATCGACCAAATGAATATAATCATCTAGCATTGTGAATGCAACTGAATTAGGACCAACCCCCTTTACCCTATGTTTTTCGAAGCGCACCCAAACCGGTTGATTTGCTTTCTCCTTTGCTTCCATATACATCGGGGCAAAACGCCGATTAAATCCTACCATTAGCTTTCTACCATGCTTTTCACTTATGTCAATTAACTTCTCTGCTTCTGAAATTGTAGCAGCTAATGGCTTATCAACATAAACATCTTTTCCGTTATTCAAGAGTTCTGAGACAACTTCAAAATGAGAGTCTGTTGAACTATGCACAAAAACTGCATCACAACTCTGTGATAAGGCTATTAAACTGGCAAAATCCTGAATACGATGTTGCTCACATATCTTCTTCCTTTTCGCTACACTCGGTGAAAATGCCCCTACAAACTCCCAATCTATTTCTCTTGTAAGAATTGGCAAATACGCTTTCTGAGCAATCCCACCCAATCCAACCATTCCAATCCGCAACTTCCTCACGATTGCCTTCCTCCTTCTCCGGGACAGAGGGTCAGTCCCTGCGTCCCCATTTTTTCACTCTGGTCAAGGTATCAGTCGTCCCGGGACAGAGGGTCTGACCCCCTGTCCCACCCTGCCTGATTAGCGAACTCTGTCTATAACACTTTTGGGTATTCCTGTTATTCTGGATAATTGTCTTGCTGAAACACCTCTAAGCTCTTTTAATTGCAAAATAACTTTGTCTCTATCTTTCTTTTCCATTTGCTGCAACATACTATTAGTTGAAATCCCTAGTTCCACTAAGCGACTTTTAACCGCACTATCTGGCAACCTTATTTTCACAAAATCGTCTAAACAATTGTCATCATTTGTTACTTGCATATACGCAGCAAACAATTCAATAGCTTTACCTCTATTAGGTGAAAATAAACTTAAACCTAAGTCAATATCAACCAATTGACTTCGACTGACATACTCATAGATGCTTGTCCACTTACACTCAAACACATTATTTGCTAAACCGGCCTTCACAGGATTTTGGTGTATATAGCGTAAAACTGTTAAAAAGTAAGGGATATTCTCTACATTTTCACTTCTAAACCTTCCTTGAAAAAGATGTCCGGAACGTTCATATTTATTATTATACCAGTATACATAACTTGAGCTAATTCTTTGTATTACTTTAGAAACTGTCTCCTCTGTTTCTTTCAATAACAAATGAATATGATTATCCATCAAACAATAACTAAAAACCCTGAATTCGCTAATCTCTTTGAACCTTTTTACAGTTTCCAATAACCTAAACCTATCTTCATCATCCTCAAAAATAGTTTGTCTATTAATTCCACGTAGCATAATATGATAGATTCCATTATAACTTTTCTTCCGTTGTTTTCTAGGCATACATCAAATCACCTCCGGGACAAAGGGTCAGTCCCCTCGCCCAAATTTCTATACGATCACGATCAGTAAATAATATCTGGAGTATTGATTGGAGATTGATGGAGGACATCACGGGGCTATTACGAATACAAGATAAATTATTTTCTTAAAAAAGTCAAAATTAGCCTTTCTAGTAAAATTTAAATTTCTATGTATTATTAACCAGTGAATATATATTTCGCTACACTTATTTCAGCTAAAATTCAAAAAACAACTTTAACGAAGAAGCGAAATTTAACTTTATGGAATTGGGTGGGACAAGGGACCTATCCCCATGTCCCACCCAAAAAAAAGCGGGACAGAGGGTCTGACCCCCTGTCCCATGACCCCCTGTCCCATTAATGCATTACATCAACCACGATTCTTGAGGAGAATGCTGGTGTTTGATAGTCGACGTCGTCTGTCTTTAGGTTGAACGCTGCAACAAACCTATCATCTTCCATATAATAATCAATGCTAGATATGACAGGACTATTAGATACCGTAACAGTGCCGCCTTCTTTATTTAATTCTCCATTAATTTCCCCATACGGAATTTTCAAGCGTAATTTACCATCTTGTTCTTCAATTTTATAATTGTTGACCGTTTTATTTAAATCAAACACAATCCTTGAATAATCTGAGTGTATTCCATAACGGATATTTTCGACGTTTGTAGCTGACACTTCTACCTCGCGTGAAGCAGTATAATCATTATATGTTGCTACAACTTCCCCTTGCCCTTCATTGGTAGCGTAAAAAGTTCCGTTTTCCACGTATCCAATTTCACCTGAGACTTTCCATTCAATCAATGATGGATCAATATCAAACGCTTCTCCATTTTTGTCGTATCCTTGCACAGTTAAATCAACATGCTGACCTGGCGACGCTGTTAAATCTAACGGTAAAATACCTAAAGAACCTTTTTCTTTATAGGGATGCGTGCCTTTAGGATATGGATTATATAGTAAGTAATCATTTCGAACCTCTTCAATCCATGAATTCAACTCTCCCTGCCAGGAATCCATAATCTCATTAACTGGTTCATCATTCAAAAGCATTCCCGGTACATCCGGATCTCCAATAAGATTAGCATAGCTTGATGTCATCTCAAATTTCTCTGGGTTTTGATCACGCATGGCATCGACAAGATTCAAGCCTAACTCTACTAAATTAATATCGGAGGGATCATCCATATGCACTTGCACGCCACCGACTAATTCCCCTTCATATTTTCCAAACATAGGGGTAAAATATGCAGACCTAAACGAAACGCCTTGAATAGCTCGGTCGTTCATTTCTTTAGCCAAATCTTCCCCATCAATCCATGGCGCACCGACCAGTTCAAAAGGTCTTGTCGTTCCAAGTCCTGTAGTTAAGGATGTGTCGTCCACTAGCTCCGTTCCTGCATATAAATAAGCGGTTTCCATCGTTGGTATATTAGGGGAAGTCATGACCCATGGCAGTCCTGTGTCTTCAAAGTGCATGGTCCGTTTCCACCCCTTCATTTTAGCAACTTTCAGGTCTACACCCAAGCTATACTCATGATTCCACATGGTCGCTAATTCTCCAACCGTCATTCCATGCCTTACCGGTAACAAAAATCGTCCCATAAAACTAACTGTATCCTCAGAACGGAGAGGACCTTCCACTTTCGTTCCACCAATTGGATTCGGGCGATCTAATACAATCAACTCTTTCCCAAATTCCGCAGCCGCTTCCATCGCAAAACCTAGTGTATAAATATACGTATACACGTTGGAGCCAATATCCTGTATGTCAAAAAGCAACACATCAACATCTTCCAACATTTCCTCTGACGGTTTCCAGGTAGGACCGTATAAACTGTATACAGGTAAACCCGTCTTTTCATCAATATAGGATTCTACGTATTCCCCCGCTTCCTGATCCCCCCGTATACCATGTTCGGGACCAAATAGAGCAGTTAAATTAACATCTGGATGTTCATTTAGCAAATCAATACTACTGACCAAATTACGATCAACCCCGGTAGGATTCGTTATTAAACCAACCTTTTTATCCTTAATCCAATCCAAATGATCCTTCAATAATACCTCAATACCCGGCACCACTTTTCCATTCCCTTTATTTCCTTCTGCATTAGATGTTGTTAACGAAGATGTCATGACTAACATTAGAACTACAACTGTAATCACAATCTTGTTGACTCTCACAGTAACACTCCTTTTATCGTTTCGTTAGGTTTTCCATCTTCCATAATCCATCACTTTACAGCTTCCATTAATCGCTCAATTTTTAAATTCATATCAAATTGCTTCCGATAAATCTCAATCATCTCTTCTATCAAATCCTTTTCAGACATGACTGTCATCAAATGATCCTGTGCATGGACTACTATTACCGGCAATCGTTCCATCCCATCCTTAGCATCCTCTTGCATAAACTGTGTTTGTATTTTATGTGCCTCCAATAACTCTGTCGATGCTTGTTTAACGTTTGCATCAACCTGATCAAAATTCCCATTCCTTGCATCATGTAATGCCTCATGTAAGAAGCCCTTAGCATTTCCTGCATGTAAAATAATACGCATTGAAAACTGTTCAACGTTCATTTTTTAGCCCTCCATAATGGATCAATTCGATAGCGTGCTCAAGTAAGCCGTCTTTGATCCTGCTGTCGACAAGCACATCTAATTCTTTTATTCTAGTAAAATGATAACTGCTACACCTTCTTAATTTTAAATCCATAAATGCAGGGTGACACATCACTTCTGAAATTCCTGGTTCTAGTTTTGAAAATATCTCCAGTAAATATTGTGACGAAACATTCTCTTCCCCGTAAAAATCGTAGTAGAAAAAGTCACTGGATATAACATTTCCAGTTAATTTTGTATCGGAAAATGATCGAATAGGAAGATTATACATTTCGGCTACTTCCATAACGGCTTCTAGCGCGCCAGGTATGTGCAAATGCATATGGTGGTGACTGTCAATATGCGTTACATCAACCCCCCACTTGTACAGCAATTCGAGTTGTTCTTTAAGTTCTTCCTTCACTTCCTGCTTTTTGGCAGATTCAATAAGTGTTTTTCCTTTTAAAAAATCCCCGCTATGATCCGTTAAACTTCGTACCGAAGAAGCAATAGGCTTGCCTACATCCAACACAAAATGCAAGCCGATTCCAAGATTCGGATATTTCTTCGCCTCGTCTAAACTCTGCTTCGAAAATTCAGTGTTAACCATCGCGGTCGTGCTTGTGAGGATGCCATTCTGATGGGCATACAGAATTCCAGCCGACACTCCTGGCGAGAATCCATAGTCATCAGCATTTACAATTAGTCTTGTTGATGAATGATCCATGATTTAAAACTCCTTATTCTTCCTTTGTTGCAGCAGCAGATTCAGTTGTCTGCTCCTCCTGGACAAGCTGTTTATCATATAGCCGGAAAAATGGATAATAGATAGCCATCGCCATCAATATATTGACAATCATTAACACGCCGCCACGCCAATCACCCGTTGTAAAGATTCCTGAAAATGGTGGCGGCGTTGTCCATGGAACAATAATATATGGCTTACCTACAAGGCCAATTGACATAGCAAAGTACGTTACGGTTCCAACCACTAAAGGAGCAAGAATAAAAGGTACAACTAAAAGAGGATTCATGACCACTGGCGCCCCAAAAATGGTTGGTTCACTGATGTTAAATATACTAGCCCAAATTGATCCTCTACCTAAGCCTTTTAAATGTTTGGAACGAGCCCGCCAAACAAACAAAATCGTTAATGCAAAGGCCATACCCGAGCCACCAACAGCCCACCATATTGCCATAAATGGTTGGCCGATAATATGTGGTAAAGCCTCTCCAGCCTGATGTGCAGACACGTTTTCATCGGTTAAACTGTACCAAATTGGCGCCATTACACTTGCAACAACCGAAATTCCATGGATACCGAATGACCAAAGTAAATGGATAAGTAAAATTGCTACTAATGCTCCCCACAGACTTCCACCAACCATTTGTAACGGTTCACGTAAAACGGCAGCAACTACTCCGTGTAACGATAAGTCAAATGAGGCTTTTAATATCAGGTCTACACCCCAAACGATAAAAATAATAGCAGCACCCGGAATTAATGCGGTAAAGGCGCGCCAAACAGATGGCGGAACACCATCAGGCATTCGAATAACTATATTTCTTTTTTCAAAAAAACGATAAACCTCTACAGTAAATATCGCTAGAATAATAGCAATAAATAATCCTTCGCTCCCCATTAAATTTAATGGAATATTACCGTCTTCCGTAAGAGGCGTAGCAACAAAAAATGCAGCGATACTTAATACACCGGCCGATAATCCATCCATTTGATAACTTTTAGCAAGGTTATAAGCAATCGCAAATACAGCTATTAAACCCAACAGCCCAAATGTTGCATTAACTGGAATACTTAATGATGCTGCATATGGTTTCATAAATTCAGCCCACGCTTTTACAGGTGGTGAAGATATGATCAAAAAGATACTTCCAATAATCAATAAAGGCATTGTTGCTATAATCCCATCCCGAACTGCCTTTAAATGGCGCTGTTCTGCCAATTTACCGGCAACAGGCATGAAATAACGTTCCATGAAAGCATTAAATCCATTCATTGTATTACCTTCCTTCTTTTAAGATTAATTCATTAATTTCAGTGCTTGATCCAGCACTTTTTCCCCATCCAAAATTCCGTAGGCTTTCATATCAATAATAGCCATCGGCGTGTTTGCTGCATCGGCTTTTGCAAATAATTCGTTCTTTTTGTAGCGTATTTGCGGTCCTAACAGAATAACATCAGCCGTTTTCAACTGTTCTTCCAAATCATCAACAGAATGTGCCTCAATTTCCGCTTCAATAGATTTAGCGCTAGCAGCTTTTTTCATCTTTTCAACTAGTAAGCTTGTACTCATCCCAAGCGCACACAATAATGTAATTTTCATAGGTTGATCTCCCCTTTGGATTATATATTTATTTCAGAAGTGAACTGAGGTAAATACGGTTGATTAACCACTAACATTTCATCCAAAATGCTTTTTGCCTTGTCAACGGATGGAATCAGAGGATGTAATATTAGTGCCTGCAGCGCGACTCCTCTATTTCCAGTAACAGCAGCCTCAACAGTCAACTCTTCATATGCTTTTACATGTTGCAGCAACCCTCTAATTTGTGGTGAGACGCTTCCTACTTGAAGTGGCGTAATTTGATGATTTTCAACCACGCAATTGACTTCAATACAAACATCATTAGGTAAACATGGTATTGTCCCATTATTTTTTACATTTAATGTATGTGTTTTCTTTGAATCTAAATGGATGGATTTAATTAATTCAATTGCTGCTTCTGAATAATACGCGCCACCTCTTTGCTCTAAGGCTTTCGGTTTTTCCTGTACATCAGGATTTTGATAGATTGCAAATAATTCTTTTTCAACCTGTTGAACCTGGTCTGCTCGCGTTTCATTTCTGCGATATTCTTCACGTTGTTTTTCAAGGATCTGATCCGTTTGATAATAATATTTATGATAGCCACACGGTATTGCTTGAAGTGACTGAAGAAATTCTAAATCCCAGCCGAATGAAGGGATATTTTTTGCCTCGTAACTAGCTGATTTTCCGGTTAAAATATCTTCCATTCTAGATTGACCCTTAATGTACAGTCCTGTTATCCAAATAAGGTGGTTGATTCCAACAAAGTTAATACTTACATCGTTCATTGGCACTTGATATGTTTTAGCAAATTTTTTATAAAAATTGATTGGATTATTACATAAGCCGATTACGTTAACCTTACTGTGTTTGAAAATTGCTTCGGTTATGATGCCGGCTGGATTGGTAAAATTTAAAAGCCAGGCGTTTGGTGCAAGTGCTTCAATATCCTTACATATATCCAGCATTATTGGAATTGTCCGCAATGCTTTCATAAACCCACCAGCCCCAGTAGTTTCCTGACCAACAACGCCATGCTTAATCGAGATATATTCATCATTTCTTCTCATTTTCAATTGTCCAACTCTTATTTGCGTAATAATATACGTAGCGTCTCTAATTGCTTCTTGTCGATCCAGCGTTGCAACAATTTTAATAGAGCAATTGGCTTTTTCGATCATTCTTCTTGATAAACCTTCAATTATCGCTAGTTTCTCCTGACCATCTTCTATATCCACCAGCCATATTTCCGATACCTGCAATACTTCTTGATTATTAATTATCCCCTCCACTAATTCGGGCGTATAAGAGGACCCCCCTCCTATTACAACTAATTTAAGCGGTTTCATCGTTTTCCATCCTTTCACTTGATGTATATCCCCATCTTATTATGTAAACGCATCCATTAGTAGAGGATCATTTTCCGTTAGCAACGGCAAAAAACTGATTGTAGAAAAACAAAAAGGCAAAAGGAATCGTGTCATTTCCTTTGCCCTTTAAGCTCTTCGTATTACGTTCCTAAATTGTTCAAATGACTTACATTGTAAAAGTTTGAGAAGAAGATTTCTGTTATCGATAAGCTTAACCAATGTCTGAAACATGGGCTTTAAATCATCCTTTTTAGCTTTATTCGTATTAAGGAGAAAAATAATTTGAACGGGTTTATCTCCCCATTGTATAGGCTTATTTAACGAAACAATCGACCAAAACGTAGCATTTGTTTTCGGTTCAAGTGGATGTGGAATCGCTACTAGATTACCAAAGCTCGTTGGGGCGTAACGCTCCCTTTCCAAAACAGATTTAACATAATCATCCCCAGCCCTGCCATCTTTCACTAGACGATCCCCTAAAAATGTAATTACTTCCTCATAGGTTTCAAAATCCTGGTTTAAAAAAGTATCCTGCTCATGCATATATTGTTCCATAATGGATATGTCTTTCATCATGATCGTTTGAATTTTGTTTACATCATTATCACCAAGTACGGTGCTTATTTGTATAACCGGAACAGGTAACGCCTGTTTAATCGGTATCGTGCTGACAATGAAATCAACATTATGTAAAGCATTAGCGTTCAAGTTATAGTATTCCGTCGTTCCAACAATATCTAGATCATTACCAAATTTGTCTGTTAGTTTATACAATAATAACTGTGCACTACCCAATCCTGAGGCGCAGACAATCAGACAACGCTTTGTATGATTGGAATGTTTCTTTCGCCTTTCCTGTGCCACTTCTATATGAAGGGCTACGTAACCTATTTCATTTTCATCAATTTTAATAGCCATTTTTTCATAAAGCACATCAACCATAACTAACGCCGCTTCAAAGGAAAGTGGGTAATTTGTTTTTATCTCCTCTAACATTGGATTCCTTATATTCATTTGATATTTATACCGATTGATGGCGGGCATTAAATGCAAGCATAAAGCCAATAATAATTCCTCATCATCGGAAAGTTTGAAATGATAGGTTTCGTCTATTTTGTTTACCATTTCTGTTACTAACGTATATATTTTCGGATCGATAATTGATGGGACTTTTTCCTGCGTGTGATTTGAATTTACTAACTTTGTTCCTTGTAAATGAATTGCAAGATACGCCACTTCCTTGTCAGAAAAGTTGACCCCTAGTCCCGACTCAACATCCTGTACAATTTCCTTTGCTACTGCGAACTCCTTTTTATCTTTCATATCACGTAATTCGTCCTGTACAATTTCAACTGAATTCGATTCTCTAATTCGTTTACACGCTATGGCAAGATGCGTGATTAAATTTTGCAGGCTCATATCTGAAATAATGATATTGTGCTTTCGCATCTTTGACAAAATACTAGTTTTAATGATTTCTAAATCCTTTTGCGCCAAGATGGAAATCCAGTCAGGATTATCTTCTATCAAGACACTTTTCTGATTAAAAATGTATTCGGAGATGCAAAACCGAATCTGTGTCTCATTTCCAATAACCTTAATCCCATAATTTGGCTTCTGATCAAGTGATAAGCTATAGTTTTCAAGTATTTCACGAACTATTTTTAAATCACTTTTTAATGTGGAGCGACTAATATATAGCTCCTCTGTAAGGTCCTCCATCTTTATATAGTCTGATTGTAATAAAAGTTTTTCCATTAAAAAATGAACTCTGGTCTCAGGTTCACTAGGAATTACGCCTCTTGCTTCCTCTAGGTGCTCCTGTATAAATTGGGTTAGTTTCTCATCATCCATAATCTTAAGTTGGTATCCTTTGCCTCGATAAGAGTCAATTTGTAAATCCCTTTGCTGCAACAAGCGATTTAATTCTTTTATATCATTTCTTACTGTTTTAGAACTCACATACAAATGCGTTGATAACTCTTCACTAGTCATGGGATCATTCGATTTCATCAGCAACTGTATAATTTCTTTCCATCTAGCATTCATCGAACCACCCCTTTTGTTAGAATATTAACTATATTCTACCACGAATCGGGACAGAGGGACAGGTCCATTGTCCCGCTCCAAGATTAGGGTGGTGGGACAAGGGTCAGGTCCATCGTCCTAAAAAAATCGGGACAGGGGGTCTGACCCCCTGTCCCGATGATTATGCTGCTTCGGATTTGTTTTTGTTTGTGTTTGCGCTTGTTTTCCATCCGATTAGGAATAGTACGAACAAGATTACTAAGATTACAATAGATGAGAAGACATTTGATTCGATAAAACGTACTAGATTTCCAAGTACTATACCAACGACACCAAAGTCGGCATCTCCAAATGTTGTTCCTTCAAATCCTAACGATCCAAGAACAGGTAACAACAATGCCGGTAGGAAACTAATCAAAACACCGTTAGCCATGGATCCAAATATCGCACCTTTTCTTCCACCAGTTGCGTTACCAAACACACCCGCTGCTGCTCCGGTAAAGAAGTGTGGTACGAGACCAGGAACGATAACTTTAAGTCCAAGGATAGGTAATAGAAACATACTGACTAGACCTGCAATAAAGCTGAATAAAAACCCAATTATTACAGCATTACCAGCAAACGGAAAAATTGCCGGGCAATCTAATGCAGGTTTTGCATTTGGAACAATTTTATCTGCAATCCCTTTAAACGCAGGGACAATTTCTCCCAATAGCATTCGTACACCCGCCAGAATAATGTACACACCTGCAGCGAAAGTTAAACCTTGCATAAATGCAAATACTAAGAAGTTTTGTCCGCCACTTAATTCTGATTCTATAAATGAGGCACCGGCAAATCCAGCAACTACGAAAAAGAGAATAGCCATTGTTAATGAAACCGCTACTGATGTATCACGTAAAAATCCTAATGATTTCGGAACCTTAAGCTCTTCCGTTGATTTCGAATTTTTTCCAACTGCTTTTCCAACCATAGCTGATACGAAATAGCCTGCAGAACCAAAATGACCTACAGCAAAATCATCTGAACCAGTCACTTTTCGTGTGAACGGCTGTAGCATAGCTGGTGATAATATCATCAAAGAACCGAGAATAATAGAACCAATAATAATTAATGCAGCTCCAGTGATGCCTCCAGTTGTTAAAATTACTGCAATCATACAAGCCATAAACA
The DNA here is from genome assembly GCF_900187325.1 of Virgibacillus ndiopensis. Classification (GTDB taxonomy): domain Bacteria; phylum Bacillota; class Bacilli; order Bacillales; family Amphibacillaceae; genus Virgibacillus_E; species Virgibacillus_E ndiopensis. Next base: position 929,458 of record NZ_FZMZ01000006.1, on the reverse strand, counting down.
TTGTATGATGACCCGTTAAAAAGATGTACTTAAATGGGGTGAACCTCGCCAAAATAATATTTACAATCATACCAAACAACATAATCATTGCTGTTTCTGTTCCGAACGACTCTTGCGCTAAAGCAACAATTGCTTCATTGTTCGGGATAACACCATCAACTGAAAACGCCTCGTTAAACATGCTGCTAAATTGACCAAGCGCTTGAACAATTACATCTGCCCCAGCATTTAAAATAACAAACCCCATAATCGTTTTTAATGTTCCAGATACAACATCTGCAGTATTCTTTCTTTGTACAAGGAGACCTACCAAAGCAAACAATCCAACTAAAATTGCCGGAGTCCCCAATATATCCTTCATAACTAAATCAATCATCTGTACCCCTCCATCACATTAAATAGATTAAATGTTGTTCTCTAAAGCCTCACGTAATTCCTGTTTGTCCATTAAATTTTTGAGCTTTACAACATTTTTCTGACCATCTTCTAAATTACCTACGATATCTTCGGATCCCAAATACAAATCGGCAACCTCTGATTTTGCAGTAGATAAATCTGTGTGGGATACCTCTGCCTCTTTACCCAAATCCTTTAAGATTGAATTCACATTCATTTCAACTATCATGCTGCTCCCTAATCCATTTCCACATACTACTAATACCTTTTTCATGTCAAATACCTCCAAATATAATTAAAATTTATTGATTAAATCAAGCACTTCTTTTCGACTTGTTGAATCGATTAAATGTTGAACATTTTCTTCATTAGATAACATTTCCGTAAGCTGGGATAATGCCTTTAAATGTGTCTGATTATCAATCGCCGCCAGTACAATAATCAATCGTACACGATGCTTTTCCTTGTCTGAAAAATGAACAGGATCTTTTAAGCGCAATAAACTCATTCCCAAACGTTGCACACCCGCTTCTGGCCGTGCATGAGGAAGTGCAATATTTGGCGCAATTACAACATAAGGTCCAAGTTCATTTACATTATCAATCATTGCTTGGACATATTCTTGCGTAATACTGTGCTGCGATAACAATGGCTGCGCTGCGACGCTAATTGCCTCCTCCCAATTCGAGACATGATCTTCTAGTTGAATGGTGCTTTCAGTTAGTAATTCATTCAGCATCGGTTTATTAAGCTCCTTTATCTGATGTCTTTGCTCTATGTCCATTTTGGAAATGGCTTCTTTTAAGTTGTGCCGATCGTGAATGGTTGCATAGTTTTCAATCACTTGTAAAATGTGTTCCACTTCGTTTATCTCTTGATTTTCCCGCTTAAACAAATCATTTACGGTTTGCAAAATTTGTTCTTTATCCACATTTGATAAAATGGCCGGAACATGAATGACCGGTATTTCTTTTTCTTTTATATAATTGGTAGAAAAAATGACATCGACCCCGACACGCTTTGCGTTAAACTCTCGCATCGATTGAATCGCAACCACATCCAAACCAGCTATTAAACTCTCAAGCTGTGTCTTCAGCATGTTTGAGGTACCAATACCATTCTCACAAACAATCAGTGCCTTATACTTGAGATCTACTTGCTTGTTCTCTTTTTTTAACCAGCCTCCAAAATGCAAAGCAATATATGCCGTTTCTTCGTCTGGTACAGATTTTCCAACATAATATTCAAGATGCACAATGACTCGCTTCGTAAAATGAAAAATTTCCGGATAATTTTCTTTAATACTAGACACTAAATGCTTGGACATTTTCACATTGTATTTTAAGCGGTAATATGTCGGCTTGATATGTGATATTAGATTGTTTTCTAACCCTTCTCTATCATCAAAAATGACACAGGCATCTGTTTGAAAATCAGCTATCATGCGCTGAACTACTTTTCGCAGGCCAGATTTTTCTCGTTTTGAATAATAGCTGAAATCATCACGATGTACCTTTAAACCGAGTAGATTCATAGTCAAAAAGCAAATTTCATCCGGAGGAATCGCCACATGGAAAAGATCAGACAACCTTCCCGTTATTAGCTGGGCAGCTTTAAAATGTTCCGTCTCCCTCAAGACGTTCTTTTCTTCAGAATCGACCTTAACAAACTGCTTGGAACCTACCCTTTTTATCATTATCAATAATTCAATCGCCAGCATTTCAACCATTTCGTCTGTCAGCATTAAAAACAATTCGTTTTCAGCTTTGTTAATTATTTGAATGATTTTCTCCCGGTCTGGGACATAGCCATTCTTTTCAAAATCTTTTGTTCCCAGCATATTATAGATCTTTTCACGAATAGTCTTCCATTCCGAATCGAGCATGATAATCGAAAATACATTGGATAGCAGCTTACGTTTATTCTCTTCTTCCCCAGTAACTTGATACCCTTTTAACCTGGAATAGTCGAGTGACAACGCATACTCTGAAAGTTTTACTTTAACTTTTTTTAAATCCTTCACGATAGTGCCTCTGCTCATTTGTATACTGGTAGTAAAGGATTCCATCGTTAAGACTGTTTCATCTGTCAGCAGTCTTACAAGGAGCAATAAAATACGTTCACTTTCTGAAAATTGATAGACATATTCATCAGTCAAATTATATTCCTGCAGATTAATCTCGTGTTTTAAGGAATCTGGCAACCATAATCCCTGACCGTGAATATTTTGTATAGCATCGAGCTTTTCAGAAGCAAGCCAATCGTTAATTTGGTCCAAGTCATAATAAATCGTACGCTGGGAAACACCAAGCTTTTCAGTTAACTGCTTAGCATGTATCGGCTTTGTTGATTGCAATAAAACGGATAATAAGTGTGCACGCCTTTTATCCAAAATCACTGAAGTATCCTCCCTAGAAGCAAAAAAGTTTGCAATACTAAACTTCTAAAAGACTTAATAGTAACTATGAAAATAGTATAAGCTTTCGCAACTAATAATGTAAGGGGTTTCTCTAACCATATTTTGTAATAGCCAAACTTTGCAAAATTGCACAGATGGACAAGGGAAGCGGTGGGACAGGGGGTCTGGGGGACAGAGGGTCTGACCCCTTGTCCCTTCCAACACGGTACTGATATAATCATTACAACATCCTAGAAATAAAGGGGCTATTAAATTTGATTGAAGTTTACACAGATGGGGCATCAAGTGGCAATCCTGGAGTTAGTGGTGCTGGGGTTTATGTAAAGGCAAACGGAAAAATATATGAATATGCTTTTCCATTGGGGATGCTTTCCAATCATGAAGCTGAATTTCATGCAGTTATTAAGGCGTTGGAGATTTGTAAGAAAAACTTCCCTGGAGAAATACTGTCATTTCGATCAGACTCAAGGGTAGTCGTAGATGTGATTGTCAAAGATTTCACGAAGAACCAAACATTTCTTCCCTTATTCGAAAAAATCAAGATGGAAGCAAGCAACTTTCCACACTTCTTCATTAAATGGATACCCGAAAAGAAAAACAATCATGCAGACCAATTAGCAAGAAAAGCACTTCGCATGTATTAGCGAGATAGGGGTGGGACAAGGGGTCTGACCCCTTGTCCCATGCCCCCCTGTCCCACTCCCCTTTATTCAATCACTTTTCTTTCGATTGTGTTCCGCTCAACTTCTTCTAAATTTACATCAAATCCAATCCCTGGTTTTTCCGGTACAAGCAGCTCTCCCTGCTCAACCACCACTTCTGGTTCAATCAAATCTTTCTCCCAATATCTTGAGGAAGAAGCTGTATCACCTGGTAGGTTAAAATTGGCTAATGATGTAATGGCAATATTATGTGCACGACCTATCCCTGATTCAAGCATCCCACCACACCATAGCGGTATATTCTCCTTCTCACATAAATCATGAATTTTTTTAGCTTGAGTAAGCCCTCCAACTCTACCAACCTTCATATTAATTATGTTGACGCTTCCCAATTCAATAGCTTGTCTCGCATTTTCATAAGAATGAATACTTTCGTCGAGACATATTGGAGTTTCTATCTCCTTTTGTAATGTAGCATGGTCAATTAAATCTCCGGCAGTTAAAGGCTGTTCAATCATCATTAAATTAAATTGATCCATGGCCTTTAATACCTTTATATCTTTTAATGTATAAGCTGAATTTGCATCTGCCATTAAAGGTATATCTGGAAAGTTTGCTCGTATCTCTCGTAACACATCAATATCCTTACCAGGTTTTATCTTCACTTTAATTCGTTTATAGCCTTCATCCACCTTTCCCTTAATTGACTCTAATAAGCTATCTATATTTTCTTCAATACCAAGACTTATCCCAACTTGTATTTTTGACTTCACTCCACCTAACGTTTTTGCAAGTGGTTCACCTTTTGACTTAGCATACAAGTCCCATACTGCCGCCTCAAGTGCTGATTTTGCCATATTGTTACGTTTGTACGCATGAAACAATTCCTGTAAATCATCTGGATGATCAATTTCTTTTTTTACAACTGCAGGAACCAGAAATTTCTCCAGCATATACCAGCTTGATTGCGTAAATTCCTCACTGTATAGCGGTCTCTCCGAGGTTACGCACTCCCCCCAACCCGATAATCCTTGTTCATCAATAGCTTCAACTAACAAAAATAATCGATCTTGCTCTGTTCCAAAACTAGTTGTAAAGGGATTCCGCATCCGCATGTTTATTTTATACAATTTAACTTTTTCAATTTTCATAGAATAAATTCCTCCTTCTTAAATTGGTCCCCAACCTATAATTACTGCTATCGTTAAATACACTGCACCGATTGCAAACCAAATCAGTACTAATGGTAAAATATACTTAATCCATTTCGTCCAAGGTATCCCAGCAATCGCCAGGTTAGCCATTAAAATACCGGAAATCGGTGTAATTACATTCGTAAACCCATCTCCCATTTTGTATGCCTGCACTGCCACCTGACGAGAAATGTCCATAATATCCGCAAGTGGTGTCATAATAGGCATTACAATTGCTGCTTGTCCGCTACCCGATGAAACGATCAAATTAAATACCCCATTTGCAATAAACATTACAATTGCACCTAATACACTGGAAAATGGCTCCATTACAGTTGCCATACCATGTACTACTGTATCAAGAATCTGTCCATCTTCTAAAAGAACTACGATAGATCTGGCCATTCCAATAATTAATGCGCCGTAAACAAGACCTTTACAACCATTAAAAAATTCCTCAACCAGTTTATTCGGAGTTATTTTCGCAATAATAGCTGTTCCAATCGCTATTACAATAAACATCGCTGCCATTTCATTTAACGACCAGCCAAATTGAAAAACACCAAATATATAAATAGCAATACCAACTGCTAACCAAGAAATAACCAATTTATGTGTTCCTGTTAATTCAGTTGGAGCAGTATCAACACTTTTTTCATCATACTTCGGAAACCTATTTGCTCCTAATACACTCTTCTCTGGGTTTTTCTTAATTTTATTGGAATACCACCATATATACAGAATGGTTGATAGGAGCACTGTTATATAAATAAGGATTCGAAACCCTATCCCAGAGAACAGCGGAACCTGGGCAATCTGTTGTGCCATCCCAGTCGTTAACGGGTCAAGAAAAGCAGTATTAAAACCTGCATACGCACCAAGATAAATAATAGATACCCCAACTACTGCATCAAGCTTCATTGAACGAGCTAAGATTATCCCAATAGGAATAAAGGCTATTACCGCATTTACGATAATTCCTAATGCACCGAATATAGAAAATAACGTACATACAATAATGATCAATAAATATTCCTTATTTTTGGTCTTATTTATTGTTTTCATAATTAAAGCATCGATGGCACCAGTATGTTCAATTACCGCAAATGCCCCGCCGATTATTAATACAAGGAATATTAGTCCTGCTGAATCAATCATCCCCTGTTGAATAGCACGAAAAAGTTCAATAAAACTTGCCGGTTGCTGTTCTGTTGCGTGATAACTGTCAGGAACTACAGTTGTAATTCCATCCGTCGTTTCTCTATCGAAGCTTCCAGCAGGTATAAAATAAGTTGCAACTGCGGCCAAGAATAAAATAGCAAACAATATTACATATGCATCCGGCAATCCTATTTTCTTCTTGTTTTCCTTTTGCGGTTTCTGTTCTTCAGTCATATTTCCCCTCCTATTTAATAAAAAATTCTAAATATTAATAACTTGCATTTAATTATAATGAAGTATATAATTTATTTCAATATTAAATATTGTAAAAACTTCAAAAAAGGTGAGACAATGACGCAAGATTATTTAACAAAAACAAAAGAAAATTTTCCAACGTTAACAAAAGGATTAAAGAAGGTTGCAGATCATTTAATTTCTGAGCCTGTGATATTTGCAATACATCCTGCAAAAAAAGTAGGAAATATCATTGGGGTTAGTGAAACAATGGTCATCCGATTCTGTAATACGATTGGCTATAGCGGATATAGCCCACTTCAAAAAGAAGTTAGAAAACATCTTTTAGATTTAAATCATAATTCGTCTGAAGAGTTAAATATGGAAAGTTATCAGGATAATGGTTATGCGGAAAGTATGATCAAGGATGTTACGACCATAAAAAACAATATAGAAAAAATCGAAGTTGAAAATATGGATGCTGTTGTGAAGACGATAATTGAGAGTGAAAGAATCGTCATTGCTGGATACTATCACTCCTTTACTTTTGCACACTGGCTATACTTTAACTTGAATTACATCACAGGGAATGCTGCTTTGTATCGGCCCGAAACCGATGCTGGTTTACTTGATTTGTTACCAGAAAAATCTAGTATAGTTGTTTTCTCCTTTTATCGTTATGCTCTCGATACGTTACGACTTGCCGAGGAAGCAAGAAATAAAGGGATAAAAGTAGTTACCATAACAGATTCGAGAGTAGCACCTGTAACCGAATTTGCAGATATCGTTGTCCCTATAAACATGGTGAATAAAGGTTTATTTGACAAAGGTCCCGTCACATTATCAGTTATTAACGCTATGTTACATGAAATAATACAGCGAGTTGAAGAAAGAGAAAAAATACAGGAGACTTACAAATATTTTATAAAGGATGGCGAGGATTAAATGAGCACTCCAATTGAGCAAAAAGTAAAAGACACATTTCAGTACTTGCATAACCACGCGGAAATAAGCTGGGAGGAAATTGAAACAACTAACTATATTAAAAGAATATTAGATAATATCGGTTGCAATGTTATCACTTTTGATGATTGTACAGGAGTTATAGGAGAATATGGAAATTTTAATCGTAACTTACCAGTTGTAGGAATACGAGCAGATATAGACGCACTATGGCAAGAAGTTAATGGAGAATTTCAGGCAAACCATTCTTGTGGACATGATGCGCATATGTCGATGGTATTAGGTGTTCTATGGACTTTAGAACAGTACCCTGAACTAAAAAACAACGTTGCTATCAAATTCATTTTTCAACCTGCCGAAGAGAAAGGGGCGGGTGCATTAAAAATGGTTGAAAAGCAAGTTGTGGATAATGTCGACTATTTGTTTGGTGTACATTTAAGACCTCATCAAGAAACGAAAATGGGACGCGCAACACCAGTGATCGTACATGGAGCCACAAAAACAGTCAATGTTGACATCAAAGGGCACGACGCACATGGCGCACGACCACATTTAAACCATAATGCGATTGAAATAGGCGCAGAGATTGTAAACATGCTTAGTAAAATCCATTTAGATCCACGAGTTCCCTACTCGGTTAAAATGACAAACTTTCATGCTGGAGGAAAGAGCGCCAACATTATCCCAGGAAACGCTTCTTTTTCATTAGATCTCAGAGCACAGAATAACACACTAATGGACGAACTTGAAAAAGCGGTTTATAGTATCTTTGACTCTATTAAGGATCTATATCAAATAGATTATCAAGTAAGTTCGTACGGTATTGCAGCCGCCAAAACAAATGAAGAAGCTATCCGTATTATGGAAAAGGCCATAGGAGCTACTTTAGGAGAGGACAAAATAGATAAACCATTGGTTACTCCAGGAGGCGACGACTTTCACTTTTATACAATTAAAAGACCCGCACTAAAAGCTACCATGCTAGGATTAGGATGTGATTTAAAACCAGGGTTACACCACCCGGAAATGACATTTAATGACGAAGCTTTGATTGATGGAGTAAACATATTATTCAGAGCCATATTAAACACATACGGCATTTAGCGAAACAGGGGACTGGGACAGGGGGGCAGACCCTCTGTCCCAGTTACTTTTTCAATACTATGAGCTGATCACCCACGTCGAGAGCAAGTTTATTTCGAAGGGACACAAAAGTAATAGTGTCATTCTTTTTCTTGATAAATAATGGTGTAACATCTTCAGGTAGCTTGTCCTTTGAAATCGTATCCTTTTCAGTGATTTCAATTGATTCCAATGTATATTCTGTATTAATTTTCCGATTTAATTCAGTAAACACAGCATCCTCATTAAAAAGCATGTGTGCCTTTAATGATTTCGGCAGTCCTCCTTCTTTTATCCGATGATTGGAGGAAACTGGAAGTGAGAAGGTGTTGTTATACCCAAACTCTGGTGCAAATGATTGAGCAACAAGCCCATTATAAGAAGCATCTCCAGTCATTGCCAAAATGGTCTCATATGGTGTCAGATCCACTTCAAACTGTGCATGTTCTGACAAAATTTCTCCCTTGTACGTAGGAATTCCTTTTTCAATCGCCGGAAATAAACGACCACTAGAAGAATCAGCAATAAGTACTGGTGTACCCATTTTTTTCAAATGAATAGCTAGTGCAATTGAGAAGCTACTTGCACCAACAATTAGTACTCCAGGCGGTTCATCGTTCGCAAGTTTAAGTTTTTTTGCTAATGGACCAAGTGAAAAACCATGCACACATACCGTAATAAATACGAGTGCAAACGTTAATGCTGTCAGCAAAGTTGCATCCTCATAGCCATCATCAATCAGGATTGTTGCAAAATAACCAGAAACAGTCAAAGCAACAATTCCCCTAGGTGCAATCCACCCAAGCAATGTTTTCTCGGCATTTGTAAGCTCGGTTCCAATTGTTGTCAACCATATGGATAATGGTCGAACAACAAAGAGCATTACCAACACAAAGCCGATTATTGGTAAGGTAAAAATTTGCGCAATAGTCTCTCTCGTCAATGAAGCTGTAAGTAATATGAATACTGTTGACGTTAAAAGGACAGAAATATTTTCTACAAAATGACTGATATTGCCGATTGATGATACATATTTTTTCGACCAACCTAACGTTAATCCCATCACAGTCACAGTTAGCATGCCTGTTTCATGCATGATCACCTCGGCAATCGTAAAACTAATCAAAACTAACGCTAAGATTATTGGTGACTTTAAATATTCCGGGAAAAGACCCTTGCTCGCCATAATACTTATTACCATTCCGACTACGTAACCAAGAATGACTGCAAGTAACGCACCACCGAAAAAATGAAGCAGATAATTTAATTCCAGTTGTTCGTTCGTCAATACTTTTATAACTTCATACGCGAACAGTGCCAATAGCGGTCCAGCTGGATCAACAATAATCCCTTCCCACTTCAACACAGCTGCAATTCTTGGCTTCAGCTTTGCATTCCTTAATAATGGAATAATAACGGTTGGACCAGTTACAACAAACAACCCTCCGATAATAAAGGAAATCTCCAGGTTTAACCCTGCGACAAAGTGGGCTGCAAGAGATCCAAGAATCCAAGCAAGAAAAGCCCCACCGGTTACAATCCGAAATACAGATTTAGAAATGCCTTTTATCTCACGAATATCAAGGCTTGAGCTCCCCTCGAACAGGATAATAGCTACCGCAAGTGATATAAGTGGACTATAAAGCTCCCCAAGTGCCTCTTGCGGATTAACCAAGCCTAACAACGGTCCGATTAACAATCCCGCAACCGACATAATAACAATAGACGGCCATTGAATCCGCCACGCAAGCCACTGCGAGAAAATCCCAAGACCAAGTATCACAACTATACTAACAAGCGCTAACTCTTCCATTATCTCACCTACTACCGGGACAGAGGGTCAGGTCCCTCGTCCCCAATATAAAGCTAGACCCCACTCAAATGGCCTAGCTTCGTTTTTCTCATATCTTACCATATAAAGGACCGTATTGAAATGCTGGGACATGGGGTCAGTCCCTCCGTCCCGGTCTCGAGGTGGGACAAGGGGTCTGACCCCATGTCCCGCTAAAAATCCTTCAACAATACTCTATCCGGGTCGACTAGGCTCGCAAAGCTCCATGTTTTTCCTTCGTCCTCAGAAGTGAACTTCGCCAGTACTTTACCTCCTAAATAATCCCCATTCGGACCTTGATTAACCAAAAGCGTTCCATGGGTTCCGTTAAAAACAGGTATCTCTGCCACAGTAAATATCCCCTTATACTCCTCAGGTATAGGAATTTTAATCTCTTCCCAGCTATCACCACCATCATCAGTTCGATAAATCTGCGGTCTCGATTGTTGATCTTCTACATTTATTGCTCCAAATGAAATAAAACCTAATTGGTCATTTACAAATCCACCACCCGTGACTAACGAATATTCATCTTTAACCGAGCCTGCCAAGTTCCATGATTTCCCACCATCATTCGTTTTGTAAACCGAATTGCCTTCACTGGACATCGTACGACCACTAGATATAATAAGGTAACCATCTTTTGCCGAGGTAAAACCTAGCTGCCTCATTCGTACACCTATTATTTGATTCGTTACCGTTACCTCATCCCAAGTCTCACCTTGATCTGTAGACAGTAGTAACCGCAATTCCTGATCACCACCGATAACAAAAGCAGTCCTCTCCGGGCTAATGACATAGCTTCCTTCAATCAACTGTCTTTCAGATCCATTATATTCTCCCCCAAATAATTCATCGGTCGTAACCGGTACATTCGTCCAATCAGCTCCATTATTATACATCACCTTTAACGTGTTATTAACAATTTCATAGCGAATCTTATCACTTGGTACCTCAATACTCACTTCCTTTTGATACTCCTCCATACTTTGAACAGGTGGTAGACCGATTTTAATATCTGCCGATGGTTCAATACGTTCAAGTGTGTAGGTACGCTCGCCTTCTTTCTTGACATGCAGCTTCCACACAATACGGTCAACTGACACTTCTTCCAACTGAACCTGGAAAACTACAGCAGCGACAAACTCCTTTTCATCTCCCTCTAGTACATGAAATCTGGTATAAAAAGCATCGGATATTTGACCATTTGCTTCAAGCTCTTCCATCAAATCAAACCATAACCGATAAGCAATTGATTGTAATTTCATATCATACTCCGTTATTTCCGTTGTTATCGGTAAACTATTACTTACGTCTTCCACATCCAGCTCCACTGTCTGCTTCTCATCTGAACTTTCCTTTTCAGTAGTAGGTTGCTCCTGACTACTGTCCAAATCAGCAGGATCCTTATTTGTTTGACCACCACATGCTGTTAACACTAGACAAAATAATATTATTAAAAACCACGATATGTTTTTCATACAAAACACCTTTCTTGGGACAGGGGGACAGGTCCCTTGTCCCAATGATGCGGCAATGAACCAGTTCCATTTCATTTTTCCTAGCATAAACAATTATACTATAAAACCCGTAACAATTTTGTTACGGGTCTCTTCTTTTCATCTCAGGAAGTATAGTCACCTTCCCATTAACATTAGTAGCAGTAACGCTTATTCTCTTAAAATATGGAAGTATCCACTTAAAACTAGTTAAACAACACTACCAACCATCATAATCAGACTCCGAATGTAACGGTAAACGTCAGGAATAGTTTCTATATTAAATGTGACCGATGTTGGATCATTTCGTTTAACAATTGGAAGAATTTCTGCTATATCCGCTTGCCCCGAATGTAAAAATGAAATTTCAACCTCAAACGGACCCTCTATAATCAAAGGATTTATCCTATTCGTATTTTTTATCCCTTCCATAGTTTTTAATTTAATTATTTCGTGCGATCGTTGAATACTTTTATTCTGAGCTGCTGTCCTATTAATAGTATGCTTTACAATTGCCGTTTCTATAGCAGGGATTAATTCAGTTGCCTCCTTACTTAACAAGTCACACCCACTTACCATTACAACAGGGACACCGAAGTAACCTGCTAATCCAGCATTTAATCCAAACTCTCCATATTCATTACCGTTAATCCTTATATTCTGTATAATACGCCCATGAAAAGTATGATTTAAAATACCATTAGTAGCCATTCTAGTATGATACCCAATGAATATAGCGGCATCGAACGTTTCATTCAAGCCCTCAACCATCGCAAACTTTTTTGGCGAACCCGAAATAAGATCTGCATAGGGATTAAGGTGCTCAAGCAAAACATTTCTCATTGTCCCATGTGAGTCATTCACTATAATTTCTGAAGCACCAACTTCTAAAGCCCCTTCTATACAAGCATTAATTTCTTGCGTCATATACATTCTAGCTTTTTCGTGTTCTTTCCCATCTCGAGCGGTATGTTCTGAATGAATTACTCCCGAAACCCCTTCTATATCAGCAGAAATATATAGTCTCAGCTTAAATCACTCCAACTAAATAATATTATGTTTAAACATTAATCCCAGTTTTGTAGAATTCTCTTAGAAATTCTTCTCCCTGCCGCGAAATTGTTGAGCCAGCTCTACCTTGTCTCACTATTATGAGACCCAAATCTTGAAGTACTTCTAGCCTCATTCTTAATTGCTGCTCTGAAAGAATTAATCCTTTTTTCTCCAAATGAACTTTTAATGCCTTCCTGCCATAAGATACACGTTCTTTTTTACCCTCATAAAAAGCATTTAATATTTTTATGTTTTCATCTAAAAATCCATGTTTTTCAATCTCAACAATAATTTTATTCACTTTATTATTAACTTCAAAAACATTAAATTTTTGTTGATTATAGTTAGAACGGAGGTGAAAAGGTAACGATTCAATACCAATATGATCCCCATTCAAAAACGCCAGATAGGTTATCACATTATAAAGATGCTTTACATTATTATCCCAATTGTATTCTTCAAAGAATGTAATAACCTCATTTGTAAATTCAATATTATTTCGTTTAATTCTCTTTTTAACATTATGAATCAAAGGTAAAAGATCTTCCTTCCGTTCAGATAAAGCCGGTATTTTAAGTGAATATTTAGTTAATAAGTTATAAAGATCATGACGAAATAATTCTTTTTCAACAAGCTCTTTACAACTTTTTGAGTTTGTGGTAATTACTCTACACTGCAATGGAAGTAGCTCATTTCCTGACAAACGTAAAAACTTTCCTTTTTCAAGAACGTGATAAAGTTGTTTCTGTATGGATAAAGGTAGTTCTCCAATCTCTTCTATACAAACAGTTCCATTTTCAGCAAGTTCAAATAGTCCATAGGAAATTTCCCCACCTTCCTCTGAACCAAACAATAACTTCTCGATTGTAAAATCACTTGAAGAACAATTTATAGAAATAAATGACCGTTCAGCATTAGTGGAATAGTTATGGATCGCTTGCGCAAACATACTTTTCCCTGTTCCCGGCTCTCCTTCTATATGGATATGTATAGCATGACTATCCTTTGCATAGCGCTTAGCACGCTCAACTGCTTTCTTCATTAATTCACTTACGGAAATAATATCGTCAAAATAATATTGCGCTACATTTCTTATATCTTTATTGCTTTGTATCTCCTCTTTGTTACGACCTGATAGTGAGACGCATGCTTTAAAGTAACGTTTAACAATTTGCGACATTGGATAATTTATATCTAGTAAATGAACGATCTTCTCAAATGTACTAATATCTAATAATCTAGGACCAATATCAATAACATTCGTTAACCCCCTTGGTAGAAGATGACGCTCACCAGGTGTAACGATATAATTAATTGACTGCGGTATATGATCTTCAGGTGTATACGCTATATAGTTATGCTCAAAAATGGTTTCACGAAGAGATTGAACCGTTTCCTTCGCGTTAATTTTATTATCATTAACTACCAAGATTTCTTGGTTAGGTGGGAGATTTAATAATTCTTTCGTATTCATAAAATTTATATCACGTTTTGCAACAATACACGGACAATCTTTTGGAATAAGTTGCGTTATTAATCCCTTAATTTGACTACTTGAAATAACAACTATATCCCCATATTCAACCGTATCACTTTGCAGATCCTTTACTGTTATCGGATGAACATTTATTGTATCGCCAAGAACCTCTTTTATTTGCTTTGTGATAATATCTAAATACCTTTCTTGAATTGCAATTATATTTACCTTTCTATCTTTCATTTCCTACAGCTCCTGAAATCTTTCGTGTATTTCTAACTCATATAAGATGACAAGACACAGAATGTCCTTCACCGATTTCACGTAATTTTGGCACTTTTTCTTTACAAATATCTGTTGCGAGAGGACAACGCGTATGGAAGGTACAGCCGCTTGGTGGATTAGCTGGACTTGGAATATCACCACTTAAAATAATCCGTTCACGTTTTAATTTAGGATCAGGAATCGGCACCGCTGACAACAATGCTTTTGTATATGGATGTTGCCCATTCTTGTACAACGTTTTTTTATCCGCAATTTCTACGATTTTCCCTAGGTACATAACACCAACCCGGTCACTAATATGTTCCACTACACTCAAGTCGTGCGCAATAAAGAGATAAGTTAAATTAAATGACTTCTGAAGATCCTTAAGTAGATTCAAAATTTGTGATTGAATGGAAACATCTAGAGCTGAAACAGGCTCATCAGCTATAATCAATTTCGGATTAATCGCTAATGCCCGTGCAATTCCAATCCGTTGCCGTTGTCCCCCGCTGAATTGATGCGGATATCGATCTGCATGATAGGCGTTTAAGCCTACGATTTCCAATAATTCTGTAACGCGATTCATTCGTTCTTCTTTGTTAAAGCCATGTATAATTAACGGTTCATTAATTATATCTCGTATCTTCATTCGAGGATTCAAGGAAGCATAAGGATCTTGAAATATCATCTGAAAATTTTTACGGGTATTACGAATTTGGTTATCATTTAAACCACTTATTTGATTGCCCTCGAAATAAATCTGTCCCTCAGTTAGCTCTAGTAAACTCATAATTAAACGACCAGTAGTAGACTTTCCACATCCACTTTCTCCAACCAACCCTAGTGTCTCACCTTTATTTATTGCAAATGATACATCATCAACAGCCTTAACAAAAGAATTCTTCCTTCCAAGTACTCCTTTTTTAACTGGGAAATACTTTTTTATATTTTTTAATTCAACTAAAGGGGTTGCCATCCTTACACCTCCAATGCTTTCTCTTGATCTTGATACAACCAGCATCTGCAAGCATGTTTGTCATTAGTTTCCAACAAGACTGGATCTTTTTTCCAACAAATATCCATCGCAAACTCACATCGTGGAGCAAACTTACATCCTGATGGCATATTAGTAGGTATCGGTACATTACCAGGAATAGAGTCTAACTTCTCAACATCTTGGCCTAACTTTGGTACAGAGCCGATTAATCCTTTTGTATATGGATGTTTAGGATTTTCAAATAATGTATATACATCTGATTCCTCTACAACCTCTCCCGCATACATCACAACTACTCGATCACACATCTCGGCCACAACCCCTAAATCATGTGTGATAAGCATAATCGATGTATTGCTTTCATTACGTAATTGTTGCATTAATTCTAGAATTTGTGCCTGTATGGTCACATCTAATGCTGTAGTCGGTTCGTCAGCAATTAAAAGTTTAGGATTACAAGCCATCGCCATTGCAATCATCACACGTTGGCGCATCCCTCCCGACAATTGATGAGGATACTCATTCATAACCTCATTCGCCCGTGGAAGTCCTACTAAATTCAACATGTTAACCGCATGTATTCGTGCTTTTTTCTTATCATAACGTAAATGTAGTTTAATTGCTTCTTCAAGTTGTTTTCCAATCTTGTATACCGGATTTAATGACGTCATTGGTTCTTGAAAAATCATTGCAATATCATTACCACGAATCATACGCATTTCTTTTTCACTGAGATTTAGTAGACTTTTACCTTCAAACTTGATTGAACCATCGACAATTTCACCTGGAGTATCTTGTAACAGTCGCATCACGGACAAAGATGTAACACTCTTCCCGCAACCTGACTCTCCAACAACTCCTACTGTTTCTCCTTTATTAACCGTTATCGTTACACCATCAACAGCTTTTACAACACCTTCGTCTCCATAGAAATATGTCTTCAAGTCTTCAATTTCTAACATTTTTTCAGTCACATTGAAATCTCCCTTCTTAACAATCTAATCCTTTATTTTTGGATCAAGCGTATCTCGTAATCCATCACCCAGAAGGTTGAACGCTAACACTGTCAAAAAAATGGCAAGACCTGGATAAAATGTTACGTGAGGACTTGTACTTAAATAGTCCCTTCCATTACTCAGCATTGCCCCCCACTCTGGAGTTGGCGGTTGGGCACCTAGGCCAAGAAAGCTTAAACTTGCCGCAGTTAAAATTGCCGTTCCGATTCGCATTGTAAAATTAACAATAATACTTGATGCTGTTCCTGGAAAAATATGCTTCCATATAAGCCTTCTATTTTTCGCACCAATTGACTTTGTTGCCTCAACATAAACGGTTGCTTTAACAGAAAGGGCACTACCACGGACAATTCGAGCAAAATTCGGTATATTAAAGATCGAAATTGCAATGATTACATTCCCAAGACCAGGACCCAATATCGCAATGATGCCAATGGCTAACAATATTCCAGGAAAAGCAAATAACACATCACAAATTCGCATGATGAAGCTATCCACCCATTTTCCGTAAAATGCACTAACCAACCCCAGAATAGTACCTACAACAGCACCCAATAGTACCGATATGGTGCCTACGAATAATGAGATTCTCGTTCCAATAATAATTCGACTAAAAATATCCCTTCCAAAGGCATCTGTTCCTGCTAAATGATCCCACGAGGAACCTTGCAGTACATTAACGTAATCGGGTTCTTCAGCTGAATATGGTGCGATTGCAGGACCAAAAATCGTAATAATTACCAACAGTAGTACGAAAATACCAGACACCATTGCGAGTCGTTGTTTTTTAAATTTCTTCCAAAACTCTGTGATTGGTGAACTTTTCTTTACATTCTCTGAACCTTTCGATAGTTCAGTTGCTATTTCCGCCGTTTGAGGATTAGCCATGATATAAAAACCTCCTTTTCTTAGTCATATCTAATTTGCGGATTAAGAAAACCATAGATTAGGTCTACAATTAGATTTATTAGGATAAACTCTAACGCAAATAACAGCATTTCAGCTTGAATTACGGGATAATCACGAAAGGCAACAGAATCAATCAATAATCTTCCAAGACCTGGCCAGCTAAATACAGTCTCAATAACAATTGAACCACCTAATAAAAATCCAAATTGCAATCCGGTCATCGTTACAACTGGTATCATTGCATTCTTTAGCCCGTGTCCCCAAACAACCTTATGTTCATTTAATCCCTTTGCCCTACCGGTTCTAATATAGTCGTCTTTGAGAATGTCCATAAGTGATGACCTTGAAAATCTAGCAACTACAGCAGCAACTCCTGACCCTAATGTAATTGATGGAAGAACATAACTTTTCCAGGATTCCAACCCACCTACAGGAAGCCAACCTAGTTGAACGGCGAACACTTGAATAAGTAATAGCCCCAACCAAAAAGAAGGCATAGATATACCTGAAACAGCTCCAAACATTCCCAAATAATCCTGCCACTTGTTACGTTTCGTTGCAGATATAACCCCTATCAACAACCCAACTATTACCGCCCATATCATACTCCAAAAGGTTAGCCAAAATGTTGGCATGAACCTGCTTGCAATCTCGTTAAATACCGGTCTGCCTGTCTTAATTGATGATCCAATATCCCCTTGAAAAATGCCAGATATAAAGTTGAAATATTGAATATGTATGGGTTGATCAAGTCCAAGCTCTTGACGGACTACCTCAACATCCTGCAACGTTGCATCTTGACCAGCTACTAATCTTGCTGGATCACCTGGAATAAGATGTACAAATAAAAATATAAAAATAGATACAAGAAATAAAATTGGAATAATACCAATTAATCTTTTAACAACGTATTGAAGCATCTAACCCCTCCCTTATTTGAAAAAGGGCTAAGCGTAATCGCTCAGCGCCTTTTTTTATTTATTGAACAATTTCTATATTTTCAGCACTTAGTGACCCATCAGGTAATAAATATATTCCTTCTAAATAGTTCTTTTTTCCAAAAATCGTATCGTCAACAGATAAGAAAGCCCATGGAGTTTCTTCCCAAATAATTTTTTGAGCTTCCGCGTAGGCTTGCTTTCTTGCCTCCAAATCAGCAGTTGCTAAACCATCGGCAATCAAACTATTTACTTCCTCATTATTATAATAAGCTGTGTTATACGAACTTGGAGGAAATGCATCTTTACCTCCTACAAGAGGGCGTATTCCCCAGTCAGCATCTCCAGTAGATGGAGACCAGCCACCATAATACATCTCAATCTCAGCATCCTCTGGGTTCTGTACAGACCATATACTATCTGAAAGTGTACCGGATTCCATTGGAACAACTTCTGCTTCAACGTTTATTTGTGCAAGCTGCTGCTGGATAAATTCCATTCCCTTCAAAGTAGAAGAGTTGTTTGATCCCCATATAGTTGTTTTAAAACCATCTTCGAAACCCGCTTCTGTTAGCAATTCTTTTGCCTTTTCTATGTTATACTTGTATTGCTCTTGCTTCGAATAGAATTGTGTATTAGGTGCAATGATTGAATCCATCGGTGTCGCATATCCTTTCATAACGACTCCAATAAAAGCTTCCTTATTAATCGCATAATTTATTGCCTTACGAACACGGACGTCATTAAAAGGTTCTTTCATATTATTCATTGCTAGATATCTAACAATAATTGATGGGGCATTTTCTACCATAATACCGTCTTTACCGTTAACACTTTCTGCCTGTTCTGTTGGAACTGGATAGATAAAGTCCGCTTCACCTGTTTGAAGCATTGCGATACGCGTTCCGTTCTCTGGTGTTGGCTTAAATGTCATAGAATCTACTTCATTCCCAGTCGCATTCCAGTAATCTTCATTTTTTGTTACCGTTAAATGATCACCCGGTTTCCAATCTTTAAATACATATGGGCCTGTACCAACCGGATGTTGTGAAACTTCATCTCCATACTCTTCTAGAGCTTTAGGACTTATCATCATTCCTGCTGGATGTGCAAACGTATTAATCATGGCACCAAATGGTTCGGATAGTATAACTTTCACTGTATACTCATCAACGACCACTGTTTCCTCTATAACCTCAAACAAGCTAGCACGTATAAGGGTACTATCAGGATCAGTTAGACGATCAAGATTAGCTTTTACTGCTTCCGCGTTAAATGGTGTACCATCGTGAAAAGTTACCCCTTCTTGTAATTTAAATGTGAATTCTGTAGCATCCTCATTGGCTGAATATTCTTTTGCGAGAACTGGAACTACATTCATATCCTTATCAAACCCAACAAGACCTTGCATCATCGTTTTTTGCGCAGAGTACGAAAGTGTATCATTCGTATCATGAGGGTCCATACTGATAAAATTATCCGCAACCGCAATAGTTATATCTTTTCCTTCTTTTTTGACAACCTCTTGTTTCGTATCTTCATCGCTTTTGGATTCCGTATCTGTAGTGCTAGAGCATCCTATCAACACAACTATCAAAATAATAAATAGTGGAACCAACTGACTTTTTTTCACTACATATTCCTCCTTTAGGTGAATAAAGATTTTAAAATGCTAAGGCATTTTTCAAATTAAATGATGGAATTAATTCACCAATCACCTCGTTTCTTGCGTTAAATAATTTCGGGTGATGATATTCCTTTAAATTCTCAATCTGATCATCACTTAACAAGCCCAGTTGTATTAATACTTCCATTGCTGCAGGATATACCGCTCTCCCATTACCATCTACAACTTTGACAGCAATCCCTAATCCTGTTTCTTTGTCGCCAATACAATAGACACCTTCTGCTCCAGCCTTGCCAATAAATCTACCTTTCCCTGCTAACATAAAGTCGGTACAGAAACGATTCGTTCCCCCAACCATTTCAGGAGCAGTTGTCATTGCTGTCGTTATTCGTTCTACGGAAGTCCTCCTTTCCTCACGAAGAGATTTTGGATTGACCATTTTTGCATATCCATGAGCTAGGCGATCTAATGGTAAAGCATGAACTGGTACCCCACAACCATCTATACCAATAACTATTTCATCACTAGGATAGCTACACATCTCACTAATAACCTTACGAATTCTTTGTTGAATGGGATGATCTATTTCATAGTAATTCTCTGTTGATTCCCCCATATATTTGACAGTTGCTAACATCCCCGTGTGCTTACCAGAACAGTTATTATATAATGGCGTAACTTCTTCTCCGTTAAGAATTAGATTTTTATACGTATCCCGCCATCGAGGTATATGGGTTCCACAACCTAAATAGGTATCATCAAGCCCTACCTTGTCCAAAATTGATAAAACCCTGTCGGTATGCATGGTCTCCCCATTATGGGATGCAGTACAAAGCGATAAATCCGCATCACTAAAGTGATAATAATCAGCCGCCCCGGTTTCCACTATAGGTATAGCTTGAAATGGTTTCATAGATGATCTAGCGTAAATCTTTTCTTGCGTATTTCCAACTTGATGCAACAGCTCTCCATCAGCATTTACAACTGCCACGTTAATTTGATGACAGCTTTCCATATGGTTACCTCTTTGTACCTTTACTAAATTGTTATCTTCCACTAATTCTCCCCCCTTCAAAATATTTTGATAATTTAGATATATATTAAACCACATTCAAACCATTTGCAACCCATTTATTAATATTTTTTTAGAAAAGAGCTAATAAAAATACTGTTTCAACCTATTAATTTAACCCTAAAAAAACAGCCCTAAGGCTGTTTTTAAACTCTGTATAAATCAACCACTAACCTTCCTAACTCAATACCCCCAACAACCACGGTGCAGCATACAAAATCATAAAAAGTACACCGTAGTTAACCCCATTTTTATGAAGTAAACCAGAAACAAGCGCTACTAAAATAGTACCAAATATATTAATCCATCCAGCATCCATATACGCTAACATGACAACAAGACCGGCGAAAAGTCCGATTAGCGCTTCATGCGGAATGTATTTAAAAACAAAAGCACAAATTTGACTCGAGTACTTAATGGTGATATTGAATGTAATCACCAACGCAATAACCGCACCAATAATGGTTGCTGTCATGATTTCACCCATGGAAAGCAAATGATGAATGTTATGTTCCGGTGTATAGACTGGAGGTGCATTAAACAATCCAGCTGCTGGCCCGATAGCCATCGGTGACAATGGTAAACCGATCGCAATTAAAGGAATTAAGGTTCCAGAAATATACGAAGCATTTGTTAAACCATCCATCGTAGAAATTGCCCTAGATGCTCGCTGAACTGGATCCTTAACATGTCTTGTTAAAAATTCACCTAAAAATACGGTCATTCCAACCGGTGAGAGAAAGAAAGTTATCGATCCAATAAAACTACCAAAAGCCGAAGAGGCTGATTCCTTTTTCGTGAGGATTTGGAATGGATTAGGAATTCCTTTCGCTTTTTCAGAACTCTTTAACTTAATTTCCTTGTTCCCAAGTCCAGGCATATTTTTACGATATTCTTTATTTAACAGTTCAAATAACGTAAAGGCGATTGGACCAATGGTAATTCCTAAAAAGAAAGATACAAATACCGTTACATCTGGAGGTACTATTTCTAGTCCCCAATATAAGTGACGCAACCCTTGTATAAGTAAAGCAAAAGGAACAATAATAGCTAACGATAAAATTTTATTCGTTGTCATTAATGCTAGAAACACGGCACCAAAAAAGAAAATTAAACCGGCATATTCACTTATCGTATCAGCATATGGGAGAATTAAATTTGCAATAAGAAAGCTGACTGGTATGGAAACAATCGTCCCTATTACAGAACCTGAGGACATTTTCTTAATACTTACATCAGGCAAACCGTGTGATTTCAATACCATAGCATGCTCAACCATTGGTGCGGCCATCACGCCACCTGGTATCCCCGCGATGGCAACAGGAATAGAATCTGTTAATTTTTTTGCAACTATCGCACTAATGAAAAATGCCAAAATTACATATGGCGAAACACCCACAAGTACAAGGGCAATAGTAACTGGAGCTAACACAGCAGTCTCATCTGTCCCAGGCGCAATTCCGATTAATGTATATAGAACTGCCCCGCCAATGCTAGCCAATATCATTTGTAAAATTATTACCATATCCATGCCTATTCATCTCCCTCCATTTTGGTGATGTTCCGTTTTGGTTTAATAATAATACTACTGATAATAAACCCAATAACTCCACCTACAAGCCCCGTTATTAACGGTTGTGGCGCTTCACCTGGTGCTAAAATAAATCCACCAAGAGCGAAGGCAATACAAAGTAACATGGATATACCAAGGTCCTTAATTTTTACATTATCTCCCCAAATATCAACGTAGTTTTTGTTTTCGTCGTTCAAAACTCTCCCTCCCCTTTTTTCAGTTTAACGATTGAACAATTGCCTTAATATCATCAAATCGAAACGTTCCTTTTTTCGTCGCAAGCTCTACTATCTTATCAATTTGGCCACTACTTGCACCAGCCATAGCCGCCATATTTCTAGCATGTAATTTCATATGCCCCCTTTGAATACCCTCGCTTGCTAACGCCTTAATCCCTGCAAAATTTTGCGCCAATCCCACTGAAGCTATAATCCGTGCTAAACGCTCAGCCGTCTTCACCTGTAAAATTTTTGTACTCCATTTCGCAACTGGATGGGCCTGTGTTGCACCGCCTATTAACCCTACTGCTAATGGAACTTCAATCATACCAATAATAGAATTGTTCTCCCCCAGTTCCCACTGTGTAAGTGATTTATATCTACCTGAAATGGAAGCATATGCATGGGCTCCAGCTTCAACAGCTCTTGTGTCATTACCTGTCGCGAGTACAACTGCTGAAATACCATTCATAATCCCTTTATTATGGGTTGCAGCACGATATGGATCGAGATTAGCTAGCTCTGTTGCACGCATAAAATTTGCTATTGCCGCTTCATCTCCTTGAAATGGGTCCTCGAAGGTTGCTCTGGCACGAACGATTCGCCTATCAGCAAGGTTCGATAAAATTCGTAAAACAACTTTTCCTCCAGTAATCGTTTCAATCAATGGCGAAACAGCTTCAGCCATTGTATTAACTGCATTAGCCCCCATAGCATCTTTGGTGTCAATCAACAAATGCATCACAACCATTTTCTCATCATCACCCTGAATCATCTGTACATCCAGATCTTTAGCGCCTCCTCCAAATGATACCAAAGTTGGATCCTGTTCGTTACACAATTGTATAATTTCTTCCTTATGCTCATAAATACGAGCCAATGCTTCGTATGGCGCTTTCAAATTGGTTATCTGAACTTGCCCTCGCATAATCGATCCTGTATAGGAGGTGGTGAACCCCCCTGTATGATACGTCATTTTTGCCGCATTACTAGCAGCCGCTACTACAGAAGGCTCCTCGGTCGCCATTGGAACAAATACATCTTCACCATCAACTTTAAAATTAACAGCTATCCCTATTGGTACTGGTAAATAACCTACCACATTTTCAATCATTCGGTCAGCATCTTGAATGGTAAAACCATTTTGCCCCCTAACCATTGTTTTATCTTCCTCTGAAAGTTCAAGATTAGCCAAAATCTTATCTAATCGTTGTTCAGGGGACAATTTATAGAATCCAGGTATACGCGATGTCATTTTTATCTCCTCCTATCCTCGTTAATGAATGCGCTTACAATATTGTATGAAAATTTGTTATCCCGCATTACACATTGTTTCCTTTTATTCAACATTGTTGAATAAATTATATACTGAATTTTCTAAAATGTAAACCGGTTAGTAGCATTACCTACACTGATCTTGCTTCCCATTTTATGCAGAGCTGCCAGAATAAAATTACCACACACTTAATTCTAGCTCGAACGATCAGGTAAAAATCATGAAACAAAATAGCAAGTCTTCACAAAGTCGAGAAAAGTAAAAAGGCTGAGCAAGTATCTGCCCAGTCTTTTATTTTTTTAACTTTTATTACTTTCAACCTAACTCTCAACCCTATCCGTAATCAACATGTGTCCAGGAGCATGAGTAATCATAATCTCGGGCTTCGCGTGTATACAAACATTCTGAGGTGTTACGCCACACGCCCAAAATACAGGAATTCTATCATTTTCATCAAATTTAACACACTCACCATAATCCGGCTTATAAATATCCTGAACTCCAATATCCCCTGGATTGCCGACATGAACAGGTCCACCATGCGAGGTTTCAAATTTTGAAGTAATCTCTACAGCTTTCTCGATTTCATCTTCCTTTAAAGCTCGCATGCTTACAACCATATTTCCCTCAAATCTGCCTGATTTTTCACAAGGAATATTCGTTTTGAACATAGGTACCACTTTTGTTTGTTCTTGGTGTAGTAAGCGAATACCCGCTTGATTTAACGCTTTTTCAAAAGTGAAGCTGCACCCAATTAAAAAGGTGACAAATTCCTCTTTCCACTCCCTAGTGACATCCAATACTTCATTTTCAAATATGCCATTTTTGTAGATTCGGTATTTAGGTAAGTCGGTTCTGATATCGGCATCTGCAACCAAAGGCTGGGTTGACCCACCTTCCAGAATATCTACCAGTGGACAAGCTTTTGGATTTCGCCGACAAAACAGTAAAAATTCAAAGGCATATTCCCTTGGTAATGTAATTAAATTGACCTGTAAATAATCATCACATAAACCAGATGTTGTAGTAGCATCTAAGTTCATTCGGTATCTTAAGCGTTGTTCTTTAGGAGTCATTCATTCACCCCCTATTCTAAAAATCCAACAGGAAATAGTACAAGCTTAGGTATATACGTAATTAGTAATAAAATAATGATCAAAATGATAATTTGCGGGAATAGATAGTTGAACATTTTTGGTACTTTAATTTTTGCTATAGATGAAGTCACAAACAAGCACACTCCAAGTGGTGGTGTAACCATACCAATTGTTAAGTTTACTGCCATCACAACCCCAAAATGAACCGGGTCAATACCAGCAGCCAAAATTAAAGGTAGGAACAATGGTGTAAAAATAGAAACCGCACTTATGGTATCAATAAATGTTCCCGCAATTAACAAGATAATATTTATAATAAGCAATAATAGAATCGGATCGTCTGAAATGCTTCCCATCATGTCGATAAGCTGGTTTGGAATCTGATTATATGACAAGAACCATATAAATAATGATGCAGTTCCGATTAAGAATACAATCGCAGCAGTTGTTTTCGCTGTGCTTAACATAATCGGCCACAAATCTTTTATAGAGATTTCTCGATAAACAAACATACCTATGATTAATGCATATACAACAGCGATTACACCAGATTCTGTTGCAGTAAAAATGCCTGATACGATACCCCCAATAATGATAACAGGCATTATTAACGCCAAGATTGCATCTTTCGCACCTATGACGATTTCTTTAAAAGTAGCCCGTCTATCACTTGAACGATAGTTATTCTTTTTACCGACATAGTAGCTGTAACCCATCAGTCCAATCCCCATAAGCAATCCAGGAATTACGCCTGCAATAAATAGATCACCAATGGATACACTTGCAATTACTCCAAATAAAATCAGGACAATACTCGGTGGAATAATTGGACCTATCGTAGCCGCGGTCGCAACAAGACTAGCTGAAAATCGTACATCATAGCCTTCTCGGTTCATCGCTGGAATCATCATACCACCAATTGCAGCAGCAGCGGCGATTGCTGTGCCAGTTAATGCAGAGAAAAACACACTGGCAAGGACAACAACCATAGCCAATCCACCCGGAAGAGGACCCACAATGGTCTTTGAAAAATCAATAAGCCTTTTTGAAATACCACCTTTTGTCATTATTTCACCAGCTAATATAAACAGTGGAACAGCAACCAAGGTGAAATTATCAAGTCCACTAAAAACCTTTCTAGGAACATTTATTAGTAAACCTGGGTCTGTTAACATAATTCCAATAATAGAAACAAAACCTAATCCAAAGGCAATAGGTACTCGTAATATAATTAATACAAATAACAAAACAACTAACCAAATCATGAGAACACCTTCTTAATATGGAAATACAACATAAAGAGTCCACTAACAGGCAAGGCAAGATAAACATAGGCTTTTTTAACTGGTAAAATACCTAAAACTTGCCCGGACTCGAAGTTATCCATTACAAGAATAAATCCATAATAAACCAGCGTAACTATCATTACTCCAACCACGATGAATTCTAGTGTTTTGAGTATTATGGAAAACGTATTTGAAAGATTATCATACAAATCTACCGTTAAGTGCTCGCTATTTTTTATAGCAAGTGCAGAACCAAATAGAATACTATAAACAAAGCTAACCATTAATACTTCTTGCGACCAGCTAAGCGGTTGTTGTATGACATAGCGAAAAACTACCTGGAGTAATGTGACGACAACTGCAGCAGACAAGCAGATTGTCGTTATGATTTCTAAAAGTTTTCCAAGAAAAGAATCTATTTTACTTAAAGCCATATATGATCATCCTTTCCTAGTAAAAATTGTCCCATTGGGCAGAACCCCTATGGGACAACCTCCTATTATTCTGCTTCTTTAATTCTGTTAACAAGATCCTCAGGAACTTCTTCACTTACCGCATCCTTAACATCCTTCGTTTTTTCACGGAAAGCTTCTCGATCTGGTTCAGTAATCGTTACCCCATTATCTTTCAACGTTTTAATAATTTCTTGTTCCTTATCAGCAAGGTAGTCACGTTGATATGTTTCTGTTTCTTCAACTGCACTTTGAATTGCTTCTTGATTCTCTTTACTTAAACCTTCCCAAACCCCATCATTCATCAATACAACTGCAGGTGTATACGTATGTGCTGTTAACGCAACATATTTTTGTACTTCATAGAATTTCATTGAATTTATAGTTGGAAGAGGATTTTCCTGTCCATCTACCACACCTTGATCAAGAGCTGAATATAATTCGTTAAAAGCAACAGGAGTAGGACTTGCACCAAGAGCTTTCATATGCGCTTCCCAAACGGGTGCTGGCTGTACACGGATTTTTAACCCTTCAACATCTTCAGGAGTCATAATTTCTTTTTTGTTATTCGTTAAGTGTCTAAAACCAACTTCCCAGTATCCTAACCCTTTCATGCTCTGATCTTTCGCAAGAGCTAACAGGTCATCTCCAATTTCTCCATCAAGGACACCATATACATGTTCTCTATCTTTAAATAAATATGGAATTCCAAATACATTCATTTCAGGAATTGTATTTGCAAGTGCACTATCAGCAGCAACAGTAGTCATATCAACTGAACCACCCATAACCTGCTCAATAACGTCACCCTCACTTCCAAGTGTTGCGTTCGGATGGATTTCAATCTTTACTTCACCGTCTGTCTTCTTTTCTACTAGTTCCTTAAACTTTTTAGCAGCAATATGATACTGATGCGTTTCGGAACCAGAATGTGCTAATTTAAGTGTAGTTGCACCACTATCACCATCACTTGAATCAGATCCACAGGCAGCTAATACTAATAGTAAAACTGTAAATATGCTAAACAATATTGTCTTTTTCATCCTCATAAAAATTACCCCTCTCTATAATCCTTTTTTATATAAATGTGGCACCCTACTTGTAAAAATAGGTACATCTTTTCTAACTTGTTTAACTTTTTCTAGATCAAGCTGAATAGCGAGCGTTTCTTCCTTGTCCTCTGATCCCTGCTTTAAAACATCTCCCCACGGGTCAACCACCATCGAGTTTCCACAGAAACGAACACCATCGTAATCTCCAATTCTGTTAGATGAAATTACATACATTTGATTTTCAATTGCTCTTGCTAACTGCAGGTTTATCCAGTGATTTTTCCTAGCATTAGGCCATTCTGCAACAATGTGTAATACTTGCGCACCTTCAAGAGCCAATGTTCTGATAATTTCAGGGAAACGGAGATCATAGCAAATGATTAATCCCATCTTTACACCCTCAAGCTCAAAAACTTCTGGTACTCGTTGTCCGCCTGAGAGATAGTTATGTTCATTTAACATTGGTACAAGATGAACTTTGTCATATTCATAAACTAAATTGCCTGAACGATTAAACACAAACGAGGAATTATAAAACTTACCATTTACCCGATTAGCAACAGAACCGCCAATGATGTTTACATTTAATTTCTTAGCTAATTCTTTTAAAAAGCTTTTGGTAGGCTCACCATCTGTATCTGCATATTTATCTAATTCATCAAGCGTATAAGCGGTTGTCCACATTTCAGGCAAAACTACTGTGTCAGGATTATTTTGTTTAACTTCTCTTTCTATCCACTCTTGAACTTTTTGTCTATTTTTTTCCGGATCACCAGGAAAAATATCCATTTGATAAATTGAATATTTCATTCAAAATCCTCCTATTCAGCTATATTTACAATCTTATATTCTGTTGTAATAGAATCGTCTAAAACAGGATCAGATAAGGTCATTCGAAACTTTTCACCATATTTAAAACCATCGAGTAATGGGACAGTTCCTGAAAAAACAATACTGTTTGTTAAAGGAACATTTTTCTTTTCAAGGTATCCTTTTATTTCCTCTAGCGTAATAATCGCTGAAATAGGATTTTCTTGATAAGCCTCCCATTTTCCATTTATCAGGATTTCTGAAGACAATGCCAATTGATCCCAATGTTCTGTAACCTTATCAATCTTCCATGCTTTTGTAGCAAAAGGCTTGTCACACACTTGCTTTGATTTATTAATATCGACTGTTTCCAATGATCGATCCGTATGGTCACTTCCAACACTTAAGTAACATTCCTCTGATGAATCTCCAAAAATTAATACAATCTCTGCCTCCCCACTAGTTTGATCACCAACAACCTCAATGACATCACCTTGATTTAACGTCGTTGCACCTACTGGAAAAAGTGCCGGAACTTCTTCTGGCTCTGGTACACCAATTTCTGCAAGTTCCTTAATATGCCTCCATGTTTGCTCCTTATCCCTGCCTGTGTACCCTATACAAAATGCTTTATTAATTTTTAGATCCTTTGTCTCACCCTCTACATTAATTTGATAGATTAAATTCTTTTGCTTTGTCATGATAGAACCTCCCTATGATAGCGCTTACTAAAGTTGAATGAAAAATTTTTATTCGTCTTTTATTGCGTTTACATTTGCTTTTGTTATCTCTAAATGCTTCCTCATTAAATCTACTGCTTCAGTACCATTATTATTTTCTAGTGCGTTCAATATTTCTTTGTGCTCCCGTATTACTTCAATCATTCTTCCCTCTTTCATAAGAGCGTTATGACCTACTAATCGAGTAAGGTTGTACATTTCTTGTAAAATTTGTTCCAAGAGATTCTGGTTAGAAAATTTCAGAATTTGACGATGGAATATCTGATCTAACTCAATATATCTTACTCTGTCATCCTTCTTCATTTCTTGTTCCTGTTCGGAAACAATCTCTTTAAGTTCTTGAAGTTGTTCCGTAGTTATTGTAGGTGCAAGTTTTCTAAGACCCTCTGTTTCAATAGATAATCGTAAAAAGATAATTTGTTCCTTTTCATTTTCCGTGATCTCACGAACATGAAAACCTTTTCTAGGGATTTGCACTAATAAACCCTCTTTGATTAGATCAGCAACCGCTTCTCTAATCGGTGTACGGGAAGTTTCTAAAGTCTCAGATAACATTGTTTCGGTAAGTAGTTCTTTGTTACTTATCGATCCTGTCAAAATAGCTTTTTTTAATTCATCGTACACAATTTCTTTTGTTGTTTTCTTTCTAGCAATCGGTTTCATATTTATTTTTTCCATCTCAAACCTCACTACATTGTATGATGTATACATCATACATCATAATTGTTAGAATTGTCAATAATAGTGGGACATGGGGTCAGTCCCTTTGTCCCAAAAGAGCGGGACACGAGGTCAGTCCCCGCGTCCCGCTTTAAAACTAGTATTTAATTTAAGTATGCTCTTTCCCCAAAAACTCCCCAATCAAAGAAAGACTCTCTTCATTCTGATCTACAAACAAACTATGGCTACTGTTCTCTAAAACATGAAACGAACTGTTTGAAATCTCTTGATGTATCACTTCATTTTCACTAACAGGTGTAATCCAATCATATCTTCCGGCAAGAATTAGTGTCGGAACTTTAATATTCTTCAATTGATCAGTAATATCAAATGATCGTAAAAAACCACCAAATCCCTGGTTTAACGCTTGATAGGATCGTTTAACTTTCGCCTTTTTCTTTGAAGAAGGTTTAGCAGAAGTTATGGCATAGAGTGAATCCATAACATGGTAGTATTCCTGCAGTTCTTCCTCCGATTGAAAATCGCCATCCCATAGTTTATAGGCATACTTCTTTTGTTCTTCATTACCATTTTCTTCTACAAACGCTTTTGCTTTTTCAATAAAACGATAGGAAGAGGATGTAGTACATAATACAAGACCAGAAAGTTTCTCTTGATATTGCAAGGCATATTGCATCGCAACCATACCACCATAGGAATGGCCCAGAATCCAAATCTTCTCCAGCCCAAGATATTCTCGCAGTGCATCAATATCCGCAACATTTTGTTCTAATGTATATGTTTCCGGATCACCCTCTTCAGAATACCCGCAGCCTCTTTGATCTACATAAAC
The DNA here is from genome assembly GCF_900187325.1 of Virgibacillus ndiopensis. Lineage (GTDB taxonomy): Bacteria > Bacillota > Bacilli > Bacillales > Amphibacillaceae > Virgibacillus_E > Virgibacillus_E ndiopensis. The sequence continues at coordinate 898,605 of NZ_FZMZ01000006.1, read as the reverse complement.
AAGCTGCACCTGTTCTGTTAATGTATCCAGATGCGGTTTAAAGTTTAAATGAGATCCACCTGGACCACCATGCAAAACAAACATTACTGGCTTTTGAATAATATCTCCGTCCCTAATTGTTACACCATCTCCATTAACATCAAAAAATAACTTTGTTTGATTTACTGCTGCATACATACGTGATCATCCTTTACTTTGTGATTTTTGACCTGGCAACAAATATACAATCAGTAGAACGATACCAATAAGTAAACCAATTATCGTTGCAACGATTAATACCGGCCATATATTAAGAAAATTAGCACCGACCAAAAATGAAATATATCCTACCAATATAACCGATAAAAAGCCCATATCCTTTTGTGTAATTGTATTAAATCTAAATAATTGACCTTTTTCATTGTCTTCTTTTAATGCCAGGCTGCCGATTACAGTTCCTGCTAATGAAAATAGAATTCCAATAATAACAGGATCAACCGTGGTACCCATCACCTGACACCAAATTGTCGCTCCTCCTCCAAGCACCATACCAGCAATAGCTCCATTTGAATTTGCTTTGCTCCATAACAATCCTAGTATAATCGGAATAAAAGTAGCTCCAGCAAATATTTTCTGGGTGAACAGCAAGAGATCCATAATAGATGGTGTTAGGATTGCTGCAATCGTTGAAAATACACCTATGACAACAAGCGTCCACCTTGTTATGAAGATGGTATGCTTTTCATTAATAGCTTTTCCCCTGCGCTTATTATTTTGTTCATATAAATCTCTTGTAACATGGATTCCAGCACCGAGTAAATTAGAGTCAACCGTCGACATACATGCACCTAGAATCCCAGTAACAATAAAAATACCTATCCAAGGATTGATTAGTTCCATTGCCAGCATTGGGAAAACCGTTTCTGCATTTTCCATCCCCGGAATAAGTGCCTTACCAATACCACCGACCAAAGCCAATCCAAAAGCCATAAATAATGCAACAAACCAGACCATCAATAGACTTGTACGTTGAATCGTGCTGACACTTTTAGCAGAATACACACGCTGAATTTGCGTTTGACTGATTGTATTCAACGGTAAAAAGGTAATAACCCAAGCCAGGACCATGATAAACGTAACGCTTTCTGTCACGCTCATAAATCCATCTCCAAGAACAGCTTGTAGTGATTCATGACCATTAAGTGTTGCGTTAATCAAGGAACTATCTGGAGATAATGCTTGTAATCCAAATACAATTACTAAAACAAGACCTAATACCATGATGATTGATTGTATCCAATCTGTAATCGCAACACCCATCAATCCTCCAAAGGTTGTATAAACAATTGTCACTACCGACGTTATGATGATTGCTAAATTAGTATCGATTCCCAATATCGAATTTAAGATAACACCAATTCCAAGAATACTCCCTCCTGCACCGCCAATTAGTGCCACAAGCGAGAATAACGTCGTCAATATCGCCACTACGTTTGAATATCGTAATGCCATCAAATCTGGTAATGTAAAAACTTCATAATCCTGGGAAATTCTGCGGATCTTGCCCGAAATAAAGAATAGTACAAAATAAGCCGAACCCGCTGCAACGAGTAACCATACCATGGAAAACCCATCTGCATAAACCATTCCACTAAACCCCATATATGTGTTAGCACCGACTACTGTAGAAAAGATTGTACTAAAAAGCAGTCCAGAATTCATTTTCCCTCCAGCAACATAAAAATCCGCTCTTGTTTGCTGCTTTTTAGACACCATAACCCCTACCACAACCATTAAAATTAAATAAACAATTGGTATAATGTAGTAATTATTCCATTCCAATTTCATCCCTCCACTTTTTTAAAATTTCGTTTTGTTAAAATATAATAACAATGATTATATTACTGAAGGTCGAATTTATCAAGATATTGTTGGAATTTATCGGTTTTTATTAAGATTCTGTTAATTGTTTTTGATAAAATGCTCATTTTCACGAATAAAAAACCAAACTGTGAAGCAAGAGCATTCCCTCTTACGTACACAGTTCGGTTTACACTATCTAATTATAAGCACGAATATCCCGTGATTAATACACCAAATTCCTCCCCACATCCAAATGCCCAATCCCATGAGCTGTTTTTCCATTAACAATAAGATCCGCAGCAATTGATCCAATAATAGGAGCCATTTTAAATCCATGCCCTGAAAATCCGCTCACTAGATAAGTATTTTTCATCTCAGGAATTTCTCCAATAATGGAATGATCATCAGCTGTATACCCATCCATATAAACGCTTGCCCGAATTGGGTCAGGAATAAGTCCGGGCATTAATTCCTTCACCGCATCACTTACTTCCTTTATTTCATCTATTGAAACATCCCTATTCAGATTACTTGGTTCCGGCACTTCGGCTGGATTCTTGGTATTAGAAGCCTTTACCATTGTCCCATCCAATGTCGGTGCTCCCGTTAATCTGAAATCCTTCCTCATTCTAGCAAATATCGGAAAGTTCGCTGGCTTGAATTGATTGATATTTTTCGCTGGAAACCATGTCAGCACCAGTCTCCTTGCTTCTATCTTGGATTCTAGTTTTGGCAGCAATTTTTTCGTCCATGCCCCGGTAGTTACCAGCACTTTTCCTACCCGATATGTTTTTCCATTGGTAACAATTGTTACTCCATTGTTATCTGGTATGATTTTATCAATCCTTGAGAACCTGTGTATAACTGCTCCGTTCTCCTCTGCTTGATAAGCTGCTGAAATAACTGCAAGTTCCGGTCTAATAAATCCTGCATTTTTATCTAGGATCATCACTTCATCAGAAAATAATTTAAATTGCGGGTAGCGTATCGTTGCTTCATTCACTTGAATAACCTCATGGTCCAAGTCAAATTCCTTTATGGACTCCATTACATTTTTGAGAGCTATTGAATTTGGGTCACCAACCATTAAACCACCATTTATCGTTAATAAGGTGTTACCCGTTTCCTCTTCTAATTGTTTCCATAGTCGACGTGCATCTTGCAATAATGGAACATATTGCTTTCCCTCCATATATGCTGTTCGAAAAAGGCGTGATTCTCCTCCGGCAGCTGAACGATCATTCCCTATGCCAAATTGTTCGAACCCTAATACAGATACACCTCTTTTTGCAAGCTGCCAAAGCGCCATGCTCCCCATTGCGCCTACACCAATTACCGCTATATCAGCATCCATACTCTACACCCCATTTTTTTGTATATTCAGTAAATTAAACTTGCACTTCTTCCTTATCTACTTCCAATTCCTCTGATTTATTTTTATCATTAAACATGTAAGTAAATACAATAAAGCCAACTAAAGATCCCAATATACCAAACGCTACATACGGTATATCCGTACCAACGATTTGAGCAACTGCTGCACTTAATACACCTAAGGACATACTTCCTACTGCACTTTTGGCACTCAAGAGATTTGTTTTTCTTAAAATAAATCCTCCAAAGATCGGTACCAATAGACCTGACGCAGAGTAAGCATATGTTGCAACAAGCCATCCAAGAGCTTTTGGATAATATAATGCCAATCCAACAGCGAGCGCGATCACCACAACCGACATTAGCCGTGATAACCTCAATATTTTTTGATCACTTGCATTTGGATTAATATAGGATTGATAGATATCGGTTGTTATATTTACTACAACTGATTGTACGGCACTACTAACTGTAGACATAATTGTCGCTATAATAAATGAGCCATAAAGTGCCATAAACCAAAGTGGAATCTGAGTCAGGAACCAGCCGGAAGCCAATTCCGGATCATTTAAATCTGGATTCATTGAAAAAATAGCAATACCCATAAATGATGCCCAAATACCACTAATCACCCCTACAATCGCAGCAATAATGAATCCTTTCTTTGCAACACTTGGACTACTGGCAGCATAAATACGCTGGTAAGACATTTGATTCGTCAATGCACCTGGGAAAATAGCCAGTATCCAGAAAATGATTGTCGTTGTTCCTACTGCACCAAGTCCTTCTGGAATGTTAATCATATTTCCAGGTACGTTCGATGTTATTTCAGACCATCCACCAGCAAGGTTAAACGCATAAATCCCACTAATTACTGTCATAATGATCATGAAACAACCAAACAAAAAGTCCGTCCATGCTACAGATTTTAATCCACCCGGCAGGACAAACAGTAAACTGATTGCAGCAAAAATTACAATTAATAGCGTAAAATCGATCCCCGTAATTTCCGTAAATAAACTTCCGAATGCTACTAATTGCGTACATAACCAGCCGAATGGCACAACAATTGCCATGAAGGTAACGATAGTCATCATGAGTTTATGTTCACCGTACAACTTCTTGAAAATCTCTGGCATTGTCGTAAACTTATGTTCTTTTAACCAATTGGCAAGGAGTACTAGAACGATTATCCCTATGGAATACAAGAGATTATACGTGATTGCTGACCATCCAGCACTATAACCGATTCCTATATGGGCAACTAACACCCCGCCTCCAACCCCTGTAGCAAATTGGGTTCCAGCTACTACATAAATTGGTAACGATCTTCCTCCCACCGTCCAGCTTTCACTGCTTTTATTTCTCCTGCCAATCCAAAACGAGAAAATCGCTGCACCTGACAAAACCACGATAGAACACAACAAAATAACTAAAGTAGCATTCATTATTTACCTCCTTAAAAAAAATAAATTTTTCGATTATTTTGTGTGTAAAAACTATGTTGTTTGTACGTTCATACATATGACTTAAATTCGCTAAAACGATCCAGTCTTAACTTGTCACAATCAATTGAGGTTTCTCCTTGTATTAACAGCTCTGTCATAACTGTTCCAACTAGTGGGGAAAGCGTAATTCCACTATGCATTACTGCAACATATGCGTTATCAATTGTCGGAATTTCCCCCAATATAGGCTGCCCATCATTTGGAATCACACGGACACCTGCAAAACATCGAACAATATTTGCTTTTGCTAGATCTGGCAAATATTCAACAGCCATTTTTGCTGTATCTTGAATGACATCCAATGTCGTTCTTCTGTCATATCCAACCTCTTCCTTTGAGTAACCTATCAAAACTTCTCCATTATCGGCTTGACGCATCCCTCCTATTGTATGTTTAATTAGTGGAGCCAATGGTTCTGTAACTAAAATTTGACCCCGAACTTGTTTCACAGGTATATCCACTCCCAAAAGCTTGCCAACTCCCTTTGTCCATGGACCAGCAGCTAGGACCAACTGTTTTGCACGAAAAACTTCTTTTTTAGTCGTAATTTCAAAGATACCTTTGTCTCGTTTAATATCAATAACAGGATTATAAAAAGAGAACTGAACACGATTCTTTTTAGCAGCTCTGATATAGAGCTCTACCAGGCGAAACGGATTAACGTTTCCATCAATTTTACTGAAGGTTGCTCCGGCAATATTCGGAGAAAGGGCAGGTTCCTTTTCTAATACTTGGTCACGGGTTAATACATCAATTTCAATTCCTACCTCAGCTTGTTTCTCAGCAAGTCGCAACGCACTTTCCCTATCTGATTCATTAAAAAACGGAGCAATCCCGCCAGTTCGTTTATATTCCACATCTCCAATTTTCCGTTCAAGAAAAGGATATAACTCAGCACTTAACATACTAAGTTCTCCGTACCAGGACGGCGTTTTATTATGTACCCAAACCCAAGCCTGAGTAGATCCTGATGTACCAGATAACGGATAGTCCTTATCAATAACTAAGATTTCTTTTTGTCCGCCTTCCGACAAATGAAATGCAATACTACTACCCACTACACCGCTTCCGATAACTACAACGTCATATTGCTTAGCCATGGTTTTCATCATCCTCTTGTGGAGCTGATTCACTAAAAACAGAAATCACGCTTGACGACACTTCATTACCAACCAGAGCGGAAATCCGCGTTGGTTTTAACGGCATTCTTAATCTGGGTGGTCTAATTTCACTAAGTGGCACCTCTAACGACTCACTAATGATTTGCCGTACTAAATTGGTACAAATTTTTGCTTGGCATGGCCCCATGCCACATCTTGTCAATCGTTTAATGTCATCAAACGTATTGGCACCAGATTTTATTGCCAACTCAATTTCAGCAATATTGATTTCCTCACATTTACAAACAATTGTTGAAGCATCCATTTAAACACCTCCTACAGACATGTTGAAAAGCTTGGATAATTGTATATCCACATTATCCTGAAATTCTCTCATCAATTTGATCCGTCCATGAAACTTAGCTTTTGAATCAGCAGATTCTAGATGATAAAGTTCCTGCCACAACAGTTCTCTTTTTTCAGTAGCTTCTTCCTTACATTGACGACCTAAGGATTCTGCGACACTAATTGCCGCAATCTCTGCCGTTAGTAGAATAGCACCCAAATTAGTTATTCCAGCTGCATTTCCAGCTACATAAATAGAGGCTGTGCTTGTTTCCATCAAGGTTGAATATTGTGGTAGCCAACCTCCCAGATCCTTTTCATAAGCAAAGTCACAGCTTAGTATTTCAAAAGGCTCCAATATTGGGGTTAAGCCCTTACCAATACAAACCAAATCAATTTCCATTTCTTTTTCCGAGCCATTGTGGTTGATAATTACCTTTTCGACTTCTCCTGCACCAGATGCTTGTGTGACATAACTATTTTGGTAAATAGGTACACCAGCTTCTTTTAAAAATTGAATCGTTTCCTCTTTACATCCAATCAATTGATCCTCATTTTCGATAACCCCTTGTAACGAAACACCATTTTCAATTAATTGCTTTCCTACTTCTAATGCAAAATCATTGGAGCCGATTATGATGGCATTTTTTCCTGGTATAACATGTTCACGGTTCATTACTATTTGAGCAGCACCTATAGTCATTACACCAGGCAATGTCCAACCAGGAAAAACGAACGCTTCTTCAGCAGCACCTGTAGTCACAATTACTTTTTCAGCGGAAATGGGGATCGTACGCTGTCCATTTGACACACCAATTCTTCCATCTTTATACGTTCCAATCATCGTGTGTTTTGATAAAATAGTTACGTCTAAATCCGTGAGTCTTTCTACTAACGTCTGCATAAGGGTTATACCTATCTGGCTATCAAACTGTTTCGGTAAATTAGTTAGTCGTTGCGTTTGCTGTCTTAATTGCCCTCCTAAAGAAAAGGATTCATCAACGACAATTGTCTTTATGCCATTTGAAGCTGCCACATATGCTGCATGTAATCCTGCTGGTCCACCACCTATGATTAACAAATCAGTCTCCATTTGCCTTCCTCCTTACATCAGGGTCGGCGTCGTTAGAGGAGACCTTCATTCCTTCCTCAACAAGTGTGATGCAGCCCAACACATGATTCAATCCGTTTACAGTTAGAAAACAGCTACAACATCTGCCGTTTGCACAAAATAACCCTCTTGGTTGCTGTAGCTTTCTGCTAATGCCAAATTTTTTTATACCATTTGCCATTAACGCTGCGGCTACTGTTTGTCCTTCTCTAGCTTTTAAAAACTTATCATTAAAGGAAAACGTAATTTCTTTTTCAGATTTCTTTCCAGGTATTGAATGATTTACTATTTGCAATACAAATACCTCCTAACATTAAATTATAATGTTATAACTTTTAAGAGAATATATTTCACTATATGCATACAACTGCACTCAATATTCACCATTTTCTTCAGTTTCTTGTCTTACAATAGTTAATTCAATATTTAAGGATTTTTCGTTTTATCGATAGTACTACATCTTGAAATCTATAATTTGAAAACGATCAGATCATCTCTTTTTTATAGGATTAGTTACTATTCTATTTTTTACTGCAATAGCTCTCATTGGATTATATGGAGTTAAATCAAGGTCTGTTTCTTCATTAATAGCGATGGAAGCAGCAAGTTTACCAACATAAGGTCCCATAGTTAAACCTGACGCTCCAAGGCCATTTGCCATAATAACATTTTCAAACGGATTAATTGGACCTAGTAATGGTAAAATATCAGGTCCCATCGGTCTGAAACCAACCCGAACTTCCTGTAATTCCCCATTACTTATACCAGGTGCAACGTTCATCGCTTCTGACATTACCTCGGAAATCCCACCAATAGTGGTACGATATTCAAAACCAGATCCTGTTTCTCTTGTAGCACCAGCAACTACTTTAGAATCATTAAATGCTAACATATAATGACTAGATTGCGGTAATATAACTGGCCAATTAGATGTATCGACATCTGGTAGTCTAATATGAGCAATTTGTCCACGTTGGGGTTCTACTTTTAACTCAATGCCTATTGGTTCTAATAAAGATGGGGCCCAAGCACCTGTAGATACAATGATAGAATCGGCACGAATTGTTTCTCCATTTACCATAACCCCTATTACCTGACCGTTGTCATGAATCAATTCTGCCAAACCATTAACAAGTTTAGCCCCATGTTTAAGCGCCGCTCGTTTTAAAGCGGTTCTTAACAACCTGCCATCAACACGAGCTGCTCCAGATAGGTAAATTGCCTCTAGGTTTTTATTGAGAGGAGGAAATAATTTACGAGCTTCTTCAGCATTTATTCTTATAATATCACCCATCTCAGGCGCTTCCTTTTGTTTATCCTTGGTTCTTTGTTCGATTGCCTCTAATTCCTTTGAATCTGAACTAACACTTAATGCTCCAACTTTCTTATATCCAACATCATATTCCTCATCATTTTCTAGCTGTGAAATTAACTTTGGATAGTAGCGGGCTCCACCTTTTGCAATTTCATACCATTCATTATCCTCTACTCTAGATATCCATGGACATACAATACCTGCACCAGCAGAGGTTGCATTTCCTTCATGCTCTTTATCAACCATAATTACTTCTATATTATTCTTTTTGGCCAAATGATAGGCAGCATTTGCTCCTACAATTCCACTTCCAATCACAACAACCTTCATATTCCCACTCCTTTTCGTTTCATATAAAATATTTACTATAAGACTATCAATTTAACGGATAATGGCATGCTACATAATGTTCATTAGATATTTCATTTAATTTTGGCTTTTCCACTTTGCATCTCTCTGTACCGAACGGGCACCTTGAATAGAATCGACATCCCTCAGGAAGATTTAGTTGGTCCGGAATATCATTTTCGATGATAACCCGCTCTGTTTTATCTCTTAATTTTGGGTCAGGTATTGGTACTGCAGAAATCAGTCCTTTTGTATATGGATGTTTCGTTTCGCTGAATAACTTTTCCTTTGTAGTCATCTCAACTACTTCCCCCATATACATAACTGCAATTCTATCGCTAATATACTTTACAGCTGGTATTCCGTGACCGATAAAGATAAAAGTTAAATCAAATTTCCTCTGTAAATCTAGTAATAAATTTAATATTTGTGCCTGAATGGAAACATCTAACGCAGAGACTGGTTCGTCACAAATAATCAGCTTTGGTTTAAGTGCAATTGCACGTGCAATTCCTATTCGCTGTCTTTGGCCACCACTAAATTCATGTGGGAATCTTTTGGCTAGGGAACGATCAAGGCCAACTGTTTCTATCAATTCATAAACCATGTCTTCAAGCCCTTTTCCCTTTGCAACTCCATGTGTTCTAAGCGGTTCCGCAATTATGTCAAATACTTTCATCCGAGGATTAAGCGACGAAAATGGATCCTGAAAAATCATCTGTATATCTTTTCTTATCTCTTGCATTTTTTTCTTTGACAGCTTTACGAGATCTTCTCCCTCAAAGATTATCTTTCCTTCGGTTGGTTCGATTAACCGAAGAATAGTATTTCCAGTAGTTGATTTTCCACATCCCGATTCACCAACTATTCCGAGCGTTTCCCCTTTTTTTAAATATAAATCAATACCATCCACCGCTTTTAAGGTTTGTTTGGTCTTACCAAATATAGTTGTTGATACTGGGAAATGTTTCTTTAAGCCTTCAATTTGTAACAAATAATTATTTGTTTTTTCTTTTACTTCAACAACACTCATACTTGAACCACCTTTCTGTCTTGATAAAGCCAACACTTAATGGCTGAATCATTACCAACACTCAGTAACGATGGATCTTCTTCTTTGCATTTATCCATTGCAAATGGGCATCTCGGATGAAACTTACAACCAGTTGGCATATTATCTGGAGACGGAACATTTCCATCTATTGATTCCAGCTCATATTCCAGCTCATGAACTTTTGGCGTACTTTTTAGTAGCCCCTGCGTATAAGGATGTCTCGGATTCTCAAACAAATCGTATACACTTGCTTGCTCTACAATTTCCCCACCATACATAACGACAACGCGGTCAACCATTTCTGCAACTACACCTAAATCATGTGTGATAATGATAATGGATGTTTGTAACTCTTCAATCAAATTCTTCATTAAACTTAATATTTGCGCCTGAATGGTGACATCTAATGCGGTGGTAGGTTCATCCGCAATTAATAGTTCTGGATTGCATGATAATGCCATAGCTATCATAACCCTTTGCCGCATACCTCCACTAAGCAGATGCGGGAAAGAATAATATTGCTTTTCCGGATTAGGTATCCCAACCTTACGAAGCATTTCAATAGCTTTATCCTTTGCCTGTTGTTTGTTTACTTTCTGATGGATACGGATTGCCTCAGATATTTGATTTCCTACAGTGAATACCGGATTCAAAGAAGTTAGTGGTTCTTGGAAAATCATTGATATTCTGTTACCTCTGATTTTTTTAATTTGCTTCTCATTCAATTTTATTAAATCTTCACCATTAAATAGAACCTCTCCATTCACTATCTTTCCGGGTTTATCGATTAATTGTAGAATCGATAAAGACGTGACACTTTTTCCGCATCCTGATTCACCGACAATTCCAACTATTTCACCCTTATTAACCGAAAAGGATACACCATTTACAGAAGGTATAACCCCTTGTTCAGTAAAGAAATGTGTATAAAGATTTTTAACCTCCAGTAACTTTTCTACCATTATTTTGCGCCTCCTTTTTGATTTACTTGTGTTTTCGGATCAAGTACATCCCGCAACCAATCACCTAGGAAAATAATACCTAAAACAGTAATTGTAATAGCTAACCCTGGAAATGTTGCAAGCCACCAGTTTGTCGCTAAATAATTTCTACCATCTGTTAACATTGCCCCCCATGAAACATCGGGAGGTTGGATTCCTAAGCCAAGAAAGCTTAATGATGCCTCCAAGATGATTGTTGTTGCAACACTTAGCGCTGAAATCACAATAAATGATGAGACAATATTTGGCAGAACATGAACCAACATAATTTCGCTGCTTTTTGTACCAATCGACTTTGAAGCTTTTACATACTCTCTCTCTTTGATGCTTAAAACCTCTCCTCTAACTATCCTTGCATATGTAACCCAGTTAGTAAGACCGATAACGATAATTAAAACTAGTAAACTAGGTTCGAAAACGGCCAATACAACTAAAATAAACAAAATACTAGGTATCGCTAGAAACGAGTCGACTAGTCGCATCAAAATATTATCTACTATACCTCCATAATAACCAGCTACTATCCCAATGATTAGACCAATAAGACCCGCTAAAACAACAGAAAATACACCAACCAAAAGAGATACGCGAGTTCCAACAATAATTCTACTTAGCACATCCCTTCCCAAGTTATCGGTACCGAGGACATAGTTCCAAGACCCTCCGTCTAACCATGCAGGCGGCTTAAGTGTTGCAGTCAAATTATTTAGCGCTGGATCATGAGGTGCCAACACACCCGCGAATATTGCCACTAAAACAACGCATATAACAATGATAAAACCAATTGTTCCAGTTTTGCTTTGAAGTAACAGCTTCAATCCGCGAATTGTAGTACTCTGATTTTTTGATTTTGCAATTTTATCATTTATGTTTAATTCCGATTTAGACTCAGCATTAGCTTGCACGTTTACACCACCTTATGAATAATTAATTCTAGGATCCAACAATCGATAAACAATATCTGTTAACAAGTTTATAACGATTACCAATATAGCTATGACAAATACCGATGCTTGCACAACTGCCATATCTCTACCATTAACAGCCTGTACAAGTAATTGTCCTAACCCAGGCCAAGCAAAAACACTTTCCGTTATTAAAGCTCCACTTACAAGTTGAGATACTTGCAAACCCATAATAGTGACAACGGGGATAAGAGAATTACGAAATGCATGTTTGTATATCAATCGTCCATTATTTACACCCTTACTTTTAGCCGTCCGCATATAATCTTGACCTAAAATTTCAAGCATACTGGACCTAATTAACCTAGTCATTTCTGCAGCCACACCTGTTCCAAGCGTAATTGCTGGCAATACCAAATGTAATAGTGACCCACGTCCAGAAACTGGGAAAAACTGAATGTTTACAGCAAATAATAGAATGAGAATAATCCCTAACCAAAAATTTGGCATAGCTTTTCCTAGAACAGATCCTCCTGTTATGAATAAATCTACAAAACTATTTCTTTTTCTTGCCGAGTAAATACCCAATGGGATTGACATCATAATTGCTACGACCATAGAAGCAACTGCAAGTTCAAACGTAGCTGGCAGCCGTTCTAGGACAAGCGGTAAAGCATCTTGATTGTAACGAAAAGATGTACCAAAATTACCTTGACCCAAATCTAATAAAAAACGAAAATATTGAACGATGAACGGATCATTCAGACCTAATGCCGCTCTTAATGCTTCACGATCAGCCTCTGATGCATCTTCCGGTAACATTAGCGCTACTGGATCACCTGCCATATATACTAAAACAAACACAACAAACGTAATAATGAATATGACAGGGATGATTTGCAGTAATCTCCTTATTAAATATTTTCTCAAAACCAAACCTCCCTTATAGCAGGCAGGTCCAGATACTTAATATCCAGACCTGCCACTATTAGCTAAACTATTTTATTTCGTCGTTATGTCATCAAAAAGGAATACTGCATCTAACCGCGGTTTGAAGTTAATATCCTCGCTAACACCATAATTCATTCCTTGTTGATATAAAAAGATATGTGGTCTTTCTTCCGCGACAATTTCCTGAATCCGCTTATACTGTTCCAAACGTTCTTCTTCATCTAGGTTACGTCCAGCATCATTGTAAAGTTGTTCAACTTCTTTGTTATAATAATCCGTTTGTCCCTTTGCACGATCCTTTGTATAGTGAACAAGTGAATAGGAAGCATCAAACAAACCATCGGCTAAACCTATCATGATCATTTCTTTATTTGAATTCGAGTTATAAACATCCAGAAATGCACTCGATTCCAATAATTCGAGATTGACAGTAATCCCAACTTTGCCTAGCATGGATGCAATTAGTTGTGCAACCTCACCATCAAGTGGATACCTGCCTTTTGGTGCTGTCAGCTTTATCTCAACTCCATCCTCATAACCAGCCTCAGCAAGCAAATCTTTTGCCTTCTCAACGTCATAAACATACGAGTCATATAAATCAGGATTTGAGCCAAAGACTCCTTCCGGAACACGTGATCGAACTGGTACACCTGTCCCTTTTAAAAGAGAATCTACAATAGCTTGTTGATCAATTGCTAAATCAATTGCTTTTCTTACTTTAGGATCGGAAGTAACTGCTCCCTCAGTTGTCCGCATTACTAGCAGCATTACTCTTGTTGTATCGCCTGTAACGAGTTCAACACTTTCATCACCATCTACACGTTCCCATTCATTAGGTGGTATATCAGTAGCGATATCAACACCGCCGGTAAGTAATTCCCCAACACGTGTAGAGCTTTCTGTAATTGATCTAACCTCAACATTTTCCCATTTTGGTGCGTCTCCAAAATAATCTTTATAAGGTTCTAGAACCACCCTATCGTCATGCACCCATTCAACATACTTGTATGGGCCGGATCCAATTGGATTCTTTTGAAACTCTTCCAATCCTACTTCTTCAAAATAATCTTTCGGTAGAATATCTGATCCACTTTTGGCTAATACCTTTAATAAAGTTGGCATTGGTCCATCAGTGATGATTTCAACATTTAGATCATCTAAAACATTAACTTCCTTTAGCTGTTTGAAATATGGAAATTCCTTCAGCGTCTGATCATTCATAACACGTTCCAGGCTAAATTTGACATCCTCTGCAGTTAAAGGATCTCCATTATGAAAGGTTATTCCTTCTTTCAAGGTGAACTTCCATGTCACGTCATCTATTTGTTCATATTCAGCAACAGCATCCGGTTGTATTTCCATATTTTGATCCCAATAAAATAAACGACTAAACATATTCCTAAAAACTCTTTCTCCATTGGTACTTAATGAATTTTGCGGATCCATTGTCGTTAAATCTGCACTTTGAGCGATTACCAAAGTAGAACTATCTTCCCCACCTTGGTTCTGATTTCCCTCCCCAGATGATTGATTACTGCATCCCGTCACAAATAAAAACGTCACTATTGAAACAACTAACAGCAACTTATAACATATTTTCATTCTCTTCCTCCTTTTTTACGGTTTAACTATTAAAAATAATCAGATTATTGTAAATAAAAATTTATCCAAGGTTGTTAATTACGTTTGCTGTTACTTTAATACCTTGGATGTAATCATCAATAAAAATATTTTCATTTGGAGCATGGTAATTTGAATGTGTATTAGCCACACCTATTTGTACTGCAGGAATTGATGTTTCGTTTAATAACTTACTCATAGGACTAGATCCAGCCAAATTACGTAATATAACAGGTGGCTCTTTATATACATTGTCTACACTTTTCAATACAACGTTAATAAACGGATGCTCCGTATCGGTGTTAAAGGGTGTAAGACCATGTGATTGTTTAATTTCAATGTCCTCAAATCCATTTGAATCCAAATGTTGTCTTAATAGCTGAACGGTTCTCTCTGGTGTTTGGTTAGGAACAAGTCTAAAATCCAACTTTACCATAGCAATTGAAGGTAAAACTGTTTTAGAACCTTCAGCCGTATAACCTGAATCAATGCCACAGATTGTACAGGTTGGAGCTGCAGTTAACCGCTCCTTTAATTCATAACCAGAGACGTTTTTAACAAAAGAATTGATACCGTACATATCCTTTGTTTCCTGTTCATTAAAGTCCATCGTTTGAATAAACTGTTTATCTTTTTGAGTTAAAGGAGTCACATCATCATAAAAACCTTTAATCAATATTTCCTCTTGCTCATTTTTGATTGTATTTAATGCCCAAATCAATCTCCAAGCAGGGTTTTCAATTACTGCTGCTTCAGATGAATGCAAATCATAATTAGCACCCTTACAAATTAGTTCAACATAACAAATCCCCTTAACGCCTAAACTTACATGTGGACGTTTATCAATTGCCCCACGAGCCCCACCTTCCCAAATTATTCCGTCTGTTTGAAGCTTTTCAGGAAAATTGGTAGCAAAATATTTTAAATGAGGACTTCCTACTTCCTCCTCCCCCTCAAAAATAAATTTCAAATTAACCGGTAATTCTTTATATACCTGCTGATAGGCATGTACCGCACAAATACGAGAAATCAAATTACCTTTATTATCAGCGACTCCCCTGGCAAAAATCTGACCTTCTCTAATGTCCGTCTTAAACGGATCGCTTGTCCATTCATGTAACGGGTCCTCTGGTTGAACATCATAATGATTATAGAAAGTTAACGTTTTTGGTTTACCACTATTAATTTCTCCATAGATAATTGGATAACCATCTGTTTCAATTTCCTCAATTTCGGCATTTATTTTTCTAAGAAAAAACTTAACTAAATCTTTCATCTCACTCATTCCACGGTTTTGAGCTGAAACACTTGGCTGATTACATGTTTCTATTAACCACTCAATGTACTCATCCGCTTTACTATTTACATATTGATGTAATCTTTCCATTCTGTAACCTCCCTTAAAATCTACTTAATTGAATAAACAATTTGCTTGGTGAATCACCCTCCTATCAAATGAACTATTACTTACTATGCTATTTCTAAGCCCTGTCGTTTAACAGGAACCTCGTTGTATTAAAACATAACATTATAATATTATAATGTTATAATTTTACTTAATATAAATAATTTTATTTGGTTAGAAATCTTTTTAAATACTCACAGTTGAACTTCAAGGAAATATCTTGGTTGATCTTGTTTTAATATAAATTTGGAATACTCAATAATTTGGTTTTTAACCGTTACGGTATAACGTTCTAGTACAAATAACTGTTCCCCTTTAGGGACGTTTAATAAATCTGCCTCATAATCATCGGCAATGATAGTTGAGAAGAATATCTTTGCCTTTCCTAATTCGATCCCATATTTTTTTAGAAAAATATTATAAAGCAACTCATCTTCAATATCTGTTTGAGACAAATCTGGAAAAACTCCGCTTGGTATAAATGAATATTCGATTACTTCAGGATCGCCTTCTTTAATTTTTAATCGATTAATTTTATAAACCATTTCTTCAGAATTAATTTCTAATTGATTCCCGATGTTTGTACCTGCCATTACCTTGGAAAAGCTCAATGTTTTGTGAGGATGTTGCTGATCATCGTCTGCCTCATTTCGAAGTGAAACCAGCTTAGAAATATCCTGCTCTTCTTTTTTAATAACGAATGTCCCTTTACCACTTTTCCTATAAAGAATACCTTCATTAACAAGTTCAAGAATTGCTCTCTTTACTGTAATATTACTTACATTAAATTGGTTAGCTAATTCTTTTTCTGTAGGTAATCTATAACCAGGCTCCCATTCACCTTTCGTAATTTTATCTTCTAAATAGTCCTTTATTTGATGATATAAAGGGGTAGATACACTTTTATTTAATTCCATTTTTTTCTCCTTAGTACTATTTGGTTTATATTTTTAAGAAACATTATAATATTATAAAATTATAATGTCAACACTGTTTTTTGAAAATTTAATATTTAAACATGCGTGCCAAACTAGCTAAAATACTCAATAGCTATGGCGATGGAATTTGCCACTTTTCATCTCGTTTTCCTAATGGGTAAGTGTTTACGCCTCTCTTCTCTTCCGCTTCAACACCAAATGTTCTACGGTGCCGGCACCCAAAAACACGCCACATAAAATAAAAATAAATCCAATAACATGATTTAGCGTAATCACTTCATTTAAAAAAAGAGACGCTCCTATAATCGCAAAAAGTGTATTCAGATTGATGAAAATTGCTGATTCAGCTGCCCCTACTTTTTTGATGGCATAATTATAAGTCATATGACCAAATGCCGATGCTAAAACTGCACTGAATAAAAAGATTGATCCTAGCTTCCAATCAAATAAATACGTTATTTCCTGCAGTGGCGATCCCGTAGCCTGACTAAACAAAAAGATAAATATCGACCCAAGCACGAGCATGTAGCCTGTTGCCAACCGCGGGTCAAATGTTGGTTTCAATTTACTGATTAATACAAAACTAAACCCTTGCACGACAACACCTAGGAATACAATTAAGTCACCTAATGAAATTGCCGCCAATCCATCAGCACCAGTCAACGTCGTTATAATCACGCCGACAAATCCTAAAACAAAACCGGCAATCCTCAGCCACATAACACGCTGTCGCAAAAAGACCACAGCCATCATCACAGTAACCAGTGGCATTGTCCCAAGAATTAACCCCGCGTTTATCCCCGTTGTCATATTTATACCTAACGCGACAAGCGAATGATGTAAAATAACATTGAAAACAGCTATGTACAAAATGACGAACCATTCGTGTTTTAGTGGTAACCTAAATATCCCCATCACCGAGCAAATTACCAAAACAACAATACCTGCAGTCATAATTCGAACGGACGTCAACAACATCGGGTCAACAGCATCCACTAGCACCTTTAACGCAGATACATTTAACCCCCACATCATCATTACCATGAACAAAAGAATGTAAATTTTAAGCATAAATTTACTCCCCTATTTTTCAAAGTCGCTTCAATCTGCTAGTAAAAATAAAAAAAGTTAGTTCTAGTAGCGTAAATCCACAAATTAACTAACCGTAACTATTTACAAGGAACATTAAAAGATGCCCTAAAACCTACACCAAAAAATTCCTAAGTTCCCTTACAACACGAGATATCGGCAAGCCAACAACATTATAATAATCACCGGTAATCTTCTTAACTAATATTGCCCCTTTCGTTTGAATACCATATGCACCAGCTTTATCAAAAGGATCTTGCGTTGAAATATACGACTCGATTTCATCATGTGATAAAGCCCAAAATTCTACTAACGTTTTTTCAATAAACACACGTTCGTCGTTATTTGTTCGAATCATTACACCAGTATATACCTCATGGACATTGCCGTTTAGCGTTGACAACATGTTAAAAGCATCTTGTTTATTTTTTGGCTTCTCAAAAATTTGGTTTTCGTAGGATACAACCGTGTCCGCTGCTATTATTACTTCATCATCATTCATAATCTCAGCATTTCTCCCCTTTAACAAAGCCAATTCTTTAACCTTTTCCAGCGGAGAATCTGTTTGAATTAATGATTCATCTACATCCTGCTTGCGAACAATAAATGGGATATTAATCTGCTTCAAAAGTTCTTGTCTTCTCGGTGATGACGATGCTAAAACAAGTTGTCGTGACATGAAAGTAACCTCCAGTACAAAAAAATAAATGCTGTATATGTTATAAACTATTTTCATACTACCACAATAAGAACGGTAGGGCTTCAAAATTGCCCAAATAGAACGAGAAACGAATCCAGTATAAATCTGGATCCATTTCTCGTTTTATTTATTCTAAAGGGCATTGTTGACCACAAGTATTCTCCTAAATAATCCCCTGTATTCTTAATATAATTTCGGCAACTACAGCAGATCCTAAGTAGGTTCCAAGTAATACACACATCCCAATAACAACTGTTTTCCACCCCAGTTTAGCAAAATCTGTCCAAGATCGACCTATAGATATTCCAGCATAAGCTAAAATTGGTGTCGCAATGGCCAAAAGATTAACCTCAGATGTCCACGAAACAAGTTGCTGCGATCCAGGAACCCCTGGAATCGTTAAAACAAAAGCCAGTATACCTATATATGCGATACTAGGAACTTTTTTATAAGGAATAAGCCGATGGATAATTAATCCTGCTAAACTAATCGCAATCAAAACAATAATACCTGGAAGTGCATCTAAGGGCATGACATTGTATCCAATCCAATTCCCGATGACTATAATGAAACCAATAATGATAAATAACAATACCCATTCCTGAACGCTTTTCAACATTGTCACTACACCACCTTCGTACTATTTGTTGGATTTTCTTTTTTCCGCTTCGTCATTACTTTATAAAGTTTTTCCGTCAAGGGTAACCCAATAAAAATACTAGCATATAGTCCTGTTACAGATGTAAGAAGGTTACTTGCACCAGAAAATGCAGTAATCATTTCTGCCTTATCAGGAAATGCAGCAACAAGTGGTCCCAATGAAGCCGCAGTCATACTTCCGCTTCCAATTCCGGTTGCCATTGCAAAGGAATACGGATGAAGTGGCGTAATGGTTGCTAACAATCCCGAAGCCAGTCCCATAAAAATTGATCCGAAAACTGTACCAAATATATAGATAGCCATAACACCACGTCCCTCTGGAGAAGACAAACCATATTTATCTGTAATTAGTGCCAAATTTGGCTCTCTACCAATCGAGTGGGTCATTCCAATACTTTCACGTTTTAACCCGAGATAAATTGCTACTGGCAGCGCTAAAAATATAGTTCCTAAATTACCTAGTTCTTGTAAAACCAATGCCCAGCCTGCTTCTATTAATTGTGGCAATGCTGGACCTGCCTGTACACCAAATTTCGCAACAAGTAACGTAACCGAAATAAAAACAAGCGGTTCAGCATTAATAGATTGCTTTTCCTTCACAAGTGGTGTGAAGTATAACCCAATTCCAATAATAACTGCATAAAGCATCGGTAATAGTAAAATCACACCAGGACCTATTTTTAATTCATGTATACCAATAAATTCCGTTACAATGACTATCGCAAATACAAGTATATGCAACCGCCAGTCTTTCCACATATTCAGAACTTGATCCATATTCCTATGCCCCCTTATTTAGGGAGCCTTAAAAATAAGGCTCCTTTTATTACCAGATTATTGACTAACATTCTTAATACGTTGATGTGCATGTTCTTTCATGTATTGTAATGCTGCTTTCCCCAAAACCTTCGCAGCATATAATAATGCACGCTCATTGATATTAAATTTTGGATGATGATGAGGGTAAGTTATTTCCTGTTCCGAAATTTTGGCACCTGTGAAGAAAAAGGTTCCTTTTACATGTTGTAAATAATAAGAAAAATCTTCTCCACCCATAATCTGTGGAGTTTCATTAACCGATTCAATACCTGGAACGTTCCTTGCAATTTCTGCAACAAATTCTGTTTCTGCTTTGTGATTAACCAGGGTTGGATAGCCACGAGTGTACGTATACTCGTAATCAGCACCAGAGACCTGGCACGTCCCCTGTACAACTCTTTCTATCTCGTTTTCTATAAAATTACGAGTCTCTTCTTTAAATGTCCGGACAGTTCCTGTTAATTCAGCAGTGTCGGCAATCACATTGTAAGGATTTTTCGCTTCAAAATTACAGACCGATACAACAGCTAAATCTAATGGATCAATCCTTCTACTGACAATTTGTTGTAAATTGTTGATTAACTGTCCACCAATTACAATGCTGTCTTTCGTATCGTGTGGGTATGCCCCATGTCCACCTTGACCTTGAATCTTTATATCAAAACGATCTGGAGCGGCTTGAAGAGCGCCGGTTCGATATCCAATTTCACCAAGTGGCATTTGCGCTTGTAAATGCGTACCAAATATGACATCTACACCATCAAGACACCCATCCTCAATCATTGAAATCGCACCACCTGGGGGAAGTTCCTCAGCATGTTGATGTAAAAATACAACTGTACCTTCTATTTCAGATTTCAATCCATTCAAAACTTTTGCAAGGCCTAACAATGTCGCTGTATGTCCATCATGACCACAGGCATGCATAACACCCTCATTAACTGATATAAAAGGAACATCGGTTTGTTCCTGAATTGGGAGTGCATCGAAATCCGCTCGTAATGCTACTGTTGGTCCAGGCTTATCTCCCTTTAAATAGGCTAAAACCCCATTACCCCCAACATTGGTACGAACTTTATGACCTAAATTTGTATGATAGTCTGCAATATACGCTGCGGTGTTCTCTTCCTCAAAAGATAGTTCAGGATGTTGATGAAGATATCTTCGTATTTCAACAATCTCATCATATACATCATCTAAATTACTGTATAGCTGTTCCACACCTATCACTCCTTTTCATTAAAATGAATCTTAATACTTATATTAATATAAAAATTCAGACTAATCTACAAGGAATTTTGGATTAGTAAAAAGGACACTTATGCAAAAGGTGAGAACCTTAAACGAAAGCGTCCTTTTTAATGTAACTTTATATATTGCTCTGGCTGAATGATTAACAGATTAACGCAGTGAAACTAAAGCTGGAAAATAACAGCCACCTAAGATCCGCTATACCCTCCAGAGATTCATAAACCTATCAACTTCCATATCTAACAACCTTTGATGTTCAGTAAATAATTCATTTAATTCTACCTGTTTCTCTTTTGTAAATTGGGTTGAGATATTATATGAAAATTTCTCATATAATAAAGGTATTCCTTCATCACGACGGAAGCGGTGACCGATCGGATATTTTATTTCCAACTTTCGTGTTGATGTTCTATCTTTAAAATAGATTTGAACCGCATTCGCTATTGATCGTTTTTTAGGGTCAAGATATTCCTTTGAATAATTTTCATCCTCTAAAACGGTCATTTTTTCTCGTAATTCATCAATTAGTGGATTACCAGCAATTTCATCTTCATAATGATCCGCGGTTAATTCCCCATAAATCAGTCCTATTGCAGTTATATACTGTAAACAATGATCACGATCTGCAGGATTATTCAATGGCCCTTTTTTATCAATGATACGTATGGCCGATTCATGTGTATGAATCACTATTTTTTCAATGTCCTGTAATCTGCCACTGACTTCCTTATGTAATTTAATACCGCATTCAGCAGCTGTTTGTGCATGGAACTCCGCTGGAAAAGATATTTTAAATAAAATATTCCTCATGACATAATCACGTAATGGTTGTGCAAGAGTCAGTTCTTTCCCCCCCATTAACACATCTTCAAAACCCCAGTCAGGTGCTGATAAAGCGGTAGGATAACCCATTTCCCCTCGTAGAGCCATAAGTGCCAGCCATACTCCTCTACTCGTTGCATCTCCTGCTGCCCATGATTTTCTCGAACCTGCATTTGGAAAATGTCGATAAGTTCTGAGGCTGGAATTATCTATCCATGCATTGGATACTGCGTTAATTATTTCTTCTTTTGTTCCGCCTAGCATTGCAGTCGTTACAGCTGTAGTTGCAACTTTCACAAACAATACATGATCCAAACCTTCCCTATTCAAGCTATTATCTAAGGCTAAAATACCTTGAATTTCATGTGCTTTGATAGCTGCAACAAGAACATCTTTAACCGTAAGTGGAGCCTTACCTTCCTGCTTATTCTTTCTACTTATAAAATCTGCAACTGCGAGGATTCCTCCTAAATTATCTGACGGGTGCCCCCATTCTTTTGCAAGCCAACAGTCATTATAGTCCAACCAGCGAATTAATGTTCCGATATTAAATGCCCCTTGTACAGGGTCCAAGGAATAGGAAGTACCTGGGACGATACTGCCGTTTTCCAAGTAAGCATTTGGTACAATTGGTCCTAAAAGCTTGGTACATGCTGGAAATTCAAGTGAAAGCATAGCACAACCTAAACTATCCATTAGTACATGCTGGGCAATTTCAATTGATTCACGGTCACCTACATTTTCATCCAACACATAGGTTGCTATTTCTTCAAAAAGTTTATCGGCTTTAGATTCTTTCCTAGTTATCAGATTAACCACGTCCCTTTCCCAGTACAGGTAGTATTGTTTTAGCAATTTTATTGTCTAATTCCTCATAACTTTTTAAGTCAATAGTATTGTAAAGCTCCTGACGGGTTTGCATATCTTCCAAAATATTTTTTTGTGTTCCTTTTGTAAATATTTCCTCATAAGCTTTCCTATAAGCTTTAGCTGCTACTCTAAGTGATGTCACCGGATAAATAACCATCGAATAGCCCATTTTTTCAAACGCCTCTGCCCCGTAATATGGAGTTTTTCCAAATTCAGTCATATTTGCAAGTAATGGTACGTTAATACTCTTTGCGAAAAATTCAAACTCCGATTCTTTCGTAATAGCTTCTGGAAAAATCGCATCCGCACCAGCCTCTTCATATGCTTTTGCTCTGTTTAATGCTTCGTCAATCCCTTCCACACTATGTGCATCAGTCCGGGCAACTACCACCAGTGATGGAGCAATCTTTTTCACCATTTTTATTTTTTCTGCCATATCACTAATGGAGATTAACTGCTTACCATTAAGATGACCACACTTTTTGGGAATACTTTGATCTTCCATTTGAATTGCAGCTACATTTGCTTCCACCATTTCTTTAACAGTTCTTGCCACATTTAATGGACCGCCAAACCCATTGTCAATATCAACGAGCAATGGCATATTAGTAGCTCGAGTAATTTCTCTTGCTCTTTCAGCAACTTCTGTTGAATTTAATAAGCCAATATCAGGCAACCCCATACTTGCTGTGTATGCTGCACCGGATAGATAGAGAGATTTAAATCCGACATTCTTCGCAACCAATCCAGCCATTCCATCATGCGCACCAATTATTTTCAAAATGGTTTTCCCACTCATGTGCGCTTTGAATTCATCAGCTAATTCAGCCTGTGCTTTCTGTTCTGTAGTCAACCAAGTCATAATAGAAATTCCTCCTTTAAATTACCAAATCCCAATATAAAAATATACTTGCTAACACAATACATATCCATATCAGCATGGATACTGAACCAACACGTAATAGATTCTGATGTGTAAAATATCCATACGAATAACTAATTAAATGAACAGGAGATTGCGTTATAAGTAAAAATCCAGGAACACCAACCAAATAGACCGCCATCGCCAATGTTAACGGAGAAATTCCATCTATCTGTTCTCCTAGTGTTATCGCTAAAGGTAGCATAATGGTCAAAAATCCTAGTACATTTACAAAAACAATTCGAATAAGTGCTGTAAAAACAACCAATCCTATCACAAGAAAAAAAGAAGGATAATGCTGTGAATGACCAATTACATATTGAGCAAGTTTGTCTATAGTTCCAGTATTTATAAGCATATTCGACAACATTAATGTAGCAGCAAAGAAAATCATCAAATCCCAATTCACACTTTTTTTTGCTTCATCCCAGTCCATTACTCCAATATAAGGAAGCACAACAACACTAGATCCCAATAGTCCGACCAAAGGGATAGAATAACCATGTAAAGGTTGGGTAAGCCATAATAAAAGCGTAACGACTATAATAAATGCTATCTTTATTTCAGGGATACTCCAGCTTCCTAACTCATCCATTTTCGAACGGATAAGATCCTTTACCATTTTTTGATCAACTCTTTCAATAGGCAAAAAGTGATTAAATATCCCCCATAATAAGAGAACAAATACAAATATAGGTAAACCAAAATATATTAACCAATGAAAATAAGTAATTTTATCAGAAATGGATGAAAACATTCCAAATGCATAAACAGTTGAACTCGCCCCAGTTGGTACAAATGCAGCAGAAATGGCACTTACATAAGCTATTCCAATAAAAAATGTTTTTGCCAAATTGCTTGTTGGCTGAACCTTTTTTAAACTTTTTATAATGTCATGCAAGATGGAACTGATTAAACTTCCCTTCCCAATATTAGAGGGAATGAAGAACGTTAAAATAAAGGACAATATAAAAGAAACAAATAGTAATATTCGTCCAGATCCCTTAGCCAAACTGAGAATATACAATGATATTCTGCTGGCCAGCCCTGTACTGATAAAAGCATGGGATAAAATGAAAATGGCAAATATCAACCATACCAAACTAGACCCAAAATAACTCAGTGTCTCATCATAACTAAAAAAATGAAAAGACAATAATAAAATAAGTAATATAGAACTAAAAGATAAGGGGAACACCCTCCCAATCCAGAGAGTTTGGATGATGACAAGTGTTCCCAATGCTTTCATTTGAATACTCCATTCTATTACGGGGGAAAAGAACAACACATACAACGTCAGTACTATAATCAATAGAATATTTTTTTTCATTAAATTACCGCCTTACAGCAGTGATCTATGCTCTGCTCTGTTTACGTCTTCTCAACCACCCAATAAAAAACGGATAGCAAATCGATAAAATTGTCAATATCACTAATGCAATAGTTACGGGAGACGCAACGAGTACATTAACAAAACTATCATGTGCTACAAGACTTTTTCGGAAACTTTGCTCCATATCAGATCCTACAATGATAGCAAGTATCAGTGGTGCGACCGGGAAATTAAGTAGCTTCATCATTAATCCGATCACCCCAAAAATAACCAATATATAAAAATCTATAACACTATAGCTTAATGTATACGTTCCAATAAACGCTAACACCAATATTAACGGATACAATATTTTAGGTGGAGTATCTAAAATTCTTACTAATAGTCCAACTAATAGAATGTTTAAGATTACTAGAAATATATTACCTATAAACATACTATCCACTAGCGTCCAAACCATTTCTGGATTATTTTCGAAAAGAAGTGGACCAGGTTTTAATCCCAACATAACTACTGCCCCTAGAATAACAGCTGTTGTACCAGATCCCGGTACCCCCATTGTCAAAAGTGGGATAAACGCACCTACTGAAGCAGCGTTATTAGAAGATTCAGGTGCCGCTAATCCCTCAATTGCACCTTTCCCAAATTTTTCTGGATGCTTGGACAGTTGTTTTTCGGTTGTATAGCTTAGCATCGAAGCAATTGAGCCACCTGCACCAGGTAAAACTCCAATAAGGAAACCTATTGGTCCGTTACGAATTATTGGCCATTTTGATTGCTTCCATTGTTCTTTCGTGATCCATTTCGTTCCAACTTTTTTCTTTTCCTTTTTAATCCTGTCCAAACTCATATAGTTGTAAAATACTTCTCCAACTGCATAAATACCAATAATGACAATTAAAAAATCGATACCTTCACTTAACTGTGGAATATTAAACGTAAAACGATGTACCCCTGATTGCAGATCGACACCAACTGTACTTAAGATCAATCCAATTGACATAGAGATAAAGCCTTTTACCATATTCCCTATAGAGAGTGAAACGATTGCAGATAAAGTAAACAAAAATAACAGAAAATATTCCGCTGGTCCAAATTTCAAAGCAAATGCTGCTAAAGGCTTTGCTAATATAATAAAGCCTATAATTGCAAACAACCCTCCAATTAAGGAAGCAATTGCCGAAATCGTTAACGCTTGACCAGCCTGTCCTTTTTTTGTCATCGGGTACCCGTCAAACGCTGCTGCTATTGCGGATCCATCACCTGGAGTATTAAGTAAAATGGAGCTTCTAGAGCCTCCATACATTGCTCCGTAATAGATTGCAGCCATTAATATTAAGGCACTTGTAGGTTCCATCCCAAATGTAACCGGAATAAGAACAGCAACAGCTGTAGCTGGTCCGAGCCCTGGTAGCATCCCTACTACTGTTCCAAGAAAACCACCAATAATTACCCAAAGTATATTAGCTGGTTGAATAGCTGTTATAAATCCCTCAATTACATATTGATAGTCAACTCCCATTCTTCTCTCTCCTTTCTATGGCAAGCTTACATCTAGTAATTCAGCAAATGAATACCATGCTACGAAAGAAAATATAACTGCAATTAAGATGTTCTTAATCCACTGTTTTCTTCCATTTACTACAAAAAGTAAACCAGTCAAAAATAATATGGTTGAATATAAAAAGCCGATGCGTTCAAATAAAAATGAATAAATAAAAATCAAAACCAATGACGCAATAATAAGAAATGGTGTCCTACCTTTAAACAATTGTTTTACTTCTTCTACCGTTTCTTTTCGTTGTTTCCATTCTTGAACGAAGTAAACAATACTAATGATTACTAGAAAAATCCCTATTAATGCTGGAAAATACAATGGGGCATTCGGATCCCCTATTTTTGCTCTCGTCATATTAAAAGTAAGAATAAGGTATATACCACCAAAAATGATGAAAATTATAGGTGTGATTAACCGGAGCATACAATTCCCTCCTTTTTATATGTTCTAAAAAAAACTAAGGCATTCGCCACGTCCATCATAATAGCGAGTGCCGAAGTTTTTCTTATACTTAATCCGATAAAAACTTATATTTTCTTCATGTGTAAAATTAGAATGAATCCATTAGTAGATTCATTCTAATGCGATTTTTATTCTGTTAACCCTGATACATTCAATAACTCTTCGTATTTTTTAGTTTGTTCTTCTAGGAATTTTTTCGTTTCTGTGCTGTCCATATAGTATGATTCCCACTCGTTGTTTTTCAAAATCTCTTTCCATGCATCTGTTTCGACTAATTTACCGATTTTATCATCCCAATAAGCGATCTCCTCTTCAGTCATGTCTGGTGGTCCCATTACACCTCTCCAATGTGGGAATACCATATCCACACCTTGTTCTTTCCAGGTAGGAATATCTTCTAGGCCTTTAATTGGTTTTTCTGAAGTAACCGCAACCATTTTCACTTTTCCTGCAAGGTGCTGTTCTTTAAATTCGGAAACGGAAGATGTTGCTACATCAACATGACCACCTAACATTGCAGTTAGTACATCGCCACCACTCTCATAAATCATAAATTGAAGCTTAGTTACATCCACTCCAAATTCTTGTGCTGCCTGGACAAAGGATAAATGATCATCATTCCCTAAACTTGGCGCAACTGCAATTTTTAATGACGTAGGATCTTTCTTCAATTGTTCCATAATTTCAGCACCTGTTTCGAATTTTGAGTCAGGCGCAACTGTAACCGCATTCCACTCTGTAGTAAGTATTGCCAATGGTGTAAAATCTTTATGTGTAAGCTCACTCTGTCCCAATATATTATTCGTAATAACCAAACTCGAGTTAATTGCAATGTGATGAGCATCTTGTTTCTTTAAATATTGCCAACCAACTTCTCCGCCTCCACCAGGCTTGTTAACAACATTCATGTTTTCCTCAATAATTCCATTATCGGAAAATACTTTTTGCATCGATCTTGCTGTTGCATCCCATCCACCACCAGGTGTCGCAGGAGCAATAATTTCGATGTTATCACTTGGAAAAGAAGCTTCCCCTCCAGCCTTTTCATCAGATGAACAACCCGCAATAACCATAACGAGTAATAAAAGCATGATTCCAAAAAATTTACGCATATAAAGTATCCTTTCTATTTTTAGATTTGAATATATTCTAATAATAAACTGAATCTTTTATCTTGTATGCGTTTTCATAATTAACTCAATTTAAAACTTAAAGTTAATTTTGTTCATTTTGTTCATAGGCTTCATTCAAATAATACTTCCTTTCAGGTCTACCAATAATTCCATATTCCTGTTTTACTTTTGCATAATCAGCTGATACCAGGTATTCCAAATACCGGCGCGCAGTCGTTCTAGATGAACCGATTTCCTTTCCCATCTCTTCAGCAGTCCATAATAGTACGTTGTTAGTTTCCATGGATTGCTTAACGTTCTGTAATGTTATACGGTCAATTCCTTTTGGAAGAGCATCGTCAGGCACCCGTTTTGGTCGTGTAGTTGTAAAAAGCTTGTCTAACGTATCCTGGTCAACATACTCCTTTGTTTCTAGCAGATCTTTCCTCTGTTTATAGTCATTTAGTACTTCTGTAAAGCGTTCGATTGTTACCGGTTTAATTAGATAACTAAATACACCCCTCCGCAAGCTTGTCTCTAACAGATCTTTTTCTTTAGCGGCAGTAACAATAATAATATCGATATCAGGGTTCACCTGACGCACATTATGAATTAAATCTGTTCCGAGAAAATCAGGCAAATAGATATCAAGAAGTAAAAGATCCGCTTCTTTTTTCTTTACTAGATTAACAGTTTCTTCTCCAGTTATTGCTTTCCCAATAACCTTGACACCGTCAACCTTCTTTAGAAAACTTTCATGAATATCAGCAATTCGGAAATCATCTTCGGCTATAATTACGTTAATCATTTTCATCCCCCTTTAATGATTTTGGAATATAAACAGTAAATGTCGTACCGTCACTTCCCGAATCTATCTCAATACTTCCATGGAGTGAATTTACTATTTCCTTGACATTGAACAAACCAAACCCACGTTCTGAATTCCCGTTGCTTTTAGTCGTATATCCAGCCTGGAATATCTTCTCTATTTGCTCTGACTTGAGCCCACTACCATTATCCGATATCTCAAAAATAATATCATTTCCAATATCAAGTGTAGAAAAAACGACGGACCGTTTTGATTGATTTATTAACTCATCAAATGCATTATCAAGTAAATTTCCGATGATTGTAATCAAATGAGAGAGTTCAATATGTGCTGGCAATTCCTGTAGTGAACTACTCTCATCAACAGAGAAATTCACTTTTTTCTCGAAAGCTTTACTCATCTTACCAAGTAATACAGCTTGTACTTTGAAGTCTTTTATCTGTTCAAAAATCATCCGATTATTAGTTTCAATAGTTTCTACTTCTTGCTGAACCATTTTCAATACTTCATCATATCGCTTTAATTGGAGTAGACCTGAAATAAGATGCATTTTGTTAGAAAATTCATGTGTCTGCGAGCGTAAATCGTCTGAGTACTTCTTAACCTCAGAAAGTGTATTAAGCATTTCAGTAATCTCGGTTTTATCTCTAAAAGTAGTAACCGTACCAACCTTTTTACCTTCATTAATAATTGGAACCAGATTTATAATAATATTTTTATCGTTAATATGAACCTCTTTATTCAATTGTGCTTTCAGTTGTTCTAAGTTAAAGTCAAGATTTAGATTAGGAAGTAAATTAAAAATCGACTTATTGCCATGATCATCTGTTAGATTTAGTAATTTTTTGGCAGACGTATTGATTAACGTAATTTTTCCATATTCATCAGTCGCAATAACCCCTTCATTTATCGATGATAAAACGGAATCTCTATCTCGATAAAGAGTCGCTATTTCCCGCGGCTCCAAACCTAATGTGTCTTTTCTAATGTGTCTTGCTAATAAGTAACTTGCTATAATACCAATAACGATTACCCAAATGGAGAAAAGAAAAATATTCTTAAGACGTTGAGCAATCGTTGCATAAATACCCTTTTTCAAAAAACCTACCGTTACTACTCCCAATACATTTCCCTTATCTGATAGTATCGGGGCTTTACCAACAATCGAGGGCCCTATAAATTCATCTGACTCCATATTGTAATAGCCCCCGAAGACCAAGGCAAGATAACCATCATCGAATTTCTGATATTGTCCAATAGATTCCTTGTTTGGATGGGTAACAATATAACCTTGATGATTCTGGATAACGATAAAGTCAATATCATTATGTACACGATGTTGTTCATTAAAAAATTGCAATGATTTGGAAGGATTATCTTGCTGTAGTGCCTGTTTAACAGAAGGCATTAAAGAAATAGTTTTTGCTGTTTGTAAACTTAATCTATTTTTATTGGCAAAAATTTGATTTGCATCAAAATAAGCAAAAACACTAAAAAGAAGAATAATCAAAGAGATAAGTATGCCAACTACCAAGCCAATTATTTTTTTTTGGAGAGATACGTTTAAAAGTTTTTGAATCATTTGGTCACCTGCCAATTCAACGATGTTTAATAGAAATCTTAACATTAAAACCATATTAAAAAAATGAGAATGATAGAGTACCTTTTGATCAAGACATTCTATCATTCTCATTTTTTAGGGTTGAAGAGTGAGCCACTAAACCTTATAAAATTAATCTATACTAAGCACAAAGGTGATTGGCCACCTAAAACTCTCACTCCCCAGATTTAAAAAAACAAAAAATTTTCCAAAACTATGACACCTAACCCTATTCCCATTTCGCTTATTGTTATGGGAAGTATTCATTTTGTCTTCCACTTATCTAAATCATTTTTGAAAGGATCGATTCTCCATGAACTATATTAAAGAACTAAATGCATTTAAGGACTGGCTGCTAACGACGAAATCCCTACCAGTGCCATTGTCTTATGGCACACATTGATGGCGATAAACAATTCAGTCGGATGGAAAAGGAGATTTAATGCGCCGAACGCATTAGTGGAGCAGTTAACAGGCTTGTCCAAACAAGGATTGCTTGATGCCCGGAAGACGCTTGTTAAACATAACTTAATCACGAGTGAAAAAGGGAAAAAAGGAAAAGCCTTCACTTTTGCATCACGGTCCGAATCGATCAATTCACACGAAAAATCCTAGTTAACAGAAAATATTATTAGTTTGGAAATTCACAAAAAATAAATTGACTATTAACTACCCTTGTAGTAACATACTTTATAAAATAAATACTACCTAGGTAGTAAAATTTCAAAGGAGGGTCGACATGGGAGATATAGTTAACACTTTAAAGAAAATTGGCATGACTGAGTATGAAGCTAAGATTTATGTTTCGCTCTTAAGTAATCAACCATCAAATGGAAATAATATTGCGAAATCATCAGGGGTTCCTGCCCCAAAGGTATACGAAGCATTAAAAAAGATGAATGATCAGGGTTTGGTGTTTACCGTATCTGGAGGAAATAATGGAAAGCAAGTACGATATAGCGCTCTCCCTTATAAAGAGTTGCTAAAATCCAAAAAAGACACATTTATGAACCACTACGAATTTCTAAGCCATTCCCTAGCAGACGTTTCTTCACGCAGTGATGTAGATTGGTCGGAACTTTTTGTAATAAAAGGTTATTTATCCTCAATAGAGGTTGTCCAAACAGCAGTTATCGAGTGTAATTCTCAAATTATATTAAGCTGTTGGAAAAGAGAATTTGATTTATTAAGGGACCTACTTCAAAAAGCATATGAACGTGGAGTTAAGATTGTAACCATCATTTTCGATAAGGAAGATATAGACGTTCCATGGGATTGTTTTAACCACTATAACGAAGGGCTATCTCGCCATAATGGAGAGCTCTCTGTTGTTATTGATAATAAAAAAGCAATATTACTTCATTCATTAGAAGACTCACCCCACTCGGTGGTATCTAGCCATCCGGTGATGGTATCAATCACTCGAAACTACATCAGACACGACATCTATATTAATAGAGTTATTCATGATTTTGAAAAGATGATAACAGATTATTACGGTCAAAATTTAGAAAATCTTATTGATGATTTTTAAGTTTATAGTAAATGAAAATCGTACATTTATAATTTTGACGATATTATTTATCGACTAATTGAAAGCGCTTTATTAACACTTTTTTTGGAGGAGATTAAATGGAAAAATTAATAATTACAGTTGCACCCACTGGAGCACAAACTACGAGAAAACATACTCCTTATCTTCCACTAACACCAGAAGAAATTGCAGATTCAATTTATGAATCGTGGAAAGCTGGAGCCGCTATCGGCCACGTACACGTGAAGGATATGATGGGCGAAAATACAATGGATTTGAATGTGTACCAAGAAGTGATTGATCGAGTTCAGGAAAAATGCGACATTATTTTAAACCTAACCACTGCCGGTGGGTTAGAAACCACGGAAGAAGAAAGACTTCGTGTTTGTGAATTAAACCCAGAAATGGCCACATTTGATGCAGGTTCAATGAATTTTGGAAAAGGTGTATTTCACAATTCACCTAGCTTTTTAGAAAAACTTGCTGCCAAAACAAAAAAGAGAAATATAAAACCTGAAATTGAAGCCTTTGATGTAGGGATGATTCACAATGCTTTACGTATAGCAAAAAAAGAACTATTAGACGATCCGTTTCATTTTCAATTTGTACTAGGGGTCGCTGGTGGAATGCCTGCAACGCCAAAAAACTTGATGTATATGATAGATAGTATTCCAGAGGGTTCAACTTGGTCAGCAATTGGAGCGAGTAAAGACCAATTAACCATTAATACAATGAGTATCTTGTTAGGTGGGCACGTACGTGTAGGTATGGAAGACAGTGTATATTTCCGGAAAGGTGAATTAGCCACTACAAATGCCCAATTTGTAAAAAGAATTATAGAATTAGCAAAAACGTTAGGTAGAGAAGTTGCTACACCGCAGGAAGCCAGAGAGATATTACAGTTGCGAACAAAAACTAAAATAGGTTAAGAGGTGTTAAAGCATGAGAATAGCAATTCTAGGTGCTGGGTCATTAGGGACAATTATCGGTGCATTAATTACCAAACATGGCTACAATGTCGACTTAATTGATGTTAATCAGGAAAACATTGATGCGTTGAACCAAAATGGAGCCAAGCTGGTTGGTTTTCTGGATACTACTATTCATGTGTCCGCCAAACATCCCAAAGATTTAAATGATGTATATGATATTGTTTTTGTACTTACAAAACAAGTTTTCACACATGATGCATTAACTCCCATGCTTCCTTTTCTTCATAATGACAGTATTGTTTGTACACTTCAAAATGGTGTTCCAGAAGAAAATGTAGCGGCTATTGTAGGAAGTGATAGAACCATTGGTGGTGCAGTAGGTTTTGGTGCAACTTGGTTAGGTCCTGGTATTTCTGAGCTAACAACTGAACTCAATACCATGAAAAAATATGCATTTGATATTGGTGAATTAAATGGACGAATAACTGATCGTATTAGACGGGGCAAAGAAATATTGGATGCTGTGGGGTACAGTGAAATTACTCCTAATATTCAAGGAGTAAAATGGTCTAAATTGTTAATGAATACAACATTTAGTGGTATGTCTGCAGCACTGGGCTGTACTTTTGGAGAAGTATTAAATAATCCAGTTGCCATTAAAAGTGTTGCCAACATTGCTGACGAAACAATTAAAGTCGCACGAGAGCATGATATTCGACTAGAAGAAATGCAAGGGAGAGATTTTCAATATTTAGAGTTGAAAGATCAAAACAGTATATCTGACAAACTTGAATTTTATCATGATGTATGGAGGCCACACGCAAAACTTAAGGCAAGCATGTTACAGGATCTGGAAAAAGGAAAACCAACTGAAATTAACTTTATTAATGGGCATGTCGTTAACAAAGGAAAACAATCCAATGTTCCAACGCCTTTTAATCAATTAGTTTGTCAACTTGTCCAAGAAGCACAAAGAGAAAAGAAGATACCCGAATTCCAAGAAAATATTATTAATTTCAAGGAGCTTATAGATAAAAATATAAGTTTATCCCGTTGAGCGGATTTTTTAAAATAACATTATAGGTGGTGTAGATCAATGCTTATTGCCTTAATGATTTGGGTAGCGATTATAGTTTTTTCACTTACGTTAGGAACATTTTTGTGTTTTCGAATTGAAAAGCATGGGGTTAAACGCTGGGGAGCTACAGGAAGTTTATTTAGGTACGAACCAAAACGAGAGGAGTAAATGTGAATGCTTTATTTAATTGTTCTTGGATTTTACATGTGCTTCATTGTATGGACCTCAATCAAAAGTCTGAAGCAGGCTGAATCAATGACGGACTTTACGACTGGCGGTCACAGAATGGGGTTATTATTAGGAATTGGAACAACAACAGCTACATGGGTAAGTGTTGCTTCTGTTATGGGAGTACCAGGGTATCTTTATAGTAATGGAGTTTCTGCCATTATTGGATGGGTAGCTGGATGGTTTTTGGCAACTGCACTAATTCCATTAGTTGCTTATAAAATCAGAAGACCGGAAACTCCAGCACGAACCTTTCCGGAATATATTCATCACAGATTTGAACCTTTTAGAAAAGTTAGTCATCTAAGAACAATTGTTGGAACGTTAATGTTCATCGGTTATTTTTTATTTGTACATCTTCAGGTAGTTGGTTTCGGTATAGTATTTGCCACTATAACCGGTATAGATTATCAGTTTGCGATATTTGCGTTTTTAATCTTTTTACTTTTCACAAGCATTGGAGGGTTTTGGTCAGTAGCGGCAACAGATACATTAAATACTATTTTGATTGTTGTAGGGGTTATTTTAGGAGGAGGAGCTGTTCTTGCTGCAACAGGAGGATGGCAGAATATAATAGATACTATTTCCACCACAACCAGTCCAACAATTGTTGGTGGCGAAGCAATCCCAGAAGGTTCAATGATAACACCTGTTGGCACGTTTGGTTTAGGAGCTTTATTTGCAATCTTTATTTCCAACTCTTTAGGTGCAACCGTTTCTCCGCACTGGGTAACCAGAATGCTTGCTCCTAAAAATATTAAAGTAGCTGTTCTACAAATCATGGGATCAATCCTTATTTTAACAGCAATATTTATACCGCTAATTATTATGGGATTGGGTGCGAAAACCCTAATACCTAGTTTGCCAGCAGGTAAAACCACAGATTACATTATTCCAGTAATCGTACAGGAATATGCACCTCCTTTAGTGGGCGCGATGACACTTGTAGCTTTATGTGCAGCTGCTGTTTCATCGGCTAATTCAATGCTCTTACACTGTGCAACATCTTTATATTATGATGTTTATCTTAATATATTTCCAAAAAAGAAAATCAATGAAAAGAAATTTAATATGAATCTTAGAATTGGAATGTTTGTAATTGCAATATTTGCTGTGGTAAGTGCTATTACACCACCATGGTTCTTGGCAATGGGATTTACGTATGTTTATGGAGGCTTCGGAGCAGTATTTTTCTTAGTTGTCGTATTGGGGCTGTATTGGAAGCGAATGAATAGAGCTGGCGCATACGTATCGATGCTTACTGGTTTTTTCACTTATATACTTGCTCAAGTTATCGGTTTAACCAATCCATTCTTAATAGCAGTCTCAGCTTCTTTAGTAGGAGTTCTACTGGTTGTGTTCTTCACTAAAAAGCCACCTGTAGAAGCTTACGAACCGTATTTTAAAGCAGATGTCAGTGAATCCACCAAACAAACTATCAAAGATATACAAAATAAAACAGATAATAATATTACTAGTGTTAATTCTAAAGATACAAGAAAAAACGCTTAAGGAATGAGGATTTACATGAAATTATATAATAAAACAGCTATTATTACTGGTGGTTGTCGTGGTATAGGATATGCCACTGTCAAAAAGTTTTTAAATGAGGGAGCCAACATTGTAATAATAGACTTAAATAAAGAAGAGATTAATGATACAGTTTCCTATTTAAAGGATTACGGAAAAAAGGTAGAGGGAATCGTGGCAGATGTTTCCAACAAATCTTCGGTGGATTATGCCATTAATTTCACATTAGAGCGTTTTGATTCCATTGATATATTAATAAATAATGCTGGGGTAGTAGAGGATGCACAACTTCTGAAAATGAACGAAAGTCAGTGGGATAAGGTAATAGACGTTAATCTTAAAGGTGTCTTTTTAATGACACAAGCCGTAGCACAAAGGATGAAGGAGCAAAAAAGCGGAGTGATACTTAATGCTTCTTCAGTTGTAAGTTTATATGGGAATTTTGGTCAGTCAAATTATGTTGCCGCGAAGTCTGGAATAAATGGCATGACTAAGACATGGGCTCGAGAACTTGGCCGATATAACATTCGTGTCAATTC
Organism: Virgibacillus ndiopensis; assembly: GCF_900187325.1. Taxonomy (GTDB): domain Bacteria; phylum Bacillota; class Bacilli; order Bacillales; family Amphibacillaceae; genus Virgibacillus_E; species Virgibacillus_E ndiopensis. Next base: position 861,920 of record NZ_FZMZ01000006.1, on the reverse strand, counting down.
TGTTGCTCCAGGATTTATTTTAACAGATATGCTTAAAAAGATTCCAGATAAGGTGTTAGGCATGATGAAGGAAAAATCTTTGTTAAATGAAATAGGTAAACCTGAGGATATTGCAAATGCTTATGCATTTCTTGCGTCCGAGGAAGCGCGCTTCGTTACTGGAACTATTTTGAGTGTGGATGGAGGATTAGTTCCCTAAAAACATGATTATGAAATCGAAAGGTTAGGTGGGGCAATTAAATAAGGAATCATAGACGGGTTTCTGGGGCAGTTAGGTAAAGACAACTCACCAAAGTAATTGTGCTGGTTGAAATAAAAACTTGGTAAGGTACAAGTATTTGATTAAGATGGGCACGTTAAAAATGATACATCCCGAGAAAAATTATCCTTTCATATTCTTTACATTTAAAAATATAGGTATGGTAACTTTTGTTGACCATTGTTTAATTGACACCATGCGCTCTAAATTCGGTATAAGCTAAAGGGAGAAGTGCTACGAACACTTCCCCCTTTAACAGTACTGAGATTAAGATTGGTAGTTTTAATATGTACCTAATAAGCCATTCCAATCCACCAAATCTATTCCTTCAGCTTCTTCCTAACCTCTCTACCCCAGCCTTTCACGGCGTCGACAGTAACACCCTCCTGTAAAGCAATATCTTTCACAGACATATCCTTAATAATAAAGTACTTCAGCCATTTCAATTGATTCTCCGACAGATTGTCCTTAACTTCATCCCAAAATGGTTCATACTTTTGGAAATCCTCGGCAACCTTCAACAAGGGATAAACTCTCTCCCCATTGCGATAATAGTTTCCATCTTCATGTTCAGCATTATGCTGCTGTACAAAAAATTTCTGATTTTCCTGTTCCCTTTTCTGTTTTCGCATTAAGTCAATCATGCGATTACGGATAACATAATTGAAGTACGTTGCAAGCGGACCTTTATTTGGTTGGTACTTCTCGTATGCGTTCCACATTGCAACCAATCCTTCTTGATAAAATTCCTGATGTGAATCGTTTAATTTTAACTTACGAATGTGATAATATACTCTGCGCTTATTTTGTTCGAGGATCTCTTCAAAAGTTGTCTTCGTTTTCTCTTCCATTTCCTAATCTCCTTCATCTAAGAAGCAATGCTATTTAGATAGATTCTTTGTAGTTAACATCGTATTAGCTATAATTTATAAAAAGCATGAAAAGAAATATTTTTCCGGATTTACTAGTATTATTTGCTTAATATGCCAATGACTAACAATAGCTAATGCAATATTACAAACTCATAATTTTTAGAACAATCATAATAACGCAAACGTTTACAATTTGGATTATACAAAATAATCCTTCGCTTGGCTGTGATCTACATCACTATTAAGATAAAAAATTAGGTATTTTGGGTTATATTGTATGAATTAATGCAATTTATTGTGGATTTGGAGTGGGGTTGCTTAGTGTATATGTCATGCACTCTTATGTCCGAAGTATCTAAGTTTTTCCCTAGAAAGTTATTTTAGCGGAAAACATCTTGATAAAATCACACTCATTATTCTCCACCTTCTAAAAAGAGCGTAAAAAACACCCTTGAAAGAGTGTTAGATTAGTTGCTTAGATTTGATTTCCCTATATATTTTCTTTGCCATCTGTACAGCTTTAGGTTCTTCTTTATTTACACGATTAATTTAAAATAGAAGCTTTGTATAAAGAAATTAATTTTAAGCCATAGTCATTCACCACAACTAGAGCGTCTCATCCAATTTCTGAATCTTTGAGTGGGAAATTAAATATACATTGCCAAAAATGTCGATTTTGTCTCCCTTTGTACGTACAGCGCAATCTTTGTTCGACGCATAAATATTCATTTCTTCCGATAAGGGAGACAGTTCACTTTGAACCAGCGCAATGTTATTTTCAAGATCAAAGTGAGACAGGACGGAAAAATCGTCAAGGCCGATTCCGTCGCAAACAGAGCTTATTTCATCTCCAAAGTTTTTCGAACATAACCATTTAGCGGACATATTGATCGCACCAGCGCTTGCTCCCATAACAACGGCTCTGCTTTTTTTAATCAAATCCGACAATTCATATTCCATCAAAAAATCTTTTTGTTTAAGAATGCTTCCACCCAACAAGAAAATGACTGAAGCATTTTGAATTAACGTTTGTGCATCTTCCTTCTGTACGCGATAATTAATTAAATGATATTCATCAAACATAATGCCTGCCTGGTCAAGCCACAAACGTTCAGTAGCACCATCATCTTCATAAAAAGATGGATTCGAGCTAATCATAACAAGCGATTTTCTATCAGTTATATCCTCCTGTAAAACCCTGCCCAGTTTTTCTGGAAAAAAGTTGCTAAACCAACCTAAATAATAGTGAGTTTTCATAAGTACCCCCGTAGCAAAGTGTATATAACATTAATTTCCTGCATTACTCATTCTGTTTTCTTGTCACCAACACAATATTCTCGATATGGCCCGATGGACGCAAGCGTTTATTAAGCAATTGCGCCCCTTTGTGGAATAGTTATCCAGTATTACTGAAGATCAATAGTCTACTCTTTTCATCAATTCTTCACGTATTTTTTTAGTTCTTCAGTCTGTTCAAGTATGTTATTGCTAACTTTCCGTACTGCATCAAATACAAGAAAGATACCAATAAAAATTAAAATTAAAAACAAGAAATCCATTGTTTACCAGTACTTTTTACATTAATGCTTCTTATTCAAGGAATGCGCCCGATTGCGGTACAAGATGCTTACTTATTTACCAACGTCTTTTCTGCACCATCATAATAACGGTCGATTTTCAACCCATTTTTCGTATCTACAATGGTCATTTGTCCCTTCATTTCTTCTTCATCCACCTTGTTTCCATCTTGATCCGTAAATATCAATGTGAAGGTATGTTCAAAATTTTGATCGCCATCACTCTTTTTGATGGAAATGTTTTGCACGGAAATTTTATTGTTTAGTTTGTTTGCTACTTCTTGTGGTATTGTAAAGAACCTAATCTTTTCTAAATCTTCAAATTCCTTCTTCGTGAAATAAGACGAAAAATTGTCTTGTAAATCCATAAGCTTTTCAAAGTTCTTTACATCAACACTTGGGTCGTCAACATTGTATAGCTCTTTAATAAATTCCTCTCCAAGTTCCACTGCAGAGTCCGTAAAATCTGAGGAATCATCTTCTGAATTTTCACAGGCACTAACTAATAATAAAAGAGCAACCGAATAACAAAATAAAACAAATAGCCTTCGCATACTAACACTCCTTTTCAATAAACAAATTACTGTGATACTTATTACGGATCAATTGTAGGAAAGGTTTCTCTTGTTCAAAAATTTTGGCCAATTACATGAAAAATGAGCGCTAATCTTTATTCCAGAAAAGCGCCCGTTTGCTTAACAGCGTAAATTTACCCAACCTGCTTCTTTTGGAAAGTCTTTTCTAGTGAATGTTTGATTAGATAACAATTGTCGATAAGAAGTAATGGTACCATCGTGAGATACAACGTAGATTTTTTCCTTAGATTGGAGCTTACACCATTGAATAAACCTCTTTCCAATGGTTTTAAACTCATCTTCGGAAGTGCTATTTATTCCCTGGATCCACAGATCATTTGTTGAATTTTTTTCTATTATAAAATCAGGAAATTCATTTTTTATTTCTTTGCGGTCCATAATCACGTCACAAGGTAGGGTCTTCCATTCTTTCTTTTGCGGAAACATTCTTGGTGATACCATTGGACTCACGATTTTTTTACACCGGATACCTTCACTCCAAATAAATGCAGTTTGCAGCGTTCTCCTAATAGGGCTAATTACAACAAGATCTGTATCAGATAAAGGAATGTTCTTTCTTAACAATTTAGCTTGATCTATTCCTTCATTAGTTAATGAAGGATCTTTAATGTGTAAGCTGTTAGGTGGTTCTAGTGTATGCTGACCTTGGCCATGTCTAATAAAAATTAGATCCATTTCAACCTCCCACCAATTATTGCTTTAGATTATTTACTGGAACCTTTTCTTTCTTCAAGAAAGGCGCCCGATGATTTAATAGACCTTTCTGCTGATATTAGGGAAACAGCAGTGATTACATATTCCAATCCTGAATCCATTGCTTTGGTAACTTAATTCCAGCTTGTTTAAGAGCAACAAAATACTATCCTTGATGAATGCCTTCATGCTGTACTGAGGTATTTAACAGTTCCATGATGGATAAGTTTTCCGCACCCATTTTAATGCTTTCGTGGGTTACCTGCGTAAATTCAAACGCCAATTCATTCGAGGCTCTTTCTAACTGGTCAATTAGATTGTGTTCAGATGGAAGATCACCCGGAAATTCTACAAAACCGGTTCTTAATCCATCCCTGTATATATTCCTAACACGGATTATGTGGATGAATAGCTTCCTCAGTGATCCCAATTCTGTAATCAACTGAATATCCCATTTGGTTTCCGAAATTTCCTTTGCTAAGGCATCAGTCATTTTTGCAGCATAAAGAAATCCATTCGAATCCATGTTGCCTTCACCTCTCACCATTTTAATCCTAATTACTATTACGATTTAACAAATAAAAACAGTTTCTGTTATTTCGTAAACTAGACCCTTGATGCAATATTGGCGCAAATTCTTATTAGTGAATAGCGCCCGATTGTTTTACAATGCGCCCCTATCCCGATATAAAAACAACGTAAGTGCATTTAATAAAATGGTAACAATGACAAGTACTGTTGAAGCAACAGCTACACCACGCATTGTATCCCCCAGAGCAGCCCAGTCTTCAATTTTTACCAAGTGAAGGTTATAAAAAATTTGTAAACATATTGCGATAGCGCAAGCGCTGAAACTGATAATGGAAAGAGCAATCCATTTCATATTCTTCTGTTTTTTATCTCCCGCAAGATTAATAATAGGAATTATCCAAGCTACTAATCCAAGTATCAAACTGCCGATGTTAAGCCAACCAGCATCAATCATATTTCATCCCACCTTCATTTTTTCTTTCTAAATTTCTCCTCAACAAAATGGCCCTTTTCCGCGGGATTGGGCGCCCAGTCTTATTCCGGAATGGCGCCCGATTGCGGCATAGTCTTTTCCTAAATTAACTGGTTATTGCCTTACTTCTTTTTCTTTTTAGAACTTACACCAATAGTAGCAATAAAGATTACAAGTAATGCAGCCACAATAGAAGAATTCATCATATCAGCTCCCTTTTCCTTCTAACTATGTCGGAAAAAAATATTCTTCAATTGGCCCCTTATATGCAGATCTAGCGCTATATCCTATTCCATTCTCGCGCCCGATAGTTGAACTATCATTCATAGCTTAATATGTATACAGCCGTTATTTAATTTGCTTAAGGTATCTTGTAAAAGCCCAACCTTCTATAACTTCATCATTTTGATAATTAGAATAAAGCACATAAGACCAATTCTTTTTCTTTTCAAGAATTTGAACCACGTATCCAGTATTTAATTTCCCGGCTATTCTCGAATCCTTTCTTTTTGCTTCACGTACTATAAGGTTTTTTTTAGTGACTATTCTGAAATTGTTTGTGATTTGACTTGAGACATCCTTTTTCAATTCATCATTAACCCACTTTATACCGGCTCTTTCGGACTGAAACGTGCCTTCTTGTTCATGATGTATATATGATTGTATTACAGGAATTACTTTATTTTCCGTAAATTCTTCTACCGTTACCAACGATGCAAGAAACATTATTAGGCGATAAATACAAATTAAAAAGCTCTTAATAGGTTTACTTAATTTATTAGGATCTTTATTTACACTAAGCTCTTTATTTACTATTTCCTCTGCATTTTCATTTTCCAATAAATCATGGGCTTGCTCTATATCTTTATTAGTTAACTCATAATTTCTCCAATCTATTTCTCCTATTTTATCGGAAAATATAGCTAATGTTTCTCCCAACGACGCAATTTTGTCCATACCAAGCAAATTTCTTTGGTTTATTGTTTCCATGGCACTCGTCATTTTACTTATATCAGGGAAAGTTCTTTTGTTTATCATTTCCATGGCACTCGTCATTTTGCTTATATCAGGGAAAGTTCTTTTGTTTATCATTTCCATGGCGCTCGTCACTTTGCTTATATCAGGGAAGGGTCTTTTGTTTATCGTTTCCATGGCGCTCGTCACTCTGCTTATATCAGGGAAGGGTCTTTTGTTTATCATTTCCATGGCGCTCGTCACTTTGCTTATATCAGGGAAGGGTCTTTTGTTTATCATTTCCATGGCGCTCGTCACTTTGCTTATATCAGGGAAGGGTCTTTTGTTTACCGTTTCCATGGCACTCGTCACTTTGCTTATATCAGGGAAGGGTCTTTTGTTTACCGTTTCCATGGCACTCGTAAATTTATCTCTGCTATTATTATTTGACATTCTTATACCTACCTTCGTTTAAACCTTAGAATCATTCAAATGTCTTTCAAATTTATGATTTTTACAGCATAAATCGGGCCGATTCCGGCATAACTTTGCTCCATTATTGCGCCCGTTAACGGAACAATTTCACTTTTTCATTAGTTAGCCTCAATATGATTTTCTTTGTAGATAACCATTGCACTAAAAAAGAATAACGGTCTTGAAAATTTTATATCTACGACTTCAATAGAGGGTACATTCAAAATTAGATTATCAAAATAAATATATCGAGGTATCAGAATATGTTTCTGCATCGGAGTGTATGAAGATAAGTTATAGAGACATATTGGATTTGTTTATAGTAAAATATTCTTAAAAGGGGGAAGGTACTATCAAATTTGAGGTAACGAAAAACAATATTGTTTATATGGATATGCTTGCTGGTATTATGGCTGGGATGGTGCTTATTGAAGGATATGAGGATCATTGGAAGTTTTATGCGATATCTTTATTTATTTGGCTTTATGTGAATTGGATGTGGAACATTCAGGAAAAAGCAGATATAGACGAGAAAATCATTGGTAAAGCGAAAACATTATTTTACATAGGAGTGCCTCTTGGTCTGTTAATTTCGATAGTAATAGGGATAATTTAAAAATCTCTGTATTATTGGCAAGGGTTTCTTTATGTGAGAGAAAACCGTCTTTACACTCCCGAAGAATAAGCAACCATCCTCCATCCTTGCTAAGGGGTGGTTTTTTTATGCGTATATAATTAATATCGCAAAAAACATTGAAAATGATATCAATATTTTTCATAATATTAAATGGCCCTATTCATTAAGAAGAACGCATTTCTTCCTCCAGAAATGCGCCCTATTACGGAAGATTGTTAGCGAAAGAAAACGGCATATATTATAAAACCTATTATAAGGACAAGAATTAGTATTCCAGTACCTTTCCAACCCAGACCACCTACTAAATCGGAAAGACCACTTCCGTGAATGCTACTAGATGGATTTTTTAATTCCTCTTGTCTCATTCTTTCTCTTCTTTCCTCGGGAGTTTCATTTTCTCTTCCCAAATTATCCCCCCTAAAAGTTATATGTTTTACCCTATTCATAAATAGAGCGCAGATTTTTACTCCAGAATTGCGCCCTTTTCTGGAATAACCTTATCACTTAACAGCAATATAAATATCTATATTTCCATTTGGATAATACTTTTCAAAATCATAAGTATAAGCGCGATCCAATTGTCCTTCTTTTTCCTTATTCCAAATTTCATTCCAGGTATTCAAAATTCCTTGCTCTGAATCAGTGTCGACTTTAAAAACCTCATATTCTATATCCTCTGGGATTGTTATTGACGATTCATTTTTCCCTTCGATAGCAACACTCAATGAATAATCGCCTTTATAATCAGACTCATATTCATGATACAAACCGTATGTATTGCCTTCCTGTTGCGATAAGTCAGCCGATGCACCTTTCCACATATCCATAATCTTTTGCATCACCTGTTCATCATTGAAATTATTTGTTCTAATAGTGTTTATAAGCGTTAAATCCATAATTTCCACCCTTTCAATTTGTTTTTAATTTAATAAGCATTTTTCAACAAAATGGCCAGATTGTTGAAGTGTCATAATCCAGACTATCAACACAATTGTATCAAACTTTTTTATAAATTATCGATCTTTATTCAATATTATCAATCTTTATTTTAAAGCCACAACTGACCTCAAAAATTCCTGACAAGTACCCATAACTATCAAATTAGGCACTTCCTTGAAAAATAAATCCCTCTAAATTACGACGATATCGTTCATCGGATTTTTCCAGTTCGATTGTCGTTTCTAATTTTACTTGAACCCACCATTGTGAGGCAAATTGTGACCGCAATTGTTTAACTGTAAGGTTTATAGGAATTTTTTGTTTCAACAATGAATGTACTGCTTGGGCATATATACCAAATGTATAACCAATGTGAATTCCCGACTCTGTCATTACCTTTACAGCGTATGGATCATGTTCATTACCTCTTCTAATTCTGGTATTAAGGGTTCCCCTTCGTGAATTAACTCAGAACAATTTTTGGGTAATTCAGTGCGATGCCTCATTCCATTTACATAAAAATTAGACCATAACTGATTGCCATTCAAACGTAATGGCTCTTCAAAAGAATATTGATCCTGTGAGAGCATTCCCCGTGTCATACGAAGCATATCCATCCTGTCAGCATAGGCAGGCAAATTGAACTCTTCCAAAATTTTTTCGTATCCAACTCGAGATTTACCCGGTATTCGGCGATCAAAAGCAGGGAATAATTTTTCGGATTTGTACGTTTTCTCAAGCACTGGAAATACTGGATGCAAATGATAACCCTTGTGAATAGCTTCCTTTACTGTTCGGGGCGATTCACTTCGAAATGTATATTCGAACGTGTAAAAGTGTCCATCATAATTTAACGTACCAATGTGATAGTAAAGTCCATCTTTTATATTTTCCAAACTACCAACAACGATTTTATCACATGCATATCATTCCTCCTTCCTGGAAAAAGGTTTCAATCTTACCAATCCTAAATCGAATTAGTTTCTTTTTCAGTCTGATTCTCTATATTTTCCTCTCCTGAATTTTCCTCCTCTGGGGGGTCTACTACCTCTTCCGTTGAATCATCTTCTGTAGTCTCAACATTTACGTCATTACCAGTACCAGCTTCTGAATCTTCCTTTGGAGGATCAGTAGTATCATCTTTTCCTTGCATATTTTTTGACGGGCTTTCCGATTTACCATTATCCTCAGAAGGCACCTCATCTTCATCGTTCACTTTTTCTGTTTCTTTTGGATTATTAGTATCATCTTTATTTTCCACAACATTTTCTTTTGACTCATTTGATTTGTTTATTGTATTATCACTTTTACTAGAAACATTATTGCCATCACTTACACTCCACGATTCACCACTATCATAACTTTCATCATTACCCGCTTCAGTATCTCCCTCATCTTCCACCGTGACAACTTCATCGACTTCTTCCTCTACCAAAACCATCTCTTCCTTTTCTTCTATGAAGAAGTCACTTAGATCTGGCAAAATTTTTTCGTGCCCATCTACTAGCCTAGTAGAGTGATCATTAGCAGTATACTTAGCCTCTTCCGTTTCAGTTGCTACTGCTACCGATTTAGTTGGACCATAAATGAGGCTTTTCGCCACCCAGAATCCACCTGCAGCTAATGGAAGTAGTAGTAGAACTATGGCCGCTATACCGACTGCTTCCTTTCTGACATCCATTTTAAACCTTCTTTCTTTAACACAAAAAGAACTCCAAACATTTTCCTACTTAATTTGTCATAAATATTACCGAGTCCTTCACATTTCTTACATCATAGTAGTACTCAACTTTAATTACTATATATTTCTTCCCTTTCATAACCTCTTCATCGATAATTTTTGTTTAGGAAATTCTTTATACACATTATTAAGATCATAAGTTAAAAGGTGTATCTTCAACAGAAATAAACTGTCCCCTTTATACTTCCATTCATCGTTTTCTTTTACATATTTCATGACTTTTGTTCCTTGTACTGTCATTCCAGTTTCACATTTCAGCATAATAGAAGAATTATCATAATTAGTATAAAAATGTAAAAATATGTAGACGTAAGTAAAAAGTAATGGTACTATTTATTCATGTTTCATTATACTGAAATATAAATATACTTTAAAGGAGGGAAACGAATGTCACCATCAAGAGTTTTGAAATGGGTAACAGGAGCATTTGAGGCATTTCTAGGTATTCCAGCAGTTGGAGGAGTATTCATTGTTAGTCTTTTCTGGACGCCACTCGCAATTATGTTAGTTTTACATATTATCACACTAGTGTTGACCAAGAAAGATGGCGGAGCAAGTACTGGTAGTATCTTAGGTATTATAACTTCATGTATAGGCTGGATACCATTTGTAGGTATGATTATGCATATACTTTCAGCAATATTCCTAATGATAAATGCAGCCACAAAAGATAAAAACGTTGCTTATGACAATACTGCAACTAATTAGGCAATTATCGTAAATCTTATTAAAAGACTTGTACATATGACAAGTCTTTTTTAGTGGCTAAACAGCAGGTATAATTGATAAAATCGATCTCCTAAAACATTTTGCAAGCAAGTCCAATTAATGTTTGATTAACATCCCAAGTAAATAACCCCCAATTTCTACCACGCTATAGCTTTTAAATCCTTCCTCAAATATAAAGAATGACAAGGAAACCTTTCTTTGTCTTCTTAATACAATATCTTTTATCAACTGGAACCAAACTAATTATTTCTTTCGCTCTTCCTATGTGTGGTTTTGCTTTCAATTCTCCCCATGCTAATATCACTTTTTCCGATACAACAATTACTTCTTTAATATGTTTATCATTTTCTGAAACCCCTTTTTTTAGGATTTTGCAATTCTGTTGGATTAGGGGTTATTTGGGAAAAAATATTCACAACCTTTATAGATCCATATCCCCAGTTTAATGCAAAATTTATACATCTTCTTAATGTTGGATCTGCATTTTCCTGTTTCCCAACAGAAGGATTAAGCATTATAAAGGTAATACTTGGTTTCTTTTTCTCCCATGTACAGGTCAACACATACCTATTTTTCTTTTTGCTATCCAAGACACAATCAACAACCTCATTTTTATTCCCATTAAAAACTCCCACTAATTAAACCCCCCAGTAAAAAGTGTTTATTAATTTTTTCAAGCATTAGTTATGATATATGTAACCAAAAGCCAATTAAATACTCTTTACTTTTGCTATCTAAGAGTATTTTTAATGCAAAAAAGACTTATGCTTCCCTTAACAGTCCGCATAAGTCTGGTTATTTACGACTTAATATCAGCAATCATCCCGTGTACCTTAGCAATTTCTTCATCCGGCACTAAATAGTAATACACGCCATCAATAGTCGTTCCGCTACCCTTCACCATATAATTAACCATATTCTTTCTCACGTCTTTATAATTAAACAGCAAATCCTTCATATCCTCAAAATCCATATTAGTCGCCATGTTATTACCAAGAACATCAATCATGTCATTAATCTTATTAACCGATGCAATACTAGCCCCTTTATCAACAATAGCCTCAATAACTTGACGTTGGCGTTTCGTCCGCCCAAAATCACCGTTTGGATCTAAATGACGCATGCGAACATACCCCATTGTTTTAGCTCCATTTAATGAAATCTCACCCTTAGCATAATGATATCCTTTTTTATAAAAGCCCTCATCATACCAGTCAAGTTCATTTTGGACATTTATACCACCAACCGCATCTACCATTTCAGATAAACCTTTCATATTCATTTGAACATAGTAATCTAGCTCAATGTCTAATAGATTCTCTACTGTTGCAATCGACATATCTTTTCCACCAAAAGCGTATGCATGATTAATCTTGTCTTTAGTCCCTTTACCTACGATAGTTGTTCTAGTATCTCGTGGAATACTGATTAACTGCATCTTATTATTCTTTGGATCTAATGAAAGTACCATCAATGCATCTGATCGTCCACTATCTCCTGGGCGCTTATCAACACCAAGCAACAAAATATTAAGTGGCATTTGCTCACTAATTTTTTTCTTTCCAACTTTTTGGTCGATCGATGATACATTTTCATGCATTTTCTCGTTTACAGTGTCCTTTGCATTGTTATAAATAGAAAATGCATATGCACTTACACCAAGCACTAGTACTAGAATCACAGCTAAACTTATCTTTAGCCAAAGACGTTTTGGCTTTTTTCTTTTATCTGAACGTTTCATATCTGACATTGTTACATACCTCAATCCGTGGATAAATTCTAATATTTCATTAAAAACAGTTCTATTATACCATTTATTAAGAATAGATTACTAGTTACTTTTAGGATCCATTTTGATGATTACAATGCCATTCACGTGCATGAGAAACAATCGCTTCTAATTCCCAAAAAAAATGTAAAAATAAACAGGTTTATTTTTACATTATCCCTTTTCAAGTTTCTATCAATCCAACAACAAGTAAATATCCATATCCCCGGCTCCAGCAAATGCAACCGTCACATGAAGCGCCTGCATGTACCCAGATAATGAGGTGTTGCCTTGTATAATCGTTGGCGAGGTAATATCTGTATTAATTCCCTCTCCCTCGATCGTTGTCGACAGACTTCCAGCTAGCATATTGCCTAGTTCCCCACTAAACGATGCAAGCATTTCTCCTTCCAGTGCCATTCCAAACATCGTCTCACCTATCGCGCCGAACACAGTCTCCTCGCCGGACAAAACCAATTTCCCTCCTACATCTCCGGTGATACCAATTAGTACGCCAAACTGTGTATGCAAAGCTTTTCCCAACAATTGCGGCTTTGATATCTCATGTTTAATTGGTACGACTGTCTTCAAGGATGTATATGTACCATTTAACAATTCCTTTATGATTTTATTCCTTTTTTCCATCGTGATCTCCAATATGCCTCTCTCCTTCTTTTAAACATTTATAAAAATAGCCATTCTATGAATAGAATAGCCAATAGACTTTAATATATTACTATTAAGAATCAATACAATTGGTAGCCAGGCAATCATGATATAAGGATAAAAACCCTTCATATGGTAGACCCTAAGCTTTGCGTCCTACCCTTTCGAGTAGTTTGCCTTTTTTCAAATTATAGTTCATTTTGACCAGTACTTAAGTGCAAACGATTGAAATCATCCATTCCACTTTTTCCTTTTTCATTACTTGTTATTATTGCTCCCTTTTGTTTGAATTTCATAATTAGGTAAAATAAGTACCTCTACACGGCGATTTTTCGCCCTGTTTTCTTCACTTGTGTTAGGTGCGATTGGATGATGTTCACCAAATCCTTTGGCACTAAACCGTTCGGGATCTAGGTCTTCATTTTGCAGCAATAGCCGCATAAAGTTAACTGCACGTATAACACTTAATTCCCAATTGGATGCATATTTTTCGTTATGTATAGGGCGATCATCTGTGTGTCCGCTTACCACTATTTGATGAGGGGGATCGGAATATAAAAACTCCGATACTTCTCTTGCTATTTTTTCCCCTTTTTTATTTATCTCGGCACTTGCAGAATCAAACGACACATCATTTAAAATGGTGACTAATAATCCTTCATCCGTTAATTTTGTTGCAAGCTTTTCAGAAAGTTTATTTTTCGTAATATAATTATTAATTTTCTGTTGCATCGCCTGTAGTTTGGCAAGCTCCTGGTTTTCTTTATCGTTTTCTTTCTCTTTATCCTTGTCTTTGTCTTTTTCGATGTCTATTGGCATTTCATTTGGCTTATTCACTGGACTTTCCTTATTTTCGAATATGGACTGCCCACCGGAGAATTCATTCTTAAAAACCTGCGAAAGCTCCTTATATTTTTGTACATCTATTTCACTCATCGCAAATAATACAATAAACAACGCAACAAGAAGTGTAAGCATATCCGAGTATGGGAGTAACCACGATTCATTTATATGGCTATTTCTACGCTGTTTTTTCCGTTTCATCGATTTCCTCCATATACATTTTTTCTAATTCTTTTGATGGGAGATAAGAACCCAATTTATCCTTAACGACTTGAGGTGATTCTCCGTTGGTTATCGACAATATCCCTTCAATCATAATTAGTCTAATGCGAATTTCATTTTCAGATTTTTCCTTCAGCTTATTCGCGAATGGATGCCATAACACATACCCTGTGAAAATCCCCAACAATGTTGCAATAAATGCAGCTGAAATTGCATGGCCTAGCGCTTCAATATCATTCATATTACTAAGTGCGGCAATTAATCCAATAACCGCTCCAAGTACCCCTAAAGTTGGCGCATAAGTACCCGCTTGCGTAAATATAGAAGCACCCTTTTGATGCCTTTCTTCCATTGCATCAATCTTTTCCAGCATTACTTCCCGAATAAATTCAGGCGTTTGGCCGTCAATAACTAATTGCAATCCGGATGACAAGAAAGAGTCCTTTAACTCCGTTGTCTCACTTTCTAAAGATAGAATCCCTTCTCTGCGACTCCGTTCAGCCCATCGTGTAAATAATGTAATGATATCTTTAATGCTGTTATTTTTATCTTGTGTAAATACAATTTTTACGAGTGTCGGTACTTTTTTTAATGTATTCATAGGAAAAGCAATGCAGACAGAAGCAATGGTTCCTAATAAAATAATCAATAATGCAGCAGGGTTTATGATTGCTACAGGACTAACACCTTTTAATACCATCCCTACCCCAATACCAATAATCCCTATAATGATTCCAAATACTGATGCTTTATCCATCTTTTAACCTCCACGTTATATACATCTTTAGAACTAATAAAGTTATATCTTTTCTATGTAGTTATATCGACATAATTTTTTCAGATGTAAATAGATGACGCATTATTTTCTACTAAAATCGACAAATTAATTTACTGACAAGAATAGATAGGCAAAACTACCAAATTTTTGATAAATATTTATTACTTTTTCATTTTTCCATGCTATAATGATAGAAATATGGTTCACTATATAGAATCTCGAAGGAGGATTATGAGAATTGGCAAATAAAAAATTGTTCATGTCAGTAACCGCCAGTGCAGTGATCGCATCAGCGTTTGTTGCTACAGATGAAGCAGAGGCAGCGTCATATAAGGTTAAAAGCGGGGATTCATTATGGTCAATCGCGCAACAATTCGACACAAATGTTACATCATTAAAAACCATTAATAATCTATCAAGCAACATTATTTTTCCGAATCAGGTACTAGAAACAAACAAAAAGCAATCATCAACTAAACCTACCACAAATACATCTACCAATAAAACTACTACATATACAGTTAAGCCAGGCGATACATTAAGTGGAATCGCATTTAAACATAATATATCATTAGCAGATTTGATGAAGTGGAATGACTTAGATTCAACGCTAATTTATCCAGGGAATGTGTTTAAGGTAAGTGCTGGTTCAAGCTCTGATTCTTCTGGTGCGAATAATAGCGGAAATAAAGATTCTGGCAAAACTAGCACGCCACCTAAGGAACAAGTTGGATCATCAAAAGTTTATACCGTTAAATCAGGTGACACATTATCCGGCATCGCTTCACGTAACGGCGTATCCGTTTCTGAATTGAAAAAGTGGAATGGATTAAGCTCCGATCTAATTTTGATTGGACAGAAGCTGAATATCGGCGGGGAAGTTGCTGCAGACTCTGGGTCAGGGTCTGGGAATAGTGCGAGTGAAACGCCGGTAGCTGATGTTGACTATAATGTTAGCAAATTAATTAGCGTTGCGAAAAGCATGACTGGCGTTGACTATGCATGGGGCGGCTCCACACCTAGTGGATTTGATTGCAGCGGATTTATCTACTATACGTATAAAAAAGCAGGCATGAACATTAGCCGATTGTCTAGTGGCGGATACTATAACCGCTCATTTTACGTAAACAAGCCTGTTCCTGGGGATCTCGTATTCTTTGAAAACACGTATAAATCAGGTATCTCCCATCTAGGAATCTATTTAGGCGGCAACCAATTTATCCACGCAGGATCTAGCGGTGTACAGATCAGCAACTTGAGCAGTTCTTACTGGAGCAAGCATTTTGAAGGATATAAGCGATTTTATTAAGGTTTGTTTATAGTTTATGAAAAGCCGGTTTTTGTTAAATTTAATGAAGTGCCGGTTGTAAAGGGGAGATTCTCTGCTTAGGTAAAGAATCTTCCTTTTTTTGTTGTTATGGAGGGGTGTGGGGGTTGCGCGCTCGGGCTGTTGGATTGCGCGGTTGGATCGCTTTATTGCGCGCTTCGGCTCTGGGATTGCACGGTTGGATTGCTTTATTGCGCGCTTCGGCTCTGGGATCGCGCGGTTAACTCGCATTATCGCGCGCTCGGGCTCTGGGTTTGCACGGTTATTCTGCCTTATTGCACGTTCTTATCATAATATTGCACGGTTTAATCACATTACTGCACGATTATCCAGGATTGTTGCGCGCTCTCCCTTAACATTGCGTGTTAAATTTAGCTTTTCCCGTTTAAACTTGTCGTAATTACTACGCTTTTTCCCATGACTTATGTTTTTTCTGATATACTAATTCACTTTTTTGTAATATACGTGTGACTATACTTCTGGATGGCAGGCGTAAGAAACGTCTACACTCTTTATTACTTATGCTTGAGTTAATCAATAATAAATAATCTTTAATCGCTCTAATATGTGCATACTTAGTAGCTTTACCACATTTCGTACAATGCCAGGTTTTCCGTCTCCTTTCCATCCCAAGCCGCCCACATTCCGGACAGTGCACTCCTGTCAAAATATCCTTATTCGTAATCCCATACCTCCCCACTATTTCAAAATCAAATTCCTGACACTCCCACAACATTGCCTCCCCAATTCTCCGACTCTCTAACCGAGGTTGGCCGCTACGAGCAAATTTTTCATCTATCTCCATTACCTTCATCGGAATATATTCCCCATGCATCACCACTTCGGCGATAGCCTGCTTATCGCCATTGACTTTTATAATGGTGGAAGGGTCACTTACCGCAATAAGATAGTGCACGGGAATATCATGATAGTTTTGTTCATGTAGCCAGTTCGTAAGTTTGAGTTTGCTGCTTTCAGCTTGTGTAATAGGGTAGCGATAACCTGTATCTTTGTCGCCGTTGTTGCGGGTAAATTGTTTGAAGGTTGTATCAAAGGTGACAGTGCCATCATAATTCTTAACTTCAATTATAAAAATAGCATGAGGTGAAATGACTATGGAATCAATTTGAAAGGATTTATTGTTTGCTGCCAAACAAACATCGTGGAGGATTGTGAAATTGCCCGGGAGTAACTCTAGATGATAGTCAACCTTTTGCTCACCAATATAACCTTTATATCGATTGGCAGCATCTAATTGCATTTCAGGTAGTCGTTTAAATTGTGGTGATAAACGTGGAATAACAGCATCTAATTTTTGCAGAGGAAGTGGTTTAGTACGTCTTCTAATAATCATTGCATACTCCTTTTATTTAATTTTATTTTTGAACGTATAAAAAGTGAGGATAAACGAGGATAATTCAATTGCACAACAATTATAGCATTAGATAAATTAAATTAATATACTTTTTTCTTGAATCTTTGTTAATTAAAAACCGGCTATTAATAAAATGATAGGTTTTCCGCTGACGCAGAAAACCTTATGTTATTGAAGCTATTGCATAGTTAATAACTAGGATTGCGCGATCTACACATTTCATCGCGCGATTACTGGCAGGGATTGCACGTTTCTCTCGTATTATTGCGCGATACCCCCTGTACTGCGCGCTTTACGCATTTCATCGCACGATTACTGCACGGTATTGCGCGTTTCTCTCGTATTATTGCGCGATACCCCCTGTACTGCGCGCTTTACACATTTCATCGCACGATTATGCACGGGGTTGCGCGTTTCTCTCGTATTATTGCGCGATACCCCCTGTACTGCGCGCTTTACGCATTTCATCGCACGTTTACTGCACGGTATTGCGCGTTTCTCTCGTATTATTGCGCGATACCCACTGTACTGCGCGCTTTACGCATTTCATCGCACGTTTACTGCACGGTATTGCGCGTTTCTCTCGTATTATTGCGCGATACCCACTGTACTGCGCGCTTTACGCATTTCATCGCACGTTTACTGCACGGTATTGCGCGTTTCTCACGCCTTATTGCACGCTCCGCCCCCGAATCACACACACCCCACATTTTACCTCGCAATTACCAACGGAGATCACGCTCCCTACGCTTAAGCCCACCACATATCAGTCGGAGCTTCTTCTATATTAATTCCCTTCAAATTTCTAACTGCTGCCTTAAATCCTTCGTCAATCGACATAATCGGATCCTCATGCTCAATGCTGATCACATAGTCATAGCCATACGTTCTGAGCGCACTAACAATGTTAGACCATTCCTGGCTGCTGTGACCGTAGCCTACTGATCGGAAAGTCCACGCCCGAGTTTGCACATTGGAATAAGGCTGCATGTCGGTTAATCCGTACATGTTAACATTGTCCTGATCGATGTACGTATCCTTAGCATGAAAGTGATGAATGGCATTTTCCTTGCCGAGAATTTTTATAGCTGCAACGGGGTCGATTCCTTGCCACCACAGATGGCTTGGGTCAAGATTAGCTCCTATTGCATCGTTGGTTGCTTCTCTTAATTTAAGCATGGTGTATGGGGTGTGGACGAGAAACCCTGCATGCAGTTCCAAGCCTATTTTTACACCGTGATTCTTGGCAAATTGACCTTGCTCTTTCCAGTATGGGATCAGCTTGTTCTCCCATTGCCATTTTAAAATATCAGAGTACTCCGTTGGCCATGGAGTGACTGGCCAATTTGCATACATGGATGCTTCATTGGATCCTGGCACGCCTGAAAATGTATTGACAACAGGAACATTCATTAATTCTGCCAATTTGACGGTTTTCACAAATGTGTCATGCGCATTTTTGGCCACTTCTTTATTCGGTGAAACCGGATTGTCATGGCAGCTGAACGCGCTGATCGTCAGCCCCCTGGAATGGATTTTATCGAGATATTCTTTACGCTTATCTTCACTTTCCAGTAATGCATCCAATTCACAGTGCGCGTTCCCGGGATTCCCCCCAGTGCCTATTTCAACCGCTTGCAATCCAGCATCTTTTACATAATCAAGCATGTCATCCAACGACTTCTCTGAAAATAACACCGTAAATACGCCTAGTTTCATGTTAACTCACTCCCGCTTGAAATTTTCTCTTACACAATTCTTACGCTTGTTCCCGTTTCATTGCTTTTATAAATAGCTTCTATAATTTTTGTAACGCTTAACGCCTGCTCTGGTTTAACGATTAGTTCCGCTTCCCCTAAGCAACTATCCACAAAATTTTCCGCTTGAACAAATCCTGCCTTATGTTCATCGTACTCCGCCTTTGCAAAGCTTTCCATAAATGTTCCATGTTTAGGCTGATAAAGCTCATATGGATAAACGTTTAAACCACCGTCTACGCCAGAAATACTTATATGCTTCGTATCCTCCTTTATGTTCGCTGCCCATGAACATTCGAGCAAAAGAGACATTCCATTCTGAAACGTGATGTATCCAGAAACATGATCGTCAACGTCGAACGTTTCATGGTCAAAGGTTCCCCAATCATTGATTTGGTTCGGAATTTTGCTCAATCGATTATAGGTTGTCCCCATCACTTCTACAGGCTCCGGATTTCCTAATAACCAGAGTGCCAAATCAAGCAGGTGACAACCGTAATCAATCAAACTACCGCCGCCCTGCAGCTCTTTATTTGTAAAAACTCCCCAGCCTGGAACCTTTCGCCGGCGTAATGCCTGAACCCTCGTCACCAACGGTTCACCGATTTCATTGTTCAAAACTGCTTGCTTCGCTACCTGAGCAACTTCAGTGTACCGATAATGATAAGCAATGGACAAAAGTCTGTTCGATTTCTCGGAAGCCTCTATCATTTGTTCACATTCTTCAGTTGTGATTGCCATCGGTTTTTCACACAAAACATGCACACCTGCTTCTAATGCTGCAACAGAAATTTCCGTATGAAATTTATTTGGGGTACAAATCGTCACCGCATCGACTACTTCAAACATGTCATGGTAGTTAGTAAAAACATGATGAATGGTAAACTTCTCCGCTACTTCTCGTGCACGTGATTCGTTAACATCATGCACAGCAGTTAGTTCAACCTTTTCCGATAAATTTAAGTAGGCTGGAATATGTCTGTCCTGCGCAATTCCACCTACACCGATTAATCCCATTCGTAACTTGGTCATTTTCCTACCTTCTCCACCTTACTAGATTCCAAAACTGCTAGAATAACCTCCAGCGATTTTTTGCCCTCTTCCCCATTAATTAATGGTTCCGTGTCATGTAAAATGCAATCGACGAAATGATCAATCACATGTGACGTTGTTTGGCCACCCTCTTCATTCGATTGAATGCCACCCAACTCATAATTTACAACTTCTCCATTTTTATAAGTAACAATTAACGAATAATCCGGATGGTCTTCCAGTCGCAATGTAGCATTTTCACCATATATAATAGTCGAATTATCCTCCTTAGACGTGTATGCCCAGCTCGCTGCAAGTGTTCCAATCACGCCACTTTCCGTTTTTAAAATACAGACAGCATTATCATCAACATCCGTATCTGCTTTTGCATTCGTTTCCACAAAGCCAGCCATATCAACAAATTCCTCATCTAATAAATACCGAAGTAAGTCTGCCTTGTGTACGCCGAGATCACCCATCGCACCGATAAAGGCTTGGTCTTTTTTGAAGAACCAGCTATTTTTACCATCAGCACTCCAGCCCTCAGGTCCACCATGGCCAAAAGTCGTTCGGAAGCTATAAATTTTTCCTACATCCCCTTGCTCAATTAACTGCTTCGCTTTTCTATGGGATGAAACAAAACGTTGATTATGCCCAATCATTAGCTTTTTATTATTTTTGTGTGCTGCATCAATCATTTGTTCCGCTTCGTCCCGTGAGGTTGCCATTGGCTTTTCACACAAAACATGGCAGCCTTGATTGAAAGCAGCAATCGAAACTGGTGCATGGAGATAATTCGGCAGGCAAACACTTACGGCATCTGGTTTTTCTTTCTCAAGAAGCTCCTCATAGCTTGTGTAAGCATTTGCCTGATATAAAGCAGCGAACTCCTGCACCCTATTTTCCACAATGTCACACACAGCAACAATATCAACATGAGGATTGTTATGATATTCGATTAAATGTCTATTTTTTGCGATACTACCGCAACCAATAACAGCAACACGTAATGTTGACATATTTAACTCCCCCTTACTTATCGGATATTTTCTCTAATTGCTTTCGATTACCATACGTTGGGGAAGGCGTGTTCTTATTGGCAGCCCAATTCACTCCGTTCGTAATCACCTGTTGAATTTCTTTGTTATGGTATGTCGGATACGTTTCATGACCAGGTCGGAAATAAAAAATCTTCCCCTTTCCACGTTTAAACGTAGCCCCACTCCGGAAAACCTCGCCTCCCTCAAACCAGCTTACAAATAGCAACTGGTCAGGCGTTGGAATATCGAAATGTTCCCCATACATTTCTTCTTTTTCAAGCTCGATATATTCACCAAGCCCCTCCGTAATCGAATGACTCGGATCAACTACCCAGAGACGCTCCCGGTCGTCAGCTTCCCGCCATTTAAGATCACACGTCGTACCCATTAACTTTTTAAACACCTTGGAAAAATGTGCCGAATGCAACACAACCAATCCCATTCCATCCAAAACACGCTGCTTGACCTTTTCCGCAATTTCATCCTTCACTTCATTATGTGCCTTATGTCCCCACCAAACCAACACATCTGTATCTGCAAGCACCTCATCCGTCAATCCATGCTCAGGCTCATCAAGCGTTGCCGTTTTCGTATCAAGCCCAGCCTCACGTAAAAACGCCGCAATCGCCCCATGAATCCCATCCGGATAAATACCCGCAACCTTATCATTCTGTTTTTCATGCCGATTTTCATTCCATACAGTAACATTCATATAAAACACTCTCCTTATAAAAATTCACTAAAACATGCAAGCGATTGTTGGAGGGCGAGTGTGCTGTAGTTTGGGCTGAACGCGCAATATTTCAGCATAAACGCGCAACTCTTCACGCCTTGCGCGCAATATCCCGACTTGAGCGTGCAACTCTTCTCATTTAACGCGCAACTACACGCCATAATCGTGCAATCTCATTTAACGTGCAATATTACTGCCTGAGCACGCGATATCTCACCATAAACACGCATTACTTCACGCCCAGCGTGCAATATTACTGCCTGAGCACGCGATATCTCACCATAAACGCGCATTACTTCACGCCTTGCGCGCAATATCCCGACTTGAGCGTGCAACTCTTCTCATTTAACGCGCAACTACACGCCCTAATCGTGCAATCTCATTTAACGTGCAATATTACCGCCTGAACGCGCGATATCTCACCATAAACGCGCATTACTTCACTCCCAGCGCGCAATATCCCAACATATGCGCGCAACTTCATTACATTAACGTGCAACTACACGCCCCAATCGCGCAACCCAATATCCTCACCAACACCCCATCAATCAAAATAAACCGCCTGCCCTGTTCGAGCGGATTCATAAATTGCCTCTAAAATTTGTGTCACAACAAGTGCTTCTTGCGGTTTTACAACTGGCTCTGTATCATTTACTATACTTTCAATCCATAAACGGGCTTCAAGCTCAGCATCGCTTTCTTCATCACCATCGTAGAAAGCAACACCGCCAGCAGTTAAATCGACATGTGTTGTGTAAAGTTTCCCGAAGTTTTCGCCGTTAATCCGTAATCCGTCCTTCATGTCTGCTCCACCCTCGGTTCCGCTTAACGAGCATTTTGCTTCATCGACATCGAGTGAATTTAATGCCCAGCTGGATTCAAGTGTGATGGTTGCTCCATCCTGCATGGTGATGAACCCGAATGCGGAGTCTTCCACTGTAAATTTCTCTGGATTCCAAGGGCCCCACGCGTTCGCAGCATTCTCCCGCTTTCCTAGCTTATGAAACGTTGATCCCATTACAGATTTCGGTTTATAGTTATCCATCATCCACAGCGTTAAATCCAATGCATGTGTCCCAATATCAATTAATGGCCCGCCGCCTTGTTTTTCTTCATCCAGGAAAACTCCCCAGGTTGGGACAGCACGCCTGCGAATGGCATGTGCCTTTGCATAATAAATTTCTCCTAAACCGCCACGCTGACAAGTCTTATGTAAATACTGACTGTCAGGTCTGAAACGATTGTTATACCCAATTGTCAGTTTTTTTCCAGTCTTCTCAGCTGTTTCTACCATCAATCGCGCTTCCTTCGACGTTTTTGCCATCGGTTTTTCACACATGACATGTTTTCCAGCTTTCAATGCAGCAATCGAAATTTCTGCATGTGAAATATTCGGGGTACAGACATGTACTACATCAATAGACTGATCTTGCAGAAGCTGATCATAATCCTCATAAACTTGCGCCCTTGAAACTCCATATTCTTCCGCAGCTTTACGTGCCTTATCAACCTTGATGTCACAAAAAGCAATGAGTTCCACCTGCTTAAGCTTCGATAAACTTGGGAGATGCTTTCCGTTGGCAATTCCCCCACAACCAATAATCGCAACCTTTAATTTTTCCACCATATCCAGTCATCCCACTTTCATCATTAAAAATTTTTCCCGCCTTACAAATCCACAAAATTCCACGTTATTCCTTAACAGACCCTGACGTTAAACCTGAAACAATTCTTCGTTGGAATAGTAAAACTAAAATTACGATTGGGATCGTCACGATAACAGTTGCTGCTGAAATATCTCCCCATGGAATAGAATATTGACTTTGGTACATCGATATTCCAACAGGGACGGTACGCCATAAATCATCACTATTAATCGTTAACGCAAACAAGTATTCATTCCATGCCGCAATAAATACTAGAATCCCAGTCGTAAACACTCCCGGCGCAGCCAGTGGAAAAATAATTTTCCGAAATGTTTGGAATGGACTTGCCCCATCAAGTTTTGCCGATTCCTCTAGCTCGAACGGAATTTTTTGAAAGAAGGTTGCTAGAATCCAAATAGCTAAAGGCAAACTAATCGTTATATACGGAATCACCAAGCCAAGATAGCTATTGCGTAAGCCCAGATCCGTTATCAAATTAAACATTGGTGATATAATCGCGATTTGCGGAAACATCGATGCCGCTAAAACGAGACCTAAGATCAGTCCTTTTCCTTTAATAGGCAGTCTCGTCAAAGCGTAGGATGTCAACGACGCAAATACTAAAGCCAAAATCGTTGTTAATGCTGAAACTACAAAACTATTTAACATATAACGGAGTAACGGCCGATTCGTTAATGCAGCTTCGTACGATTCGAGTGATGGATTATTGGTAAACCATCTAAAAGAAGAGAATATTTCACCAGGAGTTTTAATCGATGTCAAAAACACCCAGATAAACGGGAACATAACAAGAAATACAAACACAACTAGAAACACGTAAAAACCAATTCCTGCTCGTCTATTCATTTACTACCCTCCTCATTTAGTACGACCTGCAAATAGTTCAGAACCGATTAATTTCACGTAAACAAAACTAATGATCGCCACACATAAGAATACAATCACCGAAAGCACCGAGCCTTCACCAAAATTTTGTTGGGCAAACAATGTCTTATATGCGTAAATCGAAATGGACTCTGTTGCATTTGCCGGTCCTCCACCAGTCAACACGTAAATTAAGTCGAATACTCGGAAGGCATCCAACGTTCTAAACAGCAATGCAACTAATATAGACGATTTAAGTAATGGCATCGTAATTCTCCAAAACTGCTGAATTTTATTGGCACCATCAACATCCGATGCTTCATACAATGAATTCGGTATGGTCTGTAAACCTGCCAATAGCAGGAGTGCCATGTATGGCGTTGTCTTCCAAACATCGGCTAAAATAATCGAAAACATGCCACCCTCGGACGTGGATAAAAGCCACGATGCATCTGGAATAATATGAAGTACCTCCAAGTAATGCCCCACGATCCCGGATTGTCCATCAAATAAGAATCCCCACATCATAGCCGCTACAGCTGTAGGTATAGCCCACGGAATAAGTACCGAAGCCCGGACCAAGCCTCTGCCTTTAAACGCGCGATTAATAAGTAAAGCAATTCCCAAACCAAGTACTAACTCTAACGCTACAGATATAACAGTAAAAAAGGTTGTGTTCCAAATTGAACGCCACATCCGCGCATCCTGCAAGTACTTCCCATAGTTAGCCAGCCCAATGAAGTTCGATTCCAAAATTGTTTCAGAAGTAGACCCGAGTAAATCTGCTGTTTGTTCGAATTTCTGAGCAACCGCTTCATCACCGCTTGATTCAGCAATCGCTACCAGATCAGCTTCATACGATTTAAGCGCTTTTCGGTAATCAGCCGCAAGATCGTTATCAACTTTGGTATACTTTAAGTCCGGATTGGTCACCGGTTGGAAATTCATCAATAGCTTATCAACTTTTTCCACTTTTGCTTTAATTTCCTCATTGCTAAGCAGCTTCGAATGGTACTTGTTTACACCTTCCTCTATCGCTGCAACTGTGCTTTTCGCTTCATCGCTATCGGCAGCACTCTCCAGCCCTTCCAACTGTTTCGTAATATAAAAATGATTATCAACATAATTCTCCAAATCGATATTAGAATCCAGCATCAACTGAGAGCGCGCAGGATCGTTCAGCCTGTAATCAAATAAACTGTTCCAGAACGACTGGGCAACTGGCCACAAGACAACAACAATAACTAGAATAAGAGATGGGATAACCATTGCATAGCCAAGCTGTTTTTCATTTAATTGAAATCGCGGTGTTTTCCTATTTCCCATCATGAACCTCCTCACATTTAAGGCTTTCAATTACGATTAATAGAAAAGCAAGATGAGAGTTTCCGCCCATCTTGCTCCACTTAAACGATCATCTCATTATTCATTCATCGCTGCTTCAATTTTTGTTTGCATATTTTTAGCTGCATCCTCAGCAGATTGGTCACCAGTTAACGCTTTTGACAACTCAATTTGCATGATGTCTGAGATTTCAGGATAGATTGGTGATACTGGACGTGATACTGCATTTTCTAACACCTCGACAAAATCCGGGTTTGCAAATAAAGGACTAGATTCTTTTACATCAGGGTCATTATAAAGATCTCTTAAAGTCGGTGCACGTCCACCTTCTACTGCAGCAATCTTCTGTGCCTCTGGACCTGAAAGAAACTTAGCGAATTCCCATGCCGCTTCTGGATGCTCTGTATAACGGTTGATCATTGTCATCCATCCACCCAACGTAGAAGCACTGCCCGCATCCCCGCTTGGAAGTGTAGTCATCGCAACATTATCAACTACTTTCGACCTTTCTTCGTCTGCAGAGGATGCTTGCATGTACGGCCAGTTACGTCCAAATACGGACTTCCCTTCAATCCAAGCATTTTCTGTTTCCGTTTCCTGGAAATTTAAAATATTATCAGGAACAAAATCGGAATTTACAATTTCCTGCATTTTCTTGATCGCTTTAACGGTTTCAGGGCTATCTACCACTACATTATTATCTTCGTCAACAACCTGACCACCATATGAAGCGATAAACTCAATAGCATTACATATTAATCCTTCATATTGAGCGGATTGGAAAATGTATCCGAATTCTGTACCCGCTTCACCTTTCAGCTTACTCGCTTGCTCAATCAATTCATCCCATGTTTTAGGTGGTTCTTTTACAATATCGGTCCTGTAATAAAACACACCAGCATCGGTGAATTGCGGTAATGCCCACTGTTTTCCGTCAAAGTTAGCAGATGCAACGGTTCCAGGGAAATATGCATCCATGTCAATACCATCTCGTTCAATGAAACGATCAAGCTCCAACGCATAATTTGCTTGTGCGAACTCTGCTGGCCAGATAACATCGCCATTGAAAACATCAATTTCTGAACTCTGTGAACTGAAAGCGGTTACAAGTTGGTCGTGATATTGCCCCGTATCTGCTGGCATCTCACGAAACTCGACATTTATGTTTGGATGTTCCTTTTCAAAAGCCTCAATGATTAACTCATTAGAGCCTGTTGTATCAACACCACGTGCGTAAACAATTGTGACTTCCTCTTCTTCCTTCGATTCTTCATTTGCATCTGTGTCCGTATTCTCATCAGGGTTGTCTTGCTCAGTTGTACCAGAACTGCTACATGCAGCTAAAAAAACTGCTAACGCGACAATCAAAAAGATACCTAGTGTACTTTTCCACAACTTCAATTTAGTTCCCCCTTATTTATCGATTCCATTCGCCAGATAAATGATTTAAATTTTCTAATAAATGAAATCGATTTCATTATGGGTATTATTATACAATAATTATTAATGTTGTCAATAAGTTTTAAATTTAAAAAATTACGTTAATAAATAAACTCATAAAAAATAACTCTAAAATTTATTGCCTTAAAAATCCACCTTCTGAATCGATTACTTGTCCAGTGATCCATGCAGCCTCATCACTTACTAGAAAAGCAATCAATCGTGCAGCATCATCCGGCATTCCAATACGCCCCATTACAAACTTTGGTAACAGCATGCGCTTTGTTTCTTCGGACATCCACCCAGAATCTGTTGGTCCAGGATTTACTGCATTAACCGTGATCCCTAATGAAGCTACCTCCGCCGACAACGAAAGTGTAAATGCAGATATAGCCCCCTTCGTTGCACCATAGGCCAATTCATCAACCATCGGACCCTTGCTTTGTCCAGAAGTCATATTAACAATCCTGCCTGAAGTAAGCTTTGATTGTTGGAATCGGCGAGCAAATTCAACACTAAATAAAAGAGTTGCTCGCATGTTCACAGCATAATGATCGTCCAACGTTTTAGCATCAAGTTTCTGATATCCATCCCGTAACGAATGAGCAGCATTGTTAATTACTATAGTCGGAAAATCAAGCGTTTCCGAGACTTCATCGAGAATTTGGTTTGGAGCATCCGATTGGGATAAATCAATATCCATACTCGCACACCTTACACCCAACTCAATTATTTCTTTTTCAAACATGCTCGGCCATCCTGAATTCGAATGATAATGCGTAAAAAATATATCTGACCCTTCTGCAGCTAATTTGCGACATACAGCAGCACCAATTCCGTTACCATGGCTGACCCCAGTTACGATTGCAACTTGATTTTTTAATTTTTTCATAACCAACACCTCAATTTTTAATTTATGTAGATTGACGAATAACAAGCTCATGATCCATAACAATGCTATCTACTTTCTTCCCTCTAATCTTATTGATGAGCATATTTACAGACAAACATCCCATCTTATACATCGGCTGCGCTACAGTAGTTAACGTTGGATGCGTCATATTCGAAAAACTAATTTTATCAAACCCAACTATCGCTATATCCTGTGGAACCCGCAAATCATTTATATTTATCTCTTTCAATGCTCCAATTGCAAGAATATCGGAGACAGCAAACACAGCTGTCGGACGATCAGCAAGATTTAACAGCACTCTCATTGCTTGTTGTCCGCTTTGAAACCCCAATTGGTCGGTAATGTAAATCCACTCACTTTTGATTGGCAAACCGAACTCCCGCATTGCTTTTTCATAGCCCTGCCTGCGTTCCCTAGCATATAAAAACTTTTCATCCGAATTGATGAGCGCAATTTTTTTCTGCCCCAATTTAATTAAATGTTTCACCGCTTGATACGCCGCTAATTCATTATCAATTGTCACATATGAAATACTTCCATCTTTCTCATACTCACTACATTGTACGATTGGATACGTATTAGCTAGTTCAATTAATTTCTCTTTATTAACAGTCGGGTCCATCGATATAATCCCATCTGCCAGTCGGTTCCTGATCATATTAAAATAGATCGCCTCTCTATTAGGATTGGAATCCGTTTCACATAGAAGAATATTGTAACCTTGAGCTATAGCAGTGTCCTCAATACCATTAATAATCTCAGAATAAAAAGGGTTTGAAATGCTGGGAATCAGAACAAGAAGCAATCTACTTTCCGAATTTCGTAAATTACGACCGAGCACACTCGGTTCATACTCCAGTTCATGAATAGCTTGCTCCACCCTCATTCTCGTTTTTTCTGACACGGTATTACGATTGTTTATCACCCGCGAAACGGTTGCCGCGGAAACCCCAGCCTTCTGAGCGACTTCATGGATAGTTGCCATGGAAAAACCTTCTTTCATTCATGTAAACGATTACAATAATCCTAATATTATGCGAATTATTTGTCAATAATCTATTAGTATTGATTTTGTAAACTACATTGTATTTTTATTTAAATTCCAACAAAAAAAGAACCTGATAAAGGTCCTTGGAGCATGTGTCTAACTACCTAGCCAACCGTTGGATATCCGTTTCTGCAGCATAAACACGTTTATTAAACGCTTCTGTATTATCATCAAAATGTTCAACAATCTTTTCCGTGTAATCCCCTAGGCTAGCGATAATATTTTTATAAAGCCTATCTTGACCAGCTTTAACTTCTTTTACATCATTCTCTCAAGTATCGAAGCGGCTATCCATTCGATCGAGACGCTTATTCATTCCCATAAGATTTTTGTAGACTCCATCAAATCGACTATTCATTTTTCCAATACTCTTGTCGACTCCATCTAAACGGTCAAAAATTTCACGAAATGATTCTTTCATCTCGTTATCCAATAGTCTCCACCCCCCAATATCATCCTATAACTATTTTAACATTATTTAGTTAAACTACCACTTTAATATTTACCATCAGAATAGTTTTTTGATAAGATAATGCAACTATGTAAAAATAAATTTTGTATAAGTAACTGTCTTTGATATTCATTTTTTCCTTTAGTCGAAATTTGAAATATACACCAATAAGAGTTGTGAAAAATATATTTTATTAATTAAGGAAAATAATTGGTGTCACCAGATTTTTTGCAATATCCTACATCATCCCCTACATTACACCAACTATTTCCCGGGAAATAGTTTCTTCCGACAATGTTTTTCACTTTTAAGCATTTTTTTCAGCACATGATGTCCCAATATGATAAACTTTCATATATATTATTAGACATAAGGAGACGAATATGAATTACAACATACTCTTTCTAGACATCGATGGAACAATCCTAAAGCCAGATCATACTTATACTATTTCAACAAAGGAAGCAATTGCTCAGGTACAAGACAAAGGAATAGAAGTATTCCTTGCAACTGGACGACCAATTCATGAAATTAGAAAGCTTGCAGATGAGCTTGGGGTTGACTCGTTTATTGGCTATAATGGTGCACTTGCCATTTACCAGAACGAGACCATTCTAAATGAACCGATGGATAAAAATACTATCGAGGAATTTTTAAAAATTGCACAAACTAATAATCATGATGTTGTATGTTATACAGACGAAAAAAATTATTTCACTACTTTAGATACTCCTGAAGTTAAAAAATTTATTGAAACATTTCAAATGACTTACAATAATTTACTTACACAGGAAATAACTGATCGTGTCTTAGGAACCACCATAATGAAGCTAAATCCGTCACAAGCTGCATTATATGAATTAGAAACAAACATCCATCTTTCTCGAGTAAATGTTAAAGGACTTCAGCATTGCTATGATGTAATCCGAAAAACAGTCAACAAAGGTGAGGCAATCAAACGTGTACTTGAACGCTTAGATATTCCTAAAGAAAATGCAATTGCCTTTGGCGACGGGATGAATGACAAAGAAATGCTTCAAACCGTTGGAGAAAGTTTTGCCATGGGTAACGCCGCCCCAGAACTTTTTGAATACGCAAAACATAAAACTACAACTGTTGAGGAATCAGGGATTTTTAATGGTTTACAGAGCTTAGGATTAGTTAAATAAGTCGGACAAAAAAGAGCTCACATCTCATTTTAATAATACAAGTTTTTGGAATTTATTACGTAAATAATATAACTCCTTTTGCAAATAATGAAATGTGAGGGGAGGACTAAACATGAAAATGGAAGGTGCCGGTGAAAAAATCGAAAAAACCGCAGAACGTTTAATTGAAAAAGGTGTCCCAGCCAGAACAGCCGCCTACGCTGCATCAATGGGATATTTAAGGCATCTGAAAAAGAAATAGTTTTGTAGAGGAGTGCTTGCTCCTCTATAATTGTTGACTATGGTATTGAAGGGTTTTTTCTCTTTTATGCGCGAGCGGTACTTGTTATGGCGCGGTTACTCCTCTTTTTCGCGCGCTTGGCACTCGTTATTGCGCGATTACTATGCTTTTTCGCACGGGCACTGCCTCTTATTGCGCGATTATCCTCTTTTTCGCACGGGCACCACTCATTATTGCGCGATTATACTCTGTTTCGCACGGGCACCACTCATTATTGCGCGATTATACTCTGTTTCGCGCGCTCTCCCTCTTATTGCGCGATTACTATGCTTTTTCGCACGGACACTGCCTCTTATTGCGCGATTATCCTCTTTTTCGCACGGGCACCACTCATTATTGAGCGAATATACTCTGTTTCGCGCGCTTTCCCTCTTATTGCACGATTACTATGCTTTTTCGCGCGATCACTGCCTCTTATTGCAAGGTTATTCATCATCTTCGTGCGTCAGCACTTCTAACTGCGCAATCCACGTCATTTCCGCACGATTTGCGCCGCCTACACTACACCCCACTAAAAAAGGCATCCAACTCCCAATTGAACTTCTCCGTTTCCTCTAAAAACAGCAAATGACTACTATTTTCAAATGCCACTAATTTCGAACCAGGAATTCGTTCTTGAATATATTCACCTGCTGCAACAGGGAAAAATCCTACGCTGCCGAAACAAATCAATGTTGGTACATCGACATTAGACAGAGTATCCCGATAATCAACGGCTGTCTGGTTAAATACGATCGTACTTTCGATTGATGCTGGTAGCTTATTCATTTCAGCTAATATCCATTCATGGTCTTTCGGATCGGGTTGTTCCTTAAACATACCGTATATGAAGTCACTGTTGAAAGCATTTTGGTCTTCCTGAATTGCCTGCATCACACCTTTAATTGTCTCAAAATCAAATGCACCAAACTCCCACTCAGGCCATATGTAATCGGATGGAGATTGGTCGACAACAGTCAGTGCCTTCACATTTTCCGTTCCAAATTGGTTCACATAGTCCCATAACACAAACGCACCCATTGACCAGCCAACTAAAATCACATTCTTTAAATCTAGTAACCCTATAAACTTTTGCAAATCCCTGGCATATTGGGCTACGGTATGACCATGTTCCACTTTAGATGATTGTCCGTGTCCTCGGAGGTCTAGCGTGATGGTACGGTATTTTTTGCTGAAGTATGGAATCTGTTTATGAAAAAATTTACTGCTCATCATGACGCCGTGGACAAAAATGACAGGTTGACCTTTTCCTTGTTCTTCATAGTAAAGCTTTGTTTGTGAATCGACTTCTGCATATGGCATTGGGAACACTTCCTTCCTTTTTTTTCACACTATCATTCTATGTCTAATCGCAGCAATCAATACTGAATATTTCAATAAAAGATAGTGTATTATACTTAGTTTGAACGATAGACAAACTAAGTATATAATGATACAATAAAGCATATAAAATAAAGCGCTTTATAATAATGGAAAGGAGACAGGACAGATATTCTAAATATGCAAATGAAAGCGTTTGTATTTATAAAATGAAAGCGCTATTAAGCAATTGCGTTAATCTTCTTGCATAATACGTATGATCTGTCCTAACTTAACTTATGAAACAACAAAACTCACTTTATATTTTTTCAATTACGTTAGTCGCTACACTTGGCGGATTACTCTTCGGTTATGATACTGCCGTTATATCTGGTGCTGAAAAATCAATAGAAACATATTTTAGCGAACTGGGTTTAGGTTCTTTAGCACATGGTGCGACCATTTCAAGCGCACTGATCGGCTGTATCATCGGAGGGATTGTATCTGGTTATTTTTCATCTAAATTCGGACGCCGGAATTCACTGATTTTTGCTGCTGTTCTTTTCTTATTATCGGCGCTCGGTTCTGCTTATCCGGAATTTCTATTTTTTGAAAAAGGAAACCCGACAATTGCGTTATTGCTTACATTCAATTTATACCGAATAATTGGTGGAATTGGGGTTGGTTTGGCATCTGCTATTGTTCCGATGTATATCGGGGAAATTGCTCCTGCTAAAATTCGTGGACGCTTAGTTTCTTTTAACCAGTTTGCAATCATTTTCGGTATGCTTGTTGTTTATTTTGTCAACTGGGGCATTGCAAACGGACAATCGTTAGCATGGATCAATGATATCGGTTGGAGATATATGTTTGCTTCAGAAGCAATTCCAGCTTTATTGTTCTTTATCTTTTTATTTTTTGTACCGGAAACACCTCGTTATCTATCCTTAAATGGGGAAGATGATCGAGCATTAGCTATTTTAACTAAAATTAACGGATCTAGAGAAGCGAAATCTATTTTAAGTGAAATCAAACATACGGTAACGGTTTCTTCCGAGAAGTTATTTGCCTATGGTAAAACAGTTATTGTAATCGGTATCATGCTTTCTGTCTTCCAGCAGTTTGTCGGTATTAACGTCGCGCTTTATTATGCACCGCGTATTTTTGAAAGTATGGGCGCTGCAAAAGACGCTTCGATGCTACAGACGATTGTTATGGGATTAGTAAATGTAATCTTTACGATTATAGCTATTATGACAGTTGATAAATGGGGACGTAAACCATTATTGATTATGGGATCTGTCGGTATGGCTGTTGGTATGTTTGGTGTAGCCGGCCTGGCATTTGCAAATATCATTAGTATTGGTACGTTAATTTTCATTATTATCTACACAGCTTCTTTTATGATGTCTTGGGGACCAATTTGCTGGGTGCTAATCTCAGAAATCTTCCCTAATAAGATTCGTGGACAAGCTGTTGCAATCGCAGTTGCTGCACAATGGGCAGCCAACTACCTAGTATCATCTACTTATCCGATGATGATGGAGTATAGTGGTGGCCTAACGTATGGTATATACGGTATTATGAGCATTCTTTCAGCCATATTTGTTTGGAAGTTCATTCCTGAAACAAACGGAAAATCACTGGAACAAATGGAAAGTATTTGGACAAAAACCCCATCAGAAAAATCGAATGCACTTTAATAGAGTTTCCAAACAAGCATCTACTTTCGGGTAGATGCTTGTTTTTAATCAAGGCTCATATCGCATAGTTTGTTATGTTCATAGAAACTACGACATAAGTGTTATGTTAATTTCGTATTTCTTATTGCTGTCTGCCTCGCAGATCGTATAACTCCGCTTTCAAGGGGGGATAGACCCTTCGTTCTAACCCCAGGGAGTCTCCGTGTTTGCGGGCATCTTGTAAGAAAAGTATATGCTTTTCTATTTCCCATAAAAGAAATGGAATTATAAAGTAAGCACAGTACTAGCGAAGGAAATGCACGGAAACTCCTGCAGAAAAGCGATGAAGATGAGTCCCTACAGGAAGCGGTCTTTGCGAGCGAAGAACTCAGCGCAAGCCCTAAGACGTGCGTAGTGTATTTCCGTATCGGTGAGTTACGTCATATTTTCTATCACCTATTAAAAGCAACAATCATCTAAAAAACACCGGCCACAAAGCCGGTGCTCTACATTACTTACGATATTCCACTAATCTCTCATTCATCTCTTTTGTTTGACCGTACACTTCTTGATAAATCGCAAATAACTTCTTATATTTTTCCACATTGTCACGTTTCGGTAAAAATTCCTTCTCAACTTTCAAAAACGCGTCAGCACAATCCCTTAAAGAATCGAACCATCCACATCCATAGGCAGCAAGCATTGCCGCTCCCATGCCTGGACCTTGTTCACTAGCAAGTTTCACAATTTTTGCATCGAAAATGTCAGCCTGCATTTGTAGCCAGTCTTCATTTTTCGTACCACCACCTGTGGAAACAATCGTATCGATGGTCTTCCCGTGTTTACGAAAAATAGCAATTGCTTCATTCAATGAAAATGTGATTCCTTCCATAACTGCACGGACAAAATCCTTTCTTTCATGTGAACTGTCCATACCGATAAAACTTGCTCGGATAGATGCATCGGCATGTGGTGTCCTTTCCCCAACTACATATGGTGTGAACAGCAAGCCATTCGAACCTACAGGGACAAATCCTACATCAGTCATTAAATCTTCAAACGATTCACCTTTCGCAAACACATCTTTAAACCAACTTAGGCTGTAGCCTGCCGCAAGGGTGACACCCATCGTATAATAGGCATTTGGCGCACCATGATTGAAATAATGAACTTTTCCTTGGAAGTCTTTATCGTTGCTTGACTCATAGGAAAGCACGACACCAGATGTTCCGATACTGCAAAGTGTTTTGCCATCTTCTAAGATCCCGGACCCGATTGCTCCACACGCATTGTCTGCTCCACCGGCGAATACACGCGTTGAAGTTGCTAGACCAGTAGCTTGAGCAATTTCAGAAGTAACTTTTCCGACCACTTCATGTGAATCTACTAATGGCGGACAAAGAGCTCTATCAATTCCCACTAGATCACAAATTTCCTGACTCCACTGTTTTTCACTAACATTTAACACTAACGTTCCAGCAGCATCGGAGTATTCCATATGCAATTCACCTGTTAGCTTGTAGCGTAAGTAATCCTTAGGCAAAACAAACGTTTTTGCCTGCGCATATAGATCTGGCTCATGCGCCTTCACCCAAAGTATTTTGGGCAACGTGAATCCTTCCAACGCAGGATTTTTCGTGATTTTTAGTAAGCGCTCTTCACCAACTGCGTGGTAAATTTGCTTGCATTGCTCGGTTGTCCGCGTATCATTCCAAAGAATCGCATTACGCAACACGTCTTTATTTTCATCAAGCAAAACAAGGCCGTGCATCTGTCCAGAAAAACTTATTCCTTCAATATCTTCCTTGTTGCCGTCAAAATCCTTCAGCAGATCAGACAGTCCTGCAACTGTCTGATCCACCCAACGATGCGGGTCCTGTTCACTATATCCAGTTCTTTCCTGGATTAAATCAAATTCTTTAGAGACCTCTTGTACAACATCGCCATTTTTATTTACCAGCAAAATTTTAACTGCACTCGTACCCAAATCGATACCAATAACGTATTTCAAAGCAACACCTCATCCCTCGCCTGCATAGTTCAAATTCCGGTTAATTTCTCGCGCACATCGACCGATTTATCCTAATATGGAGCGATCTCCTCGCACATAAGTTATATATCCTAATACCGGTCGATTTCTCGCGCACAATCCTCATTCCCAGCAAAAGCTCTTAACAAATACTGATTAATCGTTGCTTTAATTTTTTCCAAACGTCCTGATTGGTGTTTGATTTCTGTTAACCCTAATGCATGTTCTTCTAGTTTATGGAAATCTGTTTTTCCTTCGACAATATCTAAGCCGATACCATCTGTGTAGCTGCTATAACGATCTTCTAGAATACTATCCAATACATTATCATCAACTAGTTTTTGAGCAACTTTCAATCCTACTGCAAAGCTATCCATTCCAGCGATATGTGCATGGAACAAATCTTCTGGCTCAAATGAACCTCTTCTTACTTTTGCATCAAAGTTCAATCCGCCGCGGCCAAGTCCTCCGTTTTTAATAATTTCATACATTGCAAGTGTTGTAGAATACAAGTCTGTTGGAAACTCATCTGTATCCCATCCAATTAATGGATCGCCTTGGTTAGCATCAACAGATCCTAGCATATTGTTTACACGTGCGTAGCGAAGCTCATGTTCAAATGTATGCCCTGCAAGTGTTGCGTGGTTTGCTTCAATATTAAACTTGAAGTGATCCTGAAGTCCATAATTTTGTAAAAATGCAAATCCAGTGGCTACATCAAAATCGTATTGATGTGTTGTAGGCTCTTTTGGCTTAGGCTCAATTAAGAATTGAGCGTCAAATCCAATTTCTTTTGCATAATCAACAGCCATATGGAAGAAACGGCCTAAGTTATCCATTTCAAGCTTCAAATCTGTGTTTAGAAGTGTTTCATATCCTTCACGGCCACCCCAGAATACATAATTTTCTGCGCCTAGCTCTTTTCCAATTTCCAATCCCTTCTTCACTTTCGCAGCAGAATAAGCAAAAATATCAGCATTGTTAGAAGATGCTGCGCCATGGATAAAACGTGGGTGTGTAAAATTGTTGGCAGTATTCCAAAGTAATTTTGTTTTGCTATCTTTCATGTAATCCTTCATCATACTTACAATGGTATCTAAGTTTTGATTCGTCTCTCGTAAATTGCTTCCTTCTGGTGCAATATCGACATCATGGAAGCAGAAAAATGGCACATCCAGTTTTTCGAAAAGTTCAAAAGCCGCTTCCAAACGTGCTTTAGCAAGGTCCATCCCAGTAAATTTATCCCAAGGGCGAACCATTGTACCAGCACCAAATGGATCAGATCCATCCATTGTGAATGTATGCCAGTAAGCTACACCAAAACGCAGGTATTCCTCCATTGTTTTGCCGCCAATCTTTTCTTGTGGATTGTAAAATTTAAATGCATACGGGTTTGTTGATGCTGCACCCTCGTATTTAATTTTGTTGATATTTTCGAAATAAGCCATTCATATACCTCCTAAAAGATTTATAATTTAACAAGTAATTCAATAATGTAATTGCTTTCATAAATTAATTATAGCAATTACGAGTTAGTTTGTCTATTAAATAAACTAAGTTGATTTACCTATCTTACATATTCCAGTATAATAGAAAATACCACCTTTAAAAGTTACATCCATCAAAGTCTAGGAGGTTCATTCATGAATAAGACAAGCGGAGCAATCTATAGTGGATTAGAATGGATAACACGATTTGCGTACGTGAATCTATTATGGATATTGTTTTCACTTATGGGTGGAATTGTACTCGGCTTTTTTCCCGCCACAACTGCGATGTTTACTATTGTTCGTCAATGGATAAAAGGTAATTCAGATATCCCAGTCATGAAGTCATTTTGGGAATTTTATAAAGCCGATTTCTGGAAAAGCAACCGATTAGGATTATTTGTTGCAGGTATTGTTGCAATTATTGGTATTGATATTTTTTATATTCAACTAAACAACGTATTAGACTGGAGAAATATCCCTCTATACGCGTTTATGCTTATCTTTATTCTATTCGCTTTTTATGTTTTTCCGGCTTTTGTTCATTATGATTTAAAGGTGCTTAGTGTTATAAAGAATGCTTTCTTGATCATGTTAATTAGCCCGCTTCATAGCCTCCTTATGATCATCAGTCTAGTATCTATTTATTTTATCGTACAAGCACTTCCAGCATTGGCATTTATTTTCGGAGGAAGCATCTATG
This sequence comes from Virgibacillus ndiopensis, assembly GCF_900187325.1. GTDB lineage: Bacteria > Bacillota > Bacilli > Bacillales > Amphibacillaceae > Virgibacillus_E > Virgibacillus_E ndiopensis. The sequence continues at coordinate 823,529 of NZ_FZMZ01000006.1, read as the reverse complement.
CATTCCTAACGATGGGCTTATCGTATAATGCTTTCCTAAAAATTGAAAAAAGGGATAGCAACAATAACTAACTCACCCCATTCTTTTTGGTAAGAATGAGGTGTTTATTTTTAGTCTTCTTGATATAAGAAGTAATCAAAATCAGCATGTTTACCTTGACCCGAAGTATCCTGACACTGCATACCGACAAAAGCTCCTGTAAAAAAGCCACCACCTTGAATGTAATCATCAGACAGCTTATAGGAATCAAATTTCACAGGTATTACCGTCCAATTGTCACCATTAAACGAATACGAATACTCGTAAATGGTTGTTTTCACATTGACACGGAGATAAACATATTCCACATGATCCGGTATAACAATTTCCTCACCCACTAGTGGTTGGTCAAACGAAAAGTTATCACACGTTAGGAGTTCCAGGATCCTCCCCTTTTCTTCATGCCAGGAGATCTGTAATGATGTCCAGTTCTGTGTATTATAATAGTTCACTAGTCCTGCAGATTGCTGGAAAGTTTCAGGGTTGAACGCTACCTTTGTCTCGGCAGTAAAATTAAAATGCTGCCAGCGTCTCGCTACAAAGCTTTGCGTAAATTTTGATGTTAGTGATTCTTTTCCATATAATCGTAAATGGCCAGGGTAATCTGTTAGTGAAACAATATCCTCACCCAATGGAATTCGTAATGTTTGAAAATGTGGATTCAATGTATTCGTATTAAAGTCGTCCTTCTCATCATAACCCTTTTCCCAATTAACTTCTTCAATAGCTGGCCCTTCAACTTCAACTGATGGCTGGTTACCGCCAACAACATATGGCCAGTCATTTTTCCATTCCAATCGTTGAATTGCCGTTTCTCTTCCAAGTGGACAATACCCCCGCGGATCCAACAACGGTTGCCCGTCCCTAGGCAATGGCCGACCTGTTAAATGAACTAAAAACCACTCATCCGTATGTGTCTGAACGATTGATGCGTGTCCAGCCTTTTGTAATGGATTTCTTGGATAAGGCATGGACGTGATCAACGGATTTTCAGGGTATACTTCGTATGGTCCCCTTAAGTCTTTTGAGCGGGCAATTGTAGCCTGGTGATCATATTTGGTACCACCTTCTGCTGTTAAAAGATAGTAGTAGCCATTCATCTTATATACATGTGGTGCTTCTGTTAGTTTTACATCCGTACCTTTAAAAATCACTTCCGACTTTCCAACAAGTTTCTGCTCACTTGCGCTATATTCCTGAAGAACAATGCCATAAAAATTATGGTTGCCTACACGATGATCCCATAGCATATTCACCAAATATTTTTTCCCATCATTATCATGGAATAATGACGGATCAAAGCCTGAACTATTTAAATATACGGGCTCAGACCATTCGCCATCAATCGTGTCACACGTAACAAGGTAATTATGGCTATCCTTCCACTGACCTTCTGTAACTTTTACATCGGTATAAATGAGCCAGAACTTTCCGTCACTATAGGATAATGCCGGTGCCCAAATCCCACCAGAATCTGGATTCCCAATCATATTTAATTGACTTAGTCGATTGAGTGGACGTGAAACTAATCGCCAGTTTTTTAAATCCTTTGAATGATAAATGCCTACTCCCGGAAACCATTCAAACGTAGAAACAGCAATATAATAATCTTCTCCCGCCCGGCAAATACTTGGATCTGGATTAAAACCTGTTAAAATCGGATTTTGAATCATTGTCATTTTTTATCCACCTTTCTATCCTTTCACAGCACTTGATGAAATACCTTCAACAACCTTGTTACTGAAGAAGATAAACGCAAGCAGTATCGGCACTATACTAATAATAAGTGTTGCACCAATCGCTCCCCAATCGGTCATGTACTGTCCAATGAAATTTTGAATTCCTACTGTCAATGTTTTATACTCATCTGAACTAATAAATGTATTAACAAATACGAATTCATTCCAGTTATATATCATGTTAATAATGACTGTAGTAGACATTACCGGTGCAGTCATCGGTAGAATAATTCGGAAAAATAAACGGTTGATCGAGCATCCATCAATGATGGCTGCTTCCTCAATTTCACGTGGTAATGTGTAATAAAAACCAAGTAAAATCATCATCGTAATCGGCAAGTTATAAGCCGTATACGTTATAACAATGGACAATGGATTATCGATTAAGTTTACATTTAAGAACATGTTGAATAGCGGTATTAAAGCTGAGTGAATTGGAATCATCAGACCGACCATGAATAAACCTAAAACGAATTTATTAAACTTCCAATTCATTCGCGTAATCGCAAATGTAGCCATACTTGCTAATAAGACTGTTAATATAATCGCAAGTCCTGTAATCCAAACACTATTGAAAAAATAAACCCCTATTCCGCCTTCCCAGACCTTTTGATAATTTTCCCACCTGAATTCTGTTGGTAAAGCAAACGGCGATCCGGAAAAGATTTCACTGTTATCTTTTAACGAAAATAGGAAGAGCCAAACGATTGGGAAAATCTGAAATATGGCAATGACTCCAAGACATAAGTAAAGAAACACATATCCTATTCGCCCCATTCTATCTACTCCTTTCTAATACTGTAATTCCTCTTTAGTTGCCGTCAATTTTCGGATGATAACGGTAACAATTAACGTAATAATTAATAACAAGAAACCTATCGCGCTTCCATAGCCAAAATCATTACTTGCAAATGCTAGCTTATACATATACGATGCCATTACTTCACTAGCTCCGTTTGGTCCGCCGCCAGTCATTACATAAATCAAATCGAAATATTTCAAAGAACCAACAATAGCAAGTACAATGGTTACTTTAATGACGCCCATTATTAACGGTATTTTAATTTTATACGCGATTTGTAAGGCAGATGCCCCATCAATCTTCGCAGCCTCCACTAACGACTCCGGAATATTTTTCAACGCTGCATAATAAATCAAAATATAAAAACCTGCATACTGCCACAATATCGGAACGAAGATGGCAAATAGTACAAACTTCGGCTCAGCCAGCCATGCAGGAGGACTGTCGACTCCAATTGCCATTAGAATATTGTTTAACATTCCGTTCGTTGGATTGAATACTTTTATCCAAAGTTGTGCAATCGCAACTGACGATAAAAGCATTGGAATTAAATAAATTTTCCGTAACAGATCCGCCCCTTTTATTTTGGAAGCAAGGATAAGTGATACAGCTAAATAGATTACTAAACTAAGTGTTGAAAATATTGCTAGTAACAAGGAATGCCATGCACTATCCCAGAATTTAAGGTCCTTTATTGCATTACTATAATTCTCTAAGCCAATGAATTTCATGGTCCCAATACCATCCCACTCCATTAAGCCATAATATCCACTTAGGATTAATGGAATGAATATGAGCACGCCCACTAATAGAAGTGCAGGTAAGACATATAAAGCGATAACTAACTTATTAGACATAACTTTATTCATAGCTTCAACCCCCTATCATTCTATGAAATCGAAAAACGTGATCTTTACGCTTAAAGATACGTTTATATTAAAACAATTAAATTCCCATTGTAATCGCTTACTATTTTTTCAAACAAAAACTCCTTTCAGTTAAAAATTTTCAAATATCTTTTCTATTTGTTTTAGAATACCAAACTAACCCTTGTTTGTCTACTGGATAAACTAAGTTTTAGTGTCGAAAAAAGAACACCTCATCTGACTGAAGTGTTCTTTTAATTTTTACGATTTTTAAAGAAGGTTGTTTTCTAGAAATGGTGCATCTTATTTATTAATTGACGTAAACAGCGACGTAAGTGCTGTGGCAATTTTTTATTCCAAGCATAAATTTACGTCCCAGTTTCTGTAAAAAGCAACAAACTATGCGAAAAGAACCTTAAAGAAAAATCCTATTCCTCACTTGCAAGAGCTTCTTCATGTTTCTTCGTGAATTCCTCCGGTGTAACTTCTCCTCCAAACAATGCTTGGATTTGATCTAAATGCACCTGTGCAACATCAGGGCTCATTTGAACATCAGCAAATAATGTAATATTACTTGCAGAATTTAAATCGTTTAACACATCTAGATACAAATCAGGAAGATCGACTTCTTCACTATTTACTTTCGTTGCAGGAATAACTCCTGCTTGTGTAACAGACTTTTCTCCCCATTGTTCAGCAAAATACTTAACAAATGCTTTTGCTTCTTCTTTTACTTCAGAATCCTCAGAAACGAATAGTCCAACACCAGGACCACCTACAAAACTAGTCATATCCCCTTTACCTTCAACTGTTGGGAAATTAAAGTACCCTACAGAATCTCTAAATTCTTGAGGTACATCTTCGTTTGTTGTGTAGTTTGGTAAATCCCAAGTAGCAATTAGATACATAGCAGCTTGCCCATTCATAAACATACTTTTAGCTTCTTGATCAGCAAGACCATTGAACCCTTTAATAAATGCTTCCATATCTACTAGTTCTTGCACTTTTCCAGCAGCTTCTGTAAGTGCCGGATCTTCAAAAGAACCTGATCGATCAATTGCACTTGTTAATACATCTGAACCACCAATTCGGTCAGCAAGATACATATACCATAAAGAACCTGTCCAGCGATCTTTATTTCCTAAAGCAATTGGAGCAACTCCATTATCTTTTAATGTAGAAATTGCATTCTTAAGTTCTTCGTATGTTTTCGGTGCCTCTAAGTTATTTTCTTCAAAGATTTTTTTATTATAGAAAACGGTTGCAATATTAAGCTCAAGCGGCAAACCATATGTTTTACCATCCACTTGGTAAGCCTCTGTTGTACCAGAAACAAATTGATCTTTTAACCCACCGTCTAAAACATCATCTAACGGTGCGAACATATTTCCATCAACATATGGCTCTAAAAATCCTGCTGGCCATGTCATACCTACATCGGGAAGTTTACCAGAAGATGACAATACTTTTAATTTATCCTTGTATTGTTCATTACTTAATACTTCAAGATCAACTTTCACATCTGGATTGTCTTCTTCAAAACCAGCAATGATTTCGTTTACAATTTCGTAATGGTCCTTTGAACTACCTTCCGGCCACAGGTGCATAAACTTGATTGTTTTAGTGTCACCAGAACTTGATTCCGAACCATCCCCATCTGAGCCTGAACAACCGGCTACAAATAGAAGTAAAGCAATCGCAGCAACCAATAATGTAATCGCTTTCTTATTTCTCATTAACTAAAAACCCCCTTAGTTTTAAATTACATATCAATAATAGCAAACATAACTTTGTTTGTCTACTGGGTAAACTAAGTTTATTCAACTTTAATTCTTTGCTATAATAAAGAAAAAGGGAAAGAAATGGAGATAGCTATGAACCAAACGTGGAACCAATTCGTCGTCAAAAAAGGAAACAAGTCACTTGTTCTTGAAACAATCAAAGAACAATCCCCTATATCACGTGCAGATATCGCTAACCATACTGGATTAAACAAAGGAACTGTCTCTTCTTTAGTTAGTGAATTACTTGAGGAAGAACTAATCTATGAATCTGGACCAGGAGAATCTAGCGGTGGAAGAAGACCTGTTATGCTGCTATTTAATCAACAAGCAGGCTATTCAATTGGCATCGATTTAGGTGTTAACTACTTACTAGGCGTGTTAACCGATCTTCAAGGGAATATATGCAATGAAAAAAAGGTGACATTCAGTCAATTATCATATGAGGAAATTAAAAATAAATTATTTGATAATATCGACTATCTAGTCACATCCGCACCCAAAAGCGCCTATGGTATAGTAGGCATAGGCATAGGTGTGCCAGGAACCGTTAGCATTGACGGAGAAATACTGGTAGCACCTAATCTAGGCTGGAGAAATATTAACCTACAGAATATATTAGAAGAAAAATATGAACTCCCCATCATCATTGAAAATGAGGCAAATGCTGGGGCCTACGGTGAAAAAAAATTCGGTGTAGGTAAAGACTTAGATAATATCATTTATGTCAGTGCGGGAATTGGAATAGGTGTCGGCTTAATTCTTAACGGAAAACTTTATAAAGGTAACAACGGTTTTTCAGGGGAATTAGGTCACATGACAATTGAGGTAAACGGGCCAAAATGCCGGTGTGGGAATGAAGGGTGCTGGGAATTATATGCATCAGAAAAAGCTTTACTTCATAATGCCCAACAATTAGGGGTCAAAATACCATCCAGTGAAGAAAACGCATTAGAATTCCTAAATCAGCTTGCAGTTAGTGGCGATCCAGAAACATTAGCTTTATTCAACAAAATCGGTGATTACTTAGGAGTAGGAATCAATAACATAATCAATATTTTTAATCCACAGCAAGTAATCATTGGCAATCGATTAGCAACTTCCGAAAAATGGCTCAGAGAATCATTAAACAATCGAATGTACAATCAAGTACTCAAGTTTCATCATAAAGATTTAGAAATAAATTTCTCCGAGTTATCCACACATTCAACCGCGTTAGGAGTAGCAGCCTTTTCAGTAGAAAATTTTTTGAAGGTTGAGATGTGAGTGGGACAGGGGGACAGGTTCATTGTCCCAGCAATGTATAAATTAAAAACAGACCAGGGCATCATTTTTGCCACTGGTCTGTCTTAAATATAGAACAAACTCCCCAAATTACCTGTTGAAGATTTACACCAATTCAACATCCGTCACATTACGTTCCACAATACGAGCACTCTTGACTGATACAAGATCGCCACCTGAAGATGTGAATGCATTTTGTGTGATGATCTCTTCCATAGCACTTTTCACAGCTGCTGGATCCACTGGTTCAACAGGTTTTTCTAATGAAAAGGTGATGGTTTTCCCATCTTGATTCAAAAACTTAAGCTCCAACTTTTTCATTGTCCGTCCTCCCTTCTAATTTTCATAAAAGCTAACCTTGAATTTCGGAGCTATCTTCACGTTCAATATTGTAAAGTGAACGCTCCTGCAATGGTGCCATAGCTTGTGCAATTGCATATAGCTGATCAGCTGTTGCTTCTGTTTTAACGTTGTTGAAGCTTTTTGTTTTAAAAATTTGTTTACCTGAAGTTGGATCAATCCCATCGTCAAAAACAAGCTGTAACGTTGATTTAAAAATTTCTGCTACTGCCATGTTTGTCCCCTCCTTTCACAAGTAACATCGATTGGTACGGGGGGATAGGTGGCATGTAACAGTAACTTTTTTTATGACAAATTGGGACATGGGGTCAGTCCCTCCGTCCCGGCGTTGGGGTAATGGGACACGGGGACTGACCCCATGTCCCACCAAAAAAACTTTTAATCTTAAACAACTTTTCTTCTATGTAACGCGTCTATTAGTTGTAACACCTGGGAGGTACGTATCGAACTTAAAGGAGCTCTTTCTTCATGAGGAAAAACAAATCAGAGGATAAAGTTATCGCATTTATCATAGAAAACCAAGAAAATTTTTATCGACTGGCATTTAGTTATGTAAAAAATGCTGCAGACGCCCTGGACATTGTCCAAGAATCCATTGAAAAGGCAATTTTGAAAAAGGATCTCCTAAGAGATAATCAATCCGTGAAAAGCTGGTTCTATCGAATTGTTGTGAATTCATCCTTAGACTTTTTGCGCAAGAACAAGAGAATGTCATTGGTTGATGAGGACACATTGGAATATTATCGTTCCGGGCAAAACGACAGCTATCAAGATATTGATTTACGCAGGTCCCTAGAGCAACTGCCAATAAAATTTAAAAGTGTTATTATACTAAGGTTTTTTGAGGATTTAAAGATAGATGAAATAGCAGAAGTTTTGAATGAAAATAAAAATACGATAAAAACACGACTATACAAAGCACTTGAATTGCTACGTGTGGAAATGAATGAGGAGCATTAAATCATTATTATTATGATTTTGGAGGCTGGATGTAGTGGATAAAAAATTAGAAGAGTTGAAAAGGGAGTATAAAAATACCCCTATTCCAAAAGATTTAAATAAGGTGGTACAGAAAGCAATAAAACAAAAAGAAAAAAAGCCGCTTCGGCCAAACTCTAAATGGATAATCGGTTTAGCTGCGGCAGTGGTAATTTTTATGGTGAGTATAAATACGAGCCCTGCATTCGCTAAAAGTTTATCTAAAATACCAGTTGTTGGTTCCTTCATAGAAGTATTAACGGTATTGGAGATCCATGTGAATGAGAACAATTATGACGCCGATATAAAGATTCCACAAGTAAATAACTTCGAAAATAAAGAATTTGAAAATAGTCTTAATCAGAAATATTTGGATGAAAATCAAAAGTTGTATGAATCGTTCACTAAAGAAATAGAAGAAATGAAAAAAGATGGAGATGGTCATTTACGTATAGATACTAATTATGAAGTGATGACAAATGATGACCTTATCTTTTCAATCAAAAGAACAGTTGTGGAAACACAGGCATCTGCCTACACGACTAATAAATTCGATACAATTGATAAACAAAAGCAAATTATGCTGACATTACCAATTCTTTTTAAAAGTGATCAATATATTGAAACGATTAGTGAAATTATCAAAAAGCAAATGAGAGAACAAATGGAAAATAACCCAGGTAATGTATATTGGGTTAGCGATGCGGGTATAGAAAAATTACCAGAGGATGATTTCTTTGATCAGATTGACGCTGACCAAAATTTTTATATTAATGAAAACCATAAATTAGTAATCGCTTTTAATGAGTATGAAGTTGCCCCTGGTTATATGGGTGCAGTTGAATTTGTTATACCAACGAAGAAAATTGAAAACATTTTAGTTGGAAATAAATATATTCATTAATCGTATCCACCGCTGATTAAGACGGAGGATTTACGTACAACAACGATAAAAGTGGCTGGGGGAATACTTGATGAAGAAACGAAGACAACTAAATCGTCAGGGCAAATTTCTGGTGTTTGTACTTATGACCTTATCATTATTTTTTATTGTTGGATTGATGGATAGTCATTCTGAAAAAGAAGCCCATAAAAAAGAGAAAGCCGTTCCATCCAATGCAGCAGAACCTTTAATTCCTACTTTTGAATCGAAAGAAATGTTTTCGAAATCTAAACTGAACCAATCGATTCAAGCAAAAAAATTAAAGGAAAAGGAAGAATCAGTGGCGCAAAACAGAGAAGAACAACGTAAAAAGGATCAAAAGGACAAAGCTATATATTTAACATTTGACGATGGCCCAACAACGCATACAACCGAATTACTGCAAGTACTTGATCATTATGATGCTAAAGCAACCTTTTTTATGATCGGACCTAATATAAAACAACATTCAGAAGTTGTGAAACGAATCGCAAATCAAGGATTAGGATTAGGACTGCACGGAATATCGCACAGCGTTCATGACATATACGCTGACAAGACAGCACCAACAAAAGAAATGACAGAAGCACAGCAAATTTTACAAGAAATTACTGGTATACGTTCTAAGTTAGTTCGACTTCCTTATGGCAGTGTTCCGTATTTAACAGATGATATGCGTTATTTACTTTATCAAAATGGGTTTAAAATCTGGGATTGGAATGTGGACAGTAAAGATTGGGAATTGGGGGATAAACGCTATGTAAAGCAAACAATTCAGGAAATCGAAAAGCTTGAGCAAGCAGATCAAACACCAGTTGTACTTATGCACGATCGAAAGAAAACAATTCGCTATTTACCACAACTGTTAGGATACCTGAAGAAAAATGGCTATCAAACGAAAAAAATAACAAATGAGGTTCCTGCATTAACGTTCACATGTAATGGGCGTTGTTATGCTATTTAGTGATGATGTTAGGAGCGTTTTAAATTGTTTAAAGAGTTAATTGCAATGCTGTACTCTATGATAATTGTGGGGTTACTACTTACAGGATGTAATCATGATGAAAAAATAGCTGAACAAATTTATTCGAACTTGGAAAAATCTGCACAAATGGAAGAAAAGTTTGCTGCGAAGCAACAGAATTTATCTGAGCTTGGTCACGAGGAACAGGCTGCCTATCAAGAAATCACATCACTTACAATGGATCAAGAAAACCAAGTTAGAAAAAAATTGAAAGAAGCACAAGAATATAACGCAAATTTAAAACGGACGTTAAATGGAACAAAGGAAAGCTTTGATAAAGCATATAGGAACATTTTATCCGTCGAGACTAATATGGAGAAAATAAAAGCAAAAGAGCAAAAGGTAAAAGTAAGCAAGATAGTACAAGTAATGGAAAAACGTCACGATTTGATAGAGAATTATTACAAAAAATACGAAAACATATTAAAACTTAACCAAAACCTTTATACATGTATGCAGGAAAAGGACATAAACGCTACAGAGATTGATAAACAGATCAAAACGATTAATCAAGCACATACCGAAATGCTAAAAATAGAGGAACAATTTAATCAATTCACAGCAAAATATAATGCAGCAAAAAAACAATATTATCAAGATAGAGCGGGACAAGGGGTCTGACCCCTTGTCCCGCTCCAGTTCTTATCCTAATTCTGGATAAAACAATACTTTTCCAAATATACCGTCTCTGTTTATAATTTTATTAAACGTTTCAGGTCCTTCACGTAATTGTAATCGATGAGAAATAATTGGCTGAACATTTATTTGTCCTGTGCTCATGTAATGGACAGTTGTGCTCCACTCCTTGCCAGGGAATGGCCCGGTGATTGCATTCCATGAACCTAAAACAGTTAATTCATTACGTACAATTTTTTCAAAATAAAAGCGTTCAATAGTAATATCCGCATAAGGAATACCCATAAACACTACTTGACCGCCTTTTTTTGGCAAAGCAAAGACCTGTGCAGAGGTAATTGGTGATCCAGCAGATTCAATCGCAACATCAACGCCAGATCCGTTTGTATACTCCATAATTTGTTCATGGGCAGGTTGTTCCTTCGAATTGATGAGGACATCTGCACCAGCTTCTTTGGCAATAACAAGCTTATCATCGTCAATATCGATTGCGTAGACAGTTTTCGCACCAAAGATTTTTGCCCATTGAACTGCTAACAGCCCAATATTTCCACAGCCCATTACGGCAACTTCTGCACCTGGCTGCATATTCGTACGATCAAATCCATGTACAACAACGGCTGAAGGCTCTATCATTGCAGCTGTGTCAAAGTCAACGGTATCTGGAATAGATATGATATTTTCTACAGGTAATTTTGCAAATTCCGCATAGGCTCCAGGATAAAACGCACCCATAACATGAAGCTTTTCGCATCGTGCTAACTCACCTTTTTTACAGCTTTCACACTTACCACAATAAAAAGTAGGGCATCCCGCTACACGATCACCTACTTTTATACCCGTCACTTCGGGTCCCACCTCAACTACTTCACCTGCAAACTCATGACCGAAAATGGTTCCTTCTACATATGGCCCCAGCTTTCTATATCTTGAAATATCAGAACCACAAATACCAACTGCCTTCACCTTTATAATGACGTCATCTGGTTTTTCAATAAATGGCCTATCTGCTTCTTCAAAGCGTAAATCCTGTTTACCATAAAGCTTAAGGGATCTCATCTCTTTCACCCTTTCCACATTTGCAATGTCTCATTAGTTTGTTGATTGCTTTTTCTTACTAAAAATATTTATCAAAACTACTCCTAATACGATAGAGTTAAATATTAATTGATGTTCAAAGTAAAATTGACTTATAGATCTGAAGGGCCCTATCATAAAATCTATTAATGTATCGACCATTTTATATCCCTCATTTCTATTAATTGATAAAGGCCGGGACAAAAGTGTTTTAACCAAAGAAAAATCCGAATGATATACTGGTTGGTGCTATAATCCACTCCGGAAATATACTTAAGAAGTTTAGTAATGTCCCTGCTTCCCTTTTTTAAAACTTATTAGCTAGCAGTGGATGTTTGGCCAGTAATGATTACTATTGCTCTACTTGTTCCAATTAATATCAAAAATTTTATTCAGCAGGAGTTAATAATACCTTAATTGCTTCACCGCTTTTAATTACCTGGTATGCTTCATCCCATTGGGTAATATCAAATTCATGTGTTACCATAGCTTTTGCATTAACACGCCCATCGTTCATAAGTGCGAGTGAAGGTTCCCAATCAGTAGATTTTTGACTTCTGCTACCGACCACCCGGATTTCTTTTTGAATAATTTTTTCAAGGTCAAATTGGACTTGTGGATCAGCGAAAAGTCCAACCTGACCGTATTGCCCTTTTTTTCGAAGAAGATCAAGTCCCTGTCTAGCTGCTGGAACCGCACCGGAGCATTCAAATACGACATCGGCTCCATAGCCATCCGTCAACTCGTTAACAATTTCCTTAATATCCTCCTCCTGAGCATTAACGGCATAGTCAATACCTAATTCTTTTGCTTTTTCTAAACGGACCTTATCATTTGTTAATCCCGTGATTAGAACCTTAGCGCCACGGCTTTTCGCAACCTGTGCTGTAAACAAACCAATTGGTCCAGGGCCAATTACAACAACAATATCGCCTTCATCAATTTCTGTTTTGGCAACAGCATGATGTGTACACGCTAATGGTTCCGTCATCGCAGCAGATTGATAATCGACATTTTCCGGAAGCTTATGAACACTCTCTTTACGTGCAATTAAATATTTGGCAAAGCCACCATCCTGTTGTGTCCCAAGACCTTTTCGATAATTGCATAGGTTATAATCGCCTGACTGACAGTAGTTACATTCACCGCAAATATAGAAAGTCGTTTCTGACGTGACACGATCCCCTGGTTTAAATTCTGTAACATTCTCGCCTACCTCGACTACTTCACCCGAAAATTCATGCCCCAATGTCACCGGTACGCCTACTTTGTAATTCCCTTCATAAGTATGAATATCAGAACCACAAATTCCCGCGTATTTTACTTCAATTTTTACTTGGCCAATTCCGACCTGTGGCTCTTCTTTATCCTGAATTTTCAGATTTCCGAAACCGTGTGCTGTTTTTACTAGTGCTTTCATATAAACTCCTCCTGATAATTAGTTTATATTCGTGTGTTATAGAGGAAATAAATTAGTTAAACAATGAAAAGATTTTGTAGATTACCCAGTTAACGATATTACCGCCTTGGTCAATACTGGAGATTTGAGCTGATCCTTCAGGCATATCGAAATTAGTACTTTCAGCCATTTGTGTAAACAATGGCGCAACATCTGTTGCGATATACAATGAGATAGCAATCATAATCGTACCGACAATTACAGAATGAACAATGTTACCTCTAGCAGCACCTACGATGAACGCTACAACAAACGGAATCGTTGCTAAGTCACCAAATGGAAGTACGGCGTTACCTGGTAAAATGACAGCCATTACAACAGTGATAGGAACAAGGATTAATGCAGTAGAAATGACAGCAGGATGTCCCAAAGCTACAGCAGCGTCAAGTCCGATATAAATTTCTTTGTCACCAAATCGTTTATTCAACCATTCTCGTGCAGATTCTGAAACAGGCATTAAACCTTCCATCAGAATCTTAACCATACGTGGCATCAATACCATAACTGCTGCCATCGCCATACCAATTTCAATTATGTCACCGACTCCGTAACCTGCCAATGCACCAATTACGGCACCAAGGAAAAGCCCAATAAAGATAGATTCTCCAAAAATACCAAAACGTTTTTGAATGGTGTCTGGATCTGCATTCCAGTTTTTCAATCCTGGAACTTTCTGAATTCCTTTTACTAAAAATATCCCTGGTGCATAGGAAATTGTACTTCCTGTAGCAATGGACACACCTGGTAATTCATAGAATTCACTCATCATTGGTGCTGTCCAGTCAGCGACCTTAAGACATACGATTTGGAATAATACCCCTGCGATCAAACCTTGAATAATGCTATCTGAAATTGCATATACCATTGCAGCCATGAATGTATAATGCCAAAAGTTCCAAATATCTACGTTCATTGTTTTCGTAGTTTTGGTCAAAAGCATGACAACGTTTACAACTAAACCAAGAGGAATGATAAATGCTGCCACACTAGAGGCCCATGCAATAGATGATGTTGCTGGCCATCCCACATCAATAACATTTAATTCCACTCCGAGCCTGTCAACCATGCCTTGTGCTGCAGGTCCAAGGTTCTGAACAAGTAAATCGATAACTAAGAAAATACCAACAAAAGCAACCCCAATTGTTAAACCAGAACGAAATGCCTTTCCTGGTTTTTGACCAAAAAATAAACCTAATAAAAATATTGCAACTGGCAAGATTACTGTTGCCCCCAGATCTAAAAATGCTTGAATAAAATCAACAAATCCTTGCATGCCATTCTCCCCCTTACATGTTTTGTAAATGCGGCTGTCTTATTTGGGGACTAATCCCCTTCAAGACAGCCTCATCATATGTTTTAATTACCTATTTCTTTAGTTCTTCTAAAATTTGTTTCTTTGTATCTTCAACTCCAATTCCAGTTAAGAATGAGCGTGCATTGATCACTGGGAATGGATACTCCTTTTTCGTCATGGCAGTAGTTACTAATAAATCAGCAGTATCTAGATAACCACCAACTTCAGCAATCTTAATTTGAACTAAATCAAGGCTAAGGTTGTTTTCTTTAGCCATTTCTTCAATTGCACCATTAACTACTGTAGATGTTGCAATACCAGCACCACATGCTACCAATACCTGTTTCTTTTTAGACATCATCACTCACCTCCTTCAAGTACAAAACCTAGTTTTTCTGTTAATAGATTTTTAATGTTTGTTTTGCTTGTTTCATTTGCTAAATAATTTAATGTAGCTTCATTTTGAAAAACCTTCATTAAACGTTGCAGCAGTGATAGCTGATCATGAGCCTGATCCATTGCAAGTATAAAAACGATTTTGACCGGGGTCGTTTCTTCAGGATCCCCCATTACTCCAAAGTCTACTGGATCGTTTAAAACAGCTACACTAATCGTCTTTTTATTTACATGTTCGACATCTGTATGTGGTATTGCTACAGAAACCCCATTAGTTGGTAAACCCGTTGCAAATTCTGTTTCTCTTGCAATAATGGCATCAAGGAAACTCTCTTTTACAAGCCCCTTTTCCACCAAATTACCACCCATTGCATTCAAAACATCTTCCTTCGTTTTTACTTCTAAATCTAGTAGTATAATAGATTCATCAAAATATATATGACTCATACCCTGCACCCCTTGTCTATGTTGTTCAATCAAGTGAATATTTTTTTATAATCGAATATATTTCTTCAACTGAAGAAGCATGAATGACAGCATTTCGATCTTCTTCTGTTCCAGCAAGTTTCATCAATTGCATTAAGGCTTTTAAATGTTGCTGCTTATCGACTGCCGCAATGATCACGACTAAATTGATGGAATAATCCTCGGTAAAATTGACGCCTTCTTCTAATTGAAGAAGACTCATGGAAACTTCATTTACACCCTCGTCTGGTGCCGCATGCGGAATGGCTATATTTGGTCCAATAACGATGTATGGATCCTTGTCGTAATTATTTATCATTGCATTCACATAATCTTGCTTAATGCATCCGCTTTTAATTAAAGGCTTTGAAGCCGTTTGAATAGCAGCTTCCCATGTTGTCTCAGATCGTTTCATCGTAATCGTGTTCGGCGTTATTAATTCACTCAAATTGATTGTCGGACTATCTACTTGCTGTTTTTTTACAGCTGCAGTGTCATCACGATTAATGTAGCGGAATAACTCTTTTGAAAGCTCCTGTTCATCTTCAACCGTTGCATGATTTTTAACAATCGCCATTAAATCATTAACATTTATATCAAACGGAATATAGCCATGAAGTTCCATCATTACTTGTTTTCGTAATCGATGCTTTTCTTCACGTTCCAAAAATGAGGTAGCAATAAATAATTTCTTATCTGTATCCAAGACTATTGGCGAGAAAACAATATCATAATCAAACGTATACGCTTGAAATTCTCTTACGGATAATGAATCAAGAAAAACAAATTCCGGAAATAATTCCCTAAGTTCACTGACCATTAATCGTGAAACAGATACACCTTTCGGACAAACAACAATTGCTTTTACTTTCTCTTGCAAGCTATCCCCCTGCCTAGTCAACCATCCTCCAATTAACATTGTGAGATACGTGGTTTCGCTTTCAGGAATTTTCATACCAATTAGCTCTGCCAATGGCTTCGTTGATTTTTGAACCAAATGATGTAATGCTAGAAATTCCTTGCTTACAGAATCCTGAACATGATTAATCTCTGTTAGCTGATACTTAATTCGGTAATAAGCAGGCTTCACATGAAGAAGCAATTTATTAAGTAACTGCTCCCTGTCCTGTAAGAAAATACACGCCCTTTTTTCAAATAAGCGCAACATATCATCTAGGGCCTGCACCAAGTTCGGTATCGCTTCCTCGGTAAGATATTCTGACCAGTAGACATTTGTCGTTAGTAGGTGCAATGTAATAAATAACCGTTCTTCCATTGGTATATCTTTTATGTCATACAAAATTTCTTCTGTTGCCAAATATTCTTTTGTATCAGATAGTTCCTCATATTTAATGTAAAAGGAACTAACTTTTTGACCTTTCTTGATTCGTAATAAAACCAGCGTCAACGTATATGGCATTGTATCGATTTTCTCGTCGGTAAATTTCAAATTCAATTTGTTTTCAACTTTAGTAATTCGCTTCGTCAATTCATTAATTTCGTCTTCATTAATAGTTGTTAATTTACGTAGCCTACTTGCCCCGTTTTTCATTTCCAGAATTTTATACGTAACATGAATAAGCAATTTTCGTATCAAAAATTCCTTGCCTTCGATCAAGTATCCCAATCGTCTCGAATAACGGATCGTCAAATCATACGCTGCTACGTAATCCTGTGCTCGCTTTAAATCACTAAGCACTGTGTTTTTACTGACATCCAACTCACTAGTAAAATGAAACAAAGAAAGTTCATCATTACTTAAAAGCATCATAATAATTGTATAGACTCGTTGCTTTTCCGAAAAAATATCCAGATCAGCTGGTTCAACATTATGGTCGTTATTCAATTTCGTAAAAATAGTCTGATCAATAATAAAATGACCTTGACGAGTTCTTTCGATTACCGGAAGATTTTTACTAATAAGCCAGTCATTTATTTTATCGAAGCTATAGCCAAGCTTTCTTCGAGTCAAGTCATATTTCTTCTCAATATCCTTACTCGTAATACTCGGATTAACCATTAGTTCTTCTAAAATTTTAGTGCTCCTGGCATCAAGATTCATGATAACCCCTCTTTCACTATTTATTGTATCACCGCAATTCAGATAAATGGATGCGTTTTCATCGCAATTGATTGAGTTTATTTTGTACACCATTGTGATTTACATTTGAAAATTCCGATAAATCATATATGCACAAGCATATAGTAAACAAAAATAAACATATAACATAATTGGTAAACATCGACTAACTATTTACTCCATAAAAAAACAGAACCAGTCATAAACACTAGTTCCGTTTATTAAATCCCGCATATAACTCCCATTTATTCCTAGTAAACTAATAAACTAATCTTCCATCAATAAAAACTTGTTCAACCTCCCCTAAATACTTCAAATCATCCAATGGATTTTTCCCTAACAACACGAAATCCGCTTTATATCCTTCTTGAATTTTCCCAACTCTTCTCCCCAATATTTCACCAGCATTAATTGTTGCTGTTTTTATGATTTCCTTTATGTTCGGTACAAACTTATACATCATGAACAGTTCATCAAGCAGAGCAGTGTGGGGGGTACACGGTGAACCAGCGTCTGACCCCGCTCCAATCAATATGTTTCGGTCAAAAAATGATTTAAATGCCTTTTCGTGTCTTTCTACTATTTCAACCGCCTTTTCTTTTGCATATGCTGGTATTTCTTCAAGAGAAGCAATTTGCTGATAAACAAAAAGTGTTGGTATCCAGGCTGTCCCTTTCTCCTCCATCATTGTTGCAAGTTCTTCGTCCAGATAATGGCCGTGCTCAATTGTATCTACACCGGCTTGTATAGAATTAAAAATTCCCTGCCTTCCGATCGCATGGGAAGCGACCTTTAATCCAAATTTATGTGCTTCATTACATATTACCTGCTGTTCCTCCATACTTAATTCCGCGTTACCAACCGATTCTCCTTCATGTCTGCCATATACGCCTCCAGTAGAACTGACTTTAATCACCTCAGCGCCTTTAAAAATCTGCTCTCTAACACCTTTTAAAGCTTCATCTCGACCATCTACAAACCTAGCCCAAAAAGGATCATGACCACCAGTCATCGTTAATGTCTTTCCACTGGCAATTATGTTTGGTCCGATAACAAGCCCCCTTTTTACACCTTTGGCTACATGAAGAGCAATATCATCCACAGAACCAATATCCCGTACGGTAGTGATTCCACTTTCAACATAGTTTTTGCAGTTCGATACCGCTCGAATAAGCATTTGCTCATATCCCTCTTCTTCTAACGTTGCAACAGGATCCTTTAAACCATCCCACATTATATGGACGTGTAAGTCTATTAACCCTGGTAACAGATACTTTCCTTCACCATCTACGTATTCAACATGATCTGGGTAATCTTTTTTGGGCAGAATATTATAAATTTCTCCATCTTTCATCCAAACCCCATGATCCGTCTTCATTTCTAAATCACTGCCATAAAGTATTTGGATATTATCCATAATATATTCCATATCCGCACTCTCCTTTACAATTTTCCAAAAGAAAAGTGAGCATCTAGATGAATACTCACTTCTAATGACGAACCTCTCTCTATAACTAAAATATAAGAGATTCTAAATCTCTTGGATATTCCGTAATTAACCTGCTGCCATCTGATGTGAGAATAACTGTATCTGAGTGTCTGAATCCACCTAGACCAGGGATGTAAATACCCGGTTCTACGGAATAAACCATCCCCTCTTCCAATACAAGATCATTATCATATCGTAAGTAAGGTTTTTCATGGGCAGAAATACCAATTCCATGACCAGTTCGATGAATAGCATATTCTCCGTATCCATCTTTTTCAAAAACATCTCTGGCAACTTTATCAACTTCAGAGGCTCTAACACCCGGTTTAATAAAATCTAAAGCTTTCTGCTGAGCAATTCTAGCAGACTCAAATGCTTTTTTTTGGTCTTCAGTCGGATTTCCAATGATAACTGTCCGTTCCAGCTCTGCTCGATAGCCATTTAAACCTACCTGCCGGCTGTGAATCATTACATCGCCTACCCGCAGTTTTCTAGTATTAGAGAATACATGCGGCATATTACTTCTTTTTACACCAGATGGCGACATCACAAACATATCCAATGTTGCTTGTGGATATTGGCTTGCGGTAGCAGCAAATAGCGCTGAATTACCAACAGCATCCATTTCCATTTCTGTAATTCCCGCCTTACAGTTTTTTAACGATTCACCAACTGCCAGGTTTACAAGCTCTCCGGATTTTTCTAACAAATCAATTTCATAGGAATCCTTAATGTAGCGCATCTGGACGATTTCTTGACCAATATCTACTATTTTATTACCAAGGTTCTGTACAAACTGCACAATTTCTCCTGGAGTTGATGATAAATCTACTCCAACCGTTGAGTTATTTTCACCTACAAGACTCTTAATATATTCAAAATGGTTTAATTTTGAATTGCTAGCATTTGGATGTTCGTAATATACGTTTATTTCATCAACTGTGGCTTCATGTCTCGCATGTGCTTCCTCTAAACCAGGGACCACAATACTAGTTTTATTAAAATCAATATAGAGTACAATTGGTCTTGAGTACAGCAATGCTTTGAAACCACTTAAATAATATTGATGATCTGGATTCATTACAATAACACTCGAGATACCTTCTTGTTCCATATGAGATCTTAGCACTTTTAAACGATGACTTACTTGCACGTTAACTCCTCCATTCATACATTTATGATGACATTGTTTTCGAATTATCTAGCGTTAGAATCTTATTTGATGTGAATAAACTTACCACTACTAAAGCAATGATAGAAAGTGGCAGCGAAAATAATACGCTATTCCAATCAAGTGGCTTGTCCAGCCCAATTTCCCACAGCAATGTACCTAAACCACCGGCCGCAATAGACGCCAAGGCTCCTGCCGGTGTTGCCCGTTTCCAGAGAAAACTGGCCAAAACAGCGGGTGTTATCGCTGCACCGTACATCGTGTAGGAATACATTTGTATTGCTAGTACAGATGGGAAAAACGTTCCTAATGAATAAGCTAGAACACCTAAAACTACTACGGTTATCCGGTTAAATTTTAGCAGATCCTTATCAGCTATTTTTTTCTTGCTATAACGATTAAAGAGATCATATACTAGGTTTCCAGAAGCAGAAAGTAAATAGGAATTACCTGTTGTGATAATAAACGCCACAGCGGCAGACAATATAATTGCACCAATTGGAATAGGTACTCCGTCCGCAGCAATTGTTAAAATTGCAGTGTCGGCTGCTATGTTAGGGAACAATACGATTGCAGAACTTGCCAAAATAATCGTTAATCCTACAACAAGTAAATTTCCAAAAAAGAACCCTACTGTTGACTTTTTTGCAGTTTTGGCATCTTTTGCCGCTGCAAATCGTTGATACATGTTTTGATCCCCCAATATTAATAAAAATAATGGAAGGAAATAACCAAGAATCTGAGGAAAGGTTAGGCCACCTGACCATGACAATGTTTGTTCCGGTAAATTTTCTGCCATACCTGAAAAACCACCAACAGCCATTAATACAAACGGTAAACCAATTAGGAAACCTAATACAATTAGCAAAGAACTAACAAAATCTGTGTACGCGACGGAGAATAAACCACCTGTAAAAGCAAGGAAAATTACTAATACCGCAGAGATTATAGTACCTAGTTCCACTGACATACCTGTAGTTACGCTTAGAACATAGCCTCCACCAATAAATTGATATGCTACTATACCGACATACGCTAATAAAATAAAAATTGCAGCAACTAATCGTACAACACTTCCATAACGTATCTCGAGCATTTCTGGTATTGTATGCTTTTTTAATGTCCTTGCCTTATCCGCTAAAAAGTAGAGAACAATTACACCTATAGGACCTCCTATCAAATTAAAAATCCCCGCTATCGGACCATATTGGTAAATGAAACTTGCACCACCAACCACTGTCCCAGATCCGACCCATGTCGCCAGCAATGTACCAATCAGAACGATCTGCGGCAATCGACTTCCAGCAAGCATGAAATCCTCACTTGTTTTCACTTCACGCTTGGATAAGTAGAGCCCTAGAATTACCATAAAAACGAGGTAACTAATGATTACTACTACGTGTACCGTATTTCCCATTATTTCCCCTCTTTTCCCTTTAGATTTAAAACGCTTTCACAAAAAACCTATTGGAATAATTATATAATTTAAAATAAACTAAAATCATTAGCCGTATTCGACAAATAAGTCAATCAAATTTGTGTTTAATCGACAAACGGGTTCATTTTAATTTCGTGCATTTTAAAAGCAATTAGTAACGCTGCATAATTATCAGGATTATGAACATCCATATTCAGGATTTCCGTGACTTTATTCAAGCGATATTTAATTGTATTTGGATGGAGAAATAACTCTTGACCAGTTTCTTTTAAATTAAAAAAATTCCTTAAATAGGAATGTAGCGTACTATAAAGGTCTGTACCTTTCTGTTTATCATGATCTAAAATAGGTTGAAGGACCTCATAATCAAAACGTTCAATTGATGAATTATCAAGTGCAAAGTAAACGATTTTATCAATTCCGACTTCATCCCAAATGATATAGTTTTTTCCCTTCTTTATAGAATGCTTTAATGCAGTCAAACTCTGCAAATACGAATCATAAATAGTCTCTATATTTCCGCTTATCAATTTAGAGCTTAGACCGATTTTAATCGTTTTTTCGTTGGTCAGTTTTTCTAAGATATCAATGTCCACTTCATTTTGAGCAATTCCAATAATTTTTTTATCTAGTATCCAGACTAAACCGTTTCGATCATCACAATTTAATACATAATCTATTCTTTGAAAAGCTTTATCAATATTTTCAATTTCCATTGGTTCAGCAAGTAAAAGATATTTGATTTTGTTGATATTAATATATAAATCTGATGCGTCTGCTGGCTTACTTTTTTCCTTGAATATATTTTCAAATACGCGTATGTCTTCACTTTTTTGGTAGTCCATTGCTGCAGTTTTTTTATCTGCTAATAGTTTAAGTGCGGTTATTCCATGTTTAATTACCTCTTGAGATAGCTTTCCGCTTTTATTTTCATTGCCAACTAAAAGCAATCCATAAAACTTCGATTTTGAGAATATAGGAATTAGTGTTATCTTTTGATCACCAATATCTACATTAATTATTTTGTTATAAAGTCTAGCTTCTATTAGTACATTTTGCTGGTTTTCCAGGATATTTTTTAATAAGGTATCTACGTCCTCACTTAATGTAGTTCTATTTTTCCATAAAGCAATACTTCTAAAATCTGTATCAAGGAAAACAACTGTATTGCCAATATAGTTTCCTATTAAATTCACAATATAATCCATATCCTTATCTAAAAACACAGATTCCATCATTTTTTCATTCAATTTATTGACTTCTTCTATCTTTTTATTATCCTTCTTGTTCAACAACTGATTAAATCGGTCAAAAAGTACGGAGTAAGCTATTTCACTTGGAATAAAAAATAGGGGTAATACGTGTGAAATACAATACTCTATAACTTCTTTTGGAACAGTTCTATAAACAGCTGTATGAAATCCAACAGCACTTACACCCTTGTTTTTGAACCATTCTAGATGATTAACAATATGGTCAATGTCAGCAAAAGCATTAAAGGTTGTCATAATAAAACCATTTTCTTTAATACGTGACGTTTTGTTCGAAAGCTCCTGTACACTTAAATATTCAATAATACCTTTTAGCGCATTATCACTATCCCCTGCAATTAATTCTATATCTTCATGAAGTAATTCTTTGGCAAATTCTTTTACTGTAACCAAGGGGTTTCACCACTTTCTAGAGGTTTAGTTGGATAAACATGTAACGTAATCAAAATTCGAATATATATAATATTTTATACTGAATTTAGAGTCTATTCAAACTACTGCGATATAAAATATGACCTGTGCATCCATAAACCATGCACAGGTCATATTTTTACTGCTTCTTCGCTTACAGCCGCTTCTCCAACTCTTCCTTCTCCGCCTCAAACCCGGGCTTCCCTAACAACGCAAACATATTCTTCTTATATGCCTCCACCCCCGGCTGATCAAACGGATTTACGCCTAATAAATACCCACTCATTGCACAAGCTTTTTCAAAGAAATAAACCAAGTAGCCGAAAGTATAGGTATCAAGCGCTGGTACTTCAACAACTAAATTAGGTATCCCGCCATCTGTATGTGCAAGAAGTGTTCCTTGATATGCTTTATCATTTATTTCATGAATCGTTTTCCCTGCCAAATAGTTAAGCCCGTCTGAATTCTTCTCGTCTTCTTCCAGTGTCATTTCTTTTTTCGATGAAGTAACGCGCAATACAGTTTCAAACAAGTCTCTCTTGCCATCCTGAATGTACTGTCCTAATGAATGAAGGTCGGTGGAAAAGTTTGCTGACGCTGGGAAAATTCCTTTTTGATCTTTACCCTCGCTCTCACCAAACAATTGCTTCCACCACTCAGCAAAATATTGAAGCTGTGGTTCATAATTAATGAGCATTTCAATCGTTTTCCCTTTGTTATACAAAACATTTCGAACCACTGCATATTGATACGCTGGATTCTTTTCCAAAGCAGGTTCTGCAAAATCATTCATTGCTGCTGCAGCACCTTGCATCATGTCGTCAACAGCAACACCACTTACAGCAATCGGTAGTAGGCCAACTGCGGTTAGTACGGAATAACGCCCACCGACATCATCTGGAATAATGAAAGATTCGTAACCCTCTTCATCTGCAACCGACTTTAAAGCGCCTTTTTCTTTATCGGTAGTTGCGTAAATTCGCTTCCGAGCTTCTTCTTTCCCATATTTCTCTTCAAGGAAATTGCGGAAAACACGAAATGCAATCGCTGGCTCGGTAGTAGTACCACTTTTCGAGATGATATTGATGGATACATCTTTATCTTCAAGAACATCAAATAATTCGCTCATATACGTTGAACTCATATGGTGGCCAACGAAAATAACTTGTGGCACTTTTCGTTGTTCTTTAGATAGTAGGTTTTGAAAAGAATGGTTCAGCATTTCGATTGCAGCACGTGCTCCGAGATATGATCCGCCTATTCCGATTACAAGCAAAACATCCGAATCCTGTTTGATCTTTTCTGCACTTGCTTTAATCCTAGAAAATTCCTCTTTATCATAGCCTTCAGGTAAATCAACCCAGCCTAAAAAGTCGCTCCCAGCGCCTGTTTTATTATGTATTGCATCGTGTGCAGATTTTACAAAACTATTTAGGTTATCGATTTCTTGTTGGTTGAAAAAATTTAGAGCTTTATCGTATTTGAAATTGATGTGTGACATTTTATTCCTCCCAATTGGCTAACATTTTATATGTTGTGATATTGGTTATTTTATCATTTATTAAATCCAATTGGTAATGACGAGTATAAGAACCGTAGCAAAACTATTTGGTTTAGGATTACTACTGTTTCGTTATACAGCCTTAATTTTACAACTTTTCATTCAAGAAAAAAGGAACCAGACAATAATCATCTGCTTCCTAATCACCATTATTAATTTGTAAGGTACGACAATTATTCAGAGACTAACCCGTTTCCTGTACTTCTCAATCAACTGTTCATTATGCTCATCTGCGCCTTCTATATTCCCGCTTAAAAATACTGGAGGATCAAAATCGTTCTCTGCCATTTCCCCAATAGCCTCTGCAAAAATTGCATTCATGATTGCAGATCCAATGACGGTGGAGCTTGGTGAAAATCTGACCTTCACTTTCTCATGAGATAGTAATGCATCACCAACAGGAGCATGATTATTTATCACCAGATCCACTGCATCATATAAATGCTCGCCACTTACATGACGTGAAGGCTGACTGGAGGAGTATGCAATCGATGTAATCCCGATTACGAATGCACCGTTCTCTTTAGCAATATGGGCAACATCCACTGGAACAGGATTACGGCCGGATGTTGAAATAACAATCATAACATCCCCTTCACGTATGTCCTGCTCTTGCATAAACGTTCCAGCATAATTATTTTTCCTTTCCAGTTCTGAAGATCTCACAGCACCTTCATGCAGCATAAGGGGTTCATGCAAAATCGGATGAATCGGAACCAAACCACCGGCACGATAATAAACCTCCTCTGTTAGAATATGTGAATGACCACATCCAAATAAATGAACTACACCACCAGTTTGAATAGCTTTTGCAATTCTTTGTGCTCCTTCAGTCATTGCAGTCTTTTCTTCTTTTTCAATCCGTTCCAAAAGATTGTTAATTTTGCTCATATAGTGACTAATCATGATTAATCCTCCAATTCGTCCAGAATCGCTTTCACTTTATTGGGTATCGTTTTTCCAGTTTGTTTATCGATTGTAGCTCCAAAAATATGCGGCATAAAGAATTCTATATCAATATCTTTTACACCATTCACAATACTTCTAATGTTACTAGTATCAATGCCTCCAGCTGGTTCAATACCACGGATTCCTTTTGCACCGGCTAATTTTGTTAAATGAATGAGCTCTTCTATATGTTCATTGCCTTTAACAGGCATCATTTTTATACTCTCAATTCCAAGTGCAACAGCTAGATCGAGAAATTCATCTACTCTCATTACTTGTCCTGAGGCAAGCTGTATCTTTCCGATTTTTCCTGTCGGCTTTACAAGTGCGTTTACCAGTTGATTTGGCACATTACTCCCATCCAAAAAACCTTTCGTATAGGATGCGGATTCAAATGGCTGATTTAAGTGCCCAGGGTTACTGGCTAAACTAATATCTAACACTCTTTTCCAGTTCGCAGCATTTCCACCGCCACCTAGACCTACACTTACTATTTCAGTGACTGACTTTAGCTCTCGAACAGTCTCTGCAGCCTTATCTGTGGTGGGGAATTTATCAGATACAATTCCCGGTATGACATACCCGCTACCGGCTTCCATAATATCGGCAGCATTCGTGGCATCTTTTGCTAAGAAGTTAAATACAAATTTTTCATAAAGTTTTCGTTGCATCCTATTACTCACGCCTTTATCCTATTTTCTTGTCGCATTTGTCACAAGCGATACCATGTTTTCCAATGCGATATCTATAATATATTTTCCCTTTTCCTTCGTTGCTAATTTTGCATCACCCAGCACTGCTGTTTCAGTAAATTCTTCCCACGGTGTTGGTGTTACATCAGCATGCATTGGTATTTCCGGGATATCGGTTATCGCCTTATCCATATCCACATGTTCAGGTGCTAAATAAAGCATATAGGACGTTTCAATTTCACAGGCATGAAAATAGGTCGCATGTGCGGAGACTGTTTCACGAACCTCCATAACCGCCTTATTCATACCTGGGTAAAAGAAATAAAATACTTGCATCTCAGGACATGTTTCATAAAGTACTCGTGCTGCTTCTTTTAAGGCTGTTCCATTACCTAAATGACCATTTACCATAGTAAAAGTTGTGAATCCTTGTTTAAAGAGGCTTTCGCCAATATCAACAATAAAACGTATTAAAGAATCATTGCTTACCGTGATACTCCCAGGGAAATTACGTAAACTCCAAACCTGTCCATATGGCAATGTTGGAAGTACAAGACCATTAACACGTTCGGCTAATTTTTCAGATACACGCTCCGCTAACACATTATCCGTGCCCAATGGTAAATGTGGACCATGTGCTTCAACAGCTCCGATTGGTAATATAGCTATTTTTGAATGATTAATTTGGTCTTTTATATCAAAAGAATTCTGGTATTGCATATGCATGTCCGTTCACCATCCATCTATTTTTTAAATGTAAAACATCGAGCTGGATTTCCAATAAAAAACTTGTCAATCAGTTTCTCTCCATCAAAACCTCTAGCATTTGCCTCTTCAATAAAACGCGGTACCCATTTCAATAGGATGTTTTCTAGACCCAGCCCATAATCATAATGTTTGTAATACGTCTTTCTCGCTGTGTCACCGCTAATTAAAATTTGGTCTTCATAACCGTTTTTAACAAGTTCCAAAATACAGTTAATACGTGTACTCTCGGGAGCATATTTTATTTTTGAAATCCCGTCAAAACTAAGTAGCGCACCAGTCTCAGCCATTTTTTTATGATAAAAAGGATCAGGGTTACGATCCATGTGTCCAAAACTGATATTCTCCAGATTTACCCCTTCACTCTTCAAAAGTTCAACTTGTTCAAGCCCCATCGTACCTGCTTCCGTATGAGAATGCATGGGAGCCTTTGTTTCATGATGTGCTCTTGCAACCGCACGCAGGGTTTTCTCTTCTAATGGCGTAATGCGGTTGTAGCCTGTCCCAAATTTCACCTGACCCCCGCGTATTCCAGTTCCTTCTAGTCCCTCTTCAATTTCCCGAATGACAAAATCAGCCAGTTCATTAATGGACGTTGAATCAATCCATTCATAATACGTACTGTAATCACCAACAACTTCCTTAATGTTATGTGGAATAGACGCATCCCATAAAAAACTTTTATTAAATCCAGCTGTTCCAATAATGGTAACACCTGTTTCTTCCGCTATTTCTTTGACAGCTATTACATCTCGACCATAATCGACAGCAGTAGCATCAACAATCGCTTGGCCGCCTAGATTTTTAAAATCAAGAACATCCCGCTTGGACTTCTCTTTATCATCCAGTAATAAATCATCTGCACCTTGCTCTACCCAATACGGAGGTCTACAAACAATGTGTTCATGTGAATACGTAATTCCCAATTTAGATGGATGAATATCACCATGTAATGTACGAATAAAACTCATGCAATCACTCCTAGATTAAAAATTAAAAGGGGAGAATCATTTATCTTCTCCCCCATCATTTACTTAGAACAACAACTGGGCCAGAAAGCGGATAATTGGTCCCAAAATAAACATATCGGAATCAGCCGCCCACATTGCCGTATCTGGAACCGTACCCGGCAGCAATAGTTTAACGGTAATATATTGTCCCCATGCCACAACTGTAGACGTAATAAATCCTCCCATTAAAGCTCCTCGTACACCACCAGTTACGTTTCCGAATACACCTGCAGTTGCTGAGTGGAAGAACAATACAATCATGGTAGGAACAAAAACATATCCTACTGTATTCCCTAACACTACTAGCCATAGCAACGCCCCAACAAAGGATCCTAAAAAC
Source organism: Virgibacillus ndiopensis (assembly GCF_900187325.1). Taxonomy (GTDB): domain Bacteria; phylum Bacillota; class Bacilli; order Bacillales; family Amphibacillaceae; genus Virgibacillus_E; species Virgibacillus_E ndiopensis. Next base: position 795,231 of record NZ_FZMZ01000006.1, on the reverse strand, counting down.
CCAAGAATTACTGCATTAGGTGCAAATGGAAATACAACCGGGCTATCCAGTGCTGGTTTTGCTCCAGGTACAATCTTTGTTGCGATTCCTTTAAACGCAGGTACGATTTCACCAATGAACATCCGTACCCCAACTAATACTACTGCAATACCTGCAGTAAAGGTGAATGACTGGATAAGTGCATAAACAACAAAGTTTTGATCGCCTGCTTGAGCAACTAAATCTTCTGCTCCTGGAGTATCTTTAAAGGAGATAATGATGGCCCCAATTAAAAATAGTAAGCCCATTGTTAATGCTGTAATGACATTAGAGTCTCGTAAGAACTCCAATCCTTTTGGTAGCTTGATTTTTTCAGAGTCATTTTCTTTATTCCCAAGCAATTTACCAGCTAAAGCGCCAAGCAAGGCCACAGATGCTGATGTATGACCAAGGGCAATATTATCGTTACCCGTAATTTTCCGCATGAACGGCTGCGTTATAGCCGGCTGGATCGTCCAATACAGACCCATGATAATGGCAAGGAAAATAACAAGTTTACCAAAAGAGACATCTCCTGCTGCTTGAATAACAATCCCAGCGAAAATGGTTGTCGTCCAGAACATCATATGGCCAGTCAAATAGATAAATTTTAATTTTGTAAAACGCGCCAGTAATACGTTAATAACAAATCCCAATGTCATTGCCAGTGTTACAGCACTGCCATATTTTGCATTAAACCCTTCCTGCCCCATAAAATCACCGAGTGGTTCAGCAGAAAGATTAAATACTTCCTTCCATAACGGTTCAAAAACAGTCAGTGCGTTCGTAATTACACCGGAACCTACACCAATAATTAAAAATCCAATAATTGCTTTAAATGTTCCGCTGATGGTTTGGCTTGCTGTCTTTTTCTGTAATAACAAACCTAACAGAACAATAAAACCTAGTAAGATAGCCGGTTGACCAAACACGTTTGTTGCTACCCAAAAAATAATATCCATTGTACTTCCCCCTTGTTTTTAAATCGTTTATTGGTCTTTCACAATATTTTCGTCAATTGCTTGATTAATTTCGTCCATATCAAAATAGTTATTGACAATAAATACCTTAGCATTGTGACCAACCAAGCTTTCAGAAAGTTCATTACTTGTTACAATATAATCTGCTTGCATACTGGATGCAGCTGAAACATCGGTATGTTCAACATCAGCTTGAATACCTCTTTCTCCCAGCACTTGTTCTACGTTCATTTTTAAAATCAAACTTGTCCCTTGACCTAATCCGCAAACCGTTAAAATTTTCATCATCATTTATCTCTCCATTTCTAGAATTAATTTTATTGCTGCATAGTTTCTTGCATCCGTAAGCTTCTTCACATTTTGAGGATTATTTAATAAAGAGGTTAATTTCTTCAATAATGTCAAATGTTCATCGCTTGATGATGCTCCTAATCCAAATACAAGCTGTACCGGATCGTTGGAAGTGTGCCCGAAAACAACTGGTTTTTTAAGTTGAACAAACGAAACAGAAGCCTCCTTTACACCATCCTCTGGCCTTGCATGCGGAATTGCAATCTGTGGTGCAAGAACAAAATATGGACCATTTTCTTTATACGCGTTTACCATTGCCCTAATGTATGAATCTTCCACAAGCCCTTCCTGAAAAAGGAGTTTTCCCGCTTCTTCTATTGCTTCCTGAGCACTTTCTACTTCAACACCTACTTCAACTAAATTTTCATCTAAAAATTTCATGAATTACACACACCTGCCCTTTCGTACTTGTGCTATTCTGTTGAATGTGAACGAATCAAGCTGACAACCTGCTCTTTCGTTTCCGCTTGAATTATTGCCTCTTTTGATGTCTTGTCCGAGAACAATCTTGTCAATTGGGCTAAAGCCTTCAAATGTTGTTCATTATCTCTTGGGGCGAGAACAATAAATACACTTGCCTCTTTCCCCATTACATCTATTGGTTCGTTAAGATGTAACATACTCATCCCGGTTTTGATAACGCCATCAGCTGCAGTCGCATGCGGAAGTGCGACAGATTCAGAAATAACAACATATGGACCATGTTCCTTAATCGCTTGAATCATTTTATGAATGTATCTTTTGTCGATATAACCTTGTCTCCATAATGGTTCCGAAGCTTTTTTAACAGCTTCTTCCCAGTTGATCACTTGCCTTTCAAAACTGATTCTATTATGAGGTAAAAGTTCATTTAAACCTGGTTTTATAACTTCATTTTCAACCGAAATCGGTGTGTGAAAATAGTGGCGTAGCTCTTGTCGTAATGCTTCACTTTCATTAACAGTTGCATAACGGTTCACCATATCCATCACCGTATCTACCGAATACACTTGCTGGCGGGATGTATGCTGGAATAAGCTATTTACTTTTTTCAAAAGATTTTCTTTGGCTTCATTATCTAACACCGGATTTACGACAAATACTGGAACCCCTCTATCGTGAAGCGGAATGGTTGAAACGATGAAATCAGCTGATAAATCCATTCTTTCATACTCTCTTAGTGACGTTACACCAACAATCTCTACATCTGAAAACAACCCTTCCAGCTGGCTTTCCAGAAGTCGTGAAGTTCCCAGGCCATTCGTACAAACAATCAAAAGTTTCTTCCGGTTTTGATCAAGTATTACACCTTCTTTACGCAGCCATCCTCCAAAATGCATCGCAATAAATGCTATCTCATTTTCATTTACAGGTTTTCTAATCAAATCTTCAAAGTGATGAATCACCTTACTAGTTAAGTGAAAAATTTCCGGATAATTACGTTTGACTGAATCATGCAGCACATTTTCTATATAGATGCCATATTTACTGCGATAATAGGCAGGTTTCAGGTGCAATAGTAAATTTTGAATCATATTCTTCTGATCAGGAAAATCTACTGCAGCAAATAATTGGAAATCCTGAACCATCTTTTCTACTACATCTCGTAGATGCTTCATCTCCTGACTTTCAAGCTGCTGACTCAAATTATAATTCACCTTGGAGCTAAGCAAATATTTAGCAAAGAAATACATTTCGTCTTTAGTAAAATTCCTGTGAAATTGGTCTGAAATCTGTTTACATAATGTTTCTGCTCCCTGAAACTCATCAGTGGCGTGAATTACTTCTTTTTCAATCGGATCAACATCAACGAAATTACCTTGTTTTATCCGTTGAATAAATAGGAAGAACCAAACAACCAGGTCATTCAGTACCTCATCCACAAATTCAATTCCAATTTCTTTTTCATAGTCATTAATGAATCTACGCAGGACTTTTAATGAAGGCGCATGAAAGATGGTATATGGCCCTCCTGCAATCGGTTCATTTGGGTCTATTGCTACACTGTGCCAACCATCTTTTGGGGTTACTAATGACAAATAGTATACAAGAGCCTTTCTGATATCGTTTTCATTTCCCTGAATTACATATCCTTGCTTACGCTCTGAGAAAAGTGTAAGTTGAAATTCACTTAGATCATTCTTCAATTTCTTTATATCTTCGAGGGCAGTATTTCTACTAACTCGACACAAATTTTGAATAGTATCCAAAAGAAAAGGCTCTTCTTGAGCTACGATATATATATAAATCCAGGACCTTCTTTCCTCAGGGGAATATTCATAATAAGAAGCATCAGACACATGCAGTTTCCCTGCAATCTGTTGTTTTTCACCTTTTTCCAAATAATAACCCTTAGAGCGAACTTGCTTAACTTCAGATAAATCCTGCTCCTTCAGCCAATAGTTGATTTTGTCAAGATCGTTGTATATCGTACGTCTTGAAACATTAAACATCGATGCCAGCTGCTGCACACTACAGTACGAATCTGATTGTATTAGTTGATTTAACACTGCGATACTACGTTGATCCATACTTATCACCCCTACCAAACAACCGTTTTTAAAGATAATTTATAATAGTTTCCCCTTAAGTACACTATAATAAAGATAAATAGAATATATAAGACCAAATATGTCACATACGTTTTTGCAAAATTGGACTTAATATATTAAAAATTATTTCTATTGTATATTCACTTAATTAATGTAGGTCCTTGAAACACAGTATAATAAATAGTAATATTAACTTAATTAAATTAATTAATAATTATAGGAGGTTTCTATGCCTACCCAGGATTTAATAAAACATTTTAAAAATACTTTTATAACCGATCTGTCTCCACGCATCTTCTTCGCCCCTGGCAGAATCAACTTAATTGGTGAACACACGGATTACAACGGTGGGCACGTCTTCCCTGCAACAATTTCATTTGGGACATACGCTCTTGCCCAAAAACGTACCGATCAAAAGTTGTGCTTTTACTCGATGAACTTTCCTCAGGCAGGAATAATCGAATGCAATCTATCTGATTTAACCTATAACGAAGCTCACGATTGGGCTAACTATCCTAAAGGCATGATTGAGTTTTTAAAGAGTGCAGGTCATACAATTGATTCTGGAGCAAATATTTTATTTTATGGAAACATTCCAAACGGTGCTGGTCTCTCCTCCTCTGCTTCAATCGAGATGGCCACTGGGGTACTTTTAGAAGGATTATTTGACCTAACCATCGATCGATTGGATATGATTCAATTAGGACAAAAGGTAGAAAATGAGTATATTGGTGTCAACAGCGGAATTATGGACCAGTTTGCAATTGGGAAAGGGAAAAAAGATCATGCAATTCTATTAAACTGCCAAACATTGAAACACGAATACGCACCAATTAAGTTAGACGATCATGTCATTATGATCATCAACACAAATAAGCAGCGGACGCTAGCCGGGTCGAAATATAATGAACGCAGGGCTCAGTGTGATCAGGCACTTGCGGATTTACAGGAGAAACTTTCAATCAATAGCCTGGGCGATCTTACAAAGGAAGATTTCGAGAAACATAAACATCTCATTAAGGATGAAATCAATCAAAAACGCGCAAAACACGCAGTATATGAGAATGCTCGTACATTGGAAGCACTGGAAAAGTTACGACAAAATGACCTCCATGGCTTTGGAAAACTGATGAACGAATCACACGTATCTCTCCAACAAGAATACGAGGTTACTGGAGTTGAGCTAGATACACTCGTTAAAGCAGCATGGGAGCATGACGGTGTTCTTGGCGCTCGCATGACAGGAGCAGGATTTGGCGGTTGTGCAATTGCAATTGTGGCAAAATACAAGATAGATAACTTTATAGAAAACGTCCATGAGAAATACCGAAACGCAATTGGCTATAATCCAACATTTTACACAGCGACGATTGGTGATGGGGCAAAAGAAATTACTGGGGGAGTGTTATAAATGAGTGTATTAGTTTTAGGAGGAGCGGGATATATTGGTTCCCATGCAGTGTATCAGTTAATAGATAATAAAACAGAAGTTGTCGTCGTCGATAACCTTGAGACGGGACATCGAGATGCCGTACACCCTGATGCCACATTTTATCAAGGCGATATTCGAAACATTGGTTTTTTACGTGAAGTTTTTGAAAGAGAATCAATAGAAGCTGTTGTCCATTTTGCCGCAAATTCCCTAGTCGGTGAGTCGATGGAAAAACCATTAAAATACTTTGATAATAACGTCCATGGAACCCAAGTATTGCTTGAAGTAATGAAAGAACATAATGTGAAAAAGATTGTATTCTCCTCTACTGCTGCAACTTACGGCGAACCAGAGTCTGTTCCGATTACTGAGGCAATGAAAACAAATCCTACTAGTACATACGGGGAAACAAAGCTAACCATGGAGAAGCTGATGAAATGGTGTGAACAAGCACATGGGATCAACTATGTTTCTTTACGTTATTTCAACGTTGCAGGTGCACGTGAATCAGCTGAAATTGGTGAGGATCACGATCCAGAAACACATCTTATCCCAATCATTTTACAAACAGCACTCGGTCAGCGTCCACATATCACCATTTTTGGTGATGATTACGACACACCTGATGGAACATGCATCAGAGACTACGTGCATGTCGATGACCTAATCAACGCACATCTTTTGGCACTTGATTATTTAAACAATGGGGCTAAGAGTGACATTTTCAATCTAGGAAGCAACCAAGGGTTTTCTGTTAAAGAAATGATTGATACCGCCAGAACTGTAACAGATAAAGAAATCCCTGCTAAAATCGGTCAACGACGAGCAGGCGACCCAGGCATTCTTATTGCTTCATCAGATAAGGCAAAAAATGTACTTGGCTGGAAACCGACCCGTACATCAATAACTAAAATCATGGAAGATGCTTGGAATTGGCATTCAAATAACCCACACGGCTACACAAAGGACGTGAACTAATGCGGATTTATCAGCATATTACAGATCTTATCCAAAAAGCCATCGATGTTGAACTAATCGAAACCAGTGATCAAATTTATGCACGAAACCAAATCCTCCATCTTTTACAGCTTGACTCTTTTTTAGAAACGACTTATGACACAGAAGATGATTCCATTCCTACTATTTTGGAAAAAATAATTGACTATGCCGTCAAACAAGGTGTCATCGATGATGTTTTGGACGAAAAAGAAATCCTTTCAGCAAAGATCATGAATTGCTTTGTTGCAAGGCCATCTGTGGTTAATCACACATTTAATGAAAAATATGCTCAGTCTCCCGTAGACGCAACAGACTATTTTTATGGATTAAGCAAAAACAGCAACTATATTCAAACGAATCGAATCAAGAAAAATATCCATTTTAAAGCCGATACCCAGTACGGTGCCATGGATATCACGATCAATCTATCGAAACCGGAAAAGGACCCAGAACAAATTAAGCGAGAACGCTCCTTGAAAAAGAATATCGATTATCCTAAGTGTTTATTATGTGTTGAAAATGAAGGATATGTTGGTCGAACAGGACATCCGGCACGCTCAAATCACCGAGTTATTCGCGTCCCACTTATGGGAGAAAACTGGTACCTTCAATATTCCCCATATGTCTATTATAATGAACACAGTATTCTTTTAGCGGAAGAGCATCAGGATATGAAAATAGATAAGGAAGCTTTCGCACGTTTACTCGCATTTGTCGAGAAGTTTCCGCATTACTTTATCGGATCGAATGCAGATCTCCCAATAGTAGGCGGATCCATCCTTAGCCACAATCATTACCAGGCTGGGCGATATGAATTTGCCATGACTAACACAAATGACAGCTTTTCTTTTCAGTTAAATAATTTTGAACATGTATCTGCCGCCGTATTAAAGTGGCCGTTGTCTGTGATTCGATTAAAAAGTACGCATAAAGATCAACTGCTTGATGCAGCAGCACATGTATTAAACAGTTGGAAAAATTACTCAGACGAAGAATCTAATATAAAAGCTTTTACAGGCGATACACCCCATAACACAATTACCCCCATCGCTCGAATCCGGGAAGGAAAATACGAGCTGGATCTTGTGTTACGAAACAATCGCACAACGAATGAACACCCATTAGGCATTTTCCACCCACATGCAGATGTTCATCATATTAAAAAAGAAAACATCGGTTTGATCGAAGTAATGGGGCTCGCAGTTTTGCCCGCAAGATTAAAGGATGAGTTAGAACAAATTAAACGTTTTCTTCTCGGTGATATGGATAATGTAAATCCTTATCACCAAGAGTGGGCTAATCAAATTAAAGTGATGTACGGTGAACAAATGGACGCAAAAGAAAGCGACCTTATTCTCGAGAAGGAATTAGGAAAAAAATTCTCGCGAGTACTGGAAGACGCAGGGGTTTTCAAGCAACATGAAGCAGGAAAAAAAGCATTCAAACGTTTTATTGAAACCGTTAATCAACATAGTAATCGGAGCTGATAGCATGAAAATAGATACAAAAGAACTTCAAAATAATTGGAAGCACTATACGTTAACAAACGACTCTGGCATGGAGGTAAGTTTTCTAAACTATGGTGGGATTATTACGAATATCATGGTACCTGACAAAAATGGTTTAGTAGAGAATGTTGTTCTTGGCTATAAAGACTACAATGATTACCGTACAAATCCTAACTTTTTCGGTGCAATCATCGGGAGGGTTGCTGGAAGAATCCAAGACTCCAGCTTTGAATTGAACGGAGAAACATATTCATTAACTCCTAATGAAGGAAAAAATCACTTGCATGGAGGACAAAATGGTTTTCATCAAGTTATATGGAATGCAACACCCTTTCAGACTGCTTCATCAATCGGTGTAAAACTTAAGCATGAAAGTCCAGATGGTGAAGGCGGGTATCCGGGGGAATTAGTGGTTACTGTTACCTATGAGCTTACCAACGACAATCAGTTAATTATTTCTTATGAAGGAACGACTACAAAAACGACTGCACTAACGTTGACGAACCATTCGTATTTTAATTTAAGTGGTAATTTACAAAACACAATTCACAACCATCACGTTACAATGGATAGCCACCGTTTTATTGAACTAGACCAATCCCTAATACCAACTGGTCAACTGTTAGATGTTACAGACACCCCGTTTGACTTTGTATCTGGCAGGAATCTTACGGATGGAATCGAATCAACTTTTAAGCAAAATAAAATCGCTGGTAACGGGTATGATCATTATTTTTTGTTTGATCAACAAAAGAAAGAAAACGTTGTTGTAAAAGAAGCAAATAGTGGTCGTGTACTTACTGTGGAAACGGATCAACCTGGGATGGTGATGTATACGTCAAATGGTCTTGATGACAATCTAGCATTGGCAGAAGGACCGTCAAAGCCATATTTGGGGATATGCTTTGAAACACAAAGCTCACCCGCTTCGTTACATCATGAAGGTTTTCCGTCAGTAGTGCTTTTGCCTAATGAAAAATATGAATCTCGGACTGTGTTTTCGTTTGGTGTAGATTCTTATATATAATCGCTGTTTTGTAGCGATGGGAAAATACGGAGACTCCTCTTTTATTATTATTATTGGGATAACGTTTAGAAAATGCGGATTTACAACTGGCAAAATGAGTAGCAAAAAGTTTTGCTACTCACTTTATTATAATCAGCTTCATTTACTATTGTTTTAATAAATAGTAGGGATTAACCCACCATCCATTCGAACTGCTGTACCTTTCATAGCACCCGAATGTGGGCTGCTTACAAATGCAACCATTCTACCTATCTCAAAAGGACGAATAAATCTTTCAATATGTGAATCAGGTAAATTAGACAAAACAAAATCCTTTTCCATTTGTTCGAAAGACTTACTATCATTACGATACATGTCTTTGAGTATATTTTCGACATTTTCCGATAATGTAGGTCCAGGCATAATGGTATTAATTGTCACTTCTTTGCCTTTTGTTAAAAATGATAATGATTTGGATAAAGATAAAATCATTGATTTAGTCACAGCATACTGTGGCATATTTCCTGAAGGCATGACAGCTTCTTCACTAGCAATAAAAATAATTCTGCCAAAATTTTTACTCAGCATTTTATCTATGTAAAATCTAGACATGTTATCCGCAACAAGAAAATTTGTGTCAAAATATTTCTTCCAAACTTCATCATTGACTTTTTCATAAGTCATCATTTCGTATACTCCTAAATTATTCACAAGAATATCTACATTAGGATGATTATTGTATATATTTTCTCTTTCATCTCTGTTCAATAGATTACCAAAAGCATTCTGAGGATTAGTTTCTGGATATTTTTTCTTTATGTCATTAACAATAATTTCTACTTCTTCATTGTTTCTACCGTTGACTAAAACATCCACGCCCTCTTTTGCAAGTTCAAACGCTATTGCCTTTCCTATCCCTTTAGTTGATCCAGTAATTAGCGCTTTTTTATTTTTTAATTGTAGATCCATTATATTACCCCTTTATTAGCTATACTTAATACATTTAAATAAAAAGTAATCGTATTGCGAACAAAACCTTCTTTTGTGTTTTTTTCGATTTCAACTAAACTAAAATAGATTTGGGGGTCAAAAATGTGCATCAATTGATGTGATAAATAATTATTAGGTAAAGAAGATTTTATATCGTTTTTTTCTTTACCTTCTTGTATTATTAGCGAAAAATTAGTTATGATCTTATCGATAATTGGATTTAATTCATTGTGATATTGCACATTAAATAACTTATGCATATAAAGAAAATGATCCTTAGTAAAGTCAAAAAAGTCACTGTCAAATCCATAAGTTATTATTTTTTTTATTTTATCTCTTGTAAGATTTTCGTTTTTGTCTATTAATTCTACCTTATGATTAAATTCTTCCAATTTAGGTTTCAAAATGTTAAAAAGTAGTTCCTCTTTAGATTTAAAATGCAAATATAAAGTGCCTTTTGCGACATCTGATTCTTTCGCTATGTCATTCATAGTTACTTTATCGAAACCTTTTAATCTAAATAATGTTTCTGCATTATTTAAGATTGTTTTATTTCTATTATGAAATATGTTATCCATTCTTTGCGACATTAACAAAAACCACCTTTTATGACTGTTAGTCATTTTTGACCCACAGTCATATTAGCATAACTTTGTTGATTACACAAGAAATATCAGTTTTAACATAAACTCATAGAATTGTTTATCGATATTTAGAAAAGAAATAAATCTTACTTACGAAAGGATGGGGAATGGGAGAAATCACTCCAAAGAGCAGAATTTGTATGCATTCCAATTGATATGACCGAACATAAATTAGAAATCTACTATACTTTTTCGGACAGATTCACTCCGTCCTCTTGTTCAATAAAATAAAGCCGATGATTCCTTAGCGTAGGAAAAACCGGCTTTTTCATGTCAGAATTTGCTTAGCGTATGTTTGTGCTTTTTGTTGTGGGTCCATTAAAAGTTATCACCTGCCATAATTACTCCAAATCAAAAAGTTCCACTAACAACAATGCAACCGCACCCAAAATAGTTGCATCCTCCCCAAGCTCGGTTATCACAACATCCGTTCGCTTCGCCTGAGGAGTTAGTGCACGATCTTTGATTGCCTCTTGAGTTGGTTCCAAAATAAATTGCTTAGCTTTTGTAACGCCTCCACTTAAAACAATTTTTCTTGGATTAAAAATATGAATTAGATTGGTTAAACCAATTCCAATGTATGTACCAGTTTCGTGTAATAGTTTTGCAGATGCTTCATCACCTTCCGTTGCAAGATGGAAAACGCCTTCTCCTGTAATCGATTCTAGCCCTATTTCCTTTTCCGCCCGATGCGCAATAGCTGGTCCTGATACAAGCGTTTGCAGACAACCACGATTACCACATTCACAAATTTCTCCATTCATATCCATCATCATATGACCGATTTCACCAGCAATATCATAGGCACCGTGGTACAACTTACCTTTAATCACAACTCCCGCTCCAACTCCACGACCGAGATTTACCGCCAACATACTATCGACTTGACCATGATTTCCGAACCACTCTTCACCTAATGCCATTGCCCTTGCGTCATTTTCCACTTTCACAGTTAATCCAAATTCCTTTTCCAGTTCCGCTTTAATCGGGATGTCGGACAGACTTAAGTTAGGTGCGAAAATAGATGTCCCGGTTTCTACATTTACCACACCATGCATCGCTATTCCAATTCCAACTACTTTTTCCATATTCGATGTAGTCGATTGTATAACACGTTGAATCGTCTCTTTTAAAACAGACAAAAATTGTTTGTTCGTAATAGGCAGCTTCAATTGCTGGGAAGTCCGTTCCGTAATGGTACCTGACAGATCGGCTAACACACAATCAACTGTATCTGGTCCAGCATCAACTCCTACAATATAAAAATTCGTACTATTGATCATAAGCATCGTCGGCTTTCTACCACCTTGGGATTCACCAACTTCACTTTCTATAACGATTTCCTGCTCAATTAATTCTTTTACAATACTGCTAACAGTTGGAGGTGTGATCTTGGTATCCTTAGCAATTTGCGCTCTTGAGATTGGTCCATTCGTTCGTATTTTATTTAGTATGATCGATTTATTTACTGATTTCATCCATTGAAAAGTACCCCGTCGCATGTTTAGCCTCCATTGTATTTTAACTCTTTTTAGTATATCACAGTTAATTAAGTTAACTTATCAACATTTTGAACGGACTTAAAAAAATTTACGAAAAAATTCAAACACCCCCTCTTGACGCCAACTAATAAATAAATTACGATAAATGTAAGCGTTTATGTAATCGATTACTACTAAGGAGGGCAACGATGTTAATTACAGACTGTATCCACCCTAAACTACTGGAAGTGATTGCTTCTTGTGGACATGGAGATAAAATCTTAATCGCTGATGGAAATTATCCATTAAATTCGTGTACAAATGAAAATACAACGAAAATTTTTCTTGGTTTGTCACCTGATTTACCAACTGTAACCGATGTACTAAAAGCCTTAAATAATACAACTAATTTCGAAAAGGCTGAGGTAATGGAACCAAATGGTGGAGATGAGCCTGCAATTTATAAAGAATTTAGAGCGATTTTAGCAATGGACCAACTAGAAAAATTAGGACGTTATGAGTTTTATGACGCAGTTCAAAACAAAAATGTGATACTAGGTGTAAACACCGGGGAGACCCGTACGTTTGCTAACATCTTGCTTACTGTTGGCGTAAGATAATCGCTGTAACAAATGGAATTTTGATAAAAAGGATGAATAGCAGTGAAGTTAAATAATGTCACAATGAAAGATATTGCTGAATATACAGGTGTTTCTACTGCGACTGTTTCTAGAGTACTGAATAATAATTACCCTGTTAATATCGATACAAAAAAGAAGGTACTAGATGCTATTAAAGAATTAGACTATGAGCCTAATTTAGTTGCGCGAAATTTAAGATCACGAAAATCAAATTTGGTAGCAATTATGGTAGCTGATATTAAGAATCCTTATTATATCAGTATAGCGAATGAAATCGATTACTATCTTTTTAAAGAAGGCTACAATTTAATCATTTGCAGTACCAATGAATCTATTGAAAAAGAGCAGGAAACAATTCGTATGTTATTAGGCAAGAATATCGATGCCATTGCAATATCTCCGTGTGATAGTAAAAATACTGATTTAACAACACTTATCAATCAAAATGTTCCAATCGTTTTGATCGATAGAAAAATCCATGGAAAAGATATTCCGTTTGTTGGGAGCAACAACTTTGAGGAAACCTATTTATTAACTGAATTTCTTATTAAAAAAGGACATGAAAGAATAGGAATCCTTAATGGTACGCTAAATAATAGTACTGGGCAAGATCGTTTCAATGGTTTTAAACAAGCTATGAAAGACTATAAATTGATGTTTAATGAAAAGTGGGTTTTTTCTGGTGGTTTTGAAGAAAAAAAAGCCTATGATGAACTGAATCATTATTTAAAAACTAAAAATGAATTACCAACTGCCTTATTAAGCTGTAATAACATGATGACAATAGGAGCTATGACCGCACTAACAGAGAATGGTAAAAACATACCAGACGATATTTCCCTCGTTTCTTTTGGTGCATTAGCGAATCAGCATTTACTTAGCCCGCAAGTTGCTTGTTTAGATCAAGATACAACCTACATTGGCAAGAAAGTAGCTGAATTAATCCTGAATCAATTAAACAATACAAATGACCAGGAACGTGTTCTCATTGATAGTATTTTTATGGATGGTAATTCAGTTAAAGAAATGAAATAAGGATAGTTTTGGTATGATAGTAATCGTTTACTATCCACGTAAGACCGAATATATTTATAGCGTTTACGTAGGTTCTTATCAAAATAGTAATCGATTACTAAGAAAAGGAGAATTAAGAATGAATGTTATTAATGTATTACATGATGTAATAGATTCTGAAATAAATTCTATTAAAAATGTTAAAGAAAACGTTGACCATTCCTATGTACAAATGGTTGAAAAAATAGCGAATTGTCAAGGTAAAGTAATCTTTTTAGGTGTAGGAAAATCCGGACATATTGGCAAAAAGTTAGCAGCTACATTTGCTAGTACTGGAACACCATCATTCTTTGTTCATGCTACAGAAGCTGTTCACGGAGACTTAGGCATGATAACAAAAGAAGATATTGTGATTGCTATTTCAAATAGTGGTGAAACAAAAGAAGTTTTAAGTACGCTACCATCGATAAAAATAATTGGCGCAAGTTTACTTTCTATCACAGGAAATAAAAAATCGACACTTGCTACATCAAGCGATATCACAATTGAAGCAAGTATAACAAATGAAGCAGACCAGTATAATTTAGCACCGACAAACAGTTCAACGGTAACATTAGTAGTCGGTGATGCTTTAGCCGTTGCCTCCTCCCAAATGAGAGGGTTTAAGAAAGAAGATTTTGGATTATATCATCCTGGTGGAAGCTTAGGTAAACAATTACTAGAAACCGGTATTATTAAATCTACAAAGAAAGATGAAGCCCTATGAAAAATATTTTAGTAATTGGCAGTTTCATGACAGATCTCGTTTTTAAAACCGAAAGAATACCAGTAGAGGGCGAAACGTCAATTGGTTCTTCGTATAATAAATTTACAGGCGGAAAAGGCGCAAACCAAGCCGTAGCTGCTGCAAGACTTAACGGCAATGTGAAAATGATGGGCAAACTTGGAAATGATGATTTTGGGAAAGAGCACATCGCTTCACTTCAAGCTGAAGGAATAGGTCATCAAGCTGTCTTATTTGACCCTGAAGCAAGTACGGGGGTAGGCAATGTTACGATTGATCAAAACGGTAATAATCGAATCATTGTTGTTCCTGGTGCAAATATGAAGTTGTCTATAAAGGATATCGATCGATTTGAAGACGTTATCATGCAATCAAATATTGTTGTCTTGCAACTGGAGATTCCTATTGAAACAGTTTACCGGGCAATTGAACTTGCACATAAGCATAATAAAACAATCATACTCAATCCTGCACCTGCACAGGAAATTGACAGTGACATGGCAAACAAAGTTGATTATTTTATCCCGAACGAAACGGAAGCTAGTATTTTAACCAATACAGAAGTTAATAACCTGGACGATGCTAAAGAAGCTTCCAAGATTTTATTAAATCAAGGATATAAAAATGTCATCCTAACACTAGGTGATAAAGGAGTCCTGTTTAGAAACACTTCAGAGCTCAACTATCTTGAAGCATTTAAAATGAAAGCGATTGATACGACTGCTGCAGGTGATTCCTTTATTGGTAGTTTTGCATATGGTCTAGCAAATAATTGGAATGTTACGAAAGCAATTAAACTAGCAATTGCAGCATCAGCAATAACTGTAACACGATTAGGAGCTCAACCATCACTACCAACCCTACAAGAAATAAATGAATTGATGAAACAACCTATCCATGCATAATCGTATGTTTAATCCTATTTACTTCTCTTTTTTCAAGAAAAGAGAAGTAATCTTAACCATTAGTAAAAGCGTTTACTAATATAATCTTTGTAAACGGTATCAAAAAAAAAACAGAGGTGCTCACATGAATAATAAAAACAACTTCGTACAATCATCTGACGGCTATTTAAATCGCGTGCCAATATTTCAGTATATCTTAGTTACCATTTTATTCCCGTTATGGGGTGCGGCAGCAAGTTTAAATGACATTTTAATTACACAATTTAAAACAATCTTTGAACTAAGTGATTTTGCTACTGCATTTGTCCAAAGTGCTTTTTATGGTGGATATTTTCTACTTGCTATTCCAGCTTCATTAGCAATTAAAAAGACCAGTTACCGTGTAGCAATTATCGTTGGTTTATTATTTTATATAGTGGGATGCTTGTTATTTTTCCCTGCTTCTCATGTAGCAACTTATAGCGTATTTTTGGTTGCAATTTTCGCTATAGCAATTGGGCTAAGCTTTTTGGAAACATCTGCAAACACCTATTCGACAATGCTTGGGCCAAGAGAAAGTGCAACAAGAAGGATCAATATTAGTCAAACCTTTTATCCTATTGGAGCGATGGCAGGTATCCTTCTAGGTAAATACTTTGTTTTTACTGACGGAGAAAGTCTTGAATCGCAAATTGCGGGTATGGGTAAAACAGAAGCACAGCAATTTAGTCTGGAAATGCTTGAGAGAACCTTAGTACCATACAAATTTATAATAGTCGTTTTAATTATTGTACTAATTATTTTTCTCATAACTAAGTTCCCTAAATGTAAGGCCGTTGACGAAGGAGATAAACAACGTGCTGGTTTAGGTCAAACACTAAAATATTTAGCAAAAAATAAAGCCTATAAAAAAGGTATTCTTGCACAGTTTATCTATATGGGCTTACAGACAACTGTCTGGTCATTTACTATGCGTTTAGCCTTAGAACTAGATCCAACTATCAATGAACGGTTTGCTACTAACTTTATGATATTCAGTTTTATAGCGTTTTTCTGTGGGAGATTTATAGCAACTTTCTTAATGTCTAGATTTAAACCAACATTCGTATTGTGTGTATATTCTATAATTGGTTCTGCCGTTTTAGCTTATGTGGCATTTGCTCCAAACTTTTCTGCAGTATATGGCGCAATCTTTGTAAGTGTATTATTCGGACCATGTTGGCCAACTATTTATGGTAGAACGTTAGAAACGGTGGAGCATAAGAAATATGTAGAAACTGCCGGGGCAATCATTGTCATGGCGATTATTGGTGGAGCTGTTATGCCAGTTATCCAGGGTCTAGCATCTGATTTAATTGGTTCCATGCAGCTATCATTCCTTGTACCAATGTTCTGCTTCATCTTCATTGCTTACTATTTTTATAAAGAGAATAAAGATTTAAGTAAGCAAGAAAGTCAAAATTAATAGCTGTCTACTAAGTTAAAATCCACTGTCAGACGATTGACAGTGGATTTTGTCCATTTCTTTCTGAATACACGGCATCCTAGCTAATCGTATCTCGATGCCACATCTCATTAATCTCTTTTATTTTCTCCAGATCACATTTTGGTTGTCGATTGTAAGTTAATAAACCATTGATTTCCTGCTCCACATCCGTTAACTGTGTATAGCAAAATCCATGTAAAATCGTTGAACTATAAACCGCCTTCATTATTCGCTCATAATCCTCTACAAATTCTTCCTCATTTTTAACCGAGGTATACCCCCATCCCAATACTTCACCTACTTTAAATCCAATTCCACCGAATTCCGTTAGCAAAATAGGTTCTCCCTGGTGCTTAAAACCATCAGCGTAAATACCACGTTTTGCGGGTTTGGCGTTAAGGATGGCATCTTTTGTTGACAGAGACTCTAGAAACCATTGATACTTTTGTTTTTGGTCTTTACTACCATGATTGTAGTTGTGAATAGCACATATATCCGTTTCTGTTAACTCCCAACCATCATTGGAAATAACGATGCGTGTCGTATCAAGGGAGTGAATGAGGTGGTACAAAGCTAAAGAATGATGCTGCTGTTGTTTGTTAGCTTTAATAAATGGAACTCCCCAGCTTTCATTCAAAGGAACCCATGCCACTAAGGATGGATGATTGTAATCACGTTCGATAATTTCAATCCACTCTTTCATCAGTCTTGCTGCCGCATCTTCACTGTAAGACGGTGAGGAAGCACATTCCCCCCATACGAGAAAACCTAGTTTGTCCGCCCAATAAAGAAATCGCGGATCTTCTACCTTTTGATGTTTTCTACAGCCGTTAAAGCCCATTTCTTGTGCTAATACAATATCTTTCTTTAGATCGTCATCATCGGGGGCAGTTAGTAATCCCTCCGGCCAATAACCTTGATCTAAAACTAGCTTTTGATAATAAGGTTTATTATTTAAATATACCATTCCATTTTCTGTATGAACTTTCCTCATTCCAAAGTAGGATTCAACTTCATCCAAGACATCATCGTTTTCATTCATAAGAACTAACTTGATATCGAAAAGGTTTGGGCTTTCAGGCGACCAGTTCCAACCAGCGTTATGAAATGATGTTCTAAAAATTTTTTTATTGTAAAGATTTATTGAACGGTTGTTATAAGATTCAGTAAGCACGATCGTATCATTTACTACACGCTTATTCTTATAAACGATTTCAATAGCTACTTGTTTGTCTGTAAAATCACCTTGAACGTCGAACTCAACTTTTATGTCGCCACGATCGATATCCGGTGTTAATCGTAACTTGGATATACTGGTTGAATTAACTGGCTCGAGCCAAACCGTTTGCCAAATTCCAGTTGTCCTCGTGTACCAAATAGCATCTGATTTTTCATTCCAAAATTGCTTTCCCCTTGGAATGGTCTCATCTGTTGATGGATCCTCTACTCTTACAACTAATGTATCTTCATTCCACGTTAAATAATCGGTAATATCAATAAAAAAAGACACATGGCCACCCTCGTGAAACCCAACAAATTGTTCATTAACATAGATCCACGCTCGATAGTCTACCGCACCAAAATGTAGGTGTATACGTTGATTGCTCCACTCTTTAGGGACTGAAATTGATTTTCGGTACCACACATGATCACAAAAAGAGCGGTCATTAATTCCGCTAAGCTTTGATTGATATGCAAAAGGTACATTGATTGTATGGTCGAATGTCTTATCCGTTTTAAACCATTGTTCTTTCACTCCATTATTTTGATTGTCAAAAGCAAAATCCCATACCCCGTTCAAATTCAACCACTTCTCTCTTACAAATTGTGGCCTAGGGTATTCAGTTCTGTACGTCATTCGATTCTCTCCTTTAATCTTAAGCAGTTTTAGCCATAGTTCATAAAAAGTAAAAAATTATAAAATTTGGGGCTGAAATATGCTAGCACATAACGAGCGATGTCCAGCTCCAGCGCCCAGCGACTGATGGACTTCCCTCACCTCCGTACGATAAGGTCAACATCGATTCGCTACTCACCCGAGTTTCCTTTATCTCCAGCTGAGGAATGTTCGATTAAAACCGCCGCTTTACGCGGCAACACCGAACCACCCTGCTTGGCAGGGCGCAGTCCACACGTCGCTACACGTGCGCTTGCGCTTTTCTTGATTGGTTTGTTCTTCGCTAAGGCAATAACTGCCGCTACTAAACAAAGTGCTACACTAATAAAATCCGATAAAAAGAAAAACACCACTGCGAGTATGACCCAATAAACAGGCAATTTGTAGTGAACGGTGTTATCCTTCACCATTCGTTTTACAAAAATAATGTTCAGAATTGCAATGACAACAAACAACAGACCATACGTAATGGAAAACATATATAGCGTATCAAAAATTTCTTGAACACCTTTCATCTGAAAAAAGGATAACTGCTCCATATCACTGCCCTGACTTTTTATATAAAACGAATAAAAGAATATCGTTATAAGTCCTGTAAATAACTGCCATCCACTAGCCACATACATTACTTTCCGTTCAAAGGATCTGTTCATTTCTCCCACCTCGTATTCGTTATTCTTTTATCCCAGCTTGAAGTGTCATCGATTGCATGAAATATTTTTGCGCAAACAAATAAAGTAAAAATGTTGGGACTAAAGCAATCAATGCACCTGCTGTCCCGAGACCAGGGTATGTAATATATTGTCCTTGAAGCAATTGCAATCCTGGTGTAATCGGCAATTTTTCAACATCATTTATAATGATAGATGGCCATAAGAAATCATTCCAGGATCCAGTAAAACTAAATAGTGCAACTACTGCCAATACCGGCCGTATCAGAGGTAGAATAACCTTTATAAAAATCTGAAATTCATTCGCACCATCCATTTTTGCTGATTCATCCAATGCTCGTGGAATTCCCATGGCAAACTGTCGAATTAGAAAAACATTAAAAACACTTGCAGCACCGGGAACAATTATTGCCAGCAGATTGTTCACCCATCCAAGTGTATCCATAACGGAATATAGTGGAATAAGATTTACAACACCTGGAAACATCATGGAGGCTAATAAACACATGAAAATGGTGTCACGCCACTTAAATTTCATTCTCGAATAGCCATATGCTGCTAGTGAAGCTACTACCAAAACCAATGCGACATGACAAACAGAGATGATTAAGGAATTCAAAAACCATTTGACAATTGGAGTAGAAGCATTATCAAATAGCAACTCCTGATAATTCCCTATCGTCCAATGGATTGGCAGAAAGTTAAACCCAACTGACTGGATTTCTTCTCGTGATTTAAACGATGTAAAAAGTGCCCAAAGAAGTGGTCCAACCCATAAAATAGCCATAATAACCAAGAAGGAAAAGGCTGTTATTTTTGTCGTCTTTTTTTGTTTCATCCCATTCACCTCTAATCCCTATCTCGTAGTAAAATAAATTGAAATGCTGATACAATCATAATGCAAATTCCGAGCATAACTGCCATAGCTGATGATACTCCAGCAATAGATATCCCTTTTCCAAATGCATTTTGTTGAATATCCATTAGTAACACGCGCGTAGAATCTGTTGGTCCACCGCCTGTCAGCATTAAAGGTTGACCATATACATTAAATTGCGCGATCGTTGTCATGACAGTTGTGAACAGGATTTGATATTTAATACTGGGGAGTGAAATCTTAAAGAATCTGCTAACAGCTCCTGCACCATCCAATTCAGCTGCTTCCATTAAATCTTTCGAGACACCGTTTAATGCAGCCAGGTAAATAATCATATTAGCACCAATGGACCACCAGACAGTAACCACAACTAAAGCTATCCACGCATATGGTTGTGTATTTAACATATTTGTCGATATATCAAAATAATTGTTAAGTGGACCATACGAAAGACTTAATAAAAATTGCCAAATAATCATAACGGCTGAAATCGCAAACAACGATGGCAAATAAAATATCGATTGAAACAAACGATGTAATTTTGGTTTAGCCAACAATGCCGATGCCAGTACTAAAGGAACAATAATACAAAACGGTACCGTAATAACGACAAATAAAAACGTATTTTTTAACCCATTGTAAAATTGATCATGGAAACTCGATTCCTGATCAAACAGGATAGTTTTAAAATTGTCCAATCCTACAAACTCAGGTGAAGTAAATAGATTCCATTCCGTGAAAGCAATATATATACCGTATACAGATGGAAACAGAAAAAATACGATAAAAAGGAGTATATGTGGTCCTACAAAAAACGCTGGCCATAAATTTAACTTTCTTTGTCTAGCTATATTTTTTGACATGTAATGTTCACCCCTGTTATAGATGAAGAGAAAGGGAGGTATCGATTCCTCCCCAATTTCTATTGCTATTGTTTGGTTTTATCGTCCACAACTTGTTGGATTTTTCCCAACTGTTCTTTAATGTCAACTTTTCCCTGAATCATATCCCATAATGAACTATCAATTTCACTGAATATATGAGATGCACCAGGATCTGTGACGATTGTTATTGCATCACGTGCTTTTTCTGATTTTAATAGAAATGATTGTGGCATTTGTGTATATTCCTCATTATCAAGCATGGAAAGTGCCGTCGGATTAGCACCTGATTTCACCCATTCCAGCTGATTACTTTGTAGCCATTCAATAAATTTCACTGTGGCTTTAACCTTATCTTCAGAACGTTCTTCACTTGTAAACATCGCAAATTGGTCTGCTCCGCTTCCTTGGACAATATTGGCAGCATCCCATTGAGGCGTAAATGTTTCTACCCATTCAAAATCCTCAATTTTTTGCATTTCACTTAACATCCACGTTCCTTCTGGAAGAAAAATTATTTTTCCATTTTTGAAAAGCTTTACAGCGTCTTCTCCATTTTCACTCATGTAGCCTTGATCATATAAGTCTTTGAACTCCTCCGCTGCAGCAACTGCTGTTTCATTATTAATGGTTGGTTTACCATCTTCTGAAAACTTACCACCCATTTGTAAATACAAATTATTAAAATTTTGCATCGGCCAAGAGAAACCGTATGCATAAATGCCATCACCTTTAGCAGCTTCACCTGCTTTTTCTATTTCTTCATACGTAATAATGTTGTCATCTGCTGCGCCTGGTGCATATTTATCAACTAAATCCTTGTTGTAATACATAACCCAAGTCCCCATCGTTGCGGGAAGTCCATATTGCTCGCCATCAACTGTCCCTACATTCCATGCTGCTTCTAAATAATTATCAGCTTTGATATCAGTTCCTTCAATGTACTTACCCCAAGACTCTAACATTCCTTGACTTTGGTAATTGGACACACTTTCAGAAGCGATCAAAGCGATATCCGGGACACCTTCCCCAGAACGTGTAACCGATGCCAATTTACTATTTAGCGTTTCACCCTGCATTTTGACTAGTTTCACTTTATATTCTGGATCCGTTTCATTGTATTGATCAATATTCTTTTGGATTAGTTCCCCATCCGGTCCAGTCGTTCCACTCCACATCAGAATTTCCTTTTCGCCACTTCCAGAAGCTTCCTCATCGCTACATGCCATTAAACCCAGTGATAACAACGCAATTGTCATAAATGCTGCTACTAACTTCCATTTCTTCATTTCGATTTCTTCCTCCTTTTAGTGAACGATTGGTGCTGATTGTTTTCCTTCACTTGGGTAGCCATCCCTTATGACAGGCCAATCATTAACCCAATCAATTTGATCAAGCATCAAAGGTCTCCTTGTAGCACCGGAATTAAGCAGTGGATCATTTTTATCAATTGCATGATACACAATCCAATCCTGTTGATCGTCGTCAGTGACAATCGTATTATGACCTGGTCCTGCAAACTTCCCATTCGGATCCCCTTGTAAGACAACTGTACCGCCATTATTAATTAAGAAATTCCCATCTTTATCTACATATGGACCTTCAACGTTCTTGGACCGTCCGACTGCAACATGATACGTACTCGCTGCACCCTCACAGCACGATCCCCTTGATCCGAAAAAGTAGAAGTAATCATTTCTTTCAATAATATTTGGAGCTTCATAGTCAGATCCGGCTATTTGAAACTTTTCACCTGCAGTTGTTAAACCATCGGGAGACAACTCAATGCCGTAAATCCCATGAAAACTTCCCCATATCATATAAGGTGTTTCTTCAAACAGGATAAAATATGGATCGATGGAATTTTCCACTTCAATCTCTTTGCTAGTAAATACCTTACCCTTATCCTTAAAGGGTCCCTTTGGAGTCTCAGATACAGCAACACCAATCCCCGGGTTAGCATCACCCCAAGTTGAAATAGAGTAATAGAGAAAATACTTATCCCGGTAATAATGAATTGCCGGAGCCCATAGGTTACCATCCTCTTTCCATGTAGGCTTCTCTTCAAAAGCCTCACCTACAAACTCCCAATCTACTAAATTAGTAGATCGTACAATTGGAACCAGCTTCGTTTCCAAATCCTCACCCCAAGCATCTTCTGTCCCATACGCATAATAATAGCCATCATTGCCTTTGATAATGGTTGGATCTGCTAACACTGGTTCATAAACTGGATTCACATAATTCATTTCACTACCCTCATTTCCACATCCATAAAGCAGAAAAGTAACTACACTGATGATAAAAAAATATTTCGATAACTTTATTACCCCACCCCCATAAAATTGTAAAGCGCTTTCATTGAAATCATTATAATATAAATATATGTTTTATTTCAATATTTATTGTTATAAAAAATAAAAAAAGTAACTGCTGGGATTCAGCAGTCTAGATAAAGTGCGGAACAACCGGTAGACAGGTGGCACGAAAATTAGCGTTTGGCGCGTATTTTGGGATTTTGGATCGTATTTGGGTGGTTTCCGCTCGTATTTTGGCTAATCGGCACGTATTTTTAATTTTTGGATCGTATTTGCTATAAAACGGATCGTATTTCCACTAAATTGGATAATTCCCACAAAAAAATAGAAAACTTTCTACATACAGGTTTTGACTATAGTTTATTCTCATTCTTATATTGAAGCTTCATAATGATCCCCTGTTCATGGTTGCCAAACTTATGACCAAATAAATTCAAACCACCTTTGTTCACCGCATCTTCCTTTATTCCAATTTTGAATGATATATAAGGCTTCTTCTCTATCGTTAAATCCTTAATTGTTTTCGTCCCCTCTTGTTTCACACCTTCAATAAAAAAACCTTCTTTATTAATCTTCCAATTTTTCAATAGTCCGTACTGTGTATGATTGGTTAACCACCAATCCGGAGTGAGAAAACCTCGCTCTCCACCAAAATCACTCGGTGATGTCCATGTTCCTATCTCTACTTCATTTACCCAAACTGTTATATCTGACGGCCAGTTTAACTTATGTAATGGAGCTTCTGAACAAATTTCAGCGCTAAATTCCAGCTGCTCGATATTTTTTCCGTTGGCGTTACTATTAGGAAAACGATATTCTAACGACCCCATCCGGAAAAATGCTAATTGTGCCTTATTCCTGTCTAATTCAAAAAAGGAACTTGGATCATCTTGAACACCAATATAGTCGTGCTCACTTACAATCCCACAGCTAGGCTCGATTGTACAATCACTATACCCGCCAATAGGCATATCATATGTAACGATCTGATCATTCCTACTGTTCTCATGTGGCCCAATATCAACAATGATTTGATCAAAGCTACTTTTATTTATCTTTTGTGTTCCACGTCCAGGTATTAATTCTGTTGTAATTAAATTAGCATCCTCGAGCTTTTGCACATTTACAGCAGTAGTCGAGAACGGCAACCCTAACTTTTTCGATAGTTCATTTACATTATGTGGACGTTCACTTAATAAACGCAAAATGGACATTCTATGTTTATTCCCCATCGCTTTGCAGACTTCTAGTGCCTCATCAAATGATAATTCTAACTTTCTCAATACTTCTCACGCCTTTTATTTTTACTTTTGTTGTAATAAAAATTATAGCTTAATCGGAGAGATGTTAAAAGTAATTACTAAACTTGCCGTATTCTCATATTCTATTTATTCATCGTTTTCCGATAATAATTCGGACTAGCTCCCTCCATCTTCTTAAAAAGTCTGCTAAAATAGGCAAGCTGTGAGAATCCACTTTTTTCTGCTATTCGTTCAATTGACCAATCTGTATAGATCAACAGCGATTTTGCCTGCTCCATACGGTAATGATTTACATATTCATTCGGTCCATATCCAAGCACATCTATCATACACCTAGCAATATGATTCGGATGAAACTGAAGCGCTCTCCCTAACGCTTTGTAGCTAATTTTAGTTGTATAATTTCTACGCAAGTATGCTGCTGCTTTTTCAGCTATAGCAACAGAAGGTAACGACCTATCCAAATAATTATTTGCTGCTAATTCTTGCAGTAATTGTTGAAATAACAATTGCTGCTGGAATTCCCAAGATATCTCTAGTTCCGTTTTAGGTGTAGGTGGATTAATAATCTGTTCACATAATTGCTCGATCTTTTCCCAATTAATAATACTGCAATGTTTTGGTAACCTTATCAAAAAACGCTTCTCCTTAAATGGATCATCATGAATCGCTTTTTTGTACTGGTAGTTGGTTAATTCAGGTGAAAGATTCGTCCATTTTTTGGTCGTTGTAAAATGAAACCAGTAAAAATGTGTTTCCTTATTACATGGATTAGTAGAGTAATGATGACCGTCTGGATATAGAATTAAAGTCTCCTTTGCATTTACCTGATAACAATCACCATCTTCACTTACCTGTAAGGACCCTTTTGTAACCACTAATAAATCAAATACACCAATAGCTTGTCTATTTGGATGACTTGATCCAATTTTATATGTATCCTCACCCCCAGCCATAAATGAGGGCAAAGGTGGTGCAAACAGTTGTAGTATCATATCTCATCACCTTTATATGTTTTCATTATATAAATTAATTGTACCAATATTATATGATACATAATCTATTCATTCATCATAAATGTTACAAAAGTGCAAAAAGTTGTTAGAATAAGCTATTCATTTCTATTAACTATCCAACTACAATTAACCTATCAAATTTTTGAGGTGATCAAATGGGAGATTTTAAGTTGTTAGATTCCAAGTTCAGTATGTTGCCACTTGGTAGTGTGAAGCCTAAAGGATGGCTTCGAAATCAATTAGAAATACAACGTAACGGATTGACTGGCCATTTAGAAGAACATTGGGCTGATGTCGGACCCGACAATGGATGGCTTGGTGGTAATGGTGACAGTTGGGAAAGAGGACCATACTATTTAGATGGTTTAGTCCCTCTAGCATATTTATTAGAGGATGAACAGCTACTGCAAAAGGCTAAGACATGGATTGAGTGGACATTATCCAGTCAAAAAGAGGATGGATCGTTTGGGCCGAATCACTTTACAACGATCAATACCGAATCCGATTTTAATGTAACGATGCATAATCAGGACTGGTGGCAAGATGTTATCATGCTAAAGGTTTTAACACAATATCAGGAAGCAAGTAATGATGAACGGGTCATCCCCTTTATGAATAAGTATTTTCAGTATTTAAACGAGACAATCAAACGTGTCCCATTAAAAGAATGGGCTCAGGCACGAGGGGCTGATCTCCTATTATCGATTCATTGGTTATATGAAAAAACCAAGGATGACACGCTCCTCCATTTAGCGGAAGTCGTTCGCCAGCAGACAATTAACTGGACAAACATATTTTCAAATTTTCCATACAAGCGTAAACAAACAGAATGGGATCACCGCGTCCATGTCGTAAATGTTGCGATGGCAACGAAGACTCCTGCTGTCTTTTTTCGTCAAACTGGAGATACCAAGGATCGGGATGCTATTTATAAAGGGATCGAGCGTTTAATGACGTATCATGGGCAAGCAAATGGGATGTTTTCTGGTGATGAATGGTTATCTGGTACACATCCTAGCCAGGGTACCGAGCTATGTGCAGTTGTGGAATATATGTTCAGCATAGAAAACCTTGTTCGAATTCTTGGCGATGGTAGTTTTGCTGATATCTTGGAAACAGTCGCATTTAACGCTTTGCCAGCAACGATATCTCCTAATTGGGATGCACACCAATATGATCAGCAGGTTAACCAAATCATGTGTAATGCAGCAAACCGGCCATGGGTGAATGGACCTGATGCGAACACATTCGGATTGGAACCGCACTTTGGCTGCTGTACGTCGAATATGCATCAAGGCTGGCCAAAATTTGCAGCAAGTCTTTGGATGGCAACAGATGATCATGGGTTAGCTGCGATTTCCTATGCACCTTGCCATGTTAAAACGACTTTGGCAGATGATAATGAAGTAGAATTTCAGGTAAAAAGTGATTATCCATTCCGCGAACAGGTATCCATTGAAATACATGTTTCGATTGAAGCAGCTTTCCCGATTTATTTACGAGTGCCGAACTGGTGCAGTAATCAGCAGATCAGCATAAATGGAGAACTTTTACAAGTAGAAGTCGAAAATGGATTTGCACGTGTTTTTCGAGTATGGAAACATAATGATCGAATCGAACTAATTTTTCCAATGGATGTACAGGTAGAAGAACGGAATAATTATGCAATAAGTGTTAGACGAGGTCCACTAATGTTTGCATTACCAATTGAGGAGCAGTGGGTTTGCACACAAGAACGGGAAAAGTTTCATGACTGGGAGATCTACCCTAGTAGTTCATGGCAATATGCGTTAGAGAAAGAATTTGATGTGCAAATATACGATGTAGCCTACCAGCCGTTTCGTACAGAAAATGCTCCAGTTAAATTAGCAGTAAAAGGAAAACTACTATCCAACTGGATTATGGAGAAAAATTCAGCAGGATCGCCACCACTGAATCCAAAAGTATATAAGAATGCGCAACTGAAAGAGTTAGCACTTGTCCCATATGGATGCGCACGATTACGTATTGCTGAATTTCCAGTATTAGAAAAATAGATCTGTTTAAATGTATAGGGGAAATCGGCGTTTGGATCGTATTTTGCGAATTCGGCTCGTAATTGCGTGGTTTCCGCTTGTATTTCCCCTAATTTGGATCGTATTTTAAAATTTTGGCTCGTATTTTTCTAAATCGGCTCGTATTGACATAATTTAGGCGGCATAATACTAAATGGTCACATATTATTCACACATTTCGGCAGGATTATTGTAATTTAATGACGAATTTATAAAATAAAAATAATAGAGGTGATAATTTGTTACTAAAAGACAGGGAAATACCCATTGAGATTCTCATATTGGAGGCAATATTGCGGCGACTCCCCTCCAATCATTTGAAGCGATCTAAAATCGAAGAAGATTTACGAAAAAGATACGCAGGCTACTTCGGTGAGGAATCCATTGACTACCATTTATCGTTTCTAGAAGATAATAAATACATGTTTCTCCATAATCTGCGACTTCCCTGGAAAGAAGGTACCTACTTCCAAATTGATACCCTTATCCTCTCTCCATTCTATTTTATCCTATTAGAAGTTAAAAACATGATTGGTACACTATTTTTTGATGAACCAGCAAAACAGTTAATCCGTACAAAAACGGATGGAACACAAGAATGCTTTCCATATCCAACGACCCAAGTAAACCGACACGTATTACAACTAAATTCTTGGTTACGACTTCACAAATTCCCCAACATCCCAATCATTTCTTATGTAGTGCTCAGCAGTACATCCACAATGATTAAAACAAATTCCAACGATCCTAATTTTCATGAGAAAGTGACACACGCTATGAATCTGCCTAGCAAAATTCACCTGCTTGTTAAACAATATCCTAATAAAATATTGACATTAAAAAAGCAGAAAAAAATAGCTGATCAGCTTATTTTGGAGCATTCTCCTTCCAAGCCAGCTATTCTAAATTGGTATGATATTAAGAGGGAGGAATTGCTAAAAGGGCTGTATTGTGAAGATTGCACAAAACTATCAGTAAAAAGAAAGAGTGGATCGTGGAAATGTACCAACTGTAATTCAGTAAGTAAGGTTGCACATATTAGAGGTTTACTGGATTACTTTTTATTGATAGATCATACGATTACAAATCGGCAATTTAATTCTTTTTTTACTATCGGTTCACGTTCAGTGACAACAAAATTACTGCAAAAACTAAATTTACCCTCTAGTGGATCGTATAAAGACAAAAAATATCATTTATCCTTGGCCGGTCTAGAAAGCTGGATCTCTGCAGATTAGACCTCGGATCATTTAGCGCGTATTCCGGGCCACGGATCGTATTTTCCCGATTTTGGCGCGTATTCCGGGATTTCCGATCATATTTCCATAATTTAGGACAAAACTAAACCGAACATATACAACCTTATCAAACAAAGACTTAACCAGATCACTGGTTAAGTCTTACATACACATGCAATTATGTCTCACCAACTCTACAGACCTCGATGAATTCAATGCCACTTTGTAAAATAATATCCAAGTAATACTGCTTCAATCTACTTTCCCTTTACCAAAATCTCCCCTAGCGAACTAGCCGCCGAACCATTTCCCCAATCAAATATGGTAAATTCTCCAGTATGGAACTCGTCGTTTTCACCATGATGGGAATTTTCCATTTCAAACCCATAATCTTGTTCACCGAAATGGGGAAAGGTCTTTTCATACCTTTCTTTTATAAGTGGATTTTCTGGGCAGTACATTAGATAAAACGAAGCACGCATTGCCCATTTTCCCCGGTAGTTATATTCCTCTTTGTTCGTCAGATTATAATAATCAAGATAGGTTAATGCGAACAGGCTTTGACGGGCGTCATTCCATTCATCATCTGACGTCATAACACCGAATCCTCCTAATGTAGGAACACCTAAATAGCGTGGATGCCAAATCGCCTGGTAGAGGGAAAGCTCTGCTAGAATCTTCTCCCCTTCGCGTAAGTAACCTTCCTCTTTCGTTACGATATATAGTTCTTTCAATGCCTCAGCTGTCCAATAGATGGAAAAATTACATTGATTATATAGACCACTTCGCTTATCCCTTTCGCCATACCTTTTGCCCTCCCACTCTCGTGAACAAGACCAATACAGTTCGAAATCCTCCCATCGACCTTGTGGGATAATATGTTTTCTCACAAATTCCATCCCACGTACAGCGGCATCCAGATATCGGTTCTCATCGGTAATGCTATACAACTTGGTTAACAGCCATACATGCATCGAAGTTTCCGGGCTATCGGAGAGATAAGGTGATGATTCGCCCGTCACTTCATGTACCCAAGCAGGAAAACTTCCATCTAGATTTTGCAGTTCAAGCAAGCGCTCCACATATTTTTTCGTGTAAGCTAATAAATCACCATCCTGTTCCATATCGCGATACCATTTCAGCATCCATAAACAGGTCCATGACATATCTAAAAGATGGCCATATTCTTCATGATGTTCTGGTCTTCTATCCGAATGCCCCCAGTGTCCATTTTCAAAGTCAAGTTCGGAATCTGCCCAATAAACAGAAGGAAACAAACCATTCGTTTGTGGTGCCGCCAATGCAAAGTTCTTAGCCAGTTCCGATCTTCTGATCATATCGGGATTTTCCCACTTTTCTCCCCAAAGCCTATAACCATATGCACTTCTTAAACTAGAGAACCAAGCCTGATTCCACAGGCTTTTCCTTTCTCTCCAATTATTCTCTTCACCATTCCCGGGAGATTGCACAGCCCGAACGATGAATACACATCCACCGACTTCCTTTTGATTTAGTTCAAATTGCTGCCATACAATATTTTCCCAACGGTTAAATGCCCAGTCATACGTATACTTCGCATAAACTTCCAAATTATTTAAACTGCTACTATTCCCAGCCATATATCTTTCTCCAAATCGTTCGAATAAAAAAGTCACAACAGGTGAGAAATCTCGTTTCTCCTTAGTGCCCTTCCATTCAACAAGATAGAAACGAAACAATGTTTGACCGCTTTCCAGAAAAATAGATTTATTAAATCTTCTATGATAAACATGATTTGTTTTTTCATAGTGTTGTAGGCCGTAAAACAGCTTTCGTTCAGACTCAACATAATCCATAACATGTGGTGCAATTCGCTGTTCATTTAAAAAATCAATATCTGGAATAAGCGCAAACATTTCATGACCTTTTTCAAAAATTATCGCTGGGGAGCGAAAAACAAAATCTCCTACTACCATGTCATCTTGTGGTGATAGATGCGGCTTCCACACGCATGTTATATCTGGATCGCTTAATTCCATATCCAAATGCATTTGCTTAACCTCTGTAGATAGATGGTTCCATTTAATATCTATCCGAGCAATAGGATTATCTTCAGTCCCCCGCTCTTCTGTTATCTCAATATCACATGGTGTATCTTGCACCTGAATCCAATTTGCAAGCCAATTTGGTAAATCCACCTTCATACTTGTTCCTCCCGAAATACGGACTATTTTTGCTCCATTCTTTCAACGTTGGAAATCGGTTCTAAATCTGTTAGTGACTTAGCTAAAAATACTTCCGCATAGTAACCCGAATTGTTTCCTGGCATCATAAATCCGCCAGTAAATGTTTCCGTAACCCCCGCCTTAATCGCTTTAGTTACACCAGATACATTTACAACATTATCCTTTTTGTCATAAAGAGCTACTGCCAGGGTTACCGTTTTATCTTCACTTGTATTGTTCTGAATAGCTGCACTTCCCATGACTAGTCCTTTTTGCGGAAGTGTTGTTATTGGATTTCCATCTTTATCGGTAAAAGCAGCATTACTAAGTGTATAATCTTCACCTGTTACCTTGACCGTTCGCGTTACGGGGGAAGCTTTGTTTCCATCAGCGTCAGTAACGTTATAAGTCAACGTATAGGTATCTTTTATACGTGTGTTCACTTCACCAGATACTTCAATTTTATCTGTGAGATCACCGTCTAAATTATCATCCGCTGTCGCACCTGGATCGTTAAACGATGCCCCTAACGGAATCTCAATCGTAGCATCTCCATTTAGCTTAATGACAGGTGGAGTGGAATCAACCTCCACAAGTAAATAATCATCGACTTGGACCCATGTATCCCCGTTCGCCCACATTCCGGTAAAGACTGTGATCGATTCATTATCACCAGAATTGAACCGAACCGTTTGCTTCGTATAGTTATCACTTCTTTCAAATTTCGTTTCCTTTATAATCTCGCCATTTTCACCTCGAACCCCAAAGTATCCAGCATTGTTGTTTTGTGATGTTTTTACAAAACCGGATAGCTCATAAACGGTATCTTTTTCGACTTGAACGGACTGCGTGATTCCATTCCATCCAGAAGCGTTTCGTAAAAAGGCATTATTGCTTCCACCTCTTGAATTACTCCAATCTACATCAACGCCACCTTCACCATCTTCCAGTATCCACGGTTCTTCTATCGTATTTGAATCCTGGTCCTCAAAAGAAGGGTCTACAACAAGATTCGGACTTGGTGTACCAATATCCAGCTCAGCCTTCATCAGTGCAACATTGTATGGCCCCCATTCAGACATGAGAAAATATAAATCTTTTCCATCATTTGTCCATGGATGAATAAATCCTCCATATAAACCTGGGTATTCCTCACCTGTTGCAACAACTGTTTCTGCTGACCAGCCCTCTGTGAGACTTGACGAACTTCTCATTACCATTGCATAGCGATTCTCATTCAAATACATCATGATCCATTTGTCATAATAGGAATTGTATTGAACAGATAATTCACTTACAGGCACATCAATGACCGGAACAGCAGCTGCTTCATCGTTTCGGATCCAATCCGAACCATCCCAATATTCATAGCGTTCCTTTTCTAACATATCTTCTTCCGCAACCCTTGCTAAATAGGCGTTATCAAAACGGCCTGCAGGGGTCCCAAACATATAAACATAGCCATCCCTTTTTACATAAGCTGCTTGGGCAAATTTACTATCTGCATCCCACTTCACATCAGACTTGGTCCAGTTTTTACCTTCGTCATCAGAATAAGCGATCTCAGAGAAATTTGTATTCCATCGCCCGTTCGCGCCCCAATTTTTGATTTGCATGTAGTGAATGAAATGCCTGTCCCCTACCGTAATACCAGCTGTTGGAATTGCTGTGAAATCGCCATCTCCTGAAGTATCATGCTCAGAATGAATGATTTCCTTTGCATAATCTGGATCGTCTTCTTTCGTGATCATCGAAGAAAAGCTCAAGCCATCCGAAAGATCAGTATCTTTTGAAATAGCAAGCAGGTTCCCTCGCCAGCCTTCTGGATCTCCACCACCGCCAAAACCACCCCATCCATCATCATAGGAATCACCAAATGCTATCATTACTTTCTTATCATTCGGATCTGTTGTTGCATCCCAAACAATCCCCAAATCTGTTGCTGTCAGACCGTAGTTGATAGGGGTTTGATTTGGGTTTGGTATGCCTTCTCCCTCAAGCGTTGCTCCCGTCACCCTTGCAACCTTTTTTGCCTTCGTAGCAATTAGCTCTACTGTTTCTTGTTTCGTTTCAGCCATTGATGGGGATGCTATTGATCCAGCAAGTACGAGTGTAGAAGCAGCAACAATAAGTGATTTCTTCTTTTTCATTTCCTCTTCCTCCTTAGAATTTTTTACATGATAAAATATAGTTACCAATATTCGGTCAATTCTAGGTGTAAAAGAGCAGTATTATTTATCAACCTGTGCTAAGAAAAACGAGGGGCTATTCCTCGTTTTTCTACAGGTCAGAAGCCGAAAGCCAGATTGAGAGAAATCGGCCAGTTAGCCGATTTAATTAGCTAAACTTCCCGCCTATGTTTCGCCTAACACGCTGATGTTCCTAACCACCTGCCGATATTTCACCTCGCGCGCGAATGTTTATACCAAGTGTAAACGATTACACATCATCCATTATTAAATCACTTCTAAATCATCCTTACCTGGAAGTTTTTTAAACGAATTGTGTGGTTCTGCTTGATACCAAAATGCCGTTGATGCTATATCATCCTGTAATGGTAAATATCTGAACTTAGACCTCCAGCCAAGAGCTTGAATGGTTATCTTTAAATCATTTTCAAAACGAATCGGGTCCATTACATGCCAACGGTACATACCAAAACGCTGCTGTGCTCTGTATAGACCATCTGGTTTGATAACCTGATGCATTCCCAAGTATGGAGTGGAATAAGTTCTGTATTCACCCTTAGGCTGTTCCCAGTTCCAAGCTCCACCAAAATAATCTTCCGTACCAGTGCCACAAATTGTCGGGTATTCGTCGTCTCCATCCATATAGAATTTGAGTTCCCCTTCTCCCCACCAATTGTTGCTATTTACCTGCCAAGCAATGTATGTTCCAACATAGTGTCCATGTCCTTTAATTCCATCAACAATTGTATGAACATCCTTATACTTTACTGGATTGCTTCGGTTCCACTGTGCATGAAAATATGCTGCATCCTCAGGAACTTCTGTTAATGCATAATCGACCTGATAATAAAGAATCATACTTTCATCATCGATATTTTCTACTGTAATTTTGGCATGCTTTCGAAACGGCATTTCCCAATAGCAGTTAAATCCACCAGCAGGATTTACCGCAACAGGGATTGAATTAACATCACTTCTCTCGCCCCAGCCGTTACAGAAAAAGTCGCCTAATGGAACTTCAACAGACGGTTCTTTTTCATGATCCCAGTACATCCGAATAACTGAAGTACGCCAATGATTTGGATGCGTTGTTAACCAAATATGCTGGATAGCCCCAGGACCATCAATTTCAGCTACGGTATATGTCGAGTTACCCTTAATTTCTACCGAGGGAGATATCTTCCAACCTTTTCCTAAGTCTCTTCCTGGTTCTGCCCCTGTACCCTCGGTCGCCATTGCACCTTTACCTTTTTCACCAGTAAAATTCTCTGGACTTATAGAGCGTGTTTTTGCATTTGATAGTCGGGAAAGATTTCCTAATCCCATTCCTAAACCATTAAACATTATTTCTTCCTCCTTCTTTTTAAAAAGATCGTATTGTTTTTTACCTTTAAAAAAGATAAAATAGGTGTGTAAACGATTACACAAACGCTTACATAAAACTATATTATGAATCTATCAATAAATCAATACTTTGCAAAAAATAGAACATTGTACTCATCCATTCAATCAGGAGGCACCAAATATGGAAACAGGATTTATGGGAAGTATTTATAAATTTTCAGATTGGGTCACGAAATTTCTATATGTGAACGTATTATGGATTACATTTTCTTTACTAGGTTTATTACTAGTGGGCTTCTTCCCGGCAACTGTTGCCATGTTTTCTGTTGTCCGAAAATGGGTCCTATTAGAAACAGATATTCCTGTCTTTAAAACTTTTTGGACAGCCTACAAAAAAGAATTTGTTAACAGTAATGTTCTGGGCTATATACTTAGTATTATTGGATACATACTCTATCTTGATTTAATTATTAGTAAAGATGCTACCAATCCATTCCTGCAAATTACCTACTATCTATTATTAATTGTTATCGTAATTTATCTATTAACCGTTTTATACATTTTTCCTATCTTTGTCCATTTTGAAACTAAATTGCTTCAAGTATTTAAAAATGCCTTCTTAATCATGATTACGCATCCAGCAATTTCTGTTTTGATGGGCATTGCAGCTAGTGTAATTTATCTTATCAATTATTTAGTGCCAATAGTAATCATCGTGTTTGGTGGAAGTATCCTTGCGTATGTCGTTATGTGGCATAGTAATTTTGCATTTGTTAAGCTGCAGAAGCAATTGGAAAATGAATAATAAGTACCTAGGCATACCGCAAAATATGGTATGCCTGCTTGTAAATTATATTTTAATCTGCACTTTCAACAAATTCGGGTCACGCGGTCCTTCCAAAAATGAAATTGTATCTTCCAAAGAAATCGTCTTTGATACTAATGGTTTTACATCAATTCTTTTTTCCTTTATCCAGTTAAATGCAGGAATAAATGTATGATTTATTGCCATCGTTCCAAGTAATGTCCAATCCTTATGATAGAGATCAAACGGATTTAACTTAATGAAAGCATCTGATGGGGTCACACCGAATTGCAGATACTTGCCAACGGGACCAGTAAAAGTGATCGCTTGTTCAATAACTTCAGGAATTCCTGTCGCATCAACGACAATGTCAAATCCTCTTGGCTGCAATTCGCGCACCTCATCTAGCTTATCACTTGTAAATGTATGTGACGCTCCCCATTCGTTCGCCATTGCTAATTTTTCCACTGAAAGATCAACAACGACTAGTTGAGACGCTCCTGCTGTTTTTAATGCTTGAATGAGCTGTTGTCCCATGGCTCCAGCACCAAATAATAGCACTTGATCTCCAACCTTAAGCTTCAAGCGATGCATCGCATACACTACACATGCGAGTGGTTCAATAAATGCCCCTTCTGCATCAGACATATCATCAGGAATCCTTACCAAATTTTCATAAGGAACCTTTACATATTCCGCCATACTTCCATCAACTGTATTTCCTAACGCACCCCAATTTTCACAATGATTCCCTCTGTTGGTTAAACAGTATGAACATTTTCCACAAAATAAAGATGGATCAACTGCAACACGTTCTCCGGTCACGTATTCTGGTACATCTTCACCAATTTCATGAATGACACCGGAAAATTCATGACCAGGAATTATTGGATAAGGGGATAAAAACTCTCCTTTATAAATATGAACATCCGTCCCACAAATACCTACCTGATTAACTTTAACCGTTACTTCTCCCCTACCAGGTTTTGGATATGCCACATCTTTAATTACTGCTTGTCCCGGTTTTTCAATAACTAATGCTTTCATTTCTTCACCTCATTTTTAACAATTAAGACATCTAATCCGTCAATACGTACTTCTCCAGAAACACGCTCTCCTTGAATAACATCAAACCCTTCATCTGGTAAAACAACATTGGCTTCATCTCTGTTAACATTTATATAAAATGTATAACTGCTAGCCTCATTTGATCTAGTAGAAACGTACACCCCTTCTGGTACTGGTGAAAATGATAGATTCCTTTCCTTTGCAATATCTGCTATTAAATCATAGGCAAGCTCGTTACTTCCCATCACGCCAGCATAGTAAACAACCCCGTCCCCATAGCTATTCCTAGAAATAGCTGTTCTACCTGCATAAAACTTTTCATTATAGGTTGCTAGTGAATCCGCTGTTTTCGTCTCTAGCATGTCCAACCAAACTTTCACAGGATAATTCTTTCCATTATAGGAAATAGAGTTGGCGTATTTGTCAGGAAGAACTTCAAATTCGTCAACCACAACACCTGCCATTTTCGCTAGTAATCCGGGCCATGGCATCTCATGTGTTGTATTTGACCATGTCTTCATACCACTTCTTGCACCGATAATCAAGCATCCACCTTTTTCTACATAGGATATGAAATTCGCATGTATTTCATCACTAATCATTGCCATCGAAGGCGCAATAACTATTTTATATTTAGACAAATCTGCTGTTGGGTCGATTAAATCTGCTGTTATCCCTAATCGAATCAATTGTCTGTAATAGGTTAATAGATGTTCC
Organism: Virgibacillus ndiopensis; assembly: GCF_900187325.1. Classification (GTDB taxonomy): domain Bacteria; phylum Bacillota; class Bacilli; order Bacillales; family Amphibacillaceae; genus Virgibacillus_E; species Virgibacillus_E ndiopensis. The sequence continues at coordinate 757,941 of NZ_FZMZ01000006.1, read as the reverse complement.
CGATGGTCAAAATTATTGTATTGTACATGTGCTTCAAAAGCCCACATCTGATCATAGCTATATAGAAGCGCAACCGGCGCCTCTACTGTGGTTTTAATAAGGTCCTTTCCAAACTCCGCTAATTCATTTGTTACTTGCTGAACCTCATAATACGGTCTTCTAGGTGTCCCGTCATGTCTGAGAAGTCCATTTGGATTTTGTTCCCCGCTGTATTTATTGGATCTCCAACGGTAATACATGACACCATCAGTGCCTCTAGCAATATCCTGATATGTCCATAAGCGAATCAGACCAGGTTCAATGGCCAAATTGTAATCACTATAATTAAAATAGCCATTCTTCTGTTCCATTACCCATTGGCCCTTGCCTTTTACTGCTCGATAATGGTCATGTAAAAAACATTCGATATTATTGTCACCATCAACATGTGGATAACAGTCCCAACTTATAAAATCAAGCTTCTCGGCAAGCTTATACGCATTCAGTTTCGGATACCAACCCAGCATATTATGTGTGATAAACTGATGGGGTGCATAGCTCCTTATTATATCCACTTGACGATTTAAGTGATTGACAGTTGAATCAGATCCAAACCGAGTAAAATCCAGCTTCTGACTTACGGAAATAGTTAACTGGTCGGCAGAAGGTAACGTCACTTCATCCCATTTACGATATACCTGACTCCAAAAGCAAGTACCCCAGACTTCGTTTAATTTCTCCAATGAACCATATCGATCCTGCAACCAATTCCTGAAAGCGACCAAACATTCTTCACAGTAACAGTCAACATTTCGCAGTTCATTATCAATCTGCCAACCTATTACTGCCGGGTTATTCGCATAATGCTCGGCCATTTTGGTTGCAATGCGGTTGACGTAAAAAATAAAATCAGAGTTATTATGGCAATGCATCCCTCGATCTCCATGAATCCTACCAAAACGATCCGTCCGAACAACTTTTGGATGTTTATGCCGCAACCAGACAGGTGACGCTTCAATTGGTGTGGAAAGAATTATCTGTAACCCTTCATCCGATGCCATCTCAATAAAGTCATCCAGCCAAGTGAAATCAAATTCTCCTTCCGTGGGCTCTAAAACAGACCAAGATAGCTCTGCCAGTCTTAACACTTTGATTCCAGCTTCTTTCATTAACCGTATATCTTCGGGCCACCTCTCCCTTGGCCAATGGTCTGGATAATAGCCAGTACCAATGGAAATCGTTTCTGCTTGTTTCATAATAATTTCCTCCCTTGTTTTTACTCAGAACTATCATGATGAACAGCTTAAATTCGTGTTCATAAAAACCCGGTCGACCACCTCCCATGATTTCAAGATTTTTTTAAGGGTAGCCAGTTTAATACATCTTTAATTTTCCTGTCCCAATACATCCAATTATGGTCACCGGAATCAAACTCTGTTTCTAGAGGGTAACCTAAATTCTGGCATACATTTTTGAAACGGATATTATCCTCATAAAGAAAATCATCTGTTCCACAACTTTGGTATAATAACGGAATTTTATTACCAGATTCTTGGTGCTTCTTTAGTAGCCACAGTAAGTCATCTTCTGTTCCTTGAATATCTTGGTTTCCAAATATCCATTTAAATTCTTCTTTTCTGTCCCCTGAAACACGTTTGGTAAGTTCAACAACATCGAGAGCTCCTGACATACTAGCAGCCGCAGCAAATTTATTCGGAAATCGAAGTGCCCATTTCAATGCACCATAGCCCCCCATGGATAGTCCTGCAACAAAGTTATGCTCTTGCTTATCCGAAAGGTAAAACATGGAGTGGACTACCTCTGGCAATTCCCCTGTTAAGAACTCCAAAAATTTCCTCCTTGTTCCATGTCTGTATAATAGCTATGACCTACCTGTGGCATTATAACGGCCAGCCCCAACTTTTCCACGTATCTTTCTAAAGAGGTAAAACGTGTCCACGTTGTATGATCATCCATGTACCCATGAAGAAGATAGAGAACCGGATGTTCCCGTCTTCCACCAGGGAAAGCTTGTCGTTCCTGTGGCAGGATCACTGTCATGGATGTACTTGTCGATAATATCTCGGAAGTAAACGAACATTTTAGTAACGCCACATAAACATCTCCTTAAAATAGGCATTTTCTTTTATTTAAGCTGTTTTCTATAAGATTATTGTTTTTTACACAAAAATACATAAACTACGACGTAACTGGTGTGAGGTTACACATTTTTGAACGTTCTTTTGTCCCGCAGCCCGTATACACTACGCGATCCTTAGGTCGGCTGATGAGCCTCATCTCCCTGGTTTGTGCTTTATATCCTCATTTGATTTAATGAGGAATTGAAAGATTATAATATCTTATTAGCAGCTCGTATACACGGAGACTCTTGGGTGGAGGAAATACACGGAGACTCCTGCGGGAAAGCGAAGACGCTGAGACCCCACAGGAAGTGGTTTTCTTCCGAGGAGGCTCAGCGCGAGCCCGCGGAAAGCGATGTGTATTTCCGGAACGACGGCCCTAGCATTGATTTACGTCACATTTCACTGAAACTACGACGTAAAAGGCAATAAAATTTATGAAAAGAGCCTTTATTTAAATGACTATATGATCCATTAAAATTTTTGCTGAGAATAAAAAGGCGCACAACAGTTTATACATCCTCAGCGATCCTTCAAAAGAAAAGCCCCTGCAAACCTTCGTAATATATGATTACAGTGGAGTTTTGCAAGGGCTGTATATATGAATCGGTACTAATTAATAATCAAAACACTTTTTCAAGTCCTCTTCATTTTGCGGTAAAATATCTGGTAATGGCAAGCGATCTTTTACCGGTAATATTGGATGTATCGTATTATGTGGTTCTGTTTGATACCAATAAGCCGTACTAGAATAATCGTCACTTCGATGGTTATTGTGTCCATGCTCTATTGTGACTTTAATCGATTTGTCGAACATAACCGGATCTTGAATGTGAAAACGATATGCAGAAATCTTTCCAGCCCAATTCGGATCTCCACCAAGGATTAACCCGTGATAAGGGGTGGATTGCTCCTGCTGCGGACACCAAGCAGTATTGAAGTAATCCTCCATTCCCGTACCATGAAGAGATGGTGGCCATGCTTCTCCATCAATAAAGATCATGTCATCCCCTTCACCATACCAATTCCATTCCTGTGTAAACCTCAAGTTATGAATGTTTAAATTACAACCAACATAATGTCCTTTACCAACAGCATCTAAAATTACGTAATTGTCATCACCAGTTGTATTTTTACCACCGAAACAATATAATGCATTCGAAATATTGTCCTCAATGCCTTTTGTTAATTCACGTTTCCACAATGCGTGAAAACGAAGCGGGCTATCAATTTCCTCTTGATAAACCTCATAATCTACGTAAAAGTAAAATTTAATTGGATCGTCTGCATTGCTTTCAATTTCGATTCTAGCATTTTTACCAAAAGGCATAGGGAAAAAACAATTTAATGCTCTTCCATCTTCAGGACTCATTTGTAATGGAGCAGAAGAATAGTTTTTCGTAATTCCATGACCCATTCCAAAGAAATCTCCAATCGGTGCTTGTACACTTGGATTCTCTTCTCCATCCCAATACATTCTTAGAACAACTTTACGGTGTAAATACTCCTCCACATCATCATCTAACGGAGCCATAGTCATCCAAATATGTGTAATACAGCCTGAACCTTCCAACTCACAAATGTCCACTACATCACCTGGATATATTTTCAAAAAGTCTCTGTTTCCACCGGTAGTATCGTAACTTGATGCACGTTTTCTTTTGCTGTCTCTTTCTCGATATAAATCTCTTAATGATGTTCCTACAAATGACATAATAATTAAATCTCCTTTATCTTTGATAGTCTATTAGTTTGATAATTTTTTACCCAAGCTTCCGCCGGGATGATACAAATGAAAATCCTCATTTTTAAAATCTTTAGCTTTAGATAATGCAACTGCTAAGGCATCACCAATTACAAGTGTGAGGGTGGAGCTTGTAGTAGGTGCTAATCCTAAATGATCTGCCTCTGTCTCATATTGGTAAGTAAGTGCCACATCGCTATTCACAGCAAGTGTTGATTCCTGTTTCGATGTAATTGCAATTTTCTTGGAGCCGATTTTTTCAAGTGATGGTAACAGACTTAATACTTCTGCTGTCTCACCACTGTTTGAAATCATGATAACGACATCTTCTTGCTCAATCATCCCCAAGTCCCCGTGGACACCTTCCGTACTATGTACAAAAAAGGCAGGCGTGCCGGTACTTGAAAAAGAAGCAGCGATTTTCTTTCCCATATGCCCTGATTTTCCTACTCCTGTAATAACAACTTTTCCTTTACTGTTTTGAATTAGCTTAACAGCCTTTTCATATTCCGTTCCCGCTTGATCTGCAAGCGCTTTAACAGCTGCCGCTTCTACTTCTATTGCTTGTTTAATATCGTTTACGATCGTCATCTTTACACCTCTTTGAAGTTAATCCTCCTGAATATCCAATACAGGAGTAAATATTTCATGTGTTGCCTCTATATCTTTATTCGCCAATCGTTCCAGTAAAATTTCACCGACCCGTACACCCATTTCGTATGGCGATTGTTTTACACTAATAATGCCGGGTGGCTTTAATAATTGAGCAATTTCTGTTTCTCCATAAGAAGCAACCACAACATCATCGGGTACTGTTAACCCCATCCGTGTAAGTTGAAGAACAGCCCCATATGCCATCGTATTATTAAAGGAAAGAATAGCTGTCGGTTTCGTTTCAAGTTCAAAGAATTTGGTAACAGCTTCTTCTCCATCCTCCTGAATGAAATTACCGTTGAATACAAAGTCAGTATTTTCTTCAATTCCAAATTCCTTAATTGCTTTTCTATAACCTGTATAGCGTTCCATACCAGTACTTACTTTTAATGAACCATTAATCACGCCAATATTACGGTGTCCTTTTTCAATCAAGTATTTGGTTAACTGGTACGCTGCTTCCACATTATCTTCTACTACAAAATCCAAATCGTCTAACTGATTCTCTAATTTTCTATCGATTAGCACAACCGGTACACCTGCTTGTTGTATCTTTGTAATATTTTCATCATCTTCACTTGATGTAGCAAGCACTATTCCCTCCACCCTATTTTCTAGAAGAACTTTCAGTGTCTTTTCTTCTTTGACAGGGTTTTCATCTCCACTTACGAAAATTAAAATGTAATCCTCTTTTTGAATGATGTCTTCAATACCTTTTGAAATTTTCATAAAATAAGGGTTGGAAATATCCGGTATAATAATTCCAATTGTGTTTGTCTTATGCATTTTAAGACTTCTGGCAATACCATTTGGTCGGTAGTTCAATTCTTTTGCAACCGAAAAAACTTTATTCTTAATTTCCGTGCTTGCATAGCCATTTTTGTTTAATACCCTTGATACTGTTGCAGTTGAAACTCCTGATTTTTCCGCAATATCTTTAATAGTTACATTCGGCAATGGATCACTTCCTGTTAAATGTGTAATCGTTTACATATACTATATAATAGATCCATTTAGCTTTCAACTGTTTTACAAGAAATTTTCAAAAATTTATATATCACTTCAAACCACCTCAGGCTCATAGGAGGATTTTACTTCATCATGCAATCGTTTTTCTCGCTTTGTAGGAATATTATCACGATCATCATCTACCATCCTGGCATGAAGCGTTAATTCAAACAATTCACTACGCAGTTCCTTAGAGTCCTCGTCGTGATATAAGTTATGGAGTTCGTCTGGATCATTTATCAGATCATACATTTCTCCATCTTTAAAATTAGAGTTATACCATAATTTATATTCCTTTGTCCGAATGCCCATTGTGCCATCACCGTCTGCGAGTGTCACATAATCTCGTACAGCCGTTCCCTCTTCAATAGATGGAACTAGTGAGAAACCAGGTAACGTAACATCCGGAGATAATCCCATTATGTTAAAAAGTGTTGGTACAAAATCAATGCTTGACGCTAGACTTTCAACGCGTTCTCCTGCTTTAAATCCATCTGGAAATCGAACCATGAACGGAACCCGAATTTCAGATTCATATGCAGTTGCAGCTTTATTAAATAAACCATGTTCACCGAGCAATTCCCCATGGTCTGATGCGAATACAACCAAGGTATTTTCCAAGAGATCTTTTTCCTTCAATTTCTCATTAATCATTCCTAGGCAATCGTCTACCATTTTAAGTAAACAGAAATGACCAGCTATTCCTTTCCGAATCTTCTCTTCCGTCATTTCTCCAAACATATTTTTAAACAGATCGTGACGTCTCCGATAAGCTTCTGATTTAGTTTCGTATTCATTATCAGATCGATTTGCTGGTAACGGAACATCCTCAGGCTTACAAAAGTCCAAGTATTTCTCAGGCATTACATATGGTTCATGTGGTGCGTGAAACCCGACAAACATAGCAAATGGTTCTGTATCATTTAAACGATCTAATGCATCACAGGCCCGCCTAGCAATATGAATATCATAATAGTTTTCATCCGATTCCGGAGAAGCTTCTGGATTAAAGTGATTCCATCCATCCTGGTCTCCAAAGGATTTCCCAACAGGAACCTGGATATGAAAGCTTCCCGCATGAATCATGTGTGTCTTCCCTACAGAAACACAGCGATACCCATATCTTCTCAATAATTGCATCCACGTTGTTTCACCTTCCGTACTAAATTTTCTATTACCACTAACACCATTCTTCCATGGCTGCCTTCCTGTCAAAAAAGAATACCGTGAAGGAACACATGGTGAAGCAGCTGTGAAAAAGTTGTCAAAGAATACCGATTCATTCTTGAGCTGTTCCATGTTTGGAAAATCTGCGCAAGGATGACGGTCCTCGCCAATCACATCTGCCCTTTGCTGGTCTGTCATGATAAATACAACATTCATGTTATTGTCCATCCATTACACCTCCATATTATTTTTTCCATTCGGGAAATCCTGGCTCAAGAATTTTCTGTTTACTAATCGTTGATCGCCTCCTAAGAGATTTCCAGTAAGATAACACTTTTTTCAGGAATTTCTATTTCCAAGTTTTTTACTTCATTCTTTTTTAAAACAAACATTTCATCTCTTTCCATCTCTGTAACCATACAAACAGCAAATTCAGTTTTAGCTAAGGAATAGTTATCCAAATTTAAATCCAGTTTGATCCTTTGTGCTTTTTCAGTGACGTTTGCAAAAAACAAACCGATACGTTCATCACGATACTGCCAAGCAGAATGAACAATGGAGTTTACCTCTAACTCCCCTGAATCATTAAATTCACTAAAATTTTTGTCACAGTTATAATGAAACCAATTCAGATTTGCATTCTGACACTCAAATTCAAGCGGTCTCAGCATTTTCCCATACGCTAAATATTTATTCCCGAAGCCCGTTCTTGCATTTGCAAACTTGGAAATATAAGTTGCTCTCTCAGGTGAAAATTCAAATCCAATTGGATCAAATGGATAATAATGCTCTTCAGAAATATTTTCTTTTCCTTCGATTGCTTCCATTGGACTGTATTCATGATTCAGTTCGTACAACCCTCCCCAAAGATACGTACGTGCTACCGTAAAATAGAATAAATCGCCTATTTCTTCTACAACTTTTCCCCATCCATCTAACCTTACTGGACCATATTCATGATACACATAAGCAAACATCGGGATTAGCTCCGCATCACCAGTCTTCAGCAATTCTCTCGTATTCCAACCTTCTAGTGGTGCAGCGGGTTGTCCTCCTGCACGCGCCTGATAATAGTCAAGCACATCTAGAAAAACTTCATTCATCATTTCTGTTCCCATCGGAATATAACGGTCTTCCGCTTTTTTCTTCATTGCTTGTTTCGTGTTGATATAATTTTTTCTGTATGCCTTCGTGATTTGCCTTCCCGCTCCCACTGGATGCCCATGCGATTCATCCATGCAAACCTTTAAAATATTATTTGCAGAAATGTCGTAATAGATAGCATCCACATCTGCTTCTTCTTGAAGGGTTTCATCACGCTGAACATGGAGTTCTTGTACATAAGGGTCTACTGGACATACAAATGGAAATGGATAGTTATCTATACTTTTTGATGGTGAAGGGATCTGTTGCATTGCCCCTTTGCCCCGCTCACCATCTGTACCATTAACATTGAATAAATAATCAAATTCGAACGGTGCATATTTATCGCCAAGGCTCTCCATAAGCTTTATATTGTCTTTGTTAAAATTTGTCGGAAACCAGTCATTAAGTCCTCCTGGTAGGTTGTTTCTGAAATCCTGTGTTTTGTTTGGCCAATCCGGACCAAGAATGTGAAATATCTTGGTATCCATATAGTTGTGATAGTTACGGATCCATTCTGAACGGTCACGACCTGCATTTATTCCAAATGTTGAAACTCCAACATCTTCCATCAACCATTTGGCTTTATTCGTTTCATCAGCATCGGCCAGAACACCTTTTTGACACCAATATTGGTTAATAGCCCATTCCTTATAAATATCCGCACCTTCATACCAATCCTTACCCTCCAACACCTTTACTACAACAGGATATGGGACATTGATTCCTTTCTTAGCACCTATGTCCTCACATCCATGAATAAAGGACGCTTCCAATAGTTCGTTGTCTCGTTTATAAAAATTCAGCCATTTGGAGTAACTCTCACTATCGTAAGCAGCAAAATAAAGCCCACCTTTTCCTTGACCATAAAAGCTGAAGAACTGCATCGTCGAACCTGAAAAGCTTTCCGGATAAGGCATGTATCTAAAGCCATTCCAATCCTTTGTAAAATGAACGAGAGGATTATGAATTCGAATACCCGTCGCAAAACTATGAGCAAGATAATCGTCTTGTCCATTTTCGGTAATTGCATCGATATTGGTAATAATCGGATACTCCAAACTTACGATTGGTTCGTCCGATTGATTATGTACATCACTATAAAAATGAATTTCATCAGCATCATGATTCAACTGAATCGTAGCAGTTATGGTAATCTGCTGTTTTAAATTCCAGGTAAACTTATATCCAGATCTATCTCCTGTATCGATACTCGAATAAGTAAATCGTTGAAAATCACTAGTTAATTTATTCTCCAGTTCTAGACGAAAAGCCGTAGCCTCTCGCTTTTGGGGAATATATTCTATTTGTCTTCGTTTATCAAAAATACTGCTAATCCAACCTGCCTCTTCGTTAAATGATATAGAAACATTATCATTTTCTAGTACAAGCATATTAATCCTCCTGGAAAGTAATAGATATCATCGAGCATATATAACATCCTGGATTTCTTTTAATTGTACCTTTGTCCATTCCACTTGATCAAAAATAGTGTAGAAATTACGAAACTTCCGATTATACGCTCCAACTGTTAGCAATGTTTCTTTTATTTCTTCCCAGCTAACTTGAAGTTGGTCAGGATGATAGATTACGTTAGCTTTATCTAAAGCATCTTTCAATTCGTGGTAATTACGTTTCTGCAGATAGGAGGTTATGATTATTCCTAATGAAACCAATTCTCCATGAATTAAATGTCTACCTGTTACCTGTTCAAAATTCCATGCAAAGAGATGTTCTGCCCCTGCACTTAATGGAACCGTAAGATTATCCATTATAAGGCGACTCGATTTTTCAATTAATTTTATTAATCTATCCAATCCCCTTTTGGACATAGACCCAATTTCCTCAGCATGTTCAATTGCATCCTGCATAATAGACTTAACCGCTTCCTCCAAACGAGGATCAACAGGCATTGCCTTTCCTTCTTGGGCAGCAAGCACCCAATCATTCAATGCCGTTTGTAAAAATAATAAATCCCCATAGCCTGCCCTATTCCATCTAGGATCAGCCATTTCTATTAATGCATAATCAACAATCACCTGCTTTGGCCACCCAATCTTTTTAAACCCAAACGCGGCGCCATTACGCTGAACCGAAATAAAATCGGAAAAATGGGCATTGCTCGAAGTAATTGTCGGAATTAAAGTAGGGGTCCTATCACGTAAATAAGCAAAATATTTAGCAGCATCAATAACCGCTCCCCCACCCAAACCAACAAACTCAACATCTTGCGGAATGGTTTCAATCATCTCATCCAAAAGATCCTTATCTAAAGTTCCTGGCATTATCACTTTTTTAGGCTTTTGTTGAAATAAATGTTGATAAAGATTCCAGGGGATTGGATCTGTTATTACTACATAATTATTTAGTTTCCGCATATGTGTATCTAGTATTTCATCACCATAAGTAACCTCTATATTCAACATTTTCCACTCCCCAGGATATGTAGATTATTTAATACCCGAAATTTTAATCCCTTCAATAAGATGCCTTTGGAAAATAAGGAATAGAACAATTACTGGTATAGCAGCAATGGTCGAACCAGCCATAATCATTGCCCAATCATTCCCTTGATCGGAACGGAAATATGCTAACAGCTGCATAATTTGGTATAATCTTTCATCAGAAATGGTCATAATTGGCCAAATCAGTGAATTCCAGTAGCCTAAAAACGCAGTGATACCAACTAGTACAAAAACTGGTACAGATAAAGGTAAAAAGATATACCAATAAATCTTGAATCTGTTCGCCCCATCAATAAAAGCCGCATCCTCCAGTTCTGTTGGTATATTTAAATAAAATTGCCGTATCAAAAACACATTCATCGCAGATGCAATACCCGGAATAATCAAAACATAAATAGTGTTAAGCATATGCAACTTAGCAACTACTATATAAGATGGAATCAAAATGGCCATCGACGGAATAAACAACGTCATGATTACATAAAGCCACCAGAAATTTTTCGTTGGAAATTCTAATCTCGCAAATACATAGGCAGCCATTGAATTGATAAAGATAATTAAAGTTGTCGCTACCACAGCAACAAACAATGTCAATCCAATTGACCGCATGAATGCTGGATTTTGTAACAGTTCTATATAGTTAGTCAAAATCCATTCTGATGGAAAAAACTTAAAAGGATATGAAAGTACTTCCGACTCTTTTTTAAAACCAGCCATCGCCATCCAAATTAAAGGAAAAATAGACAGTATTGCTACAAGAAAACCAATTAATTTTAAACCATATATATTTAATTTTTCTTTCATACGGTATACCTCCAGTTTCGTTTAACTGTCCATCTTTTTCGAGTTAAACAGTTTAAAAATAACAGCTGAGATAACTGCCAAAATTACAAATAGAAGCAGTGCTGATGACACTGTATACCCCATGTAAGGGTCCTTGGTGAAATGAGTAAATATAAATAGGTTTGGTGTCATGGTCTCATTCAGAGGACCTCCACCGGTCATTAAATAAGGTAAATCAAACTGTTGAATCGCCCCAGTTACACCAACCACTAGTAGATACAAGAATATATTTTTCAATAATGGAATAGTAATATAAATCATTTTATGCCATGCATTGGCACCATCAATTACTGCAGCTTCATAATATGTTTTAGGGATATCGTTTAATCCTGCAAGCATAACAAGTGTTGTAAGACCAAATCCAAGCCAAATTGCCGGAACGGAAATACTAGCTAGTGCAAATTTCACATCAGCAAGCCAAGCGACTTTTTCCAAACCTAAGGACTGGATAATAAAGTTAGCTAGTCCTCCATCAAAGTCATAAATGAATAGAAAAATAATAGATGCAACTACCCCGGATATAACATGAGGAATATAAATAGAAGTTTTTACAAAACCACCAAATTTCCCTCCTAATGTTCGTATCAAATTTGCAAACAAAAATGCCAATACAAATTGTATAGGGATAACGATTGCAGCGAATTTTAATCCAGTCCACATAGCTTTGTAAAATAAAGGATCCGATAAAACTCGCTTGTAGTTCTCAAACCCGATAAAAATATTTTCTTGATAAAAATTCCACTTATAAAAACTAACAAATACAGCATAAAACAATGGAATGATAACAAAAGCAGTTAATAAACCGATAAGTGGCAATAACATTAAAAATGCTGTTTTCTTATCGGATCGATTAATTGCAGATAATTTTTTCATATACCCACCCATTTCTCTAATAATTTAGAGGTTTAGATATAAATCCATATCTAAACCCCCAAATTAAATTTCTACTAGTAATTACTGAAGTCTAGGATTAGTTCCTGCATAATCGTTCGCTTCAATATAATCGTTAATTTCTTTTTCAGCCTGTTTCAATGATTCATCAATATCCTGCCCTTGTAAATATACACGCTCCAATGCATTCGCATAAGCTAAACTAATTTCCCATGCATGAATTGGTTCTGGTACAGCATATGGAATAACCTTTTCTAACAGTATTTTTCTCCATTCATCATTTGAAGCTTGAGGGTGATCTTTTAATGCCTCATCGACAGATTTACGTCCTGTGAAACTTGAGAAGTTAGATAGTTCAAAGAAATCAACCATGATTTCTGGATCCCCTCCAAGGAACCACTCAATAAACTTAGCAGCTTCTTCTGGATGCTTAGAATTCCCATCGACTACAAATGTCCATCCACCCATTGCAGAAGTCGGTTGTTTATAATTACCATCTGGAGTTGGTAGTGGAGCTACCCCGATCTTATCGACTACATCTGCATATTCATTTCTCAATGCATCAAATGTAAATGAACCATTAAACATCATTGCTGTACGACCATCGACCAAAGGCTGGATTTCTGTATACATACCTGGTTGTTGTTTTGGAAAAATCCCTTCTTCGTATAAGGTATTCCAAAACTTAAATAGCTTTTTATAACCTTCATTGTTAATGGTTGCTTCTGACCAATCTTCATTTATTGGTAATTGACCGGTCATAGCTTGAAGTCCCCAGTGAGACCACGCAAGATCATTAGTATTACCTGCAGCAGTCAAACCATATCTTCCATCTTTGGACAGCTTTTTACCATATTCAATTAACTCATCCCAGGTTTCAGGTGGCTGTTCTGGATCCAGTCCAGCCTCTTCAAAGAAATCTTTTCTATATAAGAGAATGGAACCAGGTTCAGCATTAAATGGATATGCATAGTGCTTACCGTCAAACGATACGAATTCATTAGCAAAATCATGAAGATCTTCAAAAATTGCCGGATCTACATATTCATCTAAAGGTTGGATTTTCCCTTGTTGAGCAGAAAAAACAATACTACCATAGTTCATCGTCATAACATCTGGGCCCGTACCTGCCGCTTGAGCCGCTTTAACTTTTTGATCCCAAGCATCACCAGCGATAAAGGTAGCTTTAACTTCTACTTCATCTTGTGATTCATTGTATTTATCAATCCACTTATTAAACCAATCTGCCTTACCATCCCCCCATGAAACCCAAAAATCAATAACTGTTTTTCCAGATTCCGTCTTATCAGATTCTGCTCCAGCGCTTTCTCCTTCTGGGCCCGTCCCCTTACATCCTGCCATTAAAATAACAAGCGTAAATAGTGAAATCAAAACAACTAACAACTTGTTTTTCCTCATAATTTCTCCCCTTTTTTATATGACTTGTTAAAAAATTGAAGTAAATAGTTCCTTTAGACGAATTTTCTTTGAAGATCACCCCTTTCAAAGCTTTTGATTGACGGAAGTTTAATCTGATTATCATTATGTTGGGTTAATAATTTATGCAATATTTAGACATCTAGAGAAAAACGTATGTATGTAAACGTATACAGAAAGTGTGTAAATAAAATGTGTAAACGTTTACACATGGACTTAAAAAAATATGAAACTAATGAAAGGGTTTTCATAATTCTTATAAATCTAATATATTATAATATTCGTTTTTTATCAATACTTTTTTCATTTTTCGAAAAAATATTTTACAAGTACCCATAATTGTATTTGCGAAATTCCCTGCGTTGAGGAGCGGATCGTATTTGGAAGATTTTCTCTCGTATTTCCATTAATTTGGCGCGTATTTTTAATTTTTGGCGCGTATTTGAGTTAATCTGGATCGTATTAACATAAATCGGATCGTATTGCCAAAAATTAGGTGACCCCACCCCCGAAACTCACAAATTTATAAGCATTTACACAAAATCTGAACTACTAGACGTCGATCACACAACGAAATCCCGTATTCCCTGTAGAACTATCAGGTGTATTTGCACTTCTTGCAGCCACTCTGTAACGATTGCAATAGGATTTATGACAGAGGTACGACCCACCTCGAATGGATTTACTTTGTCCAGTTGCTGGCCCAGTTGGATTATCACTTACACTATTAGAATGATAATTACGGTCAAACCAATCCTCACACCATTCCCATACATTCCCCGCCGTATTATATAACCCATAACCATTTGGCTCATAATTATCTACAGGACACGTACCGAAGTATCCATTACGCTTTGTATTTTTAGTTGGAAATTCACCTTGCCAGATATTACATTGATGCTTTCCATCTACAATCAGTTCATCGCCCCAAGGATAAATCTTCCCATCCAATCCTCCACGTGCGGCATATTCCCATTCAGCCTCTGTCGGCAAACGCTTCCCACTCCACTCACAAAAAGCTTTCGCATCATTCCAGGAAACGTGCACAACAGGATGGTCCATTCTATCTTCAATCCCTGACCCAGGACCCTCAGGATATTTCCAAATTGCCCCCTTCACCGCCACCCACCACGGTGTTTGCTGAGCAGTTCGCGGATTTGACTTTAGGAATTCATCCGTTAAAAAGCTATAAAAAACAAATGACCAGCCGAACTGTTCCGCTTCTGTTACATACCCCGTATCGTTTATAAACTTAGCGAATGCTTCATTTGTAACGACATATTTATCGATTAAAAATGGAGAAACAGCAACTTTTCTTGCCGGTCCTTCCCCATCAGAGGGAAAACCATTTGCATCATCCGTACCCATGACGAATTCTCCACCATCAAGATAAACCATATTCTCTTCAGATGTTATATGTGTCTTGAATACATGTTGATCTGTATGTATTTTCGTATCATCAAAATTCTCTCTTGATGCAGAACAGCAGCTTTTCATAAGAGAACATCCTTTCCATACTATAGATTCTCATTAACAAATTTAATCGTTTTATCAATATGTTCAATTATTTCCATATCATGTCCGGCGAATGGATATATTTCCATTGATTTAGGTGCTTTCAATTGATTATAAACACCAAATATCGGTTTAGGCGGACAGATAAGATCCTTCAATCCAACAGAAAATCTTGTCTTACATGTAATATTCTTGGAAAGATTTAAATTGTCAAAGTATGTCAGGTTATCATAAACCAATTCAATATGTTCCGGATATCTGTGCAGAAAGTTTTCTACAATCGTTAAGGACCCCTCAAACTTTTGTTCCATTGTCAATGGGATATCACACATATTCGGCATATCGGCAATTGCCAGCTTTGGTCGATCATCTAAAGCTGCAACAGCCAATGTTATCCCTCCACCCATACTCGCTCCCATGATACCAATGCGTTCTGCATCAATTTCAGGACGTGAGCAAGCGAAATCTACTGCACGAACACCATCTGTATAAACTTTACGGTAATAATACTCGTCTTTATTTAAAATTCCTTTTACTACCCAAGACCCCATTCCGTCTGATGAATAGTGGGAATAGTCCCCACTCCGCCCTTGTCCTCTACAGTCGACAGCAATTACGGCATACCCTTGGATAAGCCATTTCATATACTTGGAGATAGAGTTTTTATTCCCCATATAACCATGGAAAAAAATAAGACACGGTAGCTTTTGATCATGCTTTTTTGGAAGAATATAAAACGCCTTTATTGGAGTATCATCAAAACCGCTATAGCTTAATTCATAGACTTGAATCTGTTTAATTGGATAATCTATTTCTTCTAGTTTTTCATGAAGCGGATTTTTTCTTGCCTCTTGAAATGTACGCTTCCAGAAAGAATCATGATCCGGCTTTTTTGTTGGCTTCGAGATATAGGATTCGAATTCTTTAATCGATTCCTTTATATATTGCATGTTACTCACCTGCTTCTTGCATAATTTTTATAAGGATGTCCCACCATTATCTATTTTGGGACATCCTCCAAGGCTTTCCTCTTTAGTTACTTACTATCAAGTATAGATTGAATCTTTTCATGAGCAATTTCAGCTGCTTCTTTACCACTCATGCCACCAAACATTACATTTTGCAACGCTTCTCCTACTGCATCAACTATTTCCGCACTAAATTTAGGCTCTGGAATGGCAGAATCATAGATTTCCTCTGTGAAAACGTTACGAAGACCTTGACTATAAAATTCTTTGCCTTCTTCTATAACAGATTGACGGGGAGCATAGGCAAATTTAGTTTCAGTTGCCCATTCCAATGGTCGGGATTGATCATCACCAAATGCCCACATAACGAAGTCAGCTGCTTGTTCTACATGTTCACTATTAGCATTTACCGCAATTTTCCACCCCCCTGCAGCTGTGGCATGCTCTCCGCCTTCTGGTATTGGAATTGGTGCTAGACCAAATTCATCACCATCTTCAAACTCTTGTTCTAATTTTGGAATTGCCCACGTTCCAAGAATTTGCATTGCCGCAGTTCCACCACCTACATTTGCAATGTCGTCATGTGGAATTTGCAATTTCGATGGAGATACTCCTTCTTGGAAAAATGATCCCCAAATGTCCAATGCTTCTGCTACTTCCGGTGTATTAAATGTGGATTTTGTACCATCCTCGCTTAAAACACTTCCTCCATTTTGCCACAAGAAAGGATACCAAATAAAGTTAAGGTAAGGACCTTTATCAGTTGGAAGTGCAAGACCAGCAACTTCATCTGTCGTAAGCTCTTTAGCTGTTGCTAATAATTCATCCCATGTTTTGGGAACTTCGAGATTCGCTTCTTCTAACATTGTCTTATTGTAATACAAACCAAGCAGTTCCAATTCAAAAGGAAGTGCAAGGATTTTGTCATCAACCGTTACTGCTTCTAATGCAGAAGGTAGAAAATCTTCTTTTACACCCTCTTTAAAATATGGTGAAAGATCAGCCAATGCCCCTGCGTCTGCATACTTTTGAAAATCCCCTGGACTAGTCATGAAAATATCCGGACCTTCATTATTCGCAAACGCAACAGGTATCTTCGTATTAGAGTAATCCGTTGCATTACCAATAGTTGAATATTCGATTTCCACTTTATCTTGCATAGCGTTATACTCATCAACTAAACCCGAGAAAAACGCTTCTTCAGCATCTGTATGAAAATCCCAAAAGGTTAATTTGACAACATCTCCAGATTCACCACCAGATGATTCAGAAGAACATCCAACCATAAAAATAAGGACAAATACAAAACCAACGACTATTAATGGTTTCGACAATTTCATTTATTTTCCCCCTCGATTAAGAAAATAGTAAACTTTCAACTACAAGCAAACATGA
This sequence comes from Virgibacillus ndiopensis, assembly GCF_900187325.1. Lineage (GTDB taxonomy): Bacteria > Bacillota > Bacilli > Bacillales > Amphibacillaceae > Virgibacillus_E > Virgibacillus_E ndiopensis. Next base: position 740,591 of record NZ_FZMZ01000006.1, on the reverse strand, counting down.
CGAAGGTTATCACCCCTCCCTGCATATATACACAATTTTGCAAATATTAATTTTAAAAGGCTGTCCATAAAACACTAACCTTTTTATAGAACAGCCTGAAACTTTTACCTTTTTAATTACTTACTATCAAGTACAGATTGAATCTTCTCATGTACCGTTTCAGCAGCCTCTTCACCACTCATATCACCAAACATCACACTTTGTAATCCCTCACCAATAGCATTTACAACTTCTGCACTATATTGAGGCTCAGGTGTTGCAGAATCATAAATCTCTTCTGTGAAAATTTTACGCAGCCCTGTTTTATAGTATTCTTGCCCTTCTTCAATTACAGATTTTCTTGCAGGATAGGCAGATTTTGCTTTTGCCCATTTCAATGGTCGTGATGTATCCTCTGCAAATGCCCACATGATGAAATCTGCAGCCTCTTCCACATGTTCACTGTTGGAATTCACAGCAAGTTTCCAACCTCCAGCAACTGAGGCATGTTTCCCATTGTCTGGGATTGGTATAGGTACTAAACCTGCTTCGAAATCTTTAAATTTATCATCTAATGTTGCAATTGCCCAAGTACCACTAATTTGCATTGCAGCTGACCCAGTAGCTATATTATCAATATCTCCAGCACCATATTGTAATTTTGAAGGTGCTAAACCTTCTTGAAAAAATGTTCCCCAGTAATCCAATGCCTTTACATTTTCCGGTGAATTAAATGCAGATTTTGTTCCATCCTCATTTAATATACTTCCACCTTGCTGCAATTGGAACGGATACCAAATAAAATTTAAGTAAGGTCCTATATCAGTTGGTAAAACAAGACCAGCAACTTTATCCGTTGACAGTTTACGAGCAGCGTCCAATAACTCATCCCACGTTTCAGGTACTTTTACATTTTTGTCCTCTAACATTTGTTTGTTATAATACAAACCTAACAATTCCATCTCGAATGGTAATGCAAGGATTTTTTCCTTATAGGTTACTGCATCGATTGTTGAAGGAAGAAAATCCTTAAGTACACCTTCTGGAAAATAAGGCGAAAGATCTGCCATAACACCAGCATCAGCATACTTTTTAAAATCGCCAGCGCTCGTCATAAAAATATCTGGTCCTTCTTTATTCGCAAAGGCAACCGGAAGCTTCGTATTAGAATAATCAGTTGAATTTCCAAATGATGCGTACTCTATTTTCACGTCATCTTGAATGGAATTATATTCATCAACAAGTTCTTGAAAAAGCTCTTGATGGATATCATATTGAAAATCCCAAAAGTTTAGAGTCACAACCTCTGGATCACCAGAAGAGTCTGATTCCCCGGAAGACCCCGAACACCCCCCAATAAAAGCAAGCACAAAAACAAAAAAGACAGTCATTACCGATTTCCAAGATTTCAAATAAATTACCCCCTTGATTTTGAAAATTACTCCCTATAAAGAAAGGCTAGTACATTATAAGTAACATTACCCGCCTTCAAAAATTTGCTTATCAACATATGCAAACGTTTACATACCGTGGCAAGTAAAATTGCCTGTAATCGTTTACACATATACTATTATAAATTCATTATTTTTGCAATACTTTTATTATTTCACTATCACTCTGTTCTCGAACTACATACGAAAGTTAATTAACGCCATGATAAACTATCATGGCGCTTAACTTTGCTTGTAAGTTATTTAATACCTGTTGTTTTAACACCTTCAACTAAATGTCTCTGTACGATGAAAAAGAGTATGAATGTTGGAATTGCAGATATTAGTGCTGCTGCCAGCATAACGCTCCACTCTGTTTCATACCCTCCACCAACAATATTTGCCAATGCCACCTGAACGACATTTAATTCTTCTTTTTGGTTAATGATCATCGGCCATAAGTAATTGTTCCAATTGGCAGTAAAGAAACCAATCGTTAGAGGAACAATGATAGGTTTTGATAGTGGAAGGACAAGTCTGAAAAATGTACCAGCAATAGATAGTCCTTCTACATATGCTGCTTCTTCAAGCTCCTTTGGAAATTCAAGATAAAATTGGCGAAATAAAAATATTCCATAAGCGTTAAATATCATAGGAACAATTAGCCCTAGATATGAGTTTGCCATTCCGAGATTTTGAACAACCATATAAAGTGGGATCATAATAACAGAAAATGGTACCATCAACGTACTGATTATCCAACCAAATGTAAATGTTTTACCTGGGAAATTCAGTCGTGCCAATGCGTATCCTGCCATTGCATGAATAAGCATCGCAACCACGGTTACCGTTACTGATACAATTAAAGAGTTGAAAATTGCTCGAACTATATTCGTTTCCGCAAACACTTGTTTAATATTATCAAAGGTAAAATCACTTATACGTAAACTCAGGTCAAAAACAGAATCAGGTGTTTTGAATGCACCTACAACTAAAAAGTAAATTGGAGCGAGCATAAGAAGCCCACAAACAATCGCAAATATAGTAATGGTGCTTTTCCTTAATTTCATTGTCTCTTAGACCTCCTATCCCTTTTTGGTATACAATCTCAACTGAGCAAGAGATAGTATAAAAATTATAAGGAATAATATAACTGCTAATGCAGAAGCATATCCCATATTTAAAAATTCAAATGCTTGTTTATAAATATAAAGTACACTTACTTCGGTAGAACTTGCAGGACCACCACTTGTCATTACCATTATTTGGTCAAATACTGTGAAAGAAGCAATCATTGTTACAATCAAAATAAATGTGCTTGTCCCTCTCAGTAAAGGAAAAGTGATCGATCTAAACGCCCTCCATGCTGATGCCCCATCAATCTTTGCAGCTTCATAATAGTCTTTTGGAATTTCCTTAATAGAAGCCATAAATATAATCATGTTGTACCCTATATTAATCCAAAGAATTACCACAACAATAGATACCAATGCTTGATTAGTAGAACCTAGAAATTCTAATTTATCAAATCCTAATGAACTTAGAAGCTGATTAAGAACACCATTTCTAGGATCATACAAAAACATCCAAATAACAGCCGAAATTACCGATGTTATCGCAAAAGGGAGCAAAAACATTGTACGTGCAATGCTTTGGTATTTTTGTTTTAAATTGTTTAAAATAACCGCAAAAAATAATGATAAGCAATATAGTGCAGGAACATAAATTAATGTAAAAAGAAACGTTCTGCCTACTGATGCCCACCATCTCTTATCGGAAGCCATCTCTACATAGTTGTCAAAACCAATGAACACCTTAGGGCTTAACGCATTCCAATCATGCAAACTTACATAGAACGCATAAATCATCGGAAAAAACACAAATACTGTTAATCCTACTAAGTTTGGTAGTAAAAATCCGTATGCAGTTAATACCTCGTTCCGTTTTCTTCTATTTTTTTTCATGCGTTTCATTAACCATTCCTCCTCGTCGCTTTCGAGGTATTTAATAGTTTAGGAAGGATGTCCCATAGGTGTATAACCTATACTAGGACATCCTCTAAGCTTTTACCTGTTTATTTCTTACTATCAAGTATAGATTGAATCTTTTCGTCTGCTATTTTAGCCGCTTCTTTACCACTCATGCCTCCAAACATTACATTTTGCAATGCTTCTCCTACTGCATCTACTACTTCCGCACCAAACTTAGGCTCTGGAATGGCAGAATCATAGATTTCTTCTGTAAAGACTTTACGAAGTCCTTTATCGTAGAATTCCTTGCCTTCTTCTACAACAGATTGACGTGGAGCATAGGCAAACTTAGTTTCCGTTACATATTCTAATGGTCGTTCTTTATCGTCACCTACTGCCCACATAATAAAGTCAGCTGCTTCTTTTACATGCTCACTTTTAGCGTTTACTGCAAATTTCCAACCACCTGCAGCCGTAGCATGCTTTCCGCCTTCAGGTATTGGAATTGGTGCTAGACCAAATTCATCACCATCAGCATATTCACTTTCAAGCATAGGAATTGCCCAAGTACCTACAATTTGCATGGCTGCAGTGCCACCACCCAAATTACCAATATCAGTAGGGTCTATTTGTAATTTTGAAGGAGCTGCTCCCTCTTGGAAAAATGACCCCCAAATATCCAACGCTTCTGCTACTTCCGGTGTGTTAAATGTAGACTTTGTACCATCCTCGTTCAATACACTTCCGCCATTTTGCCATAGGAACGGATACCAAACGAAGTTAAGATAAGCTCCTTTATCAGTTGGAAGCGCAATCCCCGCAACGTCATCTGTCGTAAGCTTTTTAGCCGCCGCTAATAACTCATCCCAAGTCTTAGGAACTTCAAGATTTGCTTCCTCTAACATTGTTTTGTTGTAATACAAACCAAGCAGCTCCAATTCAAATGGAAGAGCAAGAATCTTATCATCAACCGTTACTGCTTCTAATGCTGATGGTAGAAAATCTTCTTTTACACCTTCTTTAAAATAAGGTGAAAGATCAGCCAATACCCCTGCATCTGCATACTTTTGAAAGTCTCCTGGACTAGTCATAAAAATATCTGGACCTTCATTATTCGCAAAAGCAACAGGTAATTTCGTATTAGAGTAATCTGTTAAGTTACCTGTAGTTGTATATTCAATTTTTACCTCGTCTTGCATCTTGTTGTACTCATCGACTAAACCTTCGAAAAACTCTTGGTCACCCTCTGAATGAAAATCCGAAAAAGTAAGTGTAACAACATCACCAGATTCACCTTCAGAATCTGAAGAACATCCAGCCATAACAATAAGTGTTAAAACAAAACCAATCGTCATTAATTTCTTCCACAATTTCATTTTTTTACCCCCATGTAAGTTATAAAAATAATTCAACTCTACTAGTAAGCGCTATCATTTAAAGTGCATCCTCTCCTTTCATGCCACGTCGATCATGCTTCACTCTTTTGCAGAAAATCATTAACTTCCTGTAAATGAGGAAGGGATGGAATAGCCCCTTCTTTCGTCACTGTTAAAGCACCAACAGCATTGGCAAATCGAACAACTTCTTGTAATGGTTTCCCCTGGGTAATTCCTACAGCTAATGCACCATTAAAAGCATCTCCAGCAGCCACCGAATCAACGGAAGTCACTTGGAAACCTGCAATATGATTTGTTCCTGCGTTATTAACAATTAAAGCTCCTTCTTCAGCAAGCGTTAAGATGACATTTTCAATTCCTTTACTTAGAAGGATTTTCGCAGCACTTTCTGCATCTTCTGTACTATTAATTTTTATACCAGTTAGTATTTCAGCCTCTGTTGAATTCGGTGTAAGGTACGTAACTTTACTTAACAAACTATCATTAAGTTCCTGAGCTGGCGCTGGATTCAATATTACCGGCACATGATTAGCAGACGCGATTGTTACTGCCTGCTCAATCATATGTACATCCATTTCTAATTGAACGACCACAATATCCGCCTCTTTTATATGTGATTCAATTGTCTTCAAATCGTCATTCTCATATGCCATATTTGCTCCCGGAACAACAATAATACGATTATTACCACCTTCTTCAACCGTGACCATCCCAATACCTGTTGGTTTTTTTTCATCTTTTAAAATAGATTTTGTGTCGATCTGTTCCTCATTTAGCGTCTCAATCATTTCATTACCGAAATCATCACTCCCTACTTTCCCAGCCATCATCACTTCTCCACCAAGCCTAGAAGCCGATACAGCCTGATTTGCCCCTTTTCCACCTGGGAATCTTGAAAAATGTGTTCCAATAATAGTTTCACCATTTTCAGGAGCTCGTGGAGTTTGTACAACTAAATCCATCATAAAACTTCCAATAACTAATATTCCCACTTCATCTACACCCTTTGCTGTAATTTACTTATTAAAACAAACTAAACTCCTACAAGAAAATATAATATGTCTCTTTTTAATAAAGAGGAGTTTTGTAATTTTCTCTACTATGGAACGTGCGTCTATATTTCATCACCGACTCTGTAATCGTTTACACATGCACGCATAAAAATTCCTGTAATCGTTTACACATATATTTTATTAAAACTTGTGGGAAATTTCAATACTTTTTTTAAATATTTTATTTAAGCGGCTTGCGGATTCTGAAAAGATGTATGATCTACTTGCATGTCGATCACGAAAATTTGCCTTTCACATCTACTATTTCGTGGGGATCGTATTTGATTGGTTTCCGCTCGTATTTTGCCAAATTTGGATCGTATTTTTAATAATTGGCTCGTAATCAATAGTATTTGGATCGTATTGCCATAATTTAGGGGATATAATGTGGGAAACAACTGCATTGTGTAAAAACGAATGCATAAAAAAGAAAGCTGAACCAACATCATGTGGTTCAGCTCTCCCTTCAAACTCATTTCTCATTTATTCTTATTCAACACATCAAACGCAACAGCACTTAACAACACAAGACCTTTAATTGCTTGTTGCCAATCAATACCGATCCCCATTAATGACATACCATTGTTAAGAACACCCATTACTAACGCACCAATGACTGCACCGAAGACTGTTCCGACACCACCGGTAAAAGAAGCACCACCAATAACTGCTGCAGCAATTGCATCTAATTCAAATAAATTACCTGCCTGAGGGGTAGCTGCATTAAGTCGTCCAGCAAAGATAAGTCCACAGAGGGCTGATAGAATACCCATATTTACAAAAACTAAAAACTTTACCTTTTTAGTTTTTATACCAGATAACTGTGCTGCATTAACATTGCCACCAACGGCATAAATATGTCTACCTTGCACTGTATTGTTCATCACATACGTATAACCAATAATTAATAAAGCCAAAATAATTAACACATATGGAATTCCTTCGTAAAGAGCTAAAACATATGTAAAAATATTTATCACTGCTACTAATACGATAAGTTTAGTAATAAATAATGGCACCTTAGCAACTTTAAAATTGTACTTTAATTCATTTCTACGATACCTTATTTCATGAATAATATACAAAACTGATACGATTACACCAACTAATAAAGTAAATAGCTGTAACTGACCTCCCCCTAGTATATCTGGTAAGAAATCAGAACTCATTTTACGAAATCCATCTGGAAATGGTGCAATAGTTTGCCCATCTAAAACAACCAATGTTAATCCCCTAAATAATAACATACCGGCAAGGGTAACAATGAATGAAGGTATATTAACATAAGCAACCCAGAATCCTTGCCACGCCCCAATTACCGCGCCGATCAATAAACATATAAGGATACTTGCAAACACGGATAATTCAGATTGTACCATCAGGACCCCTGCAATAGCACCAACAAATGCTGCTACGGACCCGACTGACAAATCGATTTCCCCCGTTATAATGATTAACATCATCCCAATCGCTAAAACGATTATGTAGCTATTTTGCATAATAATATTCGTAATGTTTAAAGGCTGTAATAAAATTCCCCCAGTCAATAGTTGGAATAGAATTACAATCCCTACTAAAGCAATAATCATACCGAACCTTCTGATATTTTCACTTAGTAGATGTTTTATTGCATCCATTTGTTAGGACCCCCAACCTTTTGTCATATATTTCATCAGAATTTCTTGATTTGCTTCTTCTCTATTTATCTCTCCAGTAATTTCACCTTCTGATAATGCATAGATTCGATCACACATTCCTAAGAGCTCTGGTAGTTCAGAAGAAATCATTATGATAGACTTTCCATTGTCAACTAACTCATTAATAATTTTGTAAATCTCAAATTTTGCTCCAACGTCAATACCACGTGTAGGCTCATCTAGTATTAATATCTCGGGATCGGTATAAATCCATTTGCCTAAAACAACTTTTTGCTGATTCCCACCACTAAGATTAACCGTTTCTTGATTGATACTTGGAGCCTTAATATTTATTCGTGATTTTAACGACTCTGCTGCTTTAGTTTCTTCATAAGGATTGATAATATTGTTTTTTGAAACCTTATTTAAGTCTGCTAGAGTGATATTGTTTTTAACACTATCGATTAAAATTAACCCAAATTCTTTTCGATTTTCAGATAGATACGCTATCCCGTTAGCAATTGCTTTATTTACATTTCTAACATCTATTTCTTTTCCATTCTTATATACTTTTCCAGTAATTTTCTTACCATATGATTTACCAAATATACTCATTGCTAGTTCCGTTCTGCCTGCTCCCATTAATCCAGCAATACCAACTATTTCACCTTTTCTAGCATTAATAGTAACGTTATTTAGTATTTTCCTTTCTACTGTTACTGGATGATATGCAGACCAATCCTTCACTTCAAAAACAACTTCTCCTATATTGTGTTGTCTTTCAGGAAATAGGTTAGTTAAATCCCTTCCGACCATTCCCTTTATAATTCGATCTTCACTTATATCCTTGTTCGTATTTACTAACGTTTCAATTGTTTTTCCATCACGTAAAATCGTAATACTGTCCGATACTTTTATTAATTCTTTTAGCTTGTGAGAAATTAATATAGAAGTAATTCCCTGCTTTTTAAGATCAAGTAATAAATTCAGTAGGTTCTCACTATCCTCTTCATTAAGAGCAGAAGTAGGCTCATCCAAAATAAGAAGCTTCACATTCTTTGATAATGCCTTAGCAATTTCCACCAGCTGTTGTTGACCTACTCCAATGTCTATAATTTTTTCTTGCGGGGATAAATTCAAACCAACCTTTTTTAGAAGTTTATCTGTTTTCGTAATCGTTTCATTCCAATTCACAATCCCTTTTTTAGCCCGCTCATTACCCAAAAAGATATTTTCCGCAATCGATAGTTCTGGGATCAGCGCAAGTTCTTGATGAATAATAACAATTCCTAATGCTTCGCTTTGATTAATAGTTTTAAATTTACTGATCTCCCCGTTCAAAACAATATCCCCGGAATAGCTTCCAAATGGATGTACACCACTTAATACTTTCATTAATGTTGACTTACCAGCACCGTTTTCACCTATTAAAGCGTGAATCTCTCCTTGTTGTACATGTAAGTTAACATCATCTAACGCTTTTACACCAGGAAATGTCTTTGTAATACTATTCATTTCCAATATAGTTTGAGACACGATTATCACACCCTTGAAGTGAAAATAAGTAAGATGATTTAGCGAAAAAGCACATTCACTAAATCATCTTTTATTTATTGTGAATTTTTACTTTAAGTCGTCTTCTGAATAGTATCCGGTGTCAATTAACGCTTCTTTATAATTGTCGATATCAACGGATACTGGTTCCAATAAGTATGAAGGAACAACTTTTACACCATTATCATATGTTTTCGTATCATTAACTTCAGGTTCTTTATCATTAAGAACCGCATCGCCCATCTCCACAGCTTTTTTAGCTAATTCTCTTGTATCTTTGAAGACAGTTTGCGTTTGTTCACCAGCAATAATAGATTTGATAGATGCTAGCTCTGCATCTTGACCAGTAATAATTGGCATTGGATTACCATCATTTCCGTATCCAACAGCTTTCAATGAAGAAATAACTCCGATACTAATACCATCATAAGGAGAAAGTACTGCATCTATTTTATCTCCGGTGTAATGAGCACTTAAGAGATTATCCATACGCTTTTGTGCCTCTGCGCCACTCCACCTCAAAGTTGCACCTTGTTCAAAAGTTGTTTGTTCACTTTTAACTACTAATTTTCCTTCATCAATGTATGGCTGTAATATTGACATCGCCCCATCCCAGAAGAAGTAAGCATTGTTATCATCAGGTGAACCAGCAAACAACTCAATATTAAATGGACCATTTCCTTCAGCTAATCCAAGACTCTCTTCTATGTATTTACCCTGTTGTACGCCCACTTGGAAATTATCAAACGTTGCATAGTAACTTACATGGTCACTATTCATAATTAGACGGTCATAAGCAATTACTGGTATTTCCTGACTCTTTGCTTGTTGTAATACATCAGATAACGCCTCACCATCAATTGAAGCGATTACAAGTAAGTCAACACCTTTTGTAATCATGTTCTCTATCTGTGAAATTTGATTTTCAACTACATCCTGTGCATATTGTAAATCCGTTTTATAACCTAGCTTTTCAAATTCCTCTGCCATATTCTCTCCATCTTTAACCCAACGTTCTGATGATTTAGTCGGCATTGCAATTCCAACAAACTTTTCATCATCCCCGCTACCACTTGCCTTATCACCACATGCAGCTAACACAACAACAAGAACAATTAATGATACAAGCATACTAAATTTCTTCATGTATTTTCCCCCTTCTTTTCTCCCTATTTAATAATAGGATAGTTCATTTAATTAGATTAAGCGTGATACTAATTAGATAGCGCTTACATATTACTTAAAATAATAAGGTACCTTTTATTAGAATCTGCTATCTCCAACAAACAAATAAACGTTCGTACATCACCACTCAAAAAAAGATGTATCTTGTACGTACATTTATTATAATTTATTAAAACTTATTTTGCAATACGAATTTTAAGAATTTTTATTCAAAAAAATAAAAGCTATCTCATCTTAAAATGAAATAGCTTAATTGTTACTAAGAAGTAATTGTCTCTGGATTTACATCTTTGGTAGAACTTCTATTTATTATTTCTGGTGGATATACGATCGATTGTATGTTAGATTTATCATTATTTTTAGTACTGGTTTTCATGTTAACTAAATCTATAATTGTATTTGCTGCATCTCTTCCCATTTGACTTTTAGGGTGAACGATAGATGTTAACTTGACTTCCGATACCTCTGATAATGTTGAATCATCATACCCAATGAGCGATAAATCCTCGGGAACTCTAATTTTATTTAAACGTAGTACGTCAAGTAGCTTTATAGCGAGCTCGTCGTTATAGCATACTAAACCGGTTGGCTTATCTGAGTTGGAAGTAAGTAGTTTCTCAAGTTCTTGAATAGGCTTTGACCATTTTTCTAATGTGTTATACGTAATAATATTTTTTGGATTTAACGGTATTTTATAATGTCGATGGGCCTTTAGGAATCCCTTCATTCTCTTGGTTCCTTGCATATCATCCGTTTTAAAACATCCAATTATTTCTTTGTGACCAAGTTTTATCAAATGCTCTGCCTGCATGAATCCTCCTTTTTCCTCATCTATTACAACACTAATTGGTTCCAGTTCATCGTAATACGCGTTAATCATAATATAAGGGATTGATTGGCGTTCAAGATTTAAGTAATAACCGATATTAGGATTGGAGTATGCACTTTTTGTTGGTTCAATAATGATCCCATCAAATTGTTGACTTAGGATTTTCTCTAAAATCCGTTTTTCATTTTCATGATCATTGTTCGTACTAAATATACTTACTTGATATCCTTCCTCACTAAGACGCGATTCAGCTCCTCTAATAATTGAAGGAAATATATAATCCGAAATATAGGTCGTAATAATCGCAATATTTTTCTGGTTACGCACATTTTGCTTTGAATCCAGTGCACTTCTATCAGCACAGAAAGTACCAGATCCTTGTTCACGATATAACCACCCTGTAGTCACTAAATCACCAATAGCTAATCGTACCGTATGGCGGCTAACATCAAATTGTTTCATTAACTCGCTTTCTGAACTTATTTTCTGATGTGGAGTAAATGTACCATCAATAATTTTAGATTTTATTGCTTTTTTGACCATATTATATTTTGTTTCCATTAAAACACCTCAACCAGCATGAATTTGCACATCCTATTATTAACTCATTCGTATAAGTTAATAGTATCATACTCCATACGATTTTATCGAACAAAATAACAGAGCTATAAATTCTAGCCCTGCCATAATTCATACATTATTTATCTCCAATATCCATCACTATATTTCATTTCATTCCTCAATTGACGAGGATTTGTATCTTTGTCAATGACAATACATTCAACCCCAACCATATCAGCAAAATCATAAAGCTGATCAGTGGTAACCGTGAACGAAAATACTGTATGATGCGCTCCTCCTGCATAAATCCATGATTCTGTTGCTTCACTTAGAGAAGGTTCAGGCTTCCACAATACTTTTGCAACTGGCAAGTTTGGTGTCTCTATCGTTGGTTGTTCTGCTTTCACTTCATTAATTACAAAGCGGAATCTGCCACCTAATTCAATTAGTGAAACATTGATCGCATCGCCACCTCGACCATCAAACACCAGTCGGGCCGGATCTCCCTTTCCTCCAATAGAAAGTGGATTTACAACAATCTTAGGTTTTGTGGCAGCTACAGTTGGACATATTTCTAACATGTGTGATCCGAGAATCATTTCGTTTCCAGGCTCTAAGTGATACGTATAATCTTCCATAAACGATGTTCCAACGTTATTTGAAATAACTTTCATTAGTCTAAGAAGTGCAGCCGTTCGCCAATCCCCTTCACCTGCAAACCCATACCCTTGTGCCATCAAGCGTTGCGCTGCTAGTCCTGGAAGCTGCTTCATTCCATGTAGATCTTCAAAATTAGTTGTAAATGCTGTGTAATTTCCTTCATCTAAAAACGCTTTTAACCCTAATTCGATTCTGGCCTGTTCAAGGATGGTGTTCTTTATTGGCCCATTTTCTTTACCAGCAGGATCAATTGCATACAGTCTTTCGTATTCGTTAAACAGCTCTTCTACTTGACTATCAGATATCTGGTTCATCCGTTCAACTAAATCACCGATACCATAATAATCGACAGTCCAGCCAAATTTAATTTGAGCTTCAACTTTATCCCCGTCTGTTACAGCTACATTTCTCATGTTATCGCCAAAACGAGCAACGCGAATATTATCACCTTCCGTAAAACCAACCGCTGTTTTCATCCAATCCTTAATCTTATTTGACACGTTCACATCCTGCCAATGTCCAACAACTACTTTTCTAGCTATATTTAAACGGGTTCCAATAAACCCATATTCCCGGTCTCCGTGTGCTGACTGATTTAGATTCATAAAATCCATATCAATCTTATCCCAAGGAATATCTCGGTTAAATTGTGTATGTAAATGTAGCAATGGTTTCTGAAGCTTTGTAAGACCTGATATCCACATTTTCGCTGGGGAAAATGTATGCATCCACGTAATTAGCCCTGCACAGTTTTCATTTGAATTAGCATTTAAACTTGTACGTCTAATCTCTTCAGAAGTAGTTAAAACAGATTTATATACTATTTTAAAAGGTAGATTCCCCTCTTTGTTCAAACCTTCAACTATTTCCATTGAATGATTTTCTACTTCAGATAATGCTTCATTTCCATAAAGATGTTGACTACCTGTAACAAACCAAAATTCATACGTATTCTTTTTTAACATGATGCTCATCCCCTATACTTTTCTATTATCTTAATGATTTCAATCGCTTCATTACATCGTTTTCACCCCTACCAAAATAATCATGAAGCTCGGAATATTCCTGATAGAGTTTTTCATATATTGATACGTTTTCTGGAATTGGCGTAATGATTTCATCTTTAATACGCGCCATATTTTCTGCCGCATCCAAAATCGTATCGTATCCTCCGTTTTGTGATCCCGCCGCAACCGCACCAAACATCGCAGCACCTAAAGCCGGTGTCTGTTTGGAATCAGCAATCTTAATTGTGCGATTAGTCACATCAGCATAGATTTGCATTAACAGCTTATTCTTTTGAGGAAGACCACCACATGCATAAAGTTCATCAACTGGAACACCGTTTTCATGAAATGCATCAACAATCTTTCTTGTACCAAATGCTGTTGATTCAAGTAAAGTACGATAAATTTCTTCTGGTTTGGTTTGTAATGTTGCCCCGAGTAAGACTCCACTTAGCTCTGTATCAACAAGTACGGACCGATTTCCATTCCACCAATCTAGCGCCAATAATCCAGTTTCCCCTGGTTTGTATTTTGATGCTTCACGCTCTAGCCATTGATGAACATTCAATCCCTCTTTTTCAGCTGTATCGTGTACATAAGCCGGTACCCCTTGATTTACATACCATGCAAAAATATCCCCCACAGCCGATTGACCGGCTTCATATCCAAAATAGCCAGGAATAATTCCATCTTCTACAACTCCACACATACCCTCAACTTGTTTCTCTTCAGACCCTAAAAGCATGTGACAGATAGACGTTCCCATCGCCATAACAAGTTTCCCAGGTGTAACTACGCCTACCGCAGGAACCGCTGCATGTGCATCAACATTTCCAACGGCTACGGCAGTTCCTTCTCGTAAGCCTGTTAACTCCGCCATTTCCTTTGTAAGTTCTCCAGCCTTTGTACCCAACGGAACGACTTCTCCACGTAGCTTTGTTTCTGCCAGGTCTTCCATTCTTGGATCAAGTGCCTTAAAAAACTCCCTATTTGGGTACCCATCTTGCTTGTGCCAAATGGCTTTATACCCTGCCGTACAACTATTTCGCTGTAAATTTTTCGTAATTGCTGAGATAACCCAGTCAGTAGCTTCAACAAACTGGTCTGTTTGATTATATATTTCTGGTGCTTCGTTTAAAATTTGCCATATTTTTGCGATCATCCACTCGGAAGAAATTTTCCCTCCGTAACGTGGTAAAAAATCTTCACCTCTTCGCTCTGCAATTTCATTTAATTGATTAGCTTCGTCTTGTGCCGCATGATGTTTCCATAGCTTAACCCAGCTATGTGGGTTATTTTGTAAGGCATTATCAAAACATAGTGGATCTCCTTTTTTATTTAGGGGAAGCATTGTACATGCTGTAAAATCAATTCCAAGTCCAATAACTTCTTTAGGATTAACCCCAGACTCCTTCATAACAGCTGGAATTGACTGTTTTAAGACTTCAAGATAATCTGCTGGATGTTGCAAAGCCCATTCATGGCCAAGCTTAATGGAGGAATTAGGTAATACATTATCGATAACCCCATGTGGATAGGGAGTTACATGGTCAGCAATCTCTTTTCCATCCTTAAGTGACACAAGTACCGCCCGACCAGATTCCGTACCATAATCTATTCCAATTGTGTAGTTTTCTTTCATCATTCATCTCCCCCATTATTTTGTCCGTAATACGCTTTAGCACCATGTTTTCTGAGGTAATGTTTATCTAAAATTGCCTGATTAATCGATGTTACAGTTGGATTTAATTGATAAGACTGTAATGCCATTTTTGCAACTTCTTCTAAAACGACTGCATTATGAACCGCTTCTCCAGGGTCTTTCCCCCATGTAAAAGGAGCATGACTATGTACAAGTACGCCAGGTATTTCTTGTGGATCATTATTTATGAATGTCTCAACAATTACATTACCAGTTTCAAGCTCATAGTTTCCCATAATTTCGTTGTTACTCATTGGTCGAGTACAAGGAACTGAACCAAAGAAATAATCAGCGTGAGTTGTACCTAATGCAGGTAAATCTTTCCCGGCCTGTGCCCAGCTTGTTGACCACGGGGCATGTGTATGAACAACACCGCCGATTTCCGGGAAATTTTTATAAAGTACGATATGTGTTGGAGTGTCTGATGAAGGATTTAAGTCACCTTCAATAATATTTCCGTCAAAATCAACTACCACCATATCATCCCTTTTTAATTGGTTATAAGGGACTCCACTAGGTTTAATAACGATTAATCCATCTCCCCTACTGACACCGCTTACATTTCCCCAAGTAAATGTCACTAGGTTATGCTCGGGTAACGACAGGTTAGCTTCTAGAACTGCTTGTTTTAACTCTTCTAACATAAATAATTCCACACCTTTCTAAGGGAAATCACCTTGTACGTATAAGATAACATCATTAACATTATAATAATATAATTCGTACGTACAATCAATATATGATTTTTTAAAATGTGTATTTACTATTAATTCTTGCACACAAAAAGACAGGCTCTTGATAGCCTGCCTTTTGTTTTATAAGTTGTTTGTTTAATAAGCTCCCCTAATATATGGTTGAACCTCATTCCGATAAAATACGGATAGCTTTTCCATTTCTTTAGGTGAATAACCCTCCACATTCAATGCCTGTAGGTTATCTTCTACTTGCTTCACATTTCTAAATCCTGGAATAACACTGGTAATTTCGTTATGCTCTAAAATCCATCTTAAAGCAGCCCTAGTCATATTACCTCTACCACTTGCAATCCAATCAAGCTGCTCGCTTAGCTCCACACCTTTATTAAATTCAAGACCGGCAAACGTTTCCCCAACGTTGAACTCTTGTCCATCTCGATTGAAATGACGATGATCATCTGCTTCAAATGTAGCGTCTTTTTTAAATTTCCCTGTTAACAGACCGCTTGCCAATGGTACACGAGCGAGAATACCAACACCCTGTTCATGTGCTTTCGAAAATAATTCTTTTAATGGCTTCTGTCTAAAAATATTAAAAATCACTTGTAACGAACTCACATCATAATTCTCAAGACAATACATACCTTCCTCCACCGTTTCAACACTTACACCGTAATATCTAATTTTTCCTTGAGATTTTAAATTATCTAGCACATTGAACACACTACCATCTTTAAGAACTTCAAATGGCGGACAGTGAATTTGATATAAATCAATCTGCTCCCGGTTTAACCGTCTTAAACTATTTTCACAATACTCCTGAACTCTTTTCAATGAATAATTCTCTGGATCATGTATGTCCCCTGCACGGCAGAACTTAGTTGCAATATGTATAGTAGATTCCTTTCCTTTTGTCGCTTTAGCTAACAGCTCTTCACTATGACCATCACCGTAAACATCTGCCGTATCAAAAAAATTTACCCCTTCATCCATTGCACGGTCTAGTGCATTTAATGCCTCTGTATCGTTCAGTTTCCCCCACGCACCACCTATTGCCCACGTACCAAAGCTTAACTCACTAATAGCTAAATCTGTATTTCCTAGTTTGCGATAATTCATTTTCAGACACTCCCTAACTGTCTATTCTAGTTTAAGAATAACTGTTTAATTATATCATTCTTTATAAATCAATAAATTCCTCCTTTTCTTACACATCAATAGACGAACTCAAATAGTACCTTCATTACCTTTTAATCTATTAATAATGGACCTAACTTCCATTTTATTAAACCCATTCACAAAAGTTTGATCCGTTCTTACCGCTTTACCAAAATGATATTCTTCGGCCATTACCTCATCATGAATCTCCTTGATATTAGAAGGGGTTAATCCAGCACCAGGCATTATGAGAGGACCGTTTAACTTTTTTGACATTTGAACAAGTTCTTGAAGCTTCTCTTTTCCCTTAAAACAGGTATTTTCTCCACCTGAAGTCAGAATGCGTTTCACATGCTGTTTATATTGATCCAGTATTTGGTAAGCTTCTATTTGTAATGGAACTTCATCAAATGCCCTATGAAAAGTAATATCTAACGTTGAAGATATTCTAATTATATCCTCAAGGATCGTTTCATTTATAGTGTTGTCATCATTCAATGCTCCAAATACAATTCTCGTCCCACCAAGCTCTAATATCCTTTTGATATCTTCACGAATAATTTGCATTTCACTATCTGTATAACAAAAATGATAGCTATGCGGACGAATCATAACTTGAACTGGAATAGACACACTTTCAAGCACCTGCTTAATCGTCCCAAAGCTCGGGGTTAATCCGCCTTCCTGAATAGCCGATACTAATTCGATTCGATCTGCTCCAAGTTCTTCAGCTTGTTTTGCTTCCTGTCCATTTTGAACAATAACTTCTAGTATCATATAACCTCCTCCTGTTGTTATAATAAAATTTTCGTCTCACCTATAATTTTCCCATTATCATTTTTTATTTCTTTTGAACGAATTTGTAATAAGCGATCAATCGTTTCCGTGTTACTGTAATTTAGCTCTTTCAAAATTTCAGCAACTAATACTGGCCACACTAATTCAGAACCACTTAAAACTTTTAAAGCAATACTAATTTTTTCTTCCTTTAAGGCTAAGCAATAAACCCCTTGCGCCCCTCCTTTTGCGATGATATTCGCATCTTCCAGCAGTGCTGTACAGATAAAGTTATGCGATGCGACTATTTCTGGTTGTTCATTCATTACCCTGCCTATTTCGTTAACCGCACTAGCTATTTTCACATCTTTAATTTGTTCTGGCGCAACAAATTTTAAAAATGAGATTGCCATATTTTTTAAAGGAACGGCGTGAACTGGGACGCCACATCCATCGACTGAAGTATGTATTTGCTCTGTAGGTGTTTCAGATAGTTCGGCTACATAACGTAAAATTTCCTGTTGTAAAAGATGTCCAATCTCCTCGTATCCATTAAGCTCATAACCTTTTTCTTTGGCATACGCTAAAAATCCGAGGTGCTTTCCTGAACAATTATGCAAGAGCCTACGCCGTGGTTTGTGATCCCAAATGTATTGTTGTTTAGGTTCTTCATTAAGTGGATAGCTATGATTACAGATAAGCAGGTCTTCGGTTAATTGTAACTTTTTCATTAGACTTTCCAGCGCTTCCTGATGATAGTTTTCCCCGCGCTGTGATGCAGTGAATAAAGCTGCTTCCTGGCTATTAAGATTATATTTTTCTATTACTTTAGTTGTAAATATAGGAATCGCTTGAAGCGGTTTCATAGCAGAACGATAAAAAACATGTTGATTAGGATTACCTTTTTGATACATTATTTCTTTTTTATCATTGATTACACAAATAATTCCTTGGTGTGTATTTTCTAATACTCCACCCCTATATTCTTCTGCAATTATCGGATATGTCATTGTTTATACCTCTCTATTAAAAAATTGATTGTTTTATTTATTCTATCATTTTTTAAAGTTAACTATCTAAAATAATGCAAATAAAAATTCCTTTACAATAGACAAGTTTCGCCTACTATAAAGGAATCAAGGTATAAAAGTATCTATATAATGTAAATTCTTAACATATGTTTCAAATAACCTTTGGACTAATTTTTTATCTATTAGCATCAATTTTTTCACTGACAATTAAATATTCAAAACAAGTCCATCTTAAGCACAATTGACACCAATCTTTTTTAGAATTTCAGACAATTCCTCATGTGGAGGACAGTTCTGATGCGAAAAATGAGTTGCGTATATTATTGTATTTTCCGTTATAGCATGAATTGTCAGCATTTTTTCAATCATAAATTGCAAATCTATTATATTTAAATGTACATTGCTGCTATCCTGCTTCAAGCCCTTGGTACATTCAATAATTAACAAATCTATTTTGTGATTCGCTAAATACGGCCACACTCTATCTTCATAAATCGCAGTATCGGAGGCAAATAATACCTTTCTATTTCCATCATCAATAAAATAATTTACAGCATCCCCAACGTTCGGAATATGTTTTGCCTTAATTGACTTTATAAGGTAATCAGGAAAATTTAAGCAATCAAAAGGAAGAACCGGATATCTTTGCAATTTCATATCTTTATCTGAAGATCCATAGGCGTTTAATAAAGTCATTACAGAGGGAGGTGCTACTAGTTTTAGTTGTGGCAGGTTGGTCTGTTGATGCATTCCTTTTGCACGCATCCCCAAGTTTTGTACAAATATGTGGTCAAGGTGACTATGCGTGATTAATGTATAATTCATGTTTATTAAATCGACATCATGAATAGCACAAGCAGCAAAAAGATCAGGCCCCATATCTACTAAAAGATTATCATTAACAAAGTATGAACATCTCTTTCGAATATTCTGACCATGAAACTTACGTGCGTTAGTGCATGTTGTACAATCACAATACGGCATCGGTATACCTTGTGCAGCTGCTGTTCCTAAAAATGTAATCTTCATTACATACATACTCCCTTGTAATTCGAGTTTATATTCTTTTAAAGCTTCACCGCTTTACCACTCTCACTTGCCTTATAAGCTGCTAAAGCAACTTCTATTGTATTTAATTCATCAATTCTGTTAATTCCCGCTGCCCCTAACAAAAGTGGTGGGACAAGGGGTCAGACCCCACGTCCCGGGACGCGGGGTCTGACCCCTTGTCCCGATTGGCCCCTTGTCCCCTATAGTTCCTTCCTCGAAAACCGATTGGCAATTGCCTGCAGCACCAATACTAAAACCACTAAAACAATCGACATAGCTGCTGCTGAGTAATATTCTGCTCTTAATATGTTTTGAAAGATAGCTAGGCTCATAGGTGCCCATTCCGCTGGAGCCATTAAAATAGTAATACTCGTTTCTTTAATTACCGTGATAAAAACTAAAATCGATCCTGCTGCAATTCCAGGTAGCATTAGTGGTCCAATTACCGTAACGGCTGCAGTCAACGTTGAAGCTCCAAGGTTCACAGCCGCTTCTTCTATATCTCCTTTAATTGACTTCATTGTTCCAACTGTCGACCTAACCATATATGGTAGTCTTCTAATGGAATAAGCTATAATTAAAATCGTTGCCGTACCTGTCAGTTGTAATGGAACCGTATTAAATGTTTGTATCAATGCTATCCCGAATGCAATACCCGGAACAATGAGTGGCACTGTTGTCATAAAATCCAATCCAGTTGAATTTCGCCTTACAACAAAATAAGATACAAACGTGGCAACGATAATGCTTAGTACCAATGCCCCAAGTGCCAGGATAATACTATTCTGGATATTACCAAGCGAGTTCGTAAAAATATCTTTATAATGGTTTAATGTATATCCAGCAGGTAACGGATCTACACCCCATGTCGTTGCAATCGACTGCATAAATACCGTCAGCATTGCAAGCAATGGCACCAATACAACAAAACCAGCAAAAACGGACAATGATCCAGACAGTAATTTATTGTCACTAAGCTTCACCTGTTTAGGTTTTCCAGATAATGCACCGTAGTCTTTCCCTTTAAAGAAGTAGTTTTGCAGCCAGAATACAAAGCCTGCTACCGCAATCATGATAACTGTTAAAATAGCCGCCCCACCCCAATTAAAGAATCCGGCAATTTCGCGGTAAGCTTCCACAACCAATAGGTTTAGATCGGTTGGAGCAAGAATAATCGGTGTTCCAAAATCGGAAAAGCTTACAGCAAAAATAACCAATGCGGTAGACAGCATCCCTGGAATGGCTAATGGGAATGTCACCGTAACAAAAGTGAGCCAGCTTTTAGAACCCATATTTCTCGATGCCTCCTCTAAGGAAACATCACTTACTTTAAACGCTGCGACCATTGGCCAAAGTGCGTATGGGAAAAAGAAAAATACTTGTACTAAAACTATTCCTGTAAATGAATATGGATCAATCAGAAACCCTTCTCCACCTATAGCATTGTAAAGGTAGGTTACCCATCCAGCTCTACCGAACATAATAATAAAGGCATAAGCTGATATAAAAGTAGGCACAATCAAAGGAATGGTACATAAAGCACTAATTGTTTTCTTAAATGGCATATTCGTTCGAGCAATCCCGTAAGCTATCGGAACACAAACAATCAATACGATAATAGATACGAAGAATGATAGCCGCAGACTATTCAACAATGCGTTTAAATAAGTACCGTTAGAAAAAATTGACTTAAAATTATCAAAAGTAGAATTCATAAATTGACTAACCGTATGCTGCAATGTTTCAAGACTAATCAGTGATCCGAATAAATTGATAGGTTCATTCGTAAAACTGACCAAGAACACGGATAATAATGGAATAATCAAGAAGAGAAGAAAGAATGCATAGATTAGAAATTTAACAATGCCAATACTAGTCAAATTCCTCTTCAACCGATTCATATTAGCAGCACCCTCTCAGGTGATACGCCCAACTTCACCGATGTCCCAGACTTTAAAATATTATTTCCTGACTCATAGATTGTATCTGCGGTTAGCGTATATTCCCCAACCCTAATATCGTAACGTACGATTGAACCTAAATACGTAGCATATAATATTTCTCCATCGAATGAATTATCATATTCCTTTAAGTCTTCCTTTAAAACATTTATATTTTCAGGTCTAATAATAACCTGGACATCTTGTTTTTCAGCGGTCGCAACTGACTTTACTTTTTGGTTACCAATTTGAATCACCGATAGGCCATCTTCCAGATCAAGCATCTTCCCAGGAATGATATTGGAAGTTCCTACAAAATCAGCAATAAACGGTGTCTTGGGATTGCTATACAAATCTGTTGGTGTGCCTATTTGCAGAATTTCTCCCTCATTCATTACCGCTACACGGTCCGCCATACTCATTGCTTCTTCTTGATCATGCGTAACAAAGATGGTTGTAATTTTTAAATCCTGTTGTATCTTTCGGATTGTATTTCGCATGGTATGTCTAAGTTTTTGATCTAAATTAGATAACGGCTCGTCCATCAGTAATACTTCTGGCTCCATGACTAATGCTCTTGCTAGTGCCACCCTTTGTTGCTGTCCACCAGAAAGTGCACTTGTCAACTTTTTGGCGTGCTCGGTTAATTCAACATATGCTAAAATATCCATAACCTTCGCCTCAATGTCCTTAGGGTATTTGACGAGTCTGCTATTAAGCATTCTCGTATACGTACCAATCTTCTTCAAAACATTACTTTCCTTCAGTCTTTTTACATTCAGACTATAGGCAACGTTATCGAAAACATTCATGTGTGGAAATAATGCATAACTTTGAAAAACCATCCCGCAATTTCGTTGGTTTGGGGTCAACTCATTTATAACCCTATCACCTATTTTAATAACGCCATTTGTCGGCTTTTCAAACCCAGCAATACACCGCATTGTGGTCGTCTTCCCGCAACCAGATGGACCCAAAAGGGCGAAAAATTCGCCCTCTTTAATGTCCAAATTTATATTTTGCAGAACCGTTACATCTGAAAAGTCCTTTGTAAGTTTTTCGACTACAACTGATCCCATGTTCATCAACGTCCTTTACTTTATTTTCGTTTTCCATTCATCCCTGATGCGGTCATAGTTCTCGTTCACCCAATCAATATCTAAATCAACAGCATGCTCTTTTATTTTGTCTAAAGATAATGGCGTTTTAGATTCTACATCAGGATTGATCGGAATATGATACCAATCAGCCAAAATTTGTTGAGCATCTTTTCCTAACATAAAGTCCATAAACTTCTTTCCGCCTTCTGGATTAGGACCATCCTTTACGAGCGTAACTGGATTAACGAGAATTGGTGTTTTCTCTGGAACAACAAAATCTACTGTTTCCCCATTTGCTTGATGTTCGTAAGCCATAAAATCAAAACCCACCGCTATATGTGCTTCACCCATCGCAGCACCCTTAGTCGGACCTGATCCTGAATCCGGAATTGAATTTGCTTGATCCTTTAATTTTTGGAAGTACTCCCAACCTGCTTCTTCCCCATGCTGCATCATATAGCTTAGTACCATTAAAGTAGCCGTACCAGATGCTGCAGGGTTAGGAAATTGAATTTTACCTTTCCATTTCGGATCCAGTAAATCTTCCCATGTCTTTGGTGCCTCTTCTTCTGAGACTAATTCCGTATTGTAGGCGAAACCGAGTACGAACATTTCAGCACCAACATAGTACCCATCCTGGTGCTTTACCTTAATACCATTCTCTACCACTTCCCATTCCTTGGCACTCTCAGGTATGTAGGATGTAATAATATCTTTATCAACAGCTGCTTCAAATGGTAGAATACCACCGCCGCCATACCAAACATCTGCCTGCGGATTACCTTTCTCAGCCATCATTTTATTCACTAATACGTTTGTCCCAGCATAATTCACATTAACCTTCGTCCCATAAAGTTCCTCATATTTTGCAGCTAGTTCTTTAGATAGCTCTGGTGTCTCTGGGGAGTATAATGTTATAGGCTTACCACCATCTCCTCCATCCCCTCCGCCTGAAGATTCTTCTCCAGCACAAGCGCTAAGTAATAATAAAATTAATACAAAACAAATAGATAAAACTAGTGACACTGACTTTTTCAAGTTAACTCCCCCTCGTTTCTAGTTCTCTAACGAATATATGAAACTAATTTGTTTTTATGTAATAAATAAAACAAGTTTATTTTTCATGAAAAATGACCCAAATCCCTTGTAGGGCTTAAGTCCTTTGGGTCAAACTAACTAAAGTTTAAATCATTTAATCTGTCTTTTGACATTATTCTGATAGTTGGATACTATTGGAACTATTAAAGAGGAAGGAGGCTAATAACTCTACTAAACTCTATTTTTCATCTAAGATAATTCATACAATCAAATGAATTTAAGGGAGATGGAAAAAATGAAGAAGTTGTCGTTTAGCTTAGTGATTCTATTAATCTTCACGATCTTTTTATTACCCAGCAAAAATGCAGTTTTTGCATCGGAAGGACCCAATCTGAATCCAAACCGTATTTTAAATGTAGCCCATCGCGGTGCATCTGGATATGCCCCAGAGCATACGATACCATCCTACGATTTAGGGGAAAAAATGAAGGGTGATTATATCGAGGTCGACTTGCAAATGACGAAAGACGGAACATTGATTGCCATGCATGATGAAAAGGTGGATCGAACGACTGATGGGACAGGCTATGTGAAAGACATGACTTTAGCAGAAATTAAGCAGCTTGATGCAGGATCATGGTTCAATGAACAATATCCTGAAAAAGCTAAGCCCGAATATGATGGTCTAAAGGTTCCTACATTAGAAGAAGTCATCCAGGAATTTGGCAGAGGATCAAGATACTATATCGAAACAAAGTCTCCTGAGGTTTATCCTGGTATGGAAGAAGAATTACTAAGAGTTTTAAATAAATATAAGTTAATCGGACCAATTGCCCCATCAAGTAAAGTCCTTATTCAATCATTTAGTCCGGAAAGTCTATTAATCGTACACTCTATGAATCCTAATATTCCACTAGTTCAATTGATTTCTTATTCAGAACCAGCTTCAATTACAGATAAAGAATTAAACGAAATTGCAGAATATGCAATTGGAATAGGTGCAAGTCATACAAAAATTGATGAAGCATATGTCCAAAAGGTACGTCAGCATGATCTATTAATGCATCCTTATACAGTCAATACGAGAGAGGATATGGAAAAGGTCTTAGATTGGGGCGTTACTGGGATGTTTACGAATTATCCAGATGTGTTGGATGAGGTTTTGAAGGGTAGATAGATAAAAAGCAGACCAGGGCTGATAATACCACTGGTCTGCTTTTTTTATATATTTTATTTAGATTAAAGTCCAAACTTCTTACATCACAATTATATCTTTACACCTTCTGGCCAATGTAAATCATGCTCTTCTATACTAGTAATCTCGTTATTTTCATCAACGAATACCACTCTAGGTTTTAGGTCTTCTATTTCCTCATCAGTCATGAGTCCAAGACTTAAGATAATAACAATATCACCTGGTGAGAATAAATGTGCTGGAGGACCATTTAAGCAAATGCGTTTTGAACCTTCAGGCGCAGGAATTGCGTACGTCTTCCATCTCGTCGCATTCTTTAAGCTTGTTATTTGTACCATTTCATATGGTTTAATATTCGCTTCTTTCATTAATTTATAATCTATCGTTATACTGCCCACATAATCAAGTTCAGCTTCCGTTACTGTTGCCCTGTGTATTTTCCCTTTACACATTAAGCGTTGCATTAACATTGCCTCCTTTTAATTGTTACCTAACTTTTCAGTAGATTATAAAATAAACTTCAGTCAATTGCAAATTAACTATATATTATAAATTATATTTTAAATACCTAAAAAAACCACGGGCGCCACTAACCTTCTCTTTTCTGATTTCCAACAACCCTTGATCATTATTGGAAATCTGATATACATGGAATTTATATGATTGTGGTCGCTTTCTATCGTTTAGATGGTATTTTAATTTACCTCTATATTTAACATCGTCTAGATTTAGGTAATACGTGATTGAAAAGAATCTCCCGATATCAATGACTTCTTGCAAGTCATCCAATGGGATAGAGATCGTATAGAATAACTTACTTTTGTTCAATTTTTTATTTACTCTTTGCATTTCCCACTGTTTATTATTAATTTCAATTGTTATTCCTTTTAAATCCTGCTTGATTGATTTATAGCTTGGTTCTATTACATTACTTGAGATCGAAACAGTTAAATATTGCTTATTAAAATAAATTTCTTCAACCGTGTTTTGAATGTATTCTTTATCTGCCAATTTATAACGATAGTTGGAATAATAAGTGGCATTCTCTAAAGTTTGTTCCCATTTATTTATAAATTGATCTTCACTAAAGTCAACTATACTATTTCCCGCATTTGAAAACATTTTTCTTTTTTCGGCAGAAGAATAATGTATGAACTTTTTTATCGTTGCTGCTAATGCTTCAATATTATTTGATTCTATCAAAAATCCATTATAACCGCTTCTTATCATATCACTTGGCCCATACTTGATATCATATGCGAATACAGGACAATTATTCTTAAGGCTTTCTAAGATCGTTAAACCAAATCCCTCATATTTACTTGTTAAAAAGGAGCCCATACTTCTGCTGAATTCTATTTCTGGATTATCAATAAAATCGTGTAACTTGATCTTCTCTTCCAAAGAAAATTCCCTTATAAGAGAATTCAATGATTCTTTCTCTTTTCCTTTTCCGTAAAAATCAAGCTGAAAGTCTAGACCTTCTTTGTGAAGAATATTAAACGCCTTGATTATATGTCCAAGCTGCTTTTCTTCATGATAACGCGATACAACAATAAAGCGGTTTGCTAACTTTCTCTCTGCAAAAGTACTTTTATTATCTTCAATATAATGTGGTATTACACTGAACGTAGAACGATTTCCGTAACGGGATGCTACGTCATTCAATTGACCATTGGTAAGAAATACGATACCATCAGCTTGGCCAATGTTTTTAAAAAGATATCGATTACCAGTCCTAACTGTCGAGAATGTATTATATGGTTTTCGAAGATGAATACTATGAATAACAAAGATCTTTTTTACAGGTTTTCCAATAAAATCAATAACCATTTCATCCATTGCCCTACTGTCATTAATCATATAATTTGTTTTCTCATCAGTAATCAGCAGTTCCAACCAATACATTTGTAATTCTTTGTGGCTATTAAATTTCTTTAGGACATTTCCAGCATGGTCCAATAAAATAATTACATTGGGTTCTTTATTTTCAAAGGATTTTACCATATATTTAGATCTATCTTCTCTAAAATATATCTCCTCTTTCAAATCCCCCTCTTGAAAATTCCTCACACGCCTAATACGTCCCGAATTATCGAATTCCTTTATTTGTTCAACAGAACCATCTTGCAGGTATTCAATTTTTTTCACATTTTCACTGTTTTCATTTTTAATTACTTTAATTTCCTTAAACTCCTGTAAAACATCATGACCACTGTGGTTTTGTTCATTTTCATTTATTTGAATTGGTTTTCCATTATCATTCTTTGATAGGTAATCATACATATTTGTAACAATTACTTTATCATTCGTGAAACCCTCTTGTTTTAAGAACTCTTTTATATCTTCTAAATTAGGCTCGTACTTAAAAGTTAAAATATTTATCACCCTATCAAAGTGTTCCGAAAACACATGAGCTCTTCGAAACATGGCAGTTGTTAAACCACCAAATCTTAATGGGATAGATTCAGCAATAAAATAAAAATCGCAATTATTCTTTAAGAAGTTCAAACTAATACACTCTCCCAATATTGATCTTAATTTTATAGTACTTCGTAATCGGGATATATTATTTGTCCTCTTCCTCCATTGTACGTTCAAATAATTCAACTCTAGATGCTGGAGGTATTAATACATTCTTTTTCTCCTTTTCAACAACAGGAAGGTCTTCTAAGCTCGGAATAATTATTTGATCTACAACATTTTTGGAAGCCTTCCCTAATGTATCGTCAAAAAAGTATTTCACAAACGGACCAATTTTTTCTAATTCAAAGCGTTCCTCTTTAATGGTTTGAATTATTTCTGAAGTCGATTTTAGTAAAGGTCCTGGTATAAACTCAAAGAAATTATAGTAAAAATCTCTTGATTCAATATATTCTTCAACATCGAAAGCAAAGAATAGCATAGGCTTATTCAACAAAGCATATTCAAAACATAC
This sequence comes from Virgibacillus ndiopensis, assembly GCF_900187325.1. Taxonomy (GTDB): domain Bacteria; phylum Bacillota; class Bacilli; order Bacillales; family Amphibacillaceae; genus Virgibacillus_E; species Virgibacillus_E ndiopensis. The sequence goes on along the minus strand of NZ_FZMZ01000006.1, from coordinate 712,706 downwards.
TGATGAATAATCGGTTATTAGAATATCGGTAATTAATAATAAATCATTTATTTCCCGATAATCACTAAAATCATAGAAGAAATCCGCATATTCATATGGTATCGTAAACTTATTATTAATAAATGGATGGATTTTAAATAAAAAAACGTACTCTTCATGCAATTCCTCATATAGTTTTTTTAGGTTCAATACTTCAAAAGGGTAATGTGCCGAGGCTTGTCCATTCCCCCTAAATGTAGGTGCAAATAATATGACCTTTTTATTTTTTATGAATGGATACTTTTGTTGTAACGTTTTTCTAACATGTGCTTTATAGTTCTCATCGAAGAAAATATCAGCTCTTGGAACACCAGTTGGATAAACTTTATCCATTGTAATACCGAATCCTTCCGCATAGTTTTTTCGAACACCTTCACTACTAACTACAGCTTTCGTATAATTCCTATGATTTCTCGACTGTGGTGACGGCCCTCCTGGACGTCCGATTCGACTATATCCAAATGTTTTAAATGCTCCCGCAGCATGCCAAATTTGTATTAAATCGGCATTATTGCGTATCTTCAGTGGATATACCAATGGATAAAAGTCATCTAACAATATAATCTTGGATGTTGCAAAATGGAAAGCAGTTTTTATTAAGTCAACAAATGACTTACTATTGTTAATTCGTTCATTAAATACAAATTTAATTTTCAAATTTAAATTACGTTTATATAACTCCTCATATACAAAAAAGAAATTACCATTTAGTTCAGAACGGCTATCCGAAGCAAAGACAACTTTATTCTTATTAATTGGCAGTAGCATACAGAAAAAAATGTAACATAATTTTAAAAAACGTCTTTTAATTGCTTTTATATACCTATTTTCCTTTACCTCAGTGCTATTTGGCATATCACGAGGATCAAATGACTGCAAAAGTGTATTTTTAAAAAGTAATGTCTTGCTATATTTGTTAAATGATATTAAAAGGTTATACTTTAAAACTTTATTAGCTGAAAAATAATGTAATTTTGTTGATAGCATGTCATTCTTCATGAATTTTTTAACATTGGCTAATGAAATCGTTTTTTCATATTTGATATTATCGTTATTGGATGGCATTTGTTCTAAATTAATCAGTACATCATAGTCCCCACTTGGTAATGGCTTCCCTTCATGAATAACTGATAAATCAATATTACCCTTAAATCCACTTAATGAATCTACATCATCTTTGGAAGAGTCATAAAACTCAAGGTTTGAAAGTTTACAATTATCTAGGGGGCATTTAATTATGTTTAGCTCTATTATTTCCTCATCCGTTAGCTCTTGGTAATCCTCATTTTCTTCTTTAAAAGCTTCTACATTAATTTTAGGTACTAACATAAGCGTTTTCCTTATTCTATCTTCTGCATAGGAAGTCAATCCTTCAAACGAGGCATAGCCCTCGATTTCCAAATATGGTCCATTTATTAATAGGTTAGTAATATCACTGTTAATCATCGCTTCATTTCTTATTTGAATATTATCATTGTCAATGGATGATACAAACATATGTAACGCCCCTTTCTAGTTAAGAAGTGAAATGCTCTACTATTTTTTTAGAGACATTCTCCGTATTATCAAAATTATATTTAATCATTCTCGTCGTATTAAAAAACTCATTATGAATACGTTCATTTATCCAATCTAACAATTGACTATCTTTGTGTAATATTTCACCATCCGAAATGGTTTCTATATCCTGATAGAACCCACGGTTAAAATTATATTCCTCTATATCTGGAATAAAGTGTGCTAGCGGTTTTTTTAATAATGCGAATTCAAAAACTGCAGATGAATAATCAGTTATAAATGCGTCACTGACTAACATTATTTCATTTATCGAATGTCCCTGTACAACAAGAACGTTGGGACATGCCTTCAGACGGTTAATATCAACTTCATTCATATAGGGATGTGCTTTAAAAATAATACGTTTATCTTTATTCATCAACTGCGTAATTTTTAAAACTGAATCTATAACGTCTAATGACGATTCTGCATAAATCCCCTCCGCCTTGTATGTAGGTGCTACAAGTATGTTCACAAAACCTTCTTTTAATAACATAGGGTAATCTACATACAGCTGATTTTTTACTAGCTCACATATTTCTTTATTCGTAAAAAGATCTATTCTAGGTACTCCTAATGAAAAAATAGAATTGAATGACATATTAAAAGCTTCAGCATAAAATGGCATAAACTTTTCTGATGAAATATATACATGCGTATAGTTTGAGTGAATAGGAACAAGTTTCAAATAATCAAGACTCGGTCCAAACTTGGTACCAATTGTACTGTATCCAAATTTCTTGAATGCACCCGCTGCATGCCAAAGCTGTATAACCTTCAAATTAGAACTCGGTTTTATAAGATAAATAGGCAAATAATAGTCATCTAGAATTAAATACCTCGCATTTGCGATCAGAAATACCTCTTTGAATAGTTTAAGATTCATCTTGTTTTGTCCATAAACAAGATGAATCTTAGCATCAGGTAATTGTTTAATTAATTGATCATGGATGAATTTTAAATTTCCTTCTAACTTGTCAGTTCTATATAATGCAATTACAACTTTTTTATTATCTTGTTTCAATAAAATAGAAAAGGTAGTGTAAACAAAATTCAATACTACTTTATAAAAAACAATATATACCTTCTTCAAGGTTTGAAGATGATTCATATTAGATCATCCACCTCATAACTGTTTTCCCCCAAGAATCAGATAAATCACTTTCAAATGCTGTTGTAGCATCATTTATTTTCGTCACATCAAATACATGACCTATTAAAGTTCCCAAATACTCAACAATTTCAGGATGCTCTTTATAAATATTAATCGTACGTTGAAAATCAGTTGCACCGCTCCGACTGCTCCCCAGTAGTGTCAACCCTTTTTCCAGTACCATTCTCGTGTTAACTTCTACCGGGTATTCACTTACTCCCAATAGACAAATGATTCCCTCTGGATTAATATGATCTATAATTTGTTCAATAGCGTATTGACTACCTTTTCCACCTGCACATTCAACAGCATGATCGACGGTTAGTTGTTCCGGGATTTCATCAATTTTCAATGCCTCATCAACAAAGGAAAAATGATTTAATTTATAGTCGGTTTTCCCAAATATGATAACCTTGCTGTTAGGGTATAGTTTTTTCAACAACAAACATGTTATAAATCCCAGATTACCATCGCCCCATACTCCAAACGTTTCCCTTTGCGGATGTGCTTTCTTTTCAAATCTACTTATTGCATGTACAGCAATCGTTACTAATTCAGTGAAAGCAGCCACATTCATATCAATACCATCTGGCAGTTCAACAATTCTGTCATGATCTAGAAAAACATAATCCTGCATAAAACCATCATAGCCACTAGACCTAAACTTACTTGTCCTTAAATAATTCTCTGCAATATAAGGATTTGTTTCAGATGGAGTATTTGGTACCATAACAACTTTCGTACCTATTTTAACCTTGCCTGTTGGATCAAAAACCACTTCACCAACACCTTCATGGATTAGGGCCATAGGTAGTTTCTTCTTCATTGCCTCTTTACCACGCGTTCCAGTATAGTAACGCTGATCTGCGGCACAAATTGACAGGTTGGTCGGTCGAATGACAACTTTATTAGAAATAATCGATTTATCCTTATAGGTAATTTCAAATTGTCTAGGTGAAACAAGGCGATATACTTGATTTATCATTTGTCTAGACTCCCTTTAATAATTGCATTTGCAACATTTAGATCATAAGGGGTTGTGATTTTTATATTAAAAATTTCACCTTGAACAAGTTTCACCTTTTCACCTTTTATTGAAAATATTTTACATGCATCCGTTAAAATTGTTTTTTCATGGTCTGTCAGTTCACCATATAGTTGCTTCAATTTGTTTATATTGAAGGACTGTGGGGTTTGTCCCTGATACATATGGTCACGACGTGGAATTGAACTAATAAATTCATTATCTTCTGATTCTACAATCGTATCTATCGCTTCAATAACAGTATCTACAGAGCCATATTCGATAGCTTCATCAATATTTTGTTGAATAATACGATGAGTCAAAAACGGTCTTACCGCATCATGTGTTACTAGCACATCATTTGTATTTGATTCATTATTAGACTCTATAAAATCGACAATTTTCATAATCGTACCATTCCGGTCACTTCCACCAACAATTACTTCTACATTTGGAAGATCTATTTTGTATTTCTTTAATATATCTAACGTATGATTTATCCATTCTTTTGGTGTAGCAATAATAATTTTTTCAAATCTATCATTTAATATAAATTTTTCAATTGTATGAACAATGATGGGTTTATCATTTAGTAAAAGAAATTGTTTTGGCATAGGAACATTACCCATACGCGTTCCTTTACCACCTGCTAAAATACCTGCATAAATCAATTGATTCACCTCATATCTAAGATATACTTCATTATAACATAATCACTAATGCCACTATTATTCAATTCTATTACAATTTACAAACACTCACACAATTCGACAACAAATTTATTTTTCGGGGCGGCAATAAAATTATCATTTACGAAAAATACAGTTAATAGTAATATAATAATTAGTATGTTTTTTAAGGAGATTTCATATGTCAGATACCAATCTAGAAAATTCAAGAATAAATAAACGAAATGAAAATAAGAAAAAAAAGCGTAAGAAACGTTATTTATATATATTATTGCCCACTTTGATCATTATTTTAACCATTGCTTCTTATGGAATTCATTTATATACAAAAGCACAAAGCACCGTTGAGGATTCCTATACTGATGTTGGACGTGAAAATGAAACTTCGGAGCTGAGAGAAGAAGCTGTTGATCCAGTGGAAGACAATGTCTCTGTACTGATAATCGGTGTTGATGATAGTGAAAAACGTGATTATAATGGTCATGGTCGATCAGACACGTTAATCTTAGCCACATTTAATAAGAAAAAGGGTAATGTGAAATTGCTAAGTATACCAAGAGACTCTTATGTTTATGTACCAGAAGTCGATTATTTTACAAAAATTAACCACGCTCATGCGTATGGAGGGCCAAAGGCTTCAATTGAAACTGTAGAAAACTTTTTAAATGTACCCGTTGACTATTTTGTACGTGTTAATTTTGAAGCATTTATTGAAGTTGTTGATTCATTAGGCGGTATTGAGTACGATGTTCCTTTTGAAATGTCGGAAATGGACTCAAAGGATAATAAAAATGCAATACATCTAATGCCTGGAAATCAAGAATTGAACGGAGAAGAAGCATTGGCATTAGCAAGGACCAGGAAATATGATAATGACATTGAACGGGGTAAACGGCAACAGGAAATTATAAAGACTGTCGTTAAAGAAGCAGCCTCTGCATCATCCATCTTAAAATTAGGTGATTTAATCGAAGCTGTTGGAGATAATATGACGACCAATCTATCATTTGATGAAATGAAAAGCTTTATGTCTTATGGAATTAATAACAACTTTTCAATTACCTCTATCAATTTAGAAGGCAGTGGAGGGAAAATGAACGACGGATTATGGTACTATCAAGTAGATGAGCAAAGTAGAGCCGAAATTGAAAATGAGCTAAGAGAACAATTAGATTTACCAATTACAAATGAATTAGATTCTAAATATACTAGTGAAGATATTAGTGAAGAAAAAAATACAACTATTAACTGAAATACGAAATGCAAAAGGAGTGATCATCAACAGATCACTCCTTTACTCTTTCTTAAGTATTACGCGAGCCATAAATTCAAATGCCTTCAAAATTCTTCTCCAACGAAATGGCTGTTTTAACAGTCTGTACAACCATTCTAGATTAAGTTTAATCCATCCATTAGGTGCTCGCCTAACTTCACCTGCTAACACATCAAAACTACCACCCACACCCATGAATAACCCCTTTGAGAATTGATCCATATGCTTAGTAATCCACGCTTCTTGTCTCGGCGAACCTAGAGCTACAAAAACCAGATCTGGATTTACTACTTTAACTTGTTCTACAACCTTAGGATCGTCAATTGAAAAATAACCATGATGGTAACCAGCAATAGTTAAATTAGGATATTTTTTTTCAACTTCCAATACAGCTTTCTCAATTACATATTCTTTTGCCCCAAGAAAATAACAAGACATGCCTTGCACATTTGCAAATTCAAGCAAATCCAGCATTATCTCAAAGCCAGGGATTCTTTCCTCAATCGGCTGCTTCATGTACTTCGATGCCATAACAATTCCAGCTCCATCTGGCACTACATAGTCAGCCGCTTGAACCATTCCTTTGTATTCGGCATCTTCCTTTGTCTTCATTACAATCTCAGGATTAGCTGTAACTACATAACATTTTTGTCCCCTATTTAATCGAGGAAACAAATGATAATATAGTAAATTCTTCTTTGTTGTATTGATAAATTCAATATCCATTATTGATACAAGATTTCCCGTATTCGACATATCTAACAACCTTTCAGCTATACTTAAGTAAAGCATAGCTATTCAGATTAAGCTATTTGGTTTCTGCAAACATGTCGCTTCCATATTGTTGTCTCATAGCTTCCTCTTTATATTTTTCTTTTTCTGCTTTGGACATCTTTTTATATGCTTTAATAAATTTCTCATATTCAGGTAAAACTTCTTCTTTAGTCCCGTAATCCTTGACCCTTCCAAATTCTAACCAAAGGATTTTATCGGCAAAATCTTTCATTTGTGCAAGGGAGTGGCTAACAAAGATAATCGTCTTACCTTGTTTTTTAAATTCATTCATTTTTTTAAAGCATTTTTCGGCAAAAGCCTTGTCCCCTACCGACAATGCTTCATCAATAACAATAATATCTGGATCAATTGAAACCGAGATTGCAAATCCTAATCTTGATTTCATTCCACTTGAGTATGATTTAACTGGTTGATCAATAAATTTACCAATTTCAGCAAATTCTATAATCTGCGGCTCTAATTCCTCAATTTCTTTTTTATTAAAACCAAGCATTAAACACTTTAATTCTATATTCTCTCTTCCAGTCAAATTCCCCTTCAAACCTGAGGCAATTGCTATTAAAGAAACATCGCCATTGACTTCTACAGTCCCAGTCGTTTCCGGTAGAATACCAGCAATGATATTAGATAAAGTCGATTTCCCTGCTCCATTCACACCAACAAAACCGATGACATCACCTTTAAAAGCTTCGAAATTAACATTTTTTAAAGCATAGAAATCTTCTCCATAACCTTTACGAGTAAAAATATCTTTTAATTTTTCGGATGTGCTTGTATACAATTTATGCTTCTTTGTAACATTTGAGACTACTATCGTTTTTTCCATAATAAATCCCTTCTATATAAGGAATGATTTAATATAGCGTTCTAATCCCTATATAAAATCAATAAATCTCCTTCTAAATTTCACATGTAACATGGATCCTACCACCAATAAAGATAATGTTACTCCCCAGAAATATAGAGAGTATTGCCAATTAGTAATAAAATACCACTCTTTGCCTAATAACGAATAACGATATCCTTCAACTAAATAATACAGTGGATTTAACTTCATTATGATTTGGATCCATCCATCAAGCTTTGAGGTTGCCCACAAAATTGGTGTCATATATAATAGCATGCGCAATAATGCTTGAAGTAACATTTGTAAATCACGTATGATAGTGTTTAATGTCGATGTGATTAAAGATAGCGCAAAAATAAACAAATATGACGCGAAGATATATATTGGTAACTGCAAATAATATATGCTTACAGGATATCCCGATAAATTTAAAATTAAAATTGTAATAAGAAGAAGTCCTATATGCGAATAGAACTTTGAGAAAATAATGATATTCGGTATCAAGCTCATTGGAAAATTCATTTTTGATAGCATTTGTACACGCTGATAAATGGATTTAGAACCCTCAATAATAGAAGGGTTGAAAAAAAACCAGATAACTATTCCCGATAACATCCATTGAAAAAAGGGATCGCCGTCAATTGCTTCTCTTTCCCTGATACCAAATCCAAAAATAAACCAATAAATTGCTATTTGTATTGCTGGATTAATTAGTTCCCAAGCAATACCAAGGTAATTATTTTTATTTGCACTTTTTATTTCATATAATGAAAGCCTTCTTAATAAATAAAAGTGCTGTATTTGTTCCTTTAATACTGTTATAACAGACTTCATACTAAATTCCTCTCATGTCTAACTAATAAACTAGCTTATAAAATTATACTACACCCATAGGAAAAGGCAAACCAATTTCAAACATGGTGAATAACCGACCTTTGTATTATAAACCATAATAAATAAAAGTCGATGTCTTAGAATACATCTTAATTTAAATGTAAATCCAATGTTAATTCATTGTAAAGTTGTGTTATTATAATAGTAGGTGAAATTAACATCTTAGTGTGTCTATTTCATTTATATGGAGGAATTTACCATGAAGAAAGTAATAACATATGGAACATTTGATTTAATTCATTGGGGCCATATTAATTTATTACGTCGCGCAAAAGATATGGGCGACTATTTAATTGTAGGAATATCTACAGATGAATTTAATGCAATTAAAGATAAAAAAGCTTATTATAATTTCGAAAATCGAAAAATAATTTTAGAGGCTATTCGTTACGTTGATGAAGTTATTCCTGAAATAGGATGGAATCAAAAAATTGATGATATTATTAAAAATGAAATAGATATCTTTGTTATGGGTGATGATTGGAAGGGTAAATTTGACTTCTTAAAGGATTATTGTGATGTTGTGTATTTACCAAGAACAAACGACATTTCAACTTCCAAAATCAAAGATGATTTATATAGGGTGCAAAATGATTAGAGAACTTGCAATTTCCATTTACCTTTTCCTATTCCAATTGTTATTCAATTTGTTTAAATTATTTCCTCAAAGGAAGAAGACTGTATGTGTTACTTCCTTTGGAGATAATATTTTTTATACAACTAAATCATTAAGAAGTGTATCAGATGAGGACATTATTGTTCTAAAGACTAGAAAATGTGACTACTCTTTTGATAAAACATTGGATTTCGATATCTATCACCCAATTGCATATTTACAATCTATCTATCATCTTGCAACAGCAACTACAATTTTAGTAGATAACTATTTTGGATTTTTAGCCGTAACTGAATTTAAAGAAGGTACAACTTGCATCCAGTTATGGCATGCTGCAGGTGCTCTAAAACAGTTTGGCCTAATGGATCCTTCAAACAGATTGAGAAGTAAAAAAGCAAATGACCGTTTTCAACGTGTATATAACCGGTTTGATTATACGGTCGTCGGTTCAGAAAAAATGGCAACTATTTTTAGAAAAAGCTTTGGCGTAACGAATGATTCTATCTTACGTACCGGAATACCAAGAACTGACTTTTTCTTTAATTATATGGAGAAACGAAGCATCATTCAATCAATGAAAAAGAAGTACCCTATTATAAATGAAAAAAAAGTTATTCTATATGCACCAACATTTCGGGATAATCAGCTTAATGATTATCAACTTGCTTTAGATATTAAAGAACTGTATCAAGCGTTATCTGACGAATATGTTTTATTTGTTAAATTACACCCAGCAGTGCAGTATAAGCTTAGCGAACAGTATGATGATTTTGTTTACGATGTTTCTGATTATCAAGATACAAACCAATTACTTTTGATTGCAGATTTATTAATCTCAGATTATTCATCTATTCCGTTTGAATATGCATTACTTCAAAAACCAATGATATTCTATGCATACGATTTACAAGAATATCAGAATACTAGAGGACTATTGGTAGATTATCTAAATCAAATGCCTGGGCCAGTTGTATCAACTACAGAAGCTATCATTCAAGCAATTGAACAAAATTCATTTGACAAAAATAAAATAAAAGCTTTTGCGCAACAGTGGAATGAATATTCCGTTGGCGGATCAAGTGTGAATATTACAAGAGTACTGACAAGAAATGAAGAAAATGAAGAGATACTTGTATAAGATCCTTATTAAGAATTGAATCTTATTAAGGATCTTTTCATGTATATTAATATCTTTATATAGTTGTAACCTATTCTTAACTTTATTCGACAATATTATATATGGTATCATCAAAATCAGATTGCAAATTAATTTAGATAAATTTATAATTAAAAAGGTTTATATTTTTGTAGATTTACAGAATTAAAGGAGATTAAATATATATGGATCGTAAACAGATACGTAAACAAAAAAAGAAAAAGCGAATTCGCAGGTTTCTTTTGATTGTTGTAATATTATTTCTAGCATTAGTTGGATTTGGGGCTTACCTTGTATTTCAAACATATCAGGCTGCAAGTGATTCATATGATGATCTTGGTAGAGAGAAATCAGATTTACGGGATAAAGCTGTATCAATTGGGGATGACCCTGTATCCATTTTGTTAATGGGAGTAGAGGATTACTCAACTGGTGGAGAGCACGGTAGATCAGACACACTAATGGTAGCAACATTTAATCCAAAAGATAAAAAGTTAAATTTATTGAGTATTCCTCGTGATACAATGGTTGAGCTTGTCGGTAAAGGTACTCAAGATAAAATTACACACGCATTTGCATATGGTGGAAAAAAGATGACGATTGAAACCGTAGAACAGTTTCTAGATATTCCAATTGATTACTATGCTGCTGTTAACTTCGATGCTTTCAAAAACGTTATAGATATTCTTGGCGGTATAACAGTTGATGTTCCATTCGATTTCACACAAAATAGTGATGATCGTGTAGCCGAGAAACTACAATTTCATGAAGGAAAAATGGAGTTAAACGGTAGATATGCATTAGCGTATGCACGAATGCGCAAACAAGATCCTAGAGGCGACATTGGAAGAAATGAACGTCAACAAGAAGTAGTTAAAGCGATCATTAAGAAAGCAACTTCCCTTGGTACTATTACCAAGGTGGACGATCTAGCTAAGGAAATGGGAAACAACGTTGAAACAAACATGAAAATTAGTGAAGGTCTTGCATTTTACAAAGAGTATTCCGATTTTGGTGTAAGTAATATAGAAAAACTAACCCTTGAAACTTATCCTGAAACAATTGATGGATTGAGTTATCAAATTGCGGAAGAGGAATCATTAGAGGAAGTAAAAGCAACGCTGAAAGAACATTTGGAGTTAGACACTCTTAAAGCTTCTAATGAGGATAACAAAGAGACAGCATCAGAGTAAATAGAAACACTTTCAATCCTATTAAGTATTGAAAGTGTTTTTTAATATTCATTAACTTTTGTCTACTTTTTTAATACCGATTATTTTTTTCATTCCATCTAACAGTGGTTGCTGCCCTTGCATAACGATACCAGCAAGTTCAGCTATTATTTGAATTCCGATGATGATAACTCCAAAAATGATAATCGAAGCTTGCAATGTTCCGCTATTGAATATAATTGCCATGCAACCAAAGAAAGCACTAAACCCGTATATAATTAATACAGCCGATTTATGACTATAACCCATTTTTATAAGTTGATAATGAATATGTTTTTTATCAGCTGTGGCAATCCCTTGTTTATTTATTGTCCTCCTTATAATTGCTAAAATGGTATCAAATATCGGAATAGCAATCACAATTATTGGTATTATAAAGCTAAACAAAGCAACGTTTTTAAAGAGACCTAACATGGAAACAACTGCGATAGAATACCCTAGAAACAGTGCCCCCGTATCGCCCATAAATATCTTTGCTGGATAAAAATTGTGATATAGAAACCCAATACAGCTTCCTATTAGGATGATACAAAGATAAGCCACTACAATACGATAATCCATTATAGCCATTACAAGGATGCTAGATAAGCCAATTGCAGATACCCCCGCAGCAAGCCCATCTAACCCATCAATTAAATTAATTGCATTTGAAGCTGCAACTATCCAAATGATAGTGATTATATAGCCAATTCCATCTAAGTAAACTGTTCCAAAAAAAGGGACTGTTAATTTCTCTATAACCAATCCAGCAGATACTACAGTGATAGCAGCAGCTAGCTGCCCAGCAAGTTTGTAGTATGGTTTCAAGTCAAAAATATCATCTAAAATACCGGTTAATAACATAATACATGCGCCCAAAATAATAGCCATCATCTGAGGGTGTTCTGGTTGTAAGTATAAAAAACCAGCTATTGTCCCCGCAAATATAGATAGACCACCTAAGCTTGCCTTAATTCCATCATGATTTTTTCTTTTATTATCTGGTTTATCAGTAGCATTCACATTAAATGCCAATTTTTTAATTAATGGCGTTACAATAAACGCAGTTAAAGCTGAAATTATAAAAGCTACTACTAGATCAGCTATGTTAAACATGAAGACACCTACTCAAACTATATTTTTTACATACATGTACTAATTTTATCATATCTTGTGCTTGTTGACACTCTAATATTTAATACCCAAACTAAATAAAATAAAAAGTGCCTACCCCTTTGAGTAGACACTTAAAATTTATCTGTAGATGCTTCTTGAACAATCATTAAACCTATTGTATTATTTTCTCTCCAAATGGATTTAAAACTAGATATTGGTACTGGCCTGTTTCCTACATAAGGAGAAACCTCTAGTGTTAATGCAGAACGTTTAATTTTTCGGGAACCAATCAGTAAATGTTCCTCCACTAACCTGTCTCGAGTAAACATTACCTGTTATATATGCACTTTATCTCCTATCTAAGTATGTAAAGACCCATTAGTCGTATCTCCCTATTACAAAATTTCTCCAGTTTAGGTTCTAATAGTTGCACTTTGCCTTGGTTTTCAGGGTCAGGGTACATTGCATTATTTTATACTAGATTCCAGTTATAAGAGTATTGACGGTTCCAGTCTAAACCTCTTATATTTGCTTTCCAAACCTTAAAGTTAGTATTTCCATTATTTAATTTTAATATTCTTATTGGACTATCGGTACTGAATGCACCTACTTAAACCAAGGATACACTGTCTGGATCGCACAAATTATTATTTATTGAATTCGAAAAATTTCCTGATTTAGTGACACATACCTATTCCAAATTCTTTGGTGGTTGGAATGATAATTATTTGTATTTGTCTTATGAGATTGTTTTCGTTTTTTCTCTCACTAGTATACCTTTTAACTCAGAAACCAATGGGTTGTTGATATTTCAAGTAATGTTATATCCATTTCTCCACAATGAATGACATTAATTCATCCACAGAAATCAATATGGAACATTGCTGTGATTTTATGTATTCTTTTTCTATTCTCCTCACCTACATTGTAATCTTTATACAAAATTATCGATAAATATTTACATTTTTATTTAAAAGCCACATTAATACCTTTCCACGGTAATTAATGTGGCCATTTTCTTTATTTTATTAAAGTCGATTTTAAAATCCTAAATAATTTATTAAATTCCTTGTTATATCTACTATTTTTGCATCCCATGCCTCATCTGTAGCATATTGATGTGTATTATTATTATATCTCATATTATAAAGTGTAAATTGCTGGTAGGCATCACGATGAATATAGTAATCGCTTATCCATTGCGCTCCACCAATTATACCAGCCCTTTTTCCCTCAAATGAATCTGCACATTCATTAGGGCAAGCATCAAAAGCACTGATACCAAAATAATTATATTTTGCTTTTACAATGTCTGAAGTACCATAGTTAGTTTCATGGGCTGCATGTGATACTAAATACATTGCATTTACACCTGTTACGTTTTGTGCTTCTAAAAACGCATCCCCCATTCCATACATATAACTACTAGCACCAACTTTACTAGCTATAAATCTATTAATTTGGTCTTCAGTTAAAGTGGATTTACTATTTAAGGGTGTAAATAAATTTATATGATTAACTGTGCCATTATAATACTCTTTTTCATATTGCATAACATTATAACCATTAACGCTACCGCCCCAAATCCAACCAGTTACTCCACTTGAAGTTTGAACCCTAAACCAGTCTGAATACTTTTGATTAGGTAAATATACATAATCCAAAACTTTAACTGAAGTTCCGCCTTCAATACCACCAATATCACTGGAGTTACTTGTAGCGTCTTCCCTTAAATTTCTGGCATCCTTAACATACCACCAGTTATCTAATAAATTTTCATCCAACTTATCTTTATGAACCCAGCCAACTATTCCATTTTTATTAATTTTAATTTTAGCAGCATAGTTATATTCTTCTAATATTTGAACTTTATCACCATAATATAATGTGTATATTTCATCTTGCCGAGTATAATATGCCAAATCATTGTAGGATTCATATACCTGTAACTTGGGAACATTAACACTTAAACCACTTTCAACGTGACTTTTCAGTACATACCCAACACGATTCAAGTAAACTATACGCCACCAATTCTCTCCATATTCCGTTGCAATTGGATAAATGGTTCCTTTTTCAAGTTCTCCAAACGGCACTAATTTACCGGTGCTATTGTCATAGACTGTTACATTTTCTGTAATTACAATTTTACTTCCTGAATGACTATAATCCTTGTTTAAATTACTTACATTATTTTTATTTCCAACTTCTGTACCCTCTGCGTATACATAACCATAATCATTGCCAAATTTAACTTTATGCCAATTCCCATATTCACTTACTCTGGGATATACTTGGCCCTTTTTTAACTCACCAACCTTAACTAGACCTGATCCTTTATTTGTATATACGGCTAAATTATCTATTAATACCTTAAAATAATTATCGGAATCAACAAAATTATATTTAACGTCATTTTTATGAACATACCCAACCCTATTCGCGAAAACTATTCTCCACCAATTTCCATAATTGCTCGCAATATAATATGATTGTCCTTCTTCGATGGTTCCAAATGCTTTTAATTTACCAGAACTATTGTCGTAAACAATTACATCTTTTAGTGTGGTAAAACTACGATTGGTATGATTATATGATGTATTATTATTTTTTATACGATTCCCACTGGATGGTTCTGTATTTCCTTTATAAACATAACCATAATGATTGTTAAATTTGATTCGATGCCAATTTCCATAATCAGATACTCTTTCATATGTTTGACCTTTTGTTAATGTACCTACTTCTTTTAAACTACCAGACCTATTATCATAGACTGGCAGATTACTAGTAAGTACCCTAAAATATCTTTCTCCACCATCAAACGTCTGTCTAACTTGTGATTTTAAAACATATCCTACCCTATCCGTAAAAACTACTCTTAACCAATTATTTCCATAGTCTGATACTATTGGATATTCTTCATTCTCTTGAATAATACCAAACTCTACTAATTTACCAGTGCTATTATCATAGACTGGAGTTTCTTGTGATGTTACAAACGTTCGCTTTGAGTGAGTATAGCTTGCATTTTCATTTTGTAGATTTGTGCCATCATCAGGTATCGTACGTTGTTTTAAAACATAACCCACGCTCATGCCGAACTGAATTTGATGCCAGTTTCCATAATCAGAATCAATTGGGTATACTTGACCTTTTTTCAATTCACCTAATTTTTTAGTCTTCCCTTTGGAATATACAGTTACTTTTTCCTCAACAACCTTGAAATAGCTTGCGGAAACCCCTTCCCAAGAGTCAGTATTAGCTAGCGTTTTTTCAGATGTTTTTTCACTTTTTGCAGAAAATGCAGTGAATTGTTTCTCTTGGATATTATCTTCTTTATTATCTTTTGATGGTATTTTTTCATCTTCTATTAATGAAGTATGTTTATCTTCTTCTGCTTTTTCAATATCTTTGTTTGTCACTTCATCGTTATTATTACTTAAAGGTTCTTGTGGTTGTTGATCATTATTTTCTATCGGTGTTTCTTCGGTTTCTTTCTTATCGTTGTTTACTTCTTCTTTATTCTTTTCCTCATCGCTTGTTGAATCTTTTGGTGGTTCCTTCGAAACCTCCGTATTAGGTTCAGTATTTTCATTGGCAGAACCTTTGGCAACGACTTGTCTATCTTCCTTGCTTAGGTAAAATTCGACATTCCCTAAATATACAACCCCAATCCCCTCCGCCTTCTGGCTAGTGGGATATTCTATTTCCTCAGTTATCAAAATCCGTTTCATCTCATCGGGATTGATAGAGTACAGTGCAGTATCCTTGGATAGCTTTAGACTGTCAACTTGACCTTCAATCTGTTCACTATCAATAAATTCAGGTGCGCTCTCGGTTAGTTGGACCTCCTGTAGATTATTTAATGGTATCGTAATATGTGTGTCTGCATATTGAATTTCTACAGCATCCCCAACTTTTTCTCCGTATATAAATGTGTTCTCCTGTATAGTAATACTTTCATTTAATATCATCGTTTGAGTGAATTGATATAATTGATTGCTCCCGATATTAATAGATTCCCCTAATGCCTTCATTGGAACTATTGTTTGTAATAATAGCAATAAAACAATAAAAAATGCACTTATCTTTACATGATGTATTCTTTTCATTTCTGACTCCTTTCCTATTTTTATAATTCTATAAGAATTATAAAATTAGTATATTACTCTTTTCGACATTATACAATGCAATTTAAAGTGTTTGTAATATATAAATTTCAATTTCAACAAAAATGACAAAGATCATTACAAATGATTTTGTCATTTTTTAAAAAATTACTCATTTATTAACTTGAAAGATGTTTGTACAAAACCTTTATCTTCCTCAAACTCAACAATTAATGAATGAACATCCTTTCGCATTACTTTTTTATGTTCATAATCATAATCAAAAGACCAACTCTTATAAATCTCGTCTTCATTACCATATACACTGGAGATTTTTACAGGTATATCACTATTAATATTGATTCTCATTAATGTTTTTCCAAATTTGTTTAATTCAATTTCATTTTTATCATAATTAATCTCAGGTATAATATCTGGCGCCAAATGCCAAAGCAATTTGTAGTTATGTTTATCATTAGATGTTATTTCATCATCTACCTGAATAATACCATTCAATTTATTAAAGGTTATCTTTCTTTGGTGAGTAACTCCTTCATATCTTTTATTTACCCCTGTTGCACTAGGTTTTGAATCATCATCGGTATTAAATTCTTTTAAGTATGTACTATCATATTTGCCATCCACCCTTGGTAGTCCCTTATCATCTACAATAAGTGTATTGTGAGCATATGATGAATAAGCATACTTAGTAATCGGATCAGACATTGTATAACTATATGGGCCAGCCTCTGTAATAATATCTTCGTTATTATAAATCCATAAGCTTAAATCATCCGAATGTTTATGATAACTTGTGTGATACGCTGCTGTAAAAAATACATATGTCCCTTCGTTCGTATTTGTCCATTTATCCCTAAAAATAGCATACCCCGCATCAGGAAATACTACATTAGTTTCAACTGGCTTTTGACCTGATTGGCCATTAGTTACAGCGTATTGATAATAAGAGTTATTTTCCCATATTGAATGTAAAGGGTAATCTTTTTTATAAGTATCGGCTATTAAGGGCCATGTGCCATCTGGTTTGATAACATGAGTTGCATACTTAACCATTTTATCGTATTTACTATAAAGTCTATTCGCCGTTAAACTATCTCCAAATTGCTCTAATACATTTCCATATGACCTTAGTGAACCAGCAATTATCTGATGATAGCTTGGTGAATGTTCTAAATGAACACCATCATCTGAAATTAGACTTTCAAAATAATTATCTAACCTATTTACAGCAATATTGTAATAATCATTAAATATTTCCTCGTTATAGAAATATTTACTGAAAACTATTAATGCTTCATCTTGAAACATACCATGATTCGTATTTTCGGAATAGAAATTTTCATCTGCTAACAAATCAGCATGAAAAACCATCATGTCAAATAATTCTAGTTTTTGGTTTTCAGTTAGTATTGATTTTCCTGCTTCAAAAAAGTTAACCAATGTTGATAGTCGTCTTGCAGTTCCTTCATCATGCCATGCCATTTTATGTTTAGGTTTATAATATGGGTTATTTTTCCTCCAATTTTGTATATACTCATATCCTTTATCAATATATTGTTTATTATTCGTGATATTATAAGCCTCAGATAGATCATTTATAAAAAATAAGCCATGTAATTGTCTAAGAAAAGACCTTTGATGCTCATCATCAACACCCTCACCTTTTGTCCAATCAATTCCATTAGTATAATCCATAGGACAGTCATTATGAATTGGGTCTTTACAATAGTCTGAAAATAAAATTTTGTCATTTAGCATTAAATTGGCTGCTTCAATCGTTTCATTTTCTGGTGTACCTTTATTATCATTGTTAAATGGTGAATCTATCAAATATGTTTTTAATGTACTTAGATATGGATGGTCATCCAAGTTTAAAGAAAAGTTATCTGTGTTAATTACATTTTCATTCTTCACAAATACGTTTCGCCCAGCAAGCTCTATTTCAGACCAATTTTCATCGACTATATTTATCAGAGAAATTCTTTCACCAGCCTGAATTGTTGCAACTGGGTTATTATAATTTGTTTCAGAATATACCGTTGAATCAATTATAGTTAACAATGAACCCGTAATCTTGTTGGTTTTAAAGTTATATGTGTCAGGTTTAGTAGCATCTTTCCATATATAACCAATTTGATCGCCATATTTTACCTTATGCCAATTTCCATAATCAGCAATTCTCTCGAATATATTACCTTTTAATAATGTTGCAACCCTAACCCGTACACCATCTTTAATTAAATTTAATGAAGCATTTTCTGTTACCATAAATGCGTCTGAATTTTCATCAAATGCTTTTTTCACACCATTTTTATGGATATATCCTATCCTATCAGCGAAAATAATTCTCCACCAATTCCCATAATTACTTACTATTGAATATTTTTGATTTGAATCAATAGTTCCAAACGGCACAAGTGTACCTGATGAGTTATCATATACAACCACATTTTTTTCAGTTTTAAACATTTCTGAAGTATTTTTATATCCAGTGTTTAAATTTTTAATTTTATTTGATACTCCAGGCTCAGTTTTGGCTTTATACACATAACCAAAGTAATTGTCAAATTGAATTTTGTGCCAATTTCCATAATCAGCTACTATTGGATATGTTTGTCCTTTTGTAAGGGTTCCAACCTTTTCTAAGCTACCGGATCTATTATCATACACTGGCAAATTACTAGTTAACACTCTAAAGTATTTCTCTTCGCCATTAAAATTAAGTTTAATTTGTGATTTCAATACATACCCAACCCTATTCGCGAAAACTATTCTCCACCAATTTCCATAATTGCTCGCAATATAATATGATTGTCCTTCTTCGATGGTTCCAAATGCTTTTAATTTACCAGAACTATTGTCGTAAACAATTACATCTTTTAGTGTGGTAAAACTACGATTGGTATGATTATATGATGTATTATTATTTTTTATACGATTCCCACTGGATGGTTCTGTATTTCCTTTATAAACATAACCATAATGATTGTTAAATTTGATTCGATGCCAATTTCCATAATCAGATACTCTTTCATATGTTTGACCTTTTGTTAATGTACCTACTTCTTTTAAACTACCAGACCTATTATCATAGACTGGCAGATTACTAGTAAGTACCCTAAAATATCTTTCTCCACCATCAAACGTCTGTCTAACTTGTGATTTTAAAACATATCCTACCCTATCCGTAAAAACTACTCTTAACCAATTATTTCCATAGTCTGATACTATTGGATATTCTTCATTCTCTTGAATAATACCAAACTCTACTAATTTACCAGTGCTATTATCATAGACTGGAGTTTCTTGTGATGTTACAAACGTTCGCTTTGAGTGAGTATAGCTTGCATTTTCATTTTGTAGATTTGTGCCATCATCAGGTATCGTACGTTGTTTTAAAACATAACCCACGCTCATGCCGAACTGAATTTGATGCCAGTTTCCATAATCAGAATCAATTGGGTATACTTGACCTTTTTTCAATTCACCTAATTTTTTAGTCTTCCCTTTGGAATATACAGTTACTTTTTCCTCAACAACCTTGAAATAGCTTGCGGAAACCCCTTCCCAAGAGTCAGTATTAGCTAGCGTTTTTTCAGATGTTTTTTCACTTTTTGCAGAAAATGCAGTGAATTGTTTCTCTTGGATATTATCTTCTTTATTATCTTTTGATGGTATTTTTTCATCTTCTATTAATGAAGTATGTTTATCTTCTTCTGCTTTTTCAATATCTTTGTTTGTCACTTCATCGTTATTATTACTTAAAGGTTCTTGTGGTTGTTGATCATTATTTTCTATCGGTGTTTCTTCGGTTTCTTTCTTATCGTTGTTTACTTCTTCTTTATTCTTTTCCTCATCACTTGTTGAATCTTTTGGTGGTTCCTTCGAAACCTCCGTATTAGGTTCAGTATTTTCATTGGCAGAACCTTTGGCAACGACTTGTCTATCTTCCTTGCTTAGGTAAAATTCGACATTCCCTAAATATACAACCCCAATCCCCTCCGCCTTCTGGCTAGTGGGATATTCTATTTCCTCAGTTATCAAAATCCGTTTCATCTCATCGGGATTGATAGAGTACAGTGCAGTATCCTTGGATAGCTTTAGACTGTCAACTTGACCTTCAATCTGTTCACTATCAATAAATTCAGGTGCGCTCTCGGTTAGTTGGACCTCCTGTAGATTATTTAATGGTATCGTAATATGTGTGTCTGCATATTGAATTTCTACAGCATCCCCAACTTTTTCTCCGTATATAAATGTGTTCTCCTGTATAGTAATACTTTCATTTAATATCATCGTTTGAGTGAATTGATATAATTGATTGCTTTCTACAACTTGCTCAATAACTTTCCCTAATTTCAAATACGTCTGTTTTTCCAAATCTATATCTTGCGCTGAAATTACACCACTAGTTTGAAGAATTGTATTAAAAGCTAAAACTAAAATTAACAGAACGTTACATACTCTTTTCATTTCTTCCTCCCTATATACACTAATAGTGTACTGTAATTACATCGATTCAGTTAAAACTGTCTCTTTTAATCCCTCTTCCAATGATGTTCTAGTCATCCAGTTTAACTCCTTGAGAGCTAATTCGTTTGAAAGTATGCTGTCTCTGATGTCACCCTCCCTGTTTTCAACATGGTTCGGCTGTAGTTCAACCCCGTATAGTTTGTTAAAATTATATAATAATTCATTTATAGTAGTTTGTTTATTGCTAGAGATGTTATAAACTCCATTATTTACTACATCTAACGAGGCTACATTTGCCTCTGCAACATCATCAACAAATATAAAATCACGTGTTTGGTAACCATCCCCAAATATAACTGGCCTCTCATTACGGCGAAAGCACTGGTCAAATATAGATACTACCCCACCCTCACCTAGTGATGTTTGTTTTGGACCGAAAACATTAGAATAACGAAGTATAGTATATTTTAACCCATAGATCTCATACGCTAATTTTAAATATTTTTCAACAGTAAACTTCGCTAAACCATATGGCGATGTTGGATTCCCTGGATAAGTTTCTTCTATAGGAAGTGCTTTAGGGTTCCCGTAAATTGCCGCAGAAGAAGCAAAAATGAACCTTCCTACCTTGTATCTTTTAGCAAGATCTATTAAATAAACTGACCCCATTATATTTATATCTGTATCTACAGTAATATTTTCAATAGAATAAGGGACACTGGTTTGAGCAGCTTGATGTATTATAAATTTAAATTTATGATTTTTAAATACTTCCTCTACACCATTGTCTTGTATACTTAATTTATGCAAACTAACATTGTTAATGTCAATATTACTTACACTTCCAGTACTTAAATTATCAACGATATGCACATCATAACCCATTTTCAATAACTTTCTAACTATCCTTGAACCAATAAAACCACAGCCACCTGTGACTAGTACCTTACTCATCAATACCCCTCCAATTTTAAAAAGTATTGCAATTATCTTTTATAATTAACTAAATTAGATTCTTACTGGTAAAAAATAAATTATCAAATAATGTAACTCTCGAATTATAATCAAACCTTTTGGGGTATTTCTTAATAAAATTATCATCTATTTTATCTTTATGGCTTTCTATAAGGTCAACAGCATCATCTACAGATTCTACTACAAAGTCTGATGGGTAAGCAGTTTCAGCACCCGGCCAATGATAGATAACTGGAATAGAGCCACTTGCCATTCCTTCCATTGGTGAAACATGAGATCCCTCTATATCACTTGTTGACAATACAAATTTAATTTTTCTTAACCACTCATCTACATCGTTACCGTGTTTATCGAAAATAACATTTTCCTTCCATTCAGATTCTTCAATTCTTCTGAACACACCTTCAAAATAAACTCTTTCTTCTTCACGTCCCATTAACCATGGTAATTCTTGAGGTAATTTGCTTTTTATATAAAGTTTATATTTATCATTTTTATACCAAAGCTTCTCAAAAACATCTAGTGCCCTATCTAATCTTTTTAGTTTGGGTAATATACCAATAATACCGAGATTATAATTAAAGTTTTCTAACTTTGGTTTATTAAACCTTTCATAATCAATCATGTTTTCTATAATTATCATTTTATCTCTTGGGACATTTTTTAATCGATTAAATTCCTCAAATAAGTGTGGAACTATTACAATAATTCGACTAACATTATCATAATTAATTAAAGATGGATATGGTGTATTAATTTCTTGTCGATGTAATCTGATAAATAGCTTCTGACCTTTATATTTATTATTTGAGTACCATACCGCATTACCCAACCCCCATTCACAGAAGATAATATCTGCCTTTTGTAAGAGCTCTTCACTTTTTTCAATGTTATGATTTTCATGACTATCCCATTTATCGACTAGTACATTTATATTTGGATCGCTTTCGCATTTTTTTATATACCAATTTAAAAATTTAAAATCATGACCAGCAAATAGTATGGTTTGCTTTTGGTCATTGTATTTCCATAAGTGTTCTAATACTTTACTACTTACTTGAGATATTTGGTATTTTTTACTGGCATTGTAACACTTTAATGCGGCATCTTTATAAATTTCTTTATCCCTAAAAGCTAATAGTAACTTATTAAAAAGTTCCTCTTCATTATTTGCGAATAATGGGTAATCCTTCCCTAAAAGTTTTTCATATTGTTTTGTCCTTCGGGAAATTATAGGTTTCCCATTAATTCCGTATTCCAAGAACTTAGTTGAGAGTTCTAAACTATTATTATTATCTATCTCCTCAGATCTATAAGCAAAACCTAAGTCAGACATTCGAATAAGGTTAACAGATTCTTTACGACTAACTGCCCCAATCCAGTTAATACCTTTAGTATGTTTGAATTCTTCTAATACCTCGTCTTTTCTATCTATCAATTTCCCTTGGAACTTATCACCTGCTATATTTAATGTTATAACCTTATCTTTAGCATTTACTTTTTTAAATACATTAACCATTTCTAAAGTTTTCCATTGTTCGGCAAATTTACCTGTATAAACAATAGAATAATTTTTAATACCTATTTCAGGATCCTTTTTGGAGTCCACAACAGACGGAGAGAGTTCTATAAACTTATCCCCACTTACTTTTAACAATTTTTTTAGGTATTCTTTCATTTCTTCGGTTTGCACAAATATATTGGGAAATATATGGTAAACTTTCTCGAAAAAACTTTTTTCTTCATCACCCATTTTTGATTCTACGTGTGTAAAATCGGTTATATAAGGAATTTGTTTCTTACTAAAGGATTTATACATTGATTGCTCCGTTAATAATTTACCTCTAGTTATTATAATGTCGTAATTATCCTTTTCATCCAATAATTGAATAATATCTGTAGCATCTTTAACGCTTAATCTATTATTGTATTCAAAACTCTTTTCTTGAAACAATCTAAAAGGTTGAATGATTTTTATATTATTAATGTCCTCGATATTAGATAAAACATGTTTCCTTTTTATTGGAGCTTTAAGCAATAAAGTAACGTCAACCCGTTTATCATTTGTTAATAAATTCACTAGTGAAGTTAACCATATAGCAGAGCCATCCATTATATTAAGATCCTGATCACCGTATAACAATATTTTTAGTCTTTTCACCTTTTGCTGTCCCCCCAGTATTAGCCCTTTATTTTACTTATATTGAATTTAACTTAATATTAAACTGATCATTACTATATATTTTTACACCGTATTGTTTAAAAAGGGTTTCAATCAACTCTTCTTCCCTAACTAATATATCTTCTAATGAATTCTTTTTTAAAATACCTGATTTGTACAAGGCAGTACCCTTTGCAACACTATCAACATATTCATATTCATTTTCATTGTATTTATAATCTAAATTGTTAAATAGTGATTTCTTTCCTACGATATCCGCTTCTGAGTACGTGCTTGCATGAATTAAATCTTCCAAATAATATTCCCCATATTGATTTTTTATATCCATAACAGTTACATATTCTGTTTTAATTAATTCTAATAATGAATTATATTTGAATGCATAATCCCGAATGTATGTGGAGATCTCATCATTATTATAATTATTTAATAGTTTTTCATATCCCTCGAACAAAGAAATTAAAAAAACAACCTTAACTTTTTTATATGATTGTGAATTAATTACACGCAATGCCTCTTGAAATTCATCTTTAGTATTAATAGAAAAAATTACTGAGACATTTTTTTCAACATCTTGATAGTTAATCTGTAATTTATCCAAAATAAATTTAAGACGATGAGAATATGTGTGATAACGGTATACTTCCCTAATCCCAGCCATTGCTAATTCGCGATAGCTTTTCTCATTTGTCATAAGTGTATTAATTCTATCCTTTAAATCTTGTGGGTTTTCAGATAACACTACAATATCCTTAAAAGTCTTTTTTATTCCAATAGAAAAGCTACTTATTATAGGTGTTCCACATGCTAATCCTTCAAATACCCTTCTAGAAAACATTGTGGGTGATTCTTTAACGCTATTAACATTTAATATTAATTTATAATCCTTATACGCTCTATT
This sequence comes from Virgibacillus ndiopensis, assembly GCF_900187325.1. Classification (GTDB taxonomy): domain Bacteria; phylum Bacillota; class Bacilli; order Bacillales; family Amphibacillaceae; genus Virgibacillus_E; species Virgibacillus_E ndiopensis. The sequence continues at coordinate 687,672 of NZ_FZMZ01000006.1, read as the reverse complement.
TATTTCACTATATTTTAAGGTACCAACTATATTATCTTTATAAATTTCTGGGAACATAAAATGGGAAGTACCAATTTTATTCCGTTCAAAATTTCTATCATAAATATCCAACCCAAACTCTTTGGCAATTTCTAACATTTGGTCCATATCTAGTCTTCTATCTGGATGGCGATTGGCATAATAAGAACCGGCAAAAGAAATCTTATTCTTTTTATTCTTAACAATTGATGTCGGATTATGCTCTTTTGGATTTGCCGCAAATTGCATAGAGTAAACTCTATTATGCTTTACAATTTCCTTATATTTGTATATCATATTTGCGTCAGTGGTTAAGATATAATCAAATAATGAACCAGCGTCTATAAACTTTTCAAAATGTATCGGATCCTCTTTATTCCAGAATACTGTTGGAATTTTATACCTGTTACACCAAGAAATTAGTTCTTTAAGTTTTCTATTTCTTTCATTATTGTTGTACTTACCTATTTGATACTCCCAGCTTCCAAAGTTCCCCCTCCAAGCTGACTCCACCATTAATAAATCAGGTTTATTAACGGATAACACTTTCTTCCAGTTATCGGGTGTAAACGTAATCAATGATATATCATTAGAAAAACTTTCCATTGAAAATTCATCAAATATACATGCCATTTTGATATCTTTAATTTTTTTAGAAACAAAAACATTTTTTTGGGAATGCTTTTTAGAGGAGATAAAGTTTTGAATTGCTTTAAAATTAGTTATACTTACTTCACCTTTACCTTGTATGCGAATAGCTATCCTTATACTTTTAGTTTTCGGGTGAATATTTACCTCGGACTCTTTATTTATAAAAAGTCTATTAGATTTAACTTTTTTTTCGTTAATTCCATATTCTATAATATAAATTGTTGCCTTCACATTATTGGGAACTTTCCCAGAAATCTTGAATAACGCATCCTTATTAAGTAATATTCTTTTCTCTTCTTTCGGACTATATACAAAATTTGTATTTTGTTCAAAAAGCGTTAAATAACTGACTTTATTATTCTTTGATTCGATTACCATATTATTATTTTCAATATGAATATTAATTTTACGTTTGTTATAGTACCAATTTTCAATTTTAAAGAACTCTTTTGATATATTAGGTAGTATATTTTTCACATCATTATCGTTAACTTTTTTAATCCTTTTAACCTTACTAAAAGCTTTTTGTAACATAAATATCAGGCCCTTATATTTTAATTTTAACATTTCTAATTTTGCTAGTTATATCCCTATTAGTACAAGTATACCCATTACCACGACTGGCACTATTACTAATATATTTTTTATTATTTCCTTTACATCTGTTCTTTTATTGTATTTTTTTAGACTCTTAAATTGGTCATTAATCCTCACTTGTTTTCCAAGCATTTCTTTCTTATGTTTCTTTTTATCTGTTTCATTAAGATTATTGAACCATTTTGTAAACTTTTGATAATTATCTACAGTTTTCGAAGCTTCACCGATATCCTTAACCATCCCGTAATGAAGCCAAATTACACGATCACAAAAACTTCTCATTTGACTAGCAGAATGGCTTATGAAGAAAATTGTTTTTCCTTCTTTTTTAAATTCCTCCATTTTCTGCAAGCACTTTTGGGTAAAGGTAGAATCTCCTACAGATAATGCTTCATCTATAACCAAGATATCGGGATTAGTATGAACGGAAATGGCAAAACCAAGTCTAGATTTCATTCCACTGGAATAATCCTTTACTGGTTGAAAAATATAATCACCTATATCAGCAAAATCTATTATGGAAGGTGTTGCCTTTTTAATTTGTTTCTTCGTTAAACCATGCATCATACACTTTAGTTCAATATTTTCAAAACCAGTCAGAGCACCATTTAATCCAGCAGATATTGCAATTAGCGAAGTTTCCCCATTTACATAAAGACTACCTTCTGTGGGTTGTATAACTCCTCCTAAAATATTTGACATTGTCGATTTACCAGAACCATTTAATCCGACAATACCTATTGTTTCCCCCTCGTAAACCTCAAATGAAATATCTTTTAAAGCCATAAATTCTTTGACTGGTTTTTTAGAAAGAGAAAACAAATTCAATATTTTTTCGGACTTTTTAGCATGAAGTTCAAACGTTTTAAAGACATTCTTAAAAATTACTTTAGTCATCATTTTAAAGCTCCTTGTTGTTACAAATAATCCATAAAATCTTTTCTGAATTTAATATGAATCTTTGCACCGAAATACAAAAGACACAATGTTAAAACCCAAAAATACCCAGTATAGACTAAATCTTGATAAAACCAAGCTCTTCCCAAAATTGAATCCCTGAATCCTTCAATTATATAAAATAGGGGATTAAGCCTCAGAAAGTTTTCAATCACTGCACCTACTTCGCTAAACTTTGCTGTAATTAGACTAGTATCCCATAATATTGGGGAAACATATAATAACATTCGCATAAAGGATTGAAGTGCCATCTGATAATCCCTAATTAGTGTTGAGATAGTAGAGCTTAATAAAGAAAAGGCGAATAAAAAAGCATATAAACATAATAAATAATACAATACTTGAATCACATATAATGAAGGTTCAACACCATATACCAAAGCAATTACAATCAATATAATTAACATAATAAAAAATTGAAAACTATTACTTACTATTCGTATACTAGGCAATAGGCTTACTGGAAAATTCATTTTGGATACAAGTCCTATTTTTTGATGAACACTATTAGAACCTTGTATTATTGATGGACTTATAAAAAACCATGGTATCAGACCGATTATTAACCATAAGAAGAAAGGAGTTCCGTTAACAGGCGCTCCTCCCCTAATTGTACCAAAAACAAACCAATAAATTGCCACCTGTATAGCAGGATTTAGAAACTGCCAAAAAGAACCTAAGTAATGTATTTGATACATACCTTTTAACTCAAAAGAAGCCATTCTAAAAATTAAATTTCGATGCTCTAATTGTTCCTTTAAAACCTGTTTTACTGAATTCAACATATTAAATTGCTTCCTTTATCTTAAAATTATATATACTCGTACAAATTTCCGAAATTAATATACTGAACCTCATCAGAATGTTCTTTCACAACGTTTTTCGTATCAAACACCTGTGCAACGTTCATCTTTCCAAAATAAGCACTAGTCATGTCTTTAAACTCACTATGATCACTTAAAACCAAAACTAAGTCAGAACTTGTTAATGCCTTTTCTAAATCCTTTTCAACAAAACCTAAATTTACGTGTGGATCATATGCCACAACCTCAAATTCTGGACGTGCGTTTAATTCTTCATAAATATCCATTGCAGGACTTTCTCTAATATCATCAACGTTACCTTTATAAGTTAAACCGAATACTGTAATCTTTTTACCATTATTTTTAGATAGAAGTTTCTCAGCAGCATCAATTACATAATCAGGCATTGACTTGTTGATTTGACGAGATAAATTAATCATTTTTGCTTGTTCTGGTGCTTTTGCAATGATGAAATACGGATCAACTGCCAAGCAGTGCCCTCCTACACCCGGTCCAGGTGTGTGTAAGTTAACACGTGGATGTTTGTTAGCCATATTAATTACTTCTAAAGCGTTAATATTTAACTCATTACATACTTTTGTTAATTCATTAGCTAAAGCAATGTTCACATCACGGAATGTATTTTCCATTAACTTGGACATCTCTGCTGTACGTGCATCCGTTTTAATGATTTCACCTTGTACAAACGTTTCGTATACTTCTGCACCTTTTTCCGTACAAATAGGTGTAACCCCACCAACTATACGGTTGTTATGAATTAATTCATGCAAAATTTGCCCAGGCAATACACGTTCTGGACAGTGAACTAAATAAATATCTTCTCCAATTACAAGCCCCGCTTCTTCTAGCCTTGGCTTCAAATGATCATCCATAGTTCGAGGTGCAATAGTGGATTCAACGATAACAATATTTCCTTTTTCTAAAAATGGAATAATATTTTCTGTAGCTTGTAATACATAATTCAAATCACAAGACTTATATTCATCATCATTATTTGGTGTCGGTACTGATATAATAAATGTATCCGCCTTTTCAGGTGTTAGGGATGCTCTAAATTTCCCATTTTCTATCACTTTTTCTAAGGCTTCCTGAAGACCTGGTTCCTCTATATGAATATGTCCGCTATTTAACATATCAACTGCTTCTTTTTTCACGTCTACTCCAACTACATCCACACCATAACTTGCGAACATAATTGATGTCGGCAATCCAATATAACCTAACCCTACTGTACAAAGTTTCAAAACTAATACCCTCTTTCTTAATATTTATAATCTAATATATCCGATAAACTTCGAGTAAATTTTTCTGCTCTATCTCCCAATTATACTTTTTTCGAGCAATTTTGCAATTAGCACTAAAGATTTCACGCTTCTCTGGATTTTCTAAAAGATAATTAACACCTTTGGCAATTTCATTTGGATCATGTGGGTCAATCGTAACGCCGACTCCACTTTCTTCGACTGCACGTTTGATTTCGGGAAAATCACATGCTACAACTGGAACTTCATTCATCATGTATTCAAATAGCTTATTCGAAGAAGCAGACCAGTGATTAAAGTTAATGTTATTTAAAACTTGAAATCCAAGGTAAGCGTTTTTCGTATATTTAGGCAATTCTCGGACGGGAACCTTTGGTAAAAAGCGGATTTTTTCTTCCAGCTTCCTATCTTTAACCATTTTTTGTAGCTTTTCTTTAATTTTTCCATCACCAATATATACTAATGTACCTTCATTGAATTTTGGAAAGGCATTAATCAGATTCTCTAATCCTCTACCTGCCTGAATCCCGCCTTGATAAAGTAAAATCTTTTCATTTTGCGGCAGGTTCAATATCTCATGTAGATTTACCTTTTCATCAGTCTGCTGGATTTCAAGGGATGGATAATTATGCAATACATGAGGGTAAAACCCATATAAATCCTCATTATATTTTGCACGTGTATCATTTTCGACAATCATGCTATCCATTCTTTTAATAAAAAAACCTTCAAACCTTTTGTACCAAGGACTATCATATCCTGTTCTACTAGTTTGTACTTCATGTGAATCATATATTAGTGGCTTTTTCCTAAATCTCCATTTTGAACTTACGTAGCCTTGTGGTAATGTATTCAAATCATTTGAATGATAAATATCATAATTTCCTTTATATCCCTTGACTATCATTCGTAAAATTAGTGCACCACGAATCCAAATAACCCTAACCTTTGTCTTTAGTAACAGACCTACTAAAATAGTTAATGGAATTATAACCCAGGGTAAAAGATACACAAGAAACCCCCATATAACTATCAATGGTAATAAAGGCCATCTTTTACCAACAGCAAAGCGATAAAAGCCTTGCAAAAATAACAATGTTGATGGATATCGTTTCATCCGATGCACACGAAAATGTTCATTTACTTCTTCATATTTTGAAATACTCGAATCATTCGGATCGTCTATACAAATCAACTCTACATCATAACCATTTTGTGATAATGATGTACACTCTCTTAAAACCCTTGCATCATTTGTAAAATGATTCCACACAAACATACCTACACGCTTCATTTGTCATTTCCCTCTTCATTCATGTAATGATTTCTGTTAATGTTGTTATATTTTTCTCCCATAAGAAGTCATCCTCGATTATTCTTGAACAATTAGTACTTAATCTGTTTAGTTCATCTGGATCTTCTCTCAAATCAATTATTTTATTTACCATGCCATTTACATCATGTTCACCAAAAACATAACCAGTTTGGTTTTTCTTGATAATTTCCGCTGCCGTCCCTTTAATTCCTGCAATAATTGGGGTTTTACATGTCATATAATCAATAATTTTACCTGGTAAAACCGTCGAAAACACTTTATCATCGTTTAAAAATGCGATTGCTACATCACTATTTTTTATTAAATTTAAGCTTTTCTTCCTAGTGGTTGGTTCGTGTATATATACATTGTATAATTTCTTTTCGTCTAGATAAGATATAAATTCATTGGTTTTTATTCCGTATCCTAATACATCAAACCGAATTTCTTTTTCGTTTAATAGACTAGCTATCTGCTTAAGACGATTAATATCTTGGGCTAATCCGATATTTCCTGCATATACTACCCGGAATTCTTGTTCTGTTTTGTTTTTTTGATCCACTAGTTCGTTTATTCTTGGGCCATTTGGTAGATAGACTATAGGTGTAGTCTTATGTTTTAATCTACTCTTAATATGTGTTTCAAATCCTTTACTATTAATTATAATAAAATCCGCGAGTCGGTACATTCTTTTTTCTAAGTAACGAAAAAGGTTTAAAATTAATTTAAAATCGAACGTTCTAACTCCCGATAAACTATCTGGCCAAAGATCCCTCACCTCTAATATGAGCTTCGATTTAAAAAGCCTTTTGCCGACCAAAGCTGAAAATACAATAAAAATAGGTGGTGTTGAAACTAGGATATAATCATATTTATTTTTTCTCATTTTAAAAACCATCGTTAAAAAACGACACATAATTTCAATATAAAAAAATAACCTACTAAGAATTTGGTTCGAGAATCTTTTCTTTTTAATTGGAACACGGATAATTTTTGTAGTATCTTCATTTAACGTTTCATCGTCCCAAAATTCATTATTGTTATACATATTTTTATTAGGGTACGCTGGTTCAGTAGTTAAAACATCTGTGTCTATTTTGTTTTCATTTAATAGTTGAAAGATATTTTTCATCCGATTTCCCGCGCTACCAATAACGGGGTAAAAATTTTGAGTCATTATTAATACTTTCTTAGTCATTTGTAACGCTCCTAATATGTGCAAATGAATACCTAGTACATTTTATCACAAATATTTATTTTACGATAAAAAATGATTACTAGCAATGAAGATTTTACATAAAGTTTGAGAATTGTTTACGTTTAATTAATTTACGTGAGTGTTTTATTACTGAAATCACTTCCCTGAAAATAATACGATATTGTAGCTATTCAATGGAAATATGACCATAATATGATTGTCCTAACAACTTGATATCCAACATTAATTTAAATGGATATCAAGTTTCATAACTGTTTGAAAAGTAAAAAATAGTTTTCTGAATACCCCTTACACTACGGCGATTTATATAACCGTACCTTCTCCATCATATAGAATGCCTATCCTTATTAACTTACTTTTAATTAATAATTGGTTTATTTTTTCAAAAGAAAACAGGCATGTTGTTACAAAAATAAAATATAATTGTAACAAATTTGAAACTTTTCAATAAACTAATACGTCTAAATGTTAACGATAAAAATAAAAAAGAAAGGTGGATCAATATGAAATATATATTAACTGTATCTATAGTGTTTTTATTATTGATATCAGGCTGTGGTACTACTAAAGAAACTAGCACTCAAAAGGCACAAAGTAATCAACAACATGGAAAAAAACTAGTAAACCTTGACAATAAAAAAATAGCAGAAATGTTTTTAGATTTAGATACCCCTACTAAAGAAGAAGCTAATAATATTGATGTTAATACTAACAAAGGAGGAAATACTTCTAATTCTGAATATGATTTGGAAAGTGAAACTAAAAATAAAACTGAAGAAAAAGAAAATATAAACGAAGAGCAAAATGTAGTTAATGATGATGTTTTTTTAAAACTAGTCCATGAATACAATCATATCTTTGATCGAATTGTATCCGATGTCGACTACAACAAGTTTTACGAACAATATATTGGCTATAGGTTTAAAACAATTAAGACAAAAAAAGAGTTATACAATAAGTTTTCCGATATTATGACTAAACAAGTAGCCCATAATTATTGGGATGATTTCATTAATGAAGGCAAAGGTAGTTTATATTTAATTCCAAAGGATGGTCATCCAAAATTGAATATGGATGATTCCTATTCTATCGAAAAGATCAATAATTCAAAGTATAAACTAACCAATAAGCATAATAGTGATTTACATGGAAAATTTGATATTATACTTACTTTTACAAAACATAAAGATATATGGAAGATTAGTGATATTTCTTATTATTAGGGAGTGTAATATTAACTGTGTAAGTAAGAAATGCGTACGGTTTCTTACTCACACAGTTTTTTATTTGGTAGAATAATAACTATAAAGCTAAAGGAGTGTTTTAAATGGGCAAACCTAAAAGAGATCCCAACTCCATAGAATTAGCTAACAAAATTATTGAACAGTATCAACCAAAGTCTGTAGAGGATATGCAAGATGCATTATAGGTCATATTTGGACCTATGTTTGAATCGATGTTAAAAGGTGAAATGAATCATCATTTGGGCTATAAATCCAACGATAAGGGGGAAAAAGAAACAAACAATAGACGGAACGGGTACGGAAACAAGAAAGTCAAAACAACAGCTGGCGAAGTGGATATTGCTGTACCTCGTGATCGTGACGGTTCATTTGAACCAGAGCTTATTCCAAAGCGTAAAAGAGATGTTTCTGCCATCGAGGATAAAGTCATCTCCATGTATGCAAGAGGAATGTCTCAGCGAGATATTTCATCCACAATAGAAGATATCTATGGATTCTCCGTGTCTCACGAAATGATATCCGATATTACGGATACTGTGCTTCCTGATTTAGAAGAGTGGCAAAGTCGCCCTTTAAGCAACTGTTATCCTTTTGTGTTCGTAGATTGCCTTTATACGACCGTACGTAACGACTACGAAACAAAGAAATACGCTGTTTATACCATGTTAGGCTATACCATGGAAGGAAAGAAAGACATTCTTGGTTTATGGTTAAATGAAACGGAAAGTAAGCATAAATGGATGCAAATCTTTGATGAAATCAAAGCTCGTGGTGTAGAAGATATTTTCTTTATTTCAATGGATGGAGTAAGTGGATTGGAAGATGGAGCTCGTGCTATTTTCCCCCAAGTAATCGTGCAACGCTGTATCGTTCATCTCATTCGAAATTCAATTAAGTACGTACCGAGTAAAGACTATAAACCTTTCACGGCTGCCTTAAAAAGGGTGTATCGTGCACCAAGTCTTAAGGCTTGTCATAGTGCATTTGAAAGCTTTCAACAACAATGGTCTGCCTATCCAGGAGCTATTGATGTTTGGAAACGGAACTTCTCCCATGTGGAACAACTATTTGATTATGGAAGTGCCATACGCAAAATCATGTACACTACAAATGCGGTAGAAAGCATACATTCCAGCTTTAGAAAAGTGACTAAAAAAGGAGCATTCCCAAATGAGAACGCTCTTCTAAAAGTATTATATTTACGAACGAAAGAACTTGAAAACAAATGGGAAGGCGGCCATATTCACCAATGGGCAATGGTGATGAACCAGCTATTAATCCATGATCATCTTAATGAACGTGTGTTGAAGTATTTAGAATAACTTACACACTTTTCTTGACAAGCCCTATTATTATCCAAAATAAGTATAAAGGGAGTCTGGAACTCCCCCAGGCGGAGGGAAAGTGGGTTTTCGCCTCCTCCTTTATTTTTAATGTAGCAGAAATTTCATCCCTTAATTTTACTTTTTACTTTACTCTAAACATATTTGCTGTTTTCAAAGCCATCCTTACAGACTTCCTATTCAAAGTACCTTGAAGTTTTTTTATTGTTTTATCTTTTTCAGCTAATTTATTCTTCTGATTCTTTTTAGCCTTAGCTTCTTTTTCTTCAATTAATGGATAATATTTTTCCCATCGTTCCACCATTTCTTCTAAACTACATCCACTGACTGGATATATAGGCGAAAGAAGTTCAATTTCTGATAACTTATCTTCTAATGGTATTCTTTCAGGCGTATGATTATTTTTATAGATGTGATCTAAGTTATTCTTATTTAAGAAGTTTATAAAGTGATCAAAATTCTTAGCTTGATTTTTTTCTGGCAGTTTAAAATCACTTTTTTCTATTAAATCAGTAAGTGTAGTTTCATCCGTAATTTCATTCGCTGGAACATGTGTTAAGTTATGATATTCTGCTAATTCTCTCATTCGAGCATCCTTAGGAATTAAAATACTAGGTGTTCCAGCAATTGTTGCGGTAATATTACCATGCAGCCTAGCCCCAAAGCTCAAATCCGCTTGTCTTAAAAAGTCCAACCAAGTAGGTACATTTAAAAAGAAACGTACCCTATTATTCATATATATCGGATCTGACATTTTTACTGGATAATTATCACTGGACTTTGCTACAGAAGGTGATCCAGCATAAATAAGTATCATCTCTTTCATCCACTGTGGAATAAAATAATGATTCGGAAATTCTTCTGTGCTTCTTGTAATAAAATCTAAGACATTTTTAGGTGAAAGCTTGGATGAGTTTACACAAACCACTGAATCTTTTGTTATATTGGTTTCTCGAATATTTAATTCCCTGCCAAACGTATACATGGAAGGACATCCAATTACAGTATGATCTATACCTTCACGAAAACCTAAGCCAGATAAATATTTAGATGTAATCTCACCTCTGAGTCCAATCATGTTAGATTTTTCTAATACTGCACTAACAAACGCTTTTACATCTTCGTCAAAGGGAAATCCTTCGTTTAATTTTGGTTCAAATGGAGCACGCAAACCAACACCAATTACCACTACCGGAATTTTAAGTTTTTTTATTAACTTAGTGTATTTACGTAAAGACGGAGCAAATTGTTTACGAAAAGCATCAGCTAATGGAATTATGTAACAATCATATTTTTCATTGATTTCATCTGCCATTTTAGGATCATAATTATAATAGTCTGGAGTAATAGTAGTTTCTTCCGTCATTAATGTACGGAAGACACTGTATGCATATACCAAATTGCCAACATTTCCTCCAATAGAATTATTAACAATCATATGCGGTGCGTCAAAAGTATCTAGTGGTGAAATGCCTGATCTTATTAGGATATTTTTCATAAATAAAATTTCCCCTTTCATATTCTTTATATAGACATTATTAAACTAAATTTTTTCTCCAATTTTTAATTGTAGATTCTTAATTAAAGTCTTAATATTTAAAAAACATGATAACCATAATACAAAAGGTTACGCAAGTCAAATGTTACAGTAAATAGCATCTTTTCGGAACGTGTATTTTTTACCATTTACTAAAATAAGCTGTGGCAAAAGTTTAACTACTTTTACCACAGCTTATTTTCCACTGTTCACTTATAAACCCTAATATATTTTTCTTCAGGACGTACTTTAATGGCAATCAAGATTAATACAGGAATAATAAAAAAGCCTTTCTTCAGTCCTCTTTTAGACTTGGTAAAATTACTGCTATGACAACTGTTCATAATCATATAAATATTCCCCCGCCGCCCTTATAGACGGCGAAGAAAACAATTTATATTTTTCTAATTCATCCGTCGTAATTAATAAAGAAGGATATTGCTGTAAATATTTCATTTGTTTTAATGAATTTACTGTCCAGACAACAAGCTGAACGTCAGCTTCTTCATATCTTTTTATATACTCCTCATTTAACCCATTATAGTTAACTGCAATATGCGTGGCGTCTAGTTTATCAATTAGCCGGAAATCCGAGCGTTTTAACTTATTTACGAGTGGACCAATTTCTATTTCCTTTGAAATGTTGCGTAGTCTAGCTAGTGAACGATGATCAAACGAAATGACGTATACCTGGTTTAACATGCCCACTTTACGTATAACGTCATATAGTTTTTCTTCAATTCCCTTGTACAGCTTCGGATGCTTTAACTCAATCGAAACAATAATACAATCCTTGGCTAGGATAAGCACTTCTTCTAAGGTTGGTATTCTTTCTTCATCATTAATGACAAACTGTTGCAATTCTTTTAACGTATAATCCCGTATTTCGCCGCTTCCATTTGTCATTCGATCAATCGTATGGTCGTGCATAACAACTGGAACGCCATCTTTACTGAGATGAACATCAAGTTCCATATGTGAATATCCTAAATCAATTGCTGCTTGAAAAGAAGACAATGTATTTTCTGGATACATTGCTGAATATCCTCTGTGAGCTACACCTCGTATATTCATTTCCATTCCCCTTTCAATCTAGACATATTGGAGACTATGCAACACTTGAAAATTACCCTGCAACTATAGTATAAAATTGTTTTATTAACTACGTATAAATTTATTGTAAATATCAATTAAATTTTATAAGCCATTAAAAACCCTGTCCTAGCTTTGTAGGACAGGGCATTGCTTTTCGTTATTCATTCTCTACTTCAATCTTCTTATTACCTAAAATCAAATAATTTAATTCCTCTTTTGGTATCTTATTAAACTCAGTTCGTTTAGCTAAGTAAAATACAAAGCCTAAAGCAACCCAAGCAATTAACGCGATTCTAGATTCAATTCCAAGAAACGCTGGTGATCCTGGAATTAATAAGAGACCGATAAATGTTAGACTTGCAAGCATACCAATAACTGAGATGAATTTCTTACCTGGTGCAACGACATGTTTTGCCGGATTAAATCCGCTGTCCATTGACCATTTAAAAATACTGAATGCAGTATAGCATGTATAGAAATACGCGATAGACACGCCAATTGAAGACATGTCTACTACCCATAGTAATGCCTCACGACCGAACCATGGAGCAAACATCGCAACTACCGCTGTGAAAATAATTCCAACATACGGTGTTTTATATTTAGGATGAACCTTTGAAAATACTTCTGGAATAATCTTTGCACGTGACATGGCGAATAATAAACGGCTTGATGAAATAATAAATCCATTTAATCCTGTGAAAATTCCCATGCTTAGTGCTACTACTAATAGTACTAATCCAAGTGTTCCCAATACATCTTGAATGGCAACAGCAGTACCCCAGATATGGTTTTCTGCGACCAATGCTTCCCATGGACTTGCCATGGCAGTTGCAGCAATCATGAAACTATATAATAATGCAGCAAACAAAATTGCTAAAATAATTAAACTAAATGCTTTCTTTGATGAAAAGTTAAATTCTTCTGCGGCCTGTGGAACGTTATCGAATCCAACATATGCCCAAGGCGCAATGGCTACGATTGATATAATAGCCGCAAACATCGATGTATCTGAAGGGAAGTATGGCTTAACATTATCAAACGTTGTGGCAGAGTCTACACCTACTAACAATGTGATAGCGACAACTCCAACAAGCATAATGACGCAAAAAACAAATTGCATGCTACCAGACAAACCAGTGCCACGAATATTTAGATAACCAAATATAATAAGTGCAGCAGAAGCTATAATAACCTCCATTCCATATACGTCCCAACCGGCTATTTGATACATATGGAGATTTTCGATTAGTTTAGGAAAAACAAATTTGAACATTAATGCAAACGCAGAAGCGTTCAGTGCAACAATACATATGTAGCCTAACGTTAAAAACCATCCGCATATAAATGCGTGTATACGGCCAAGACTGACAAAGGCGTATGCGAATTCTCCGCCTGATACGGGGAAGCTTTTAATTAAAAATCCATAACTAACAGCGATCAACATCATTAATGCCGCACCAATTAAAAATCCAATGATAACACCAAGTGGACCTCCACCGCCCATCCAGACAGTTGGTTGTACAAATGCACCCCAACCAATCGATGAACCTAAAGCGATTGCCCAGACCCAGTGTGGCTTTAATGACTTTTTCAGTTTCGTTCGCTCTTCCATGATTAAACCCCTTTTTATTTCTTGAAATTTTTCTACTTTACATTTATACCAAATCATGAATATTATAGCAATTTGCAAATAAGCAGTATTTGATTGTTATGATGGAGAATCTGGCGTATTTAGTTATATGGTCTTGCTAACCGCATTATTTTGTTGCTATTTGAATGTGTATACGGACATTTGGGATTTGTAGGTGGGACAAGGGGTCAGGTTCATTGTCCCACTATTGGTTATATTCTAATGTCCTGCTTTTCTCTTTAGTATAAGTCTTCCCTTCTTTTGGTGTAAGCATTACTTTTTTAGCTCGCTGAAGACCTGCATAAAATAGGTATGCAATGATAAATACGAATGGTGTAAATGCAATTTTCCAAAAGACTGTTTCTTGTATTTCTGTAAGGTTATATCTATTTATTAAAATCCGTATTGCTTCCATAATGAACACATGCGAGACATAGATTCCCACAGCGTTTGCGCCAATTTTGGAGATAAGGGTATTTTTGCCGACTTGGTTGTGTTTTATTATCGTTAAAAATAATAAAATTGTTAATGGAATTGTTGCAATAAAATAATTCTGTGCACTGCCCTCGAATATCTTTAATGTGATATATCCTTCGACAATTTGAACGATTGACAGTATGATCAACAAGCTAATATAAACGATAGTTGGAATTCTATTTGCTACGGTTCTTAGTTGTTTGGCATAAGCACCGAATCCGCCACCTAGGGCCACATAAAATAATCCGAAAAACAAGGCGTCTCTCGTATCTAACGTAACCTCATAAAACGCTGAGTAGGATTGACCGAATAAACCGTATATATTTAAACAAAGGCTTACAACGATCAAAAGCGGTAATAGCCTTATTTTCACAAAGATAAAAAGTAGAATTACAGACCATATTAATGCAAGTAAAAACCACAAATGATACTGTGTGTGACCAGCACCATAATAAAGAATTTCCCAGTTATAATAGCTCGCTAAATAATCCATGAACATCGATTTTAGTGCCTGTGTTGTCTTTTCAGTCTCGATGAATTGGATGATAAGATCGAAAAGGAAAAAGAACACAAACCATGCAAGCCAGAGTTTGGTTAGTTTTATGGTATATTTTTTAAAATATGCGAACTGTTTTCTAGTATTCGTTATACTGTTTATTTTTTGCACAAACAAATACCCTGATGCAACAAAAAAGAATGGTACAGCAAATCGGGCAAACGTATCAATAACAAAATCTATATCATCACCATGAATGGATCCAATTTCGACCCCTATAAACGTTCCCGTATGAATACACACAACAAAAAAAATTGCAAAGAACTTTACAAAATCAATACTATAATTACGTTCCATATGAGCACACTTCCCTTGTCTTGACCCCGATGTAATAGACAAAACGTGTGTTAAAAACAACTAATTTTTTTATATATTTCAAACATATTTATAATAAAACTTTTTCTACACCGTTCGCCTAAGGCAGCGAGGCGCTGGGGGTGTACGTGTTCAATGTAATATAGATATAACACTGTAAAATGATTGAAAAATATTGCAATAAAAAAGCATCTATCTACTTGCATATCGATGCTAAAATTCGCCTTTTACATCTACTAATTCGATAGGATCGTATTTTAGAATTTCGGATCGTATTTGATTCGTTTCCGCTCATATTTTCCAAATTTGGATCGTATTTTTATTAATTGGCTCGTATTCGATAGTATTTGGATCGTATTGCCATAATTTAGGGTATTTAATGTGGGAAAACAACTTCATTGTGTTGGATAGCAACGTATGGACTGCGCCCTACCAAGCAAGGTGGTTCGGTGTTGCCGCGCAAAGTGGCGATTTTAACCGAACATTCCTACCGTAGGAAATAAAGGAAACACGATGAGCGTAAGCGAGTCGATGTTGACTTATCGTACGAAGGCATCGGTCAGTCAATTAGGCGTTGGGTGCTGGAGCTGGAAGTGGCTGATACGGTTGTTTATCCACAGCTATCAAATTTTATAGTACGCTAATCAATAAAAAAACTAGAGGCATCAAACAGCCCCTAGTTTTTATTAACTAACAACATCTTTCCCTATCATCCTTCACCTCGACAATCTTTACATCACAACAGTCTTTGTCTTTATTCTGCAGTACTTTTCCAACTAACTTTTTCATATAAACTCACCTCCCTTCGTTAGACCAAATAAAAGATAAATCCTGATATGGTCGCCATTGAAATTACAGAAACCACAAATGCGATAACAAGTTGTTTATGAAAAATTGATTTCAACAAAATGACTTCTGGTAAGCTTGCACCTGCAGAACTGATCATCATTGCCATTACCGGTCCTAGGGCCATACCCTTCATGATGAACACTTGTGAGATTGGGATCATGCTGGATAGTCGAATGTATAAAGGGATACCGATTATCGCAGCGATTGGAACAATCCACCACGTTTCGCGGCCAAACCAGCTTGCAATCCATTCCCCTGGCACCAGTCCATGAATAAATGCTCCAATGGCTGCACCAATTAATAAGTATGGATAAACACTTTTCATAAGCGATAGCGTCTCTTGCCATGCACCTTTCCAATTAAATTGTTTTTCCTCTTCCTGTAAGCCTGTTACTATCACGTTTTTCACATAGCGTTTAAATCCGAATTTTTCTAAAGATAATCCGATGATTATAGAGAAAACAGCAGTAATTATTGTATATATAATGGTCACTTTCCAGCCAAGAATCACACCCATCAACGTAAGAATGGTTGGGTCCAGTACAGGCGATGCAAATAGAAATACCATTACAACGCCAAACGGCATTTTTTTACTGAGCATGTTTACAACAACCGGGATGGTTGAACAGGAACAAAATGGTGTGATGAATGCAAATACTAGTGCTGCTAGAACCCCGATCGATTTATTACTTTTTCCAAGGTACTGTTCAATCTTTTGGTATGGTATGTAGGATTGTAGAGCGCTTAATAAAAAGGAAATTAAAAAGAACAATACGGTTAACTCAGCTGCAATCCATAGAAAGCTTTTCACCATTTCCACGTTTAACATCTCCTTAAATCAAATTTATTTGATTTATACATCAAAAAAAATTGATGTATACCTAAAAAAATTACCTAGCTGGTACAAACAGACAACATAATTCATCGGATAGCAAATGTTTCACTTCCGCTTCGTTCAGTTCATAATAACCCCATGTACCACGTGTTGTTTTCGAAATTAAATTTGCATCTAATAATATTTTTAAGTGATACGAAAGCTTTGATTGTGGCATCCCAATCATTTCAACTAAATCACAGACACATGTGGAACCATTTTGCGTAAGGATATTCATGATATGCAATCGTTTTTTATCGGAAAGCGCTTTGAACTTTGCTGCGTACGTATCAAATGTTTCTTCTAAAGATATATCAGTGTATTGTAATTCTTTCATGTTGATCACTCCATTATATCAAATTATTTTGATTTAATTATAGTATACACGTTGGTTTTTGGAATGCAAGGGATTTAATCAAAAAAAGTTGATTTAATTGTTATAAAGAGAAGCAGTTTTCTTCTACTCCCTCTCTCTCCTCTTAAACAACTTCCCCAACGCATCCAAAACAGGCTTTTTCCCATTCATCACTAATCCACCAAGTTCAGCAAAAATATGAATCAGGATGATAATTAAACATGTCACGATCATTGTCATGGATAGTGGTGCGTTGGAAAATAATATCGCCATAGTTCCGAATAGTGCGCTAAAGCCATAAATAATCAGTACTGTTTTTCGGTGACTATACCCTGCTCTGAGCAGTTGATAATGTATATGTTTGTTATCTGCCATCATAATATTTTCTTTATTGTATGCACGGCGAATGATTGCAAAAAGAGTGTCAAATATCGGTACAGCAAGGATAATGATCGGAATGATAAAGCTAAATAAGGCAATATTTTTGAACAGTCCAAGCATTGAAACCACCGCAATTGAATAGCCAAGGAAATTCGATCCAGTATCACCCATATAAATTTTTGCCGGATAAAAATTATGATACAAAAAGCCAAGATTTGCGCCTATAAGTACAATACATAAATATGCTGCTATCAGTTGTACATCGATAATCGCCATAACAAACATGCTTATTAAAGCTATGGTTGTTACACCGGTTGCGAGTCCATCAAGCCCGTCGATTAAGTTGATCGCATTTGTTATGCCAACAACCCATAAAACGGTTATGAGAACACTAAAAAATCCAAGGTCAACTAAGCCAAAAACGGGTACGGTAATTCGCTCAATAATTAGTCCAGATGAAATGAGAAAAGACGCTGCAATCAACTGCCCAGATAATTTAATAACTGGGCGTATTTGATATTTATCATCTAGCATCCCTGTAATTAATATAACGATGGCACCAAGTAATATTTCAAGTAGATGCTCGTGCTTTGGCTGTAAATAAAGTGCACCTAAAAAAGCACCTAGAAAGATGGCTACCCCCCCTAATCTGGGAGTGACATATTTATGGATTTTCCTTGCATTAGGTAGATCTACAACGCCAAGTTTAATGGCAAGTTTTTTTATTGGATATGTAAGTAAAAACGTTGAAATAAGTGCGATAAAAAATGCTATAACTAAATCGACATAATTGAACATAATTAGCTCCTAGTTTGGTGTGGTCGTTCTGTGATGTCTTGTGAATTTATACGCCAAATTTTGACATGGCTTGAATTTGATTATATCGAAATATAGGGAGGGTTAGCAAATTAATTTTTTGTGGGACATGGGGTCGGTTCTCTTGTCCCACTTTCTAATGGGAATAGGGGCAGATATGGTTGTTGCTCGAGTTTGAGGCTTGATCACTAGTGTGAAGCATCGGGACAGTGGACCTGTCCCCATGTCCCGCTCATTTCCCTATTCCGTTCATAATATAGGTTATGGTCTGTTTTATTTCTGCTTCGTCATCCCATTCTTTGTTTGGCTGTACGATAAAACGGGTGATCAAGAAACCGATAATAGTTGGGGCCATCATACGAATGATCGTGTCGTTTGGGAGATCTTTTATTTGGCCCTGTTCTTTGTAATAATTTAATGTTCGGTTGACGGCTGGGTATATTTTTTCCATGAATACTTTTTTATAAGTGGCTTGGATTTCCGAATGAAACGCTAGTTCCTGCAACAATATTTTAACCAACGGAATATTCGATTTTGCAAACTCAAAGCGATTTTTGATAAATGCATATAAAAAGTCTTCAAAATTTGTGTGCGATTCTTGGAAAACCTCTTCGACAAATTTCTTGGCAAAAAACGGTGCCGAGAAATGTGTAATGACTGGTTTTACAATTGAAATAAGCAGATCTTTTTTTGTCCGATAATGACGAAAAATAGTGCCCTCTGCCACGCCAGCGCGTTTGGCGATTTCGCTTGTTGACGTAGCAGAGTACCCTTTTTCCGAGATAATTTCGATTGCCGCTTCCAGTATTTTTATTTGTTTCGGTGTCATATTTTCTGCTTCACTTAGCTCTTCAGTCATGGAGTGGAGTGTTGATTTATCTATTTCTGACATTGCATAATCCTCCTAGCATTTCTAACCAACTACTTTATTCTATTATAACTTTCGATGTTGTTTTAATGCCAATATATTAAGAAGGATAAATACTAACGAAAAGCCAACCAATATTCCAATGTCACCTAAAACAGCTGACAGTTCTTGACCACGAATCATTATTTCTTTCAGTGCATCTGCTCCATACGTAAGCGGCATGATTTTGCCAATTGCATCTAACCAGCCAACCGATTCAATGTGAAAGATTCCAGAAAAGAAAACCTGTGGAACAATTACAACCGGGATGAACTGGAACATTTGAAATTCATTTTTAGCATATGCGGATAAAAGTGTAGCTAAACTTAGTGCTGTAATTGCAAGTAAAAAAGTTATTAATAGCACTGCCCAGAATGAACCTTCCATATAAATATCTAGAACATATATCGAATAAACCGCGATAACAATTGACTGTAATAGAATAAAAATTCCAAAACCGCTTAGATAACCAACTACAATTTCCCATCGTCTTAATGGAGTTGCTAGTAAGCGTTCTAGCGTTCCTTGTGTACGTTCACGTAAGAATGATACCCCACCGATAATGAACACGAAGAAAAATACGAAGAATCCGATTAATACCGGGCCAACATTATCGAATAAGTTTAAGTCTGTTGAGCCATGCAGGAAATTGACTTCCATATTTAATGAGTTGGGATTTAACTGTTTGGATGTTTGATTTAACACTTGTTGTACAGCTGACGTAGCGGTTGAGTCACTGCCTTCCATTGTTAGCTCCACTTGATCCTTTTTCCAGGTTAAATGGGCATCAACTTCTTTATCACCTAACGCCTCTTCCGCTTCATTAGGGCTCATTTCTATAATCGTTGCATCTTGTTCTTCCAGTAAATCTTGCATTTGTTCCGGTACATCCGTTACTGCAATAGTAGGTTCGTATTGATCCAAATCCAACACTAGCCATAACAATGTCATTACAAGTAAGGGAGCGACCATCATTAATGCTATGCTTCGTTTATCCCGTAAAAATTGCTGAACGATCCGTTTAATAATTGCGCGAATTCGCATGCTGAACACCTCCAATATTAGTGATGATTACTTTTTCCGTATTGTAAAAATGCTTCTTCCAATGTTCCGGTCCTACTTTTTTCAATTAATTGATCTGGACTTCCCTGTGCAATTACATATCCATCACGTAGCATTGCCAGATTATCGCACTTTTCAGCTTCATCCATTACATGAGTCGTGACAATTATTGTTGTTCCCTGCTTCTGGAGCTTTTTTAAATCCTGCCAAATAGATGCACGAAGAACCGGGTCAATCCCTACTGTGGGTTCATCCAGGATCAGCAGTTTTGGTTGATGTAAAAGAGCAACAGCCAACGACATACGCCGCTTCATACCACCTGAATAATGCTCCAATGTTTTGTCTAAGTGTGCAGTAAGATCAACAATTTCAGCAACTTCTTGAACACGTTGTTTTTGCTGCTTTTTTGGAATGCCGTAAATGCTCGCAAAAAAATAAAGATTTTCCTTTGCAGTTAATTCACTATACAGGGCATCCGACTGTGCCATGTAGCCGATTTCTTGCATTAGTTTTAACGAAGGCATTTTTTGATTGTCAATGTGAACTGTACCCTTTGTTGGGTTTAACAGACCAATGATAATTTTCACAAGCGTGGTTTTACCCGACCCAGATGGACCAAGTAAACCAAAAAGTTGCCCCTGTGGTATGGCGAGATCTACGTTTTTTATAACCGTTTCATCTTTAAAGCTCTGCTGAATAGAATTTAAGGTAATAAATGATGACATGGTGTGACCTCCTTTTGATTTGAAATTTGTTTTATAGTGAGTGATTACTCACTTTTTATGATAGTATATTTATATATATTTGTAAATTAGTATTTTTAATTTTAATAATTATTATGTCTGATCGACAGTCGCGCGGTTACGGTATTTTATCGCGGGTTCCGGGTCGGGATTGATCGGTTTCATCTCTTTATTGCACGCTCGCGGACGGGTATTGTACGATTTCCTCTCATTATTGCGCGCTTAGACCGGGGATTGCACGGGTTCACATCATCATAGCACGCTCGGACCGGGGATTGCGCGGTTTCCTCTCATTATCGCACGCTCAGTCCAAGTTGCGCGGTTTCCTCTCATTACCGCGCGTTCGCGACCGGGGATTGCGCGGTTTCATCTCTTATTGCGCGCTCTAGCCCAGAAATTGCACCGGTTCTCCTCATTACCGCGCGTTCGCGGACCGGGATTGCGCGATTTCCTCTCTTATTGCACGCTCAGACCCAAGTTGCGCGATTTCCTCTCATTACCGCGCGTTCGCGAACCGGGATTGCGCGGTTTCATCTCTTATTGCGCGCTCTAGCCCAGAAATTGCACCGGTTTTCCTCATTACCGCGCGTTCGCGGACCGGGATTGCGCGATTTCCTCTCATTATCGCACGCTCAGTCCAAGTTGCGCGGTTTCCTCTCATTATCGCACGCTCACGGACGGGATTGCGCGATTTCCTCTCATCATTGCGCGCTCTAGCCCAGAAATTGCACCGGTTTTCCTCATCATGGCGCGCTCGGACACAGATTCTGCGCGATCACTGCTCATCATAGTTCACCACAAAAACGTAATTTCCCTCAACTAAGACAATCTTTTTTACATGTTTTCCATTTCACAAGCATACATATTATTGGACAGATATATTTTTCATCAGGGGGGTTGTGCGGGTGCAATTTTATTATGGGAGTCAAATGCCACTTCGGGTGTTGGATGAGGCGGAGTTTTGGAAGGAGCAGGAAGCAGAGCATACTGTTGTCATGCGAGAGCTTGTACGGGATTTAGAGCAGGAGTATGTTGATGCGTTGAAGCGTTGGGAGGATGTGCTGAATACGACACACCAGCATGTTGAGCGTTTTGTTGAGTCTGTGATCCGGAGTGGTAATCAACTATCTCCACAGTTGTATCAGCAGGTGCTCGAGCTTGTTACGTTTTGCTTGCAGGAGAGCGTTGCGTTTACACAGTTTTGTAAGCAGGTAAAAACGGAGAGTAAGGCTGTTTCCAAGAATCCAACGGCAAAAGTAGTTATTGATCATATTATTGATGAATCTGATTATTTCATTGGCATTGCTCAGACAATTTTATATGAGCAAAATTAATAAAAAATGGCTTGCATCCCTATCCCTGCAAGCCATTTTTGTTTATTTCATTAAATTTATTGCTTGATCCAGTACCTTATCCCCTTGGATCATTCCATACGCCATTTGATCAATTATAGCTGCTTTAATCCCTTTTGGTTCCACTTGTTCTTTTATTTTTTTCTCGAGATAACGAACTTGTGGACCGATTAATACAACGTCCAGATTTTCCATGTTATTTTTCAACTCAGACTCTGCCACTGCTTTAATTTCTGCTTCAATATTTCTCTCTTCTGCAGATTTGCGCATTTTGTTAACGAGCATGGATGTGGACATTCCTGCTGAACATACTAATATAATTTTCATTGTTTATCCTCCAAGCGTTTCATTTTCTCGTACATATCAATCATTTCATTGGCTAAATCCTTCACGGTCATTGCGGTCATTAAATGATCCTGTGCATGAACTAAAATAACTGTGACATCATTTTTGTGCCCATTCGCTTCATCTTGTAAAAGCTTTGTTTGACCATGGTGCGCTTTAGCAAATTCCTGATCTGCTTCTTGGATCTTTTCACGTGCGTCGTCAAATTTGTATTCTTTTGCTAGAGCAATTGCTTCCATCGCGCTTGATCGTGCATTGCCTGCATGCAGAATGATGTTAAACGAAAGCATTTGCATATCTTCGGCTGTTTCCATGATTATTTACCCTCCATACGTTGTTTCAAGGTTCTTGCACCCGCCAAAACAAACGGTATATAAAGAAGTACCGCAACAGTAAGATTCACTATTTGAAGTGCAATTCCACGCCAGCTTCCACCTGTTACGAGATACCCACTTAAAATTGGTGGTGTTGTCCATGGTAGAATGGCGACTGTCTTTGGTACAATTCCTGTTGCAAGTGCTACATACGAAATAATGGTTAACGTAACTGGTACTAATATAAATGGTATTAACATTACTGGATTTAACACGATTGGTAATCCAAAAATTACTGGTTCGTTAATATTAAATAATCCAGCTGGAGCTGACAGTTTAGCTACTTCACGGTATGGATGTTTTTGTTCATTACGAATAACAATAAAGATTGCGATTAATAAAGCGATTGTTGTACCTGACCCACCCATGAATACAAATGAATCTAAGAATGGTTTCGTAACTACGTATGGTACGTCAAAAGCAGACATTCCACCTTGGAAAAGGTCTAAGTTTTTCTCAATTAAAGGTAAATAAATTGGTTCAATAACAGAGCCAATTATATTTGTTCCATGTAAACCGAAGAACCATAATATATGATTGACAAATGCGATAATGATAGCTGCTGGCAACGTGTTACCAAGTCCTTGTAATGGCTTTTGGATTGCCGTAAAGATTACTTCAAACACACTGACTTCAGCGAACACTGCCATAAGTGCTTGGAATAAACCTACAAGAATTAAGATAAGTGTTGCTGGGATTAATGCTGTAAATGATCTTGCTACACCTTCAGGAACACCCTCGGGCATTTTTATCGTAAATTTAGAGTTAACTAGTATTCTAAAAAGCTCTGTTAGGATTAATGCTAGAATGATAGCAACAAATAACCCTTGCGTTCCCATCCATGCAGCATTTAATCCACCGTCTCCTGTCCATGGAACTAGCATAATGTATGCGGCTGCAGAAATCAAACCCGCTGATAATCCATCAACACTATATGATTTTGCTAAGTTGTATGCGATGGAAAAAGCAATTAACAATCCAAGTATCGCAAACGTTCCATTCCATATACTGCCTCCAACTTGTTGCCAGTTTCCATCTCCAAATATACCATTCATCCACTCGACAAATTTAAAATCTCCGAATGCTGGAAAGTTATTGACCAAAATTGCAAGTGAACCAACAATTACTAATGGCATAATTGCGACAAATCCATCACGAATAGCAACTAGATGACGCTGAGATCCGATACGCCCGGCAATTTCAATAAACTTTTGCATAAACCTATTATTCATTCTAATTCCCCCTCGAATTAAAAAATTGTGGTAAATACGTTTTATGTGCTTCCAAAAGCTCGTCAAGCATTACTTTACTGCGCTTTTCATCGGTAATTAATGGATTCATCACCAAGGCTGTATAGGCATCGTTATAATTTCCAGTAATGCTTGCGCGAATGACAAGTTCTTCAAACGCTTTCATTTGATAGATGATTCCTTTTACAGTGTGTGGTAATGGGCCAACAGTTAACGGTTTAGGACCGTGTTTTGTAATAACACAATTCACCTCGATAACACAATCGTCAGGTAAATCCGAAATTGCTCCATTGTTTAACGTGTTAACTGTTTGGATGTCTTCTTTATTATTGTAAATGGAATCCATCAAACTACATGCAACCTCACTATAAAATGCACCTCCTCGTTTCTCTAATTCTTTCGGTTTTTCTCGTAGTTCAGGATTCTTGTATATATCAAAAAGTGATTCTTCTAGCTGTTGGACAACCTCTGCTCGTATCCCGTGTTCCTCGTAAGCTTTGAGGTCTTTTTCCAATACATCTTTTGTTTGAAAATAGTATTGATGATATGGATTTGGTAAAAGTTGAATCGAGTCGATAAATTCCTTTGACCAGCCAAGATTTACGATGTTTGCTGGTGAATAATCAAGTCCATCAACCAATATCCGCAAAACTTCAGAGGTGCGATCCATCCCTTTCACGTAAACCTTTTTGCCAAAAACAAAATGGTTCATCCCAACAAACTCAATTTTCACATCCTCTGGTGATGCATCTAACATCTCAGCGGTAGAATGACGCATGTTGTATGGAATGTTACAAACACCAATGACCTTTTTATGAGCGGAATGTTTTAAAAGTGCCTCTGTCACAATACCAGCTGGATTTGTAAAGTTGATGATCCATGCATCTGGACAGATACGATGAACATCTTCAGCAAGCTTCATTAAAACGGGTATGGTACGAAATGCTTTAAAAATACCGCCAGCTCCATTTGTTTCTTGACCAATAAAGCCATGGCTTAATGGAATCCGTTCATCTTTTGCCCGAGCATCTAACCCGCCAACACGGATTTGTGTGGAAACAAAATCAGCATTTTCCAGTGCCTTTTCCCGGTCGAATGTCCAGGTGAGTTTAATAGATTTATTTGCTTGCTCGATCATCCGTAATAATAGATTTCCGATGATTTCAAGTTTTTTCTTTCCCATTTCGATATCTACAAGGACAATTTCTGTCACTGGAAAAGAATCATGTCGACGAATAATTCCTTCAATAATTTCCGGGGTGTAGCTTGATCCCCCACCGACTATTACCAATTTTAGTGTCATGGTGATTAAACTCCTTCTTATGTTATTTTTGAAAACGCTTTAATTAAAGCCTATACGAATCCGGGACAAGGGGTCAGTCCCTCTGTCCCACCGTGTTCGATTTGCATAATATCCTCTGTTTACATATATATGATTAACTTATCATAAAATGTATCATACAAATTTTTAATTGTCCATACATCTTGTAAATTATTGTAGTAACATTTATAAATATTGTCATTATAAGTAGTATCTTGTACACTTTAAAGAGAAAGTGAAACTTCATTCAATTAGGGGTACCTTTCCCAAATGAATGTTAGCTAAATGAATCAGTCCTTTATGGGTAGTTGATTCCCACTAATCTTTCTTTAGTTTCTTGATGTCGGAGTCAAACTGCCCGTTAAGGCGGGAGAAAGTATTGAAGGAGTCTGTCATGGAAAAAAATCAGTCATTACACGCCTATATTAAAGATGAGCTACTCACCCGTATTAAATCAAACAAATACAAAAAGGGAGAAAAAATCCCAACGGAGCTTGAGCTTTGTAAAGATTTTAATGTTAGCCGGACCACTGTTAGAACAGCTTTAAACCAACTCACATTGGAAGGTTACCTGGTTCGCCATCAAGGAAAAGGGACTTTTGTTGCTGAACAAAAAGTAAGTCAAACGCTCTCTCAAACTGTAAAAAGATATAGTGATCAAGTGGCTGTTCAAGGTAAAAAAGCTGAGATTACATTAATACGTATTAACGTTGTACCTGCTAATGAAATTTTGCAACAATCACTAGATGTTTCCATAAATGATCCTGTTCAGCGAATTGAACGGATTCGAAAAGCAAATGACGAACCAACGCAATATGAAATAGCATTCATTCCATGGAACATCGCACCGGGAATCACACAACACCATGCAGAAACTTCCTTGTATGCTGCATTGAAAAACGAGTTTGACGTTCATATTGCAAAAACAACTGAGCATGTGGAAATCACACTTGCCGACGAACGAACCTGTACGCACCTTGAATGTGAGCAAGGATTGCCATGCTTTTATATTGAAACAATCGCAGAAGATGAGAATGGCAAGAGAATAGAATACTCTCGATCTTATTTCCGTGGAGACAAAACAAATTTTGTAATCGAAAGAAACTATCCAATGGAGGAAAAATAAATGCGCATACTATTTAATGCAGATGACTTTGGTCTAACGAAAGGGATAACCGATGGCATTATGGAGGCACACGTAAAGGGAGTTGTCGGTTCAGCTACTTTAATGATGAATGGCCTTGCAGTGGATCATGCTGTGACGCAGGCAAAGAAACATCCTTCATTAAACGTTGGCATTCACTTATGTTTAACCTGGGGAAAGGCTGTTAGCGATCGTGTTCCTGATTTGGTTAATGATAATGGTGTGTTTAAATATAAAAATACATTCTTGGAAATGGACCCTCCCAACGTGGAACAGGTAGAAATAGAATGGAGAGCACAATTGGATGCATTTTTAGAAACGGGATTAACACTCCACCATATTGACAGTCACCACCACATCCATGGTTGGAATCCGCTTAAAGAGGTGGTTATTAAACTTGCCAAGGCATATGATGTACCTGTAAGGTATGTAGAATCTTTAAAAGAAAATCGCGAAATTTTGCTTACAGATACACTTTGGCTGGACTTTTATGGCGACGGAGTGAATGCAGGGATATTTTCTGAATTACAACAGCTTCCAGTTAACTCTGTCGAGGTCATGACCCACCCTGCTTTTATTGATGATGAACTACGTCAGGTCAGTTCTTACGTTGATAAGCGTGAAGAAGAACGGGAGATATTGTGCAGGTTATCTGTGCCCGATTGGGCGGATTTAAGTAGATAGGGATTCGGTGCTAGAGGCTCGAGGTGACGTTTCCGGGTATAGGTTTGATGTTTCGCTATCGGGTTGATGCTCTGCCCTGGGGTTGATGGTTCACCTCTTATGTTGATGTTTCTGCTCTTTGGTTGATGCTCCCGCTCCCGGGCTGATACCCCAGCTCTCAGTTGATGTCATAACTCCGAGGGGAATATCCTAACCCTCGGACCGATATTCCACCTCTGTAGATATTGCTCCTGCACCCCAATCTCTCATATTCTTCACTACTATTAATAATTATCATTTTATGCTGCTACTACGAGTAGGAGCATTTTTTACAACTTTTAACTTTCCAACCTTTAAATCCTTATTCATTCCCCTTATAATTATCTAGACAGATTAGCGCGGATGTTTTCTTATGAAGGATGTGAAAAAACTTGAATGAACAACATACTATTGTAAAGGTGTGTATGCTAGCGGGTAAAATTATGCTGCAAAGTGGTGCGGAAACGTATCGGGTTGAGGATACAATGAATCGGATTGCCTCTACGTATGGTCTCCCAAACGCACAGAGCTATGCAACACCAACAGGCATCAATTTTTCCATTGATATGTCAGAAGTCACCAATTTTATGCGGATTTCCAATCGCTCCACTGATTTACATAAAATTGCAGAAGTTAATAATATTTCACGAATGTTTGCAGCAGGTGAGATTGAACTTAAAAACGCACTTTCAATGCTAGAAAGTGTTGATGGAGATACATCGACATTTTCAGTCTGGCTTCAAGTCATGGCTGCAGCATTTGTCAGTGGTTGTTTTACTATTATGTTTGGGGGCATTTGGGCAGATTTCATTCCCTCATTTATTGTTGGTGGGATTGCTTTTGCTGGAATGCTGTGGTTTGAACGATTAGTGGAAATTCGTTTTATTGCTGAATTTTTTGCCTCGTTTATTATCGGTGTACTGACTCTGGCCATTATGGATAGTGGAATTGGCGTTGATATGGATAAAATCATTATCGGTGCAGTAATGCCACTTGTACCGGGGTTACATATAACCAATGCAGTTCGAGATTTGATGGCAGGGCATTTGGTAGCTGGTTTATCAAAGGGCGTTGAGGCGGTGTTGACCGCTTTTGCTATTGGTGCTGGGATTGCTGTCGTTTTTGGGTTATTTTAAAACTATTCATCAAAAACTACCTAAGAAAGGAGAAGATTCAAATGACCATACTCGCACAACTTGTAACTAGCTTTATCGCAGCTGCTGGCTTTGGTATTTTATTTAACGCACCTAGGAAAGCACTACTTCAATGTGGACTTGTCGGTATGTTAGGTTGGATTTTATACTATGTGCTCGTTCTACAGGAAATGGATGTTGTTCCCGCTACTGTGCTTGCATCCATGTTAGTTGGGGCATTGTGCCAAATTTGCGCCAAAGTTTATAAAACACCGGTTATTATCTTTATCGTATCCGGAATTATTCCGCTCGTCCCCGGTGGGAGTGCATATGACGCCATGCGCAATTTTGTGGAAAATGATTATTTTACAGCAGTGCAGTTGTCAGCGAAGGTCATGCTACTAGCAGGTGGAATTGCGATCGGTCTGATGTTTTCCGAGGTGGTGAAGCAGATGATACAGAAGTGGTCGTGGAAGCAGACAGGTGATTAGCGTTTTTAATCGATTGGGTTTGGATCTTCCTCCATTACTGGGAATAATCCTACCACTAACCCTATAAGAAAAGCGCAAGCGCCCGTTTAGAGACGTATGGAATGAACCTGAGCCGCAGGAGATAAAGGAAACACGATGAGCGTAGCGAATCGATGTTGACCTTATCGTACGGAGGTGAGGGGAAGTCCATCAGTCTCTGGGCACTGGAGCTGGACATGGACAACTCTGTAGAAAACTGAACAAAGCCTAAATTTTACTTTCTTACCCAACAAAGAAAAGGAGCTCCCTTCTAGGTAGCCCCCTCACACAAAATACTATGCACTTTCCTTCTTCTTCCGTCTCATAATCTTACCAGTCAAATCATCGAACAATGTATACACAACAGGAATCAGTAACAGTGTGAATATACTTGAGATCGTTAATCCAAATATAATCGTAACCGCTAATGGTTGCTGTGTTTCTGCACCTTCACCTAAGGCTAATGCTAGTGGTACCATTCCCAAAATTGTAGTCAATGTCGTCATCAAAATAGGTCGTAAACGGCTTGGTCCTGCTTGTAATATAGCTTCATACCTATCAACTCCTTTTCGCCGCAAAATATTAATATAATCGACGAGTACGATGGAGTTATTTACGACAATTCCAGCGAGCATAATCACCCCAATAAATGCTGGTATGCTTAGTGGCAATCCTGTTACAAATAATCCGAGCATGACACCAATTACGGTTGCAGGCATAGCAAACATGATAATTAATGGGAATAAAAAGTTCTCAAATTGCACTGCCATTACCGCGTACACTAGGAATATTGAAAATACCAATGCTAGTGCTAAGTCAGAGAAAGACTCAGCCATATCCTCCGCTTGACCACCGATGTTATAGCTATAGCCTTCTGGCAGATTCATGTCAGCTAATATTGCTTCAATATCTTCCACGACGCCTGCAAGGTCACGGTCCACCGCCTCACTTGTAACATTCATTTGTGGCTGTTGATTTTCTCGCTGTAATGTTACCGGTCCTTGTACTTCCTTCAATGTTGCAACAGTTTCCAATGGGATTGCTGTGCCTGTTTGTGATTGAATGGTCATATTTTCTAAATCACTAATTGTACTGCGTTCATCCTCTGGATACATGAGCGTAACATTCATTTCATGGCCCTCTTCACGATATTTCGTTGCCACTTGGCCAGTAAATTGCAATTGGATTTGGTTTGTGATTTGTTGTTGCGTTAAGCCGTACATGGCAGCTTTTTCTTCATCAATCGAAATCGTTTGTTGTGGTACACCCTTTGCAGCTGATGACTCTGGGTTATACACGCCATCAACTTCAGAAATTTGTGCCACCACACGATCAGCTAATTCGCGTAACACCTGATGCTCTGGTCCATTTAGTTGAATTTGTACAGGATCTCCCATACTCATTCCACCGTCCATTGCACTAACGGTAAACTCTGCCCCGGCAATCATTTGGATGTCATCATTCATTTCTTGCACAATGTCTGTTGTTGTTTTTTCCCGCTCTGATGATGGGATAAGCTGCATCGTATATGTTGCTTGATTAGCATTTCCCCCCATTGAACCAAAGCCACCGCCTCCAACACTGACATAATTAGTTTCAATATTTTCTTCATACGTTTGTAGTTTATCGTTAACTTGTTCTACAATGCTATTGGTATATTCAAGTGAACTTCCAGCAGGGGCCTCGACTCGAATTTCGATTTGTCCTTGGTCTGATGATGGAATGAATTCCGCTCCAATAAATGGAATTAGTCCAAGACTCGCGACAATTGCCACTATTGTACCAATAACCGTTGTTTTTCGATGCTTCAGCACCCATTTCAATACATTCCGATAGCCGCTATTAACGCGATTCAAGAAACTGTCAAACCAATATCTGCGTCCATTATCCTCCATAGCCTTCGAGAGCAATTTTGACGAAAGCATTGGGACTAATGTTACCGCAACGATCAATGATGCGATTAACGAGAAGGATACCGCTAATGCAAGTGGTGTAAATAAATCAGATGCGATTCCTTCTACATAGACAATTGGTAAAAATACAACTAATGTTGTGGTGGTTGATGCGATAACAGCTGGCGCTAGTTCGGATGCCCCTTTTATTGCTGATTCAACTAAATTATAACCACGTTGTCGATAGGAATATATATTTTCTAAAATAACGATTGAACTATCGACCATCATTCCGAGCCCGAGTGCTAAACCACCGAGTGTAAGCACATTCAACGTTTCACCAGTAAAATACATTAATGTAAACGTCGAAATAATTGCAATTGGGATGGAGATCCCGATAACAATTGTTGCACGAACGCTTTTTAAAAATAATAGTAAAACCAGGATGGAGATAACCCCACCGAGTAATATATTTTGTACAACGGAACTGATTGACAGCTTAATAAATTCCGATGTATCAATAATCACATCTAGGTTAACGCCAGCTGGTAATTTTTCTTGTATTTTATCCATACCTGCCCGGACGTTATCAGCAACTTCCACTGTATTGCCATCAGTCTTTTTCATAACAGACAGCACGACAGATGGCTTACCGTTCACAAGTGTCGTTGTTGATGCTTCCTTAAATGTATCCTTCACCTCAGCGACGTCTTCTACATGAATCTTTGCACCTTTTTCCGTTTGAACAAACGTTTGTTTAATAGCTTCAATTGACTCAAATTCCCCAGTTACACGAATCTGTAAGTCCTGATTTCCTTTATCAACAGAGCCTGCAGATGCAGATTGATTTGTGCTGTTCAGTGCTTGAACAAGCATTTGCGGTGAAATACCGTATTGCTTTAATTTTGCCTGGTCTAGAATTAGCTGGATTTCGCGTTCTTTTCCGCCTTCAACAGTTACAGATGCAACACCACCTTGGCGTTCAAAGAAAGGTACGAGCTGTTCATCAGCAATTTGTGTTAGTGTCGCAGGATCCTTTCCAGTCAGTCCAACCCACATAACCGGCAATTGATCGGGACTAAATCGAAGAACGCTTGGGTCCCCTGCCCCTTCTGGTAAAAGTCCTTTTGTTTGATCAATTTTTTCCCGTACATCAAGTAATGCCTGGTCAAGATCTGTACCATTTTTAAACATCATCATAACCATTGATGAACCAGCCTGAGACTGGGATTGCACCGTTTCAATTCCCTCAACGGAGCTGACAGATGATTCAATTGGTCTGCTGATTAAATTTTCTACTTCCTGTGGTGCTGCGTCTTCATATGTAGTTGCGACAACTGCAATGGGCAGGTCAATTTTTGGAAAAAGATCGATGACCAGGCTTCTAACAGATACGAAGCCTAACGCCAATATCGCAAGCACAATCATGATGACGCCAACTGGACGTTTGACGGAGGTGTTAACTAACTTCACGATTTATTCCCCTCTTTCACAACGTTCACTTTGCTGCCATCTGTTAGTGTAAGCTGACCGCTTGTCACTACCTGGTCTCCTTTTTTCACTTCCCCTTCAATAGCTGTCTTATTTGATTGTGTTTCTTTTAAGGTTACATTTATTTTGGCAACTTGATCATCTTTGACGACATAAACAAATGATTCGCCACTTTCTTCTACAATTGTCTCCGTTGGTACAATTATTGTGTCCTTAACCTTTTGCTCTGGAACGTGAAGCACAGCAACGAGTCCAGGTAAAATTTCAGCATCTTCATTATTAATTGTTGCTTCAACTGAATATAAGCCAGTATCGTTTGGCATTGACCCGATTGAATTTACTTCCGCTTCAAGCTCTTCACCGTCTATTACAGCATTATGTTTCGCCTCTTTTTCAAACAAACCTAGGTCATCAGCTGTAACATTAAATTGCAACTTTAATGAATCTAAATTGGCGATAACGGCTAACGGTTCAGAATTTGAAACGATGGATCCCTCTTCAGCAGTTAAATTAGCAACTTGACCAGATTTTGGCGCGTATATATTCCTTCCCGAAATTGTTGCGATTAGGTCATTCTCATCCACCTTGTCTCCATTTTCCACTTCAAGATCGGTAATTTCACCAGGTGCTTGCAGCATTATAGGTGTTTGTGAGGCTGGAGATGTACGACCGTAAATCTCTTTTTCAATAACTAAATCCCCTTGTTCCGCTTTTGCAGTTTCAACAGGTGTGATTACTTCTTGTTCATTTGCACTTGAATCATCCTTTTCATTACATGCAGCAAGTAGTCCTATGAAAACTACTGCTATTGCGGTTAAAAAAATTTTTTTCATTTGTACTCCTCTATTCCTTATTTAAATACTCTACATCTAGAAGAAGCGCAATCGTTTTGAAGCTTAGAAAAAATTACGTTTCCATTAATTTATACCTATTTCGTCATACGGTTAACCAGATTAAATGGTTTCACTTAACTAACTAATCAGTTTTCTACTTTTTTCATCATAAGTGTTTTGCCTTGTATTAAGCAAGGCTGTATAGTGAATTTTTTATTTATTCTTAAAAGGAAGGTTACAAGAGCTTTTGCGGAGGTTTATTTCCTAGTAAGGCAATTCCTAAAGATTAAAGGAGATATTACCGAAATAATACGTAAGGTCATAAAATTAGGAGTGATTTTCATGGATGTAGCAGCAGTGTCTGTCGCAATGGCGAATACTCAGGTACGAGCTGATGCAAGCTTAGCCATTATGGGTAAGGTGAAAGGACTTATGGAGCAACAAGGTCAACAAATGATGGAAATGCTTCAACAATCAGGACCACAAGCACCACATCCGTCACTTGGCAATGTGATTGATTTACAAGCCTAATATATTGTAGTCTTGATCACTTAAAATCCCCTGTCTGATAGAAGTACAGGGGATTTTATCCAGTCTTAATGATGATTATTCGTTATTTTTATCGTTATCGTCTAACAAATCGTCACCATTATTGTTATTGCCGGTATCGCCATTTCCGTTATCGGTGCCATTATCATTACCATTGTCACCATTCATGTCTCCATTTTGGTCACCATTCATGTCTCCATTATCCTCTTGCAGGTCATTGCCCTGATCTTCATTTAGATTTTGATCACCGTTATCATCCTCTTGGTTAAGCGGTGCCTCATCATCTTCCACAGGGTCTCCATTGTCATCATTACCGCAAGCAGCAATAAGGGATAACGCTAAAATTGGAGCACCAAACTTTATTAGCAATTTCCTTTTCATAGTAATTTCCTCCTTTAGTAGTTCACTTTCGCCATTAGCTTAACCATTTTTTAAATTGTGATACTTACTTTAAGAAGAAAATTTTATAATTGTTTTTTATCAGTTGCTGCTGTTCTCCAATTCCTATTTACAAAAATCCCCCGTACAAGCATGTACAGAGGATTCATCCAACATTATTTAATTGCAAAAGTAATTTCCGCTTCGCAGGCAACTTCTCCATCAACAGTTGCTACACCTTTCCCTTTTCCAATTGGTCCTTTTAAACGAAGGATTTCCACTTCAAGCTTGAGCTGATCCCCGGGCATAACTTGACGCTTAAAACGGCATTTATCTAGCCCAGCTAAAAAACCTATTTTACCTTTATTTTCTTCCTTGCCAAGTACTGCGATTGCACCAACTTGTGCAAGTGCCTCTATAATTAAAACTCCCGGCATAACTGGATAGTCTGGAAAATGCCCTTGGAAAAATGGTTCGTTAATTGAAACATTTTTTATTCCTGCAACACGTTTTCCCTCTTCTATTTCAGTTACTTTATCAACCAATAAAAACGGATAGCGATGTGGAATCGTATTTTTAATTTCTTGCGTGTCCATTTAAGAATGCTCCTTTTAGAAATTTTTATGTATAGGCTTTTCCACCATTATAACAAAGATATGTTTTACATGGATGAAAAAGAGGTATCTCTAATGAGAGTATACGAAATTGAAAAAATGTACAAGTTAACAAAAAGGAGGGCATGTTATGCTTTGGACAATTATCGTTATTTTACTTGTTTTATGGGCACTTGGCATTCTATTCAAAATCGCTGGCGGACTTGTGCACCTGTTACTTGTTATTGCATTGATCGTTTTAGTTATACGATTAATTTTTGGAAAACGTGAACGGTAAAAAGCATGGTTGTATAAACGCTGCAACCATGCTTCATCACTTATTTTTCTTTACAATATCGATAATATGCTGCCATGTGTCCATTTCCAATGCATCTGATGGTTTCCCATCACCGATAACTCCATAACCAACCATTAATCCAACTAGTAGGGCAACCGCACAAAGAATAAGAACAACAATAATCCGCAGCCAAATAGGAAAAACACGGCGTCTCGGTTTCTTGTTTAATTTTTTTTCCTCTTTTTGCTTTTTCTTCTGCTGCTCACGGGTTACAACATCAGATTCTGCACCTGCATCAAGTTGTTTCTCTTCCTTTTGCTTCTGCTTTCTACGAGTTACTTTTCCGGATTCAGTTTCTGTTTTAGGCTTTCTTTTGAGTTTGTTTTCAAGTATACGTTTCAGCTTGTTTTTGAGCTTTTTCAACTTATCTTTCAGTTGTTTTAAACCCCTTTTTTGCTGCTCTTCAACAGCAACTTTTTCGGATTGGTTAGTCGACATGGCTTGTTTCTCCTTATTCCCTTACATCTATAAAATTCAAAGTCATATTAGACATTTTTTATATGACAACTATAGTGTATTGCATGCTTTTCGTCAACACTATTATCGAAGCTGATTAACAAGCCCCATCATTTGATCACTCATTGAAATCGTACGAGCATTGAATTGATAAGAACGTTGTGTCGTAATCAAGTCTGTCATTTGTTTGGAAATATCAACATTTGAACTTTCCAGTGCACCACTTTTCAATTTATCCGAATTTGGATTGGTTGCTTGGATAATTTCATTGAAATTAAAATTCAATTCATCTAGGTTAGGAAGACGAAAA
This sequence comes from Virgibacillus ndiopensis, assembly GCF_900187325.1. GTDB lineage: Bacteria > Bacillota > Bacilli > Bacillales > Amphibacillaceae > Virgibacillus_E > Virgibacillus_E ndiopensis. The sequence continues at coordinate 651,652 of NZ_FZMZ01000006.1, read as the reverse complement.
GCATTTTGTCCAGTTGCTTCCAATAACCTTGGTCGTACTGCTTCGACAATATCCAACTGACCAACTGCTTCTGATTGCCCTCCACGTCTAACGACAATTTGTCCATTTGGTTGAATGTTAATCTCATCAAATCCTTCCGCAAACGTTATAGGTCCATTTTCACCTAAAATCGGATTACCGTCTTTGGTTGTCAGCATAACTGATTGATTATTATTAATAGGACTTAAATAAAATGATCCGTCACGTGTATAGCGGGTTTCCGTAACTCCATTTTCTGTAACCTGGATTTGAAAAAGATGATTCTTTTCAAGTAAGGCTGCATCAAGTGCACGATTTGTTTCTTTAATAGCACCGGGAGTTAAATCAATATTCACCGAGCCCAGTTTAGCGCCCGAGCCAATTCTTACACCATCAGGGGTTAGTCGCCCTTCAGCATTTGCAGGATCTGTCATGTTGTCAATTTGCTGAAACAATAAAGAAGCAAAATCAGCCTGACGATTTTTATAGCCGGTTGTTTGACTGTTTGCCATATTGTTGCCAATTAAATCAAGCTTGTTTTGCAGCTGATTCATCGTAACGGCTGCTTGTATCATCGTTCTTGACATAATATCCCCCTAGCCTAGTCGAGCAATTTCGTTCACTGCTTTTCCCATACTTTCATCGTAAGCTTTCAATACCCGTTGATTCGTTTCAAACATGCGGTATGATTCCATCATTTGTGTCATCGACTGTAACGAATCAACGTTTGAGCGTTCTAAAAAACCTTGTTGTACTGTAAATGTTGCACCAGCAGGTACTGCGCCTGCCTCACCTGAAAATAACCCATTTCCCTCTTTCGCTAATTCATTAGCATCTTCTGTATAAGCGATGCCAAGTGGGGTAGTTTGCCCACCAGCTTGAAGGAAGCCGTCCTGTGTAACAGCAAAATCCATTCCATTCGTTTGAATCGGATTACCTGCCTGATCTAATACATAATACCCCTGATTTGTTACTAAAAAACCTTGTCCATCAACCGTAAAATTACCATTCCTTGTATAGCGAGCTTCGCCGTCTTCATTTTGCACAGTAAAAAATAAGCTACCCGTTTCGTCTGGTAATGTACCATTTACGAGTGCCATATCGGTTGAAATACCAGTCTCTCTTACATCACCCTGCGTATAATTAGGTACTAATTCCTGGACGTAAACACCAGTATTCAACGTTCCAATTGGATTTTGTACTGGTAGGTTCAGCCCTCCATTCGATGTAGGAATGCTCTTTGACCCCATTTGCTGCATTAACAGTTCAGGAAATGCTCGTAATGTTGGACTGTCTGCCTTATATCCAGGTGTATTTGCGTTGGCAATATTGTTGGAAAGCGCTTCTTGGCGCCGTTGTTGAGCCAGCATACCGCTAGCCGCTGTATAAAATCCTCTAAGCAAGACGTTCAACTCCTTTATTGGTAAGTTTAGGAAATTGGGTTATGCATCAACTAAAGGTTTATTTATTTTAAAATAGGGTATTGAATTTCTATAAGTAATTTAAACGATTTTTCGGCGTTCAATTTTATCGATATTTTCAAGCATAATACCAGTACCTTTCGCAACGCAGTTCATTGGTTCCTCTGCCATAAATACAGGAACTTTTAATTCTTCTGCTAACAATTGATCGATTCCATGAATCAATGCGCCACCACCAGTTAAAATTACGCCACGATCAATAATATCTGCCGATAATTCTGGAGGAGTGTGCTCAAGTACTGCTTTTGCTCCTTGCGTAATAAGTGAAACGGATTCACGCAATGCTTCTTCGATCTCATCGGAATATACGGTGATTGTACGTGGCAAACCAGACACCATATCACGCCCGCGAATGTCCATTTCTTCTTTTCGTGAGTTTTTAAAAACTGTTGCAACGTTAATCTTAATCTCTTCCGCTGTACGTTCACCGATAAGCAATTTATATTTTTTCTTTATATACTGAAGAATTTCCACATCAAACTTATCTCCAGCCATTTTAATTGAACGAGCAGTAACGATATCACCCATTGATAGCACTGCAACATCTGTCGTACCGCCGCCAATATCAACGACCATATTTCCGCTTGGTTGATAAATTTCCATACCAGCACCAATTGCCGCAACTTTTGGTTCTTCCTCAAGGTAAACCTTCTTGCCACCAGATTTCTCAGCAGCTTCTTTAATGGCCTTTTGCTCAACCTTCGTAATATTTGTTGGGCAGCAAATCAGCATTCTCGGTTTAGATAGAAATCCACGTACATTAATTTTATTTATAAAATGTTTTAACATCGCTTCTGTAACATCAAAGTCAGCAATAACGCCATCTTTCAATGGACGAATGGCTTCAATATTTCCTGGTGTGCGGCCTACCATACGACGAGCAGCCTCGCCAACTTCAAGTACCTTCCCTGTCGTGCGATCCATCGCAACAACTGACGGCTCATTCAAAACAATTCCTTTACCTTTAACGTGAATTAACACATTGGCGGTTCCAAGGTCAATTCCGATATCCCTAGAAAACATGAATCAAGATCCTCCCTGCTACATTCTCTTCTCGCATATGTAAACGAACACAATGCTACTAGTATACTATTTTACCACAAAATTCAACAATTAACTGCAAATAGAGGAAAAAAGTTGGATAAATTTTGGAATATCGTGTTGGAAATTGGGGATGATATTCTGGCTCTTGGGGTGATGTCCTTGTTCTCCTGTCGATGTCTCTGCTCTCCTGCTGATGTTCCTGCTCTTCTGCCGATGTTCTGGCTCTCCTGCCGATGTTCCGGGTCTCCTGCCGATGTTCCTGCTCTCCTGCCGATGTTCCTGCTCTCCTGCCGATGTTCTGGCTCTCCTGCCGATGTCTCTGCTCTCCTGCCGATGTTCTGGCTCTCCTGCCGATGCTCCGGTTCTCCTGCCGATGTTCTGGCTCTCCTGCCGATGTTCCTGCTCTCCTGCTGATGTTCCTGCTCTTCTGCCGATGCTCCGGTTCTCCTGCCGATGTCTCTGCTCTCCTGCTGATGTTCCTGTTCTCCTGCCGATGTCTCTGCTCTCCTGCCGATGTTCCGATTCTCCTGCCGATGTCTCTGCTCTCCTGCTGATGTTCCGGTTCTCCTGCTGATGTTCCGGTTCTCCTGCCGATGTCTCTGCTCTCCTGCTGATGTCTCTGCTCTCCTGCTGATGTTCCTGCTCTTCTGCCGATGTTCTGGCTCTCCTGCCGATGTTCTGGTTCTCCTGCCGATGTCTTTGTTCTCCTGCTGATGTTCCTGCTCTCCTGCCGATGTTCTGGCTCTCCTGCCGATGTTCCTGCTCTCCTGCCGATGTTCCTGCTCTCCTGCCGATGTTCCTGCTCTCCTGCCGATGTCTCTGCTCTCCTGCTGATGTTCCTGTTCTCCCGCCGATGTCTCAATATTATCGTACAAAAATTGTTCACATTTTTTTCATAAAATATAAAAGGGTTTTGTTGAATTTTGTAGAACTATATACCTATTACAAAAAAGGAGTGGATATTTTTTGTTTGGAAATTACCGTACAAAACCATACGTTATTTTATGCTATGAGGCATTGTTTCGAAGTTTAAAGGAAAAATATCGAACAAATGAAACACTGTATGCTGATTTCAACCGATACTACGCCGGTTTCCGCGGTGAGAAAGAAGTTGATTATAAATTAGCACTTTACCCGCACAAAGACTTCATAATTCTCCACGATATTCGATTAAAAATCTTCAATAATTACTTTCAAATTGATACGCTAATACTTACCAAAAAGTTTATCTGCATATTAGAAATTAAGAACATTTCTGGGGAACTCGAATACGACCCAGTACTCCACCAATTAATTCAAAAAAAGGGTGAAAATGAAAAAGGTTATAAAGATCCAATTCTTCAAGCCAAAGCACAAAAGGAAAATCTGAAAACTTGGTTTCAAAAGTTAAACATAAATGTGCCTATCGAAACCCTAGCGATTATAAGTAATCCTGCCACAATAGTCAGAATTAAAGATGGCGACACAATGATATATAACAAATTAATTCATACGGAAAGCCTACATGAACAATTAGATAGATTGAATGAAAAATATAAAGAAGATGTTTTAAATAAATCAACACTGAAGAAAATTAGTAATGCGATTTTAATGGAAAACGATCCATATAAACCTAATTTACTTAAAACCTATAATGTCTATAAACGTCACCTCATCATTGGTATTCCATGTTACAATTGCCAGCACAGCCCTATGAATCGTTCCCTAAAAAAATGGTTTTGTCCAAAATGCTCAACAGTAGATTACAAGGCACATGAGCGTAAAATTTTAGACTATTTTCTTCTCTATAAAGACACAATAACCAATAATGAGTGTCGAAACTTACTGCAAACTACTTCCCCAAAAACTGCCTACACAATATTAAGCTCAATGAATTTAAAATACTCCGGGAAAAATAGTGGAAGAAAATACCATGCGCCATTCCTTAGAGATTTCCCCCAGGACGCAAACTTTCTTAACAAAAATAGATCCATACTTGATTTTAATGATGCAATCGGCCAATTGGGAAGTAAAGGTCTGCTATGAGCGGGCGATGTTTTTGGTTCTCCCGCTGATATCTCCGTTCTCCTGCCGATATTCCTCCTCTCCCGCTGATATCTCCGTTCTCCTGCCGATATTCCTCCTCCCCTGCTGATGTCTCCGCTCTCCTACAGATATTCCTGCTCTCCTGCTGATATCCCCGCTCTCCTGCCGATATACACGTTCTTGTGCAACCACACACCCAAAAACCCAGCCACAATAGCTGGGTTTTCAGTAATGCCTTTCATCAAGTGGATTTTCTACTTCTGGAGATAAGCTAAGTACACCATTCGTTCATTAAAATATTGTCGCTTTGCCATCACCTCCTTAATAGAGGGAAGAATACCCCTTTACGCTTCATTCACCCAACTGGTTCTATTGTTGATTCTTTACTTGTTGGGTCAATTTTGTATTTTTTTCGAGTTGCTTCGCCTCCGCGGAGATGGCGGATTGATTTGTGGTATTCCAGAATATCTTTAACTTGATTGGCTAATTCTGGGTTTATCTCTGGTAATCGTTCTGTTAAATCTTTGTGGACAGTGCTTTTTGAAACACCAAATTCTTTTGCTATCATTCGGACGGTCATCTTCGTCTCGACGACATGTCTCCCTATCCTGATAGTCCTCTCCTTGATGTAATCGTGCACACCGTTCGCCTCCCTAAGTTGTCTATTTCCGAGGTGTATCCTTGAGACAGGGTGATCGAGATTTGTTACGGCTCTTTAATCAGCTGGAAATGTTTTAATGTGGTAGCTGTCATATAGAATCATTATTGTGAAGGATCGCAGGCAATACCGCTCTAGCAATTGTTCAACAAATACGGTAACGCGTTTTGCCATAAAAATTTGTATGTAATAAATGTGTGTTTGACAAGCCACACATGCTCTCACCTCAGACGTTAATTGAATGCTTGGTTTGTAACATTTTATTACTTAACTTTGGTGATTATGATTAAATTTACATCATTAGGAAGGAGGACAAGGAGTTTTTTGAAAAAATGAGGATTGCAGATCGGATTTCTTGAAATTCGACATTCTCAAATCGGCATTTTCAAGAAATGCTAAATTCCTAAATCCGCAATCCATTTTTAGGATAATGTTATCAATTAATCAATATTGCCTAGGCCGGGGTCTTGATTGTAGTGAAGAATATATGCATCATCAGCAACTGTACTCATGTAAGGAAAGAATAGTAAGGTCATAGTAGATAGGATAACTACAATTCGTAACTTACGCATGTTCACCCTCCTCTCTCATATACTGCTAAAAGATGATGTACTATTTCTTTATGACTGTTTTTTATGTAAGAAGTGAGGTACCGTTATTGAACGTCCCCACTTATAAACTTGTGGAAAGTATTTACCTTGTTAGCCCATCTGCTTTATTGCATTCAGTGGTAGTCTGCCGAAGAAATAATCGCTTCTTTTCTCAATAAAGTGATTATATGACTTAAGAAGTTTGTTCTTATCTTTTTTTGCTAATCCCAAATAGTATAATTTAAATGGGCTATTAATTGGAACGTCATCTAAAATAGCAACAGCTTTTTCATGGTTTCCCTTTGCGATTTCAAGATGAGCCTGTTCACTTTTGTCATCAGTTGTAATCCCATCAGTGCGTTTAAAGTGTGCTGATAAAAATGGGATATTTCTGTTTTGGATTACTTCAACATTTTTTTGTAAATCATTTTTTTTCGCTAATTTTAACGCTTCAGACATATGATACATTCCCTGAAAATAGGTATCAAATGTATACGTTAATCCTAAGTTAATGTGTAAGTTCACCTTTGTTTTTATATTAGTAGTGTGATTCAGGACACGAAAAGCATATTTCCTCGCCATAATTAACTCATTTCGAACCCAATAATAAACAAATAAATTTTGATAAAGTCTGATATTAAAATAGGATACTAATAACGGATCTTCCACATCTTCAAATAAATGCTGCAGTTTATCAAGGAAATTCCCAATTTCACCAAATTCACTCAACTCGTAGTAAACTGTTATCTTCACAAACTCAATTACACATTTAAGTTCAGGCTCGTCCGTTTTAATACGTTTTATCGTTTTCAAAATTTCTAAAGGTTTGTATCTAGCTAGTCTTCTATCGATTACAAGTTGGTAGACGACTGCCCAGTTTCTATTCGATTTATTGGCTGACTTCATATTTTTATTAATTAGTAATTGTAAATCATTGTAAAATCCATTCATATATAAAAACTCCATACCTTTTTTACTAATATCAGCTGAAGTAGTTTGTAAACAAAATTTGCGCATTAACTCTAGTACTGTTTGATCATCATGCTCGTGTGCTAGTAGAAGACGAACCTGCTCTAATGAGAGTTCACCATTGTTTGGAATAGTCATTAAAGAGTTGGCTACAAAGTCAGTGTTAGGTTGTATCATGGTATTCTTTCCTTTCTAAAACTGTACAAAGAATGATAATTGCCAATAGCAGTAAATTGTTACAACCCTTGTGTAACGCGTTACATTCACATAATAAAAAACACTTTTCAGCATATGTCAACATCTAAAGTTGTATTTCTCTTATAATAACACAATTTCACCAAAAAAATGGCCGTAATCGTTCGACAATTTCTGCAATCCTATATTATGAAATTATTCCATTCATACATAATTTACGTTCACTAGAATTGCAAAAAAATAACCCTAGCAGAAATATACTAGGGAAAGGAAAATTACATATTGTTGTCTGTTTTACTATTAGGCACTTGCAGATGAAGCTGATGATTCAGATGATTCATTAACCGAATTTTCATTGCTTGCATCAGTTTCTTCATCTTGCGTTTGACCTGAATCTTCTTCAGAACCACTTGGCTCCTCAGCGTTTTCATCTGAAGTTGCATCTGATTCATCTGTTGCTTCTGAATCATCAGTAGTATTGGAATCATCTGTTGCATCTGATGATTCGTCTGTAGCATCTGATTCGTCAGTTACACCTGATTCGTCAGTAGTACTATCAGATTCACTTGTTGCACCCGACTCTTCAGTTGCTTTAGAGTCATCCTCCGCATTTTCAGATAAAGCTTTGTCTAAACTACTTACTGGTTGATTAAAAAAGGCTTCCGGGTTCACTTCTTTTCCATCTTTTCGTAATTCAAAATGGACGTGTGTACCGCTATCTTTACCAAATAAGTTTTTACCAGCTGTACCGAGAACGTCACCTTGTTTTACTTCATCACCAGCTTTAACACTGATTTCTCCAAGACTTGCATAGTAAGTTGTTACTTCATTTTCATGAGTTAATTCTACAACATTACCTAATAGTGGATCTTCTTTCACATTGGTTACAGATCCACTTAACGAAGCCATTACGTCAAAAGTTTCCCCGTCAGCCTGCGCAATGTCAATACCTGTACTTTGATAGTATCTGTTGTTATAAAGGACAAGTGCACTTTCTTGGTCCTTCTCATCTGCGTTGTAATCATAAAATTTAGTTACGATTTCTGCTTTATCTGGATTTTCTACAGGCATTTCAACAATTTCCTGTTGGCCAACTACTGTCTCTGCATCTTGATCTGCCGGATTAGGTGTATAATCTTCTGACTGCTCCTGATTATCCTGTGCCCCGTCCTGAACTTGGTTGTCCACATTTTGATACCACACAACAACTGTCAAGAGAAGAGCAGCAATTGTCAAATACACCGCCGGGAAAAACCACTTCTTACGGAAAATGCGACTCCACTTGTTTTTTGAAGCGCCGTTGTTTTCCTCTTTCATAATCTCATCACCTCAACAACCATTCTGATCAGAAAAATGAAAATCTATACATCGTTAGAAAAAAATTTCATGTTTTTATGCATTTTTTGTGAAAAGATGGGTAAATTAAACATTTGAGTTAAGGTAAATGTAGGAGTTAAGAGGAATTTTATAGTTTGAGAGAAAGTAGTGTATGACTTTTTCCACCAGGTGCATATATAAAAAAAGAGCAACTTGATCAGACACCACATCGATGCCCATCAAATTACTCTCCCTCTTTTATTATCATTTTGAAACAAGCGTTGGTGCCGTTTCTGTTATGTTACTAATTGAAACACCTTGGTAATAGTATTTAACAATATCCTTGTAACTTTTTCCTTCTTTCGCCATTCCATTGGCACCATATTGGCTCATTCCAATTCCATGCCCATATCCTTTCGTTTTAAAAATTAAATGATCACTTTTCTGTTCCATCGTAAAATCAGTCGATCGTAAATCTAATTTTTCTCTAACTTCTCTTCCAGTAAAGGATTTCCCTGCAACTTCCATTTTACTAACCCGATTACTATCGGATCTAGTTAAGTTCACTGTGATATGCTTAGGCAAATCAACGCCCAATGCTTTTTCAACTTGTTCTATAGAAAGTATTTCCTGTTCTAAAAACTCTGGTGACTTTTTATCCCAAGGGCTTTGTACACTTCGCAAATATGGCAATTTATTTTCCCAGTAATCTTCTGAATTTACCGTATATCCATTACTTGTTGAAAAATACGCTGGCGAAATTGGTGAATTATTATATGTTAAAATTTGTCCTTTTGTTGCTGCGACTGCCTTCTTTATTTTGTTCATATTCTTATTAAAGTCACTGCCCCACTTATTACGTAGATCTACTTCATTGTTATAGACCTGATCGTTAACCGTATCTGTTACATCAGACTTATCAGATGCACCTTGATGAAGCATTTGATTCACAATAAATGTTCTTGCTGCAAGTGCTTGTGCTTTCAAAGCTTCAAGTTCAAATTCAACTGGCATTTCCCCAGACACAACACGGGATACATATGTTTCTAAAGGTACATTTTCAACTTGTTCTGAGTTAGCGCGCATAACAGATACTGAAAACGGTGAATCTCCTAAACTAATTTCTACATCTTCTTTAGGCGCTTCCTCGTTTTTTACCGTTAAGTCTTCATCATTATGCATATACGGTAATACAATAAGTGTTGGAATGACTAGAATAACCGTGATTAAAATAGATACAAGCAGGATACTTGGTATTTTCCAGGTTGTTTTCTTGTTAATATTTTTGAGTTTACTAAGTGGTGTGGGTCTATTCTGCTGCTTGGTAGTAATTAATTTGTTTTGATCATATATCAAAGGTTTCTTTCTTTTTAGTACTGATTTCTTCTTTTTCCAAGATTTCGGAACTGATTTGTTGTACTTGTTCTTTTTCATTGGCAGCCTCCTTGCATGGTGAATAGTTCTGGAATTTAGTAGGTACAGTATCTCTATCTATCATTCCTACTATTAAACTTATACAGAATACGAAAACAATAGAACTAGAAATGTATTTTTACTTATAGAAAAAATGAGAGGAATTGATAGGTTGTCTATATTCTCAAATTATAGGGATAGTGAGGGGTGATCTTCTCGCTCTCGGGATGATAACCAAAGCTCTCCTACTCATAAAAAAACTCCCTCGCACTATTCACGCGAGAGAGTCTCAACATTTATACCTTACTTAACTGTTTAACCGGCTTTTTATTCTCCAAAGTTTCATCATACAAATGACAAGCAACATAGTGATTCTGACCAATTTCCTGCCATACAGGTTTTTTCATTGAACAAACTTCCATTGCCATTGGACAGCGAGTGCGAAAGACGCAGCCACTTGGTGGATTGATTGGGCTTGGGAGTTCGCCTTCTAAAATAATTCGCTCTCTACTTTCCTCAATATCTGGATCCGGGATTGGAATGGCTGATAATAGTGCCTGTGTATAGGGATGTAACGGGTTATCATATAGTTCTTCACTTGCAGTCAGCTCGACCATGTTTCCTAAATACATCACACCAATGCGGTCGGAAATTTGTTTTACCATTGATAGGTCGTGAGCGATAAATAAAAATGTTAAGCCTTTTTCGACCTGTAGTTCTTTTAGCAAATTGACAACTTGCGCTTGAACCGATACATCAAGAGCCGAAATTGGTTCATCTGCAATAATAAAATTCGGATTTAGTGCTAGTGCACGTGCAATTCCAATACGTTGACGCTGGCCACCGCTAAATTCATGGGGATACCGATTGGCATGGTCACGGTTTAATCCGACTTCTTCTAAAAGTTGATACACACGATCAAGCTGCTCATGTTTATTTTTGTATAATCCATGGACTTCCATTGGTTCTGAGATCACTTCCCGCACGGTTGATCGTGGATTTAATGATGCGTAGGGATCTTGAAAAATCATTTGCATACTGCGGTAAAAGTTAAATCTCTCTTTTTCACTGAGTTCATGTACATTTTTACTATCGAACAATACATCGCCATCTGTTTTTTCATAAAGCCCCATAATTGTACGTCCAATTGTTGACTTTCCACAGCCTGATTCACCCACAAGCCCAAAAGTTTCTCCTTTATTAACATGAAAGCTGACACCGTCGACCGCTTGTAAAACACTACCTTTTCCCATGTTAAAATATTTTTTTAGTTCATTTACTTGTAAAATTTTCTCTTCGTTCATGATTATTCCCCCGCTCCTTGCCAATACCTTCTAGCGGCACAAAGTTCTTTCTCATAAATAGTGCCTTTCAGTTCGATAATTTCAATACCTTTACCAGTACTTGGCGAGTGAAGCATTTTTCCATCTCCGTAATAAATGCCAACATGATGAAGACTACCTTTTCCCTCTTCATAGGCGAAGAAAATTAAGTCCCCTGGTAACAGCTGGTCATACGGAACTACAATGCCATCCTCTGCCTGTTCACCAGCATCTCTTGGAATTTGATACCCACATGCTTTTGACATATTATAGCTGAAACCTGAACAATCATACCCAAACGAACTCATTCCGCCCCAAAAATAATCGAGTCCTAAATAGTTTTCGCCCGCTTTGGCAATAGCTTTTCCACTTTGTTTCTCAAGACCTTCAATTGAATTAAAAATGTGAACCGTAGATTTCGGTAAAAAGCGGAGTCCGTGCGGTGTCACCACTTTAACTCGATTTTCGTACTCTGATTCAGCCGGTAAAATCGTCATATAACTCAATTTTAAAACTTGCTCGCCATCTTCCGTTTCAAGCCATGCTTTGTCATCTACAATGGCTGCTGATTTTGTACGACGCCAATCTGTCTGGGGAACTTCCTTTAATTGATTAAGCGGTACCCAGCCGGGATAGCCACGTTTATCTTTTTTCGAAGCTTGAGTTGGGATGACAACATGCGCCCACTCGCCTTTTGTTTCTGTAATGATCACTGCTTCTCCATAAAGTAATTGCGTTTGTACACGATTTTCATCACACAATGCTAATCTAGTTTCATGTGTTAGATTAGCAATCCATTTATCTATATTGGTTGGATTTGTTGTTCCAGGTGTATCCATTTCCCTTGCAGATTCTGGATTTGTCCATACAGTTGCCACTTGAACTGTGGTCACCCATAGCTGTTCAGGAAAATGATCAAACGTTTGTTTAACCATTATGTCGCCTCCTTTTATCTCATGTTGTGTTTATTTAATTAATTTGTACAAAATTTTGATGGACTGTTTTTATGCCTAATCCTGTATCTTTTCCCAAATCTATCGAACTACCTATATAAGCAATCCCACCGTCTATTAAATCATCTGAGAGCATAAGTGGTGCATCGAAATCATAGCGTGTCACATTTGGCTGACTAGCAGCAAAATGGGCTGCAGCTGTTATACCAATTTTCGTTTCAATCATGCTACCTACCATGCACTCCATTCCATAGACATGTGCAAGTGTTACAATTTTAAGTGCCTGATGGATACCGCCTGCTTTCATTAATTTTATATTTATCAGATCGGCCGCCCTCAATTCTAGTATTCTCTTTGCATCAATTGGTGAAAATACACTTTCATCAGCCATTATTGGTGTTTCTGTGTGATCCGTAACATATTTAAGTCCTTCTATATCTTGTGCCTTCACAGGTTGTTCGATCAATTCAATATCCAGCCCAAGGTCCTCCATTTGACGGATTGCTTTAACCGCTTCTTTTGCACCCCAACCCTGGTTAGCATCGAGGCGAATTAAAGCATTGCTTCCAATTTGCTCACGAATTGCTTGGATTCGTTCTATATCTGTTTTTATTAAGTCTTTTCCTACTTTTACCTTCAAGATAGTGAAGCCATCTTCAATATATTGTTGGGCGTCCTCAGCCATTTCTTCTGGACTGTTCACACTGACGGTATAATCGGTTTCAATTTGATCATGATAACCGCCAATGAACTGTGCCAGTGGCATTTTTGCATATTGTGCGATGCAATCATAAAGCGCTATGTCAAGGGCAGCTTTAGCACTCGTATTTCCAACAATTGCAGCATGCATCTTTTCAAAAAGGAGCTCCCGATTTAATAATGATTCTCCTATTAATAAAGGTTTAAATATCTTCGTAATCACATACTCAACACTTGCCAGACTATCCCCGGTAATAACGTGAGTTGGCGGTGCTTCTCCCCAGCCGATCACCCCATTATCACACGTAACCTTTACAACAACCGAATCGGCTACTGTAACGGTGCGTAGTGCAGTTTTAAAAGGCTTTTTTAATGGAATTGCTACACGAAATGTTTCGATATTCTCGATAATCATACACTTAATTCCCCCAGCATACAGGTCATTACTTTACACCTGCATCAATTGATAATATTTTTTTATAAGTGGATAATGTTGCGGGTACACCAAGTGGTACAGCAAAATGTGGTACACAATGCCCTATTTTGAACCCAGACATTACTGGACATGTTAAATTAGCTAGATATTCTTGAAAAACTTGCTCCAAAGTCAAGGACGGCTTTTCTTTTTTCGGTTCAGACTTGGTAAAATCACCGATAATAATACCTGCTGCATCTTGAAGCTTTCCTGCAAGTTTCAGCTGATTGAGCATAGCATCAACACGATACGGTTCTTCCCCGATGTCTTCTATCAATACTAATTTCCCTTTTGTGTTAATTTCATGTGGTGTTCCAAGTGTGCTTACTAGCAATGATAAATTCCCACCAACAAGTTCACCACTCGCTTCCCCTGACTTAATGACTTGTAATGGTGAAATTTCTTCCGAGTAGTTTAGCTTCATAGGACTGAATAATTGTTGGAAAAGTTTTGCAGATAACTCGTCAAAATCGCCCTTCCCAATATCAGAATCAACCATTGGTCCGTGAAATGTTACAAGACCGGTTGCTTGGCGAATTGTTGTATGTATATATGTAATATCACTATATCCCCAGATGATTTTCGGATTTTGTTTGATTAAATTATAATCAATGTCAGAAGCAATTCTTCCTGTTCCATACCCACCACGAGCAAAAATAATTCCCTTAACACTTGGATCGGCAATCATTTCATGAACATCAGCAAGCCGCTGTGCATCGGTTCCAGCTAAATAGCCATAAATCTCATCAATATGTTTGCCAAGTTTAACTTGAAGACCCATCTGTTCAAAAAAAGGAATACCTCGCTTTAAATTGTCTATATTTGATGGACTTGCCGGTGCAATAACCCCAATTGTATCTCCTTTTTGCAAGCGATCAGGAAGAATCATAATTTTACCTTCTTTCTTATGTATTACTATTAAAAATTATATGTATTAGAAAAGGACAGCTCACATACACGTGTAAATGAGCCATTCCTTTTCCTCTGTTATTGCGCGATCGTGCATCGATGTTGCACGGTTTGTGTCTGGTGTTGCGCGTTTATTTCTTGGAGTTGCACGACTACTGCTTGGTGTTGCGCGGTTACTCTTGTTTTCGCACGATTACTGCACAGTGTTGTGCGATTATTCTTTGGTGTTGCGCGATCACTGCTCGGTGTCGCGCGATTACTTCACGTTTTTGCACGGTTACTGCCATGTATTGCCCGTTTATTCCTTATTTTCGTTTGTTCTCTGCCCGAGTTTTTGGCGCTTACTCATATTTTCGCTCTCTCAAAACTTACTTTTTATCCGCCCATTTAAGTTCTAGATATCCTACTGGGTGGCGAACAATACCGGTAATATTATCTTTATAGATATACACTTGGTTATAATAGTGGATTGGGAAGATTGGCATTTCTTCAGCTAACAATTTTTCAGCTTTGTACATGCTTTCCCAACGTTTTTCTTCATTTGTTTCTGTTTTAGCGCTTTGAATCAATTTATCATATTCTTCATTTGACCAACCTGTTCGGTTCATCGATGAATCAGTGATGAAACTTTCAAGGAAGTTTACTGGATCACCATAGTCAAATAAGAATGAGCTACGTGATAACTGATGTTTTAACCCTTTTTGGTCTTCCAGGAATACGTTCCACTCTGTGTTCTCCAGTGTTACGTCAACACCAAGGTTTTCAGAAAACATACCTTGTAACGTTTCAGCAATTGCTTTATGCGCTTCATCTGTATTGTATGTTAATGTTACTGGAGGTAATTTGTCGTAGCCTTCTTCTTTCATGCCTTCTTCTAACAATTTCTTAGCTTCTTCAGGATTAAATTCAACTAGATCCCCGTTTACTTCACGGAAGTCTTTACCATTTGGTCCGACAAATCCTGGAGAAACAAATCCTTTTGCCGCTTCTTCTTTATTTTTCGTAACAAAATCAACGATATCTTGTTGATTAACTGCCATTGCGAATGCTTTTCTAATTTTTGCATTTTGGAACGGTTCTTGCGTTACATTAAAGCGATAGAAATAAAGTCCTGCTTGATCTTCAATAGTAACGTTATCTCCATCGATTAACTGTTCAGCCATGTCAGAAGGAATTTCTGTCATATCAAGTTCATCACTTTCGAACATTTGATACTCTGTGTTTGTTTCTGTAACCATTGCCCAATGTATTTTATCAAGTTTTACAGTGTCTTTATCCCAATATTGGTCATTCTTCACAAAAACCATTTCACTATTATGTTTCCATGATTCAAGCTTGAATGGACCATTGGATACGAATGAATCTGCTTCTGCATACCATTCTGGGTTCTCTTTGGCAACCTTCTCATTTACTGGGAAGAATGCTGGATTCGTAATAACGTGTAAGAAAAATCCAGTTGGTGCTGTTAGTGTTACTTCAAATGTTTTATCGTCTACAGCTTTTACTGCCACATCATCTGCTGAACCTTCTCCAGAGTTGTACGCCTCTCCTCCTTCAATAAAGTAGCCTAAGAACGCTGTTGAGAATGCATTGTCAGGATTTAATAATTCTTTCCAAGCATACACAAAATCGCCTGCAGTTACAGGATCACCATTTGACCAATTGGCATTTTCGCGGATATGGAATGTGTATGTTTTTCCATCCTCTGAGATATCCCACTTTTCGGCCATTGCTGGTTGTGGTTTGTCATCTTTACCTAAACGCGTTAAGCCTTCCATTAAGTTATTTAATGAAGTCCATGATACTGAGTCAAAACCTTCAGGTGGGTTAAACGATGTCGGTTCATCTCCATTATTCATGTAAAGCACTTTTTCATCTGTTGTCTCTGTGCCTTCATCTGCCCCTCCACCATCATCCTTTTTCTTACCCGCACTTTCATTAGCTGTACATGCCGCTAAGATGATGACAGTTAGTGCCGTCAATAGCAATAAAAGCCCTTTCTTCATAAAACTTTTCCCCCTTGTTTTTTATTTTGTGGCTGAGGTAGCCAAAAGCTGTTTTGCCCTTTCGTCCTGAAGCCAGCATTCCACATGATGTGTGTCTGAAAGCTCGGAATGAAAAGGATAAACTTTATCACACACCTCCATCGCAAATGGACATCTTGCTGTAAACGGACATCCTGTTGGAGGTGAGAATAAATCTGGTGGTGTACCATCAATTGGAGTAAGTTTCTCCCCTTTTAAGTCAAGCCTTGGAACTGATTTGAGCAATCCTTGTGTGTACGGATGCTCTGGCTCATAAAAAATTTCCCGTTTTGTTCCAACTTCGATTATTTTTCCTGCATACATCACGGCAATTCGATCAGCGATTTTTGCAACAACACCTAAATCGTGTGTGATCAAAATAATTGAAACACCAGTTCTTTCTTGAATTTTTTCAAAGAGTTCCAGAATTTGAGCCTGAATGGTTACGTCAAGCGCTGTTGTTGGTTCATCTGCGATTAACAGCTCTGGTTCACAAATTAACGCTATCGCAATCACAATACGTTGGCGCATCCCTCCACTAAATTGGTGCGGATATTGTTTCAATCGCACTTCTGGATTTGGAATCCCAACTAAATCCATCATTTCAAGTGCCTTCTTTTTGGCGTTTTCACTTGATATTTTATGATGTTGGCGTAAACCTTCGATAAGTTGACTGCCAATTGTTAATGTTGGGTTTAATGCTGTCATCGGATCCTGAAAAATCATGGAGATATCTACACCACGAATTTGACGCATTTCTTTTTCTGTAAGTTTAGTTAAATCTTTTCCATTGAATATGATTGATCCATTGGAAATTTTACCTGGCGGATCTGGAATAAGACGCATAATCGCGTTTGATGTGACGCTTTTCCCACAACCAGATTCACCAACAATTGCTAATGTTTCCCCTTTATTTAAATGAAAATTGACTCCACGAACTGCTTTTACTGTTCCTCCATATGTCGTAAACGTGACATGGAGATCGTTTACTTCAAGAATTTTTTCCAATTGTCTCACCTACTTTCTCAGCTTCGGATCAAGTGCATCCTGAAGACCGTCTCCTAATACGTTGAAAGCGAACATCGTAAAGGAAATAAAAAATGCTGGGAAGAATAACGTCCACCAATATCCCGAAAGTATCGCTCCTAATGCGTCATTTGCCATAACGCCCCAGCTAGCAAAAGGCGATTGAATACCTAGCCCTAAAAAGCTTAAAAATGCCTCCGCAAAAATAGCACTTGGAACGGTTAATGTCATTTGTACGATGATTGGCCCCATTGTATTTGGGAGTAAATTTTTCCTAATAATCCGTTTGGTCTTAGTCCCAAATGATTTCGAGGCGAGTACAAATTCATAGTTTTTGATTTGAAGTACTTGCCCACGGACAATCCTGGCCATTCCTACCCAACCAGTTACTGTTAATGCCACAATAATAGTTGTAAGACTTGGACCTAATACTACCAATAACAAAATAACTACTAGTAGATATGGAAGTCCGTATAAAACTTCAACAATACGCATCATAATATTGTCAGTACGGCCACCCTTATAGCCAGAAATACCGCCGTAAACGACGCCAACGAAGAAATCTATTAATGCAGCCATCAGCCCGACAAATAGGGAAATTCTAGCTCCATACCATGTTCTTGTAAACACATCACGACCTAATGAGTCAGTTCCAAACCAATGATCCCCTGATGGAGGGAGAAATTGATTCGGTAAATCATTACCATCGACCTTGTAAGGTGATAGCATTGGTCCGATAATAGCCATGACAGTTAATAGAAACAGGAAAATAAGTCCTGCCATTGCTAATTTATTTTTCATTAGACGCTTCCATGCATCCTGCCAATACGATAACGATGGTCTTGCAACTGATTCTGCTGCTCCTAGGTCTTTCTCTTTCCATTTAAACCAATCATCTTGTACTTCGGTTGATGATGGAGAATGATTTGCCTTACCTTCACTTGCTAGTTTCATTTATTCTCCCCCACCTTTTTTATGTATTTTGATACGTGGATCTAATATGCCATATGCGATATCTACTAAAAACAGCATAAAGATTAAAAAGGCGCTATAGAATACAGTCGTACCCATGATAACTGGGTAGTCACGCTGGTTGATACTTTCAACGAAATAGCGTCCCATACCAGGAATTGCAAAGATTTTTTCAATAACGAATGTTCCTGTCAAAATACCTGCAAGCAGCGTCCCCATAATGGTTACTACTGGCATTAATGCATTTTTTAGTGCATGTTTAAAAACAATTTTCCACGGTGATAGTCCTTTTGCACGAGCCATTTTTATGTAATCCTGTGTAAGTACTTCTAGCATCGTAGATCTAGTTAACCTTGCAATAATTGCCATCGGCCCTGTTGCCAAAGCAATTACGGGTAGAACCATATGTGCCGGACTTGACCATGTTGCTGGTGGGAATAAGCCCCAATCAACAGCCAGCTTTTGGATAAGCAACGTGGCTAAGACAAAGTTCGGAATTGAAATACCTAATACCGCAAAACTCATTGCCACATAGTCAATGATACCGTTATGCCTGAGCGCGGCCAGGATCCCTAAAATTATTCCTGAGATTACTGCGACAATTATTGTCACAATTCCTAACTCAAATGAAATAGGAAACCCTCGTCCAAGTAAGTCATTAACTGTCTCAGTTGGTTGTTTAATAGATGGACCAAAATCAAATGTAACGATAGATTTTAAGTAAAGTAAATATTGAACGATATATGGTTCATCAAGGTTATAATGTGCTTCTAAATTTGCCTGAACAGTCTCATTTGTCGTACGTTCTTCGTTAAAAGGCGAACCAGGTACCGCTTTCATTAAAACAAATGTCAGCGTTACAATTATCCATATCGTAATGATCATCATTAGTAATCGTTTTAATATGTATCGTGCCATTTTTCCTCACTCCTACGAAAAGGTTGTACGCATAGCGAGCTCGGTCATCACAAGCATTGCTTGATACGCCTCTACAATGTCGTTCGCCTGGTATTTTACAATTGTCGTTCCAGGTTCAATCTCCGTGCCTGGCATCAGGTTTCCCCATTCAGCCTGGCCATGGTTGTTAAATTCAATTTTCAATTCAGGATTTACAGGTGGTATCAACGGTTTAACATTATGTCGATTTTCCAAAGCTTGTGTAACTTTTTCGGTTAAAAGTTCACCAGCCTTTTTTGGTGTAAGGCTTTTAACCGATGAGCGTGAAATCGTTTCTTTGACAGCAGCAGTTGTGATATTTGGAATTAACTCTTCTGCCTCTTTAGCTGCTTGATCGTCACCCGCAACCATCAATACTGGTACACCAAAGTGGCCAGCAACGTAAGCGTTAAATCCAAGTTCACCTATCGGTTTATCATTAATATAAAAATTTCGTACAGCATGAATCATCGCATGCGACATAACTCCAAATTGGCTTGCACGCGCATGATAACCAACAAACATCGCACCTTCATAAGTGTTATCAAGCCCTTGCACCATCGATAATGGTTTCACTTCACCGGTAATTAATTGTGCATCAGGGTGTAACTGATCAATTAGAATGTTGTTCATTTTCGAGTGACTGTCGTTGACTAAAATATCCTCACAGCCAAACCTGTAAGCTGCATCAATAACATAATTTGTTTCATCTGTCATAATTTTGCGTGCTCTCTCATAGTTATGCATGGAAGAGTCCACATATGTATAGTCGGGTAGTCCAGTAATACCCTCCATGTCCACTGACACGTATAGCTTCATGTTGTACGCTCCTTTGTTAAGTATTAGTAATTTTCTTTCAATTCTATCATACTATTATTGAAATTTAAAGACAGTTTCGACTATACTGATAAGATAATTATGGAGGGGGGATGATAATTTGGTTCTCGAGATGATGTTTGTGCTCTCGGGATGATGTTCCACCTATCGAGCTGATGTTCCAAAAAAACTTTTCAAACAAAAACAGGTGATGCGTATAAATGCACCACCTGTTGGTAATAATAAATAATATATTAAGATAACTCTGCTACTCTACCATTCTGGTAATCTAGTTCAATGGCGGGTTTAACGACATCACCGTTTTTGTCAACACGTTCGATGTCCGCTCCTAAAGATGCTAGTTTTCCAGCAAAATCTACATAGCCACGATCGAGGTGTTTAAGCTCAGTCACACGTGTATATCCATCTGCTCTCAATCCAGCCAAAATTAATGCTGCCGCAGCACGTAAATCAGTTGCCGCAACCTCAGCACCTTGTAGGTCAGATTCGCCTTCTATAATTACACTACGACCTTCAATCTTCATCTTAGCGTTCATACGTCTAAACTCTTCAACATGCATAAAACGATTCTCAAAGACTGTTTCAGTTATAACACTTGTACCCTGTGCATATGTCATTAATGCCATCATTTGTGATTGCATATCTGTTGGAAAACCAGGGTGTGGCAATGTCTTGATATCCGTTGGCTTTAATGTTTCCGAACCAATGACACGTAATCCACCATTTTCTTCATGGATCTCAACATTCATTTCCTCTAATTTTGAAATTACAGAACGCAAATGTTCACTAACTGCATTTTCAATTAAAACATTTCCACCAGTAACGGCAGCAGCCACCATAAAAGTTCCAGCTTCAATACGGTCTGGAATAATTGTATGCTCTGTTCCGTGTAACTTATCAACTCCATGAATACGGATTGTTTCTGTACCGGCACCAACAATCTTAGCACCCATTTTATTCAAGAAATTAGCTAAGTCAACAATTTCTGGTTCCTTTGCACAGTTTTCAAGGATGGTTTTGCCCTCTGCTAGAGCAGCAGCCATCATGATATTTTCAGTCGCTCCAACACTTGGTACATCTAAGTATATCTTCGCACCTTGAAGTCGACCTTCTACTTGTACTTCAACAAACCCGTTACCAACATGGACATTTGCACCCATTGCCTCAAAGCCTTTTAAATGCAAATCTATTGGACGTGATCCAATTGCACAGCCACCAGGCATAGCAACCTTTGCATGACCGTAACGAGCTAAAAGAGGTCCCAAAACTAATACCGATGCACGCATTTTTCGTACATATTCAAATGGTGCCTCTGTCATTAACGTTTGTGACGCATCTACTGTGATTGTATTATTCTTAAATTGAACATCAGCATTCATATTTCGTATAACTTCATTGATTGTATAAACATCAGCCAGAACAGGAACGTCATGTAAAACACTTTTTCCTTCACTTGCAATAATACTTGCAGCGATAACAGGCAGCACTGCATTCTTAGCACCTTCAACCTTAACGGCGCCAGTTAGTTGTCTCCCGCCGCGAACGATGATCTTTTCCATGTTTCAATCTCCTTCAGTTCCAATTTCACTATATTAATATTCAGTAATCAGGATAGGTGTTCCTATCGTAAATTTCGTACTCTCGTTTTTGCCGGCTCTAACCGCCAGTTGAACGTTCATGGGTTTATCCATTACTGTGATTTGTTGCTTCCATAATGGCGTATACCCGTATATTATTTTTTCATGCATAGAATTCTGTATTGAATCGTATTGTGTCGATATATGTTGTAAGTTTAATTTCTGTTTTAATTCATTTAAAAAATAATCACTACTAATTGTATCATTACTTATAGTTGTCAGACAAGCAAATTTTTTGGCGGACTGTGTAAAAAATTGTTCTAACATCAAACTTAACTTTTTCTGATAGTTTTTCTTAATAGAATTACTCCAAACCTCACCACTTAACACCCCAATAATTTCTGCCTTATACGATTTATTTTTTGGGATGATAACTTTATAAGTTTCGTTTACCTCACTTGTTTTATGAACGTCACTAAATGAATATTTTATAACGTTTTCGTCTTCACTGGTAGAGACTAAATAACTATTTCTTAATTGCTTTATTTTATATTGTATTCCATTACGATCAATTTGTTCTTTAATTGTTACTTGCCACTCATCAATGGTCAAGTTACTTTCTTCCACAAGAGTTGCTAAATCAATCATTTCATCGTGGTTAGTATGTGCTAATGCCCTAGTAGTAAATAATAATAATAAGATAAAAATAAGACCTGTTTTTTTCATGTAAAAATCCTCCTAATTCAAAACTATAAATATAGTATGAACAGGAGGATAAAGAAACATACCCTATAAATTTCGACAGACAAATAGAGTACTAGATTAATAAAATGTAAATTAGATCAGTATTGCTGGAAAAAGTTTTTAGAAAAGTAATCGCAAATCCTGAGACCACTGCAAGAACTCTAAGAAAAACCTACTGACTCCGGTACCAATTACAATTGTAATAAATAACAGTAGTAATCTTGCTTCTGTAGCGCGACCTTTTCTTATTAATGGGTCAAAGTTAATTGTCTGAATAAGTCTCCATGTAATAAAAATAAAAAATAAATGGGAGATCATACTAGTTAGTGCTAATTGTCCGATTGAAAACATTATTTTTCACACCTTGCCTTAAGAATCATTTTTCTAATGTTACTTTGCCAGTAATGCAGGGAAATGTCAATGGACTCGAGTTATGTGTACTCGATAGAATGTCAGATTATGTTGTAGCGAGAAATGAAATTGATCATGATTTAGCATTTCCCGGGAAATATCGACTTTATTTTGGGCAATTGGGAAAATTATTGAGGTAAGAGTTCAAAGCTTGAATGAGTATAGTTGAATGTTGTTATGATTTTCTTTTGTTTAGGAAGATAATTCGATTGATTTTTCTCTATAGTGAAGGAAATTCCGGAAATATGTTTTTCACCATCAGCGATTGAGCTTTCCTTATTTCGATCGATTTCCACTTATAGCAGTTGAAATATTCTCATTCTAGTTGATTTCATCAGTGAACATGACTCAACCACTTCAAATATTCACCAACACAAAAAGCCCCCCACATGTCAGTGAGAAGCTTTCTATTTATTATCCTATAATATCCAATCTGTTCATTGCTCGTTTGAGTGCTAATTCTGCCCTTTGGAAGTCGATGTCGTCTTGTTTAGACTGGAGGCGTTGTTCCGCGCGTGATTTTGCTTCTTTTGCGCGTTCAACATTGATGTCTGAAGGTGCTTCTGCAGATTGGGCAAGAATTGTTACCTTATCTGGTCGTACCTCCAAAAATCCGCCACTAACAGCTAATCGTTCCGAATCATTGCCACGTTTTAAACGTACAGCACTGATTGTTAATGGAGCGACCAATGGAATATGTCCCGGTAAAATACCAAGTTCACCATTTTCTGCTCTACAGCTAACCATTTCAAAGCTATCTTCCAAAACCGGACCATCAGGAGTAACAACACTCACAGTTAGTGTTTTCAATGTAACCCCTCCTTGAGACGTAAAAGCAGGTTGGGAAATCCATCTGGAATTCCCAACTGTTTATATACTGCTGTTACCTAAGTCTTCGTTATTATTCCATTTCTTTTGCTTTTTCAACAACCTCTTCAATGCGTCCAACTAAGCGGAATGCATCTTCTGGTAAGTCGTCATATTTACCTTCTAAAACTTCTTTAAAGCCTTTTACCGTTTCCTGTACTGGTACATAAGAACCTTTTTGTCCAGTAAACTGTTCAGCAACATGGAAGTTTTGTGATAGGAAGTTTTGAATGCGACGAGCACGTTGTACCGTTTGTTTGTCTTCATCAGAAAGCTCATCCATACCAAGAATAGCAATAATATCTTGTAATTCTTTATATTTTTGAAGTGTACGTTGAACCTCAGTAGCCACTTCATAATGTTCTGCACCAACAATTTCTGGGTCCAAGGCACGTGATGTAGATGCCAATGGATCCACAGCAGGATAAATACCTTGCTCAGAAAGTTTACGCTCTAAGTTTGTAGTTGCATCCAAGTGAGCGAAAGTTGTAGCTGGTGCTGGGTCTGTATAGTCATCGGCAGGTACATAAATAGCCTGGATTGATGTAACAGAACCTTTATTTGTTGATGTGATACGTTCTTGTAATTTACCCATTTCAGTTGCAAGCGTTGGTTGGTAACCAACTGCAGATGGCATACGTCCGAGTAGTGCGGATACCTCTGAACCTGCTTGAGTGAAACGGAAAATATTATCGACAAATAACAACACGTCTTGGCCTTGTTCATCACGGAAATATTCAGCCATTGTTAGTCCTGTTAATGCTACACGCATACGCGCACCAGGTGGTTCGTTCATTTGACCGAATACCATTGCAGTTTTCTCTATAACGCCTGAATCTTTCATTTCGTAGTAAAGGTCGTTACCTTCACGGGTACGTTCACCAACACCTGCAAATACGGAAATACCACCATGTTCTTGTGCGATGTTGTTAATTAACTCTTGAATTAAAACTGTTTTACCTACACCGGCACCACCAAATAGACCGATTTTACCACCCTTAATATATGGTGCTAATAGGTCAACAACCTTGATTCCAGTTTCAAGAATTTCTGTTTCTGTTGCAAGGTTTTCAAATTCAGGCGATTCGCGGTGAATTGGATCCCTACGCACACCTGCATCTAAAGGTTCATCAAGATCAATATTCTCACCTAATACATTAAATACACGGCCAAGTGTTTCATCACCAACCGGTACTGAAATTGCTTTACCTAAATCTTCAACTTCCATTCCACGTTGAACACCATCTGTTGACGACATCGCAATTGTACGAACAGAGTTGTCACCTAGATGAAGCGCTACTTCTAATGTAAGTTCAATGCTTACTTTAGAATCGCCCTGTGCTTCATGACGGACGACTAATGCGTTATATATATCTGGGAGCTGTCCCTCTTCGAATTTTACATCGATTACAGGTCCCATGACTTGTGAAACATAACCTTTCGTCATCGAATTTCCCTCCTAACTTACTGTTTAATGGTCAAGGAGCTATTCCAATGCAGCTACTCCACCAATTATTTCTGTAATTTCTTGTGTGATAGCTGCTTGGCGTGCACGGTTATAAGACAATGATAAATCACCAATAATGTCTTCTGCATTATCTGATGCACTACGCATTGCAGTCATACGTGCTGCGTGTTCACTCGCTTTACCGTCAAGCAATGCACCATATATTAAACTTTCGGCATATTGCGGTAAAAGTACTTCTAAAATTTCCTCTTGATCTGGTTCATATTCATACTGACTACCAGAAACAGTGCCCTCTTGTAAATTTGTTAATGGCAACAATTGTTTTGATGTTACTTGTTGAGAAATAACACTTATATAATGATTATAATAAATGTTCAGCTCGTCAATTTCTTCATTAATATACATTTGTACAGTTTCCGATGCCAATTCTTTGATATCAGCAAAATTCGGCTGATCGGCAAGACCAAGAATACTTTTAACGATTGGCATATTACGTTTATTGAAATACTCGTAGCCAACGCGTCCAGCAACAATAATTACATATTCATCCGTTGAGTTGTGTTTTTCTTTGATTGTTTGATGCAATTTACGTAAAACACCACTATTGTATGCTCCAGCAAGTCCTCGGTCTGATGTAATAACAAGGTAACCAGTCTTTTTCACGTCACGACTTTTGAGCATTGGATTGTCTACATTTTTACTGCTTTGTGCAATACTTGCAACAACTTCTTGGATTTTCTCACTATATGGTATATATTTACGAACATTTTCTTCAGCACGATTCATTTTAGAAGCTGAAACCATTTCCATCGCTTTGGTAATTTGTTTCATTTTCTTCGTTGAATCGATTTTAGTTTTAATATCTCTTAGTGATGCCAAGCTTTTTCACCACCCTTTCACTCCAAAGGTTGCGTGCATTGATTAACATATTAACTTCTTGCTCCACGGACACGTAATATTGGAAGCCTGTGAAGCTTATCATTACTTATCTGAAGGTAAGAAAGTTTTCTTAAATGATTCAATTGCATCGTTCATATCGCCTGCTTCTGGTAGTTGTCCAGTTTCACGAATTGATGCAAGTAATTCTGTACGGTTATCGTCTAACCAGAGATGGAATTGTTCTTCAAAACGTGTAATATCCTCAACAGGAATATCATCTAAGAAGCCTTTTGTAAGTGCATAAATGATCATTACTTGTTTCTCAACAACTAGTGGTTTATGCAAACCTTGTTTTAGAACTTCAACAGTACGTGCACCACGATTAAGTTTTGCGGCTGTCGCTTTATCAAGGTCAGAGCCAAACTGTGCGAATGCTTCTAACTCACGGTATGATGCAAGGTCAAGACGCAAAGTACCGGCAACTTTTCTCATTGCTTTAACTTGTGCAGATCCACCAACACGCGATACTGAAAGTCCCGCATTAATCGCTGGACGAACACCTGAGAAGAATAAATCTGATTGTAAGAAGATTTGTCCATCAGTGATCGAAATTACGTTTGTTGGAATATATGCTGAAATATCTCCCGCTTGTGTTTCAACAAATGGTAGTGCAGTTAATGAACCGCCACCTTTAGCATCACTTAACTTAGCCGCACGCTCTAATAAACGTGAGTGTAGGTAGAACACATCTCCTGGGAATGCTTCACGACCTGGAGGACGGCGTAAAAGTAATGAAAGTTCACGGTATGCTACCGCTTGTTTTGATAAATCATCATACACAACTAGTACATGTTTTCCGTTATACATAAACTCTTCACCCATTGAAACGCCTGCATATGGAGCAAGGTATAATAATGGAGCAGGGTCTGATGCACCAGCAGATACTACAATTGTATAATCAAGTGCACCGTAACGGCGAAGTGTTTCAACTGTTCCACGAACGGTTGAGTCTTTTTGACCAATAGCAACATAAATACAAATCATATCTTGGTCTTTTTGATTAATAATGGTATCAACAGCTACTGTTGTTTTACCAGTTTGACGGTCACCAATGATAAGCTCACGTTGTCCGCGACCAATCGGCACAAGCGCATCGATCGCCTTAATACCCGTTTGCAATGGTTCGTCAACTGATTTACGATCCATAACACCAGGTGCTTCAGATTCAATTGGGCGAGATTTCGTTGTTTCAATTGGACCTCTACCATCAATTGGTTGACCAAGCGGGTTCACTACGCGTCCAAGTAATTCCTCCCCAACTGGTACTTGCATGATTCTGCCTGTACGACGAACTTCATCGCCCTCTTTAATTTCTGTATATGGTCCTAGGATGACGATACCAACGTTTGATTCCTCGAGGTTTTGCGCCATACCCATTACACCATTTGAAAATTCAACAAGCTCTCCGGCCATGACATTATCAAGACCATGAGCACGTGCGATACCGTCACCAATTTCAATAACTGTTCCGACATCACTTACTTCAATTTCCGAGTCAAAACTCTCAATTTGCTGTTTAATCAGTGTACTGATTTCTTCAGCTTTGATGCTCATACCATTTCACCCCTATCATCATTTGTTTACAATATTCCGTTCGATACGTTTAAGTTTTCCACTAATGGAACCATCATAAATTGTGTTCCCCATGCGGATCTTAACGCCACCAATAATTGAAGGATCAACTACATTTTCAAGCTTGATCGCTGTTTTATTAAAACGTTTAGCAAACGTGCTTTCAAGCTCTGCCTTTTCAGCATCAGATAATTCACGAACAGAATAAACGAGTGCATCTGCAGTTCCGTTAGCATCGTTGACCATTTGTATTAAATGATCAATAATGGATGGAAGGCTTTCTATACGATGACGTTCAACAAGTATCTTTAGCGTGTTGATTATATCGTTTGATAGACCTTGAAACACTTCTTGTAGAAATTGTTTCTTTTTCTCATTATTTACCCGTGGATGCTCTAGAACTGTATAAAGTTTTTGATTGTCTTGAAAAACGTCTTTAACAACACGTAATTCTTCAACTATCGTTTCTAATGTTGCTTTTTCGTTTCCGAGTTGAAAAAGAGCTTCTGCATATCGTTTGGCAACTACACTCATCGCTCTTCTCCTACCTCTTTAATGTATTCGTTAATCAGTTTTTCCTGATCTTGTGCACTTATTTCTTTTTCAATTACTTTACTTGCGATAAGAACTGATAATGAAGCCACTTTATCTTGTAGTGCTTGAATTGCTTTTTCTTTTTCATTTTGGATTTCTTCTTGTGCAGCAAGCTTAATACGTTCTGCTTCGTTACGTGCAGACTGAATAATTTCTTGTTCTTGCTTTACACCCGCACTTTTTGCATCCTCAATGATTTTTTGTGCTTCTTGCTTTGTTTGTTTCAATTGTGCTGTAGCTTCTTTTGATGCTTTTTCAGCCTCAGCTCGGGCTTTTTCAGCAGCTTCGATTTCTGAAGCGATATATTCTTCACGCTTTTGCATCATTCCCATAATAGGGCCCCACGCATATTTACGTAGTAACACAAGCAATATAATAAAGAATATTAATTGGACTAGCATATCTCCAACATGAAGTCCACCAATTGCAGCATTAATCGTAGAAAATCCAGTGAATGCTTGCACAGAATTCACTCCTTTCACATTACATTTAGGCATTACTTTTATTGATCAAACGTTTAATCAATTTATTATCATTACGGAATTACCGCTTTTGTTAATTCATAAACAACGGCGAAGATTCTATGGAAAGTCGAACTTCGCCATTTACTTATTTATTATTACTATTGACCCATTACCATAAATGCGATAACTACTGCGATGATCGGCATAACCTCAACCAAACCTACACCAATGAACATTACTGTTTGAAGTTGACCTTTTAATTCTGGTTGACGAGCAATACCCTCTACTGTACGACTTACAATAATACCGTTACCAATACCGCCACCTACTGCGGCTAATCCTACTGCTATTGCAGCTGCTAAAATTCCCATTATGAAATCCTCCTCATAAATATGTTTGTTTTTTAATAATATCCTGTTTAAACAGATTGTTTCTGTTCAAACTGGTTCATTACCAATTCTCAAAAAAACTTAGTGATCACTGCTTACTTTGTGTGACATGTAAACCAATGTCAACAATGTGAAGATAAATGCTTGAATGGCACCAACGAATATACTAAATCCTTGCCATGCTAACATAGGGATAGCACCACCTATGAAGCCGACAGCCCCTGATGTCATCAATCCTGCTAATAATCCTAACAGGACTTCCCCTGCATAAATGTTACCAAATAACCGAAGACCGAGTGTTAGAGAGTTTGCCAATTCTTCTATTATTTTAATTGGTAAAAATATAGGGTAAGGTTTGATAAAGTCTTTCATATATTCCTTCCCACCTCGAATTTTCACTCCGTAAAAATTCGTTAGTAGAATAACCATTACTGATAGAGTTAATGTAATACCAGCATCAGACGTTGGGGATTTCCACCATAAATCGTGGCCAAATGTAGCCATCGTTATAACACCTAACATGTTACTTACAAAAATATAGGTGATCAGTGTCAGTGCTAATGGCAAGAAGCTCTTTCCAGTCTTCCAATCCATTGCATCGTTAACCATTCCTTTAACAAAATCAATGATCCATTCCATTACGTTTTGTGCACCAGTCGGTTTCAACTGTAAACTTTTAGCTCCCAATACACAAAGTACGAAAACAATTAATGATGCGATAGCAATCATCAAGACATTGGATAAATTAAAATCAAGCCAAGGAATTCCAAGTACATCTTCTACTATTGGTGCTTCATGATCCAACTTTTTCACCCCTCTTTCAACATTACTTTTTAGATTCGTGCACAAAAAAATCTATCATAATGACAAGGTATGATGTCATTAATCCAATAACAACAGCGATAATGTGAAAATAGTCTTCATAGCGAAGTGCAATAACTACTGCTAAGGCAACTGCGGCCAAACGTGAAAGCGTACCAATACCCCGTACAGACTTCCCTTGTCCAGCAGCCTCTGTAACGTCTTTTGTCTTCTTTTGTAAAAGGTATAAATTATAAAAACTGACCACACTTCCTAAAAGAAGTCCGAGGAAGATACGTAGATACGGTGTAAAGCCGGCTCCAAGTACCAAGATTGCGAGTAGGTAGAACATCCACTTGCGCTCGCGGGCTATCATAGTTTGATATTGCGACATGATTTATAATTCCCCCGTGATTTTTTGAACAAAATGTAAGTATTCTGTAAATAATGGATAGATTTTTAGATGGAAACAGTAAAAATACTTCAACACGTTGTCCAGAAAGCAAGTTGCGGACAATTGTCTATAAAAAACAATTGCATACAGTAGTTTTTAATCGCTGAAATCACATAAGAAAAAATCGGAAAAAAAGTATGACTATCATTGAACTAGGAGACAATTTCCGACATGCTCTAAGTAACATAAAATTCGACTAAAAGACGCAATTACTGCAGAATAATGAAAACCTTACCATTCCACACTAAGCAAGTGTACAATAGCCCCATCTTGTTGTCAATTAGTTTGTGAGAGAAACTACAAATTGGTAATTACTCTAATTTAGCCCTTTTTGTGGAATGGCTTTTAATCGGTTTTCTTCCATTTAATGCACTAATAGTGATTGCAAAGGGGTTCTTAAAAACTCACAGAATTTTTAAATACAGCAATTATTCCTACCCTAACTATTATTATAAATGATAATAACAAGCGAATTATTGACATTTTTGTGAACAGATACACTTACTCTATATGGATTTCGGATTCGTAACTTTCATACGTTCCGTTTTCCAATTCTAATGTGATCAATGCTTTATAGTTACCCGGTTTTCCAATATCTTTCTTTTTCATATTACCTTCATTCATACCTACTTTAGGATCTTCTATTTCTAAAAATTTTCTTTCATATAATAATGTATCAGGATTGTATAAGTTTACTTCGACACGCTTCACCTTTTCAGTAAGATACAATTGATATAAATACGTATCTTTTGAGAAAGGTTTTAATGAAAATTGGAAGCCCATTGCTTTTGGATTATCTGCTTGCTTACTAACAAATAGGTATGGTAAATGAAACACTTCCTTATCCTGTTTTAAAGTTAGCCAGCCCTCATGAATTCCTTTTTTTATTTGTTGGGTGACCACACTTAATTCAACAGGAATTGTTTTTTTCTCGTTTTTTTCCAATGTAAAAGTCTGTGGCAAATTCCAACTAAGACCTTTTTCCTTTTTAGGAATTTCAAATGAATAGCTTTGCTCATGATTTGTTGTATTTTCAATTGTTAATGCAATTTTGTTTGTTTCTTTGTAATCATCTATTTTCCCAAAGGATAGTAACGGTTCGTAAATTATCGTGTCAGTATTTACTGCTTGTTTTGGCTGGATTTGACCCATTCCTTGGACAATGGGCTCATAATAGTTCCCCTGTTCTTTTTCAATAGGTTGTGCTGCTGTTTTTAAAGCTCCGATAATTTTTTCAACTGACCAATCTGGATGTGCTTCTTTTAGTAATGCAATCGCACCGGTTACGTGTGGAGCTGCCATGCTAGTACCTTGTAATTCTTTGTATCCGCCTGGAACTGTACTTAAAATATTCGCTCCTGGAGCGATAACATCGGGTTTAATGTCCCAATTAACCGTTACTGGTCCACGAGAACTAAATCCTGCTATACCTTCTGTTGTTTTTTTAAAGATTGTTTCTAGATAAAGCTTTTCTTCTTTAGATTGCTCAATAATCCATTCACCAGCTTCTTTCGGAATTGCCGCAACAGGAATCGTTAGTGGTCCTTGACCATTTTCAACCGATCCCTGAAAATACCCATCTTTATTATTATAAATTAATACCGCGACAGCTCCAGCGTCTTCTGCTTTTTTTGCTTTTTCATAAAAAGGTATTTTACCACGCTGGACAAGAACAATTTTTCCACGTGCATCATCAAGCCTATCCGTTCCTACTACAATTGGATAGTCTTTTTCTAGATTCCACGCTGGTGAACCTAACATTGTTGTCAATCCAATTGCTACGTCTTCCAGCTGATCATATAGGTATGGGATTTTTTGCGGCATAGTTGATGCACCCACTGACAATGCCCCCTTCGCTGTTGCCGGAGACCCAACTGTCCAATTGTTTGGACCACTATTTCCATTTGCTATTACTACCGCAACACCAAGTTCGACAGCTCGATTGACAGCTATACTCGTAGGATAGTCAGGACCATTTACTGAATTACCTAACGATAAATTAATAACATCCATATCATCTTCCACAGCTTGTTCAAGCGCCGCAATCACTTGGACCGACGTCCCCATTCCACCAGGTCCAAGAGCACGATACGCATAAATATCTGCGTCGGGCGCAACACCTTTTATTTTTCCATCGGCAGCGATAATTCCAGCTACATGTGTACCATGTAATGTCGGCATACCTTGGGAACGGGTGGTTTCCATCGGATCATCATCAAGATCCACTAAATCATACCCATCTACGTAATTCGTTGCTAGATCTGGATGGTTGTAATCTACTCCCGTGTCAATTATGCCAACCTTCACCCCTTCACCTCTATATTTAGTATTATTAATGGAAGCGGGGATAACTGAATTTGTTGTCTCTGTTGCATCAGGGGTTTGGTATATTGCTTCATACTTTGTAATTGGATGGATTGCCTTAATAAAATCCAGTGAATCCATTCTCGCTAGATCTCCTGGATCTCCTTGTAATGCAATACCGTTGAACAACTTATCATACGTAGCAACAACATCAACGTACGGATAGTATGCTTCTAGATACTCTTTATGTTTCGTCGGATCTCCTTCCACCTCTATTATTATGGAAACTTTTTCGTCAGGTTTTTCGGTTTCCTCGGTTACTGATGTTGCTGTCGTTGTTATTGGTAGAAATAGTGCTGCTAAAATGATGAGAAATAGAATTCGTTGCATGGATGGAGGTCCTCCTTTTTTATTATCATTTGAAAAAGTTGGATAATCATGCATGGTTTGGAGGATTTCTTGATTTTATGGTTGTATGATTTGTCGTGAGAAATTAGGCTAAACAAGTTCCAGTTGATAAAATGCGATTGCTTTGGTTGATCTAACCTGTTACAGGTTTAGGCAACTCACAGGATAAGTTATACCAACAAAAAAGGCCCAGCATCTACTGAGCCCTTCCATTTTACTTAAAATAATCAACAATAGCATCGGCAATACGTTCGGATGCTTGTCCATCACCGTATGGATTTGATGCTTTTGCCATTTTATCATATGAAGTTTTATCTGATAACAGTTCGTGTGCCAAGTTAAAAATAGTATCTTCGTCTGTTCCGGCTAATTTTAACGTTCCTGCTTCAATACCTTCTGGTCGTTCAGTAGTGTCGCGTAATACTAGAACTGGAACACCTAATGATGGCGCTTCTTCTTGGACACCACCTGAATCCGTTAAAATTAAATGGCTACGCGCAGCAAAATTATGAAAATCTACTACACCTAATGGTTCAATTAATTTAATGCGATCATCATTTCCTAAAATATCATTTGCAGTTTGTTGAACGACTGGATTTAAGTGTACCGGATAAATAACTTGCACATCATCATGTTCTTCAACTAAACGTTTAATTGCACGGAACATCTGTTGCATGTTGTTACCGAGATTTTCTCTACGATGTGCTGTCATCAGTACTAGTCGTTTATCACCAATCTCATCAAGAACTGTACTAGAGTAACGATCATCTACAGTCGTTTTTAATGCATCAATTGCCGTATTTCCTGTGACAACAATACGATCAGCTGGTTTATTTTCGTCTATTAGATTTTGTTTTGACTTTTCAGTAGGGGCAAAATGTAAATCTGCCATAACACCTGTTAGCTGACGGTTCATTTCTTCTGGATATGGCGAATATTTGTCCCATGTCCTAAGACCTGCTTCCACATGTCCTACTGCAATTTGGTTATAGTAAGCTGCAAGTGAAGCTGCAAAAGTAGTACTCGTATCACCATGCACTAAGACGATATCTGGCTTAGTTTCTTTCATTACTTTGTCTAGACCTTCTAATGCTCGTGTCGTAATCTGTGCTAGTGTTTGTTTTTGTTTCATAATGTTTAAATCAAAATCCGGTGTTATCTTAAAAATTTCCAGCACTTGATCAAGCATTTCTCTATGCTGTGCGGTAACAGTTACGATCGATTCAAACTCTTGTTCTCGTTTTTGTAACTCTAAAACAAGAGGTGCCATTTTGATTGCTTCTGGTCTTGTTCCAAAAATCGTCATTACTTTAATGCGTTTACTCATTTCTCGTCACTCCACATCTATTTTTCAGAATAGGTCATTTTGCCTTATAAAGTTATCAACAGATTGGCCGCGTCCAGCTCCAGCACCTATGCTTTTGTTTTTTCTGTTCTTATTTCGTGCCGTAAAGTCGGTCACCTGCATCTCCTAATCCTGGAATAATATAGCCATGGTCATCCAGTTTTTCATCCAGGGCTGCTAGATAAATATCTACATCCGGATGCTCTTCCTGAATTTTTTTAACGCCTTCAGGTGCTGCGATTAGGCACATCAAGCGGATTTGTTTAGCACCGCGTTTTTTCAATGAATGAATTGCGTCATTTGCTGAACCACCTGTTGCCAGCATGGGGTCAATAACTATTAATTCGCGTTCGGAAATATCTGACGGTAATTTGATATAGTATTCTACCGGTTGTAACGATTCAGGATCACGATATAACCCAACATGGCCAACACGAGCAGCTGGGATTAAACTTAACATCCCGTCTACCATACCAAGCCCAGCACGGAGAATTGGGATTAAGCCAATTTTTTTCCCTGCCAATACCTTCGTTTTCGCTTCCATTACGGGTGTTGGAGTCGTAATTTCCTGAAGCGGCAGGTCTCGCGTTATTTCAAAAGCCATTAACATTGCCACTTCATCAACAAGCTCGCGGAATTCTTTGGTACCTGTATTTTTATCCCTTATGTACGTTAATTTATGTTGAATTAACGGATGATCTAGTACGTGTACTTTTCCCATTTCGGTGATCACTCCTTAAGATTAGTTACATCTTTCAAATTGTACTGAAAAATTGGCAACGTTTCAAGCAAAGTAAAAATTTTATCACCTAAAGCAAAAGCAGAGGCGTCCGTGTAGTTACGTTTGGAGTGGACTGAGCCGTAGGAGATAACGGACAGAATGAGCATAGCCAATCGATGTTAACTTATCATACGGAGGTGTGGGACGTCCCACAGTCGCTGGGCGTGGCTTACCATGATGTAAACTAATTAGAGCCAAAAATTTATATTTTCTTATCGTAAAAAAGGATGCCCGCTATTTCGGAACATCCTCGGAATTATGCTATTATGCGTAAAGCGGAAAACGATCCGTTAAAACTTTAACACGATCAGCCGCTTCCTGTAATTTTGTTTCATCTTCATGATTTTTAAGCGTAAGTGAAATAATTGCAGCAATTTCATCCATTTCAGCTTCCTTAAATCCACGTGTTGTCACAGCTGCTGTACCGATACGCACACCGCTTGTTACAAATGGGCTTTCTGTATCAAATGGGATCGTATTTTTATTTGTTGTGATACCAATGTCATCTAGTACTTTTTCTGCAACTTTACCTGTTAGGTCAAGTGGTGTTACGTCTAAAAGCAGGAGATGGTTGTCAGTTCCCCCTGAAACAATACGAATTCCTTCATCCTTCAATGCTTCACCTAAAACGTTGGCATTTTTAACGATTTGTCTTGAGTATGCTTTAAAATCATCGGATAATGCCTCTTTAAATGACGTTGCTTTTGCAGCAATTATGTGCATCAAAGGACCACCTTGCATACCAGGAAAGACGGACTTATCAATTTTCTTCGCGTATTCCTCTTTACACAAAATCATACCGCCACGTGGGCCTCTTAAAGTCTTGTGTGTAGTAGTGGTAACAAAGTCAGCATGCGGCACAGGATTTGGATGAAGACCCGTAGCGACAAGACCAGCTATATGTGCCATATCAACCATTAAATAAGCTCCGACTGCATCAGCAATTTCACGAAACTTGGCAAAGTCAATCGTACGTGAATACGCACTAGCACCAGCAACAATTAGTTTTGGTTTAACTTCTTTCGCCTTTTCTAATACAGCATCATAATCAAGCTGTTCTGACTCTTTATCTACACCGTACTCAACAAAATTATAAAGCTTCCCACTGAAATTCACAGGGCTGCCATGTGTTAAGTGACCACCATGGTTCAAGTTCATCCCAAGTACTGTGTCACCTGGTTCTAAAGCAGTGAAATAAACCGCCATGTTTGCTTGCGCACCTGAATGGGGTTGTACATTAGCATGTTCGGCATCAAACAGTTCTTTCGCACGGTCACGAGCTAAATTTTCCACAACATCAACAAATTCACAACCACCATAATAACGTTTTCCAGGATAGCCTTCTGCATATTTATTTGTTAACACAGAACCCATTGCTTCCATTACTGCTTCAGATACAAAGTTCTCTGATGCAATAAGTTCAATTTTTTCCTGCTGTCGTTTTTTTTCATTCTGCATTGCTGTATATAGTTCTTGATCTGCTTTAGATAGGTCTTTGACTGCTAGTTTCACTTGGTCCATTTTTGTAAAGCCTCCTACGTATTTGATTATTTACAACTGTTATTAGCTGCAGTGTCCTTATAAATCGCACGTTCCCCACCAATTAATTTTGGTCTAGTTCGTGCTGCTGTAACACGGGCATTTCCAATCTTACGTTGATTGAAGCGTAATGGTATTGCTACCCGTTTCATGTGCATGCCAATCATTGTCTCACCAATATCAATTCCTGCATGAGCTTGAATTGTTTCAACAACTACGGGGTTCTTCATATGTTTATATGCATAAGATGCCATTGAACCACCAGCAGTTGGCGCTGGAATAACTGATACTTGTTCAAGCTTATGTGTATCCATTGTTTTCTGTTCAACGACTAGAGCACGGTTTAAATGCTCGCAACATTGAAATGCAAGCTTAATATTCATTTTGCTTTTCAAATATTCTAATGCTGCAAAAACTATGGCCGCCAATTCTTCACTACCAGCGGTTCCAATATGTTTTCCAGCAATTTCACTAGTGGAACAGCCTATGACGAAGAGATTCCCTTCGCGCAAATGCTGACTAGCTAGCCATTCATCGATGACTGCACGAGTATCATTTTGCACCTGTTGGTTGAAGTCTACCATTTGTATCACCTGCCATGAGAAGTGCAACACATAACTTATTTATCTTCATACGTAGAAATTTTACCAATTCGATTAGCATGACGTCCGCCATCAAATTCAGATTCGAGCCAGGATTTTGCAATTTCACGAGCAAGCCCAGGCCCAATTACCCGCTCACCCATTGCTAGCACGTTAGAGTCATTATGCTGACGTGTTAATTTTGCTGTATAAACATCGTGAACTAATGCACAACGAATACCTTTTACCTTGTTTGCTGAAATGGACATGCCGATTCCAGTTCCACAAATAAAAATTCCGCGATCAAATTCACCACTAGCAACACGCTCTGCAGCTGGTAGTGCATAATCCGGATAGTCTACTGAGCTTTGGCAATCACAACCAGTGTCCACATAATCAATACCCATTTCGTCTAATAGATTTTTTACTTCGTTACGGATTGTCATTCCTGCATGATCTGCTGTAATTATAACTTTCATCTATCTTCACTCCTTCTCTAAAGGTGCTTTTACGATACGTTAAATTTCTGAATTTGTTTATTTAATGTCTTTGCTTGATCCTCTAATTCATATGCCATATGATCGACTTGTTCAATAATACTTGCCTGTTCCTGGATTGATGCATTAACTTCTTCTGCCCCAGCAGATGTTTCTTCAGCGATAGCAGCAACTTCCTGTGATTGCCTAACGGTTGCTTGAATTGACTCTAGTTGACGATTTACCAATGTAGAAATCGCATCAATTTCGTTTGCTACATCATTGATAGATCCAGACATTTGCTCAATAGCGTCATTTGTTTGTTTACCTTTTTTCGCTTCTTTATTAGCATATTGTACATTATCGTTGATCTTATTTACAACGAGTGCTACATCATCTTGAATTGTTTTAATTAAATCAGAAATACGTTGAACAGCTTTTGCACTTTGATCAGCCAATTTACGAATTTCATCAGCTACTACCGCAAACCCTTTGCCATGTTCACCTGCTTGGGCTGCTTCGATGGAGGCATTTAAAGCCAACAGATTAGTTCGGGCGGCAATCTCACCCACCATCGTAATAACCGATTCAATTTGCAGGGCATTTTCCTTTAGATTGTCAACATCTCGCAATGAGTTTTCCTGCTCACTAGCCAGTTGTTGTATCCCTACTACTAATTGATTTACCACCATTTTACTATTGTTTAACGTATCAATCATATTGTTTGACTTATCCTTCGATTGGCTAGCCATATTTTGTACTTCACCGGCAAGTTCTGTTGCCATTTCAACAGACTCTACCGTTTGCTGAATAGCCTCAGAAGAACTTTCTGCCCCTTTCGATATATCATCAACGGATGCACCAATTGATTTCGAGTATTGTGTAGCTTGATCCGAAGATTGTTTCATATTTAATACAGATTGATTTGTATAATCAAAATGCTTATCTATATTATGTACCATATCGGTCAAATTTTTAAGCATTTTGTCAAAAGCAATACTAAGTGCTCGAATTTCATCGTCAGAATTAGAAATTTCAATTGATTGATTTAAATTACCATTTGCTGCATTTGTTGCAACAATTTCAAGACTTTCCAAAGGCTTGGTAATAAAACGAGCAGCAAAATAAGCTAATACACCCGACCAAAAAATCCCCATTACCAACGTAATAACAGTGAACCAATTTTCCGAAACATTCCAGAATGATTGAACATAATTGAAAACAAAATAAATAAAAATGGCACTAAAAGTATATGTAATAATTGCCAAAAGTGTTGTCAACAAAACTAACTTTAATCGTAAACTAAATCGATATTTTCTTCTCATAGATGTATCCCCTTACACCTTCATGTTTTATTTTATTTTTTTTATTAGTGAATCAATATATTTATCCAATTCGTTTAACGTTTCCTTATATATTCTAAGGTCCCCACCAAACGGGTCGGAAATATCGTAATTAATTAAACTAGACTCCAATAGTTGGATGTGTTCAAAATCCTCCTGCAAATGCTTCTCAAGCTCCTGTTCAAGTTTAGGATTATCAAGCTTTTGTTGATTTTCCTGAATGAAAATAGATCGTTTTGCTTCATAATTTGCATAAGCTTGTTTAAGTTCATTCCACACTTTTTTATCGGCTTCTGAAACGTATTCCTTCAATGTGAAATATTTTTCTTGAAATTTAGGATGCTGTAAAATAAGTGACTGTTTATGCTGTGTCGTCATGGTTAATACGAGATCTGCCCAGTGTAGCAGTTTATCAGTAACAGGTTGCGAACAATGGTCTAATGCTATTCCTTTTAATTCAAGTGCCTCAATCGCAGTCTGATTTGCACGCTGATTTTTTCCAGCAAATATTCCTGCTGACTGCACCTCTGCTTCAGGAAATTTATGTTTTATTAGCGCTTCCGCCATCGGACTTCGACATGTATTTCCCGTACAAATGAACAAGATTTTCATAATGCAACCTCCGTAAAAAAAACTCTTAATTAAAATATAACATAGAAAGAAGTGGAATGTTAGAAAAAATAGATGATGCATTTAGCGGGACAGGGGGTCAGACCCCATGTCCCAGCAGGAAGGTTTTTACCAATAAAAAAAACGGAGAATTTTTCTCCGCTTCGTTCTATTTTATATTCAACTAGTTTGATATTTTTTTCGTTCACCCAAATATTAGCTTTAATCCGAAGCCACATAAAATACTTCCTCCCAGTATTTCACTATATACTCCAAGTAATCCGTGTACCTTTTTCCCTAGGATCATGCCAATCCATGTAAGAATCATACTAGCTGCTCCAAATAGAAATAAGGCAATGGCTGTTTTTACCCCTGACATTCCGAGACTTAATCCAACAGAGAAACTATCCATACTGACACTTAACGCAAAAAATAGGAGGCCAATTCCCATTGGTTGAACTATTTTTGTTGCTTCATGATTAAAAGCTGAAAAAAGCATTTGTGCTCCGATAACGAGTA
Organism: Virgibacillus ndiopensis; assembly: GCF_900187325.1. Lineage (GTDB taxonomy): Bacteria > Bacillota > Bacilli > Bacillales > Amphibacillaceae > Virgibacillus_E > Virgibacillus_E ndiopensis. The sequence goes on along the minus strand of NZ_FZMZ01000006.1, from coordinate 611,604 downwards.
ATAAAAATCCCCCAATAAGAATCGTAATCTCACCGATTTGATTGGAAATAGCTTTTCCCAATATAATACCGATAAATGGCATAATCATATGAAAAAGTCCAATGATAACACCAATCAATGCAATTCGCTTAAGCCGTATTCGTTGCATTCCCATTCCAAGGCTCACTGAAAATGCGTCCATGCCCAGTGCTATCGACATAAAAACTAATGAGACTATTTCTCCTATTTGATACTCTGACATTTAACATCCTCCTCGGACATGCTTATAAATACTATGCATGTCCAAGGCGGAATATGAGTGCTTTTACTATTAATGGAATTTTTATATGTATGTATTCGGTGTGTTATAGCTCGTATTACCTAATTCCCCTAAAACATAAATGGGCACCAGTCGCGGTACCCATCTAAAAACATTATTTTTCCATGATATATTCACTTGCTGCTTTTTTTAACCGATTCATTATCGCTTGTCCAATCCCTAGTTCAGGAAATGTCTCACATAATATAAGGTCAATGTCACCTTCTTTAAACGTCCGTAATGCATCATATAAATTTGCCGCAATATCGTTTAGAGATTTTTTAGACCCTAGAGATATTATCGTGTCAGCTTGTAATTCTGAAGCAGTTTCCGTGCTGGCCATTACACCAATACGTTTTATCTTTTCCCCTTGCGCATCGATAACATCCTGGAGCGAACCTTCAACTAGCCATAACGGTACTTCTGGCGCATAGTGTTTATATTTCATTCCTGGTGCTCTCGGTTTGTCTTCTGCATTGGCTAGGGCAGGATCAACCATAACAGACCCAATTACTTCTTCTAACTGTTCCCTTGTTACGCCACCAGGACGCAAGATAATCGGGATTTCTTGAGTGCAGTCAATTACAGTTGATTCAACCCCCACTCCTGTTGGACCACCATCCAACAAGCCAGCAATTTTCCCTTGAAGGTCTGCCCATACATGTTCTGCTGTCGTTGGGCTTGGTTTTCCAGAAATATTAGCGCTAGGTGCAGCAATTGGTATATCACATTGTTTAAGTAATTCTTGAGCTACTGGGTGGCCGGGCAAGCGAATGCCAATTGTGGATAACCCGGCGGTAACATTGGTTGCACACATACCATTACTCGGTAAAACATATGTTAACGGGCCAGGTGAAAAATGATCAATTAATTTTTCAGCTACCGGTGACAATACACGAACTAGCTTCTTTAATTGGTCCTTTGTTGCTACATGAGCAATTAACGGATTGTCTGTTGGGCGTCCTTTTGCTTCGAAAATACGCGCTACCGCTACTTCATTCCTCGCATCGGCACCCAATCCATACACTGTCTCTGTAGGGAACGCTACTGTTGAACCACTTTTTAATAATTCTGCTGCATCGTTTATTACCCGTTGATTATAGGTTGTATCATTCATTAAATTCCATCGTTTTGTTTGAAACATTTTCTTCTTACCTCTTTTCTACCATTCAATTTTAGTCTATGGTAGACATTCATGCAATGCAATACACTTATCCACAACTCAAATTCCAACAACATCCTTAAAAACAAAAAAGCCCGCTGGATTTTATCCACAGACAGTTGATAACTATAGCTATACTTTTATCTTTTCAACACAAAACAAAGCTTGTTATATCAATGATTAAAGAGGTTTTCCACACATCTATTCACAAGGTATTCTTTTTACTAACAAGTTCCCAACAGGTTACCCACAAAAACTGTGGATAACCTGTGAATATATACTACGATACGTTATATGTCCACCAATTTCCATGTTCTCTTGGATGTTTATCCACGAAGGCACTCTGGTTTTGTGGATGAAATTGCAGCGCTTCTAATAAAACGTCCACCATTGGTTGATGACTATGCACATAAACACTTCTCGCATTGTGTTCTTTTGCTAAGGCTAAGATAGCTTCTAGCAGGATAGGAAGTGCCGGTGCAGCTTGCTTTGTAACATGCAGTTGTTTTAACCAATATACACCTTCCGCTTCTTGTTCTAAAATGAAACAGCCTTCTATTTTTTCTTTAACTTCCACTACATACCCATTTTGCATGAGTGCTTTTTTATTAACATCCTGATTATTTGTTAAAAATTGCTCTACCTGTTTTTTAGGTGCGTTACTTGTTGAAATAAGTTTCATAATATCACCTCTACTAAATTTGATAGATACCTAGTTTTACCCTAGTCTCTACCATCCTATGCTTAAAATAGGAAATCTATAACCGAATCAATCCATTCAAATAGAAAAAATTTTACTTCAACCTCGTCAGCCTTTTGCTCCTTATCAACATCTTCCATTTCCATATCTTTGTCAGCTGCTGATGCTACACTAGTACCATTAGAAAAATCCAAGAAACATAGAGGTGGGAAAAGGACACACCACCAATTGGCACCTTTACCTTCACCAAGCGTAATTAATACTGCTTCGTATTCACCTGCTGGATATAAATAAGATCCATATAGTTTAGTAGGAAATGATACATTGGTTCCATATTCTACTTGAAAGTCACGATCTTCGTTCTCTCGCTTCAACGTATTAGCTACTATTCGCTTAATTTCAGGTAATTGCTCTTGAATCACTTTTCGAGCTTCGTTAATATCCGCAATATCCTTTACCCATTTTGTTATGGACTCATTCACTTCATCACGAACCAGTCGTTTAATCTGCTGGTCCTCATCTCTATCACTATTTGCTAAAATCCTAAGACGAATTGCTTCGTCCGGGATAACTTGATAATCTGCTTCAGAATTAGTTTGTTGACTAACACCTTGATGTGGTATGGATAAAAATAATATAAAAAATATGAAAACAAAAAATACTAGTTTCTTCATCGTCCAAACCCTCTTTTCCTCTGATTTACAAACAGTATGGTCAGTGGACGATTTTTTTAAACTAGTATTCTAGTAATTTTTTATTTTTGCTATAACGATACGATCTTTTTTGTTAATATCTTGATGAATTTGAACTTCACTTTTAGGAAATTTAGTTTTTAGTAGCGCTTTGACTGCCTCTCCTTGTTGATAACCTATTTCAAAGGCGACAATCGCGTTTTCTGCTAAAACGAAGGACAGCTTTTCGATTATTTGTCTATAAGCGGCCAGACCATTTTCATCGGCAAACAACGCAATTTCTGGATCAAACACCTTTACTGTATCAGCCATTACTACCTCATCTTCTCTTGCAATATACGGTGGATTGGAAATAATAAAGTCAACTTTTCTATCTGTGTGGATAAGCGGCTGTAAAAAATCACCTTGTAAGAAAGTCACATTTGCATTGAACTGTTTTGCGTTATTCCTTGCCGTTGTTAAAGCATCTTCCGAAATGTCTGTCGCATAAACAATAGCATTATCAAGCTCAAGGGCTAGTGTAGTCGCAATAATTCCGCTTCCTGTGCCAATGTCTGCGATGGTAACTGGCATTTTGCTTTGTTGAACAAGTTTTATGACATGTTGAACAAGCTCCTCTGTTTCTGGCCTTGGAATCAGTACATGATTATTAACTAGAAATTTTCTACCGTAAAAAATTTCATAGCCAGTCAGGTGCTGCACCGGGATTCCTGTCTCCCCATGCTCCTTGATTGCTTTTTGAAATTCGTGTACCACTTTATCCGGAACTGGTTCACGCATCATTGCAAAAAATTCAGATCTGGACACATCTAAATAATGCTGTAATAGTAATTCAGCAACCCTTGTTTCCCGATTATGTTTTTCTAAAAAAAGAGAAGCCCAGCCTAGGACTTCGTATAGTTTCATTGGTTTATCCATATTATTCACCAATTTGCTCTAGTTTTTTCGCTTGTTCTTCCATAAGTAAAGCGTCAATAATTTCATCCAATTTACCAGTTAAGATTTGATCAAGCTTTTGAATGGTTAAATTGATTCGATGGTCTGTTACACGATTTTGCGGGAAATTATACGTACGAATGCGTTCAGAACGGTCCCCGGTTCCAACTGCAGATTTTCTTGTTTCATCGTATTCAGCACGAGCCTCTTGCTGGAATTTGTCATAAATACGCGCACGCAATACCTTCATCGCTTTTTCCTTATTTTTAATTTGTGATTTTTCGTCCTGAATAGATACAACAATTCCAGTCGGTTCATGTGTTAAACGTACAGCAGACATAGTTGTATTTACACTTTGACCACCAGGGCCACTTGATGCAAAGGTATCTACCCGAATGTCCTTGTCATGTACTTCAACTTCTACATCTTCTGTTTCCGGCAAAACAGCTACTGTTGCTGTCGATGTATGAATTCTGCCACCTGATTCCGTTTCAGGGACACGTTGAACACGATGAGCACCATTTTCATATTTTAATTTTGAATATGCGCCAGTACCGTTGATCATGAAAATAATCTCTTTATAACCACCGACTCCAGTTGAGCTTGCCTCAAGAACCTCTGTCTTCCAGTTATATGTCTCCGCATAACGCGAATACATACGGTACAAGTCACCAGCAAACAATGCTGCCTCATCACCACCAGCTGCCCCGCGGATTTCCACAATAACGTTCTTGTCATCATTCGGATCCTTTGGTAAAAGCAGAACCCTCATCTTTTCTTCCAGTTCTTCCTTACTTCCACTAAGTTCAGAGATTTCACCTTTTACCATTTCATACATATCATCATCTAGATTATCTTCAAGCATAGCTTTCGCATCTTTTAATTGTGTTGTAACATCTTTATATTCACGATAAGCCTGAACAACATCCTCAAGCCCAGCTTGCTCCTTGGAGTATTCACGCAATTTATTCGTATCACTTATAACTTCAGGATCACTTAATAATTCATTCAATTTATCATAACGATCTTCCAACGATTGTAAACGATCTAACACAACGGTCACCTCTTTTTCGATTAACAGTACAATTATAGTATACTAAGGTTTGTTGGTCAAAGTTAAGGTTATTGGGTGTGGGGGGTTATGTGTTTACTGGAATGTTCGCTGGGATTCAGCATTTGATGTGAATAATTCGGTATTCCGTTTAATTATTCAGCAGTAACTTGAATATTTCAGCATTCAGCATCATTATTCAGCGTTTAACATTGTTAATTCAGCATTATCTTAAACTAGCTAGATACTTCAGCATCTTATATTTCATAAACTCTAGCTTTTGTATTTCCAACAAATTTAAAGTTTTTTTGCAGTAACCATTTCGCAACATTTGGTGATGTTAGCTGTAAAAATTCCCTTGTCTCTTGATTCGATATGTTATTCCCAATCAACATTTTATAATCATTAAGTGCAGCTAAATGTGCATCTACTGACTTATGACTACAATTCGTACAAAACCATTGCCTTTTTTTCCTAATCATTGGTAATGCAAAACACTTTGGACAAAATACGCCTTTTATTAATTCGTCCTTGGAAACATTATATTTAACCAATATATCCTTTGATGGGGGTGTATGCACTTTCATTAATCGTTCTGCCAGATTCCTAAGCTGCCCTATTTTCAATAGTGAAGTTGAATATTTTCTGCCTAATTCTTCAAACGTAAAAAATAGTTGATTATTATGAATAACCTCTTTGGGGATGAAATTAGTTGTTGGGGATGTAGACTTTATAATGGTGCTTAGGAAGCTAATTACTACCAATAATTCAAGTGGAATTGTAAATATATCGTGATTTTGAAGCCATTTATGAAGACGATGCAATTGCATTTTTGCCTGAGGAACTGGGTTCGGAAAACCTTCTTCTACATAATCATCACCAATACGGATTACTTGTCCATTCTCATCAAAAAGTAAAGTTCCATACCAATTCTTTACTTCCAATAAAAGAAAAAAACTTTCACTCAAAATTAAGGTATCTATTTGGAAAAACCCTTGTTTATCACGTAGTCGTAAATTGTGCAATATAAGGTATTTCTCTACATCCAAAAAACTTAATGGGTAGTCCACCTCCCTTTCACCCCGTACTCCACTTTTCATGTTTTTATAATCTCTCTGTACAACATTCTTCATTGGATGTAACGGTGACAACCTCCTATCAAGGGCTTCTAATCGAAATTGTGTCATAGTATTTCCGTGTTGTTTTAAAATCATAACTTTATCACACTCCTATAAACAATAGTACCTCCTATACATTCTACGGTCTTGCTCCTTTATCCTTTGAAAAGGATTAGCTCGTTTATTTATGTATATTTCAATTTTGAAAAATTAAAATTGGGGTGGGTCAGTCTCTATTCGATTTGTTCAGTGTTTAATGTCTAGTATTCGTTCTTAATGCTGTTTGTTTAGTTTTAATCATCCATACCCCAAAAACAAAAAGAGCGCCACACTCCAATTGAAGTAAGGCGCTCTCTCTATTTTGATATCTTAGCCAAGCTTTGCAATATTTTGTTGCTTGGTTTATTTGGAACTTCATGGTGATGACGGCACCTCGGTTCATATGACTCAGATGCACCAACCAAAATAATTGGATCATCATATGATGCAGGCTTCCCGTCAATTAAACGTTGTGTCCGACTTGCTGGCGATCCACAAACTGGACAAATTGCGTTTAATTTTGTAACAGATTCACTTAGCGCCATTAGTTTTGGCATTGGTCCAAACGGCTCTCCACGGAAATCTGTATCAAGACCTGCGATGATTACGCGAATTCCTTGGTTAGCAAGTTCATCTGCAACTTCAACGATATTCTTATCAAAAAATTGTACCTCGTCAATTCCAATTATATCTACATTGGCATCAATGTGTTCTAAAATTTCGTCTGAACTGCTTACAGGGCGGGCTACTGTTGATGAGCCGTTGTGAGAAACAACAGATTCATCATCATATCTATTATCAATTGCTGGTTTAAATACACGCACTGTTAAATTTCCGTATGTTGCCCGGCGGACTCGACGGATAAGCTCCTCTGATTTCCCAGAAAACATGCTACCGCAAATAACTTCCACCCAGCCACTTTGTTTCATAACATACATTAACGGGCCACTCCCTTCACAGTTTGTACTGTATGTATACTAGTTTAACATTTATTTCGGCATAATATAGCTAAATTTAAAAGTAAAAAAACAGGCAACGTATAGACAATTTGCCTGTTTTTTCTAATTTAGGAGCAATTAGGTCGACTCCACTTTTTATTCAGTCTAGCTCCATGTGCTAGCGGCTCGTGACGTAAGCAGTAGACACTCCGAGCACCAAAACCATGTGCTCTACGGTCTCCTACTTACGCATTTCGCCGCTAAACAAGCACACGCCGCTTCCTATTTCATATTATATTTCTTCTTGAATCGATCTACACGGCCGCCAACTTTGTCAGCTTTTTGTTTACCTGTGTAGAATGGGTGTGAATCAGATGAGATTTCAACACGGATTAACGGATATGTGTTGCCATCTTCCCACTCGATAGTTTCTTCAGAGTTTTTTGTTGATCCACTCAAGAATTTGAAGTCTGAGCTTGTATCAAGAAATACAACTTTTCTGTATTCTGGATGAATTTCCTTTTTCATGTCTTTCCACTCCTTTTTGCCCTGAATCCTTTAGAAACAGAGTTATTGTAAGAGCCGTCATAGGGTAATATACCTTATCTAAACTCACATAAAGAGATTATACCAGTGCATACAGATGAATGCAATAGCATAAGGTTATTTTCCACTACCATAACTATACGCCCAATTATCTTTTCGTTCCTCGGCGTTTCATGTCCTCATCCATCTGCTGAAAAAATTCCTCGTTATTTTTCGATGCTTTTAATCGTTTCAAAAAGCGATCAAGAAAATCGTGCGAATCCTGCATTGTTTTACGAATTGCCCAGATTTTATCAAGATGTGTTTTTGGAACAAGTAATTCTTCTTTTCGGGTACCAGAACGTAGAATATCGATTGCTGGGAAAATTCTTCGTTCTGCAAGACTACGGTCTAAGTGTAATTCCATGTTACCTGTACCTTTAAATTCCTCATAAATCACATCGTCCATACGTGATCCCGTATCAACCAATGCAGTCGCCAGAATGGTAAAACTACCTCCTTCTTCAATGTTACGCGCAGCTCCGAAAAAGCGCTTTGGTCGATGGAATGCAGCTGGATCAATACCACCTGATAATGTTCTTCCACTTGGAGGAATTACTAGGTTATATGCACGTGCAAGACGTGTAATACTATCCATTAATACGATAACATCGCGTTTATGTTCAACCAGGCGCATTGCACGTTCAAGTACGAGCTCTGAAACCTTAATATGACTTTCAGGAACTTCATCAAATGTTGAACTTACAACATCAACATCCGGATGTACAGATCTTTCAATATCGGTAACTTCCTCAGGTCGCTCATCCACTAACAATATAATTAGTTTTGCATCAGGATGATTGGCAGAAATGCTGTTTGCGATTTCCGTTAAAAGCATTGTCTTACCGGCTTTTGGTGGTGCAACAATTAAACCACGTTGTCCAAAACCCACCGGAGTCATTAAATCGATGATTCGTGTAGAAAGATTTTTAGAACCTTCTTTTTCTAAATTCATTAAACGATCTGGATATAGTGCCGTTAATGCTGGAAAGTGGACACGTTCTTTCGCTGTCTCAGGATCATCTCCGTTGACTGCATCTACATGTAATAAGCCATAATAGCGTTCATTTTCTTTTGGAGGACGTACCTTTCCGGAAACCTTGTCACCATTCCGCAAATCAAAACGACGAATTTGTGATGCAGAAATGTAAATATCTTCTGCACTTGGTGAGTAATTAATCGGTCTTAGAAATCCGAATCCTTCAGATGGAATAATTTCCAGAATTCCATCCATAAATAGATACCCATCTTTTTCTGCCTGAGCTTTTAGAATAGCAAAAATAAGTTCACGTTTTGTAAGCTTCGCATAGTAGGATACTTTATATTCTTTTGCCAATGCATAAATTTCTTTTAATGTAAGTGTCTCTAAGTGAGAAATTGTTAATGCAGCCATTTCATTCACCACGCCTATTCTTTTTTTACATCTTTAATTCAAAGATATGATTAAATTTATTTTATTAAAAGTTTCATTGATTAGTTTATTTTCTGATTTGGAGTATATTGCTCACTTTTCTGTATGAACAATATCGTTATTTTGCCTGCGTTTTCACTTCTTATATTGGAGGTAGATCCTTTGAAGAAATGAAGAAAATTTAGGAAGCTAGAATAGAAGTTTGTTTATGTAATTATATTAACCATTCTTTACTTTTATTAAACATCTACAATATTACCTGTTTCAGTGACATTATTCAACTCTATTTTTTCTAGGATTCTATTATTTTAATAGAGAAGGAAGCCATAGTTGCATGGCTTCCTTCTATTTTGTCTAGGTCAACTACAGCGCCTAGTATGCTTCCCCAACCTAAGTTTTCGATAAGTCAAGCTTAAAAGAAAAGCATCTTTGGCTTGCCTTTATCTCACACAAGTCAGTCAGCACATACGCCATTGAATAAGGCGCTTTAGCACTTCCCATTGATTATTATTAAGGTTTTATTACGAGGTTAGGCTTTTTCTTTAAGCTGTGATCACCGTCAATAAAACGGACTGTTCCACTTTTCGCACGCATTACAACTGTTTGTGTTGTTGCTTTTGAACCTTTAAATTGGACACCTTTTAATAATTCACCATCTGTTACACCTGTTGCAGCGAAAATAGCATCATCACCACCGCAGAAGTCATCCATGTACAATACCTTGTCAAAATCGTCTATACCCATTTTTTTACAACGTTCTCTTTCCTCATCATTGGATGGGATAAGTTTGCCTTGTAGTTCGCCACCGAGGCACTTTAATGCTACTGCCGATAATACGCCTTCTGGTGCGCCACCAATCCCAAAGAGAATGTCAACACCTGTATCGTCAAACGCAGTGTTCATCGCTGCAGCAACGTCACCATCACGAATTAATTTAATTCTCGCTCCAGCCTCACGAATTTCTTCAATGATTTTTGCGTGACGTGGGCGATCTAACAAGACTGCAACAACGTCCTCAATATCTTTGTTTTTAGCTTTTGCTACTGCTTGTAGGTTTTCAAGTGTTGATGCATTAATATCTACTTTACCAACAGCCTCTGGTCCTACAGCAAGCTTTTGCATATACATGTCTGGTGCATGTAATAGTGTCTTATGGTCAGCGATAGCAATAACCGCCAAAGCGTTCCATGTACCTTGAGCCACAATATTTGTTCCTTCTAGTGGGTCAACAGCTACATCTACTTCTGGCCCAGTGCCTGTACCAAGCTCTTCACCAATATATAGCATTGGCGCCTCATCCATTTCGCCTTCTCCAATAACTACAGTACCTTGCATGGGGATTGTATCAAAAACATCACGCATAGCAGATGTTGCTGCATCATCAGCTTCGTCCTTCTTACCTCTTCCCATCCAACGGGCTGACTTAAGTGCTGCCGCCTCTGTTACACGAACTAATTCCATTGTTAAACTTCTCTCCATGGTATCTCTCTCCTTTTAAGTTGGAAATTACCTCACCCCATGGATAGCTAAAACATTGCGGGCTTGCCTACCAAAAACATAAGTAATAGACCTGTGAGCATTTTTAATGATCCTCGAAATGTCTATTACTTGTCTTACATGTATTTTGCCCGCACATACTAATGTATGAAAAGCGTAGCGGTTTTTCCGCCTCTATTTATATCAGGTTATGAATTTTGAAATTGCTCGATTTCTTTCTCTGTCATTTCTTCGCGCCAAATATTTGCTCCAAGGCCAATTAGTTTATCGGTGATTTTTTCATAACCCCGATCAATATGTTCTAAGCCAGTAATCTCCGTGATTCCATTTGCCATTAATCCAGCTATAATAAGAGCCGCACCGGCACGTAAATCAGATGCCTTTACTTTTGCTCCCTCTAATTGAACAGGTCCTGAAACAATAGCTGATCCACCCTCAACTTTTATTATAGCATTCATTCGTCTTAATTCGTCAATATGCTTTAATCGGGCAGAATAAATTGTATCTGTTACGACACCTGTATTAACAGCTTTGGTTAGCAATGTTGTAAAAGGTTGTTGTAGGTCTGTTGGAAATCCTGGATATACTAATGTCTTAATATCGACACTTTTCAACGGTTTTTTTGGTACAATCAATAACTGTTCATCACTTTCCTGTACAGTTACACCCATTTCTCGTAATTTTGCAAGAAGGGACTCTAAATGTTGTGGAATAACGTTATCAATTACGACTTCATTTCCAGCAGCCGCTGCAGCAATTGCATAAGTTCCTGCCTCAATGCGGTCAGGAATAATCGTATGCCGACAACCATGTAGAGATGGAACACCTTCAATTCGAATAACGTCGGTTCCCACACCTTTAATTTTAGCACCCATATTTGTTAATAATGTTGCAACATCAATAATTTCAGGTTCTTTTGCAGCGTTTTCGATAACTGTTTTACCTTTTGCTTTCACTGCCGCAAGCATAATATTAATTGTTGCACCCACACTAACAACATCCAAATAAATCCTTGCACCAGTAAGCTCTTTTGCTCGGATATAGATTGCACCTTGCTCATTCGTTACTTGGGCACCTAGTGCTTCAAACCCTTTAATATGCTGATCAATTGGACGTGGACCTAAATGGCAACCACCTGGAAGACCAATAACGGCCTGATTAAACTTGCCTAGCATTGCTCCCATAAAATAATAGGATGCTCGCAGTTTTTTAACTTTTCCATTTGGTAAAGGCATGGAAATCATATGTTCAGGATCGATATGTACCGTTTGTCCATCCCATGATACTGTTCCACCTATTTCTTCGAGTAAACCACCAAGTGTATAAACATCAGAGATTTCTGGTAATCCTTCAATGGTTACATCTGAATCAGCTAATATTGCGGCGGGTAATAATGCAACGGCGCTATTCTTTGCCCCGCTGATTCGTACTTTACCATTTAAAAGCCGACCGCCTTCTACTAACATTTTCTGCATTTGGAAAACCTCGCTTTTTGAGGTTGCTCAAAAACAAATTTTGAACACACATCTATGATTGTCTAGAAAATATAAAAGCAGCGCGCAGTTGATAACTACACTGTTCAGCCCCAGCATTTAATGCTTCCACTGCTGAACAGGCGCCTTCACTTTTGTTCGGCAAGCTCCGGTTCCTAGAGAAGCTGCCGTCATAAGCAAAGAACATTTCAAGTGTAAAAAACAAGCAGTGTTCGGTTCCTTGCTTATAAGTCTGTTTCTAACCAGTCGCTTCCGCTTTTGTTTTTATCTTGCACAATTTTTCCAATTTCATGCAAGGAATTTATTTATTATTGTTCCAGTCAGTAAGGAATTTTTCAATTCCTTGATCTGTTAATGGATGTTTTACTAATTGTTCTAGTACTTTATACGGAATTGTTGCAATATGTGCACCGTTTAGTGCCGCATCGATTACATGTAGTGGATGTCTAATAGATGCAGCAATGATTTCTGATTGAATACCATGTCGGTCAAATATTTTAGCAATGGTTGAAACTAATGTCATCCCATCTTGCCCAATGTCATCCAAACGACCTATAAACGGAGATACATATGTTGCACCCGCACGAGCCGCCAACAATGCTTGGTTCGCATTAAAAATTAACGTTACATTTGTTTTAATATTTAGTTCACTGAATGCTTTTACAGCTTTTAAACCTTCAAGAGTCATTGGAACTTTAACCGTAATATTCGGTGCAATTGCCGCAAGTTCTTTACCTTCTTTAATCATTCCTTCAGAATCTTCTGCAATAACCTCCGCACTAACAGAACTTGAAACTTCCTCCGTGATTTCGGCTAAACGATCATGAAAGGAAACACCTTCCTTAGCAATTAGGCTTGGGTTCGTCGTTACACCAGCCAAGACACCAAGTGCGTTTGCTGAACGGATTTCATCAATATTGGCGGTATCAATAAAAAATTTCATAGAAAAAAACTCTCCTCTCTACATATATTTTCAAAAGTTAATAATAGAAGTCGGAATAACAAAAATCAGTTATACAGCCGATTTCTTATGCCAACTTCTTATATCTTCATAGTTATTTTTTTTATGCTTCTTGTTTAGATGAACCAAACTCGCGCATTTTACCAATTACTGTTTCTTTAATCGCATCACGGCTTGGTCCTAAATATTTTCTTGGATCATATACATCTGGTTTTTCATTCAATACTTCGCGAACTTTTTCCGCTTGTGCAATTTGATTTTCCGTATTTACATTGATTTTTGCTGTACCTAAAGAAATCGAACGTTGAATATCCTTCGTAGGAATTCCCGTTCCTCCATGAAGTACTAAAGGAAGTTCAATTGTTTTTGAAATTTCTTCCATTTCGGAGAAACCTAGGTTTGGTTCTCCTTTGTATGGTCCATGAACGGAACCAAGTGCTGGAGCTAAACAATCAATCCCTGTTTGATTTACAAGTTCTAAACATTCTTTTGGATCTGCGTAAATTACGCCATCTGCAATAACGTCATCCTCTTGTCCACCAACAGTACCAAGTTCTGCCTCGACAGATACACCATGAATGTGAGCTAACTCAACAACTTTTTTAGTTAATGCAATATTTTCTTCCAATGGATCATGAGATGCATCTATCATAACAGAAGTAAATCCTGCTTGAATTGCTTGTGCACATTTTTCAAAGCTTGAGCCATGGTCCAAATGGATTGCAACCGGCACAGTTATACCGTATTCTTCCATTAAAGCTTTCACCATTGCTACAACAACTTTAAATCCACCCATATATCTTCCAGCGCCTTCTGAAACACCAAGAATTACTGGTGACTTTTCCTCTTCAGCTGCTTGGAGTATCGCTTGAGCATATTCCATATTATTTAAATTGAATTGTCCAACTGCATAGCCATTTTCTTTCCCTTTTTCAAGCATTTCTTTCATTGATACTAATGGCATTACAAATCCTCCTCTTAGATGAACCCGTTCATCTGTCTAAATTAATTTAGCTACAGTATAAGAATACCAACTAGTTGACCAAGTCGCAAGAACTAAAGCGTAACGAGTCGGTGTTAACTTATTGTAGGGAGGTATGAGAAGCCTCTGGGTATTGGAGCAGGACGTAGCTTGCTTTGTTGATAAATAACTATCTTTCATTTACTTTAAAAGCTTCTTTACTAATGCACATACGTCCAGGATATTAAAGGGTTTAGCAAGAATCTCCTTTACTAGGCTAAAATTAACCTTCTCTCGTATAATCTCCTCTGCTAAGCCACTCATTAATATAGCTGGAATGATAATTTTTTCTTGTTCCATTTGATCTAATACTTGAGAACCGTCAATAACTGGTAATTTGTAATCAAGCATAATTAAATCGAATGGATTGTTATGTATTTTTTCCAATGCTTCTTTACCTGTTTTTGCTGTTGTCACCTGGTAGCCTTCACTAGTGAAAATTTCATGTAATAGTAATCGTATTCCAGGTTGATCATCAACAACTAATATCTCTTTTTTCATAGAATACAACCTTCTCCTTATCCGTTTCTTGAACTACCTTATCAACCATTTGCAGTCTATTTAAATAGGGAACTCCTAAGAACACCTTCTGTAATGTAACAAATTCTACAGATAACTTTAAAATTCCTTCTTTTTAGAGAACAATTCTCAAAAATAAACCGAATTTGAGACTTTATACTGAATTAAATGGCTAATTTATACTTTTAACCGATAAATTTCGTGTTTATCTGCTACCAAAGTGAATTTAGCACTTAATGGCGTTTTTTCAGTAATAGTAATAAAATAGGGACCGTTCCTAGATTAGAAACAAGTCCCAAATAGTTGCTATTATTTATTTTTTACCGCGGCGCCGACAAACCCAGCAAATAGCTTCTGAGGATTAGTTGGACGTGATTTGAATTCTGGATGGAATTGACAAGCCACAAACCAAGGATGTGCATTGATTTCAATTGTTTCCACCAACCGTCCATCAGGGCTTGTACCTGAAAATGTTAGACCGCTCTCCGCCATTTGCTCACGGAAATCATTGTTAAATTCATAACGATGGCGATGACGTTCGTAAACTAGTTCTTCACCATACGCAGCCTGTGTTTTTGTGCCATCTTTTAATTTACATGGATAAATACCAAGCCTTAATGTACCACCTAGATCCGAGATATTTTTTTGTTCTGGTAATAAATCAATAATTGGATATGGCGTTTTTGGATCTATTTCAGCTGAATGAGCGCCTTTTAACCCCATTACATTTCGAGCAAATTCAACCGTAGCAAGCTGCATACCTAGGCAGATTCCGAAAAATGGTATATTGTGTTCACGTGCAAAGCGAATTGCTTCAATTTTCCCTTCAATACCGCGGTCCCCAAATCCACCGGGTACTAAAATTCCATCGACTTGTTCAAGCTCCTGTTTTATTGTTTCCTTGTCTAATTTTTCCGCATTGATCCAATGGATGTCGATATCTGTATCATAATCAAATCCAGCATGCTTCAACGATTCGACAACGGAAATATATGCGTCAGGTAATTCGACGTATTTTCCAACAAGACCGATTTTAACAGTATTGGATAAATTTCTTACTTTCGAAACCAATGTTCTCCATTCATCCATATCTGCGGGCTTGCAGTCTAAGCCAAAATGATTGCATGTTAACTGATCCAAATTTTGTTCCTGAAGAGAAATTGGAACTTGATAAAGCGTATCAGCATCACGCATTTCGATAACTGCTTGCTCATTTATATCACAGAATAATGCTATTTTTTCTTTCATGTCCTTACTAATTGGTAACTCTGTTCGTAAAACGATAGCATCTGGTTGAATACCTAGCGAACGTAATTCTTTTACACTATGTTGTGTCGGTTTGGTTTTCATTTCACCAGCAGCCTTAATGTATGGTACAAGTGTGCAATGAATATACATTACATGGTCGCGGCCGATATCGCTTTTAATTTGGCGAATTGCCTCGAGGAATGGTAATGATTCGATATCACCTACTGTCCCACCAATTTCAGTGATGACAACATCTGCTTTTGTTGCTTGTCCAGCACGAAATACTTGTTCCTTAATCTCGTTCGTAATGTGTGGAATAACTTGGACTGTACCACCTAAATAATCACCACGACGTTCTTTTTTAATAACACTTGAATATACTTTACCTGTTGTTATGTTGCTATATTTATTTAGGTTAATATCGGTAAAACGCTCATAGTGCCCTAAATCCAAGTCTGTTTCCGCGCCATCTTCCGTTACAAAAACTTCTCCATGCTGGTAAGGACTCATTGTTCCCGGGTCAACATTTATATATGGATCAAATTTTTGAATAGTTACTTTAAGACCACGATTTTTTAATAATCTTCCAAGCGATGCTGCTGTAATCCCTTTTCCCAATGACGAAACTACCCCGCCTGTTACAAAAATATACTTTGTCACTACCCATCCCTCTTTCTTCTCTATAAAATAAAATGTATTTTTTAAAAGCGATAATTACCCTTTAATCTGTGTAAATCTGCTTTTATTTAAACGTGAGATCATGCTCTGTATACATATAAAAAAAGAAAAGCGCTCCCCCACTAATAGGGGGAACGCTTTGTTAATTATAAATTTAAAGAGCCCAATAAAAATTGTACTCATTTACGATTGAAAAGTCAAGACCACCACAGACTACTTATTGTCGTCATCCTCTTCTTCATCGTCATCATAGTCTTCATCTTCGACATCATATGACTCATCATCGTCTAGATCGTCTAAGTCATCGTCAAAATCATCATCGAAATCGTCATCATCGTCATCGTCTTTAAAATTATCTGTTAACACTTCAATATCATCGACAACATCAAGTTCTTCTTCCTCAGGCTCAAATTTTTCTTCTTTTTTCGGTGCCTTTTTCTTTTTCGCAGCCTTTTTCTTCTTAGGTGCAGCGGTCAATTCTTCATCAATTTGCTCTACAGGATACCAACGTTTTAAGCCCCACATGTTTGAACCAGTTGTCATAAAATGACCATTAATATTTAAATCAGTGTAAAACTGTCCAATATTATCATGCTTTTCTTCCTCTGTGAATCCTTTTAGCTCGGCAATTTTTTCATAAATATCTTTAAAATTAAGAGCCTTTTTTTCTTCCAATAAAATTAAATTTGCCAAATCAATCATTGACATTTTTGAGATTTCCTCGTGGCTATAGTTATTCAAGCTCACGGTAACGCACTCCCTTTACTTGTAAATTTAAGGCTTTTTTCGCCTACTATTATATTTTTTTATAACTATTTCTATAAGTACTATTATTAACAGACTTCATTGTAAACCATACCATACATTATAAACAAATCTAGGATGAATATGCTAGCAAAAAATATAAAAAAGTTGAGAAAAGACTACTGTTTTCTCAACTTTTAATTGTACGTATTTTTTCAGCTCCTATTTACATGTTTCTACGATATTGGCCACCGACTTCATACAATGCATTCGTAATTTGTCCTAGACTTGCTACTTTAACCGTTTCCATTAGTTCAACAAAAATATTTCCACCGCCAGCAGCAACCTCTTTTAATCTCGCTAGCGCTTCATCAACATGTTCTTCATTTACTTTTTGGAATTTGTGTAATTCGCTAATTTGATGCTCTTTTTCTTCCTTAGATGCTCGTGCAAGTTCCATTGAATCAATTTGTTCCTCAGAAGGTGGATTCGGACTTAGATACGTGTTTACACCAACAATCGGTAGTTCACCGGAATGCTTTTTACCTTCATAATATAGAGATTCTTCTTGGATTTTTCCACGCTGGTATTGACGTTCCATCGCACCAAGTACACCACCACGATCGTTCATTTTTTCAAACTCTTGTAACACCGCTTCTTCCACAAGGTCAGTCAATTCTTCTACAATGAATGAGCCTTGCATGGAGTTTTCATTTTTCGTTAATCCAAATTCTTTATTAATGATCATTTGAATCGCCATTGCACGTCTTACTGATTCTTCAGTTGGTGTTGTGATTGCTTCATCGTACGAGTTTGTATGCAATGAATTACAGTTATCTTGAATCGCAATAAGCGCCTGTAATGTTGTACGAATGTCATTAAAATCAATTTCTTGCGCATGCAATGAGCGCCCAGACGTTTGAATATGATACTTCAATTTCTGACTTCGCTCGTTTGCACCGTATTTATCTCGCATTGTAACCGCCCAAATCCGACGTGCAACACGACCAATAACGGTATACTCTGGGTCCAGTCCATTTGAGAAAAAGAAAGATAAATTTGGTGCAAATTTATTAATATCCATCCCTCGGCTTAAATAGTACTCGACATACGTGAATCCGTTTGCCAACGTAAAGGCAAGCTGTGTTATTGGGTTGGCTCCTGCTTCTGCTATATGATAGCCAGAAATCGAAACAGAATAATAATTTCGCACACGTTTGTCAATAAAGTATTGTTGAATATCCCCCATCATTCTTAACGCAAATTCAGTTGAAAAAATACACGTATTTTGCCCCTGGTCTTCTTTTAAAATATCCGCTTGTACGGTACCACGGACAACTGCTAATGTATCATCTTTTAATTTTTCATATTCAACATCATTTGGCTCACGATTGTTTTCTTCCTTAAATTTTGTGATTTGCTGATCGATTGCTGTATTGAAAAACATCGCAAGAATAATTGGCGCCGGTCCATTTATTGTCATTGATACAGATGTTTTCGGATCGGTTAAATCAAAGCCATCATATAGCTTTTTCATGTCTTCAAGTGTACAAATACTTACGCCGCTTTCGCCGACTTTCCCATAAATATCTGGTCGTTGAGCTGGGTCTTCTCCGTATAATGTAACAGAGTCAAATGCCGTAGATAGACGCTTAGCATCATCATCTTTTGACAGATAATGAAAACGGCGGTTTGTACGTTCTGGCGTACCTTCTCCAGCAAATTGACGTGTAGGGTCTTCCCCTTTACGTTTGAACGGGAAAACACCCGCAGTAAATGGAAATGCGCCTGGAACATTTTCTTTCAGTAACCAGCTTAATCGCTCTCCCCAATCAGCATATTTAGGAAAAGCAACTTTCGGTATTTTTAACCCTGCAAGCGATTCCGTAACAATGTCCATTTCAATTTCTTTATCACGAACAGAAAATGTCATTGTTTCCTGACTATATTTTTCTTTTGTTTCATCCCAGGAAATAAGAAGTTTTTTTGACGCTGGGTGTAGCTGTTCTTGATACGATTCAATCTTCTCATCAATTGTGCGAATCACGGTATCGTCTTCAAACGTTTGTTTTGCTCCTTCAAGTTGATAAAGCTTTCGAGCGATTTGACTTTGCTTTTCGGCGTTTTGATGATAATTACGTACATGTGTCGCGATTTCACGTAAATAATGACGACGCTCATTCGTAATGATCATGTTTTGCTTTTCTGCAATAATGTTACGTTCAAAGCCGATTTCATCACTCCAATTATATTTTTCATTTAACGTATCGATGATAGAAGCGAACAATGCGTTTGTACCTTCATCATTAAACTGGCTTGCAATTGTCCCAAACACAGGGAATTTTGTTTTATCCTGATGGAAAAGCATATGACTGCGCTCGTATTGCTTTCTAACCTGATTTAATGCGTCCTCAGATCCTTTTTGTTCAAACTTATTAATTACGATAAAATCGGCAAAATCGATCATATCAATTTTTTCAAGTTGTGACGGCGCACCGAACTCCGCTGTCATAACATACATCGACAAATCAGTAATATCGGTAATCGCAGCATCTCCTTGGCCGATACCGCTTGTTTCGACAATAACGAAATCGTAACCAGAAGCTCTTACTACATCAATTACGTCTTGAATTGCCTTTGACAGCTCACTTCTTGAATCGCGTGTTGCGAGTGAACGCATATAAACACGATCGGTAAATATGGCATTCATGCGAATACGGTCGCCAAGTAGGGCGCCACCTGTTTTCTTTTTCGTTGGGTCAATTGAAATTATTGCAATTTTTTTATCGGCAATCTCATTGATGAAGCGGCGGATTAATTCATCGGTTAATGAACTTTTCCCAGCACCACCAGTTCCAGTAATCCCTAAAACAGGCGTATTTTGATTCCCTTGAGCTTTTAACGATTCCAACATGTTTTGTTTCTCATCGTTATCAACTTCATTATTCTCCATGTACGTAATAAATCGGGCGATTGCTTGACGATCACCATGAACCAATTTTTCCCAATCTTTGTTCACATCAAGCTGTGGAACGTAATCACATTCCTCAAGCATTAGATTGATCATCCCTTGAAGACCCATTCCTCGTCCATCTTCCGGTGAAAAAATATGTGATACTCCATATGCATGAAGCTCTTTAATTTCGCGTGGGATAATAACACCCCCGCCGCCGCCATATACTTTTATGTGTCCTGCGCCTAGTTCTTTTAATAAATCAACCATATACTTAAAATATTCTACATGCCCTCCTTGGTAGGAAGATATTGCAATCCCCTGGGCATCTTCTTGAATTGCCGCATGTACGACTTCTTCCACTGAACGGTTGTGACCTAAATGAATAACTTCAGCTCCACTTGATTGTAAAATACGACGCATGATATTGATTGATGCATCATGACCATCAAATAAACTTGATGCTGTTACAAAACGAACTGGATGTGTTGGTTTATAAACATGTACTTGTTCCATCATCAAGCTCCTCCTATCTATTTAAAATTTACTTACTTCACGCTTAACCCCTCTAACAAATAATGAATTTGCCGATCCATATATTCCTCTAATGTAAATTGCCTCTGCAGTATCCAACGTCTGAATCCCCACATGTGTCCTTGTATAAATATGTTATTAGCTAAAAGCTCCGCATCTTTTTCAGTAATTTTATGGGGGAGACATGTTACGATTACCCGTTCAAGCATAGCTACCATGTCACGTTCCTTTTGCAGAACATATTCTCTAGTGTCTGATCCCAACGATTTTACTTCCTGGTACATGATAACAATCTCTTCCTGCATTTCATCCATAAGTTGAAAGTACGATTTAACGACATTAACTACGTTATCAATTGACGGATCCTTTAAATCAATTACCGCTTCAAGGCGCTCTCTTACTTGATAATAGATGGCATCACACACAAGAAAAAGCACGTCTTCTTTTTTCCGAATATATTCGTAAAGTGTACCAATACTAAAACCCGCTTCCTTGGCAATCTCACGTGTCGTTGTCCGATGAAAACCCTTCTCTTTAAATAATGTGATGGCACCCTTAATCATTTGCTGCCGTCGTTTTTCAATGAGTTCTTGATCTTTCACAGAAGAAAGGACTTGTTTTTGGGTCATTTAACTTCTCCCTTCCTTTTTCCATTTTTCATACCAGTCAATTGCTAGACTATATGGATCACTGTTTTCATTAATTGTCGGTAAATCATCATTGCCGTTGATAAATTTCGTTACATCTCGCCATATTTCCTCACGAATCAATTCATAGACTTCAAGCTCCTGTTGCATGACCCTGCGCTTTGTTCCTTCTTTTGTTTTGTATAAATAATCATGATGATCTTTAATTTGTTTCCATAGTTTATCGATACCTTTGTTTTCTGTAGAAATCGTTTTAACAATTGCCTTTTCGTGTTCATCTGTTGCCGTCATCATGATTAATTCCTTAAGTAATGCTTTTAATTTGCCGAACCCCGGGAGATCTGCTTTATTAATAACGAATAAATCAGCAATTTCCATAATTCCCGCTTTAAAAATTTGCAATACATCTCCACTGTTTGGTGTTAAAACAAGTGCTGTTGTATCAACAATTTTCATAATATCTAATTCCGATTGTCCGACACCAACCGTTTCCACCATAACGACATCAAATCCATAAGCATCACATATACGAACAGCGTCTTTTGTAGCACGAGCAAGCCCCCCAAGGCTCCCACGAGTCGCCATGCTCCTGATGTAGACACCATCATCGGTGAAATGCTGATTCATTCGCACCCTGTCCCCAAGTAGCGCACCACCACTGAACGGACTAGTTGGGTCAACCGCAATCACCGCAACCGTTTTTCCTTCATTACGAATATGCGTGATTAGTCGATTAACTAACGAACTTTTCCCAGCACCTGGTGAGCCAGTAATCCCAACATACCGAGCATGCTTTTTTTGTGAAAAAGCATCACGCAGAAACGCAAGCTTTTCCGGATGTTCGTTTTCTACCATCGTGATTGCTTTTGCTAATGCGCGTATATCGTTTTGTTGCATCCGTTCGAGTAGTTCGTGCATTGGGTACATCCTTTCTACTACGTATTGCAGTACTGTCGCATGGGTTGGGTGTTGGGTGCGCACTCGATCATAATTGACTTAAGCACTGCTTTCTTCACTAACCCTCTTACTTCGTTAACATCCGCCCTATAACTAAACGCTGTATCTCGTTTGTTCCTTCATATATTTGCGTAATTTTTGCATCACGCATATAACGTTCAACTGGATAATCTTTTGTATAACCATATCCACCAAACACCTGAACCGCTTCAACTGTAATGCGCATTGCTGCATCACCGGCAAACAGTTTTGACATTGCAGAAGCTTTTCCATATGGTAACCCTTGCGATTCTAACCAGGCAGCTTGATAGGTTAATAGACGTGCCGCTTCAACTTCTGTAGCCATATCAGCTAGTTTGAAAGAAATACCTTGATTATGGGCAATTGGTTTACCGAATTGCTCTCGTTCTTTTGCATACTCAACTGATGCATCAAGGGCTCCTTGTGCGATACCTAATGCTTGGGCTGCAATCCCATTACGACCACCATCAAGTGTTGTCATCGCAATTTTAAATCCGTCCCCTTCAGCACCTAGTACATTTTCTTTTGGTACACGGCAGTTTTCAAAAATCAACTCGGTAGTAGGTGATGAGCGAATACCTAATTTCTTTTCTTTTTTACCGAATGTGAATCCTTCTGTGCCTTTCTCAACAATAAACGCAGTGATTCCATTATGTTTTGCATCTGCATCTGTTTTAGCAAATACTAGGTAAATATCTGCAACTCCACCATTGGTAATCCATACTTTGCTACCATTTAAAATGTAATCGTCACCATCTTTTTTCGCAGTAGTTCTCATTGAAGCAACGTCACTTCCTGCACCAGGTTCTGATAATGCATATGCCCCTAAAGCTTCACCTGTTGCTAAACGAGAAAGAAATGATTTCTTTTGCCATTCATTTCCGTATTTGAAAATTGGCCAGCTACAAAGCGAAATGTGTGCTGAAAGTGTAACGCCGGTTGATGCACATAGGCGGGAGAGTTCTTCAACCGCGATTACGTAACTCACATAATCTGCACCAATACCACCGTACTCTTCTGGCCAAGGAATCCCAGTTAAACCAAGCTCAGCCATTTTATTAAAAATTTCACGGTCAAAGCGTTCCTCTTCGTCTCGTTCTGCTGCTGTAGGTTCAACATCTTTTTTCGCAAAGTCGCGAACCATTTTACGCAGCATTTCTTGTTCATCTGTTAGTTGAAAGTTCATTTATATTTCCCCCTCTAATCTTTTAATAAATGTTTGGCAATTACGATATGTTGAATTTCGTTCGTTCCTTCATAGATTTCAGTTACCTTTGCGTCACGGAAATATCGTTCTACTGGATAATCTTCCGTATACCCATAACCACCATATACTTGAACGGCGTCAATCGCTGCCTTTCGAGCTGCCTTGGAAGCATACATTTTTGCCATTGAGGCTTCTTTGTTACATGGAATATCTTGCTCTACCAATGATGCTGCATTGTAGGTTAATAGCTTCGCCGCTTCAACCTCTGTTGCAATATCTGCTAATTTAAAAGAAATTCCTTGATTTTGTGCGATTGAGTTTCCAAATTGTTCACGTTCTTTTGCATAGGCTACCGCATGTTCAAGCGCTGCTTCGCCAATACCTAACGCTTGAGCAGCGATACCGATTCGTCCAAAGTTTAAGTTAGACATGGCAATTTTGAACCCTTCTCCTTCTTCACCGAGAAGCTGTTCTTTTGATACAACACATTGATCAAAATTTATTTGAACAGTACTTGATCCATGTAGACCCATCTTCTTCTCTTTCTTTCCAACAACAAATCCCGGTGTATCTTTTTCAATAATAAATGCACTGACTCCTGATGATCCTTTTTCATTACTTGTGCGTGCAAACGTAATAAACGTATCCGCTGCACCACCATTTGTAATAAACACTTTTGAACCATTAAGGATATAGTTATCGCCATCTTTTTTTGCTCGCGTTTTTAGGTTTGCGACGTCAGATCCAGCACCGGGCTCTGTTACTGCAAATGCACCTATATATTCTCCCGAAGCAAGCTTGGGTAGATAGCGCTTCTTTTGCTTTTCGTTTCCAAAATATAATATCGGATTTGTACCTACAGATGTATGAACCGATAAAATGACACCGATT
Source organism: Virgibacillus ndiopensis (assembly GCF_900187325.1). Lineage (GTDB taxonomy): Bacteria > Bacillota > Bacilli > Bacillales > Amphibacillaceae > Virgibacillus_E > Virgibacillus_E ndiopensis. The sequence continues at coordinate 587,303 of NZ_FZMZ01000006.1, read as the reverse complement.
GTCGCACTTACTTTAGCCAGTTCATGGATAGCAATAATATACGATGTATAATCCATGCCACTGCCACCATATTCTTCTGGAATCGGTATCCCCATTAATCCGAGTTCGCCCATTTTTTTAATGACGTCTATTGGAAAGCGATCCTCTCGCTCCATTCGTTCGATTTCTGGTACGACTTCCTTTTGGGCAAAGTCACGAACCATTTTGCGCATCATTTCCTGTTCTTCGGAAAAATGTATATTCATTGAATGCGCCCCCTTCCGTTACTCATGATGTAATTATTTTTCATACTGATAGAAGCCGCGTCCTGATTTTTTACCAAGCCATCCAGCTTTTACATATTTTCTAAGTAATGGACATGGACGGTATTTGCTGTCGCCAAATCCCTCATAAAGGACTTCCATAATGTAAAGACACGTATCCAACCCTATAAAATCTGCTAATGTTAATGGACCCATTGGATGGTTCATGCCGAGTTTCATAACTGTATCAACATCTTCAGGACTTGCCACACCTTCGTATACCGTATAAATCGCTTCGTTGATCATCGGCATTAGTACGCGGTTAGCAACAAATCCAGGAAAATCATTTACTTCGACAGGTGCTTTCGACAAGTTATTTGTCATTTCCTCGATAGCCTGATAAGTTTCATCACTCGTTTGTAGACCACGGATAATTTCGACAAGTTTCATAACTGGAACCGGATTCATAAAATGCATACCGATAACCTGTTCAGGGCGATTTGTTACTGCGGCAATTTCCGTAATTGGTAAGGATGATGTATTAGATGCTAGAATTGCATGTTTAGGTGCAATTTTGTCGAGATCGCTAAATACTTTTGTTTTTACTTCCATATTTTCGACAACTGCTTCAATTACTAAATCACACGACTCCGCGTCTGTAAGCTCTGTCGAAGGTTGTAACCTGTTCAAAGCCTCTGATTTATCTGATTCGGTAATCTTTTCTTTATCGACAGAACGTGTTAAAAGCTTTTCGATGTTTTTCATACCTTTTTCCAGCGCTTGCTCATTCATATCATTTAAAAATACATCAAAACCGGATTGTGCACAGACTTGAGCAATACCCGCCCCCATCTGACCCGCTCCGATTACCATTACTTTTTTGATAGCCATGTTGTAGTTCCTCCTTTAATTTATCTCATAGTTATTGCGCGCTTAGGAGCTGTGGTTGCGCGTTCTGGCAGTGTTATTGCGCGATCATTGGCTAGATTGCGCGCTTTGGCCATATTATCACGTGGTTACTGCTCGGGGTTGCGTGATCCCACCGTATTTTCGCGCGGTAATTGACCAGAATTGCGCTCTTTGGCTGCATTGCGCCGTTGCTGCTCGGGTTTGCGCGCTTTGGACGTGTTACTGCGCGATCATTGGCTAGATTGCGCGCTCAAACCTTATTATCGCGCGGTAATGCCCGGTTTGCTCGCTCTTGCCGTACTATCGCGCGTGCACTGACCAGGATTGCGCGCCTTGGCCATATTATCGCGTGGTTGCTGCTCGGGGTTGCGCGCTTTGGACGTGTTACTGCGCGATCATTGGCTCGATTGCGCGCTCAAACCTTATTATCGCGCGGTAATGCCCGGTTTGCTCGCTCTTGCCGTACTATCGCGCGTGCACTGACCAGGATTGCGCTATCCGGCCACGTTATTGCGCGGTTACTGACGGGATTGCGCGATCCAACCACATTTTCGCGCGGTAAATGACCAGGATTCCGCGCTCAATCTATTTAACTAGTTTTTCGGTACTTCAATCAATACTGCGTCACCTTGACCGCCTCCGCTGCAGATTGCTGCAATACCTAATCCGCCTCCGCGGCGTTTTAGCTCATGAATTAATGTCAAAATGATGCGTGCTCCACTTGCGCCGATTGGGTGGCCAAGTGCAACTGCTCCACCGTTGACGTTTACTTTTTCAGGGTCGATGTCAGCGATTTTTCCACTTGCCAATGATACTGCGGCAAATGCTTCGTTAATTTCAAATAAATCTATATCATCTTTAGCGTAACCGGTTTTTTCTAGTAATTTATTAATCACAAGTCCTGGAGTTTGCGGAAAGCGCTCCGCTTCAACTGCAACCTCAGCATGACCAAGTACAGTTGCCATCGCTTTTTTACCTAATTGTTCTGCCTTTTCGTCAGACATTACAACAAATGCACATGCCCCATCATTAACTCCAGGTGCATTTCCAGCAGTAATTGTGCCATTTGGATCGAATGCTGGACGTAATTTTGCTAGTTTCTCCGTACTAGTATCCTTTCTAGGTGCTTCATCCGTATCGACAACAATTGGTTCACCTTTACGTTGTGGTACTTCCACTGATACAATTTCATCAGCAAATTTTCCGTCTTCAATTGCTTTTACGGCACGTTGATGACTACGATAAGACCATTCATCTTGTGCTTCTCTAGTTAGCCCATATTCCTCCGCGGTGCTATTACCGTAGTTACCCATATGAACCCCTTGAAATGAGCATGTTAGTCCATCATGTACCATCATATCCTTAACACTTTTATCTCCCATTCTATTTCCCCAGCGTGCATCGGGTAAGAAGTATGGTGCATTACTCATGCTTTCCATTCCACCAGCTACAATGACTTCTTCTTCTCCAAGACGTATCAATTGATCTGCCAATGTCACACTACGAAGACCAGAAGCACATACCTTGTTAATTGTTTCCGTTTTAACTTCCCACGGAATTCCAGCCTCACGTGCTGCCTGTCTGGATGGGATTTGCCCCTGCCCTCCTTGTAAAACAGTTCCCATGATTACTTCATCAATCTCGGATTCTGATAATCCCGCACGATCTAATGCTGCACGGATTGCTCTTCCCCCTAATTGAGACGCTGTAAAAGGTTTTAAAGCTCCACCAAATTTTCCAAAAGGTGTTCTTGCTCCAGATACGATAACTGTTTTTCTCATGCTTAAACCATTCCTTTCTATATTTTATGTACTACTAATCTATCAACCATTGATAACGCTTACTTTTTTGATTGAACGCTCGCTCAGATATTATTTTTAAAAGGAGAGGGGTATCGGTTAACCCCTCTTTTAATAATCTTACGCTGTTTTTGCTTCTTCATCAACAAACACAGACAGCGCTAAGATTTCTGCAACGTCCATGGTACTAATATCTTCCTCTACTTCTTTCGCTTTTGTTCCATCACTTAACATGGTTAGACAGAATGGGCATGCACTTGAAATCATGGTAGGCTCGACAGCAATTGCTTGTTCTGTACGAGCAACATTGATTCGGTTACCTGTTTTTTCTTCTACCCACATTAAACCGCCACCTGCACCACAACACATGGCATTTTCTTTACTGCGTTGCATTTCAACTAGCTCAAGACCAGGAATTGCATTAAGAATTTCTCTCGGCGGATCATAAACACCATTGTATCGTCCTAGGTAACAGGAATCATGATACGTGAGTCGTTCGTTTAATTCCCGCTTCGGTGCTAGTCTTCCATCCATAACGAGATCAAATAACATTTGTGTATGGTGATAAATCTCTGCCTCAAAGCCAAAGTCAGGATATTCATTTTTGAAAATGTTGTATGCGTGTGGATCAATTGTTACAATTTTTGTCACACCATTTTTTTCAAATTCTTTAATGTTCTTCTCAGCTATTTCCTGAAATAAAAATTCATTACCGATACGACGAGCAGTATCACCTGAATTCGCTTCTTTATTTCCTAAGATTGCAAAGCTAACTCCTGCTTTGTTCATTAGTTTTGCAAACGCTATAGCGATCTTCTGACTACGGCTATCGTATGAGCCCATTGAACTTACCCAGAATAAATAGTCAAATTCTTTATCTTCTTTTTTCAATTCTTTAACAGTTGGAATGTAGACAGATTCATCCATTTCACGCCATTTGATACGATCTTTTTTCGATAAGCCCCATGGATTCCCTTGACGCTCAATGTTCATTACTGCCCGTTGTGCATCCGGATCCATTTTTCCTTCTGTCATAACAAGGTAACGACGAAGGTCAATAATTTTATCAACATGCTCATTCATTACAGGGCATGCATCTTCACAGTTACGACAAGTTGTACACGCAGAAAGTTCTTCTTCTGTAATAACGTCACCAATTAAGCTGACATTTTCCATGCCTGCTGCTACTTCTTGATTAACCATTTGATTTCCTTTTGTGTTAGTAAAAGCATATGTTGGAACCCATGGTGATTTACCAGTAACAGCAGCACCTTTTTCTGTTAAATGGTCACGAATTTTCACCATCAAATCCATTGGTGAGAGCATCTTACCAGTGCCTGAAGCCGGACATACATCTGTACAGCGACCACATTCCACACAGGCATAGAAATCAATCATTTGATACTGTTCAAAATCTTCCACTTTACCAACACCAAAAGAAATCTCTTCTTCATTTTCAGCCTCTTCATCAATATCAAAATCTATTTTCTTTAATTTTCCAGGTACACTTTTACTCAAAAATACATTGATTGGCGCTGCAATTAAGTGTGCGTGCTTGGATTGTGGGACATAAACCAGGAATGTAAGAATGGTAATTGTGTGAATCCACCAAGCGATGAAAAACACGACTGCGGCTGCTGTTGGTGACATCCAGCCAAAAACGCTTGCTATTAAACTAGCAACTGGTTCCGTCCATGTCGCATCATGACCTTGCCAGATTTGCGTCATACCGTTGCCTACTAACACAGAAAGCATTAGGGTTCCGATAAATATCAGTACCAATCCTGCTTTAAATCCACGCTTTAGGCGAACAAGCTTTTCAACATAGCGACGATGAAATCCGATAGCTACTGCCACTAGAATCATTAATGTAACGAGTTCCTGGAAGAATGTAAAGCCGGGATACAGCGGTCCAAGCGGCAAATGCTTGCCGGGTGCTAAGCCCTTAATAAACATATCAATTGCACCAAATTGAACAAGTATAAAGCCATAAAACATCATGACGTGCATAATTCCGGACTTTTTATCCTTCAATAGTTTTGATTGTCCAAAAACTATCGTGCCAATTTTCTTTAAACGTGCTTTGATTTCCCCATCAAACTCAGACTTTTTTCCAAGGTTGATGTATGCTACTCTCGTTGCTATAACTCTAGCGAATAAATATAATCCATAGATGACGATAGCGATAAACAGCAACGTATTAATGAGTATAAACGTCTTCATTATTCGCTCCCCCTTTTGTCTATTATACTGAAAAATGGCAGCGATTTCATTTTCCAGAAAATTAAATCGCAAAACACTATACTATTACTTTAAATGTGAATGATCATTCAGTCAACACATTTTTTTCTATTTAGTAATTATCATTTTAAAACCAAAAAATCTCCTCACCTAGGAGCAGATGAGGAGATATTATTACATTTTTTCAGGTGCGGTTACCCCAATTAGTAGCAGACCGTTAGCAATCGTGATGCGAACTGCTTTCATTAATGCAATGCGCGCTTTCGTAAGGTCTGGGTTTTCCTGATCTAATACTTTTTCGGCGTTATAAAAGCTGTGTAACAACGATGCTAAATCAAATACATATTGCGTCACTTTATGTGGCGTATGTTTTTCAGCTGCATCAGCAATCGTTTGTGGGAATTCGCCCATTTTCTTAAGCAAATCTACTTCTTTTTCAGCAGTCAAAAGACTCGCATCATAATTTTCTTCCTTTGAAAACCCTTTTTCCTCGGCTTGCTTCAACATTGTACAAATCCTTGCATGAGCATATTGCACGTAATAAACAGGGTTATCGTTCGATTGTGAGCGGGCAAGGTTCAAATCAAAGTCGAGCTGGGAATCGTTCGAACGTGTAACAAAGAAGTATCGAACTGCATCAATACCAACTTCATCCATTAACTCGCGCAAGGCAACAGCTTTACCTGTTCGTTTACTCATTCTTAGCTTCTCACCATTTTCAAACAAATTAACCATTTGAATGATTTTTACGTCAAACTTGTCTTTAGAATACCCTAGCGCTTGAATCGCAGCATGCATTCTGGGAATGTAGCCATGATGATCTGCTCCCCAAACGTTGATTATTTTGTCAAATCCACGTTCAAGCTTATTTTGGTGATAAGCAATATCCGGTGTTAAATAGGTGTAGCTTCCATCTTGCTTGATTAATACGCGGTCTTTATCATCGCCAAAATCGGTCGAACGAAACCATGTAGCTCCGTCTTTTTCATAGATATAACCGCCTTTTTCTAGTGATTTTAAAGCATTGCTAACTTTATCATCAGCATATAACGAACGTTCAGAAAACCAGTTATCAAAATCAACACCGAAATCAGCTAAATCTGTTTTAATTTTACCAAGTTCATATTCTAAACCATATTCTTTAAAAAACAACAAACGTTCTTTTTCATCAGCATTTGCCCATTTATCCCCGTATTCTTCAGCAAGTGTCTTACCAATCTCAATAATGTCGGGACCGTGATAGCCATCTTCAGGCATTTCAGCTTCCTTATCTAAAGCTTGTAGGTAACGTGCCTCGACAGACAATGCCAGGTTGTCAATTTGGTTCCCTGCATCATTAATATAATATTCCCGTTCCACATTGTATCCTGCTCTATCTAAAACATTACAAAGAACATCACCAAACGCCGCTCCACGTGCATGGCCTAAGTGTAAATCACCTGTTGGGTTAACGGATACAAATTCAACTTGAATTTTCTCCCCTTGACCAGCATTCGTTTTACCATATGCCTCACCAGCATCGATAATAGTTGGAATCAGTTGACCAAGAAAATCATTTTTCGTGAAAAAGTTAATGAAACCTGGTCCAGCAATTTCCACTTTTTCAATCGATGCTTTTGATTGGTCTAGCGCATTTACAATCTCTTCGGCAATTTTTCGTGGTGCCTTTTTAGCAATTCGCGCAAGCTGCATCGCAATATTTGAAGCAAAATCACCATGTGCCTTATCCTTTGGCTTTTCCAATATAATGTCTGGTAATTCTTCTTCGTTTGCTAAATTCGATTTCATTACAGCTGCTGCAATTTCCTGTTTCAGCGCTTCTTCAGTTTGTGCCAATATATTCATTGTGGATTCTCCTCTTTAATTGACAAGATAAGTTCATGTTCACGCTCTGCTTGCCCATTTAATTTCACTGTATATGTTATAGATAATTTTCCTGAGTTTGTTTGGTCAAACGCCTCATAATTTATTTGGTCCGTAAATGTTTCCATGTGAAAATTACCATGTGGATGCTTATAAACATTTTCCGTTATCTGGTTTTGATGAAATTGCTGGTGCATAGATATAGCACCTGATCGTTTTACACTTACTTTTTCAGCTTGGATTGTATATAAGTTCTTAATTATTACATTATCTTCAAGCTGTTCATTGAAGGTTAAAACATCAAAGTTGTTCTTTTTATAAATAGTTCCAGTTGCGTTCGTTGTTGTTCGTTCTATTTGCCCATCGTCTCTTATTGACATATGCAGTTCAATTGCAACTGGGGTCTGTTGTAAATCCATTTAATCGCTCCTGCTTCATGATAAATCGTATATTTTCTTATTATAGCGATAAACAGGGGTGAATTTCAATATAAAGGTTAGGGGATGATGTTTTGGCTGTGGGGATGAAAACGCCCCCTACAAGGGGCGTTTTCACGCTATTTCACCCAGCCTAACAATATTTCTCTCACAAATTTGCTTGCTGCAATTGCTGTTTGTTCGGAATGATCGTATGCTGGTGCAACTTCTACTAGATCAGCGCCAACAACTTCAATCTCGGAATCGGCAATTAATTGAATTGCTTCCAGCAGTTCACTTGATGTAATTCCACCTGCTTCTGCAGTTCCAGTACCTGGTGCAAATGCTGGATCTAGCACATCGATATCGATAGTGACATATACTTTTCTCCCACTTAATGAGGGTAAAATTTTACGCAATGGTTCAGCAACGTGAAACTTGCTCATGTGCATACCACTTTCTTTTGCATAATGAAATTCCTCACGCATGCCTGACCGAATTCCAAAAGAGTATACATTATCAGGACCAATTAACTCACAAATCTTCCTTACTGGTGTGGAATGAGATAGTACCTCACCCTCATATTCCTCTCGCAAATCAGCATGTGCATCAATATGAATTAGTGCCATATCAGAATATTTTTCATGCATTGCACGAATGACCGGCCATGTAACAAGATGCTCCCCGCCAAGTCCAAGCGGAAATTTTCCAGCTGTAACAAGTTTCTTAATATATTCCTCTATCATTGCAATACTTCGCTCGGCATTCCCAAATGGTAAAGGAATATCACCTGCATCAAAATATGCAATTTCCTCCAAATGCTTATCCATATATGGGCTGTATTCTTCCAAGCCAATTGATGCTTCACGAATACGTCCTGGGCCAAACCGTGATCCCGGACGGAAGCTAACCGTCCAGTCCATCGGCATACCATAAATGACTGCTTTTGCTTTTTCAAAATCGTTCTGTGACATGATAAAGACTTTGCCTGAATAAGCTTCGTCAAATCGCATGAAAATCCTCCTTTAAAACTTCATTCTGTTAAATCTTTTACAAACCGCGGCAACGCAAACGAGGCAAAATGAAGCTCTGGTGTATAATACTTCGTCACGATTTCTGTAAAGCGTTCTTCTTTAACCTTTAACGGATTGTGTATTTTACTTCCCATTGTAAACGTCCATAAGCCGCTGGGGTATGTTGGAATGTTCGCTGTGTACAACTTCGTAACAGAGAAAATTTCTTTAACATCTTTATACACCTGATGGATTAAATCAGCTTTAAACCATGGATTATCTGTTTGTGCAACAAAAATCCCATCATCCTTCAGTGCCTTAGCTATTCCAGCGTAAAAACCTTGTGTAAAAAGATTGACTGCTGGACCAACTGGTTCTGTGGAATCAACTAGTATTACGTCAAATTCACGATCACTTTCAGCGATGTACATAAAGCCATCTCCTACTTTCACCTCAACTCGCTCGTCATCAAGAGTCCCTGCAATTGTTGGCAGATATTTTTTCGAATATGCAATGACATCTCCATCAATATCAACTAATGTAGCCTTTTGTACGGATTTATGCTTCAATACTTCACGAATAACACCACCGTCTCCACCACCTACAACTAAAACATTTTTAGGATTCGGATGGGTAAACAAAGGAACGTGTGCGACCATCTCATGATAGACAAATTCGTCTTTCTCAGTTGTCATGACCATATCATCCAAAACGAGCATGTTGCCCCATTCTTCAGTCTCAATCATTTGTAATTCCTGATAATCCGTCTTAACAGCTGCTAGAGTTTGTTTGATTTTTGCTGTAATTCCAAAGCTTGCTGTTTGTTTTTCGGTAAACCAAATACCCAAGAAAAACATCTCCTTCTATGTGTAAATATAATAATTAGGCTATTTTCTAAAAGATTGTTGATTTTGTTTTACACAAAAGATTCAAACTGCGACGTAAGTGCTCTGTAAACTTCGCATTCTGTAACACTCTTTTGCCCGCAGGAAGTGGGTTTCTTCCAAGAAGGCTCAACACGAGTCCGTGGAAAGCGTAGTGAATTTCCGGAACGGCAGCCAAGCCGTCATTTCAATTTACATCGCATTTTACCTAAAACTACGATTAAAAAAGCAACAAAATTTACGAAAAGAGTCTGTATTTAAAAACATATTAAACAAGAAAATTATAGAGAAAAATGTCAAAAAAGCAAGCACTTTTCTGTAATTTAAGTTTAATTCTTTATATCTTTTCCCATAATGTGAGTAATGCACACGAAAATTGGAGATACAATTATGAAATGGAATTTTTTCAAACGAAAAAAGAGTCGATTTGTGATGATAGCTGCTATTGGAACACTAGTGCTTGCTATAAGTTTTATAGCTTGTGTTTATTTAGTTAGCTTTCTCCTCGGACCACCTAAGCTGACTACTGAACAAAATACCATCTATTATAGTAACAGTGGTGCTGTAATTGGCGAAGAAAGCGGAAATCAAAGTCGCTATTGGGTTGACTTAGAAGATATATCACCAGACCTTATTCAAGCCACTTTACTAATAGAAGATCAGCATTTCCGTGATCATAACGGATTTGATATACCTCGAATCGCTAGTGCCGTTTTAACAGATATTAAAACCATGTCATTAAAAGAAGGTGCAAGTACACTCACACAGCAGTACGCACGGAATTTATATTTATCCTTTGAGAAAACTTGGGCAAGGAAACTGCAAGAGGCATTTTATACTGTCCGATTAGAAATGTTCTATTCAAAGGATAAAATTTTAGAGGGCTATTTGAATACGATTTATTATGGGCATGGAGCCTATGGAATCGAAGCGGCTAGCAGGTATTTTTTTAATAAATCCGCAAGTGAACTGACAATTGCTGAATCAGCTATGTTAGCAGCAATCCCTAAAGGTCCGACATATTATTCTCCATACAATAATATGGAAAATGCAAAGAACCGACAAAAACGGATACTTGGGATAATGTTAGAGAAGGATGTAATCGATAAGGAAGAATATTTTTTAGCTACAAGAGAAAAACTGGCTTTTGCTGAATCAGAGGAACAGCGGGCTGAAATGGTTGCGCCGTACTTTCAAGATGCTGTTTTGAAGGAAGCGGCAGGTATATTGGACATTGATAAAGAATTGGTTCGATCAGGCGGCTATCAAATTTATACAACACTTAACCTTGGACTCCAACAGAAATTGGAAGCAAAAATTAATGATGTCTTTCAAGACGAAAGTAAAATCGAAGTAGGTGCAATGGCTGTTGAACCCACTTCTGGCGACATTCAAGCATTAGTCGGCGGACGTGATTATGAATCAAGTCAATTTAACCGTGCGATGCAGGCCAAACGAATGCCTGGGTCTGCGTTCAAACCGTTCCTTTACTATGCTGCATTAAAAAATGGCTATACACCTACAACAATGCTAATGAGTAAACCGACTGCTTTTGAATTAGAAGAAGGGAAGGTTTATCAGCCTAGCAATTATAACGGTTATTACGCTTATGAACCAATTACGCTCGCGCAAGCATTGGCATTATCTGACAACGTTTATGCAGTAAAAACGAACCTCTTTTTGGGAACTGAGAAATTAGTTGAAACTGCTAAAGACTTTGGAATTGACAGTAACCTACCCGCAGTACCGTCCCTTGCGTTAGGAACTGCTACAGTATCGATTGAAGATATGGTAACTGGATATGGCATGATTGCGAACGGCGGTCATAAAATTGAAGGACATACGGTAGACAAGATTGTTGATCGTAATGGGAAAGTTGTATTTGAAAGAGACGACAAAGAAGGAAAACAATTGCTGGATCCAAAAGCTCTATATATTCTGTCGCAATTAATGACCGGGATGTTCGATCATGCGTTAGATGGTTATATGTCTGTTACCGGTGCACCGATAGCTGATGAGCTTACACGTACGTATGCAGGAAAATCTGGAACAACCAACTCAGACAGCTGGATGATTGGCTTTAGTCCTAAACTTGTAACAGGTGTTTGGGCTGGTTATGATGACAACCGATCGATAGTTAAGGTTGCAGAAGAATCGTATGCAAAAAAAACATGGGCAGCGTTTATGGAAGCAGCCCACGAGGGGTTACCTAAGACAAAATTTGAAGCGCCATCTGATATAGTAAGTGTGAAAATAGACCCTAAATCAGGTAAACGCGCAACACCTTATTGTGAAACTAGCCGTGTCATGTATTTTAAAAAAGGTACGGAACCTAAAGAATACTGTGACGTACACTTCCCTGGTAAAGAAGAAGAAAAGCATAATTCTGAAGAAAAAGATGGAGTGATTAAGAAGTTTTTTGATGTGTTTTTCTAGCTAAGTAATGGAATAAAAAGAAGCTGACCCGGGTCCTCCCCTTAAGTCAGCTTCTTTTTTGTCCTAGTAATACATGAGAAAAGCCCATGTATACATATTTTACAAATTTCTATGACAAAGTACAAGAATTTACGTGGTTATTCATGATTCGTTCACAAATTGTTCACTATTTTGGTAGTGCATCCTTTAATTCATCTGTCGAATTATTCCACATGTCTCCACCTTCAAAATCGGCAAGAAAATCTTTCAGTAATTTTTTGGAATGTTCATCCATGTGTTCAACGATAATTTTACCCTTTAGTGATTTATCCATATGTGTCACATGCTCCGGCATTGACTTGTATGCACGTTTTATTTCACGGTCAACTCGAATTTCACTGCCACAAACCCCAGCGAAATAAGGACCATTTTCTCCTTTTTCAACAGTAACCCAAACGATCCAATACAATTTACCATTTGGAACTGCATCTTTATCAGGTAAAAATTTCACACGACGTTCTACATCACTTCGCGCATGCATGGCACCCATATCAACATATGCTTTATTTTCATTTGGATCCACAATAACAGGCGACATATTTTCAAGACTGATAGCACCCATTCCATAACCGCCGTGTCCATCAGTGGAATCATCTTTAATAATCGTAAATGGATTACTTTTCTTTTGATTAGAAGATTCATCTGAACTCATTCTATTGACCCTCCTACGTCACGTTTGCTTTTTATTGTAGCACATTAGTAAGGTAAACTTAAAAAATCAACCTTACTGTAGTGGATTTTTCTGAAGGGAAGCAATAAACGTCCATGCTTCATTTATCTCATCTGAGGTATAATTTTGTTTCGGTTTAACAATATGAATTTTTTCAACCACTGCATCCTTTGATAAATCATCAAAATACAACATTGTTGAAACAAGCTCTAGAAAACGGGAGCTTCTTCGTTGCAGGAGCTCCACCTGTGTCTTGATGTCAGGCATATCAATCGAAAATTGATTTAAGAAGTCAAGTCCGTCGCCGGTTATCCGATAATTGTATTGATAATAATTGCTTTTATCCTCCTTCATTTCCGCAACAAATCCCAGATTACACAGCTCTTCCATTCGGAGTGTTAGTTCTTCTGAATATGGACCATAAAAATGAAATTGATATTTCTCTTCAAACGGCACATGGCACTTTTGTAAAATATATATCATTTTTTGCAGCTTTTTCCGTCCAGTTACCTCTTCTGCTACAGCAAAAAATTGCATTAGTTTTGCATGATTAGTCAACATTTTATTTACTCTCCCCTTGCCCGTACAAAAGTTCAAAAATTCGTTTTTTCAAGTGACTCTTATCATTCATCCGATGTAGAACATCTGCTGGAAAATACAGCTTATGATCCGTTCGTTTTTTCCCCGAAATGGACTCCACAATATCCGAGTGGCGTGACAATTCTTTCAGTTCATTGTTTGGCATTAACAAATGAATTGGCAATCGCTCCTCTTCCTCACCAGGGCGGTAAAAGTCATAAGGTAAATCTGACGATGAATCAACCACAAGATAATATTCTGGGTCAATCCCGGCGTCTTGGAATAATTTGTACAATTCCATCCACTCGTTCATCTGTTGGTTTGGGTTAAATTCAATATATTTAAACAGCCGTCGATTCATAAATCGCTCACATAAATCATGAAGTACTGGATCGTCTTCTTCTTGCCAGGCCTGAAAATAATAGAAAACAATTGATTCATCAAGTTTTAAATAATCGGCCAAATCAACATCTTCTTTAAAGAATGAAATGAAATGCGTTGGCTCTAACTTGAACGTATAATTTTTTTCAAATAAATGTTTAGCACGGTGAAGAATTTTCGATAGAATAACTTCAGCACTTCGTGTTACAGGGTGAAAATAAACCTGCCAATACATTTGATATCGACTCATAATATAGTCTTCCACGGCATGCATACCACTTGATTTAATCACTACCTGGTCGTCAATCGGGCGCATTACGCGCAAAATACGTTCCATATCAAAGTGACCGTAACTTACACCGGTGAAATAAGCATCACGCTGCAAATAGTCCATTCGATCAGCATCTATTTGACTCGATATTAAACTAACAACAAGTTTATCTTCATACGTTTTCGCGATAACATCAGAAACTTTTTGGGCGAAACCGGGTGAAACTCGTTTCAAAATCTTGTTTACAAACGTGTCACCAAGTATGATTTGTTGTGTAAAGTGTTCGTGATCTAGTTTAAACACTTTTTCAAACGAATGGGAGAACGGCCCGTGTCCTAGATCGTGTAACAGTGCAGCACATAAACATAATAGACGTTCGTCTTTATTCCAATGCGGACGATCTTGGAAATTATAAATAATTCTTCGAACAATTTCATAAACACCTAGTGAATGATTAAACCTGCTATGCTCCGCACCGTGAAAGGTTAAATTGGTTGTCCCAAGCTGCTTGATACGACGTAAGCGTTGGAATTCAGGTGTTGCGATTAGGTCCCAAATTACTTGATCTTTAACGTGAACATATCTATGTACAGGGTCTTTAAAAACTTTTTCTTCGTTTAATTGTTCATCTTTATATGCCATTAATTTCCAACCCGTTCCTTTTCGACAATTTTGTTTTATTATATAATAGTTAGTCAAAGTTAAAAAGAGTTTAATTCACTTTTTCTTAGGGAGATCATTATGCAAAATTGGAAAAAAATTATTCATCATGCGACATTTCGTTATATTGATCAATCAAATATAAAATTTTTTTACAACGAACCGTTAACTGCATTATCATCATTCGCTATTGATGACGCTTTAGCGTTATCTGTTAGTGACGGTGGCTCTCCGCCCTCTATTCGGCTATGGGTCCATCCAGATACGATTGTACTTGGTATTCCAGATGCCCGGTTACCGTATATCAATGACGGTATTCAGTATCTTCAAAAACGCGGATATCGTGCGGTTGTTCGTAATTCTGGTGGGCTTGCCGTCGCGTTAGACAATGGCGTTTTAAATATTTCACTCGTTTTACCTGGTGTCAAGCATTTATCGATTCATACATGCTACGAAGCGATGGTCAGCTTTGTCCAATACATGCTACGAGATTTAACCGATAAAATCGAGGCGTATGAAATTGTCGGATCGTACTGCCCTGGTGACTATGATTTAAGCATTGGTGGTCGCAAGTTTGCCGGGATTTCCCAGCGACGTGTTAAAGATGGTGCGGCGATTCAAATTTATTTGGATGTGGAAGGTAATGGCCGGGAACGAGCAGAAATGATCCGTCAATTCTATGAGGTTAGTCACCGTGGAGAAAAAACAAAATTTTCCTATCCAATGGTTGTTCCTGAAACAATGGCTTCCTTATCGGAATTGTTAGACGAAAACATTTCGATGGAAGACATGAAATCCCGCGTTCGTTTATCTTTGGAAGAACTTAGTAATGAAGTAGTAGTGATCGATTTTTCGGACAGTGAGTTAGGTGCATTTGAAAAACGATTGGAACAGATGAAAAAGCGAAATGAAAAGATCGGCTGACATGGACTAAGCCGAATGGAATTTGATATGGGATTGAAGTAAGTAGTGGATATCAACTACGGTTATTAGTTTATCGATTGTTTTCCCCAACTATCGACAGCTCTATTCATATATCAACCAATCTCTAACATTATCAACCGCTCCACTTAGATATCGACAGTTTCGCTCATATGTCCGATTTGTTGACGAAACGTAAAAAAGCTTACAATGGCGAGCATTTGCCATTGTAAGCTTTTTTATTGCTCTATTTATCCGCTTGCGCTGCTGTAATCAACGCTAGTTTATAAACATCCTCTGCACTACACCCGCGGGATAAATCATTAACTGGTTGGTTTAACCCTTGTAAAATGGGACCAACTGCTTCAAATCCTCCGAGGCGCTGGGCGATCTTATAACCGATATTGCCAGCTTCCAAACTAGGGAAAATAAACACATTTGCATCCCCCGTCAAAATTGAATTTGGCGCCTTTTTCTCCGCAACAGCTGGGACAAAGGCTGCATCAAATTGAAACTCTCCGTCAATAACTAATTCAGTATTCTTTTCTTTAGCTATCGTTATTGCATCGACAACTTTTTCTGTTTCTGCTGATTTTGCCGAGCCCATTGTAGAAAAGCTCAACATAGCAATACGAGGATCAACATCAAATAATTTAGCCGTTTCCGCACTTTCCACAGCAATTTCTGCTAAATCCTGACTGTCCGGGGCAATATTTATGGCACAATCGGCAAAAACATATTTTTCATCCCCACGAACCATGATAAATACGCCAGATGTCTTTTTGACACCTTCTTTCGTTTTAATAATTTGTAATGCTGGACGAACAGTATCTGCAGTCGAATGTGCCGCACCGCTTACTAACCCGTCTGCTTGATTCATATATACAAGCATTGTTCCAAAGTAGTTTTCATCGAGTAAAATCTTTCTAGCATCCTCATTAGTTACTTTTCCTTTTCTGCGTTCTACAAATGTTTCTACCATCAAATCGAATTCCGGAAAGTCAGTTGGGTTGATTATTTTACACGAAGAAACGTCAACACCAACTTCTTCTGCACAACGCTTAATAGCAGACTTTTCTCCAATTAATACAGGCATTAAAATTCCTGATGCACCTAATTTACTAGCAGCTGTTACAATTCGTTCATCCAGACTTTCTGGAAAAACAATATGTTTATTTGATTGTTCTAATTTATTTTCAAGTGTTTCGAACAAATTACTCATTGGCACACCCTCCATTTACATGTGTATCTAATTAAATGATAGTTGAATCAATGCTGAAATTAAAGAAATTGCTTTCTACTTTGCACTGAAATATGACAAAATGTTGACAATGTACTTCGAAACGATTCCAAGTTGAAACCTCTATCCATGATTATCTTTCCCCAATTGTGATATAGTAAAAACATATCAAGCAAATGATAAAGGAGAGAAAAGAAATGGCAGAAGCAGTTGAAACAATGGATGGCTGGTATTGCCTACATGATTTAAGAAGCATTGATTGGACTTCTTGGAAAATGGCTTCAAATGAAGAACGCCAAGCAGCTGTTCATGAATTCGAACAATTATTGTCGAAATGGGAAGCAGTTGAAGAAGCAAAAAATGGTAGTCATGTTATATACACAGTTGTTGGACAAAAAGCTGACATTATGATGATGTTTTTACGCCCAACAATGGTTGAATTAAATGAATTAGAAACAGAATTTAATAAATCAAAGTTTGCTGAGTACTTAAAACCTGCTCATTCATACGTATCCGTGGTCGAGCTTTCTAAGTACGCACCACAAAAAGAAGGTGTTGATCCAGAGACACTTCCAGAAACCCAAGCGCGATTAAAACCAATTTTACCAAAATGGGAACATATGTGTTTCTATCCAATGGATAAGCGTCGTCAAGGTGACGAAAACTGGTACACACTTGAATTCGGCGAGCGCGGCAAAATGCTTTATGAACATAGTAAAACTGGTCGAAAATATGCAGGACGTGTGAAACAAATTATCACCGGATCGTTTGGTTTTGATGACTGGGAATGGGGCGTGACACTGTTCGCTCATGACGTACTCCAATTAAAACGTATCGTTTACGAAATGCGTTTTGATGAAGTGAGTGCAAAGTATGGCGAATTTGGTGAATTCTTTGTCGGAAATCATCTTCCTAAAGAAAATGTTGCTGCTTTTCTTCACGTTTAAACGTACACATTATTAAGCTACCTTATCATTTGATGAGGTAGCTTTTTCTATGTTCTTATTCATATTTTCATCATAATCTATTTCCAAGCTTCATATATATCATTCATAAGCCTTGCATCATGATGTGCAGAAATGAGGTGTTTTTGTGGCGGTAATTAAATCAACAACCAAAGGGCTAAACTTATTAGCGCGGTTAATGCGTGCAGAAGCTGAAGGGGATGGCAAACTCGGCATGCTGATGGTTGGGAATACCGGTGTAAACAGGGTAAGGGTTGAATGTTTGGATTTTACTGATATAAATACAATCCAAAGGATGGTGTTTCAAAGTCCGGGTGGCTTTGAATCTACACAAAAGGGTTATTTTTATCAACGTGCTAGAGAGAAAGATAAAAACTTAGCCAGAAAAGTAATAAATGGGAAACGATATCATCCCGCTACAAATTCGTTGTGGTTCTTCAGACCAGAAGGGGCTTGTCCGGCACAATGGTTCAATCAAGCTAATGTTGGTAGATTCAAGTCGCATTGTTTCTTTGCCCCAACAGCTACTGATTGCCCTAAAGCTTATTAACACCATATTAGAGGAGGTTTTTGTATGAGTGAGAAAAATGAAAGTACAAATCAATCGTTCGAAAATCCTTACCAAGCCTATCCATATTATTACTATCCACCAGTGTCACCTGCATACTATCCAGCATATGACTACAGACAAGATCCACAAATGCAAATGCAGCAACCACAAGGTGGATTTCAGCAGCAACAAGGCGTACAGCAAGGTGGTGTTGCTGGTCCCCAAGGAATGTTACCTGAGGAAGAATCATACATCGAAAATATTTTGCGGTTAAATAAAGGAAAAAAAGCTACTGTTTATATGACATTTGAAAACAATACACAATGGAACGCAAAGGTTTTTAAAGGAATTATTGAAGCGGCAGGACGTGACCATTTAATTTTAAGTGACCCGCAAACAGGAAAACGTTATTTATTATTAATGATTTATCTTGACTACGTTACATTTGATGAAGAATTAAACTATGCCTATCCATATGGTGGGGCGAATCAAGATATGGCAAATTACCCACCAAGGTAGTAAATGGAATCCTCCATAAATACAGTAAATAAGGATGGCCCATTTGGAGATGATCCGCTTCTGTTTAGGTGGGATCCAAGTCCTTTGGGGCATCCTATTATTTTGTTATCATCCATTAATTTGGTTTGCTACTAGAAAGGGTGATTTTGATGAGACATCCATATGAGAAATTTATTCGTTTGGAATTACTCGCCATTTTAGTAGCTGTTATTATTGGTCTTTTTGCCCTTATCAAGGGATTCCTCTTAATTATAATCCTTGCTTTATACATGATTGCATTCAGTTTGATTAGTGGGGCAATCGTTGAATGGAACATGAACCAGACCAATCAGGCTGGAAAACACTTTTTACAGGCAATTCTTCTATTTATTTTCACTACCTATATGATTTTTCAATTATAAGTATTTAACAACAGCATAGCCAAGTAAAATCCAGCCTACTAAAAATGCAACCCCGCCGAGTGGCGTAATCATAGCAAATGTTTTTATTCCAGTGGTTGAATAAACGTACAGGCTGCCTGAAAACAATAGGATCCCAATAAAGAACATCCAGCCTGCCCACATCATGCTACCGGATTGAATTTTGGCAAGGATCAGTCCAGTCACAAGTAACGCCATTGTGTGGAACATTTGATAATTTACAGCTTTATCCCACGTATTTAGCATTTTTTCCGAGAGTTTCCCTTCCAAACCGTGTGCTCCGAAGGCTCCTAATGCTACTGCTAAAAATCCATTTATTGTGCCTAAAATTAAAAACAACTTCATTTCCGTTCACCTTTCTTGTTTAAAAGTCAAAAATTGATTTTCCATTTGCATCGTCATGAATAATGGTTGATGTACTGGATTGTTTTTTAATCATCGATGAAGCATTCTCTGCTCCAATCATTGCATTAATTTCATCTTCTGTAATTTCATTATTGCCAACAACAGGTGAGGATTCTTCCTCTAACAACAACTCACAAAGAAGTTTAACATTAGCTATATGCTTAACCATATCTTTTTGATTCATTTGTTTTCTACTTGCCTCATCTACCTCTTTCTTCATCTTTTGAAGAACTGTTTGATTCGTTACTGCCACAATTATCGCTCCTTTACTTTTAAAGCTAAGGTCTCATTTAGTATAACATGTCCTATTCATATAGGGTAAAAGATAGTTTTATGACAAATTTAAAAAGCCTTGAAGACATTTCCCCAAGACTTTGCATATTAAAAAGCGCTCTTTGCTCTTTCACAAAGACTGTTTTCTAGAAGATCGTTGCTTTTTCAAATGATGAATCTTATTTAATAGTCTAAAACGTAACACAAATAGGGCAATTACCGTTCCTAAAATGGCTGGGAATATCTATATTGCTCCCTACCCCCCATTTTTTCAACTGCAGGACATATATTTATCTTTCTGTTCGTATTCACCCTTTTGCTTTTGTTCTTCTTTATGGCGGTCATAAACCCATTGCAAAAACTCAATTTCACTCTTCTGCAACTTTCTTCCAAGCTTCTCTTTCGTATCCTCTAATACATCTAAAAAGCTCTCCACGTTATGAAACCCCCCCAATTTAACTCAGCCGATTTTTCTCTACTTTTTATTGTACCTTTATTTACCAAGGTAATCAACATAAAATTGATAATTAATCAAATTTACTGATAATAGTTTCGCCATTGAACCTATCAACCATTTGTTATTCGGGAATAATTGCTTATTTTCTGCACCGAATTGAATTTATCCTTATAAATAATGTGTTCTCTGTCAAATTTTGTTGGACTGTCAATTCCAGCCACTGCTGCAAGTTCAAATATACCTTCACGTAATGCGACTAAATAGTTACAGACCCTATACTTTTTTTCTTCTATACTCAATGCCTTTTGTAAGTTTGGATCAGTTGTTGCGACTCCAACTGGGCAGTTATTTGTATGACATACTTGTGCCATTATACAGCCTACACTTAGCATAAATCCTCTAGCGATATTAATCATATTTGCACCTAAAGCCAGTGCCATCACAATTTTATCTGGTGTGATTAACTTTCCAGAAGCAATAATATGTGTACGGCCACGAAGATCATATTTTTTAAGTAAATCGTCAACTAATGGCAAGGCTGTAAACGTTGGAAGACCTACAGATTCTGCTAATTCATAATAAGAAGCGCCTGTTCCGCCATTTCCTCCGTCGATCGTAATGAAATCTGGAACGATATTTGTTTCCTTCATGACTTTCACGTATTCCTCTATTTGTTGTTCATCACCAGCCACTATCTTTGTTCCGACTGGTTTACCCCCAATATCACGCATTTTTTCAACAAATTGCAGTAACCCTTTCGCATCATCGAACTCTCTAAATCTATTTGGGCTATTTATCGTAACACTAGGGTTTACTTTGCGTATTTCAGCAATTTCATCTGTCACTTTACTACCATCCACATGACCACCACGTGTTTTGGCACCTTGGGCCAATTTTAATTCAAACGCCTTAACTTGGTCCGTTTCAGCACGTTTTTTAAATTCCTCCCAGGAAAATTCACCATCCTTTGTTCGTACACCAAAAAGTCCAGGACTAATCTGCATGATGATATCTACATCGCCTTTCAAATGATACGGAGATACACTACCCTCTCCAGTATTCATCCATGTACCACCTGCCATTCCTAAACCTTTTGACAAAGTAGTTATTGCATGATCACCTAATGATCCAAAGCTCATTGCTGATTGACCTATCAATCCTTTAATTCTAAACGGTTGTTTAACAGTGTTTTTCCCTAATACGATTTCTTCATCATCAGTCAAATAAAATGGATTAATTACGTCCTCCACATGATGCTCTTTGCGGCTAAGCAGTTTCTCATTGTCGATTTGATATAGTCGTGTTTTAATTTTGGGATTCTGTTCGATTTTCAATTCTTCCCTTTGTTTGGGAAACATGTTGTTAACAAGATATAGACCCTGTTCATCAAATGCACGTTCTGAGCCATATCCGATCATTCGTGTATTATATTTTGCCGCCTTATAAACAAATTCAAATTGCCTGCGGTTAAATGGTTTGCCTTCATTATCATTGTTAAATAAATATTGGCGAAACTCTGGGCCAGCTTTCTCAATAATGTAGCGTGCTTTTCCTAAGAGTGGGTAGTTTCGTAAAATCGAATGCTCCTTTTGCTTTTGGTCATGTACATAAACTCGTAGAAACATAGACAATGGTATAACAATTAAAAATACTATAATTACAATTAACGTAATTAATAAAGCTGATGTCATTCCTAATCGTCTCCTTTATAATAAATACGGTAAATAAACTAGTATAATAATAAACACCCAAATCACATCAACAAAATGCCAATAGTATTGAAAGATTCGCTGTTTTTCTGTGTATAATTGATAGGATTGCTTCATCGTTTTATATTGGATAAGCAGAAGAATCATCCAACCGGAACCAAACGTAACATGTGCTGCATGCAGTCCCACTAATACATAAAATGCTGACATAAAAACATTGACAGTCAATCCATTACCTTCCTGCACATATTTATAAAACTCATGAATCTCCAGCCCTAAGAAAATAAGCCCGAGAAGCAATGTTATTCCTAAGCCTGTGAGGTTTTGTTTACTTTCACGTACGTTTAATCCTTTTTCCGCAAAAATTAATGTCCCACTGCTCGATAATAAGAAAACCGATGATAGAATAACACTCTTCGCTTCAAATACGTCAATTGGTCTAGGGCTTGACGGAGCAGGTGTAAAAATAATGTACGTGGCAAATAATGTCGCAAACATTACACTTTCTACAAATAAATAAATTAAAAAGCCTAATTGTTTGTCCTTAAATAAAGCAGCTTGCTCATTCATTGGAATGCCCCTCCTTTAGGTCATACGCTTTTCGTTCATCGGTTAGCGATCGAACAATAAATAATAGGAAAGCAGAAGCACCACCAAGTACTGCTAGTAAGTACCATGTATAAATCATCCCTAGACTCATAATCGATAAAGAAAATGCAATACAGAATGGTAAAATAGTATTTACTGAAATTGGTGCTGGTCGTGTATTATTCGTTGTACGTAGCTTTTCACCGGAAACCTTTGCGTACCAAAACGGATCCATCTCTTTAACAATCGGCATTGGTTCAAACGTATTTTCTTGTGATGGCGATTGAACAGTCCATTCAAGTGTACGACCATCCCACGGATCATTTCCGACCTTCTTACCGTGTTTATGTGTCTTATAAAGATTCCATCCAACAAACAGCATACTGCTCCCCATCAAAAAAGCACCAATCGTACTTGTTAAATTAAGTGCAAAAAGGTCATCTCCCCACTGATAGGTGTATACCCGGCGAGGCATTCCTTGTAAGCCGGTAACATGCATTGGTAAAAATGTTAAATGAAATCCAATGATAAATAACCAAAAATGCCATTTGCCCAATTTTTCATCCAACACCTTTCCGGTAACTTTCGGATACCAAAAATAGATTCCCGCAAATATCCCTAAAATGGTTGAACCAATAATGGTGTAATGGAAATGGGCAACGACAAAATGTGTATCATGGTATTGGAAATTTGCCGCAGCGACAGATAGCATAACTCCAGTAACGCCGCCCATTACAAATGTTGGAATGAATCCAAGCGCGAATAACATTGGTGTCGTTATCTTCACAACACCACCACGCATTGTGAACAGCCAATTAAATACCTTAATACCTGTAGGCACTGCAATTAGCATTGTGGTAATTGCAAAGAATGTATTTGCCATTGGTCCTAGTCCAACTGTAAACATATGATGGGCCCAAACCATGAATCCAAGAAATCCGATTAAGATAATTGAAAGTACCATCGCCGGATAACCAAATATCCGTTTCTTTGAAAATGTTGAAATTATATCTGAGAATATACCAAACGCCGGCAGTGCTAAAATATATACTTCCGGATGTCCAAAAATCCAGAATAAATGCTGCCAATAAACAGGGTTGCCAGTATCACCTGAAAAGAACCCAGTACCAAACATACGGTCAAACATTAATAGATAAAGCCCCATTGATAATACAGAAAAGGCTATTAATATCAGAAATGATGTAATTAACGTTGCCCAAGAGAATAGCGGCATTCTCGTTAACCTCATCCCCGGTGCACGATGACGGACAATCGTGACAATCATATTAATTGCTGTGAAAATCGTTCCAAGCCCTGATACCTGCAAACTAAAAACAAAATAATCATTTCCGACACTTGGCGTAAACGTATCGGTTGATAATGGTGCATACCCAGTCCATCCTGCATTTGGTGCACTGTTAAAGAAAAAGGACATATTAAATAAAATTGCCCCGGCTAAAAACAACCAAAAGCTCACCGCATTTAAAAATGGAAATGCAAGATCACGGGCTCCTATTTGTAGGGGAACCGCTACATTCATCAGCCCAATTAACAATGGCATAGCAACAAAGAAAATCATCATCGTACCATGTGTTGTAAATAATTCATTATATTTTTCCTGCTGGAACACCCAAAACGCTGCATGCGGTTGTGCTAATTGTAGCCTAATTAACAATGCATCTGTACCTGCACGTAAGAAGAAAATGACACCGAACAAGATATACATCGTACCAATTTTCCGGTGATTGGTCGTACGCATATATTCCCAGATTAGTGGCCATTTTCGCTTATTCATAACATATATAAACAGAATTGCACCTAATACAATTGATAGAATCCATGCAGCTATAATATCAGACGGGACAAAAATAGATTTGCCGAAAAATGGTATGGTCATGATTTCACCCTCTATGCAATAGATTACTAGATTAAAAAAATTATTTAGTCAGCCATTTTTGATAGGTTTCTTCTGATACAACCCTTGCTGTAAAACGCATTTTTGTATGATTTACACCACAAAATTCAGCGCATTTACCATCATATGTCCCTTTTTTGGGGTTATCTATCTTATAAACGAGCTCTTTTTCTGGAAGGACATCTGTTTTACCACCAAGGGATGGAATCCAAAATGAATGAATTACATCCGTCGACTTCAAATGAAACACAATGGATTTATTTTCTGGGATAACAAGCTCGTTTGTAGACTCTTTTCCGTTCCCATAGGTGAACGTCCAGAAAAACTGTTGTGCTGTTACGTCAATATGGATTGCATCATCCTGTGTAGTCGCTTTTGGTGTTGTTGCTGATTGATTATATGTAACTGCAATGGTTGGTACTGCAAGCACAGTGAGCAACAAAATGGGTAGGATTGTCCAGGTTAATTCTAATTTCTTGTTTCCTTTTATATCTTTTGGAATTGTATTTTTGTTATGTTCTGTCTCACGATATTTCCACACAAATCGTGTCATCAACAGAAAGACAATTATGAGAACTATCATCATCAATGCAAAACTGAAGCTGATTAAAAAAGCCTGGTTGTCTGCCGTTTTACTCTGCGGATCAAGTACCGATATATCGCAACCAGTTAATAAACATGCAAATACAAGCAACCTTATTCTTATGAGAATATTTTTCATTTAACCAACAGCCCTTATCATAAAATGTTTAGTTACAAACTATTTACCTTTAAGTTGATAAACTAAACATAGCAAATGCTATAACCTAGCGTTAGAGGCAAAAAAATCCCAGCTGTACGCTGAGATTTTTTTGTAGATATTTTAGTATAAAAATGGCTAATTTGCCGGTTTCTCCCAATTTGACCTTTAGAAAAACGCACAAGCGTTTTTCCTACAAACCATTTACTTTCGTTTCTAACTCTTTCATACGGTTTTGTAATGCATCGATATCTTCTTTTGTTGCCAAACCTAAATCCTTCGCCATTTTTTGTGTTTGATCGTATTGTTTGGTACTCCATTCATCTTTTTTCATTTCACCTTTTTCAATGAATTTCCGCATTACTTCTCGTGCCTGTTCTGGTGTTAATTCATTTTTCTCAACCTGTTCGTTCAGCATTTTACTTAATTTTTCCTTACCACTAACTGCTGCACCTAACCCTAATAAAAATCCCTTCTTCAATAAAGAATCTCCACTCATAATTGACACCTCCTATTTTCTTAGTCTAATCATTCGATAATGTTTTAAAAAAATTATTATAATGGTTAAAGAAAGAATACATACTGCTGCCTCACCAATAATTTTTAAAAATACCAATCCCATGCTCGTTGCATAGACGAATAGACTGATTCCCCCAATAATAAGGGTAAAGGTTAGTATTTCAAGCAGCAGATAAAAGTGATGAAGCTGTTGCTTTTGCTGCTTTTCTTTTTCCCATTTCCTATTCTCTTCCCCACTTTCCAACCAATTTAACATTGCTTTTGGGTAAGAGAGTATCGGCTGTAGTGTTTCTTTAGTAAATTGTTTGTATATGGAGCCGACTATACTGCCTCCAAACCACTCGGTGATTTTTGGTTTTGCCCATTTTCCGAAATCGATATCGGGGTAAATTTCAATTAATACACCAAATACAATAGAAGCAGCTCTCCCTAGATAAGCATAATCAGCTGATAACTGAATTGGTTGTTCTTTAATAAATTCTCGAATGTCTTCTTTCACTTGCTCAATCGTATGAGAATCCATTTGCTTAAACGATCCATTTTCATACATTTCAACCGTTTGTTTAATCATTTTCTTCAATCTATCCCGATTGGCATTAGGCAAGACAAAATTCATTTCATCTAACGTATTTATTATTTTTTCATAATCGTCCATAATTAATCCCTGTATTAACCGTTTAAAGTATTGAGTGTCTTGTTTACGAACCTCACCCATCAT
This sequence comes from Virgibacillus ndiopensis, assembly GCF_900187325.1. Lineage (GTDB taxonomy): Bacteria > Bacillota > Bacilli > Bacillales > Amphibacillaceae > Virgibacillus_E > Virgibacillus_E ndiopensis. The sequence goes on along the minus strand of NZ_FZMZ01000006.1, from coordinate 560,963 downwards.
CCCAAAATCAATAACAGCAATCCTGCCATCACTTTGGATTAAAATGTTACCAGCATGTGGATCAGCGTGAAAATAACCAGAATTCAGGAATTGATCTAAATAAAAATCAAACAATGTTTTAGCTGTTTGTTTTATATTTATGTTATGACGATTCATATAGTTTATGTTTGTTATTTTCGCTCCTTCTATCCATTCCATTACAAGTACCTTTTTTGTACATAATTCTTCATAATAGTTAGGGATATGAATAGTTTCATATTCCTGATATCGTTCTTTGAAATACTTCCCAAATCCAAGTTCCTTCTCAAAGTCAAGCTCTCTTTCCATAACATAAATTAATTCACGGTAGAGTTCATCTAGATTAGCTTTTTTCCCAAAGCCTGTGAAAACGGAAATTAACCAAAAAACTATTTTTAATGCTTTAAAATCCATATGAAAAATATCATCAATACGATAGCGCTGTACCTTTATCGCAACAACTGTACCATCTGTTAACTTCGCTTTATATACCTGTCCAATGGAAGCGGCTGCTATCGGGGATTCATCGATTTCCATCAAGTTTTCCTGAAGCGTGCTATTCCACTCTGATTCTATCGATGCTTTCGCATAAGAATACGGAATTGCTGGAACACGGTCAACAAGCCCCGCAAGTTCTTTAATAAATACATCTGGCATAAAATCAGTTCGTGTACTTAAGAACTGTCCAACTTTTATCAGTACACCACCTAATTTTATTGCGTTTTCCCTATATTCTCTTGCTTGTTTCTTCAAAAGAGCATTCCATTTTTGATAAGTTTGCTCATCCCAAATACGATGCCACATATGAAAAAAGTATTGTTGAAGAATAAACTTTACTACCATCCAAACGATAACCGTACAACGATAAAATACATTATATTTTAATGAACTCCGCACCATTAACACCTCAAACCTACTGTACCCAATAGTTCCACTTATTAAAACATATGCCTCGTATACCGATAGTTTGTTACATCTAGCACTTTTATACCCGGATTTTTTTATGAACATTTGATTCGTTCTTGGATTTACATTGCTAATAGTCGTTATTTTCGATTATAATAACTGGAAAGCGCTTTTACTTTTGGGGGGGAAATTATGGAGAAAAATAAATACAAATTAAATGATCATCTTAAGTTTATTATCCCATCGTTAATTGGTATTTACTTATTTATGATTCCAGTACCTACCGATAATGGCCTAACCATTCCGATTGCATTACTTGCAGATTGGATTCAGGTAAAGCTTGCGGGACATTTATCACTTATCATGATGTTGATTATTGTAATCACAGCTGCTTTATCGGTACTAGCAAAACTATTAGGGGAAAAACTGAATCGTACGCCCTTTTTCAAAAAGCTATTAAATGTTAGTCCGTTTTGGACAATTACTCGTGTTGTTGCCGCGGCTTTCGCTATTATGGTTTATTACCGTATAGGTCCCGAAGCAATACACGGACCAGATACAGGCCAACTGCTTTTAGACGATCTGTTACATGTTCTTTTTGCAGTATTTCTTTTTGCAGGACTATTTTTACCGCTATTAATGAATTACGGTTTACTCGATTTATTTGGGACATTAATGACAAAAATAATGCGACCATTGTTTAAACTTCCAGGACGATCGTCTGTCGATTCATTAGCTTCGTGGATTGGCGATGGTACAATTGGCGTTTTATTAACAAGTAAACAATATGAAGATGGGTATTATACGAAGCGAGAGGCGGCTATTATTGGTACAACATTTTCTGTTGTTTCGATTACGTTTACACTAGTCGTTATTCAACAAGTTGGACTTGGATATATGTTTGTACCATTTTATTTAACGGTCCTTGCTGCTGGATTGGTTGCAGCGTTAATTATGCCACGTATTCCGCCTCTTTCCACCAAACCGAATACGTATGTTAATGAGGCAGATGGTGACATTGAGGAAGATGTTCCTGAAGGGTACAATAGCTTAACATTCGGATATAAAAAAGCATTAGATCAGGCTAAAAAAGAATCCAGTGTGCTTAAGTTTTTTAAAGAAGGCGGACAAAACATTTTGGATATGTGGATGGGTGTTGCACCGGTAGTTATGGCTATTGGACTTATAGCTTTGATTGTTGCTACCTATACACCTGTTTTCACATGGCTTGGTGTTCCATTTATACCTTTACTGGAGTTAATGCAGGTTCCATTTGCTGAAGCAGCTTCTGAGACTGTTTTAGTAGGATTTGCCGATATGTTCTTACCATCCATTATGGCTACACCTATTGAAGCAGATATTACAAGGTTTATAATTGCTGCATTATCCGTAACCCAGCTCATCTATATGTCTGAAGTTGGTGGACTATTACTCGGATCAAAAATACCAGTATCGATGAAAGATCTTTTTATTATCTTTTTAATACGAACACTAATTACTTTACCGGTTATCGTTTTGATAGCGCATATTTTGTTTTAAATTCTGAAGCTTATCTACTAGTTGTTGCAAAATGCGACGTAGACTTCCGTTCCAGCAATACACTACGCTTTCTGTGGGATAAGAGTTTCTCCAGCCGCCAAGGATACGAGCTCCAAGAAAGAAAGCAATAAAAAATTTGAAATCACCACAGCATTTATGTCGCAGTTTGTGTCTGGAGCGACAATCTTCACCAAATGAACTTAAACAATTAATATGGCCACTGTCCTTTTTCGGGAGAGTGGCCATTTCCTTTTTATCGGAATGTTACATCCGATACCTCTTTAATTTTTTTCGTAATTAACGATGTGTCTTTAGGGATTTCTGCGTCAACCTTCTCTTCTTCGGAACCTTTTTCAACTAGTTGATCGTCATACCCCATTTGTTTAGCCATCGATTTCATAAAAGTGTAGAAGCTTTGTCTTCTTTCGGATCCAACGTGATAGACACCTGTAACATCATTATAAACCAATTCCTCAATCACCGCGGCCAAATCCTCTACATGAACAAATGAACGCGTTAAGTCATTGCGAAAATCAATTTTTCTGTCCGATCGTAAATGATACGACAAACGATCCGTTCTTTCGTCTAATTTACCAATCCTGTTTTCACCATAGATTGGACCTGCCCGTAAAATGACAAAGTTCGATAATTCATTTTCAATAAAGTGCTCTGCCTTTACTTTGGCATTGGCATAGTTACTAAATGTGTGATCCTCTGGCAATGCTGATGTCCGATCCTCTTCTCGGTACGGACCCTTGCCATCCGAAAATACAAAGTCAGATGAAATGTAAATTAATTTTGTTTCAGGGGTAAGATGTGTAATTAAATGCATCAAACCTTGATCGGTTAATTTGTGTTCATTTGGTCCACTCATTACAGCCCAAATTACTACATCAGGATTTTCCTCTTTGTAGAAATTAGAAAATGATTCAGGTTCATTTACGTCTAATTTGTAAAGACCTTCAGACATTGCTGGCTCATCTAAATACGTTCCGACTACGTCATCTGATGAAGCAGATCTGAGTCTGACATATACAGAGGAACCTACATAACCGCTAGCTCCAAATATACATACTTTCATGATTACACCTTCCCTAATTACTAGATTTAAGAGATGGTTAAAAAGTCACCAAATCATAAGCATTGAATCTCATTGGTAGCTTACTTCAAATTTGGCGCCTCTTTGGCCACGTATTTAAGTGTTGAGGTTTTCATTGTGCTGTTTCTTGTTGTTCTCTTTTTGCCTAAATACACTTCTTAGTATAGATGCTTTCCCTTCAATGAATGGTTGCCAAACCCCAAGAATTGGTTTGCTTGATAAGACAAGTACAATAATTGCTGCAATAACGGCTAACCCTAAGAAGTCAAGGACATTATTTATTTCAAATAAATTTGTTTCCCGGAAAAATTGAACAAAAAATCCGTGTAGTAAATACACATACATTGTTCTAGTACCTAACATTGTCAGTTTATTATTTTTCGTTGGGATCCAAGCTAAAATACTTGCAGCCATTAGTGCTGAGGTTAAATAGACGAGTGAACGTGCTATCCCCCCAAATTCCAACATTCCTAAATCACCATATGATTTTGACGCCAATAACCAACCAGTATTAAATTCTGGTGCCACATGAATTGCTGTTGCAACAGCTAACATAACAATTAGGGACACAACTTTTACACTTTTTCTTGTAAGGAACAAAACGTGATCCTTCTTAAGCCAATAACCGATTAGGAAGAATGGAAAAAAGACAAATGTGCGTGAAAGGCTAAATGAATGCCCTACTTCGTTAAAGTAACCAACAATTAAACCGAATAAAACTGCAATGGTCACACTCATAACTGCTGGAACTTTTTTAAACCAATATAATAACAAGTGCCAACAAAATAGGCTAAACAAGAACCATAATGACCAATGTGGATAAAAGATACCCGTTTGCCAATCGTCATTTCCAATAAAGAAATAAAATCCTGTATACAAAAGTTGAAACATTAAATATGGGAACAATAATTTCTTTGCTAATTTAGTAATATACTTTTTATCACCAAAGCCTTTGGCGAAAAATCCCGCCAAAAATATGAACGTTGGCATATGGAACGTGTAAATCCACGTATACAACGTATTAATACCATGCGAACCATCTGTAAATGGCTGAATCATATGACCAAACACGACCAAAAATATTAATGCTAGCTTCGCGTTATCAAAATATGCATTTCTCTCCATACAACTCATTCCTTTTTTTTGCTTATAATCATTCTGTCACTATCAAGTTTACCCTCTTTTAAACTGTAATAGTTGGGAGAAACAATGATTTAAGGAGCTTGTAAGCTTTTTGTAAATGGAATGCAAGAAAGATAACTTAGTGTAATCTTTGAAATAGAACTATAGGAGTTATCAAAAAAATGAAGACTCCACATAATGTGTTGTCTTCATACAATATACCGTTATTTCGCAATCTTTTTCTTTTGAGTTCCCGTTGTCTTTGTTTTTCTTTTTGGTTGTTTTGGTTTTGGTTTGTCTTTTTGTGCCCTGTCAAGTGATGCTTGCAATGCGTCCATTAAGTTCGTAACATTGTCTGGCTTAGGTTTTTCCTCACCCGTAACAACTTGTTCGTTATTTCTCTTCTCTTCAATTAGTTCTAGTAATGCTGTACGGTAATCATCCTTGTATTTTTCTGGTTCAAATTCCGTTGTTAACTGATCAATGAGCATTTTTGCAGTGTCAAGCTCCTTCTTTGGTGTTTCGACCTCCTGAGGTACATTGGGAACATCCTGAACTTGACGTACTTCATCTGGATAATGAATCGTCTCGACTACCAAGGTATTTTGATAAACCCGAATAACGGCGAGTTGTTCTTTCGATCTAATAATCATTTTTGCAATCCCAATTTTCCCAGTATCTTCAAGTGCTGCACGTAATAAACCATATGCCTTTCCGCCACCTTCATTCGGTGACAAATAATAGCTTCGTTCAAAATAGATAGGGTCGATTTCTTCTAATTTAACAAAATCAACTATTTCAACGGACTTGTCTTCTTGTTCCTTTTTCAGTGCCTCTAGTTCTTCATTATCAAGTACAACAAATTTATTTTTAGCATATTCATAAGCTTTTACTATTTCATCATTCTCAACTTCACGGTCACATACAGGACAAACACGCTGATATTTTATCGGGGATTGGCATTCTTTATGAAGCTGCCTGAGTTTCACATCCTTATTTTCAGTGGCAGCATGCATTTTTACTGGGATGTTTACTAATCCAAAGCTGATTGTCCCTTTCCACATCGTATGCAAGAAGAATTCCTCCCTTTTTTTCATAGTGTTCCTGCAATAATTATTTTTATCCTAAAAAGCTGAATGCCTTGATTATTTTTTATATAAATAGCCACCTTAATGGATAGAAGGGAGTTAAGGAAATTGAAAATAATGAAACCAATTGCAAGTACACAAATACCTACTGAGAATGAATGGGTGTACGAGGTTAAATACGATGGCTTTCGTTGTATTTTGCGTTGGGAAGAAGGCAATGTTCGTTTAACTAGTAGAAATAATAAAGACTTAACACCCAATTTCCCCGAAATAGTTGCTTTTTGCCACGAACACCAGTCGATAGTTAGTGCATTATTGCCACTTGAGCTTGATGGCGAATTAGTTGTTTTAAACAGCCCTTATCAAGCTAATTTTTCTTGGATCCAAAAGCGTGGCAGATTGAAAGATAAAACGTCAATAAAGGAAGAAGCTCAGATTAGACCCGCAACAATTATGGTGTTTGACATGCTATTACAGGCAGGTAAATCATTAATTAATATACGCTTCGATAAGCGTAAAGAAGCACTTAACGACCTTTTTCAGACGTTAAATATTGGATTTGATATATCAATATTAAAACGATTATGCTATGTTCCTCATTATGAAAATCCGAACGACTTATGGGAAACAATTTTTACCTATAAAGGAGAAGGTTTAATAGCGAAGCGAAAAAGTAGTATTTATGGAGCAGGCAAAAAACATAATGACTGGTTCAAAATAAAAAATTGGCGTTCCATATATGGGCTACTTACTTTTTATGATGCGCAAAATGATTATTTTACGGTAAATGTTTATGATGACAATGATTTAACAGAAATCGGTAAGTGCAAGCATGGACTGGATTCGGAAGCATTTGATACGTTAAAGCAAATATTTTATGCAAACGGAAAAAAAAATGATGATGGATATACTCTTCCACCTGCAATTTGTGCAAAAATCCATACACTTGATTTACACAAACATGAACTTCGCGAACCTGAATTTGCTGGATTACAACCAAATCTGGCAGCTTCAGAATGCACAAAAAGTAAATTACGACTCGACATGGCAATGCTTCCTAAAGATATGGAATTAACAAATACAAATAAAGTTTTTTGGCCGAAAAATGGATTTACAAAAAGCGATTTACTTGTCCATTTACGGGAAATAGCACCATACATGCTGCCATTTTTAAAGGACCACGCGCTTACAATAATTCGCAGCCCAGATGGTGTTAAAGGCGAATCTTTTTTTCAAAAGCACCTTCCCGACTATGCACCTGATTATATAGATAGCATACAAGCTGGAAAAGAAAGACTGATTGTATGTAACAAATTGGAGACATTATTGTGGTTTGGCAATCATGGTGCTGTGGAATACCACGTCCCATTTCAGAAGGTAGAAAGTGAAAACCCATCTGAAATTGTTTTTGATTTAGACCCTCCAGACAGAGACAGATTTTCGTTATCCATACATGCTGCCCGTCTATTAAAGCAGATACTTGATGAACTTGGAATTGTATCATTCGTTAAAACATCTGGAAATAAGGGGCTGCAAGTGTATATTCCGATTCCCGATAATAGCATGTCCTATGACGAAACGGCAATTTTCACGCAGGCGATTGCATGGACAATTGAAAAGGAATTCCCCAAGCATTTCACGACAGAACGACTAAAGAAAAATCGTCGTGAACGTCTCTATATTGATTATGTACAACACGGACGGGACAAAACGTTAATTGCCCCGTATTCACCGCGGAAAACGGCAGAAGCAACTGTAGCAACTCCACTATATTGGGAGGAAGTGAAGGAAGGATTAGCCCCCGAACAATTTACAATTAACAATGTTGCGGAACGGGTAAAGCTGCTTGGCTGTCCATTTACAGGGTATTTTGAGGAGGGCAAGAAGCAGGATCTTGAAAAGGTATTGACACTTGTGAAGAAATAAGATGTTGAGTTGCGCGATTGTGTGGTGCTGTTGCGCTGTTGCAGCGTGCTATTGCGCGGTCACATGGTGAGGTTGCGCGATTATGGTGGGTGTTGCGCGATTATAAGGTGCTATTGCGCGGTTGAGCGCTCTGTTGCGCGATTATAAGGTGCTATTGCACGGTTGCAGCGCTCTGTTGCGCGGTCACGTGGTGAGGTTGCGCGATCACAGCGTGCTATTGCGCGATTATAAGGTGCTATTGCGCGGTTGCAGCGCTCTGTTGCGAGGTCACGTGGCGGTATTGCGCGATACTCATATTCTCATAGTTTCAATGAAAAATCACATAAAAATGGCCGCTCCCGTTAATAGGAGCGACCTTCTCATTATAATGACATTTCTTTTTCAATTGCTGCTTTATCATTATACGTTTTTAAATTTAATTTACCTAAGATTCGTGATGTTAATGTTCCTGATAGCATTGCATCGTTAACATTAAGTGCTGTACGTCCCATGTCAATAAGTGCTTCGATTGAGATAAGGAGCCCTGCTAATGCTACAGGTAAGCCCATAGATGAAAGCACAATTAATGCTGCAAATGTTGCTCCACCACCGACACCTGCTACACCAAATGAACTAATACCAATAATTAACACTAATTTAACAAGAAATTCTGGAGAAAACGGATCTATTCCAACAGATGGAGCGATCATTACAGCTAACATTGCCGGATATAGGCCAGCACAACCATTTTGCCCGATTGTTGCCCCAAATGATGCAGACATATTGGCAATACCTGCGTCTACACCTAGTGAATTTCTTTGTGCTTGAATATTTAGTGGAATAGTACCAGCACTTGAGCGTGATGTGAAAGCAAAGCTTAGAACCGGTAATACTTTTTTCAAATAGGTCATTGGATTTAATCCAAATACCCCAACCAAAACCAAATGAATAATAAACATAACAATTAACGCCACATAAGATGCCACAACAAATTTACCGAGTTCAATAATACCCGCTACGTCAGTGTTTGCTACGGTGTTTGCCATTAGTGCCAGAATACCAAATGGTGTTAAACGTAGCACTAATGTAACAATTCGCATTACTACTGCATATAACGAGTTCACTATTTTCGTAAACATTTCCGCTTGTTCAGGATTCTTCCTGCGTAAACCTAGAACCGCGATACCAACAATGATTGAAAAGATTACTACTGCGATAACAGAGGTAGATCTTTGCTGTGTCATATCTAAAAAGATATTTGAAGGAATGAAACTTAGTATTTTTTCAGGTGTTGACATATCCTCAACTTCACCTAATGTAGATTCTAACATTTCACCACGGTCGTTCTCTGCTTGACCTGCTTCAATTTGGTCAGCATTTAAGTCAAATAATGCAGCACTTCCAATCCCTACAATTGCTGCTATCATTGCAGTTCCTACTAAAATACCAATAATCCATGCTGACATCTTTCCTAAATCAGAACCCTTTTCAAGATTTATAATGGATTGAATAATCGACACCATAACAAGTGGTACAACGATCATCATAAGTAAACTGACATATCCACGACCCACAATATTATACCAATCAGTTGTCTGTGTTAAAATTTCTGATCCCGTGCCATAGATTGCTTGTAAAATAGCACCGAGTACAATACCTAAACCTAAACCAGTGAACACGCGTTTACTAAATGATAAGTGTTTCTTTTGCATCCAGATAAGAAGACCAATGATTGCTACTAAAACTGCGATGTTCACTAAAATAGATACTATTTCCATTATACTTACCCCCTTTTTAATTGTCTTAGTGTTAATTATGCTTATTTCTTATCAAAGGTGATAATAATCACACAAAAAAATAAGCAATTCACCATACTTATAGCAGAAAATAAAACTTTATAATTCCGATATATTTAGTATGCTTTAATACTATACGAGGGTAGTGCATAATATGTCAAGAAATTAATTTGTAAAAAAGGTTCCTTCATTATGACAACGTTTTCTCTTTAAAAAAGGCAATGCACATAAAAATGTGCTTGCCTTTTTTAATGGATCGTCGCTTCTAATTCGATTTCAACATTTCCTTGAATAGCTCGGGAAATCATACAGCTTGTCTCAGCTTTTTTCACTAGCTTTTCTAAGCTACTATATTCCTCATTTGTTGCTTCACTTTTCAACACAACTGTTGGTTTGTGAATAATTTTTTTATAAGTAAATACCCCGTTTGTCACATCAACAATTCCTTCTGATTCATGAGACATTTCCTGTAGCGGTAGACCAGCCCGTTCAATCATCGCAGCTAATGTTATGATATAACAAGTAGCAGCCGCTCCGAGTAACATTTCATCCGGATTCGTTCCAACACCTGGTCCGTCCATTTCAGGTGGAATAGATATCTTTGTTTGTAAGTTTCCTGCTTCGATATATCCTTCACTATTTCGCCCACCTGGCCAATCCGCTTTCAAATAAAAATGATGCTCAGCCATAGGATCACCTCATTTTATATAATAAATCTATTCTTGTCCCTACTATAACACCGATATTTACAAGTAACCATCTAAGTGCTTTCCTTCTTTTCGTGATGGCTGTTTACTAATAGATTGTTGTTTTTTACACATAAAACATAAACTACGACGTAACTGGTGTGAGGTTACACATTTTTGAACGTTCTTTTGTCCCGCAGCCCGTATACACTCCGCGATCCTTAGGTCGGCTGATGAGCCTCCTCGTGCTACGCACTCCGGGGTCTCACCGATGCCTTATCTCCCCCAGGAGTCTCCGTGTATACGGGCTGCTAGTAAGATATTATAATCCTTCAATTCCTCATTAAATCAAACGAGGATATAAAGCACAAACCAGTGGAGGAAATACACGGAGACTCCTGCGGGAAAGCGAAGACGCTGAGACCCCGCAGGAAGTGGTTTTCTTCCGAGGAGGATCAGCGCGAGCCCGCGGAAAGCGATGTGTATTTCCGGAACGGCAGTCTAACTATAATTTCAATCTATGTCGCATTTTACGGATACTACGTAATAAAAGCAACAACATTTACGAAATGAACCTTCAAGGTTGAGCTTTTAAAGGATTAGATAACAATAAGGTTAAAAACATAACCACCTATAACACCTGCTATAACAATGAGCCATGCTGGTACTTTCCAAATGTTAAGCAGTGCGAATAATATAACACCTAAAGCAAAGTCAGTTGCATCAAAGATAGAACTTTTTATAACAGGATCATAAAACGCTGCTAATAATATACCGACAACGCTCGCATTAACTCCCATAAGAATTCCTTGGAAAGAAGCTCGATTACGCAATTGGTTCAAAAATGGTAAAGCTGCAATAACCAGTAAAAATGATGGTAAAAATATACCAATCGTAGCTACGACAGCCCCACCTATTCCTTCCATCATTGTCCCAAGGTAACTGGAGAACGTAAATAATGGACCAGGTACAGCTTGAGCCATTCCATATCCAGCCAAGAATTCATCCGGTGACAACCACCCCTGTGGAACAACCTCACGTTCAATCATAGGTAATACAACGTGTCCTCCACCAAAAACTAAAGAACCAACCCTAAAAAAGATATCAAATATACTAACAAAAAGGTTATTCGTAAGCTTAGTCAAGATAGGTAAGGCAATAAGAGCGACAACTAGTATACTCAATGAAATCATTCCAGTTTTCTTGGAAATGTTCACATTTAGAGGATTTACATTAGACTCGGCCTTATCTTTAAAAAGTTTTAACCCTAACAATCCTGCTCCTAAAATAACCAAAATCTGCATCCATGCCGATGGATAAAGTAACATAATAGACGCAGCCACAACAGCTATAGTAAGACGTGCCTTATCAGGAGTTAGTTTCTTCCCCAATCCTATCAAGGCATGTAGTACAACAGCTGCAGCTACAACCTTTAAGCTATGAATGAATCCTGCATCTTCTAAGGAAAAGGTCTGATAAAGCATTGCGAATACAATTAGAACAACAATTGATGGAACAGTAAATCCAATCCATGACAGTATTCCACCTAAAATCCCTCCACGCATCATACCTATTGAGATTCCTACTTGGCTACTCGCAGGCCCAGGAAGAAATTGACAGAGCGCAATAATATCTGCATAGGTTTTATCATCCAGCCACCTTCTACGATCAATATACTCATCTTTAAAGTAAGCTAAATGAGCAACAGGGCCACCAAAGGACGTGAAACCTAACTTCGTGGAGGCAAACAGAATTTCTAAAAGAATTCGAAAACTACTTTTATTATCTTGCTGTTTTTCCATATTACTCTCCCTTTCTTTACTTAATTTCTTTAAAGAGTTCATATGCTTTTGCTCGTGCTTCGTTAAGTATAGTCTCCCCCTTGCTTGTAATGCGATAATATTTTCTAATCTTTCCATCCACATTTACATCTTCTTTATCCAATAATCTATCTTTTTCCATAGTGTGTAGAATAGGGTATAGGGTCCCCGCACTTATTTCATAGCCGTGTTCACGCAATTCCTCTAGCATCCAGGAACCGTAAACAGCCTCTTCTTTAGCGTGGTGTAATATATGAATTTGAATGAAACCCAAAAATAATTTTCTTAATACTTTATTATCCACGTAATCTCCTCCTAATAACGAAAACCGATATCGGATATCAATATTGATTATATTTTATACATAACATAAACTCAAGAGAAATATTTTATTTGCTTTGAAACAAACAAGTTAGCTATTCCGTATTATTTATTAAATAGCACGAAAAAAGGGCTGGTTACATGACAATAGAAAATCCACAATATAAAGTGGCTGCATATATCAGAGTTTATGAGGAATTAAAACAAAACTTAAAGTGGAAGGTCTCGGATAAAAGTATATTAATGATGATTGCAAGTCAATATGTTATCAACAACAAGGAGCTTCAAATCGAACGACTTCTTGATCTTGCCGATAAAATAAAAAATAGAGCGGGCATGTTCTCCAGTATGCGTTCCTATCCACGGTTTACTACTGCCGCAATGTTTGATGTGAATTTTGAAAACCCGGATGACCAGATTAAAGCGTTATTCGATTTATATGATCAATTGAAAAAAGCGGGGTTTAAAAGCGGAACCTTTACTTACCTTGCCGCGACCGTTATCATAACGAATAAATCACAAGAAGCGAATAATGCTGAAATTATTAGCAGGGCTAAAGAAATTTATGATTGGATGAAGAAAGAACACATGTTTTTAACGTCCAATGATGATTATCCATTAGCAATATTGCTTGCTTATGAAGATGGTACAATTGAGGAATTAATCGAACGAATGGAACGATTTTATAATAGGCTGCATCAACATGACTTTGCTAAGGGAAATGAACTTCAGTTTTTAAGTCATATTTTATCACTAGGTCATTCACAAGAAGAAAGTTCTCTAGTAAACCAATCTGTCCATGTGTATGATGCATTTACGAAAGCTTCCATAAAGCCTAAAAAATTGTACTATCCAGTTATCGGCATGCTAGCTCTTCTTCCATATGAGGAATTTAACATGAAGATCATATCGCAGCTTTATGATGAGCTTAATAACGAGATAAAGTGGCAAAAAGATATGAACTTGATAATGGCAGTAAACTTCTTTACAAGTGAAAAGTTAAACCATTCTAGTTTGGCTGAGACAAGTATGTATACCACGATGGAAACAATTATGCAGGCACAACAAGCAGCGATGATGGCTGCTGTTGCCGCGTCTACCGCAGCTGCTGCTTCATCTAATGGTAGTAATTAATTTCAAAAACCATCTCTACTAGAGTAGGTAGGGATGGTTTTTTATTTAGGCTATTTCTCATAGTTTGTCGCTATCATATAAAATGTGACGTAAATTTATGCTTAGGCTGCCGTTCCGGAAATATAAGCTATCCGTTGACCCACTTTTCCATAGCATCTTCATGTATTTCCTCTACTGGTTTTACGTATACGAGCAATTAGCTGGAATATCTATTAGAATACAGCCAAAGGAGATTATATTAATTAATACTATTCTTCGTAATTTTTATAAGTTAAATAATTATAGTTGGAAGTTGGCACTTTCTTTATCACATTCCCCTCCTCATCCACATAGATTTCATATTCCCTGAAAGTTTTGATGATAGACCCGTCCACTTCTTCACTTTCCTCTAAAATATATACAAGAGATGAATAAGTTGGTACATTATTTTCTTGTGTTTGAGCGTTTACTTCCTCAGTGTCTTCATCCGTATTATAGAAAGTATTGGACTGGTCACTTCCCTTGATATTATTTGGTGCGTCAAAAAATGCAACTAAAACAAGGGTTAAAATTAGGCCAAGCAAAGGGAGAAATGTTTTCATTATTCTACTCCTTTCATTTCATCCTATATAGTCATATTTATGTATTACAAACAAAAGTAGTAGTTCCTTTTTAAAGTTTGTCTAAAAAGATCTGTTAGATTATCCAGAACGAATACGAAGGCTGCCCAAAATTTCGGATTGCCTTCGTATTCGTTTCACTGATGGTCCAATATCTCCTTCAGTACCTGTGCCTGATTATGTTCTTTATTTTTTGCTGCATATAACAATATGATAGATTTATTATGCTCCTTCGTGATTTTCTTTAATTTTTCAAGTTCTTCCTGTTGGTCGCCACTTTTAAGCTCTTCCTTATACTTTTTCTTAAACTCCTCATATTTACCTGGATCATGACCGAACCATTTCCTAAGATCTGATGTCGGTCCAACTTCTTTCATCCAATAATCAAGTTTAGCATTTTCTTTAGAAATACCCCTTGGCCAAATACGATCAACTAAAACACGTACACCATCATCCTCATCATAACTATCATAAATTCGCTTTAGTTGTATTGGCAATTCATTCACCCCTCTCTATCCCTATTTACCATTACCCAACTATAAAATAAAATAAAAGCAACCAATACTAAAATCTCCATTAGTACTGACTGCTTATTAATTCTTTCCATTAAGAGAGCTATCCTAGTTTTACAACTTGATTCATAACTTCACTCATTTTTTCTTTTAAATCAGCTAAACGAGCAGTACTTTCATCCTTCGTTTGCCCACATACACCATAATAGCATTTAATTTTCGGCTCTGTACCAGATGGACGAAGGCAAACCCAGCTATCTTTTTCAAGTTTTAACTTAACCACATTTTCCTTAGGCAAATCAATCGCTTCGATTTTCCGATCATTCGTTAAAAAAGTACGTTGTCCTGATAAATAATCTTCTATCGCTTCAACCTTTATGCCTGCTATATAAGACAGTGGATTTTTACGAGAATCTTCCATGATTTCAGCTATCTTTTCTGATCCTTCTTTTCCTTTTAAAGTTAACGAGGACATCCCCTCTAAATAATACCCGTGTTTTTCATATAAGTCCTCTAGCGCATCAAGTAGTGTTTTCCCTTGTTTTTTCCAGTAGTATGCCATTTCACAAGCCATCATAGCAGCCTGCACAGCATCTTTATCACGTGCAAAGCTGCTAATTAAATAACCATAGCTCTCCTCAAAACCAAAAACAAATGTTTCTCCTGAGGCATCAAACTGGTGGATCTTTTCACCGATATATTTAAAGCCTGTTAGTGTATCGATTGTTTCTACACCATAATGACCAGCAATTGCTCGACCAAGCTCAGTAGTTACAATTGTTTTCAGCATTCGTGGATTGGTTAACAATGCTTTATCACTATGTGAAAGAATATAATCAAGCAATAATGACCCTAGCTGGTTTCCTGTCAAAACAGTATATTCTCCTGATTTATCCTGGACTGCTACTCCTAAACGATCGGCATCAGGATCTGTACCGATTAAAATATCAGCATCTTTTTCTTTACCTTGCTTAATTGCCATCGTAAACGCCTGGTGCTCTTCAGGATTTGGTGATTTAACTGTTGAAAACTCTGGATCTGGTACCGCTTGTTCTTTTACAACTCCAACATTTGGAAAATTCAACTGTTCTAATCCCTTAAGCACTAAATCATATGAGGTACCGTGAAGTGGAGTGAAAACAATTTGTAAGTCTTTCTCTGCGTTTAGTTCCTCCACATCCAGCCTTGATATTTGCTTTAATTGCTCAAGATAGGCATTGTCAATTTCACTTCCTACCCAATTAAGGAGTTCTTTTTCCTCTAATGCAGCTTTTTCCATATATGGAACCGTTAGTTCATTTTTAGTTTGTTGAATTGAAGCAATAATTTCATTTGCTTCGCCTGGTGTAATTTGACCACCGTCTTCGTTATATACTTTAAATCCATTGTATTCCGGTGGATTATGGCTTGCAGTAATCATTATTCCTGCAACTGTACCTAAGTAACGTACTGCAAATGACAATAGTGGCGTTGGATGCAATGAATCAAATACATGTGTTTTAATTCCGTATGCACCAAGTACTTTCGCTGTTTCCAATGCAAATTCCTGTGACATGTATCTTGAGTCATAGGATACCACTACTCCACGATCATAAATATTTACACAATTAGCTTTTAAATAATTTGCAAGACCGTTTACTGCTTTTCTTATTGTGTAGATATTCATCCGATTGGTTCCTGGTCCTAAAACACCGCGCATACCACCAGTTCCAAAAGTTAATTCTTTATAAAAGGCATCCTCTAATGTTTCTTGATTACCCTTAATATTTTCTAAGTCCTTCTTTAATAAAGGATTAAGATTCTCATATGATGTCCATTTTTTATACGCTTTCTCCCACGTAACCATAAAACATATCCCCTTCTTACGTAACCAATATGTTCAAATTCTAGCATACTTTTATCGTTTATTCTATCTGTTATGAATACTCCCGCCACTTACACATTCCTTGAAGAGGGGGTACGCTCGACTATTAGGATAGGAAAAATGGTTTATTCTATCATGTTTCAGGAAAAACTATTAAAGTTTGCTTCCTAAATATACTTTTTATGGTTAAAATGAACATAATAGATAATTGAAAAGAAAGTGGTGATTATTGTGTACGGTAAACGCTGGTTTCAAACGTTAGTTCTATTTATTCTAGTATTTCTATTAATCTTGTTATTATCTGTAACTGATTTTGTTTTTGATCCTGTATTCAAATATTTGGCGGCCGTTGCTGTACCAGTTATTGGGGCAGGTGTACTCTATTATCTGACAAGACCAATCATGAAATATCTGGAGAAGTATAAGGTTCACCGTGTACTGGCAATTTTCATCGTGTTTTTACTATTGATTTTGATCGGTTATTTAATTATAAATTACATTGCGCCTATTGCTCAGAAACAATTTTCAAACCTAATTGACAATATACCTAAATGGGTTAAGAGTGCACAGGATTTAATTACATATTGGCAATCAAATCAAGATATGATACCAGCTAATATCGAGAAGACGATAAATGAAGTGACATCTAATTTACAGTCCTATGTTGAAGGTGCCATGACATTTATTTTCGGATTCGTAAGTCAGTTAATCGGATTTGTTTTTGCCTTAGTTCTGGTTCCATTCTTCTTATTTTTCATGCTCAAGGATGGGGATAAGTTTGTTCCGTTTATTACGCAAATTTTTAATCAGAAAAAGGCAGCTAATATCCGAAGCTTGTTGCATAAAATTGATGAAGCACTAACATCGTATATCCAAGGCCAGCTTTTGGTCAGCGTTTGTATCGGGGTATTATTATTCATCGGCTATTTAATTATTGATTTAGATTACGCATTAACGTTAGCATTGTTTGGTATGCTTATGTGTGTCATTCCATTTATTGGTCCATTTATCTCGGTTATCCCAGCAATGATTGTCGGCGTGTTCCAAGATCCAATGACAGCCGTGTGGGTAGCAGTAGTAATGATCGTGGCACAGCAAATTGAAGGTAATCTTATTTCTCCAAATATAATGGGACGTGCACTATCGTTGCATCCATTAACGATTATAACGTTGATTTTAGCTGCCGGTAGTATTGCAGGATTCCTTGGGATCATATTCGCGGTACCATTCTATGCGGTTGTAAAAACAATTATTGTCCATTTTTATACGACATATCAAGACTCAAAGAAATCAAAAGAGGATGCGTTGATTTAAAGAAAGCGAACAATACAGCCAATGTGTATTGTTCGCTTCTATTAGTTAAACATATATACAATCGAATCCCCGACAACATAATAACCAATCTTCTTATAAATGCTGTTTGATGTTGGGTTTGCTTGATCAGTGTACAAACTGCAAAATTGGAATCCACTATCGAGTAGTTTTCGTGATAATGCAGCAACAGAACTTGTTGCATAGCCTTTTCGCTTATGTTCATCTGGAGTAAATACAGCATTTAGCGTGGCCCCATGCTTTGTTTTTCTTGAGCGATTTACCATGGAAACAGGTACACCATTCACTTCCCATAAATAGACAGAACGATTGTTGATAAAATCCGTTGCGATTTGTACCGCCTTTGATTCAGAGATGGTTTCGTTTGCTTCACTGCCAAATTGAACTAACCATTGTGTTAATAACGAATGATGGAACATTGTAGCTTCAACCAGGTTTCCATCAGAAATTGGTACATTATTGACATGATCTAATTGATAGATTAATTGTTCCATATGTACACCTGCATTCCTGTTAGTTAACTGTGTCCATTCCTCTACAAATGATTTTGCAAATCTAGTAGGACCTACTATACCGGGAACTTCCAGATTTTTTTTAAAGATAAAATTTGCAACTGCTTTAACAACATTATCAACTAAATAGTCAACATCAGCTAATATCCAATTATTTGGAGAAGTTCGCATAAACGCAAATATTACCTCATTATTATTTTCAACATACCCTAAATAATATTCTGCGGTGGTTTGTTCCCTATCTAATAACCTGTTCAGAAGACCTAACATTAAATTATTGCATGCTTCTTTTTTTAAAAGTAATGCTTCTACCTTTTCTGCAAAGACTTCCGGTTGCGAAACAAGTGTTATATGCATTTAGAGATCCCCTTTTTAATTGTTAATAATAACCTAATATTCTTTCTTGTAAAGAGGAAATCAGCTAAAATATAAATAGGAGTGATATATATGACAAAAAAAGAGATTGAAGCAAAGCTAGCGGAGCTTAAGTCCGATTATGTTCGAATCCAAGCGGACATGGAAAAATTAGTGTTGGTCGGTGGGAGAACATCAACAGCTGAAAAAAAACTCATCGAACTAGAGGAAGAAATTAAAAAAATGAATCATAAGCTAGATGAGCTTGACAAATAATAACAAAAGCGTAAGTGCAGGGTAGACGCATGGACTCTGTCTGATAATAAAATAGTGGAGACTGCAAAATATGCGGTCTCCACTGTTTTATTTCCCATTAGTATTCCGTCTGTTCTCTAATTTTGCTTGGATCTTTTTATCTTGTGGGGCCAGACTCACAACCGTATCTCCAGATTCAGGTGTCGACTTCATCTCTTCCGAATAAAAAATAATCTTACCTGATGGCTTTATAAAATAAAGGAGAACTGTTGTCTCATCTCGTTCATCAACGTAACGTCTGTAATTATATTGTTCTGTTATAGTTGTTTGCCTAAACACAAAACCCGATGAAATTTTTCTTGTTAAATCCTCTGATGATATTTCCTCACCGAATAATATTCGACCACCAATCTTGTCTACAATGTCATTTGTATCATCACTATCTACTTGTTCGTATGGACTTACTTTGTATACATTTGTTCGTCCGTACTCTGGCATAAATGTTGTACAAACAAGTGAATTGTATGAATGAAACTCCGTTGCTGCGATTAAATATTCATATGGAGTAGTGTCTAAATGATATTCGGTTTGTTCAGAAAGCATTTCTCCATGGTAAAATGGAATCCCAGCTTCACGTGCTTTACGTAACCTTTCCCATGAGCCATCAACGATGATAACGGGGGTTTTTGATTTTGCCAGTGATTTTGCCAACTCAACGGTAAATCCATTACTACCAATAATAATTGTTCCTGGTCTTCCTTCCATTGATAAATGAAGTTTCCTCGCCAACCAGCGGATGGAAAACCCATGGGCAACAACAGTAAAAAATACAAGCCCAAATGTTAAGGTTGTAATAATAGAAGCATCTTTATACCCTGCATCCGCTAATATTGCTGCAAAATAGCTAGATACAGTTAAGGCTACAATACCTCGTGGTGCAATCCATCCCACTAGAATTTTCTCATTTAATGATATGTCCGTGCCAATAGTTGATAGAAAAATCGATAACGGACGTACTGCAAACGTCATTAATATTACATACCCAATAATCTCTGGTTTAAATATTTGTAGAATAGTTTCTAAATTTAATGAAGCCGTTAGCATAATGAATATGGTGGATATCAGTAATATGGAAATATTTTCTTTGAAGTGACGCATGTCAGCGACAGAACTAATCCCCATATTAGCAAGTGTCATACCCATTGCAGTAACTGCCAATAAACCAGTTTCATGCATGACTTCATCTGCAATAGTAAAGCATGTAATAACAACTATAAATACTGCGGGTGATTTTAAAAACTCAGGAATGTTTCCAGTTTCAAACATCCACCCAATCCCCCGACCGCATGCCCAACCAAGAATAGCGGCAAAAATGGATGCTGCAAAGAACATGAGAAGCGCAGAACCGTCTGGATTAGTGGCTGTTAAATAAGCAATTATCTCGAAAGCAAAAACTGCAAGCAATGCTCCAATAGGGTCAACGATAATTCCTTCCCATTTTAAAATTTTTGCTGGTCGTGGCTTTAATTTGGACTGTCGTAGTAAAGGTAAAATAACAGTCGGACCAGTCACAATAAATAAACCACCAATTACAAATGCAACTGCCCAAGACAATCCTGCTATATAATGTGCTGTAAGCGATCCTAAGATCCAGGCTATAAACGCACCGAAAGTTGAAATACGGAACACTGGTCGTCCAAGACCTCGTAGTTCTTTAAAGTTTAAATTCAATGCACCTTCAAATAAGATAATCGCTACAGCAACAGTAATTATCGGTTTATATAAGTCTCCAAAGTCTTCCTCGGGATTCATCAAACCAAATATTGGTCCCATTAGTAAACCAGCTACAGACATAACAACAATAGCTGGCATACGATAACGCCATGATAACCACTGAGAACCGATCCCTAAAAAACCTATTAACATAATTTCAAATAAAAGTGATGGAAACATCTCATACCCCCAATTCCCTTCATAATATAAAGACATTTTATATTCATCTAGAACTAATGTAAACAATTTTAATCTTTAATTTAGAACAGGAACAATCCACTCTGTCACATAAATGTCAAAACTCTATGATTCGTTGCATTGACAAGCAATTGTTATTCTTGTACTATTAGTTTTGCTTCTAACCATGGAAAAAAATTATCATTTAAATTATCTGACAATATTGAAAATACAGCACACTGGAATCGCTTTCCAAATAGTAAAGCATATCTAAGCCAGGAGGACTTTCATCATGAATAAAGACACCTTTATTATAGGATTTATGTTATTTGCATTATTTTTTGGTGCAGGTAACTTAATATACCCACCTACTTTAGGGATCGACTCAGGTACCTCCTACTGGTTGGCAATCATTGGATTTGTCGTTACAGGAGTTGGATTACCGATACTAGCAGTAACTGCAATCTCATTTGTAAAAAATGATGCTCGTGAGTTAGCTGACAAAGTTCACCCTCTTTTTGGACTGATTTTTACATCTATCGTATATCTTGCTATCGGACCCTTTTTCGGAATACCGCGCGCAGCAACCGTTGCATACCAAATGAGTGTAGAGCCATTTACAACTAATACATCATCAAGCTTATTTATTTTTACAACGGTCTTTTTCCTATTCGTGTTTATCGTAAGTTTAAATCCGTCTAAAATGGTTGACCGAATTGGGCAATACCTTACACCAATTCTTTTACTTGCGATTGTTGCGTTAAGTGTTGGTGGATTTCTATTATTAGATAGCCCACTATCCCAGCCAACTGATAAATATTCAGATTCACCTCTTTTTACAGGTTTTGTTGAAGGCTATTTAACAATGGATGCCATAGCGGCGCTAGCATTTGGCATAATAGTTGTGAATGCATTTAAAGATCGCGGGGTCACAACACAACGAGAATTAGTGAAATCAACGTTAAAAGCCGGATTAATTACAGGTGTTGGCTTAGTAGGTGTTTATGGATCAATCGGTTGGATTGGCGCAAAAATGGCTACAAACGGTTCCTACAGTAACGGTGGTGACATTTTATCCAGTGCTGCCAACTTAATGTTCGGTAATTTTGGTACATTACTACTTGGTATCATCGTTACCCTAGCATGCTTTACGACATCAGTAGGCTTAATCGTGGCATGCGGACAGTTTTTCACAAAAATAACGAATTTTAATTATAAATGGATTATTCTTGTCGTTACAATTACGAGTTACTTAATAGCAAACCAAGGTCTAAATACCATTATTAGCTATTCCATACCAGTGCTTGTATTTATTTATCCAATAGCGATTGTACTCATATTGTTAACATTTACGCAAAAGTTATTTAATGGATCTAAAGCCGTTTTTCGTGGGGCAATTTTATTAACAGCAATAACTAGTTTATACGATGGGTTAGTTGCATTTGGGTTCAAACTTTCGACTATTACTCCTTACATGGAAATGCTGCCATTATTTCAACTTGGATTAGGCTGGGTTGTGCCTGCAATTATAGGTGGTCTAATCGGTTTTATATTTCGGGAAGAGTTGAATCCTAGGCTTTCAAATTAAAGCTGACATTTGTCAGCTTTTTTTATTTTTGCAGTAAAATTCCATTATTGAGCAACAAAATAATCTAAAATTCAATTTTTCAAAATCCACTTTTGAGCAGGCAAAAATATGTTAGGATTGTTGTAATAGAGGAGGATCGTCATGATTACGAAAGAAGAAGAAATACTACAAACTTATTTTGGCTATGAAACATTTCGTCCAGGACAAAAAGAGACAATCGACAACGTATTACAAACTAAAAATTCACTGGCGGTTATGCCAACTGGTGGCGGTAAGTCATTATGTTATCAAATCCCTGGTCTGTCACTTGACGGAACAGCAATTATTATTTCTCCATTAATATCATTAATGAAAGATCAGGTTGATGCCCTTAATTCCCTTGGTATTCCTGCCACATTTATAAATAGCTCCCTTTCCACAGCTGAACAACAAGAGCGCCTTCGCAACATGGAAGTACGAAGGTACAAATTTGTTTACGTTGCACCTGAACGATTTGAATCAGCACTGTTTATAAATGCCGTTAAACAAATTCCACTTGCATTAGTTGCATTTGATGAAGCACATTGTATTTCGCAATGGGGACATGATTTCAGACCAAGCTACAGATCGATCGTTCCTAACCTGAAACAGTTATCAAACATCCCTGTATTCATGGCGTTAACAGCAACTGCTACCGAAGAGGTTATTTCGGATATTCAATCATTATTACATATTGAAAATGAATGTGTTATCAATACTGGCTTTGAACGTGAAAACCTATCCTTTCATATTGTCAAGGGAAAGGATAAAGCAACCTACATTCGCTCCTTTTTGGAAGAACATAAAGACGAATCAGGCATCATTTACACTGCCACTCGAAAACAAGCGGATACATTGTATGAGCAGTTAACACGTAGAGGCGTTGCTGTAGCAAAATACCACGCAGGTCTTTCTGAGGACGAACGAAAGCTTGCACAAGCAGCATTTATACAAGAGGAGAAAACAGTGATGATCGCAACAAACGCATTTGGAATGGGAATTGACAAATCGAATGTTCGATATGTCATCCACTATTCAATGCCGATGACAATAGAATCATACTATCAGGAAGCAGGACGTGCAGGACGGGACGGTGAACCAAGTGACTGTATTCTATTATTTTCACCACAAGATGTTCAGCTACAGAAATTTTTAATTGAACAATCGCAAATGGACGACGATGCTAAACGTGCTGAGTATCGAAAATTACAAGCGATGATCAATTATTGTCATACACATAGCTGCTTAACATCGTTTATTTTAGAATACTTTAATGATATTCCTGAGGAGAAGGCTTGTGGACGATGTAGTAATTGCTTACATCGTCAGGAACGATCAGACATTACCGAAGAAGCACAAATGATATTGTCATGTGTTAAACGGATGGGTGAACGATTTGGTGTTGGTATGACCGCAAAGGTATTAAAAGGTTCGAACGATAAAAAGATTAATGAATTTGGATTAAATCGACTAACAACATACGGTATTTTAACTGCTTACACCGAAAAAGAATTAACAGAATGGATCCATTTTTTAGTTGCGGAAAAATTACTTGCAACCGAAGAGGGGCGCTTTCCAACTTTAAAGTTAAATCAAGAATCCGTTAAAGTTCTGAAAGGCCAGAAGAAAGTATGGATCTACACCGCGCCGATTCCAACTAGTGAAGAGGCAGATTACCATACAGACTTGTTTGGTATTCTGAGAGCATTACGAAAAAAATTAGCAGACGAGAAAAACGTTCCACCTTATGTGTTGTTCTCCGATGCAACGTTAAAAGAATTAAGCCGCTATTTTCCTGATTCAAAAGAAGACATGCTTTCAATCAAGGGGGTTGGTGAGAGAAAATATGAGCAATATGGTGAGGAATTTTTGAATGCAATAGTGGAATGGCGTTCAAATAATCCTGACGTAAAACCCAAAATACGAATTTCCGGTAATTCAATGAAGCTAAAGCCTGCGAGAAAGAATGATGATGAAGGTCCTAGCCATATTGTCAGCTATCAACTATTTCAATCTGGAAAATCAATTAAAGATATCTCGGTAATCCGAGGGTTATCACACGTTACAATTGAAGGTCATATCTTTAAAGCATTCAAGGATGGCTATCCGCTTGCATGGAATATCTTTTTTAATAGTAATGAGGAAGAAGCTGTCCTCGCAGCCCGCGCTGAGGTTGAAGAACCTAAGTTGAAACCATTGAGAGAGGCTTTGCCTGAGGATTATAGTTATACGAAGATAAAGGCTGTTTTGGTCAAGAATGGTTTGATGTGATTGAGTTATTTGTTTGTGGGTCAACGCGGTGATGTTCTCGCTCTCGGGATGATGTTCCGGCTCTCGGGATGATGTTCCGGCTCTCAGGACGATGTTCTCCGCTCAGGCTTCTAATTATCCATCCATCAAATTGTAAAGAAGAAAAATGCCATGCACTTATGTAAACAACGTGCATGGCATTTTTTACATCTTATTTATTTAATATCAAAAGCCCAAGTTCCATTACGGAATACCGCTTCTGTACTTCCATCTTCCTTAACACCATCAATATCTAGCTTTTCGGAACCAATCATGAAATCGACGTGTGTTAAGCTGTCATTAACGCCGTGCTTATCAAGCTCGTTTTCATCCATAGCAGCGCCACCCTCTAAATTAGTCGGATACGCTTTCCCTAGTGCGATATGGCATGATGCGTTTTCGTCAAATAATGTGTTGTAAAAAATTAAACCAGATTGAGATACTGGTGATTCGTGTGGTACTAGTGCCACTTCACCCAATCTTCGTGCACCTTCGTCAGTATCCAACAAATGCTTTAACGTATTTTCCCCTTGTTCTGCTTTAAAATCAACAACTTTTCCTTCTTTAAAAGTTAAGCTGAAATTATCGATCAAGCTACCACCATAGTTTAATGGTTTTGTACTCGAAACTGTACCATTAACGCCATATTTGTGTGGCATAGAGAATACTTCCTCTGTAGGCATATTTGGATTAAATGTAATCCCTTTTTCAGAAACTGCGGACCCACCTTTCCAGATATGCCCCTCAGGTAAATCCATTTCTAAATTTGTTCCAGGTGCTTTGAAGATTAGTTTTTTGTAGTTTTTCTTGTTTAGTAATTCACGGGCAGTCTTTAATGTTTCATTATGTGCATCCCACGCAGCAATTGGATCATCTTTATCAACACGGACAATTTTTACAATTGCATCCCATAGACTTGCAACGGCATCTTCTTTCGATTTATCAGGGAAGATTTTTTGTGCCCAGTCTCCAGTTGGAATGGAAATAATTGACCATGTAATACGATCATTCATTGTATATTGGCGAAAATTTTTCATTGCTTCTGCTGCAGCTTTGTTCGCTTTTGCAACACGGGATGGATCTATATCCTTTAGCAAATCCGGATTTGTTGAGCGAATATTTAATACCGCTGCACCATCTTCTGCAAATGAATCATGCAATTTCACTTTCCACTCTGGGTAATCAGCAATCACTTCATCTGGTGCATTTTCATATTTCAATAAGGTTAATTCATCATCAACCCAATTAATATGTACATCTTTAGCGCCTAATTCATATGCTTTACGAACGACTATTTTAGTGAAATCAGCGCCTTCAATAGGTGCGTTAATCATTAGAGCTTGATTTTTTTGTAGGTTAACACCTGTTTTCAATGCTAATTCTGCATATTTCTCCTGTGTTCGATGGTCTACCATACTTCTACCTCCAGTTTTGTAATCAAAAAATATTTCGTATACCGTTATTATTTCATAAAATTAATAAATAGCCAAATAATTTTTACAATTGTGTAACAAAATAGTTAACACATGGATTACCTTCCAATTTATATTACTATTTTACGCCATTGACATGTTATGTTATGATTGTATTAGGTTACTTTTCGTAATTACTATATCTAGAGAGAGGTGGTCTTCATGAAAGAATTGTGTCCGCGTTTTGAAAGTGCTATGCAACTAATGAGCAAACGTTGGGTTGGGCTTATTTTATTTGAGCTTCTAAACGGTACTAAACGTTTCTCAGAAATGGAAGCAGGCCTACCAATCAGCGGAAGATTACTCTCTGATAGACTGAAAATGTTAGAAAAAGAAGGAATTGTTGAACGGAATATTTACTCTGAGTTTCCGGTTCGAATTGAATATTCGTTATCAGAAAAAGGTAAAGCTCTAGAACCAGTCATTAAAGAAATCCAAAATTGGGCAGAAGACTGGATCTCATTAGACGATATTGAAGAACAAAAAGTGTAATCTGGGAGACTGTTAATTAACAGCCTCCTTTTTTAGTACTTTTGTTTCATAAAATTCAACATACAATAAGCGGCTACGCGACTGGTCATATTTCGAAAATCAATGGTTGGATCGATTTCTACAATATCCATTGCCTGGACCTTTTCGTTCTGTGCTGCAAGATTGATTCCATCAAGCAATGTTTTACTGTCCATTCCACCTGGACCAATCGCCGGACAGCCAGGAGCAAATGCCTGATCCAAGACATCGATATCGACTGATAAATAGATAGCATCAACACCAGCTCCTAATCGTGTTATTTCCTTTTCCACTATATGCTTTATCGTAAATTGCCAGACATCGTCCATTGTATAAACTGTAACACCTTTGTTTAAGGCATAATCATGATACTCCTTCGCATTGGTAAAATCACGTATCCCTATTTGCACTAGATGGTCACCTTTAATAACACCCTCTTCTAACAACCTGCGAAACGGTGTACCATTCGTTGGTCCACCATCTTCGGTATTTCGTAAATCATGGTGGGCGTCAAATTGAATAACACCAATTTTTCCGTATTGCTCCTGGAATGCTTTAATCGAAGCATGGCTTATCGAATGATCGCCACCTAAAATCATCCACCATTTTGCAGCTTCTGTTATAAATGCATCATGTAATCCTTCATAAGCACGTTGCTGATTACCACTAACATCAGTTGGATCCATGTAAATATCACCAAAGTCCATGATGTGATCAGTAAACTCGAATCCCGCTTCAGCCGAATAAGTCGTATAGCTTTGAAGAGCGGAACGTATTGCATCCGGAGCGAACGATGCCCCTGAATGACTGATTGAAGGCTTTGATAAAGGAACACCAGCAATTGCAAATTCACCGGTCGTTCCCTCCTCCCATGGCTGTAACAGTTCCTTTACTTTTATAGTATGCCGATCCTTAAAAATCGCCTTTCCAGCAGGTTTAAAATGACGTAATGCTGTCATATTGAATCTCCTGCCTTTCATGTAAAACTCCTCCGTTTTTGATAACCGTGTTTACATGATTAACCCCGTAGTGATATGGGATGTACATATAATTTGGCGCATCCCAGATGACAACATCGGCTTTACGACCTGTGGCAATTGTCCCTGCATCGTTACCTCTTCCAATCGCATGTGCCGCGTTAACCGTTACCGCGTGCCATATTTCTGCTGGAGACAGCTTTAGTTTTAATGCGGCAATTGACATGATTAATTGCAGGTTTTCGGTTACCGAGCTTCCCGGGTTAAAGTCAGTAGAAATCGCAACAGCCGCGCCTTGATCAATTATTTCACGTGCTGGAGCATACGAATCTTTTCCTAAATAAAAGCTTGTTCCCGGCAAAATGACGCCAATCGTGTTGGATGCTGCCAATTGCTTAATTCCTTCAACTGATATAACCGCTAAGTGATCTCCACTAATTGCGCCCATTTCCACAGCAAGCTCTGTCCCACCCAAAGGATCAATTTCATCAGCATGAATTTTAACGCCAAAGCCATATTCTTTTGCCTTTTGTAGATAGCGTCTTGATTGTTCAACCGAAAATACACCAGTTTCTGTAAAAATATCAACGAAATCAGCTAAGTTATTTTCTTTAATTTCAGCAAACAGGTCACTCATTAATTCCAAAAATGCCTCTGGATCCTCTCTATATTCAGGTGGTATTGCGTGTGCTCCTAAAAAGGTCGACACAATATCTAATGGGTGCTTTACGTTCGCTTCTTTTACTACGTTTAATTGTTTTAGTTCAGTTTCTTTATCTAATCCGTAACCGCTTTTTGCCTCTACCGTAGTAATTCCATACATTGCCATTCGATCTAAATGGAACAATGCTTTTTGTAGAAGTTTCTCACATGATGCCTGTTTTGTTGCATTAACTGTCGATAAAATTCCGCCACCTTGTTTTAAAATCTCTAAATAAGGTACACCTTGTTGCTTTAATGCCATTTCCGTTTCACGTGATCCACCGAAAACTAAATGTGTATGTGGTTCGACAAGTCCTGGAGTAACAAGTTTTCCCTTAGCATCGATTGTTCTCTCGGCAAAGGCATTGGATGCTTCGTCAGTTGAACCAATCCAGTCAATTTTGCCATCCTTGATCGCAACTGCCGCACCCTCCATAACGGGTAAATCATTCATTTCTTTTCCTTTTACGGGACCACTTTTATCCATTGTTAGTAATTGACCAATATTTGTTATAAGTAGATCGACCTGCACATCTAAAACCTCCTATTTTTCCATTGGAATGTGAATATCATGTTCATCAGCAAAATCTATTGCTTTTTCATACCCTGCATCAGCGTGGCGGATAACTCCCATCCCGGGGTCTGTGGTCAGTACACGTTCCAATCGCTCTTTCGCCAAATCAGTACCATCTGCGACAGCGACCATACCTGCATGAAGCGAATACCCCATGCCGACACCGCCACCATGATGGAACGAAATCCATGATCCACCAGCAGCCGTATTAATCAATGCATTCAGAATAGCCCAGTCAGCTACCGCATCACTGCCGTCCTTCATTCCTTCTGTTTCCCTGTTTGGTGAAGCAACCGAGCCACAGTCTAAGTGATCACGGCCGATTACAATAGGTGCCTTCAATTCACCATTTTTAACTAACTCATTGATGGCAAGCCCCATTTTTACCCGTTCCCCGTAACCTAACCAGCAAATACGAGAGGGTAACCCTTGAAACGCTATCTGCTCCTGAGCCATATCAATCCAACGATTTAGTGCCTCGTTTGCTGGGAAAAGTTCTTTGATTAACTGGTCTGTTCGATAAATATCTTCTGGATCACCAGAAAGTGCTGCCCAGCGGAATGGACCTTTCCCTTCACAAAACAGCGGACGAATATAGGCTGGAACAAACCCAGGGAAATCAAATGCATTTTCTACACCTTCATTTTTGGCTACCTGTCGAATGTTGTTTCCATAATCGAACACAATGGAACCCCTGCTCTGATAGGCAAGCATTGCTTCTACATGTTTCGCCATGCTCTTTTGGGACAGTTTTGTATATGCTTCGGAATCGTTTTTACGTAAATTAGACGCCGCTTCTACACTATAACCTACTGGAACGTAACCATTTAATGGATCATGGGCAGACGTTTGATCTGTAACAATATCAATTTCGATGTTACAGCTAAGTAGTTCAAGATGGATTGCAGCGGCATTTCCTAAGAGAGCTATTGACAATGCTTTCCCATTTTTCTTTGCGTCATTTGCTAGTTCAATAGCTTCATCAATACTGTCGGTCATTACATCACAGTACTTTGTTTTTATCCTCTTTTCGATACGGTTTTTATCAACTTCTACTGCAATAACAACCCCTTCATTCATTGTTACTGCAAGCGGTTGTGCACCACCCATACCACCAAGTCCCGCTGTCAATGTGATCGTATGACGCAATGTTCCATTGAAATGCTTTTTTGCAAGCGCAGAGAAAGTTTCATAGGTTCCTTGTAAGATTCCCTGTGTACCAATATAAATCCAGCTTCCGGCTGTCATTTGGCCATACATCATTAATCCTTTTTGATCAAGTTCATGAAAGTGTTCCCAATTTGCCCATTCAGGAACGAGATTTGAGTTAGCCAATAGTACTCTTGGGGCGTGTTTATGTGTTTTAAATACACCAACAGGCTTTCCGGATTGTACGAGCATTGTTTCATCATTTTCCAAGTTTCGTAATGTATTGACAATCGCATCGAACGCTTCCCAATTACGAGCGGCCTTGCCAATGCCACCGTAAACGACAAGCTCTTCCGGATTTTCTGCAACTTCTGAATCTAGATTGTTGTATAGCATCCGTAACGCAGCTTCTTGTTCCCAACCTTTACACTCTAACTCCAACCCTTTTTTCGCCTGAACCTTAACCTTATTCATGAAAAACTCCCCCTTTGACATAATTTCGTTCCACACAGCTAACCGCTGTATCCTTTAACCAATCTGATAACCTTTCAATATCTGTCGAAAATACACGATCCTTTGTAATCGAAGGAACGATATTTCGTGCTTTTTCATAAAAATTCCTAGTCCGTGTTGCCATGCTTCCTATACCGCGAAATTCGACAGCCTCCATCGCACAAATAAGCTCAATCGCAACAACTCGACGAGTATTTGTGAGCATTTGTAGCGCGTGTCTTGCAGCAATTGTACCCATACTCACATGGTCCTCTTGATTTGCCGATGATGGGATGGAATCAACACTTGCCGGATGGGCTAATGTCTTATTTTCGGAAACCAGTGAAGCTGCACTATATTGCATAATCATTGCACCTGATTCTAACCCAGGATTTGGACTTAAAAATGCTGGCAAATCGTTAAGCTGTGGATTAACTAGTCGTTCAATACGGCGTTCTGCCATATTTGCAGTTTCAGCGATTCCTAGTTTGATAAAGTCCATTGCAAATGCAATTGGTTGGCCGTGAAAATTCCCACCTGAAATCACTTTGTTATCTTCAGAGAAAATTAATGGATTATCTGTAACGGCATTAATCTCTGTTAACAATTTTTCCTTTGCATAATGAACCGTTTGCCATGATGCCCCCAATACCTGTGGGATGCATCGTAAGGAATAGGCATCTTGAACACGTAATTCTCCCTGTTTTGTAATTAGCCTACTATCGGATAAAATAGTGCGAATCCGCTCAGCTACATCGATTTGTTCCTGATGACCACGCACCTTATGCAAATCGGCATCGAATGCATCAATGATTCCCTGTAACCCTTCCAACGTCATCGCTGCAATCAGCTCGCTTTGGTATAGTAATTTTTCTACTTCTAAATAGATAACGACACCAACAGCAGTCATCGCCTGTGTACCATTGATTAAAGCAAGTCCTTCCTTTGCCTTCAACTTTAGTGGAGCAATACCTGCTTCAGCTAGTGCAACGGAAGCATCCAATCGCGTACCATTATAAAAAACTTCCCCCTCACCTAATAAAGCCAAAGTAAGATGGGATAACGGTGCAAGGTCCCCACTTGCACCTAACGATCCTTGTTCAGGAATCACTGGATGAATGGACGCATTGACAAGGGCCACAAGTTGCTGAATCAATGCTGGCCTCACTCCTGAAAAGCCTCGTGATAAAGCATTAGCGCGTAACAACAGCATGGTACGACTAATTTCCTCTGAAAAAGGCACTCCAACACCACAGGCATGGGAGTGAATCAGATTGAGTTGTAATTCTTCTAAATCCTCTTCTGCAACCACAACATCGCTGAACTTTCCAAAACCAGTGTTTATGCCATACATTGTTTTTTTGGCATTAATCAAATCTTCTACTGTTTGCCTGTTATATTTAATCTTATGAATAGAATCATGTGCAATTGCTACTTTTTCTTTTCCAAAAACAACTCGTCTAACTTCATCTAAGGTCAATGTTTTACCGGTTAACGTTATCACCTGTTACACCTCCATAGTACCGCTTTATCATAATAAAGCGAACAAAGTAAAAGAGGCTTGGTTACAGAACCAAGCCTCTTCGTGAAAATTTATTTTTTGTTACATGTTGATGGAATTTATACAACATATGAACACCTCAGAAATTAGAATATTCTTATATATAATTGTAAGTGTTTCATTAAATAGTTTCAAGAAAAATTTAAATAGCAAAAATTCTTGACAAGTTAATCATTGTTTCTCATGATAGTAGTATTGTTAAGTAATTTTATCGCTAAAGGAAGTGTAAATATTGTCACAATCATTAACAGACATGGACAATATTCAAAATAAATTAAGTGCGGACTGTGAAAATTGTTTTGGTTTGTGCTGTGTGGCTTTGCCATATGCTAAATCTGCTGATTTTGCATTGAATAAAGATGGCGGTACTCCCTGCCCAAATTTGCAATCAGACTACCGCTGTGGCATTCATAAAGATCTTAGAGAAAAAGGATTTCGAGGTTGTGCTGTA
Source organism: Virgibacillus ndiopensis (assembly GCF_900187325.1). Lineage (GTDB taxonomy): Bacteria > Bacillota > Bacilli > Bacillales > Amphibacillaceae > Virgibacillus_E > Virgibacillus_E ndiopensis. Next base: position 528,368 of record NZ_FZMZ01000006.1, on the reverse strand, counting down.
TATGAATGTTTTGGGGCAGGCCAGAAAGTATCTCAAGTCACTTATGATGGGAACGATTGGCGTAATGACAAAGCGTTAGCGAAGGAAATGTTTAATGTATTTCCTATTATGCAACAGCTTCATGAGATGCTTTATTTTTTGTACGAAGCACTGCATTTAGAACATACTGATTCGATTCATGAAGATTTACAGATTGCTATAGAAGAAACGGAAAATCTCACTAATCTAAGCCCAAAATCTATTTTAGACATTAATGTTTCTGAACATAGAGCTAGTGTTAATACTTTACTTTTACAAACAAGCGAGTTAGTTCGGGCGACCATTCCAAATAAGGAAACTAAAATTGATAGAAAAAGTAACCTGTTTGGCGCAAATTTGATAGGTGCTGATCTTAGAGGAGCTAACTTGAGAGGTGCTATTCTAATCGCGGCCGACCTCAGCAATACAGATATGAGAGAAACAGATCTTATCGGTGCTGACTTTAGGGATGCTAATATATGCGGTGCCAATCTCGAAGGAAGTATCTTTCTAACGCAAGCACAGGTTAACGCTGCGAATGGCGATGCTCACACAATATTACCCCCTGCTTTAAGGATTCCGGACCATTGGTATTAAGAACTACGTCTAAGAAAAAGGGACAATCTAAAAGCTAACAAACAACAATTTGCGTAAATGTTGGAAATAATCCCTCACTGGCTGGCTAAAGCACATGGGGGATTATTTATTTTACTTCATCCCACAATATCCAATTCCTGTCTAACATGCTCCAGCAAACAATCCACAAACCTTGAGCACTTAGCAATATCCTCTAACTGTGGTCTTAATTCCACTTTCATCGTAACTGCTAAATTTGTATGCACATATAACATATCACGGAACAAATCGACCGCACCGCAAAAGTATGGGAAAAAGCTGTCACCTGTACCAAATACAGCAGTAGTTATATGTGTTGTATCCACCACTTCAATTTGTTTAAAAAGATCCATCATTTCTTTAGGGATTATTCCATTTCCCCAAGTATAAGTTCCGATTGCAATGGCGTCATATTCTAGAATGCTATCCAACGGAAATTGGTTCACTGGGAAAAAGTCTACATCTATTGAACGAGCTATAAAGCTTTGTTGAACTAACTCAGCCAATTCCTTTGTATTACCTGTCACCGAAGTATACACAATTGCAATTCGCATCATTTCACCTACAATTCCTCAAACCCATTTGACTGGGTTACTTTTGAATAAGTCCGAGCTTTTTGTTCAAAGAAATCGGATTTGGTTTCATTGATCATTTCATCACTGAATACGTGAATCCATGGCATCGGATTATTTCTTTCTTCATACAGATTTTTCAATCCTAGCTGGCGTAAGCGCTTGTTAGCAAGATATTCCACATATTGCTCAAATTCAACTAAATCAATTCCTTCAATATCAGCTAAAATATAATGTGCCCATTCCTTCTCCAGTTCCGTTGCCTTCGCAATGGTTTGATAAATATAATTGATATTTTCGTCTGTATTGAGCTCTTTATTCTCTGACAGCAAAATCCGAATAAATTGCGTCACGAAATATGTATGCTGCATCTCATCACGCTGAATATAACTAATCATTGTACTTGTTTTGAGCATTTTTTGCTGGCGTGCTAAGTTATAAAAGAAGGCAAATCCCGCATAAAAATAGATTCCTTCAAGATTAATAGAGTTAACTCCTAGTTTAAATATATTTTCAGGTGTTGGATTATTTCTAAAATCATCATAGCTGCTTAATATTAACTTGTTTCTTTTTAAAACAATTGGATCGCTTTTTGCCTGGTTAAATCGCTCATTTTGCTCGCGTAAAGGTACTAACGAGCTTAAAATATACGAATACGATTCATTATGCACTGCCTCCTGCTGGGAAATCACTGCAAAAATTGCTTTAAAACTGGAATCAGAAACATAATCCATCACTTGATTCATTGTCGGAGTTTGCAGACTATCCAAAAGAGCCAGCTGTGTATTTATTCGTAAAAACACATCCTTTTCAGTTTCACTCAGCAAGTCCCATTGTTTGATGTCGTCTTGCATATTGATTTCTTGTGCTTTCCAAAAATTTGATAGCAATGCTTGATACAAATCATACATTTGCGGATAAGCAATATCATTCCAATTTAGTAGTCCAGAAGATTTTCCGTTAATGAGTCCCGTTGATTTATTAGGATATTCCGGGTTTAGTAAATTAATCCTTGTTATTGGTTCATTCGTTATCACTTGTATACCTCCTCAAAAAATTTAACTATGACATGCTTCACATTCTTCGATTTCTGATTGTGATGTACTTCTTACATAATAAGTCGTTTTTAACCCATGACTCCACGCCTCTAGGTGCAGGTTTAACAAATCTCTTGCTTTAATATCATGACGAACATATAAATTAAAACTGATTGCCTGATCTACATGATGCTGACGGGCAGCATTTTGCCTAATACTCCATACTTGATCTAACTCATGTCTTGAGCGACGGTAGTAATTATACGTAATATGATCTAAATCAGGTGCAGTGACTTTAAATTTAAAATTCTTCTTTTCTTCCGCGTATTCAACTGCATAGATAGGATCAATTCCGTCTGTTGAAGCCCCAATTTTTGCTGTAGATGAATTAGGTGCGACAGCCATTAACCAGCCGTTTCGAATTCCATGTTCAGCGACATCATTTCGAAGATCCTTCCAGCGCTCAGTTTCGTATCCTTTTCGTTCAAAATATGCTCCCGTCTGCCATTCAGAACCTAGAAATTCACTGTACATTCCTTTTTCCTTAGCGAGTTCCATTGAAGATTTAATCGCGTAATATGCTATGTCCTCGTATAATTTGTCAGCAAATTCTACTGCTTGATCCGATTCCCAATAGATCCCTTCTTGGGCTAAGAGATGATGCCAGCCAAATGTCCCCAAACCAACTGCTCGATACTTTTTATTCGTTATTTGGGCTTGTCCCACTTTTATCGTGTTTAAATCAATTACATTGTCAAGCATTCTCATTTGAATAGGAATTAACCGCTCCAACGCTTCAGCTTCTATCGCTTTCGGAAGATTAATCGATGATAAATTACAAACGACGAAATCACCGGGTTTTCGAATGATAACAATATTCCCCTGTTCATCCTGATATTCCTTCGCAATCGTTGTCGCAGACATGTTCTGCATAATCTCCGTACACAAATTACTACAATATATGGAGGTAAGTCCTCTACCTCGAACATGCTTGTTAGGATTTTGACGATTGGCTTCATCTCGGTAAAACATATACGGTGTTCCAGTCTCTAATTGTGCAACCATAATCCTCGCCATAATATCCATCGCACGATACGTTTTTCTTGGTAAAAGCGGATGGTTAACAGCTTCTTCGTACTTTTCAGTGAAATAGTTATCACCTATTTCATCGTAATAATCCTCGAGTCCAAGAGGGGTACCGTTTTTGTCCTTCCATCCCATCATTTGTTTAACCTGATGTGGACAAAAAGTATGCCACTCACCAATACTTCGACCATTTTCGTCGACCTCTTGCAGTTTTTTCATAAATAGATCCGGAATGGCTACACCTGTGAAAATATCATGTGCCTTACGTCGCTCATCTCCATTATTTGTTTTCAAATCAAGAAATCCGTTCATAATGTCTTTATGAAAAACATCCAAATAAATAGCTACTGCTCCTTGTCGTTGTCCCAGCTGATCAACACTAACTGCAGTGTCATTCAGAAGTCGAATCCAAGGTACAACACCCGACGAATTACCCTTGAATTTTTTTATGTCCGATCCAAGTGCACGTACCTTACCGTAATAAACACCAATTCCGCCGCCATCCTTGCTCAGTCTAGCAATGTCCCAGTTGTTCAAATAAATGCCGTCAAGTGAATCATCGACAGTATCGATAAAGCAAGACGAGAGCTGACCAAAGCTTTTCCCAGCGTTAGCGAGCGTTGGTGTTGCCACTGTCATGTATAAATTGCTCAGTGCCCAGTATGCTTCTTTTACTAATTCCAACCGCTTTTCTTTTGGCTCATTTTTCATTAATGTCATTGCTATAATCATGAATCGTTCCTGTGGAAGCTCATATATATTACGATCATGATCTTTTGTTATGTACCGATCCGCAAGCAGGAAAAGGCCAATATAATTAAACAGATGATCACGTTCAGGGTTAATTTCCTTTTCTAGTACGTTGATTTCATCTTTTGAATAAATACTTCGTAAATCAGCTGCATATATTCCTTTGTCTGAAAGCGTATTAATTAATTCATAAAAACCACCATATTTTATTTCAGGTCTATATCCACGATTATCAGCAGCCATTTGATACAACTCATTCAAATACATGCGTGCTGCTACAAAAGTCCAAGCAGGTTCATCCATTGCGATATTGTTGAGTGCATAGAATAAGGCTTGTTGGTTAGCCTCCTCCTTCGTTGAATTGGATTGTTTGATTTGTTGAATGATGCTCGTTGCATCTAGTTGATATTTTTTCGCAACAACAGCAATGTTCTCTAATACATCGTTCATTTCTGGATAAGTTTGTGTATTCAATTTATTTTCCTCCCTGTTTTCACGGAATTTAAAAAATCCACCCAATAAATTGAGTGGATGAAACGACAGCACGAATAAATGTGGGAAACCTATTCCACGGCACCATCATCTCATCTTCTCAATCCCCGAAGAAGCTGAAATTACTTAAAAGTAGATAGGTCTCCTGACTTATGCCCTACTCTGAGCCCTTCCCATATACATGTATATAGTGGTCATTTGCTCATTTCGTTAGCATTTACAGTTGCGGGGGCAGTTCTGGAATTTCACCAGATTCCCTATTAAGCCTATTGGCGTCTACATTCAAAGTTTATACTATATGTAGTTTTATCGACATTATATTACACAAGATATTGTATATTTTGTGTAATTTCAATACTAAATGAAATTCTTTGTTTTGGCAAGGGAAGAATTTTTTAGATGAAAATTTGACGGTGGAAATAAAGCTAGAATACCAATTATCACCCGTGTGTTTGAGTTTTAACAACCATTATATTAAAAAGTGGCTGGGATAAAAGTATTTTAGTCAAAGAAAAATCCGAACTAATGAATCTTCAATTAGAATTTGTATTAGTTCGGATATTTCTTTATGGGTATTCGTAATCCTTGCTAATTGTCAGTAAAATGTGACGTAAATGATTTAATAATTAAGTCTAGTTCTCATTCACCGTCCGGGGTCGCTGCGGGCTAGTGTAGCGGTGTAATAAGGTTACCTATCCTAGATAATGGTTATTATACTTGAAACCAGTACCACTAGCTTTTTTGTGCTTAATATTCCCACTTTAATAACCATGTAAATTAAGCATATATTTTCTACTAGCCAGCACGTATGCACGGAGACTCCTGGGGGAGATGAGGCATCGGTGAGACCCCGGAGTGCGTAGCACGAGGAGGCTCATCAGCCGACCTAAGGATCGCGGAGTGTATACGGGCTGCGGGATTAATGAACTACTTAAAATGCTTAATTTACATCGTAGCTTATATCAACTACGTATTAAGATCCTACCGTTGAAAAAGTAACCTTCTAAACTTCCTATCCTGTAATCGTTCGTCTTTTGAGCCAAACGTTTTAGTTATGTCCCAGCCTCTCTCTTATTTATTTCTCAACATGTTTTGCATTTTCACGGTCCCAGAACTCAACGCCAGTGTCATCTTCTAATACATCACGATAAAAGACTGGATCCTTTCCTTCTTTCCGCTGTCGTTGATAATCCTTTAAGACACGTGCTGCAATTTTATACAGCCTTGTAATAGCGTAAAGGTTGATTAAAGCCATAATTGCCATTGTTAAATCGGCTAATGCCCAGACTAAATCAAATGTTGCGATTGCACCAAAAATGACCATCGCAAGTACTGCAAGTCGATAAATAAACAGACCGAGTTTACTATTTTTAATATATTCGATGTTATTTTCGCCGTAGTAATAGTTTCCTAAAATGGAACTGTAAGCGAATAAGAATATTGCAACTGCGATAAAGATTGAAGCCCATCCACCCACATGAAATTCAAATGCGTTTTGCGTTAACTGAATCCCATCGAGCTTACTACCTTCGTACCCACCAGCAGTAACAATAATGAATGCTGTTGCACTACAGATTAGGATCGTATCAAAAAATACTCCCAATGCCTGAATTAAGCCTTGTTTAGCTGGATGTGTTACCTCAGCCGTTGCTGCTGCATTTGGTGCACTACCCATACCGGCCTCGTTAGAGAACAAACCACGCTTAATTCCCATCATGATTGCTGCACCAAATCCACCACCTGCTATTTCACGAATACCAAATGCATTTTGGAAGATAAGCGAAATCAAATCAGGAATTGCAGTGATGTTTGCGATTAAAACATAGATTGCAATTAAAATATAAAGAATTGCCATAATCGGTACAATGATTTGCGTTACATTTGCGATACTTTTTAGACCGCCAAAGATAACAATTGCAGTTAAAAGTACTAAAATAATTGCCATGTAATTTTTATTAAAATCAAATTCCCCTGCAAAAGCCAAGCTAATCGTGTTCGATTGTACGGAATTAAAAACAAGTCCATACGTAAACGTGATTGTAATTGCAAAAATAATACCTAACCAGCGTTTCCCAAGACCCTTTTCCATATAATATGCGGGTCCTCCACGATATTGGTTTTTTTCAGGAACTTTATAAACCTGCGCTAATGTACTTTCAATAAATGCTGTTGCAGAGCCTAATAGAGCAATAATCCACATCCAAAAGACCGCGCCCGGTCCACCCATTGCTACTGCTGATGCAACACCTGCAAGGTTTCCTGTCCCTACACGTGAAGCAGCGCTAATAGCAAATGCCTGAAATGAAGATGTTCCCTTTTTTCCTTCTGCACTAATTGTACGTTTGTCAAATAGAACGCGAAACATTTCTGGTAAGTATCTGAACTGCACAAACCCTGTTTTAATGGTGAACCATAATCCTAATGCAATTAAGACAATAATTAGAACATAGGTCCACAATACATCATTAACTTCACCTACCATTTTTTCAATAAACTCCATGCTATATTCTCCCTTCATTTATGAAACCTTCGCAAGAAAAAAAGTGTAATATCTTTACCTTTCCCTCATAGTAAAAAAAGAAAACTAAAATAAAAGAAGCCCAAACAATGTGGCTCCTTATACTATTTCACATTATTTCATTTTAACTTATCCCGCAATTGCGGACAAATAATTAATAATTCTTACTTTTATTCCACGGGTAATCTGTTCCAAAGCTTCTTGCAATTTCCTTTGAATGCTGACGGCGTTCTTTTCGTCTACGGGCACGATCTGGTGCTTGCTTATTCAATTGTTTTTCCTGTTCTGTTTCCGGATAAACATCTGGAACTGGGACAGGTTTACCATCATCATCAATGGCAACGAATGTGAGAAATGCCGTCGTACAAACCCTGCGTTCACCAGTTAACAGATTTTCTGTCACCGCCTTTACAAATACTTCCATTGATGTATTGTGGGTCCATGTCACAAACGCTTCCACACATATCGAATCTCCTTCCTTTACTGGTGATAGGAAATCGACAGAATCTGTGGAAGCAGTAACAACGGGCAATCTAGCATGACGTACCGCAGCAATCGCAGCTACATCATCAATATGCGCCATTAATTTCCCACCAAAAAGGGTTCCGTGATTATTTGTATCTGGTGGTAATACATGTGATGTTTTAACAGCAAGTGAATTTGAACATGTTTTCTTTTCCATACATTTTTCCTCCTATGTGAAATTCGATTATAATATTGGTGAGAGTAATCGCGATATCGATTCTTTAAAGCGTATGCCTACCGAACGTTTCTCATATAATTTTTTCGTCATTTGTGTTGACAAACTAATATCGTGCATAAAAGCATTCACTAGCTTTTCAGCAACTGAAATGTCATACAAAAATGCATTCACCTCAAAATTAAGACGGAAGCTACGTACATCAATATTTGCAGTTCCTACAGAAGCAATTTTACCATCAACAATAATTGTTTTTGAATGCAGAAACCCATTTTGATAAATATATACCTCTGCACCCGCTTGTAGCAAGTCACCTATATAGGACAATGTTGCCCAATAGACAAACGGATGATCCGGCTTGTTAGGAATCATAATCTTTATATTCACCCCAGATAACGCGGCTATTCTTAATGCATCACGAAGACTTTCATCTGGTATAAAATACGGTGTCTGAATATAGACATATTGCTTTGCTGACATAATCATTTTGATATAACCATTTTTAATTTGTTCCCAGTCTGAATCCGGACCACTTGATACGATTTGAATACCAACATCACCCGTTGGTACCGCAGCATAATATCTGTCCTCATATAAAATATCATTTCGTGATGCCTGGTTCCAATCTAAAATAAAACGTGTTTGCATATTTTTTACAGCGTCACCGTTTACACGAATATGAGTGTCACGCCAATAGCCCATTTTTTTATTTTTCCCTAAGTATTCATCACCAATGTTAAACCCGCCAATATAACCAATACGTCCATCTATAATTGCTAGCTTACGGTGATTTCGATGATTAATTTTAAAATTGATCTTTGGAATCTTCGGGGGAAAAAATGCTTCCACCTGTGCTCCAGCATGGCGTAACCGTTTAATGAACTTTCTTTTGAGTGTTCTTGATCCCATATCATCATATAGAACACGAACCTCGACACCTTCATTCGCTTTCTTAACTAATACATCACATATTTGCTGCCCCAATTGATCGTAACGAATAATGTAATACAGTAAGTGAATGTGATTAGTCGCTTTTTCTAAATCCTGAATTAATGCTGTGAATTTCTCTTTTCCGTCGGTATATAATTCTACTTTGTTATCTTGTGTAAAAATGGCATCATTATTTCGTAAATGTAAAAAATATAAATCCTTATATGCAGCAATCTCATTATGCTTAAATGCAAAACGATTTTTTTCTAACGCCCGCATCTGTGCTTGAACAGACTTTTTTACTCCAAGTCTGCTTTTAGTATCCCAAGTAAAAATTCTTCGTTTACTTAGTTTTTTTCCAAAAATTAGATAGAGAAAGAAACCGGCGATTGGTACAAACAACAATACCATTAGCCATGCCCACGTTGAGGTAGCATCCTTACGCTCAAGGAATATAATTGTAAGAGCAAGTGCAATATTAAATATTATAATAAATCCTAATAAATAGGGAACAAAAACCATAAAAAGACACTCCTTCCCAGAAGCACAAACAATTAATCCATTACTTATTAATATATCATATAATTTCCCAATTCGAGTTGCCTTAAATGTATATTGTATACTAGTACTAGTAAAAAACAAGAGGTGTGAATCGATGAAGAAAAAAGGCCATGCATTCGTGATCGGTGGAACAGGGATGCTCAAAAAGGTAAGTCAATTTCTTGCCGATAGCAATTACAATGTTTCTGTTATTGGTAGAAGTTTAAAAAAGCATCAAGAGTTGAAAAAGACATGTAAACATCCAGAAAATATTCATGCTATTGTATTGGATTACCATGAAAATGAAAAATTAAAAATGGAAGTAGAAAATGCATTGCAAACATACGGATGCCCAAGCATCGTTGTAAGCTGGATCCATTCAACAGCTTCAAATGCCTTACCTTTAATTATAAGGCAAATCAGCAAGCAATATTCTAATTTTCCATGGAGATTGTTTCATATACAAGGTAGTTCTTCCTATTACTTTCAAAAAGAAAACACGTCTGTGCCAGACAATTGCCAGTACAAACGTGTATATTTAGGATTTGTCTTAGAAAAAGAATTTTCCAGATGGCTTACCCTCGAAGAAATTGCTAACGGTGTCATTCATGCTATTAAAACAAATAACGATAAAACCATTGTCGGTACTCTTGAGCCATGGGACAGAAGACCTTAATATAACTTTATCCAGTAGTTATTTACTAACAGCTTTTACATTAATTTTATTTAACGCTTGTTCTAAGTCATTCCAAATATCTTCCCACGCTTCAAGACCTGTAGATAATCGGATGAGTTGATCGGTAACACCCATTTCTAAGCGAGATCCTTCTGGAACGACAGCGTGTGTCATGGTGGCTGGATGTTGTATCAATGTTTCAGCATCTCCAAGACTGACAGCAATTTTGACGAATGACAATGCATTCAACATCGCCTGGGCATCTTCTTTAGTCCCTTTAATTTCAAAAGAAATTAGACCACCACCTCGCTTCATTTGTTTTTCACGGATATAGTAATCTGGATGGTCAGTATCGTTTGGGTAATAAACCTTGGTTACATTAGGATGGTTCCGTAATTTTTCGTATATATTTTCTGCATTATCACAGTGGCGATCAAGTCGTATTGGTAATGTTTTCAATCCTCTAATCAATAGCCATGCATCAAACGGTGAAATGATTCCGCCAATGTCTTTTTGTGTTGTCATCTGAACAGAATCTAAGAAATCCTTTTTCCCAACAACCAGCCCTGCGACGACATCTCCGTGGCCGCCGATATATTTTGTTGCACTATGAATCACCACGTCACAACCTAATTCTAGCGGTCGTTGTAAATAAGGTGAAGAAAACGTATTATCAACAACAACTGGTATATTAAATTCACTAGCAACCTCCGAGACCATTTGCAAGTCGATTAATTTCATCGTTGGATTAATTGGCGTTTCCACATAAATACACGTTGTTTCTGGTTTGATCAATGAGCGAACCGCTTCTTTTGAATCCATCGATGAAAAGTCATGGGTAATATTATATTTCTCTTGCATCATCGTTAGCAATCCAAACGTACAACCATATAGACCTGAGGAACATAAAATGTGATCATGTGCCTTAGTTAATGCAATCAAAACAGCAGAAACCGCTGCCATTCCGGACCCAAAAGCAAGACCACGCTCTCCATTTTCAAGTGCCGCAATTCGCTCTTCCAATACGTTGACGGTCGGATTCCCTAAACGAGAATAAATATATCCTTCCTCTTCCCCCGCAAACCTCCGTTCACCTTGTTCAGCAGTGTCGAATGTGTATGTTGATGTTTGAAATAAAGGTGTTGCTAAACTCCCCAACATATCTTTGGCATCATAACCGTCATGAATAACTGATGTTTCAAAATGCTCATGTTTTTTTGACATCCCATTCTCCCCTTTTTAAACTTATATCATTTTATCTTAATCTACTTCTATCATAGTGTATAATACCTCAATTTGAAAGCGTTTTCCGCAATATGTGCATAGGCAGGTTTATTGCTTTTTTTTACAGTTACTTCTAAAATTGTTTTACTTTGAATGAAAATCGTTACTAGATTGAGAGGGAAGCCGCATGAATCAGACGGAAGAGAAAATTGGAATTATCTACACTGCTGGAGCTTACTTGCTTTGGGGATTTCTACCAATTTATTGGAAACTAGTACAACAGGTATCTGCAGGTGAAATATTAGCACATCGAATTGTATGGTCTTTCCTTTTTATGATAGGCGTTATTTTGTGTGTACGAAAGTGGTCGGAGTTTATCAAAGAATGTAAAATAATTATGCAGGATAAAAAGAAGCTAATTGGTATTACGTTAGCATCCATCGTAATTAGCATAAATTGGCTGACCTACATATGGGCAGTTAACAGTGATCACGTTATCCAGGCAAGCCTAGGGTATTATATCAATCCACTTGTCAGTATTTTACTTGGAATTATTGTGTTAAAAGAACGATTAACCAGAAGTCAGCTTCTATCTTTTTTAATTGCTGGTGTTGGCGTTATAAACCTTGCTGTTAGTTATGGCGTCTTCCCTTGGGTCTCTATACTGCTAGCACTTAGTTTTGGATTTTATGGTTTGTTGAAAAAAATGGTTGATATTGGAGCTATGTTCGGGCTGGCAATCGAGACGATGATTGTCACACCTATTGCTTTTATCTATTTATTAGCAATATCGGATAACGTGGGATTTACTTCAGGAGATCTGTTCAATAGTACCAACCTATTACTAATTGGAGCAGGTATTGCTACAGCGGTTCCATTACTAATGTTTGCAACTGGCGCCAAACAAATCCCGTTATCAATGGTCGGATTTTTACAATATATTGCGCCAACTATCATGTTAATTTTAGGTGTATTCCTATACCATGAAACATTCTCACGAGCGCATCTAATTTCATTTTCTTTAATTTGGATTGCCTTGATTATCTACATGGGATCGGCACAGCGGCGTCCGATAAGGAAATCTAGATAGCTAGCTGGCTGGAAATTGTGGTTGGATCGTATTTAAGGTGTTTTGGCTTGTATTTTATCGATTTCGGATCGTAAATTAAGAATTTGGATTGTATATTGCTGAATCGGATTGTATTTTGCTAAAATCGGATCGTATTTCCTTATTTATCCAACGGAATTCTAAATTAATTTATTTTCTTAAAAAATGTAGTTGACTCTGCTAAAAGTTAGGTATATAATTCTTTTTAAATTAAATTTTCAAAATTTATATCTCTTATCAAGAGCGGTGGAGGGAATAGGCCCTGTGAAGCCCGGCAACCATCAAGTGAGGCAGCTCGCTTGAAAGGTGCTAAATCCTACAGGTCAATCATGATCTGGAAGATAAGAGGAGGAACGTTAAACGATACGCCCTCTTCTTAGGAAGAGGGCTTTTTATTTCCCCTCTTTTCCTATCTTTTTGACCCATATAAAAAAAGGAGGAATTTATTCATGTCAAATTTTCATCTGCAAAATCCAGAAACAGTATTACTTCACGGTGGTCAGGAGCCAGATCCAGCAACAGGATCCCGAGCGGTTCCAATTTACCAAACAACATCTTACGTGTTTCGTGACACAGAGCATGCTCAAAATTTATTCGGTCTACAGGAAGCTGGAAACATTTATACTCGAATTGGCAACCCAACTGTTGATGTTTTTGAACAACGGATTGCTTCACTTGAAGACGGGGTTGCAGCAGTTGCTACATCATCCGGTATGTCTGCGATTACGTTATCAATTTTAAATTTAGCAGGTGCTGGTGATGAAATTATTGCTGATAGTAATTTATATGGCGGAACATATAACCTATTCGCCACCACATTGCCACGCTACGGTATCGATGTAAAATTCGTCGATGGTACTGACCTTGGTGCAATTCGTGACGCGATTACGGACAAAACAAAAGCTATTTATGGTGAAATTATTACAAACCCTAGTCTCAATGTTTTTGACGTTGAAGGGGTTGCAGCTATTGCTCACGAAAACAACATTCCACTAATCATCGATAACACTTTCGCAACACCTTATATTACGAAACCATTAACATGGGGAGCAGACATCGTCGTCCACTCCGCAACAAAATGGATTGGCGGTCATGGAACAGCAATTGGCGGCGTCGTTGTTGACGGTGGACGTTTCAACTGGGGTAATGGTAACTTCCCTGGATTCACAGAACCAGATGCTAGTTATAACGGACTCCGTTTTGTTGATGTAGGTCCAGCTGCATTCGTAACAAAACTACGCGTACAGCTATTACGTGATATCGGTGCATGCTTAAGCCCACAAAACGCATTTTTACTTTTACAAGGGCTCGAAACATTACATTTACGTGTAGAAAGACATAGCAAGAATGCTGAAGAAGTAGCAGCATATTTACAAGATCATCCTGCTGTGGAATGGATCAATTACCCTGGATTAAAAGACCACTCATCATATAATCTTGCAACAAAGTATCTTAAAAATGGATATGGTTCTATCATTACATTTGGTATTAAAGGTGGTCGGGATGCAGGTAGAAAATTAATTGATAATGTATCACTTTGGTCACATGTGGCGAACGTTGGAGATGCGAAGTCATTAATTATTCATCCAGCATCAACGACACATCAACAGCTAGGTGCAGAGGATTTACAAAAGAGTGGTGTAACAGAAGAATTAGTTCGTTTATCAATCGGCATCGAACGTGTTAACGATATTTTAGTAGATTTAGATCAAGCAATCGCGAAAGCTACAGGCTATGAAGAAACGTTTAAACCAACAGCAGAAGATGCTATCAACTGGTTATTAACTTCTCCATTTGAACGTGAAGGAGGCAACGTACGTCAGAAAGTCATTGCCGTATCTGGTTCAGGAGCTATTTTTGAAGATGCTAAACAACTGCAACAACTCGGGTTTAAGATTGTACCAATTAGTGAAACAGAACAATCAACATTTCAAGAAACAACTTACAATAAATTGGCTGATGTTCCATTTGATATTGATGCAGTTTGGTTAGATCAGGGCGCCCTCCCAGCCAATACAATTGAAGAGTTTATCAACAAGCAAGGAAAAATTTTATGGATAGAACAACCAGAGGATTCTGATAAAACGTTAGAAAATGCAGAAGCAGTTGGTATCACGGTAGTTACGGGAACAAAACCATATGAAGAATTTGCACGCTTACGGGGAAACGTAATAGAACGTACTACAGTGGAAGTATAAAACAAAAGCGGTGACGACTGGTCAGAAAAAAGTAAAGAATGTTTTTTGACATAATAGACATAAACTGCGACGTAGATTGATGTTGGACCAACGTTCCGGAAATACATTACGCTTTCCGCGGGCTCGCGAGGAGGCTTATCAGCCGCCCCCGGAAAGCGAAGTGTATACGGGCTGCGGTATCCAGGAGCAACATAAAATACAATATTCACGTCACAGTTTACTGAAACTACGAGGTTAAAGGCAACTTATGAAAAAAGTAAATCTAAAATAACGAATCTTTATAAAGGACGGGTACGATATGAACAAAACGCTAATCAAAAAATTTATAACTGGATGTGTATCATTCGGCCCGTTCCATTTAACTTCAGGGGAAACATTGGAAAAAGTAACCTTACATTATGAAAGCGTCGGTCCTGCCGGCGCACCTATCATTCTTGTTTGCCATGCATTAACCGGCAACCATTGTACAGTAGGAACAAAGGACGCCCCTGGCTGGTGGGACGGACTTATTGGCACAAATAAGTACATTGATACAGATAAATTTCAGGTTATTACATTTAACGTACTAGGTGGTTGTGATGGATCTACCGGACCGACCTCATTACACCCTAGAACCGGTGAAAGATATCAGGCAGATTTTCCTGCAATAACTGTCCGTGATACGGTACATGCAACATATCAAGCGTTACAGGAATTGCAAATCAGGAAGCTTGCTGCAGTTATTGGAGGTTCTCTTGGTGGGATGCAGGTACTTGAATGGGGGTTACTCTATCCAAAGGCCATGGATAAACTTATTGTTTTAGCTGCAACACCAGTCTTTTCCGATTATGGAATCGCCTTTAACCATATCGCCGCATCTGCTATTAAAGCAGATCCAACTTGGAATGATGGCTACTATAAAACCGATATGGAGATAAAAGGCATGGAAATAGCGCGTATGATTGGAATGGTCACTTATCGCAGTTCTGACTTATTTTCCAGGCGGTTTAACCGAGAAAAAACAAAAGATGATTACAGTGTCTCCACATATTTAGATTATCAAGGTGAAAAATTAATGAGACGGTTCGATCCCAATAGCTACCTTTCCTTGTTAAACGCAATGAACTACCATGATATAGGTAATGGACGTGGAGGCATTAAACAGGCCGTTAAAAAATATAAATGTCCCCTACTCGCAATTAGCTTTGAAAATGATTTAATCTATGAGCCAAAACAAATTAAGGAACTATCTGAACACGTTTCGGATAGTTTCTATTATCATGTCAAGACTGATTTTGGGCATGATGGCTTTTTAACAGAGTTTGACAAATGGGGACATGTGATAAAGGAATTTTTAAAAACAGATGTAAAGGAGGTTTTTCCAAAATGAAAAAGCTTTCTGTTGCAATCCTTGGATTTGGTACGGTTGGTCAGGGTGTTCGTGATGTGATCTATCATCACCAGGAACGTTTAAAAAATATAGTCGGTGTACCAGTGGAAATTTCCACAATATTAATAAAGAATCCAGAAATACACCAAAATAATTCGGATCATATTCGTTTTACAACAGATTTTAAAACCATCCTAAGTGATCCAACAATTGATATCGTTTTCGAAGCAATTGTGGGAAAAGAACCTGCATTCAGCTACTTAAAACAATGCATCGAAGCTAACAAGCATGTGATAACAGCAAACAAGGAAATGTTCCAGGAACATGGACAGAAGCTGAAAAAGCTTGCTGCTGAATACAATGTAGGAATAGGCTTTGATGCCACTACTGCTGGAGGCATCCCTATCATCCAAACAATTCAACAGCTCCTCCATGTAAATAAAATTACGAAAGTGCAAGCTATCCTTAATGGAACATCAAATTATGTTCTGACTAAAATGAGGGAAAAAGGGTCAACGTTTGACGATGCTTTACAAAAAGCACAGTCACTAGGGTATGCAGAAGCCGACCCAACGAATGATATTGAGGGATATGACGCATTCTATAAATTAAAAATTTTAAGTGAACTTCTATTTGATGAGCAGCCTGTATGGGAAAATGTAAAACGCATCGGTATTTCTCGAGTATCTAAACAAACAATAGAAAAAGAGGCTGCCTCCGGTAAAAGAATCAAACATATTGCTGAAATTGCGTTATTCGACGGAACAATTGCTGCTAGTATTGAGCCAAGGGCAATTCCCACAAACCACCCACTTTATGCAATTGAGGGTGTTAACAACGCAATTTACATGGAGACTGATATCCTCGGTAATCTAACACTCACAGGACCTGGAGCAGGTGCCTATCCTACTGCCAGTGCAATGGTTGAGGACCTTTGCCACATTATGAAACAACCATATGAAATCCGGAACAAGGATTCTGTCATAGCTTTTTCATAAAGCTTCCTATAAGGTGGGTAGACAGTAAAACAACTGTTTAACCACCTTTTTCTCCATTCCTGGCCACATCTGAACACAAACCCATGTACGACCCCATATTATATACTAACAATTGTAAAACAATCGAAATATTATTCCGTGATACTTACCCGTAAAAATGGGTAAATATATAATATTGAACACAAAACAAGGTAATGTGCTAATATAGACTAGAAAATTATCATCTTAGGTGTGATTTACATGAAGAAAAAAATTGCTCTCATTTTAATCGTTATCCTTTTTATAGGAATCGGTATGATTCTTGTTACCACTCAACCTTCTAAACAAGTAATTGAAACAAAAGAAAACAAGCAATCGCGAGTTCACGAGGAAGAACAACAAACCGATAGGGATGTTGAGAAAGAACAGGAAAACATCGAGGCTGAACAAGAAAATGATCCTATAAAAACCCAATTTAAAGATATGGTTTCTGAAGCTGTCCAGTCTACAATCGATTATTTCACAAATAAAGAAACACATATCACAGCAATTGGTGACTCTTTAACACAAGGCGTTGGAGACAGTACTGGTGATGGTGGATACGTCGGGATATTAGATAAGGCCCTAAATAAGGATAACCAAATAGTTAAATTTGAAAATTACGGCAAACGCGGGAATCGTTCAGATCAGCTTCTAAAGCGGTTAGAAAAGCCAGAGATTGCTACATCCATTTCAAATTCCGACATCGTGCTTATCACAATTGGGGCTAATGATATTATGAAAGTGGTAAAAGAGAATTTCACGAATTTAACATTTAAAGATTTTGCCCAGGAACGAATTGCTTACGAGGAACGTTTAAAGAAGATTTTTGACAAAATAAATAAGTTCAATCCTAATATGAAAATATACTTATTAGGCTTCTATAATCCATTCGGAAAATACTTCCCTGAGATAAAGGAACTTGGTATTATTGTTGAAAATTGGAATAGCACAGGAAAAAAGGTTGCCGGGATGTATGAAAACATAACATTTATACCGACAATAGATTTATTCGATGATACAAATGTCGACTTATTTGCTGAGGATAATTTCCATCCGAACACGCGTGGATATCAGCGAATGGCAAGACGAGTATTAGAGTATTTAACTAATTAAGAAAGGTGAGCTATTATGAAAGAGTTAAGGTCAAATAAGCCGCCAAAGAAAAGAAAATGGAAACGATTGTTTTATAGCTTGCTATTGTTAAATGCATTTGTTATTTTAGCACTTATCGTTTTTATCTTTTGGCCTGTTTCCGAAACACCCCAGCCAAATACTGAGAAGGAGCAAGCAAACGAAAGCTCTGAATTTATCGTTCGAACCACAAAAAAGAACCTAAATGATTTAGTTAATGCCTATCTTGATAAACTTCTGAACGATACAAAACATAACTATAGCATATCACTCGAGGATGACGTGCATTTGCTTGGGGAATTACCTGTATTTTCGAGCACTGTACCATTATCGGTACATCTTGAACCACTTGTTCAAGAAGATGGAAATGTCATTTTAAAACAAAAATCCATTTCAATTGGATTACTAAATCTACCCAATCAAAAGATAATGGAATACATGAAAAAGTATTTACCAATGCCTGAATGGGTTACCATTAATCCAAAGGAAGAAGAAATTTATGTATCCGTTTCTGAAATGAAAATTAAAAGTAACTTCGAGGTTAGTGTTGAACACATTGATCTAGAGGCTAACAATCTAGCATTCAAAATTAGAGTACCTTATGAAACTTTAGGTATAGAGAAAGATCAATACTAATTACTCCACAAAGGCAAGAGACTCTATCTCTTGCCTTTTTTAGTTTCATTATCATATACAGCATTCATCTGCTCAATCTTTTCTTTTACTTCATCGACTAAATAATCCGGCGATAAAACTTTTGCCTGATTACCCCATGTTAGGATCCAATTGATTAGACCATCCGATAATTTCGCTTTTGTCGTTAAAACAAAATGGTCATCATCTATTTGTTTAATATCTACTTCCTGTCCAAAACGATCTAGTACAACGTTGACTAAATCAAGGTGAAAACGAATCTTAATCCGAATTTCCTCGCCTGCAAACATATGGAAGCTTTGATTAACATATTCTTGTAAATGAAAGTTATCCATTTTAGTAAAATCATTTTCACTTACAGTTATATTACGAATCCGATCAAGCCGGTAATGTCTAATTTCATTTGTTTCCTGAAAACGACCGATGAGATAATAGTAATCGTTTTGCCAGATTAACGCATATGGCTCAACATGATACGTAGCACCATTACGATGAAATTCAAACTCCTTATGAACGTTAAACTTCCCGTATTGATAGGTAAGTACTTTCCTCTCTGAGATTGCTCTATGTACACAGTCAATATTTAATTTGACCAATTCATAATCTATATTTGCTGACTGACTGAATAAAATTGGTTCTGGAAGTGTTTTGGCAATATATTTACTTGTAAGCTGTTTTACCTTTTTAATCAATTTCTTCTTTTCATTTGTAGTAATAAAACGTGCTGATAAAATGGCATCAATAATTAACCGTAATTGATATGTTTCAAATAATCTTGATTGGTGACTGTAAAGTGTTTTCCCGAACTTACCCTTATTTTTTACGATTTCAAAGTCCATTTCATCTAATATTTTCAAGTCATGCTTTAATGTACGGTTATCAAACGCCATTTCTTCCCCAAATAGTAAACGCAGCTTTTCACTTATTTCGTCAATGCCAAGCTCATGGAAATCATCCGTTTCATTAAATAAAAGTTCCTTCATTTTCAGTAAACGATAATTGCTTCCCCGTTCCATTAAATTCCCTCCTTCTACTTTAAAAAAGACTGTTTTCTAGAAAACTATTGCTTTTTCAAATGCAGAATCTTAATAGTTGATATAAAATGCGACGCAACACCCCGCTTCCAAACGCTACAAAAATCACGTTGCTATTATGTCTCAGTTTCTATAAGTAGCAACAAACTATACAAAAAGCGCCTTAAAAAAAGAACCATCTACATTAAGTGTATGGTTCTTCTCATTTGATGACAAAACTTTTTACTTTTTTCGATAATAAAAATATAAATGATTGCTTTGTTAAAGAAGTAGTTTCCCCTTTTACTAACTTTCGCTCTGTATCCATTCTATTTTGTTGATAATCACCTAGTTTTCCTTCATAGATCAATTCTAACCCGGCGAGATTACGAATATCTGCGGGAGTTGTAAAGCAGAGCGGCTTTGAAAGCTTAAAATTATTTGATTCCTGTAGTACTGTTGCAACAAACTGAGAACAGAATAACGCATTTTCACGGTTTATTTCTATTTGAAGTAATACTCCAATTAATCCAATAAAATTATATTTATAATTATCCTGTTGTTTCTCAAATTCTTTAATTTTAAGAAGTACTCTTTCACAATCAGCCTCAGGTATGTGGTATTTATAGACCGCACAATTTGAATCCTTTAAGAAATCACTTCGAATATCTTCCTTAACGAATCCACCTATAAATGGATTTCTTGGACGTTTTCTACCAAAGCTATATACTTCCTGTAAATCATCATCAAAGGCTATCGAGACATGGTTTAATGATTGCTTTGTACAATAATTAATGGCACGTGATAAATAAGTGCCTGTATCTGTAAAGAGAAAATAAACAGTTCTTTCCCCCATAAAATTCCCCTCCGTTAATAACTGTTAACGAATAATAGCGTTGATTTATTGTTGCATATTTCCCATAAAAAATATAGTCTTTTTTTTACTATTTTAAAATCTAATCGGCACTTATATCAAAACTTTACCGAAAAATCAATAAATATACAAGCTGTTTTGCAATTTTTTATCTTTTTGTAATAAATATACTTTCCTACTTACAGTATACGATGTATTTAACATTGACGAAACCCTTTATTTACCGTAAGCTAAACTTTGATTACTATTTTTTTGGAGGATATACACAAATGATAACTGTAACTGATGTCAGTTTACGATATGGAGATAAAAAGTTATTTGAAGATGTGAATTTAAAATTCACTGCAGGAAACTGTTATGGGTTAATTGGTGCTAATGGTGCTGGTAAATCTACCTTCCTAAAGGTTTTATCAGGTGAAGTTGAACCTCAATCGGGAAATGTTTCCCTATCACCTGGTGAACGAATGACTGTGCTTAAGCAGAATCACTTTGCATATGAAGAGTTTCAGGTCTTAGATACTGTGTTAATGGGCCATGAGCGATTATATAAAGTAAAACAGGAAAAAGACGCTATTTACATGAAAGCTGATTTTTCCGAGGAAGATGGCATGCGTGCTGCGGAACTCGAGGGTGAATTCGCTGAGATGAACGGTTGGGAAGCAGAATCAGATGCTGCAGTTTTATTGAAAGGTCTAGGAATTGGTGAAGAGCTTCACTATTTGAACATGGCTGACTTAACTGGCGACCAAAAGGTGAAAGTTCTTCTTGCACAAGCACTTTTTGGCAACCCGGATATTTTATTATTAGATGAGCCAACAAACGGCTTAGACATTCAAGCAATTCAATGGCTAGAGGAATTCTTGATTAACTTTGAAAATACCGTAATTGTCGTATCCCATGATAGACACTTCTTAAACAAAGTATGTACACATATTGCGGATGTTGATTATGGAAAAATCCAGATTTATATTGGTAACTATGACTTTTGGTATGAATCTAGCCAGCTTGCAACTAAAATGGCACAAGAAGCAAACAAAAAGAAAGAAGAAAAAATAAAGGAATTACAAGCCTTTATCGCGAGATTTAGTGCCAATGCTTCAAAATCGAAACAAGCAACTTCTCGTAAAAAACTTTTAGACAATATTACATTGGATGATATTAAGCCATCTTCTCGTAAATATCCTTATATTGCTTTTACACCAGAAAGGGAAATCGGGAACGACTTACTCCGAGTAGAAGGTTTGAGCAAAACAATTGGCGATAAGAAGGTTTTAGATAATGTAAGCTTTACAATCAACAAGGATGACAAGGTTGCTTTTGTTGGTAAAGATGAAATTGCCAAAACGACGTTATTTAAAATATTAATGGGTGAAATAGAACCAGATGCCGGAACATATAAATGGGGAGTTACCACTTCTCAATCCTATTTTCCAAAAGACAATGCTGCTTATTTTGAAAATAATGATTTATCGTTAGTGGACTGGTTAAGGCAATATTCACCGGAAGATGAAACAGAAACATTTTTACGTGGATTCTTAGGTAGAATGTTGTTTTCTGGAGAAGAAGCATTGAAGAAAGCAAGCGTATTGTCCGGTGGAGAAAAGGTCCGTTGTATGTTATCAAAAATGATGCTCAGCAATGCCAATGTATTGCTATTAGATGAGCCAACAAATCACTTAGACTTAGAGTCCATTACTGCATTAAATAATGGATTAATCAAATTTAAGGGATCAATTCTTTTTACATCACATGACCATCAATTCGTCAACAGTATAGCAAATCGCTTAATCGAGATCACACCAAAAGGAATCATCGATAAAGAGATGAGCTATGATGAGTATGTACAGGATAAGAAGCTACAAAAACAGATTAATGAAATGTATGGAACAGAGGTATAAAGTTTAAGGGACAGAGGGTCAGACCCTCTGTCCCGTTCTTATTTAACAGGTGTTACAGCTATTTTTTCAAGCATGTCTTTTGTCATTGCATCGATGTCATATTCTGCTTTAAAGCCCCATTCTTCTGTTGCTGCTGATGAGTCGATGCTGTTTGGCCAGCTTTCGGCAATTTTTTGTCGTGCTGGGTCAACATCATAATCCAATTTGAAATCAGGTATATGCTTTTGAATTGCTTTTGCAAAATCTTCAGGTGCTGCAGATATAGCAGATATATTAAATGCATTACGATGTTTTAAATTACTTAGATCTGCCTCCATTAATTGTACAATAGCATTCAAAGCATCAGGCATATACATCATATCCATATATGTGCCTTCTGCAATATATGATGTATAGGCTTTGTTTTTTATTGCCTCATAATAAATCTCCACAGCATAATCAGTCGTTCCACCGCCTGGAGGCGTTACATATGAGATTAATCCAGGATAACGGACACCACGGGTATCTACTCCAAATCGATGGTAGTAATAATCGCAAAGCAGCTCGCCAGCTACTTTATTAACACCATACATCGTTGTCGGACGTTGAATTGTGTCCTGTGGTGTGTTGTCTTTTGGTGTTGTGGGCCCAAATGCACCAATTGAACTTGGTGTGAAAAATTGTAAATCAAGTTCACGTGCTACTTCTAATGCATTCACAAGACCACCCATATTTAAATCCCAAGCTTTTTTAGGAATCTGTTCGGCTTTTGCTGATAAAAGTGCTGCCAAATGCATGATTGTGTCAACATTATGCTCTTTAGCAACTTCAAATAAACGATTAGCATCAGTCACATCAACAATTTCAAATGGACCATCACTTTCTTCTTTTTGTTTTATATCTGTCCCAATTACATTTGTTGATCCATAAATCTCTCGTAGTTTTGTCACGAGCTCTGAACCAATTTGACCGAGTGCACCGGTGACTAGAATTTTCTTCATGCGTTATACCCCTTATCTTTTCCAGAAGTCAAAAGTCGGAAAATCGATTGCGAAAATCCACGATAATCCATTTCTATGTCCAATATATTTCTTAAATAAGACCCATTTCTTTACCGACTTTTTTATATATTGCAATTGCATCGTCAAGCATTTCTTTTGTATGTGCTGCAGAAGGCATATTCCTTACGCGCCCAGTACCTCTTGGCACAGTTGGGAATACAATTGATTTCGCATATACTCCTGCTTCATTTAATTTCTTGCTAAACTTTTGTGTATCTTTTTCATCACCAATAATACATGGCGTGATTGGTGTTTCACTTTCACCGATATCAAAGCCTAAATTCTTTAAGCCTTCTTTTAAATAATTGCTGTTCTCCCAAAGTCTTTCATTTAATTCAGTACTTTCCATTAATAACTCAACTGCTTTTGTAGCCGCTACTGCATCTGCTGGTGTTACAGCTGTTGAGAATAAAAACGGGCGTGAGCGAACTTTTAACCAATCGATTAAATCTGCTTTTCCGGCAACATATCCGCCAACAACACCGATTGCTTTTGAAAGTGTCCCCATTTGGAAGTCAATTTTATCTTGTAAGCCAAAATGTTTAACAGTACCAGCGCCTTTGCCTAATACACCAGAACCATGAGCATCATCGACATACGTGATTAGGTCAAACTCTTCGGCAACCTCAACGATTTCAGGAAGTTTTGCAACATCCCCATCCATGGAGAAAACACCATCGGTAATGACCATAATTTTATTATAGTTACCCGATTCAACCGCTTCTTTCGCTTTTTTACGAAGGTCATCCATATCAGAATGCCCAAATGGAATAATTTTTGCTTTAGATAAGCGACACCCATCAATGATAGATGCATGGTTTAGCTGGTCGGAAAGAATTGCATCATTTTTGTCCATTACTGCCGATATAGCTGCCATATTACAATTAAATCCAGATTGGAAAGAAATAACCGCTTCTGTCCCTTTGAATTCGGCCAATTTCTTCTCTAGTTCTAAGTGAAGATCCAACGTACCATTGATTGTCCGTACCGCTCCTGCTCCCACACCATGTGAGTCTACTGCCTCTTTTGCAACTTTTTTCAAGCGTTCGTCTGTTGCGAGTCCAAGGTAATTATTTGAAGAAAGATTAATTAATTCTTTTCCATTGATTGTAATAATTGGTCCATTTGGTCCCTGCACAGGGTCAATTTCGTTGTATAGACCGCGCTCTTTCAAATCAGCAATGTTTTCATCCAAAAACGATTGTAATGCTTTACTAGTCATTTTATTAATTCCTCCTTTTATTGTAAGCGTTTTATACACAACTGTACACACTGAGTGAACACACGCTTTAGTTAAATGTATATTTTAATCATAGTTTAACACATAATATAAAAAATGTTTACTTAGGAAGTACACTATATTATTTATTTTTATTAACCTGTATTATTTAACCGATTAACACCAATCATACATGTACGGAAAGAAAAAACCCTCTGTATCCATACAGAAGGTTTTTAACTATTTAACTTCTCTTATTTTTAAGATTGTACCAATTAAAAGTATAATTGCTGACAAAATTGCAATGTACAACCCCGAACCAGCAGTACTTATTGATGTACCTAAATAGTCTTCAGACAAATTGAACATATAATATAATAAAAAGATCACTGCTATGATGGAACATCCCAATCCAAAAAATCTAGCCATCGTCTTACCAGATAAAACAGTATAAAGTGGGTACGCAAATACAATTAAAACAATATAGCCATCATGCTGAAAACCATTCATACTCATAAAGGCAAGCACATGTGACCATGGAAATAATAAGCTAACGATATAAAGTGCAGTTGCAATGATAATTAATAGTCCTCCAACGCCCCATTTTTGTACCAATTCGTTCACCATCCTCTCCTATGTAATTACATATTATATTAATCTTAATGTTTTCAAGCATGTTCGTCTACTAAATTTCACCTTGAACCTTTCAAATTTGTAAGAATTACCTTTTATTTGTCACCAAAATCAATGGTTTAGAAGTAAATTTTTTTATATACTATGAAATAGAACGAATAAAGTGAGGGGAATGTAATGAAAAAGCTGTTAATCGTACTATTTTTAATAATGATCATTGGATTTGGAATTGTGGGTTATTCGCAAACTGTTTCCAAATCTGACGACACAATTGAACAAAACACCAACCATACAACATCCATTCATGTACAATAGAAAATGATGTTTATTTATTATATAAAAAAGGAAAGCATCTAATTATAGAGGCTTTCCTTAATCCTTAATTGCTGACGTTAAATCTAGTAAACTACTATTTTATTTTATAATGGTAACATCTACTGTGCGTACGCCCCAGTTATAGGCGTCATCTTTTGTTGGAACATGGATATCAATTTCATTGCCATTGATTCCACCACCAATATCTGCAGCAGTTGCATAGCCATATCCTTCAACATACACTTTTGAACCAAGTGGAATAACATTTGGGTCCACTGCAATTACTTTTGCATTTGGATTCTCATTTAAGTTTACACCTGTTGATGTAACACCAGAACACCCATCACAATCAGCTGTATATGCTGTTGCTTTTACACTAATTGTTTTGCCCTCGGGTGAATCGTCCTCTTGGCTCTTTGATTCTTTAGTAGAAGTCTTTTGTGTATTTGCACTTTCATTTTTATTTGATTTTTTTGCGATTTTATTACTTGGCTTATCTTTTTGTACAACATTTTTTCCTTTTATTTCAATTTCTTGACCAATTACTATTAAATTAGATTCTAGATCGTTCCATTCTTTAATATCTTCTACCGTAACATCAAACTTTTTACCAATATCTATTAATGTATCATCTTTTTCAACCATATACGTTTCATTAATAAATAGTTTTTGTTTAGGGTGAATGACAGTTGTTTTCAGTTCATTTATATCAATTAAATCTTCTACGGTAGTATCGTATTCGTCAGCAATGTCCCAAAGGTTATCTCCTTTTTGGACTTTATGTTCTTCCGCTGAAACAGTTGATGCAGCTGCGCCAGCAATAATAACACTTGTAGCAAGTGCTGCTACTAATTTCTTCATAGGATTGTCCCTCCTTAAATTCTAACATTGCCTATACTATCACAGGAAAATAGGCAATGCAGTTACAAGACTTTTAAGAGTCTATTACAAGCATTACCAAGATTACTAGAATTTATTACAAATATAATAGAAACGTGACAAAAGTCTTGTAATGTTACATAAGGTAGGGTAAAACGCCCAGATTACGGTACTAATGTGAAATTTTTTATATACTATTGTTACTATTAGTTAATCAACACTCTAAGTGAATCTTAATCCCATATGCAGTCAATTTTACAACAATAGAACATAAAAGAAGCCACAATCTGTGGCTTCTTTTATGTTTATATTTTTCTCAATTTGTATATAAGGTAAAAGTTATTAAACGCAACCTTTTATTTCTTAACACAACTAATAAAAAGCTTTTTAGTTTTCTTTTCCTTCCAAGTTCTGTTCTAACTCAACTTTGTTATCTTCTAAAACATTTCGAATGTAATATTGATTTTTGATAAGCTCTCTGTTATAGCTATAGGAAAGTGTTTCACCATCTTTAGTAGTTAATTGGAGTTCTGATAATTTTACTTCACTGTTTTTTTTATTATATTTTGACACTACTATAGCTTTCTCGATTTCCTCCCACTGATACAATTCTTCTTCAATAGTAAATAGGTCATTTTGATATATCCCTTCATTAGTAAAATAATAGTACTGATTTACAGTTAAATATATCAGAACTATTCCTGGAACAAATGCAATTATAGTTCCTAACGATTTAAAAAGCTTTTTTCCTTTAATACGACTTTGATAATAAGCAAGGATCCCTACCACAATTCCTAAATAAAGAAATGCCACACCAGCAATAACATAACTAGACACCGGTGATTGAAAAAACCATATATTTGGTACTTGTTTAAAGAAAAAATCTTGAATAATTGTAATAATAACAAATGGCGCAAAGATGCTTGAAAAACTTAAAATAAGTGCAATTGCAACAAAAATTGGTACTAGTTCATGTGAATTTCTTTTCTTTCTGAACATCAGTATCCACCTTTCCCCTTCGAAATATGACATATAGCTTAAAAAAACCTGAGTCAATTAAAATTTGACTCAGGCTAGTATTAATATTGTTTTTTAATCAGATACAGCTCATTCATTTACTTAGAAGACTTTGGATTAAAAGCATCTTTAAATCCTTCTCCTATAAAGTTGATTGAAAGAATCGTAAATGTAATTGCTAACCCCGGTGGTATCCAAATCCACCATTTTTCACTTAATGTCCCAGGATTCCGTGCCGTTTGTAGCATGTTCCCCCAGCTAGGAACATCAGGAGGTACACCAAAACCAATAAAGCTTAAACCTGTTTCAACCACAATCATTGAGGCAAGTAACAGCGTTGCCTGTACAATTATTGTTGACATTACATTTGG
The DNA here is from genome assembly GCF_900187325.1 of Virgibacillus ndiopensis. GTDB lineage: Bacteria > Bacillota > Bacilli > Bacillales > Amphibacillaceae > Virgibacillus_E > Virgibacillus_E ndiopensis. The sequence goes on along the minus strand of NZ_FZMZ01000006.1, from coordinate 500,472 downwards.
TAATAAGTGTTTTAACATTACTTTTGATGGTTTTGTTCCTATAGATATAGCACTTAAAATATACTCATTCTCTTTCTCTGACATTACTTTGCTTCGAACTACCCTAGCTGCACCAGTCCAGCCAAGGAAACCTATTACAAGAATTAATGCTAATACACCTGTATCAATAAATATTGTTTTAACTACGATAACAAACACTAGGAATGGAAAGTTCATCATAAAATCAGTAAAGCGCATTAAAATACTGTCAACTTTACCACCATAGAAACCTGAAACTGTTCCTATAAGTGTACCAAGAAAAATAATAATGGCTGTGCATGAAAAACCAATTAATAGTGAAGTTCGCCCACCATATAATAGCATAGTTACAATATCTCTTCCTGCATTATCTGCCCCTAACCAATGTTCTGCAGAGGGTTTTGCGTCAATAAGCATTGGGTTAATTCTAGCAGGGTCAATATCAGTTAAGATGGATGCGGAAAGGGATAATACTGTAACAATAAACAGAAACACAATACTGATCATTGCTGGTACATTGTGAAGAAGTCTCCTCCTGGCAATCATCCATTGCGATTGTCCTCTTTTTATTGGCTTCCTATTAGCGTCTAAATTTGGAGGGGTTGGTTCTTCATGTAGTTGTCGTGAAACTGGATCCATCTTAGCCCTCCTCCATCAATCTAATCTAATCCTAGGGTCAACTGCTGCATATAATATATCGGCAATTAAGTTACCAATAAGCGTCATTACTGTCAGTAACATAGTGATTGCCATAACCACTGTATAATCTCGATTACTTATTGAATCAATAAACAGCTGTCCTACACCAGGATATGTAAATATAGTTTCAATAATCACAGACCCACCAATAATACCTGCTAAATCAAAGCCTAGTAAAGTTACTATTGGAATTACCGAGTTACGTAAAATATGCTTATTGTATATCTTCTTCTCTGGAGTTCCTTTAGCACGTGCAGTTCTCACATAATCTTTCTGAGCGCTTTCTATCATGTCATTTCGTAAAAATTGTGTGTAGCTCGCAATTGGTAATAATCCTAAACATAGTGACGGCAATACAGCGTGTTTAATTTTACTTACTATATAATCCCATGTCCCAGGCTCTATACCCGAACCAATACTACCAGAAGCAGGTAGCCATCCCAATTGGAAGGATACAAAGTAAATAAGTAGTAAAGCTGCAACAAAACTAGGCATTGCTAAAGCTAAATAATTCAATATTTGAACACCATAATCCCCGGTTGTGTTGGGGCGGCGTCCCGCATATCTACCCATCAAAAATGCTACTATGTATGTAATAAACATAGCTATTACAGCTAATAAGATTGTATTAGGTAATCTAGATAAAACTAATTCAGATACGGGTAATTTATGCACGAATGATTGTCCAAAATCTCCTTGCAAAAAGCCACTAATCCAGTGTCCGTATTGTACGTATATAGGATCATTTAAGCCTAATTTTTCACGCATATCTGCAATGTACTGTGGATCTGAATTTAATGGATCAATTTTCCCCGATAGGGCATCTCCTGGCATCATATTTGCCAGGAAGAATACCACTACAGAGACAAGGAAAATAATGGGTATCATGATAGCTATTCTGCGTAATGTGTAAACGAGCATATTATTTTCCCCTTATTTTTGAAATTGTTTTTCCTACTCAGCAGCGTCAGTTACCCACCAAAGATGAGTATCTACTTGTGATGTAAACGAGTTAGTATGAACATTTTGTAAACGTTTATTTGCTGCATAAACATCAACTGGAGCATATAAGAAAATGTTAGGCAATTCTTCATTAACAAGTTTTTGCCAGTCCACATACACCTGCTTGCGATATTCCTTATCAAATGCTTTATCACTGATGCCTTCCTCGATTAATTTATCAGATTCTTCGTTTGCCCAACGAGCAAAGTTCCAGAAGTCATCTTTTTTCCATAATCCTGTAGGGTCTGGATCACTTGCAAGCCCCCACGCTCCCATGAACACTTCTACAGATGGATCGTCATTTTCAACAACATCATAGAATAAATTAAACTCTTTTAATCCACCATTTAATTTTGCATTAATACCAACATCTTGCCAATTCTGTAATATATACTGCGCACGTGGTTCAGAGATATCCGAACCTGACATTGCATCAAAGTTTACAGTGAATTCGTTGCCTTCTGGATCTTCACGCCATCCATCATCATTTGTATCAACATATCCCGCTTCATCTAATAATTCTTTAGCTTTTTCTGGATCGTAGCTGTACGTTGTAAGTTCTGATTCATCAGCTTTTGCCCAGCTTACTGGAGGCATTGGTGCTTCTATTAGTTCACCTAGACCATTAGAGAATGAATCTAGCATTCCTTGGCGATCAAGTGCATATGCCATTGCCTGACGTAATTTTTTGTCCTGAAATTTAGGATTATCCATTACATTTACTTCATTTTCTTTATCCCAATGACCTAATTTGAATCCAATATATGAATAACCAAGTGAAGCTTCTTCATATAATTTTATGTTATCAAGTTCTTTAATTTCCTTATATTGACTGCTTGGAATAGCCATTAAATCCACTTCACCATTCTCTAAAAGACCAGTAGCAAGTGAAGCATCAACGACTTTATAAACAACGCCATCTAAGTATGGTTCTCCCTGCCAATAATCAGCGTTTTTCTCTAATTCAACCATTTCACCAGGAACAATGTTAGTCACTTTAAATGGACCAGTACCTATTGGATTTTTACGAACTTGATCAGATTCTGCTAACTCTGCAACTGGAATACCTTCGTAATAATGTTTTGGCATTGGATAGCTCCATAGATTTGACATTGTATTAGGAGCAATGTCAGTTAATGTTAAAACAACTGTTTTATCATCAACGATTTCAATCCCAGAGATACTATCAGCTTTTCCATCGTGATACTCCTGAGCACCTTCAATCATGGAAACGTTCGAGAAACGTGTAGCAGGATAATCAGGATGTGCAATAACTTCATAAGCATAAGCTATATCCTCAGCGACTAATGGCTCGCCATCATGCCATTTAATTCCATCTTTTATTGTGAATGTAACTGTATTATTTTCTTCATCAATTACATAATCTGCCATACCCGGTTCCGGTTCTAGAGCATCATTAGTGTCAACTAATGAGTCCATCATAAAGTTAAGTATAAGATCATCATCTTCACCTTCATATAATCCTCGTTCAAGTATTCCTTGGAACGGCGAGGTGAACGCAAAAGTTACTTTTCCTCCTTTTTTTGGCTCGCCTGCATCTGCATCTTCAGTATCAGATCCTTTAGTGGACTCAGCATCCTTTTCTCCATCACCTGAAGAATTATCTGCACAGGCTGCCAAAACAATTGACAGGGTAAACAATAATGTTAATAAAAACCAGAATTTCTTTTTCATCTAAAATTCCCCCTTGTTAATTTATTTTTATTCCTTATCGTACAAAAGGCATGCGACCTGTTGATTAGGCCTCACCTCCTTCAATTGAGGAATAATTTCTTTACATTTTGGCATTGCCACCGGACAACGTGTATGGAAAACGCATCCAGTTGGTGGATTTTGTGGACTTGGTACATCTCCTTCTAAGATAATCCTCTCTTTTTTTATTAATGGATCTGGCTCCGGAATTGCAGAAGTTAATGCTTGAGTGTAAGGATGCAATGGCTCTTTATATATGGCGTCTTTATCACCTACCTCAACCATATGACCTAAATACATAACACCTATTCGATCACTCATATGTTTCACAACACTTAAATCATGAGCGATAAATAAATATGTTAAGTCAAATTCACCTTGTAGTTCTTTTAACAAATTTAGTACTTGCGATTGAATTGACACATCAAGAGCACTGACTGGCTCATCGGCAACAATTAGCTTTGGATTTAATGCTAGCGCTCTCGCAATCCCAATACGCTGCCTTTGCCCCCCAGAAAACTCGTGAGGATATTTAAAATAATCTTCTGCACGCAAACCCACACGTTCTAGTAACTCTTCAACCTCTGTTTTCAATTGTTTATGTGATTTATTGGTATAATTTCTAATAGGTTCATCTACTAAATGGCCAACCATCATTTTAGGGTTTAGTGAAGCATATGGGTCTTGAAATACCATTTGAAAATCTTGTCTCTTTTCCCTTAATAAAGATCCGCTTAGATTTGTTATGTCCTTTCCATCGAATATCACCTGACCATCAGTGGATTCAGTTAAGCGCAATATTGTTCTACCCGCAGTAGATTTACCACAACCTGATTCACCAACTAGTCCAAAGGTTTCTCCTTTTTTTAGTGTTAAGGAAATATCGTCAACAGCTTTTACATCTCCAACTTTACGTTTAAAGAAACCAGCATGTACAGGATAATATTTTTTTAAGTTTCTAACCTCAAGTAGCACTTCTTTATCTACATGTATATCCTTTTTCTCATCTAATTGAACCTGTTGACTCATAACTTGATTTCCTCCTTTTCATTTATGTGGTTTTCTGGATAGCATTCTTCATAAAGGAGGCATCTGGCACTTTGACCATCAGATACTTCTGCAATTTTTGGTGTCACCTTTGTACAATCACCAAACGCTTTTGGACATCTTCCAGCAAATCTACAACCAACTTGCGGCATGTTTTCAAGTGATGGTACGACACCACCAATTGTGTTTAATTTTTCTTCATCTCGATCCATTCTTGGAATACTGTTAAGCAATGCTTTTGTATATGGATGTTTAGGATTCTTGAATAATTTAATTACATCAGATGTTTCCACAACTTGCCCAGCATACATAACTATTACTTTATGTGCCATCTCTGCTACAACACCTAAATCATGTGTAATAAGCATTATTGCCATATCCTCTTTTTCCTGTATATCTTTTAAAAGTTCTAGTATTTGTGCCTGCACTGTAACATCCAAAGCAGTTGTTGGTTCGTCCGCAATTAACAACTTTGGATGTAAGGCAACTGCCATTGCTATCATTACGCGTTGACGCATACCGCCTGATAACTGATGTGGGTATTCATCAATTATTTTTTCGGGACGGGAAATTCCAACTTGACGCATTAATTCAATAGATTTTTCACGAGCATCTTTGCTAGTAATTTCTAAATGGTTAAATAAAACTTCTTGTAATTGAGAACCTACCGTAAAAACTGGGTTTAAAGCAGTCATTGGTTCCTGGAAAATCATCGCAATGTCTTTACCTCTTACTTTATTCATTTCTTTATCTGTTTTTTTCGTTAAGTCTTCTCCATTAAAAAGAATTTCCCCAGCTGATATCTTAGAATTTAACTTAGGTAATAATTGCATAATAGATAAAGACATTACACTTTTACCGCAACCAGACTCTCCAACAACACAAACAACTTCTTTAGGTTTCACATTAAAATTTACATCTACTATTGCATTATGTAATTCACCGTCAATCATAAATCCGGTATGTAAATTCTTTAGCCGGAGCAAGTCGTTATCGTGCTGATTTTGTATCAACTGCTCTTCTCCTCCTTCAAGCGCAATTCCTAATATTCAAATAAATAAACTTGTAATAATGAACTTATTAAAGGATATGTCACATCCTTGTAACATATCAACAATTTTTTAAAGTATATATTATTTTCTGATTTTTAACAAGGCTTTCTCCTACTTTTATGTTACATTTTTCTTAATTTTGCGTCTTTATACCTATAATTAATTGTTAAATAATGTAATTAAGCACTGAATTTATACAAAAAAATAGACCCATTATATTAATAATGGGTCTATTTTCATCCAACTTAAGCGATAAAACACTTACACTTTTGTTAAGTTTTGTCTTGCTTTATTTTCGTCGTTATATTTATCGTTATATAAATGACATGCTACCCAGTGATCTTTTGAATATTCTTGCCATTCTGGAGTAACTTTAGAACAAACTTCCATAGCCATTGGGCATCTTGTTCTGAAACGACATCCGCTTGGTGGATTGATAGGACTTGGAACATCACCTTCAACAATGATACGTTCTCTACTACGCTCTACTTCAGGATCTGAAATAGGAATCGCACTTAGTAACGCTTGAGTATACGGGTGAAGTGGCTCAGCATACAAATCATCACTTGTAGCTACCTCTGCCATATTCCCTAAATACATTACCCCTACACGATCACTAATGTGTTTAACCATTGATAAATCATGGGCAATAAATAGATAGGTTAGCCCGCGTTCACGTTGTAATTTTTTCAATAGGTTAACTACCTGTGCTTGAATAGACACGTCTAACGCAGAAATCGGTTCATCTGCTACGATAAAGTCGGGATTAACTGCAAGTGCACGCGCAATACCAATACGTTGGCGTTGCCCACCACTAAATTCGTGTGGATAACGATTTCCGTGCTCTGCATTTAAGCCTACTGTTTCCAGTAGCTCATTTACACGATCTGTACGTTGTTGTTTACTTTTTACAAGACCATGAATATCCATTCCTTCAGCAATAATATCCTTAACTGTCATCCTTGGATTTAATGATGCATATGGATCCTGAAAAATCATTTGCATACTACGATTAAATTTCTTTAATTCTTTCTTAGACTTTTTAGCATGGACATTTTCGCCTTGAAAGTTAACTGCACCCTCTGTAGCTTCATATAAACGAAGGATTGTGCGCCCGGCAGTGGACTTCCCACAACCAGATTCACCCACCAAACCAAATGTTTCACCTTTATAAATATCAAAGCTAATATCATCTACCGCTTTTAAATAATTGTTACGATCCATTTTAAAATGTTTTTTTAGGTTTTTTATCTCAAGCAATTTTTCTTTATTATTATCCATTAACTTTCGAACCTCCTACTACTGCAGATTCAGGGGGTTCAACTTTTGGTGCACGTTCATCAAGCAACCAGCATGCCGTTTTTTGTGTATCAGAAAGCTCCGTGTATTCCGGCATATGTTCTTCACACACTTTCATAGCATACGGGCAACGTGCTGCAAAAGGACACCCTTTTGGCGGGTCAGCTAAATCAGGAGGTGATCCAGGTATAGCCTGTAATTCTTCATCACCGCTACCTTCAAGTTTCGGCATTGAACCTAGAAGTCCCCATGTGTATGGGTGCTTAGGATTATAGAATATTTCATCAACTTTACCTGTTTCGACAACTTTCCCACCGTACATAACAGCTACACGGTGTGCAGCATTTGCAACTACACCCAAATCATGTGTAATTAGAACGATAGCTGTTCCTGTTTGTTCCTGAAGATCACGCATTAAATCAAGAATCTGTGCTTGAATGGTTACGTCTAATGCTGTTGTTGGTTCATCAGCGATTAGAATTTTAGGATTACACGCTAACGCAATGGCGATCATTGCACGTTGACGCATACCACCTGAAAATTGGTGTGGGTATTGTTTAATACGTGCTTCCGGATTTGGAATTCCCACAAGCTTCAATAACTCAATCCCGCGATGATGTGCTTCTTTTTTCGACATATTCTGATGTTTTATTAAACCTTCAGCTATTTGTTTACCAACTGTCATCGTAGGATTCAACGATGTCATCGGATCCTGGAAGATCATACTTATATCTTTACCGCGAATACCTTCCATTTGCTTTTCGGATTTATCGAGAATACTTTCTCCATTAAATTCAATTGATCCACTAGCAAATTTACCAGGAGGCGTCGGGATTAACCGCATGATTGACTGTGCAGTCACACTTTTACCTGATCCAGACTCACCGACAATTGCCAATGTCTCTTTTTCATCAAGTTCAAAAGTGACACCACGAACAGCTTTAACTTCTCCGCCATATGTGTCAAACGATACGGATAAATCATTTACTTTAAGAATTTTATCCATTTCTCTTTTCTCTCCTTACTTGCGTTCTTTTGGATCTAGTGCATCTCTCATTGCATCACCAATAATATTAAATGCTAACATGGTTAAACAGATAAAAAATGCTGGGAAGAACAACTGGTACGGATAATATTGTAGTGCCGGTAATGCATCTGATGACATCGTACCCCAACTAGCTAACGGTGCTGGAACACCAAGTCCTAGATAGCTTAAAAATGCTTCCGTAAAAATAGCATTCGGAATTGTTAGTGTTAACGTAACTAGTACTGGTCCTAACGTATTTGGTACAAGGTGTCTAAATAATATTCGTACATTACTAGCACCAAGTGATTGCGATGCCATTACATATTCTTCCGATCGCAATTGCATAACCTGTCCACGAACAATCCTTGCCATGTTAATCCACCCTGTTATGGTCATGGCGATGATCAGTGTCCAAAGTCCCTGAGGCATAATAACCATAAGCAAAATAACGACTAGCAAATATGGTACACCATATAAAATATCGGCAATACGCATCATATATTCGTCAATTTTTCCGCCGAAAAAGCCTGATACTGAACCCCAAATAACACCGATAATTAAGTCAATAAAGGCTGCCATTAAACCGATGAATAAAGAAATCTTCGCTCCATACCATGTTCTAGCAAACATGTCCCGTCCGAGTGCATCAGTTCCAAACCAATGTTCGGAAGATGGAGGTTGATTTGATCCAATAAGGTCATTTTCATAGTAATTCTCTCCAGAAATCGGTCCGCCTAGAAACGACATAATTCCTAAGATAATAATTACAACAACCCCTGCTAGAGCTAATTTATTTTTCTTAAAGCGGCGCCAAGCATCCTTCCAAAAGGAGGTACTTTCACCAGCTATTTTTTCAGCATCGTCATGTCTTGTTTCGAGTCTTTCAAAATCACTATTTTTTAAGTTTACTTGTTCCATAGCTTACTTGTCCCCCTTCCCGGCTACTTTAATCCGAGGATCGACTAATCCATAAATCAAGTCGACTATTAATATTGAAACTAATAGAAGGACACTAAAGAATACAGTAGTTCCCATTATTACGGTATAATCTCGGTTTGTTACACTAACAACAAATTCATTTCCTAAACCTGGTATTGCAAATATACTTTCAATAACAAAACTTCCAGTAAGAATCGCTACAACTAACGGTCCTAGGTAAGATACTACTGGTAAAATCGCATTACGTATTGCGTGTCGATACGTAACAACTCGTTCGTTTAAACCTTTTGCTTTTGCTGTTTTAATATAATCGGAATGAAGCACATCCAACATACTTGATCGCATCAATCGAGCAATGAACGCCAGTGGTGTTGTTGCCAATGCGATTGCAGGTAAAATGGTATGTGCAAACGACTCAAATCTGGCCACCGGTAGCATCTGCAATTTTACTGCAAAAACATATTGTAAAACAGATGCCAAGATGAAGCTTGGTACAGATATACCGAGTACGGCTATAACCATTGCAAAGTAATCACCAAACTTATTATGTTTCAGCGCTGCAATAACACCTAATAATACTCCGATAGATAATGCAAGGAATATAGCTTCTGCTCCCAAAATCAATGAGTAAGGGAAACTTCTGCTAATAATATCATTTACACTTTGTCCAACATATTTAAAAGATGGACCGAAATCCCACTGTACGATATTAACAAGATAATCAAAATATTGTTCGTATAATGGATCATCTAATCCATATTGTTCATTCATTTGCTGTTCAATTACAGGTGGCAGTTTTCTTTCAGACGCAAACGGTCCACCTGGTGCTGCCTGCATTAAGAAAAACGTGATTGTTACGATGAAAAACAATGAAACGATAATAAACCCTAAACGTTTTAGCAGGTACCTAGCCAAAAGTTACACCTCCAAAATTCCTTCCTCCGAAAAAAATAGGAGTGATAATAATCACCCCCTTAACAGTTAAATTGCATTATTTTACTGTTTATTCGTAGTAAACAATAAAATACTGGCAGCGTACTGTTCAATTTAATGAAAAGTTGACGCTGTTTCATTAATTGCATCAAAGGAGTTTAATTCATGCTGTTGTAAACTATCTGATAATATAATCCATAAGCATCAATACAAGGTATATAGATAATCAATCTATATACCTCATATTTAATTGCTCGTTCAAATAATTAAATCTATTTCTTAATGTTCTGCAATATAACCCCATTTAAGGTTGAAGCTACCCATTGGAGAAACTTCGATATTTTTCACATAATCTTTATTCAACCACAAGTTAGTGTAGAAATAGATTGGTGCTAACGGCATTTCTTCCATAAAGAGTGCTTCAGCTTCACGTAAGATTTCTCTACGAGCAGCAGGGTCTGTTTCTGTTCTAGATTTCTTCAACAATTCTGCATACTCTTCATTTTCCCAGTTAGTGTAGTTGTTTCCACCTACAGTTTGGAAGATTTCCAAGAAGTTGATAGCGTCGTTAAAGTCTGCAATCCAGCCCATACGACCAACTTGATAATTACCTTCACCCATTGTATCTAAGAATACGTTCCACTCTTCGTTATTAAGTTCTACTTCAACGCCAAGGTTTTCTCTCCACATATCTTGGATAGCCTGAGCGATTGCAGCATGACCTTCATCAGTGTTATACGTAACCTTGATTACTGGTAATTCATCAATGCCTTCTTCTTCCATACCTTTTTTCAATAGTTCTTTAGCCTTCTCAACATTATTATCTTTAAAGTAACCTTCTTTGTTTTCTTCAAAGATTGATGGTGGTACTAAAGCCATTGCTGGTTGTTGCTCACCTTTTGTAATACTGTCAACAATACCTTGACGGTTAATTGCTAAAGCAAATGCTTTGCGGATATTTACATTGTTAAATGGTTTTACTTCATTATTGAATGAGTAGTAATAAATACCTGCTTTAGGTGAGATATTTAATGATCCATCTTCTTTAAGTGATGGAATTGCAGCAAGTGGAATTGATCCAGTTGGTGAACCCGCCCAATCCAACTCACCATTTTTGTACATTTGTAATTCTGTATTTTCATCTTCAACCATAAACATGTTGATTGTTTCAAGTTTTACATTTTCTGCATCCCAGTAATCAGGGTTTTTCTTTAGAACGATTTGGTCTTTATGTGCCCATGATTCCATCGTGAATGGTCCGTTTGTTACATAACTCTCTGAAACATCTGTAGCCCATTCATCATTTCCTTCAACAGCTTTCTTATTTACTGGATAGTAAGTGTGGAATGCTGTTAATTGTAAGAAATATGGTGTTGGCTGTTCAAGTTCTACAACTAATGTTTTATCGTCTTTAGCTGTAATACCAACTTCATCTAATGGAACGTCACCAGCTTTTGCCTTTTCGGCATTTTTAATTGGATATAACTGATAAGCATAATCTGTATCAGGGCTTTCTGGGTTTAATACCCACTTCCAAGCATATTCGAAGTCCTGTGCTGTAACAGGGTCACCATTCGACCATGTAGCACCGTCGCGAATTGTGAATGTGTATGTTTTCAAGTCTTCTGAAGTTTGGATATCAGAAGCCATTGCATTCTCAGGCTCACCGTCCTGGTTAATACGAGTTAAACCTTCGAAAATTTGGTCAAGCACGGCACTTGATGTAGTGTCAGATGCTTTCCCTGGATGTAATGAAGGTGGTTCAGTTTTAATGTTAACGTTAAACGTTTGATCGGCAGCAAGTGCTGTTTCACCACTGTCCCCTTCTTCCCCACTGTTACCTTCTTCTGCAGTATTTGTATCATCCCCACCCTCGTTACTTGTTTCAGAATCATCTCCGCCACAAGCAGCAAGGAAGATACTCATAGCAAATACTAGTGCTAAAAGTAAAGACCATTTCTTCCAATTCATTAATTTGACCCTCCCTAGTAATCTCTGTTTTATTTGACAGACAATTCAAATTATCTGCAATCAACATTATACTATTATTTCAAAAATATTTCATTAGATTTTCTAAAAAAATTATTAGCAATTGTCTTTCAATTTATTTCGAAAGTAGAATCTTTCGTACTGTGAAACTTTGAAAACCCTTCCACGGTATAGATCTTAGACAAATATGGCGAAAAGTCATTTCCTCAAAAATATCTTGTAATTTTTTTTAAAAAACATTATATTTTTGCTTTATTTCTAATGAAATATTCCAAAAACAGGGAATTTTAAGGGTACATTAGTTCTGTTTTTCATTTTTCTTATATAGATTAATTCCTACAAATATTACAGTAATTGGAAAATATTCAATATAAGGTAAATAGATAACTACATACCTTATATTGAATTGTTATTAATTAGTGTTCTGCAATATAGCCCCATTTTAATTGGATAGTGCCAAGTGGAGAAACTGTAACATCCTTCACATAATCTTTATTCAACCATACATTTGTATAGAAATAGATTGGCGCGATTGGCATTTCATCCATAAAGATTTGTTCTGCCTGACGCAAGATTTCTTTACGTGCTGCAGGATCTGTTTCCGTTTTAGATTTCTCTAGCAAACTAGCATACTCTTCGTTTTCCCAATTCGTATAGTTATTACCACCTACAGTTTGGAAGAGTTCAAGGAAGTTTATTGCATCATTAAAATCTGCATTCCATCCCATGCGGCCAACTTGGAAGTTTCCTTCACTCATTGTATCAAGGAATACGTTCCACTCTTCGTTACTTAGTTCTACTTCAACACCAAGGTTTTTTCTCCACATATCCTGAATGGCTTGAGCAATCGCTGCATGAGCTTCGCTTGTGTTGTAGGTAATACTAATTTTAGGTAGTTTATCAAGGCCTAGCTCGTCCAAACCTTTTTGTAAATACTCTTTAGCTTTCTCTACATCGTTATCTTTAAAGTACCCTTCATTATTTTCTTCAAAAATAGAAGGTGGTACTAAAGCCATTGCAGGTTGTTGTTCACCTTTAGTTATACTTTTTACGATACCTTCACGATTAATTGACAAAGCAAACGCTTTACGAATATTAGCATTATTAAATGGTGGTTTTTCTGTGTTAAATGCATAGTAGTAAACACCAGCAAGTGGTGAAACGTTTAATGAGCCATCTTGTTTTAATGATGGAATTGCAGCAAGTGGAATAGAGCCTGTTGGTGAACCTGCCCAATCCAATTCATTATTTTTGTACATTTGTAGTTCTGTATTTTCATCATCAATCATGTACATATTAACTGTTTCCAGATTTACATTTTCTGCATCCCAATAATCAGGGTTTTTCTTAAGTACGATTTGGTTTTTATGCTCCCATGACTCCATTGTAAAAGGACCATTTGTTACATAATTTTCTCCAACATCCTGTGCCCAATCATCTGCACCTTCAACGACCTTATGATTTACTGGAAAATAAGTATAAAATGCAGTTAAATCTAAGAAATATGGAGTAGGTTGATTAAGTTCAACAACCAATGTCTTATCATCTTTAGCTGTTACACCGACGTCCTCTAAAGAACCTTCACCCGTTTTAGCAGCCTCTGCACCTTTAATAGCGTACAATTGATAAGCATAATCTGTGTCTGGACTTTCTGGGTTCAGCACCCATTTCCAAGCATATTCAAAATCTTGTGCCGTTACAGGATCTCCATTTGACCAAGTTGCATCTTCACGAATTTTGAATGTGTATGTTTTTTGATCTTCAGATAGTTTATATGATTCAGCCATCGCTGGTTCTGCCTCACCATCTTGGTTGATACGCATTAAACCTTCAAAAGTTTGGTTAAGTACTGCACCTGAAGTTGAATCAGTTGCTTTACCTGGATGTAATGAAGGTGGCTCTGATTTAATATTTATGTTGAATGTTTGGTCAGCTGCTTGTGCAGCATTACCATCCGTACTATCAGATGCTCCTTTTGAATCCTCATCGGAGTCCCCACCACAAGCAGCTAAAAAGATACTCATAGCGAACACTACTGTTAGAAGTAATGAACCTTTCTTCCAATTCATGTTTAAAACCCTCCTGTTGTATTGTTTATATTATTCAGACAATTTAGTTTTATTAAATTTATCTGTGCAAAAGATTATACTACTATTTCATTAATTTTGCATTATATTTATTAAAAAATTTTATATATTGGTATCATTATTCCTTTTGTAAACACTTGAAAATCCAGCTATCAGAATGCCTTTACTACCTTATAATTTTTTTGCAATTTACTAAATGGGATATTATTCCAATTAACGACGCAAAATTAAAAAAACTCAAACTTTTAATAAAGTTTGAGTTTTTTCTACCTGTTTCGTAATGAAATCTTGTTTTGACGACTATAGTGTAAGTAACTTCCAGCCAGTAATACGAGCATTCCCAGAACTCCTGTAGTGATAAACATTTGGGAAAACCCAGATTTGAGAGCATCTGTAACAATCCCTAAAATATCCATTCGTATTTCCGGATTACCGATCTTTTCAATTTGCTCCATTAAATTCCCATAATTTTCACTGGTTTTAGTAAAGTCCAATAATGAGGGTCCATATTCTTGTTTAATGGCAGCCTCAAGTTTTGAAAATCCTCCTGTCATGAACCCTGCATAAATTGTAGGGAATAATGTCAGACCGATTTGCCTTATTAAAGATAACGTTCCAAGCGCAGAACCTTGTTCTCCGCTTTCCGCACTTTCACCTACTAGTACGTTTAGTGGGGCCCCGAGCAAGATACCTAGTCCTACCCCTGCTAATACACTAGCTAAAATAAATGTCCAAACACCTTCTACTACGAATGGGAATAGTAAAAAACCGACCACACCAACAACACCAGAAATTATAATTGTTTTAGCTGGCCCTCTTTTATCTGTTAAAACACCACCTAATCCTGCTCCAATACCAGAAGCAACAGCCAGCGGAGTCAACCAATAACCAGCATTTTCCACAGGAACTTGGAGCACCTGTTGTACATAGGCTGGGACAAAGATAATCCCTGCAAGAAATCCCCCGGACAACAAGCCAAGAATCAATGTAATTTGAAACAAACGCTTCTTCAACAAAGAGAACGCAATTATAGGATCTCCTCCATTATTTTCAACCCTTCGCTCGTGGTAAATCAATACCACCAATAAGAGGAAACCTACTAGTAAAAATGGAGCAACGTTTACCTGTGACAAACTTTCTAAAAGAGCTTGACTATTTAGATTCGTAATGCCAAACATTAATGCTAAAATTGCTATTGCGAGTAAAGTAGTACCAACAATATCTAACGGCTTAGATGTACCTGGCTTCGTTTCAGCAATTTTTAAGAAACCAAACACAATAAGGAAAATTGCAATTGGAATGTTAATGAAAAATAACCAGTGCCACGATCCTGTTACATCAAGTATTACAGCACCTAAGTTCGGTCCAATAACAGCAGCTAGACCATTCATTCCACCTAACATACCTAGAGCCTTACCTTGTTTATCCTTAGGTAATGTAGCAAGAATATGAGCACTTCCAATAATAAAAATACCCCCGCCACCAATCGATTGAATTAATCGTGCGATAAGCAGAAATATAAAATTCGGGCTTAATGCAACAAGTAAAGAGCCAATACCAAATAGGACTATTTCTATAATAAATAAACGTTTACGACCGAATTTGTCTGAAAGCTTTCCAATTATCGGTACACTTACAGCAATTCCGAGCGTGTATAAGGTTATACTCCATGCTCCCCATGCCGGAGAAACATCAAACGAATCATTGATTGTGGTTAGGGCAGTACTTATGATTCCATTGTCCAATCCCGCCATAAATACACCAATTGTAAATAATGTTATTGCCCATTTTTGTGACGTTTTATTTTTTTCTTTCATTAACAGTCACTCCATATATGTAACGTACGATAAAAACAAAAGGGGCTGGGACGTAATTAAACTTTTTAAGTATAAAGACGAACAAAGTGCTGTTTTAGTGGAGGAAATATAAGTAGACTCCTGCGGGAGGAAAGGCATAGGTGAGACCCCGCTGTGCACCAGCACGAGGAGGCTCAACAGCCGCCCGCGGAAAGCGAAGTATATTTCCGGAGCGGATTATAGCACCAGCCATTATATCATTCGGATTTTTCTTTGGTTAAAACACTTTTGTCCCAGCTTCTTCCATTAATTCAATATTAATTAAATAACCCTTTTAAAAAGTCACCAATTAATTGGAAAAATTCTTTGAAAAAGTTACTAACCTTTTCCCAAAAGCCAGCATCTAAACCTAGTTCATCGGCTTTATTTTTGAGCGTTGAAGCAACGTCTTCCAATTGATTTTTCACTTTACCAAAATCAATATTTAAATCACGCATTTTTTCAAAAAGATTTGTTAACATTTGACGATCAGCTTCACTTAATGAGATATCCAGCTTACTTAACTGATCTTGAACAATTTGTTCGACTTCTTCTTTTGTTGCTGGATTTTGCTCAGCGATGGCTTTTTTAATTTCAGTTATTAATTCGCTAACCTTCTCTTGATTTAAACCATCTTTTTTAGCAAGGTCAGTAACGACACCTAGCTCTTCGTCCGCTAATTTCATACGTTCTTTGTCTAGTGGTACACCTTGTGCATCATAGGACTTATAAATTCCTGTTAATGCGGAATGCCCACTAACTTTAACGGGTGATGCTACTTCAACTGTAGCATCCTCAACTCCTGCAGTTAATAGTGCATTTGCATACATTTCGGTTGTCACTTCTGTAATATTATCAGCAGTAACAATATTAATTACTAACCCCGAGCCTTTTTCTTCCCGGGTAATTTTTGCCGATGAGAATAAACGAGCAGTAGAATCACCGTTGATATATTTAGCAACATCTTGTCCAGTGACAGTATATTCTTCAACCGCTTCTGAATCTGTTACGCCAAGTAATTCACGTACTTCTTTTTTTTGAGTATCTGTTAATGTATCACCATATACGACAATTGGAACGCCTAATTTTTCATTTATACTATCTGAATTATTTCCATCAGCAGCCAAAACCGGTGTTGAAATTCCGGCAACTAAACCAACGAATAATACAAAAACTACTAATAGCTTCACTAATCGTTTCATTCCATTATTCCCCTTTTTACACAGATTTATAATCTTATATTTTTATCCAACGTCTATTCTATTATAGACATTCTTTATTTAGTACCCGACTTTAACGGTCGAATAACATATTTAATATACATCATAGCTTAGCATAAAGTTTCGTTTTACTGAAAATAATTGAGGAAAAGCCATAGAATAAGAGACAATAATTATGTGAGCAAATAACTTTAAACCCCATTCTAAATCAGCTATTATTTAGGGTGTCGAAATAAAATGCACGAAAGAAGGGTATTCTCATCGTTGATCAACAAAATCCTATTGTAAAGCGAAATTTGGCTATCATGTGGTTTGCTAACTTTTTTGTTGCTGGAAGTATGACAATGGTACTTCCGTTCATCTCCCTGTACATTGAAACATTTGGTAATTTTTCAGATTCATATGTACAGAATTGGTCCGGTTGGATATTTGGTATTACGTTTGTTTCTGCACTGCTTTTTTCACCAATTTGGGGACGCGTTGGTGATCGGTATGGCAGAAAAAAAATTCTAATCTTATCAGCATCTGGGTTAGGATTATCTGTATTATTAATGGGTTTCGCAACATCGGTTTGGCAGCTCTTTTTATTACGGTTATTCATGGGTATATTCACTGGGTTTATTCCAATTTCCCAAGCATTTATATCCACACAAACACCGAAAAACATTGCCGGCAGAGTACTTGGAACCTTACAAACTGGAAGTATTACCGGTTCATTAATGGGCCCACTCTTAGGTGGTGCGCTAGCAGACGTATTCGGCTATGCAACAACATTCAAATGGACATCAATTACAATACTATTATCAGGAATAATTGTTATATTTGGGGTAAAAGAAATCAAGGTAAGATTTTCCGATGATAAGGAACACAAAAAATCGTATTCCAGTAAAGAAGTGTTAAAGCATATCATGCAACACCCGGTACTACTTGTTGTCATGTTAATTTCTATGCTTGTACAGGTCGCACATTTTAGTGTTCAACCAATTCTTTCATTGTATGTCAGCGACCTGCACGGAACAGCGAACATTGCGCTGTTTTCTGGAATGGCATTCTCTGCAGCTGGTCTCGGTAATTTAATGATGGCACGTAGATGGGGCCGGCTGGGGGATAAAATTGGCTATATTAAAATAGTCATCGTCCTCTTATTTATGGCAGGGATCGTTTACTTCCCGGCAGCATTTGTCACAAACATTTGGCAGTTAGTTATTTTACGTTTCTTACTCGGAATATCTATCGGTGGAATTATTCCAGTCCGAATCGCTTATATCCGTCAAGAAGCACCACTTTCTGTTCAAGGTGAGGTGCTCGGTTATAATACATCACTTCGCTTTGCAGGAAATATTATCGGACCAGCGCTCGGGGGAATGCTAGCAGGTTTCTTCGGATTCTCGGCAGTATTTTTCGTTACAAGTGGATTGCTTATTTTAAGCGGAATTATCATGTTAGTTGCGTGGTATAAATATGAATATGAAGGAAAACATACGCATAGACTTTCTTCATATCGAAGTTAAAAGTAAATGGACAGCTATCCAGGTTAGCTGTCCATTTTTGAGTTTGGTGGTGTGACTGGAGGAGATGTTTCAGCTCTCCCGCTGATGTTTTGGCTCTCCCGCCGATGTTTCAGCTCTCCTGCCGATGTTTTGGCTCTCCTGCCGATGTTTCAGCTCTCCCGCTGATGTTTTGGCTCTCCCGCCGATGTTTCGGCTCTCCGGCTGATGTTTTGGCTCTCCCGCTGATGTTTCAGCCCGCTGATGTTTTGGCTCTCCCGCCGATGTTTCGGCTCTCCGGCTGATGTTTTGGCTCTCCCGCTGATGTTTCAGCACTCCTGCCGATGTTTCGGCTCTCCGGCTGATGTTTCGGCTCTCCGGCTGATGTTTCGGCTCTCCGGCTGATGTTTTGGCTCTCCCGCTGATGTTTCAGCTCTCCTGCCGATGTTTCAGCTCTCCCGCTGATGTTTTGGCCCTCCCGCCGAAGTTTTCTGTGAATGATAAGTAACACCAAAGGCTAACCCTACAAAACACGATAGACTATAATTCTATTAGAATGAAAGAAGGATTAATTTGTGAATGATAATAAAACAAAGAATTTAACATTATTTGCTTTAACATGGCCAATATTTATTGAAATTATGTTACATATGTTAATGGGAAATGCTGATACGTTAATGCTCAGTCAATATTCGGATAAAGCCGTTGCCGCAGTCGGCGTCTCTAACCAAATTTTATCTGTAGTTATTGTAATGTTTGGTTTTGTTGCGCAAGGTGCCGCGATCCTAGTTGCACAAAATTTAGGGGCAAAGGAAAATAAAAAAGCTGGCGAGATTTCAGTACTATCGATCAGTTTAAATTTATGGTTTTCCTTATTATTAAGTGTAGTTCTATTCAGTTGTGCAAAATGGATCTTACAACTAATGGATTTGCCAAATAATATTATGAGCGAAGCAACGGTCTATATGCAAATAGTTGGTGGACTTATTTTTGTTCAAGCTTTAATCATGACTGCTGGTGCAATTTTACGCAGCTATGGTCATACAAAAGATACGATGGCAGTAACAATTGGTATGAATATTCTTAACGTCATCGGAAACTATTTTGTTATCTTTGGACCATTTGGCTTTCCTGTTTTTGGCGTTGCAGGAGTAGCATTCTCTACTGCAATTAGCCGTTTTATAGGATTTGTCGTCCTTTTATTTTTACTTGTAAAGAGAAGTAAAGGGGAATTGGATTTCAAAAATTTTTTCCGTTACCAGAAAAACCATGTTAAAGGACTGCTTCAAATTGGCATTCCTTCAGCAGGAGAACAGCTTTCGTATAATGCGAGTCAAATGGCAATCACCTATTTTGTGGCACAATTAGGAACGGTTGCAATTACAACAAAAGTTTATGTACAGAATATCATGATGTTTATATTTCTGTTCGCCGTTGCAATAGGTCAAGGTACGCAAATTTTAATCGGTCACATGATTGGTGCAGGTAAAATAGACGATGCTTATAACCGTGGAATTAAAAGTCTTCAAATTTCTATCTTCATTTCACTTTTTATGGCAAGCCTTGTTTATGTATTTGCAGAACCGTTATTAGGAATTTTCACGGATAATAGTACTATTGTTGAAACAGGTTCGTTTTTACTTTTGCTAACTGTTATTTTAGAACCCGGTCGTGCATTTAATTTAGTTGTTATTAATTCTTTACGTGCTGCTGGGGATGTAAAGTTTCCGGTATATATCGGCATTGCTTCGATGTGGGGCATTAGTGTGACATTCGCTTGGTTTTTCGGAATTCATTTGAATCTTGGACTCACTGGGATCTGGATAGCTTTTATTGCAGATGAGTGGTTACGTGGCATTCTTATGTTACGACGATGGAAAGGGAAGCAATGGGTATCCATGAGTTTTGTCGAAAAAAAATCATCTTAGTAAACAAAAATATTGATTTACAATATTGGATATGCTACAACTAACACAGTCAACTTTAAAATTAGAAAGAAAGTGATAGCAATGGGTATTGTCATTGTGGATGTTTGTGACGGTAATGCAATCACTACATTAGATATAGAAGGTATTATCGAGAAAGAATTCCCGGAAGTTGCAGTCATGATGAATGAATGCCTATCCTTTTGTGGGTTATGTGCACTTAAACCATACGCACTCGTGAACGGCAGACGCATCCATGGAAAAACTCCTGAGGAATGTTTAGATAAAATAAGAGTTGCCATAAAAGAAGAACTAGCTGTTTATCAATAACAGCTAGTTCTTCTTTGTTTGGATCGTATTTGGGTGATTTTAGCTTGTATTTTGTTTTATTTAGATCGTATTTTACGAAATCGGATTGTAATTCACTCAAAGTGGATCGTATTTCCATTTTTTAGGCTAGCCTACCTGCCCACCATCAAAATCAACATCTAATCCGTTTACAAACTTGCTTTAAAAATCTCTACTGAATCTTCTCTTGTCAGTTTTTTAAAGTTTCCATATTCTGGACGCGCTACAACGGTTTTATCAGCCATAACCTCAACGGAACTTTCATCAATAGAATAATCGGCAAGTTGTGATGGTGCTCCAATCTCTGACCAGAAATTACGTAATGCTTGAATTCCTTCGATAGCCACGTCACGGTCGTCCTTACCGGAAGCATTAATATCGAATACACGAACAGCGAATTGTTTAAAGCGTTCAACATTTGCATCTAATACGTGCATCATCCAGTACGGGAACAGTATCGCTAAACCTCCACCGTGTGGAATGTCATGCACTGCAGACACCGCATGCTCTAGATTATGTGTAGCCCAGTCACCTTGATAGCCCATGTTTAACATGCCATTTAATGCTAATGTTCCGCTCAACATAACCGTCTCACGATACTCATAATTTTCTGGATCATCCAAGAGCTTCGGTGCTGTTTCCATTACTGTACGCAATATTGATTCGCAAAAACGATCCTGGACAGGGGTGTTGGTTGTTTGGTGGAAATAATGCTCTAAAACGTGAGACATCATGTCAACCATGCCATAAATCGTTTGATCTCGTGGTACTGAGAAAGTATGTGTAGGATCTAAAATCGAGAATTTCGGAAATGTGAACGGTGATCCCCATCCATGTTTTTCATTCAATTCCCAATTAGTAATAACAGATCCTGCATTCATTTCTGATCCTGTAGCTGCAAGTGTTAGTACTGTTCCAAATGGTAGTGCATCTTTTGCATGTTCTTTTTTCGTAACAATGTCCCAAATATCTGTATCTGTTTTTGCTCCGACAGAAATGGCTTTCGTACAATCGATTGTACTACCTCCACCAATTGCTAGAATAAACTCTACACCTTCACGTTTACAAATTTCTACACCTTTTCTTACTGTAGAAACACGTGGATTTGGTTCAACACCAGATAGTTCAAATACTTCTGCATCCATTTCGTCTAACTTATTCAAAACGTTATTATAAATTCCATTGCGCTTAATGCTTCCGCCGCCATATACAAGCAATACTTTCTTGCCATACTGCGCCACCTCGTTTGGAAGCACATCCAGTTGTCCTTTTCCAAAAATCAATTTCGTTGGGTTGTAGTATGTGAAATTATCCATTAAAAGTCCCTCCTGATGATTCGTTTTGCTAAACTACTTCGTGTATACAATTACATCCATTTCCACAAGTACATTTTTAGGTAAACGACTTACTTCAACAGTTGCCCGAGCAGGATATGGCTCTTGTAAATAACTGCCATATATCTCATTAATCGTTGCAAAATCATCCATTGATTTCAAATAAATCGTGAATTTTACGACTTGGGAAAAATCAGTTCCTGCTTCTGTTAAAATTGCTGTAAGATTATTTAGTACTTGTTTAGTTTGCTTCTCAATTCCTTGCTCAACTTCACCTGTACTAGGATTAATTCCAATTTGTCCAGAAACATAAACAAAGTCTCCAGCTCGAATTGCTTGTGAATATGGACCAATTGCTGCTGGGGCATTCTCCGTATGTATTGCTTTTACCATATTGTTTCCTCCTTTTATTAACATGTTCTTTTTTCATCATACCATTCCATCTAATTTAATACAGGTTTCAGCGCTTATGTTCAGACAACTCCTCTTTATACTCCATCACGTCTCGAACATAATAAATATCGCCATAACAGGCATTATATTTCTTTGCCTCTTCACGTAAACATGAATAAATTGACTTGTCA
The DNA here is from genome assembly GCF_900187325.1 of Virgibacillus ndiopensis. Taxonomy (GTDB): domain Bacteria; phylum Bacillota; class Bacilli; order Bacillales; family Amphibacillaceae; genus Virgibacillus_E; species Virgibacillus_E ndiopensis. The sequence goes on along the minus strand of NZ_FZMZ01000006.1, from coordinate 477,934 downwards.
GGGGCAGATTCATACATTTTTTGCGAAAAGTCAATTGCTGCCTCTTGTGTATAATTACCCGATTTTCCTTTAACATAATCAATAAAACCTCTGCCAAAATTATACGATTGAATGGCCAATTCAATATCACCGTCTGCCGCTTCAATCGTTTTGGAAAAATAATAGACACCTTGCTTTATGGAAAGCTCTGGATCTTCAATACATCCAACATGACCGCAATAGCTCTCTGATGATTGCATTGGATCATTCCCTCGCCCACCAGACTCCTGCATCATCATCGCAAGCATGACATCTTCATATTCTGTCACGTGATAGAGACGTGCATATTTATCAACAAGCGGTTCGTATGCAAGTACCTGATCACTTATAAGCGAACGTTCAATTTGATATGGATGTTTATTTTTTTCAAAAGATAAGATTGATAGAATAATAAGGGCACTACATAGAACTACTATAATTATCATCGTTTGTTTGATTGCCCGTTTTGTTTTACGCTTCATCTCTCTCGGCCTTTCATTAAAAGTACACTTTAACTAATTATTCCCATTTCGTTTTGCAAACAATTCCTTCTCACGCCATTTTCCATAACGATAATACATAAAAGCACACAAACTACTAATCACAAAGCTTGCTCCCATTCCAATCGCAATTCCTGTTTCACCAAACCAGTCTGAAAAAATAGCTGTTAGCGGATAGCGAAGTATCCATAAAGAAATAATATTTAATGCAAGTACTTGATACATTGCACCTGAAGCCCGGACAATTCCATTTAGGATAAAATTAATACCTAAAAACGGATAACATAACCCGATAATTTGTAAATATTTCGTACCGAACGCGACAGCTTCCTCGTCCTGAATAAATAGCCGTACACCAAATTCTGCAAAAAAGACTACCAAAATGACTACAATAAGCATGACAGAAAAATTATATATAATCCCATACTTTGCAATTTCCTTTACGCGAGACCAGTTCCTAACGCCAATATTTTGTCCAGCCATACTACTAACCGCGGTACCGAGTGCATGTGCAGGTAACATTAGTAAACTATCTAAACGCTGGGCGGCGCTAAAACCAGCAACAACATTGCCACCAAATGAGGTAACTACACTCATAATAGCCGCGACTCCAGCAGAAATAACCGCCATTTGCAACCCTGATGGAATACCAAGGTTTAAAATCAAACTTACTTCTTGTTTACTAGGAAGCTTAGGAATGCTAAACGGTGCAAGTCTCTTATACAAAATAAAGAAAACCCCATAAAGAAAAGCCGATCCTTGTGCAGTAACGGTTGCATATGCCGCACCATCAACGCCTAAATCAAATCCACTAATATACAATGGATCAAGCACGATATTTAGAATCACTGCAATCATAACAAACCTTAAAGGCGTTTTACTATCACCTAATGCACGAAGCACTGTACTGATGAAGTTATAACCAAACAAAAAGAGTATCCCTAAAAAGTTTATCTGCAAGTACGATTTTGCAACAGCCATCATACTCCCCGGTGTACCTAATAAACGCAATAATGGCTCAGCAAAAATAAACCCAATGATCCCTAATACTACTGAGATACTGGTTAAAATTACAACAAACCCATTCAAGTATCGTTTTAATCCGTCCTCATCGTCCCTACCTTTTTGCTGAGACAAAATCGTCAAAGCGGCATTGTTCAATCCAATTACAAATGACAATATCGTGAATATAATTGTACTCGATACAGCAACAGAGCCAAGTGCATTTGCTCCAAGCAAATTACCAACCCACAAACTATCTGCAAATTGATACGAAGTCTGTAATAGATTTGTTAACATAATAGGTCCCGAAAAAGCAATTAAATGCTTTAGAATATTTCCTTGGGTAAAATCCTGTTGCATTTTCTTCATTCCAAGACAATCCTTCCGTCACTTACATATTCTTTCATTTTATCATGTCTTCTTTAAGAATGCCTTTCATATAATTTAAATAGCATACCATTATCCTATTAATTTTTTGTGGCAACCCGACTATAGTTCTATTAATTTTTAAAATAATCCCAATTATATGGTATTATGAAAACTAGTCCAATTAAAAGGAGATGTTTATTATGATGCAAGTTCCGTTAACAGTAGGTTCCATGTTACAGCATGCAGAAAAATTCTTTACGAAAAAAGAAGTCATCTCACAGACGCATGACAAACTCCACAGACTTACATACGCTGATATTGGTCAGCGCACCCGAAGATTAATGAGTGTATTAGATGAACTGGGTGCGAATAGTGGAGACCGTATCGGCACACTTGCTTGGAATCATCATCGCCATCTAGAAGTCTATTTCGCCGCACCTGGAATTGGAGCAGTTCTACACACAATCAACATTCGCCTATCTCCTGAACACATCATTTACATTATTAATCACGCTGAAGACAAAATTCTTTTCATCGATGAAGATATTATACCTCTTGTGGAAGCAGTACAAGATAAGTTAACAACAGTTGAAGCATTTGTTGTAATGACTGACAAGCCTGAACTCCCAGAATCTAACCTTAAACCGCTTTATTCATACGAAGAATTAATACAAACTGGTGACCCAGCCTATTCATTCGCTACTGATATTGATGAGAACGATCCAGCTGGTATGTGTTATACATCAGCTACAACAGGGAAGCCAAAAGGTGTTGTCTATTCACATCGCGGGATCGTATTACACAGTCTTGCACTCGGCTTAGCCGATTCGGCAGCTATTTCCGAATCAGATGTATCCATGGCTGTTGTTCCTCAATTCCATGTAAATGCATGGGGAACTCCATTTGCCTGTACATGGTTCGGTTCAACACAAGTCATGCCCGGTCCACGTTTCACCCCAAAACGGCTTGCTGAATTTATTGAAAAGTTCAAGGTAACAATCACTGCTGGTGTACCAACGATCTGGTTAGGCTTACTACGAGAACTGGAACAGGGAAGTTATGATACATCAAGTTTACGAGCAGTACTTTGCGGTGGGTCAGCCGCACCAAAAGGACTGATTAAAGCTTTTGAAGAGAAATACAACATTCCATTTTATCATGCATACGGTGCTACAGAAACAACACCACTAGCAACAATTTCCCGCTTAAAAAGTTACCAACAGGATTTAAGCATTGATGAAAAATTGGAAGAACGAGCAAGACAAGGTATCCTAGTTCCAGGTCTTGAAATGAAAGTCCTCGGGAATGATGGAGAAATCGCTTGGGATGGTACGGAAATGGGAGAACTATTGCTACGTGGTCCATGGATAGCCAGTGAGTATTACAAAGATGAACGAACTGAAAATGCCTTTGTTGATGGCTGGTTCCATACAGGAGATGTAGTAACCGTTGACGCGGAAGGTACTATTAAAATCGTCGACCGAACGAAAGATTTGATTAAAAGTGGCGGTGAATGGATTTCCTCGGTTGATATCGAAAACGCCATCATGGCTCATGAATCTGTTTTTGAAGCAAGTGTTGTTGCAATTCCAGATCCAGAATGGCAAGAACGCCCTATCGCATGTGTTGTATTGCATGAAGGAATTAAAGATACCGTAAGAAAAGAAGATTTACTAGAATTTATAAGACCTCAATTCGCCAAATGGTGGCTACCTGATGATATACTGTTCTTCGATGAAATTCCGAAGACATCGGTAGGAAAGTTTTTAAAGCGGGAATTACGTGAGCAAGTTAAGGCACATTATAATATGCAAGAATAAGTGATATGAATGAAGACCAGCCAGTAATTATGGTTGGTCTTTATATATGGACTAACTCCTCGCAGCTATCTTTCTGTTTTCTCAGGAATATATTTTAGCTCTCTACTTGATATTTCAACTTCTCATTCAGATTTATGTTTACTTCCATCCATCAATCCTCGGACAATCTCTACAGCTGTTTCTTCCTTTGTAATCCCTCCTATACCTTGACCAGCCCACAATGATTGAAAGTCTGCCATTTCGAATTTTTTTCCGGCACTACGAATATCTTTTGTCAATTGATTTTGCACCGGAAATGGCAGTGGATCAACTCGACTAGTTTCAACTTCATCTATAAACCTATTAAAAATTGCCCGGGCAGGTCTTCCCGAAAACACCTTCGTAATTACCGTATCCTCTGCACCAGCTTTCATTAACGCACGACGATAAGCATCATTTGTTCCTGCTTCTTTCGCCACTAAAAATCGAGTACCTACTTGGACACCTACTCCCATAGACAGAAGTACCTCAACCTGTTCCTGCGAAGTAATACCACCAGCAGCAACCACTGGAACAGAAACATTATCTAAAAAATCTCGAACAAGTGAGAATAACCCAATGTTACATCCTTCTTTATACGTAACCACATCAAACGTTCCCCTATGTCCACCAGCTTCAGACCCTTGCGCTACAATGATATCGTATCCAGCATCAACGAGCTGACATGCTTCATCTAAATTAGTTGCCATTCCAATCAGTGTAACTCCATTCTTTTTGAGTCGCTCAATTAATACCGTTGATAACACACCAAATGCTGTGCTGACAATCGGAATCTTCTCATCCAGTATGACAGATACTTTCTCCTGCAAATAATCTATCACTTTAACAGAATCCTGAATAACATCAATGTCTAGTTCATTTCTGAATCTATTTAACAGTCGCTGCATGTCAGTAATATCCTTAGAGAACGCTTCCAGGTTTGTCGCAAATAAATTAACTGCAAATGGTTTTTCCGTTAATTTTCTAGTTTGCTGAATTTCTTCCTTTAATGCGGATGCACTCATATAACCTGCACCAATTGTACCTAATGCTCCTGAATTAGCGACGGCAGCAACCAATTCGGGTGTTGTAATTCCCCCAGCCATCCCAGCCTGAATAATAGGAATTCTTACCCGCAATTGTTCCGTTAATTTTTTCATGAATATCCCTCCATCACGGTCATTATTAACCCAAGCATATCATAAGATTTACATCAATTTACAATAGTCTAGTTTAAAATACTTAAAAACTGAAATTTTTTAAAACTTTCCTCACTTTCCTTCTTGACAATATTAAGAAAATTCCGTATTATGATAGAGATTAACGAACAGCGTCGTTATATGTATCGGTAATTAAAAAAAGTCTGAATATACTATTAAATAATTAGCTCCTTTCGCATAGTTTGTTGCTATTTATAGAAATTGCGACGTAGGTTGAACTGATGGTTAGACTGCCATTCCGGAAATACATTTCGCTTTCCGCGGGCTCACGATGAGCCGTGAGAAACCTACTCACTGCGGGGTCTCATCGTCTTCGCTTTCCCGCAGGAATCTACATGTATTTCCTCCACTGAGGGTCTGCTATGTATTTTTATTTCATCTATGAGAAATAGAAAGGAATATGTCCTCCGACAAGCAGCCCGTATACACGTAGACCCCTGGGGGATGAGAGGCATCGATGAGACCCCGGAGTGCGTAGCACGAGGAGGCTCTCCAGCCACCCTGGAAAGCGGAGTGTATAAGGGCTGCGGGGCAGAAAAATACAAAAAATATGAAATCAACACGGCACTTACGCCGCATTTTATATCAACTATTGGATAAGATTCAGTATGTGAAAAAGCAACAGTCTTCTAGTATACAGCCAATACACTAAAAATATATATAGATAGAAATATAAAGGGGGATTTTTTCCAAATATAATTGGATCACTATCACTTTCATTAAAGGGCGGAAAAATCATGAATTTCAACCAATTAGAATCTACTATCCATAGTCTTGTGAACAAAGTAATGGATCATTTTTCTATTTTCATCCGAACGGCAGACGGCAATATTACTATTAATGCACATGAACCAAGAAAAGCGGCCAGTGTTATCAAGTTTCCTATGCTTATCGAAGCTTTCCGACAAATAGAAAACAAGACCTTAAACCCCGATGCTTTGGTCTATATAGAGAATACAATGAGGGTTGGTGGCGCAGGTATCATCAGCTATTTAACCAATTTAAATATATATAGTTATAAAAATTTATTAGAATTAATGATTATCGTTTCAGACAATACTGCAGCGAATATAATACTCGATAAAATTGGCAGTCAAAACGTTAATACTCTATCGACTAGACTCAAATGTATGGAAACCTATATTGGAAGAAAATTTATGGATCAAAAGGCACAAATGAATGGGATTGAAAATTACACAAGTGCAGTTGATATGGTCCATTACCTTGAATTAATAGCCAAGCCAAACGTGATAATTAGTGAGAATAGTAGAATGCAAATATTGGATATACTCTCCCATCAACAATTCAAGGATAAGCTACCGTACTATTTGCTTGATGATGATAATATAGACATTTTTCATAAAACAGGGGAACTTCCGGGAATTGAGCATGATGTAGCACTATTAAATTATAAAGAACAAACTGTTTACGCTGTCATTTTAACTGAAGGCTTTGAAAATAATGCTCATGGCAAAAAATATATTTCTGAAATCGGTAAATATTTAATCGAATACATAAAGTACTGACATTAATTTATTTAGGAGGTTTTATGGTGAAAATCAAGATTGCTATATTCGGCAGAAAGGAATTAATTAGCCGAGTGAATCATTATGTGGAAGACCAAGATGATATAGAACTTGTTCCATTTATTTATACAAAAACAAAGGAAACAATAGAGCTTATGGAAACAGCTTTTATGTGTGACATTTATTTGTTTGCTGGTGCACTTCCATATTTATATGCTAAAGAAAAAATTGATAAGAAGCGTCTGCCAGCAGTACAAATTGCATTTGATGAGTATATGATACTGACTTCTTTTTATCGATTAAAAAACAAGCACAACCAGGCTTTGGATCGTATTTCAATTGATGTCCTAGAAAGTGCTCATGTAGACAAAGTAATAAATGAACTGGATATGCAAAACCATACAATCTATACATATAGTTATGGAGATGATGTGTTTTTAGATATTGATCGTATTGTAGAACACCATCAAAGCCTTTGGGACAAAGGTAAAATTGACTATGTACTGACTTCCATTGAAGAGGTTGAACTACGTTTAAAGGAAAATGGCATCCCAACGAGTTGTATGCAAATTCCCCAAATTAATATTGAACGGGCTATTGAACGGGCTAAGGCAATCGCTAAATTAAACCACAGTAAGAGTGCACAAATTGTTTCTGGTTTTGTAAAAATTAAGCATTTTGATTCCATCATTTCAAGTAAGGGTGAACTTGCTTCACAGGAGCTGTTACTTAAATTACACCAAATTTTACTTAAATTCGGTCATAAAACCTATTCATCCGTTCTAACTAGTGGTGATAACCAGTTCGTTTTGTTTGGTACACGTGGTATTTTAAACCATATTACAAATCATTACCGGGATTTTCCACTTTTACAGGAAATCGAGCGTTCCTTACATATCTCTGTTGATATTGGATTCGGTTTAGGCTTAACAGCAAAACAAGCAGAAGATAATGCGAAACTGGCACTTGAGGCATGTAATCGAACCGAAAGTGGTAACTGCTATATTGTGAACGAGCGCCAAGAAACAATTGGACCACTTGGGGTAGAGAAACACTTTGATACGTCACAACTGTACCACGCACTTATTCATAAAGCTAATTTAAACAATGAATTATCGTATAACTTTATCGATTTTATTAAGCTTCGTAACAATGAACCATTTTCAGCGAATGATATCGCTAATTATTATCGTGTTACCAAGCGCAGTGCAGAACGAACCGTTTATAAGCTACTATCAGGTGATGTCATTAAGGTTGTAGGTGAGGAAAAGCCTTATCAAAAAGGACGTCCGAGGAAGTTATTCCAAATATCAGTATGAACGTAATAGGCAGAAGCAAGAAGTTTAGATGAAGGCATCGAGAAGTCAATGGATTTCTTCATCTAAGCTGTTTTTAATTTTCCCCTTATAACCCCAACAAAAAATACCCCTAGATCAGGGATATTCTTATGTTAACTCCTATTATCAAATAAAAAATTCATGATACTTTCAAAAATAGAAACATCGTCTGTTACTAAAAATACTGGTAGGAGTAAAATTGCAAGTATGACTGCTACGTTCGCAACGATAAACTTGCTGAAGCCTTTAAAAACTTTCTTCACTGTGAACTACCCCTTTCTGAAAGTACAGAATATATTTTATATTACATACTAATTCTATACCTGTTACACTTAAATCGCAATCAAAATTAGGGTAGATCACAAACTTAACAATTCCCTCACGTCTTCCTCCGTTAAACTTGACAGCATCGTCTCTCCCGGCTGGATGACTTGATCAATCAATTCTCGTTTTCGTTGTTGAAGTTCATAAATTTTCTCTTCAATTGTCCCCTCTGTGACGAGCCGAATAACTTGAACTACATTCTTTTGGCCGAAACGGTGTGCCCTTCCCGTTGCTTGATCTTCAACTGCCGGATTCCACCATAAGTCATATAAAATAACCGTGTCTGCTCCTGTTAAATTAAGTCCTGTACCACCTGCTCTAAGTGAAATAAGGAATACACTTTTCTCACCATTGTTAAATCGTTCACTCATTTGCACACGTTCCTGTGAAGGTGTTGAACCATTTAAATAGAAATAATCAATACCCTCTTCCTCAAGTTTGCTAATTATAATCTCGTGCATGCTTGTAAATTGAGAAAAGATCAACATTCGTTTACCACTTTCAACAGCATTACGAACAGTTTCTAATAGCTGTTCTAATTTGCCAGACTTACCCTCATAATTCTCAATGAACAATGACGGATGACAACAAATTTGCCGCAGCCTTGTCAAGCCGGCCAAAATCTTCATCCTGTTTTTATTAAACTCACTATCCTTCATCGATTGCGCCGCTTCCTGCTGTAATTCACGTAAATATCCTACATACAATTCCTTTTGCGATTTTGTTAATTCAGATACGTGAACGGATTCAATCTTATCCGGAAGCTCTTTTAATACATCCTGTTTGATACGGCGTAAAATAAAAGGCTTTGTCAATGCCGCTATTTTTTCATGTGCTAATTGCCTAAAATTTCGTTGATCAGGCATAAGTCCAGGCAAAATCACCTGAAAAATTGCCCATAATTCATCAATCGAATTTTCAATAGGTGTCCCACTTAATGCAAACCGCTTTTCGGCTTTGATCTCACGTATCGCTCGAGAAGTTTTCGTTGCATAGTTTTTAATATACTGCGCCTCATCTAAGATCAATGTATGAAACACCAAACCATCATATAGTTCAATATCCTGTCGTAATGTCGCATATGATGTGATCCAAACATCCATATCTGTCAATTCTCGAATTTTCTCCTGCCTTTCTAATGGTGTTCCCGTTAGAATTGCCACCTGTAAATTTGGCGCAAATTTTTCACATTCATTTTTCCAATTATATAAAACTGATGATGGTGCAACGATTAAGTGCGGTTTATCATTTTGTTCAGAAAGCATGTAGGCAATGGACTGTAACGTTTTCCCTAGTCCCATGTCATCAGCCAAAATACCACCTAAATGATAAGCACTCAATGACTTAAACCATTGGTACCCGGTCTTTTGATAATTCCTTAGTGTTGCGTTTAGCCCATCTGGTAATGGATAGACCTGTTCCTCTGGCGATTTTAATTGATGTAGAAGCTTTCGAAACGAAGGATCGTATTCTTTCTTCGTATCTATTAACTCATCGATTTGCGCTCCACGATAAACTGGCATTTGTACATTTCCATCATTCATGTCAGATTTCGCAATATCTAAGTCATGGAAAAATTGCTTGATGGAAGTAAACTCTTCACCTTCTAATGAAAGAAGCGCACCACTTTGCAATCGGTAATACCGCTTCCTTTCCATAACCGCGTTAAGCACCTGATTGATTTCTGAATCAGCAATACCATCGATATTAAAGCCAATTTCTAACAAATTAGACGATGACTCTAATCGTACGCTTGTTGACGGAATCGGTTCATTTTCTACAATAAAGCTGCGAATTTCTGATGTTAGAAATAACTCAACATAGGAATCCAATAGCGGTAACGTATCATTTAAAAACTCATATAGCTCATCCTCATCCGCTTCGATATATAAATCCTTCCCATTATAATGAAAATTTGCATGCTCAATTAACCGCATTATTTGCTGCTCTTTGGCAACATCACGAATAATGATGACATCATCCTTTTCCCTTCCGTTAAATGGATCAATCTGGTAATCACCATAATGATACTCTAATCTACCAACAATCCAATCAGCTTTGACATCAAGATAAAGTTTTGCCTGCAAAGATACTTGAATAATTTCAGCTGCCACTTTCTCTGATATTTGTACATCGCCGACTTTTTTTAAGGAAGGAAGCACTTCTGAAATGAACACATCTGCTTGTTTATCTGAGATAGGCAATTGCTTACTTTCCATCCCTAGTTGACTAATTTGTTCGATAATCGGAATTTGTTCCTTTGTTGGAAAATAGAATGTGCCTAACGAAAATAACATGCGATAGGATTGGAAATAAACCATCGAAATCATTTCATTTGTTAAAACAAGTTCATTCTTCTCATTTTTCGTTAAGGCAAATTGGTATGGCAAGCTGTCATCGACAATGTCAACCTTATTAAAGCTTTTCCCTTCCGATTCTACCGTAAAATCACGTGAGACTAACTTCTCTAACAACGTTTTAACTAGTAGTGGCGGAATGACAATTGCTCGATCTTCGGAAAATTGGCCTCGAAAATGAGTTAAAATCTGATCATGGTATATCTGCTCATTTTGAAGAATGGAATATAACAGTTCAAAAACATCAATATCCTGCTTTAAAAAATAATGATTATCCGGACTATAAGTGAAGGTTTTCGTAAAGTAATGCTCTTGTCCTGTTAGTACATCCTTTAAAAAAGAATGTGCATCCTTTACAACAAAACATCTTTTTTCACCGGTTTTCAACTCAATTAATAATTTCCGATCATATGACCATTTGCAATAATATTCAACATGCATTGGTATTTTTTGCGGTAAAATTTCGGTTGTATCCTGGTGCTGCCCAATAGCTGTCATGGAATCAATTAATCGTTTCGTAGTTTGATAGTCAAAGGCGGTATCAATCGGATAATCTTCTTGTTCCTTTCTCGCAATTCCAATTAGTGTAGCAACAATATGCTTACACGAACGATACGTGTCAAAAGCAGGACAATCACAATATGCATCAATGGTCCCTTTTGATAAATCCTTCATATTAATTTCTACAAAATAACTTTCCGAACCATGAACAGTAGCCGTCCAAACATTGTAATTTATATCATATAGGAGATCGCTAACTCGACCATCCTTGTAATAGTCTAACCCACGTTTATATACGATAGATGGAAACAATTTTTTTAGATTTGCATCACGAATGCTTTTCAAAATACTTAAACCCTACCTTCTATCTTCTCTATTTCTTCTATTTTAAACGAGTCTAGCATCTTTTTAAACTATATTCCTTTAGGCTGTATGCTAAGTAATTGTTGTATTCAACTATTTTATCATGTATTGATTATGCTGTGATTAGTTGACAATATACGTAATCTCCTGCGAGAAAAGCAAAATAAATATCAACTGCGGTCTCCATAGCAGAAAACAACCTTCATTTTAATAGGATTGGAAAATACACTGTAAAATATACTAGTTATCATGAATAATAACGCTTTTTCTAACCTTACAAAACTGTAAGGATACTGAAAGGTAAACAAATACTAGATTGATGCTGAAGAGGGTACACTAGCAATAGATTAGAAATTGGAGGTATTCATGATGAATCAAACTGTCGTAAATGTTAAAGACATTCATAAAGTATTTGGAAAACGATCTGAAAACCAATACCACGCACTAAATGGCGTTACTTTTGATATTAAAGCTGGTGAATTTGTTGGGATTATGGGGCCGTCTGGAGCCGGTAAAACCACACTATTAAATGTGATATCGACATTGGACAAACCAACAGATGGAACAATCGAAATTGCGGGTACAAACATTACGTCAATGAAACAAAGACAATTAGCCGACTTTCGTTCTGAGCAACTAGGCTTTATATTTCAGGACTTTAACTTGCTGGAGAACCTAACAATCTATGAAAATATCGCCTTACCGTTATCATTACAAGGGGTTCCATCACGAAAAATTAAACCAAGTGTTGTTGAAGTAGCAAAGAAACTTGGAATCGAAACTATTTTAGAAAAATATCCTGTTACCGTTTCAGGTGGACAAAAACAACGTGCCGCTGCAGCTAGAGCATTGGTTCATGAACCAGCAATTATTTTAGCAGATGAACCGACCGGTGCGCTTGATTCCAAGAGTGCAAAAAGTTTGATGGAAGCAATGGTACATTTAAACGAAAATCATGATGTATCTATTATGATGGTGACACATGATCCACTAAGTGCAAGCTATTGTGAACGTATTTTGTTTATCCATGATGGTGCCTTATATAAAGAAATTCATCGTAATGGTTCAAGAAGCGAATTCCACCATCAAATTCTTGATGTATTGGCAGATTTTGCAGAGTAGAAAGGAGGAATTCATATGTTATTAAAATTATCTTTTTCAAGCATGCGTAAACGATTTAAAGATTATCTCGTTCTATTGTTCGGTCTAACGATTTCCATAGCAATTTTCTATATGTTTGAAACACTCGCACAAAATAAAACTTTTATTGAAGCAAATGGGATGATTAGCTCAATTGTATTCGTCTTTCATGTCGGAACGTTTATCTTAGGAGCCATTACAATATTTTATATATTTTATGCAACCTCGTTTATGCTTACATTACGGCAAAAGGAAATGGGTATGTACATGACCCTAGGTGCTAAAAAGCATAAAATCACACAGCTCATGTTCTTTGAAACCTTTTTTATTGGCCTTATTTCGTTGCTAGTTGGTCTCATTGTTGGGTTCGGATTAGCGAAAGGCATTGCCGAGCTTTTCATGTGGCAATTGGATTTTAATGGAGAAGGATTCCAGGCTTTCTACCTTTCTTCCATTATTACAACGGTGATATTTTATGTCATTTTATTTTTATTGACTTCCATTGTAAATGCTTGGAAAATCAGCCGAAAAAGCGTACTTTCCTTACTTCATGCTGAACAAAAACAGGATTTCGTAAAAACAAAAGGCAGCAAAACGTTTTTTGGTGTTCTGTTTGCCATCATATTAATTGGAATTGGATATTATGCCATGATTAACATAGCCAAATTAATGCAGGCTGGAGTAATTTTAGCTGCTGTAACAATTATTATCGGAACGTATTTAATATTTATCGCGTTCCTTCCTTATTTTGTGAAAAAGCTAAAGCAAAACCGTACCCTTAATGAAAAAGGGATTAACTCATTCACACTTGGTCAATTACGTTTTCGAATGCTGAATTTAACGAAGGTACTTGGAACAGTCGCGATGCTAGTTGCATTAGGACTAGGTGCAATGACAGCAGGAATATCTTTCTATCATAATATCGAAAAGCAAGCATCAGCGTTTCATGCTAACGATGTAATCATTCACCAGCCAAGTAAGGAAGATACCGAGGCATTAGCAGAAATGAATGTCACAGAAAAAAATGTTTATCATTACAAGATAGATGATCAAGGGATTTATTTCCTTAAAAAGGATTTAACAGACAATCCACCGTTAATTAAGTATTCTAAGGAGACATTTGAATTACCAGAAACTACTCGTGTTTCACAGGCCTTACCTAAAGATAAATATGTGTTAGGTCAAAATGATAATATAGCTAGCTTACCAGAATTTTGGACTACTGCAATTAGCATGGAAATCAATGCCAGCTATCAGCAATTCGGAGCAAAAGATGTTTATGTTTATGGGTCTGCTGGATATCAAGAAATTGATGCTACTGAACAACAAGTTATTTTAGCAACTGTTGACGATTTCACAGATTATCTCCCACAACTGAAAACAATCAATACTAATCAGCTTAAGCTTGCCGAAACGTATCGAGAAGAAACGGTTGAAAATATAGGCACTAAATACAGCAATTATGTAGCATTCAAAGCAGTAGCAAGCGGAACAATATTTATGGGATTCTTCCTGGGAGTAGCATTTTTAATGATGATGGCAAGTGTATTAATGTTCAAACTGCTATCAAGCGCTGCCGCAGACACACACCGTTACAGTATGTTGCGAAAAATAGGTGTCAGAAAATCGTTACTGGTTAAATCCATTTACCGGGAATTATTCTTACTTTTCTTATTCCCAGCATTGGTCGGACTCGTCCACGTAATTGTGGGTATGCAAATGTTTTCGTTCATTATTATTGAACCATATACGAAAATTTGGATACCAATCAGCATTTTCATCATAATCTATGGTATTTATTATTGGGTTACGGTGCAAATGTATAAACGGATTGTGTTGCCTAAAGAGGTGTAATTGAAAAAGAGGTTGGGACATAAGTGTTTTATCAAAGAAAAATCCGAACAACTATGAAATTATAGTTGGTGCAACTAACTTGCTTCGGAAATATACTTCGCTTTCCGCGGGCGGCTGGTGAGCCTCCTTGTGCTAACGCACTTCGGGGTATCACCGATGCCTTTCCTCCCGCTGGGTTCTACGTATATTTCCTCCGCTAAATTGTACATTGTTCGTATTTAGAATTGATTATTTTACTTTTGTCCCTGCCTCTTTTTCTTCTCTTATGCATGTACACTTTTTCGAGCTTTTACTAATAGGATCAAATACAATAAAATCGATACCATTACAGATCCAGCTGCTGTTGCGTAAATCACACTGTAATCAAACATAAATGCTAGCTGGCCAAACGCAATAGCTCCAACACCGACACCTAAATCAAAAAATGAAAAGAACGTTGCATTTGCCATCCCTTTTCGATTGTCTGGCGCTTTATCAACTGACCACGCTTGTAATGCTGGCTGTACACTACCAAATCCAAGTCCATACAACGCAGCAGCAACAAGCATAACAAACATATTTGGTAACCAGGATAGCAAAATCATCGCGATAAAGATTGCAACCGTACCTGGAAGAAATACGTACTGATGACCCTTCATATCATAAATCTTTCCGGCAAACGTTCTAGAAATCATCAAAAATAACGCGTATACAAGGAAATATAGTTCAATTCCATTGATACCCTTTTCAGCTGCATACAATGGAAGAAATGAAGCTATCCCACCGAACGTTACGGTAATAAAAAACAACAATACTGCTGGCTGTAAAGCAGTTTTTTCAAAAATATCGAATTTAACGGAGACCGTTTTATTCGGTGATTGTTCCACTTTTTTATAACGAATTTTTGTCGATAGCAGAAATGCCACAAATCCTAGTGCGCCACAAATTAAAAAGAGTTGTGTAAAGGAAATCACACCAACAAGTGTTAACCCCAGTGTGGGACCAAACGCTAGTGCCAGATTACCAGATAAACCGAAATAGCCCATTCCCTCTCCACGGCGTTTAGGGGGGATGATGTCCGTTGCGATTGTTCCAGTTGCCGTAGTTGAAAACCCCCAACCAACACCTTGAACCACACGCATGATAAATAAAAAGACAATACTTGTAATGAACGCAAAGGACCCAACAGACACTACAAAAATCGCAAGCCCAACCATATAAACAAATTGTCTACCTTTTGATTCTAAAGAATGACCCGCATATGGTCTAAGTAATAATGCAGAAAACGTAAAAATACCTACAATTATACCGATTAATTGATCACTTCCACCCAATTCCTCTACGAAAAGCGGAAGGGTTGGCAATGTCATTTGAAACCCAAGAAATATAAAAAAATTAGCCAGACAAACAAGGACAAAATCGCGCGTCCAAATTTTATCTGGATTAGTTGCTTGTTGCGTATTTGATTGTGTACTCATGCAAGACGCCCTTTCCTTCGATACTCGAAATATATTATACATGAGTGTAGAATAAATTGGAATGGTATATTTGATTTAAATAGACTACAGTTAGTATATTTAAGAAGTTTTTGGGTCTTTTTTTTATCCCGCCTTAACGGGCAGTACCCCCCACTGAATGAAGTTTCACTTTATTGATCATTATCATGACCAAACTAGCAATGCAATCAATAAGGTGCCAAAATTAAATAACACCATCAACATTTCATACATATTCATTGGCATCACCCCCTTATTCAAAAAAGGATTAGCCGACCGACCCTAAAAGAACATTATCTTTGCTCATTATAACATCCACCTCTAACAAAAGGAGCAAGCGTTCGCATTATTTACAAACGCTTCAACGAAATAGCCTTCCGCATATTTTGTAATGCCTCTTTCCCATTCTCTTTTCTAGCGATCATGACATTTGTATACAATGCGTCAATAATACTTAGTTGTCCGATCCTTGATGATAGTGCCTCTGAACGGAAATCTGTTTCTTCCGCGATCGTATATAATGAAATATCTGCTTCCTTTGTCAAAGGTGACTTCGCGAAATTTGTTATGGCGATTGTCTTAACACCTTTTTCTTTTAAAACCTGCAAAACGTCCAGCATGTCTTTTGTAGAGCCAGAGTGCGAAATCAATACTGCAACATCTTCATCTGTTAATTGAGATGCAGACATAAGCTGCATGTGGGAATCAAGATTAGAATTTACTTGAATACCACTGCGAATAAATTTATGGAAGGCATCTAATGCGACAAGGGCCGACCCACCATTTCCATAAAATTCAACTTTTTCAGCCCCTAATATCATCTCAACCGCTTGTTCAATTGCATTTGCATCTATAATGTGCAAGGTATCCTCGATTGTTTTCATGTTCGACCGAAATACTTTTTCAGAAACGGTCCCAATACTATCCCCTTCGTTAATTTTTTCATGAATATCTTTCATTGGTGTAACAATCTCAGCGGCAAGTGAAATTTTCAATGCTTGATAGCCTTTAAAGCCAATTCGCTGACAAAATCGAAACACTGTTGATTCCGCAACTCCCAAGTCATCTGACACCTGATTGATTGTATGGTGAATGATATTTTGGGGATTATGTAAAATGTAATCAGCAATTTTCTTTTCTTTCGTACTAAATTTACCGTAATTACTTCGGATGCTTGCTAAACCGTGTTGCTTCTCGTTAACCATTGGCAGTTTCCCCTTATACTTATTGTCTATAGCTTTATTATATATGAAAAAAATTCTTTTAAAAACATTGTAAACGGAAAAATATTTGATATAATGATAATCAAATGAAAAAATATTCTTCTATAAAGAGGAGGACATCATGAGAATAGGTATGGTTGGCCTAGGAAAAATGGGTCTAAACTTAGCATTAAACTTAATGGACCACGACCACGAAGTCGTTGGTTACGATAATAATTTAGCTACTGCTGAAAGCGTTAGCAATAATAACTTTACATTTTCAAACTCCATAGAAGACCTTGTAAAAAGTCTTCCGAAGCCTAGAACAGTATGGTTGATGGTTCCAGCTGGTGATATCACGGAATCAGTTATCAATGAATTAGTTCCATTACTTGAAGCTGAAGATATGCTAATCGATGGCGGTAATTCAAATTACAAGGATACACTTCGTCGAGGTGATGCTTTAAAGGAAAAGGGAATTTATTTCTTTGATTGCGGCACAAGTGGTGGAACAGACGGGGCAAGAAATGGTGCTTGTACAATGATCGGTGGAGACAAAGAAAAGTTCTCTGAAATTGAGCAACTTTTTAAAGACGTTACCGTAGAAAATGGTTATCTTTACACAGGAAAAACCGGAAGTGGACACTTTTTAAAAATGGTTCACAATGGTATTGAATATGGTATGATGCAATCCATTGCGGAAGGCTTTGAAATCTTAAACAAAAGTGAATTCGATTACGACTATGAAAGCGTCGCTAAAGTTTGGAATAACGGATCCGTTATTCGTTCGTGGCTTATGGAACTGATTGAAAGTGCCTTTTCAAAGGATGCAAAACTTCATGATATACGTGGTGTGATGAATTCATCTGGTGAAGGAAAATGGACTGTTGAAACTGCTCTTGATTTACAAGCTGCTGCACCAGTTATCGCACTTTCATTGATGATGCGTTATCGTTCGCTTGAAGATGATACTTTTTCAGGTAAAGTTGTCGCTGCATTACGGAATGAGTTTGGCGGACACGATGTATTGAAAAAGTAAAATAATGACTTGATGAAGAAGGCAGGATAGACTTTTCAAGTACCGTCTATCCTGCAAACAGATCGTAAATTTAGAAGGTGATGTCAGGAATGGATGTTATTACTTTAGGGGAAACAATGGTATTGCTAACACCTCAAAGTACTGGACTTATGCGTTATGCTAATAGCTTTTCTACAAGAGTGGCGGGTGCAGAATCCAATGTTGCGATTGGATTAGCAAGACTGGGGCATCGTGCAGGATGGATTAGTCGCCTTGGCAATGATGAGTTGGGCAGAAAAGTCCATTCATTTATCCGAGGTGAGGGTGTCGATGTCAGCAGGGTAACTTTTGACGATTCGGCAAACACTGGTCTATTTTTCAAGGAAAAGCTAACTGCTAACGAGTGGAGAGTGAAGTATTATCGCGCCAACTCAGCTGCAAGTCAAATGAAGCTGACGGATTTGGATGAATCGTATATTGAGAAGGCTAAGTATCTGCATGTGACAGGAATTACACCCGCACTTAGTTCGGATTGCTATGAAACCGCTTTAACCGCGATTGATTATGCTAGAAAAAACGGTGTAAAAGTAGTATTCGATCCCAATTTGAGAAGGAAGTTATGGGATGAAGAGAAAGCAAGAAAGGTTCTACTTGAGTTTGTATCGAAAGCCGACATCGTGCTTCCAGGAATTGACGAGGCAACGTTTTTATTCGGTAAATTGGAAGTAGAGGAATTGGCCCACCGCTTTTATGAGCGTGGCGCAGCAACGGTCATCATGAAATTAGGTAAAAATGGTGCATACGTTTTATCGGAAAAAACGGAAGATTATGTAGATGGGTTCCAAGTTTCCCAGGTAGTAGATCCAGTTGGAGCAGGGGATGGGTTTTCAGCAGGAGTGCTTTCCGGGCTAATTGATGGAATAGGATTGAAAGAATCGGTTAGCAGGGGAAATGCTGTCGGAGCAATGGTGACAATGGCTGAAGGTGATGTCGAGGGATTACCTGAGCGAGATAGACTTCAAGACTTTATGAATAGCAAGGTTAGAGATGACGTCGAACGATAAGGAGGTTTTCATATGAACGAAACATTGCAAAAAATCATGGACAATAAACTGGTTGCTGTCGTACGTGGTGCAGACCCGGACAATATCTTATCAATTGGTGATGCACTCGTTAATGGTGGTATCCGCATCATGGAAATAACGATGGACACACCAAATGTGGACACCGTTATCCGACGACTACATGAAAAATTTAATGGGCAAATGATTGTCGGCGCAGGTACTGTTTTAGATCCAGAATCAGCCAAAACGGCGATAATGGCAGGTGCTCAGTTCATCTTTTCACCTACCGTTAATACCGAAACGATCAAAATGACGAAGCGGTATGGTGTAGTGAGTATACCTGGGGCAATGACACCGACTGAAATTTTAACAGCGTATGAGCATGGCGCAGATCTTATTAAAGTATTCCCAGCAGGTGTTATGGGGCCAAGCTATATAAAAGATATTCACGGACCATTGCCTTATATCCCGCTTATGCCAACAGGTGGTGTGGACCTATCGAATATTAAACAGTATTTCGACAATGGTGCCGTAGCTGCCGGGTTAGGTGGTTCACTCATTAATACGAAACAGCCTTTAGATAAAGCTGCACTAGAGAATATAACCGAAACGGCGAAACAATTTGTAGATACGATAAAGGATGTGTGACGATGAAAATTACTGATTTTAAGCTCTATCAGATACAACCGCGCTGGCTTTTTTTAAAAATTGAAACGGATGAAGGACTCAATGGATTGGGTGAACCAATTATTGAAGGCCGCACCCATTCTGTTGCGGCATGTGTTACAGAATTGATGGATTATTTAATTGGAAAAGATCCACGTAAAATTGAAGATCATTTCCAGGTATTATATCGTGGTGGATTTTATCGCGGTGGTCCAATATTGATGAGTGCGATTTCCGGAATTGAGCAGGCACTCTGGGATATTAAAGGAAAATTTTACAACATGCCGGTATACGAGATGCTGGGCGGGGCTGTCCGGGATGACATTCAGGTATATTCATGGATTGGCGGGGATCGACCGCAAGATGTTGGAGCTGCTGCCAAGGAAAAAGCCGATGCCGGATTTACAGCCATTAAGATGAATGGAACCGAGGAAATGAATTATATTGACAGTTACACAAAAGTGGACGCTGCTGTCAGCAGGGTTGCAGCTATACGTGATGCTGTAGGTAATGACTTTGGGATTGGAATCGATTTTCATGGCCGTGTACATAAGGCCATGGCCAAAATTCTAGTAAAGGAACTCGAACCATATCGACCAATGTTTATTGAGGAACCGGTTCTTGCCGAAAACCTTGAGGCTTTCCGTGAGATCGCAAACCACACAACTACACCAATTGCAACAGGTGAGCGCAACTACACACGATGGGGTTTTAAACAAATGCTCACCGATGGGGTTGTAGATATCATTCAGCCTGATCTGTCGCACACAGGTGGAATCCTTGAGGCGAAAAAAATTGCAGCAATGGCAGAAAGCTTTGATGTTGCGGTCGCACCGCATGCACCGCTGGGTCCAATTAATCTTGCTGCCTCACTACAGCTGGATGCATGTACACCAAATTGTATTATTCAAGAGCAAAGTCTTGGGATCCATTACAACCAGGGCAGTGATCTTTTAGACTATTTGATAAATCCTAAGGTATTTGAATACGAGGATGGATCCGTAAAAATACCTCAAGGGATCGGTCTGGGAATCGAAATCGATGAAGAGCGAGTCAAAGCAGCCGCCAAAGATGGTCACCAGTGGAAAAACCCTGTTTGGCGACATAAAGATGGAACAGTTGCCGAATGGTAAGCTTGCGCCTTCATCATAATAAAGGATTTATAATACCTATTTAAACAAACAGAGGGGGAGAAATTTTATGTCTACATTAGGATTGATTTTACTAGCGGTATTTGGAGTAGCATTATTGTTATTCCTTGTTATACGGACAAAATTGCAAGCATTTATCGCATTGCTTGTTGTCAGTTACATTATCGGGCTATTGTCTGGAATGAGCCCGGAGAAGATTTTACAGGCAGTCAATGATGGTATGGGCGGAACAGTAGCCGAGATCGCCGTCATTATCGGTGTCGGGTCTATGTTTGGGGAAATTCTGAAGGTTTCTGGCGGTGCAGAGCGACTTGCGATGACACTTATGGATAAGTTTGGAGAAAAGCGTGTCAACTGGGCACTGATGCTGACCGGTTTTATCATTTCGATCCCAGTATTTCTTGATGTTGCATTTGTAATTTTAGTACCTATCTTATATAGTCTGGCACAGAAAACGAAGAAGTCATTACTGTACTTTGCTATTCCTTTACTTGCCGGTTTAGCCGTAACACACAGTTTTGTTCCGCCTACTCCGGGACCAATTGCTGTTGCCTCGTTACTAGATGCCAATATTGGATGGGTCATTCTGTTCGGTTTGATTGCAGGTATTCCCGCTGCGATCTTAGCCGGTCCGGTTTTTGGAACGTACATTTCCAAGAAAATTCATGTTGAAGTGCCAAAAGAAATGTTGAAGAATATGGCAGAGGAAGCAAGGGGTAAACAATATGATAAGGAGCTGCCAAGCTTCAAAATGATTGCATCCTTAATATTGTTGCCATTATTCCTAATATTACTTAATACATTTGCCAGCGCATCATTGGCTGAAGACAGTTCATTAAGAACTGCTTTAACCTTTATTGGTAATCCAGGAGTTGCATTGACAATCACAGCTTTACTGACATTCTATCTTTTGGGAACACGACGAGGTTATTCAAAATCGGAAATACAGGATATTGCAACCAAATCATTGGAGCCTGCAGGTATTATCATTTTGATTACAGGTGCAGGTGGCGTTTTCGGTCAAGTATTGGTCGAAACTGGTATCGGTGATGTTATCGCTGATACCATGACAAATCTAAACATCCCGGTTCTTGTATTTGCATTTCTTGTTGCTTCTGCGGTAAGAATTGCACAAGGATCTGCAACCGTCGCAATGGTTACTGCTGCAAGTCTGATTACACCGGTAATCAATACACTTGGCCTTGAAGGACCAATATTAGCATTACTTGTTATTACGATTGCTTCAGGTGCCACAATCGCTTCCCATGTTAACGATTCAGGCTTCTGGTTGGTTAACCGTTTCCTAGGCTTGTCAGAGAAAGACACACTGAAGTCCTGGACAGTAATGGAGACAATTATTGCATTAGTTGGATTTGGAATGTCATTAATTGTAAGTATGTTTATATAATAGTAGATGATGGGACAGGGTAAAGTAGCCTTGTCCCTATTTGGATAACCTCATACTAGTATGGATACATTAATTGAAAAAGGTATACTACCGCCTTTTTCCTTTTTCGCATTAAAAATAAGGCAATTAATTGTTTTGTACTGTATAACTTTAATAGATGCTCAGGAGGGGCTAAATATTAACACTTACCTTAACAAAAACAGCAAAAAACAATCAACAGGAGGAGAACCAATGACACAGAAATCATATTACTTAGGTGTTGATATTGGAACAACAAGCACAAAATCCGTTTTATATACGAAAAATGGCGAAGTAGTAGCAAATCACACCATTAACTACCCATTACATACTCCTAATCCACTTGTGGCTGAACAAGATCCAATTGAAATATTCGATGCCGTACTCGGATCAATTAGAGAAACAATACGTAAAGGCGGTATAGAATCAAATCACTTAAACTTTATTTCATTCAGCTCAGCTATGCATAGTTTAATTGCTGTTGATAAAAACGGGGATTTGTTAACAAATAGCATTACCTGGGCAGATACGAGAAGTGCTGAATATGCAAAAAAAATTAAAGAAGAACACAATGGTCATGAAATCTATTTACGAACAGGGACACCTATTCATGCCATGTCTCCCCTTTCCAAATTAATATGGATGCAGTCAGAAAAGCCTGTGATTTTTAGCAAAGCTGCAAAATTCATTTCAATCAAAGAATATGTATTTCAGAAATTGTTCGGAAGGTATGTTGTGGATTACTCCATTGCTTCTGCAACTGGATTGTTTAATTTACAATCACTGGATTGGGATAAAGAGGCATTACAGCTAGCTGGTGTAACACCTGACAAGCTTTCTGATATTGTACCAACAACCTACCAACTAATCGGTGTTAAACAAGCGTATAAAAATTTCATGGGCATTGATAGTGATACACCTTTTATTATCGGTGCCAGCGATGGTGTTCTTTCCAATCTTGGTGTTAACGCTATCGATCCAGGCGTCATTGCCGTTACAATTGGAACTAGCGGAGCAATTCGTACGGTCTATGATCAACCTAAAACAGATCCAAAGGGGAGAATTTTCTGTTATGCGCTTACGGAAAATCACTGGGTAATTGGCGGACCGGTTAACAATGGCGGAATTATTTTACGCTGGCTCCGCGATGAGTTTGCTGCAGCTGAGGTGGAAACTGCCAAACGATTGGATATTGATCCTTATGACGTTTTAACTAAAATTGCTTCAGGAGTAAATCCTGGATCAGACGGATTAATTTTTCATCCCTATATGACTGGGGAACGTGCACCATTATGGGATGCAAATGCACGCGGTTCATTTTTTGGTTTAAGTATTCATCATAAAAAACAACACATGATAAGAGCTGTGCTAGAAGGAACCATTTACAATTTATATACAGTTCTACTTGCACTTGAGGAGCTAACTGGAGAACCAAAGCGAATTCAGGCAACAGGCGGCTTTGCACGTTCAGAAATGTGGCGTCAATTAATGACCGACATCTTCGACAAACCGGTAATTGTTCCGGAAAGCTATGAAAGTTCTTGCTTAGGTGCAGTTGTTTTAGGTATGTATGCAATGGGAGAAATTGATGACTTTCGTATTATTTCTGAAATGGTTGGAAACACGAATACACATTATCCAAACGAAGAAACTACAAATGTATACCGTGAGCTCTTGCCGATTTATATTCGGTTGTCACGTATGCTCCAGGATGAGTATGAAAGTATCGCAAGCTTTCAGCGGAAACATTTGGGCGAAGTAAAATAGAATGTAATGTTTTCAGTCTGTTAGGAATATGGTATACTCTAAATGAATAAAAAATATAATAAAAGACCGCAGCAATAACTGCGGTCCTTCGATAAGCGGTTCCCCCAGGGGGATCGGCCATTCATAGCGAATAGACCTCACCCTAATAACTTATCAGGGCTAATAGGGGGGTCTATTTTTTATTGATCATAGTTATGATCAATGCGAGCAATGCAATCAAGAAGGTACCGAAACCATACAGAATCGTCATCACTTCATACATGCTCAGAGGCATCACCCCCTTTAAACAAAAGGGTTAGCCGACCCGTCCCTAAAAGAACATTATCTGCTTACAGTATAACATTTATTCTATACATTAAGAATGAACATTCGCACAAATCCTACAATATTCCTAAAGCTGTTGAAGCAATAAATAAAACCCCGTAAAAACCAATAATAGGTATGTGATGAAGCGGAAAATTTGTTGATTAATATGCTTGAATATCAATTGTCCTAAAATTAATCCACTAACAACTAACGGTAATGCCATCGCACTTGTTTGCCAAATTTCTACCGTGGTTCCTGCAAACATAATTTGAACAAGTAGGCTTATTAAATAAATGAACAAGTAAAATGCTAAAGTAGTTCCTCTTAATTTTTCCTTGGATGCATTCGTTCCTGAAAAGTACAACAAAATGGGTGGACCAGGCATGCCAATACTAGTTGTGAGTGCACCAGAAAACGCACCTATAGAAAAATCCCGTTTCGATGTTTGATTAATGCGGAAATTTAGGATTAACAACATGGTTAACAGTAAAATTAATATACTAATGCTAAGCTTTAGCAATGTCATATCCATGATTAAAAAAATTGTAATTCCCACCGGCAAGCCCGCGAGACTACCTGAAATAAACCTTTTTAGGATGCCAATCTCAATGTCATTTCTTACTTTTGCAATAAGTGCACATGAAATAACGAGTGATGCGATTAAATTGATCTGAATGGCTTCCCGTGGTTCAAAAATCAACAGCAAAAACGGTGTTGCCATGATAGAGAAACCAAAGCCAGTACTTGTTTGAAGGGTGGCAGCAACCAATATAATAATTGAAAACAAAACGATTGAATCCATTGATAACACCTACTACCTGAATTGTAACGCCTCTTTAGTTTAACAGATTATTATCTGAAATCCTCTTATCACTCTTACTTCTTTTGATATACTATAGGTATACTTTAAAGGAGGTAATTTTCATGGGTATTTTCGATAGTATGATGGGAAATGCATCCGAGGTTGACACAAGTAAAGTTGAAAAGGAACTAACTGAACTTTTTGCTCCATCTGAACAAGTTGAGCATGCTTATAAATTAATCCGTGACTTAATGGTATTCACGAACAAGCGATTAATGCTTGTAGACAAGCAAGGTATGACAGGCAAAAAGGTCGAGTATCATTCCATTCCATACAAAAATATTACGCACTTTTCAATAGAAACAGCCGGAACATTTGATTTGGAAGCGGAACTAAAAATATGGATTTCGGGGACAGCTACTCCAATTGAAAAAACATTTAACAAACAGTTGAATATTTATAAGGTGCAGAGTGTTTTAGCAGCGTACGTTTGTGAATAGTAATCGTTTCCTAGTTTAAGGATTAGGAGTGAATCTATTGAGAAGATGGCGTGAAAAAAGAAAACAACGAAAGCAAAATAAGTTAGATCAATCGTCGTTTTGGAACATTCTGGTTGATATATTGCTTTGGATACCAGAATTGTTACTCTTACCTTTCCGATTAATTTTATGGTTGGCAAGAGGCTTTTTAAGATTAATTGGAAATATTTTTGATTATTATTAAGGAGTCGAAAGATAATCTCGACTCCTTTATTTTTATAAAAAGAAACCGAATTCAATTAGCTTCTTACTCCTAAAACGATCTTATATCCTTCTTACTAGTATCTAAATCCACCAAATCAAAACCACCAACTAATTTCTCAAACTCACGGCTTGCGATCAGTACAAGACCATCCATAAAACGGTTCCCAGCAAGTTGCATACCAATTGGCAGTCCACTTTTTGTAAAACCTGCTGGTATCGATGCAGCTGGAAGTCCAGTCATATTATATATGTGTGTCATCATCCAGTCAGAATCCGCTTCTATTTCTTTTCCTTTGATCGTCTTTGGCCCTAATAATTGATAATCAAATGATGGCACAGCCAGCGTTGGTGACATAATAAGATCGTATTTTTTATAATACTCTTGTAAAACGTTCCACACCTTTGATCGTTTCTGCTGGTAATTAATATATTCACTAGTTGTTATATCAAATCCTCGTTCAATCATTAATTGGTAAGACGGGGTTAACCATTCTGGATGTTCCTTAAACATTGATGCCCCTCCAGCTGCCGCTGCTGCATACCACATATTTTTGAAAAAACCGAGGAATTCGTGTAATGTCATGCCGAAATCCATTGATACTTCTTCTACTTCACATCCTAAAGCACGCCATTTAGCTATTTGCTCATCGATGACCTGTTCAACTTCAGGGTCCACGGTATACATGCCAAAATCTTTTGTATAAGCAATCTTTATTCCTTGCAAACTACCATCAATTTGATCGATTAATTTCTCGTTCGATGTTGGCAATGAAAATGGGTCTGTTGGGCTGTATCCTTGCGTTACATCAACAAATAATGCAGCATCCCTAACTGAATGTGTTAGTGGTCCATGATTAACAAACGGATTATTGGAACCGAATACGTTAGCTAAGTTATTATCCATGGGGATTCGACCATACGTTGGTTTAAAGCCATAAACACCACAAAAGCTTGCTGGAATACGAATAGAACCTCCTCCATCACTACCCTCTGCAAATGGTACTAACTCAGCTGCAACTGCCGCGGCAGATCCACCACTTGAACCTCCCGACGTTTTTTCTTTGTTCCAAGGGTTTTTCGTCGCACCAAATACCAAGTTATCCGTTGTTCCTTTATGTCCAAAATCAGGTGTATTTGTTTTACCTATTACTATCGCACCTGCATCTTTTAAACGTTGGACAATTGTTGCATCACGTTCAGGCACATTATTTTCAAAAGCCTTTGAGCCGAACGTTGTTTTGATTCCTTTTGTTGGGGTTAAATCCTTAATCGCAACAGGAACACCATGAAGCGCACCTATTTCCTCCCCACTAAGTAATGCTGCTTCAGCTTCTTTTGCTTCCTCTCTTGCATGTTCATTTAATGTGACAAAAGCGTTAATACTTGGATTATATTTATCCACACGTTCTAGATAGTAATCTAAAATTTCCACAGGTGAGATTTCTTTTGCCTTTACGTTCTGAGCGAGATCAAATGCAGTCGTATTTTTTAACATAGTTACACCTCTAGTTTATAGATAAGTTTACTTATAGCTTAGCATGTTTCGACAAGATTAGCATTTCTCTATAATTCGAAAAAAAGGATGCTTCCCTCAAGAGAAAACATCCCCGAACATTCACATCTTCACATAGTCACCAACTGGCCATTTTTCACAGGTATATGCCATTTCCCAAAATGCCAGCTCTAATTGACAGCTTTTTCTAAAAGCAATTTTAATCTGTTCTTGTTCCTCTTTACTAGCATTTGCAGCAAAATTATCCAAGCGTTTTCGCATTTGCAATGTTGTATTTTCTACTCGTTCATCAGCATAAAATGTAATCCAATTATAAAAAGGATGATCGATAGTTGGCTTGTATGAATTCATCAGTTCCTTACCAATCTCTAAATATGTCCATGGGCATGGCAACAACGCACCTACAATTTCACCCAGTCTTCCCATGTGTGCATGATACATCATATGCTTCACATAGTGATCTGCCGTTGGCGGTAGCGGGTAACCTTGTAATTCTTCATAGCTAACACCAATGTGCTCGCAAAAATTATTATGTGGATGGATTTCACTATTTAAAACGAAATCAATTTGACTATTGAAATACTGAATATCATCTCGATTATCTGACTTAGAGATTGCAATACCGTAAATGTACATAAATGCGTTTAGGTATTCATAATCAGCCTTAATATAATGTGCCAATGCCTCTTTTGGTACATTCCCTTTACCAATTCCTTGTACGAAAGAATGATTAAAGATCTCCTGAAATACATCATCATTTTCTTTACGTAGATTGTCTGTAAATGTCATTATTTAACCTCCTATGATATATTTTGTAAAACATTTGTACGCTTCACGCGTATAACAACGAACCAACCAATAAATGCTCCTGAAATACTGCTGACCAAGAATGATGGTAAAAATACAAAAGCACCGAGTGAGCTTCCCATCAATAAGTTGGCATAAGGTACAGCAAAAAGAGCTCCAATTATTCCAGTTCCAATTACTTCGCCCATGACAGCAAGCATTTTATAACCAAACCATTTATACAACACCCCAGCTAAACATGCACCAATCATCCCACCTGGAAATGCCAATAATGTTCCAAGCCCAAGTAGATTGCGAATTAGTCCTGTCATAAATGCAATAACCACAGCTGGAACAGGTCCAAGTGTAATAGCAGCCATCACATTCACCGCATGTTGAACTGGATATGCTTTTGCAATGCCAGCAGGAAACCATAGTAATTGCGCACCCACTGTTCCAATTGCAATAAACACAGCTAAAGTTGTAAGTAACCGTGTACGACGATCCATCACAGCCCTCCTCTCAATAAAATGAAACTTCTTTCAGTGGGGGTTCTTTTCTCCCCCACTAAATGTTAGTTGAACAGAATCGGACCTTTACGGGCAGTTGACCCCACTTAACTTCCTTTAATTTCTTTGGAACCTTTTCGCTAAGGGATTTACTGCCCGTTAAGGCGGGATAAAATCGCAAACAAAAAAGCCAGCACCAAAAGATGGGACTGACTTGATATGGATATAGGAAATAGACGTATGTATCATGACTACTTCCCTCCGCTGGTATTAACCAGATCAGGTCGATAAGAGTCAGAAAGCTCACGCGCTCTCCTCTCAGCCCACATTACTGGGCACCCCTAGTAGTTGTAATTCGTTTATGAAATTTGCTTGCTTAGTTAAGCCTACCAAACTAACTTCATCTTGTCATCGTTTATTTTTCCGATTTCCTTATCTCTCACAATCATACACAATGTCATTTTGTCTTCTTGCTTCTTCAGTAATGGATAGCACAATTAGGCTAAGCTCCTTCAATTCCTCGTATTCTTGTACACTATTTGTCTTTATAATTCTTCTAAAATTGCCAATCTCATACACCATATCTTCCTTAATATCAGGTGTCTCTATTGTTGTAACCTGGTT
The DNA here is from genome assembly GCF_900187325.1 of Virgibacillus ndiopensis. GTDB lineage: Bacteria > Bacillota > Bacilli > Bacillales > Amphibacillaceae > Virgibacillus_E > Virgibacillus_E ndiopensis. Next base: position 448,533 of record NZ_FZMZ01000006.1, on the reverse strand, counting down.
TGTTTGATTGTCAATCAATCTAAGTTCATTTATTTTCGATACATCTTCAAATACAAATGTTCCACTTTCACCATGAATTTCACATGGAATATACGAAGTAACTATTTTTGAACACATTATCGTACAAGTAAAATCTGCATAACTCAAGACAAGAGTTCCACTACCGTCTACTCCGGAGTCCAATTTAGTAGCTATATACGATACACTATCAGGTTCCCCAAAAAGAGCTACTGCCAAATAAAGCGGATAAATTCCCATATCAACTAGTGCTCCACCAGAAAACTCGGCAGAGAAAATATTTGGGTTATTACCAGCTAAATAACTGTTATATTTAGATGAATAGCGAACTTGATGCAAAATTGCACTTCGCATCTTACCAATTTCAGCCATATTTTCTTTTAATCGTTTAAAATTAGGTGCATGTATACTGCGAATGGCTTCAAATAAATAAACATTATTCTCTTCCGCTACTTTATATGCCTCTTTTAACTCTTTCGTATTCGAAAAAATTGGTTTCTCACAAATGATATGTTTTTTGTACTTCAAAAATAGAATCGCTTGTTCATAATGCAACGAATTTGGTGATGCAATATAAATACAATCGATCACATCACTTTTTGCCATATGTTCTAAATCGGTAAAAGCATGTTTTACACCATGTGTATCAGCAAAGTTTCTCGCCTTCTCTTCTGATCGTGAATATACTGCTGTAAGCGTTAAATCACTAATTTTTTTAGAAGCCTTTATAAAAGAATCTGTAATCCAGCTTGTTCCAATTGTGCCATACTTCATTTTCCGATCACTCCCTTATATACAATTACTTTACCAGTTATCTATCTTTATATCTATTTAAAAAAAGCTTGCATTCCATTTCAAAATAAAATAAACTGTATATATACACATACACACTATAACAGTTTGAAAGGAGTTACCATTATGCAGGACTGGAAGCTGGCCTTTTGGTTAGCAAGGTTTGAATTAAATGCATCGAAAAAAAGTTTTTTAGGTTTAATTTTATTTTTCATCCTAATGGTATTGTTCATTGTGTCATCAGCAGGTTCTTATTTAGAAAAAAACTTTGCAGGATTTGACGTGTTTTTTATCGTCATTTTCACTATTTCAATGATTTGGACGAAACCAAAGGATTTTCAAAATAAGAAAATTAATGAAGGGATTTTTGCATCGCCCTCATTAGTAATGCTAAAGCAACTTCCAGTAAGACAACAAGTAATTGTTAAAAGTAGATTTATTGTACATTTCGTCTATGCTTTTCCATTCCAACTTGCTTTATTAGTTTCCTTATACCTTCTAACACCGGAATTACAAGAATTGATGTCTTTAGTTTCTTACGGTGTATTTTCAATCATTTGGTTATCTTTCGGGGTATATGCTGGATACATCTTTCCCGCTAGTGACGCAGGTGAAAAAGTAAATAACACTTCGATGATCATTTATGGAGTTCTATTTCTAATCGGTGCCATGTTTATTTTCTCTATCTTTCAGTTAGTGTCCGATCATGGAATTGTTCAATGGACAATTATATTCGCCAAAAAATGGCCACTTTTATCCACTACACTATCCATTCTAATGGCACTCATTGGATTCAATTACTGGCAGCAATATATGAAAAAAACGATGGAAAAATTAGATTATCTATAAACTCAAAAAGGGGTGTGTGCCGTGGAACTACCGATACGGCTTTCGAAAGATTCCAGAGAGCCAATTTATCATCAAATAGTAAACCAATTAAAAGCACTTATAGCTGGTGGACAATTAGTCGCGGGAACACCTTTACCATCTATTCGTGTACTTTCAAAAGACCTGGAAATCAGCATTATTACAACCAGAAGAGCATACCAGGATTTAGAGCACCAAGGATTTATACGTACATCACAAGGAAAAGGAACCTTTGTTGCTGAAATAGAGGATGCTACGAAGCAACAAGTGAAGATCTCATCCGTTTATCAAACCATAGAAAAAGCCGTCGATACAGCAGTTCAATATGATTATTCACTTGATCAGATTGAAGAGATTTTTCAAGAAGTTATACGTTCACAACGATCAAGTCGGAAAGGAGATTAATTCATGAAAACATGGCTAGAAATAAATGATTTACAAAAGAAAATAGACGATGACTTTCAGTTAGGGCCTATTGACTTGCACATTGATCCTGGTACAATAACGGCTTTAGTCGGAAATAATGGTTCTGGAAAAAGTACATTACTCAAACTCATTATGAATTTAGCAAATCCTGATATGGGAAATATTAAGGTATTTGATAAATTTGTCTATGGTCAGGATGAAAGCTGGAAAAATCAAATTGCATACCTTCCTCAAACAAGAATTGGTTGGAATGCTTATACAGGGAATACGCTGAAAGGTTTGACTTCCCCTTTATATCCTAACTGGGATGATGCATTGTTTACTAAAATTGTTGAGCTATTTGACATTCCGTTGAATAAACGGTACAGAAAACTTTCTCAAGGGATACAACAGAAACTAAGCCTTGCATTAACTATCCCTAGAAACACGCCCTTATTAATTCTGGATGAACCCACATCGTTCATGGATATACCGTCAAAAAAACAATTTATAGATTTGTTGGTCGACTGGATCGATCAAGATGAACGTGCAATCGTAATCGCAAGTCACCAAACTGGTGATATCAAGAAACTTTCTGACTACTTATGCGTATTACAAAACGGGAGGCATGTTGGTACGTTTGAAAAAGAAACGCTAACAGAGCGTTACGCACGTTATTGGATAAGTGACACACTTCCAGAAAGCACAATACCCGGAGAGGTCTCAAGAGAAAACCATCAACTTATTTCAAACAACCCAGCCACTACGGAGAAATTTTTTACCGAGAACGATATTGCATGGAATAATCGCAGTGCAGTAGATTTAGAAGACATTGTCACCTACCTAGTAAACAAAGGAAAGGAAGGGTAAGCCTATGAAAACAGTATTATCTGTTGAGCAATTAGGAAAGTCGTTTAAAGACAAGCAAATTATTAAAAACATCTCCTTCGATGTAAGAAAAGGAGAAATCATGGTAATTTTAGGTCCAAATGGAGCTGGTAAATCAACGACAATCCGTAATATTATGGGGATTATGTACCCCGATGAGGGAACAATTACGTTCCAAAATCATGAGAACATTCCCCGACATAAAATCGGCTACTTACCTGAAGAGCGGGGCTTGTATAAAAACGTAAAAGTAATGGATATTCTACTTTATTTAGCAGAGCTTAAAGATTATCCGTTAAAAAAGGCCAAAGAACGTGCACTAGCCTATCTTAAAAAATTTGACTTGGAAGGAAAAGAAAACGTATCCATTGAAGAGCTATCAAAAGGGATGGGACAAAAAGTACAATTCATCGCCTCGATAATTCATGAACCAGAACTGCTCATTTTAGATGAGCCTTTCTCAGGTCTAGATCCCGTTAGTCAAGAGTTATTTAAAAATGAAATACGTAACTTGGCAGAAAATGGGACGGCAATTCTCTTATCCTCACATCAAATGAATCTTGTAGAGGAAATGTGTGATCGTTTATTTATGATTCATCGGGGGCAAAAAATTATCTACGGAAATATGGACGATGTCAAAACACAATATGCAAATTTCAAATGCACGATTCGCGGTAAAAACGATCATGTTGAGCTAGAGCGTATACCTAATGTACAACGAGTTGAACAGGATAATGATACATCGATTCTCTATCTTTCTAAAGATGTTCAAGCTACGAATTGGTTAAAAAATCTACCTGATAGTTTAGTAGTTCAGGAACTATCGATTGACCGTATCTCGCTACATGAAATATTTATTGATATTGCTACAGATAAAAACTTACTGCAGGAAGAAGGTGTGGCACATGCGTAATACTTTAAAGGTTGCCAAATGGGAAATTAAGCGAAACATGAAAAATAAATCGTTTATCATTTCACTATTTTTAACGCCGGCACTTATGTTATTCTTCTTCTTTATGCCAAGTATTTTTGGAGATTCAGATAAAGAGGATACTGAAGCTACAAACGTTTTTGTTAACGATGAGTTAAATGTTTTCTCTAGTTTGCAGGAAACAGTTGAACAAAGTGGACTAAATTGGGAAATGCAGCCAACCGACTTAACAGAGTCCGAAATAAAAGATAAGATAGATTCGAGTGAAAATACAGCATACATTTTTCTAAATGATAAAGCATTAGCCAATGGAGTCATACCAGTCTACACAAGTGAAGATATTGATTCCTTGTTTACGAGTGAGGTAAACGTATTGACAGCACCAATTCGCTCCCTGCAGATGGAACAGCTGAATTTATCGGATGAACAACTAACAGCTATTTCAAAGGGATTGAAATTTAAGGCAACAACCGCAGATGATAGCGCTGTGAGCGATGGGAAATCAGGAGCTGACCAAGAAACAGAAGAAGATTCAATGAGGCGCATTGTACCCGGAATTTTTGCTGGAATCATCCTAATTATGATTGTTCTAACCGGAATGAATATCTTTCAAAGTGCTTCACAAGAGAAAAAAGACAAAATTGCTGAAATCATTTTATCGTCTCTCACACCAGCTGAATTGATGCAAGGAAAAATTCTAGGTTACTTTGTATTAGGACTTACTCAAGGTATCGTACTTCTTGTGGTTGCATTACCAGTTGCCATATGGAAAACAGATATTCCAATATTTGAGTATTTACTCGTTCCCCAAACAATACTATTAGTTGCTGTAGCAATTTTAGGATATCTGTTGTTTGCATCCATTTTTGTTGGAATTGGTGCAACGCTATCCGATATCACTACAGCAGGGAACTTCCAGGGTATGCTGCTGATGCTCCCATTTTTACCATTTATCTTTATCGGACCCGTTCTTAATGACCCAAGCGGCTTTCTTGCACAGCTCGGAAGCTATATACCATTTACATCCCCAGGCGTCCTGCTCCTTCGTTTGTCAATGCTAGACGAGTGGCCATGGATCGAAATTGTAATTGCCTTGGTTATTTTAATTGTTAGTGTATGGTTATGTATGAAACTAGCAGGTAAAATATTTAAAACGGGAATTTTAATGTATGGTAAAAATGCTTCGCCAAAAGAGATTTGGAAATGGATTCGAGCGTAAGGATAAGAAGTGGAGTACAAAATGGTACTCCACTCTTTATTTTAGAATTCATCATTCACATTTGCTTCATAGAATGTAGTAAACCGATCAAAGGCAGTAATAAAGCTCATATAAAGATTACGGATTTGAATATTAATCGTTTTCCTATCATTAAAAAGAGGGTCTTTTATTGATTCAATCGCATCCTCTATACCAAAACAAATTTGAATTGTCATTTTTAGAAACTCCTTGCTTCGTTCACCATAATCCTCACTAAATGCCAAATCAAACAATGTTTTTCGCTCTTCCTTCACTACAAACATAATTTTATCGAGATCTTGTATAGTTATTTTAACTGGTCCTTTTGCCGTTAACCAGGGTTGCTCAAACATCTCAAGAATGTATCGAACACGATCTGTAGTTATATTCTCTGCTTTCGGCTGTTTAGACTGTTTATTATAAAACTCCTTAAAGTTATTTACGTTCTTTTTGTATTGATCTACCACCACATTATCTGGATCATATGTATATGCTTTATTAATACTTAGAACAGAAAAAGGGTATAGCCAATTAACGCCAAACATTAGGAGGACGAACACCCCTATTAGCCACAAAGACTAGTTTTAGTTTTTTACTACGCTTTTTCATAACCATTACTCCTTGTAAAGTTTAAGCTATTCCTTCTCTTCTACCTTAATCTTTAGTAAAAGAACGGTTTTATCTTCCTTTATCATTTGCTTAACAGCATCTGGATCGTCAAAATCATATGATGACTTATACGATTTTTCTACTTGTCTGTATGCACCTAATATTCTTGTTTTTCCTAATTCAAGTTTAGTCTCTTCGTCTCCGATTGCATAATTCCATGTTCCAGCCATTTTTGAATCCAGAATATCATTTTCTATTTGATGTGGTTGCAAATTCACACCTGGTGCATATAGAAAAAATAAAGGATTCTTATTTTGCGGATTTATTATTCCAAATCCCAAATGACCATCATCAACCTTATTTGGACTTAATCCATATGAAAGATTAGTCAAGTGAATTGGTTTTATCTTTTCTCCGTTTCTGTAACCCTCCACCCAAATAGTAACCCAGCTTTTATCTGCTTGCATTAATTTAAACTCAAAGTCATACACCTTGCCTAAGTTTAATTCTTTAAAAGTACTCCTATACCCCGAATCCTCATCAATTGAAATGTAAGCTACTCCTACTTCTTCTTCACTACTACAACCATTGATAAAGCTTAATAAAAAAGAAATTATTATAACCAAAAATGTAGTCTTTCTCAACAGAAATCCTCCAAACACTTTAATAGAATCTATAATTATACATTCTAGATAGTATAAAAAAATTCCTTTTTCTATTAACCCATAAATTGCATTGCATCAGGGAATTTGATAATGTTAATAATCGTAATAATGTCGAATTTTTTAGGAGGATTCATGAAGAAAGTTTCAAAAGTTTTTTACATAACTACCGTTTTAGTTATATTAACTGTCGCCTTTGGTGCTATTTTCCCTACTCAATTTGAGGCAATAACCGGCAGTATTAAAGCATTCGTAGCAACGACCTTTGGCTGGTATTACATGTTGCTCATGTCCGCGATGGTTATTTTCTCAATAATCATTGCACTTAGTCCATACGGAAGGATTCGTCTTGGGAAGGATCATGAACGGCCGGATTTTTCCACTGCTACATGGATTGCCATGCTATTCTCAGCCGGTATGGGAATCGGTCTTGTATTCTATGGTGCTGCTGAACCACTATTCCATTATGCTGTTGATTCTCCAACATCGGAAGTTGGATCTGGTGCAGCATTTAAGGAAGGGCTCTCCTACGCATACTTCCACTGGGGTCTTCATGTTTGGGCAATGTATGCCATTACTGCACTGTCTCTAGCATTCTTCCAATTCCGTAAAGAAGAACCTGGTTTAATTTCTGCAACATTGAAGCCGCTTTTTGGTGACAAAATGAATGGGCCCTTTGGTGTCTTAATTGATGTACTTGCTGTTTTTGCTACAGTTTTTGGTGTAGCAACATCACTTGGCTTTGGTGCTGTGCAAATTAATGGTGGACTTAACCATCTATTCGGTATTGAGGTTGGTTTTACATCCCAATTTATGATTATTCTTATCGTTACAATTTTGTTCCTAATCTCGGCCTGGTCAGGTCTGAGCAAAGGAATTAAATATTTGTCTAACACGAATATGATACTAGCCGTACTGTTGTTGATTATCGTATTAATCGTTGGTCCGACATTGCTTATTTTAAATATGTTTACGGAGACATTTGGTTTGTATTTACAACATATTCTAGAAATGAGTTTTCGTACTGCACCTCTTGAAGGTGACAATCGATCATGGCTAGATGGGTGGACAATTTTCTACTGGGCATGGTGGATTTCTTGGGCACCGTTCGTTGGAATGTTCATCGCTCGGATATCTCGTGGACGTACAGTTCGTGAATTTTTGATCGGAGTTTTGGTTATACCAACACTTTTTGTTTCCATCTGGTTTGCTGTATTCGGTACAACAGCAGGTAATGTGCAGAATAGTGGTGTTGATTTAACGCAATATGCAACGGAACTTGTGTTATTCAACACGTTTGACAATTTACCGCTAGCTCTTATTTTATCTATAATTGCGATATTACTTATTGCTTCTTTCTTTATCACGTCAGCTGACTCAGCAACTTTCGTTTTAGGTATGCAATCAACTAATGGTTCACTAACACCACCGAATAATATAAAAGTAGCTTGGGGTATTGCACAATCTGCCGTAGCTCTTATTTTACTTTATGTTGGAGGGTTAACAGCAATACAAAATACAATTATTGTCGCCGCACTGCCTTTTTCCTTTGTCATGATATTGATGATTATTGCATTGTTCAGAGCATTAAGTAACGAAGTGCAGTCTAAAAAATAACACACACAACCTCGTCCATACCTAATACATGTTTTTGGACGAGGTTATTTGATCTTATAATTAAATGGGAGAGAAATGAGATGAAGATTAGACAATTGAATTCAAGAGATGCTAAAGCATACCTAAAAATACGACTTGAAGCATTACAAGCTGATCCAGAAGCTTTTGCATCTAGTTATGAAGAAGAAAAAAGATATTCTTTAGAAAAGGTTCAAAACAGATTGGAGGAGGATTTTTCTTATACTCTTGGGGCATTTGAAAGTGAAACACTAGTAGCGGTAGTTAGTGTAGTGAGGGAACAAAGGACTAAAATTAAGCATAGAGCAAACATTTATGCTATGTATGTTACTCCCGAAAAGCGTGGTTGTGGAACGGCAAGGAATCTAATGGTAAAGGCGATTGAAGTGATAAAACAAATGGATGGGATTGAACAGGTTTATTTGTCTGTTGTTGCAAACAATGAACCGGCAAAAAGACTCTATAAATCATTTGGATTTAAGACATATGGAATTGATAGGAAAGCGTTGAAAGTTGAGAATGTATATCTGGATGAGGAGCTTATGGTGCTTAATCTTTAACATTATTTCTGATTTTACATATAAGTATATTACTTTATATAACTTCCATTTAAACTATATACAAAATACTCTAAATCTAATAATATATTAGTATATAAATGTCTAAAAGATAATCAACCATTTTGAAAGCGCATACACGCGGGAGTGATATTGATGGAACTTGGATTATTCCAAAAGCAAACTGCTAATCTGGTGATGACAACGGAGCTTCGACAAGCAATTGCCTTACTACAATATTCCACGCTTGAATTATCACAATTTATACACGAACAAATAGTCGATAACCCCCTAATAGAATTGGAAGAGAATCCATGGGAAAGTCATTTAGCAGATAGAGAGCAGCCAGATTACAATCGAACACAATACACCCATAATGGAGAGGATACTTACAATCCTTTAGATTTTATCGCAACAGATGATCGTGGGCTACATGAAGATTTATTGGAACAAGTACGGTGGCTTAACATTAGTAAACAAGAACAATCCATTTTGGAATATTTAATTCTCAATTTAGATGATAATGGATATTTATCAATAACAAATGAAGAAATAGGCACACAGCTAGCAATACCCGAACAAGTCGTTGAAAACAGCATCAAATTTTTACAAAATTTAGAACCTATAGGTGTCGGGGCCAGGAATTTGAAGGAGTGTTTACTTTTACAGGTAAAAGCGTATTATCCTAAAGAACAATTAGTTGCTTGCGTAATCAAAGACTATTTTGAATTACTAGCAAACAAAAAGTGGAAGAAAATATCAGAAAACCTTAACATATCATTAATGGAAATCAAAAGAATTACAGATTGTATTCAAACACTTGATCCAAAGCCATGTTCCAAGCTCTCTATCATTGAAACAAGCTATTTGTACCCAGATATAACAATTGAAAAAACTAATGGGGATTACGTTATTTCTATGAATGATAGATATTTGCCAAAAGTTCAACTAAATCAACAATATAAGGACTTAATAAACAACAAAAGCCATGTATCAGTATCAAACTATATCAACAAAAGTTATCAAAAATACATGTGGCTAGTGAAAAGTATTGAACAGCGCAAATCTACTATATTAAGAATAACAAATGTAATCGTTGAAAAACAACGGAATTTTTTAGATAATGGTTTTACTTTTCTTCAACCAATGACGTTAAAAGAAATAGCTGATGAGATCGGCATGCACGAATCTACTGTTAGTCGTGCAACAAACAACAAGGTAATTCAGACTCCAAATGGGTCATTTGAAATGCGTCGCTTGTTCACTTCTAAACTTAGAACAAATAACGAAAACAATGCATCTTCTATTAAAGTTAAATTGTTATTGAAAAGGTTAATTAATGAGGAAGACAAACGCACACCGCTTTCTGATCAAAAAATAGCCGATTATTTTAAAAAACAAAACGGAATAACGATTTCTCGACGAACAGTCGCAAAGTATAGAGAGGAATTAAATATCTTGTCTTCTTCAAAGCGAAAAACAATTATTTAAAACGATAATAAAAATAGCTGCCCAAGGTAACGACTCCCGAAAGTTAGAGTAGAAAATCCTAACTTTCGGGGTGTTTTTGTGGCCAAATATAGTGAAGAATTTAAAATAAAGCTTGTCACCAAGTATTTGTATGGTAATCTTGGATTTCAATCATTGACGAAAAAATATAGTATGCCTAGTACTTCCCCATTAAGAAACTGGGTGAGTACCTATAAAGCATTGGGTATGGATGGATTGAAACGAAGAAAGGGTATTCTGTTGAATTTAAATTAGATGCGGTAAAATTTACGTTAGAAACAGTCCTATAAGGGGAAGGTTGGAAAAGTAGCGAGAAACCGGTTATCCCGCCGTTTTAGCACAACTATCCCTCCTTCAAAAATTAGTAACCGACATTACAGAATTAAAGTGTCTAGGCGAAGAGAAGTTATATTTAAATCCGATTCTTGACCTTTATAACGGGGAAATTGTTGCTTATGAAATCAAAAAAACGCCCAACGTTAGATCTTGTCATGGAACCTTTAAAAGAAACGTTAGAGATCATAAAGAATCGTGCAACTTATCGCACAACCATCCATTCCGATCAAGGTTGGCATTATCAGCACAACCAATGGGTGGTGACATTAAAGAAAAATTGGCCGGATTAAGTCCAGTCAAATACCGAACTCAATCCAGCCAATCAGCAGCATAATAAAAACTCTAACTTTTGGGGGTAACAACCCAATGAAGGACATCTATTTTCTATTGTAAGTTTACCCACACACTTTTTATTTCCGTATAATTTTCCAATGCGTAGTTCCCCATTTCTCGTCCAATCCCGGATTGCTTGTAACCTCCAAACGCAGCAGCTGGATTCTCCTGGTTATAGTCGTTGATCCAAACTGTTCCCGCTTTCAGGCGATGTGCAACTTGGTGACCTGTTTTAATATTTTCCGTCCACACTCCGGCAGCTAAGCCATATACACTATCATTTGCTCGTCTAATAACTTCTTCTGTCGTATCAAACGGATGCACTGTAACAACAGGACCAAATATTTCTTCTCTGGCTATTGTCATGTCATCTTCTACGTCCACAAAAACGGTCGGTTGGACAAAATATCCTTTGTCAAAAGCCTTTTCACCACCAGCGACGAGTCTAGCTCCCTCTTCGTTTCCTTTTTTGATGTAATTTAGTACACGGTCAAACTGTTCCTTGGATACGATCGGACCCATATCTGTATCTAAATCTAACCCGTTGCCAAGCTTTACTTCTTCGGCAAGCTTTGCCAACGCTTCAACAACTCTTTCATAATGTTTTCGATGAACGTACACGCGTGAACCAGCACTACAGTTTTGTCCGTGATTATACATAATACCGTCAAACGCACCTTCTATTGCTTTTTCAACATCGGCATCTTCTAAAATGATATTAGGAGATTTCCCGCCAAGTTCAAGGGTGACATGTTTCACACTTTCTGCTGCTTTACGCATAATGGATTTACCAACAGCTGTTGATCCTGTAAAAGCTAACTTGTCAATGTCATCGTGGTCAACAATTGCTGCACCGGCTGTTTTCCCAAAACCTGGGACGAAGTTAACTACTCCGTCTGGAAATCCAGTTTCTTTTAATAGCTTAGCTGCATATAACAACGAAAGGGGGGTTTGTTCAGCTGGTTTTAATACTACCGTACAACCCGTAGCAAGTGCCGCACCCAACTTCCAGGAAGCCATTGATAATGGGAAGTTCCAAGGAATAATTTGCCCAACAACGCCAACAGGTTCATGCAATGTGTAATTTAAATAGTCAGGAGAAATTGGTACTGTCTGACCAAGAACTTTCGTCGCCCAACCTGCATAATAACGAAAATGTTCGGCAGTACCATCAATATCATCTTCCAAGGCTACTGAATACGGTTTTCCATTGTCCAAAGATTCCAATTGAGCAAGTTCTTCTCTATTTTGTTCGATTAGATCGGCAAATTTATAAATGAGATGTGAACGTTCTGCTGCACTTAAGTTTGTCCATTCTCCTTCTTCCAACGCTTTACGGGCTGCATTTACGGCTTTATCAACATCTTCCGCTTGCGCTTCACTCACTTGTGCAAGCACCTCTTCTGTTGCCGGATTATAAACATCAAATGTTTTCCCGCTAACCGATGGAACAAATTCACCATTAATATATAGTTCTTTTTTTCCTTCTAAAAATTCTTTTACCTTTGGTTTTAACTCGACTTGTGAAGTAATCATTATAAAAGTCCTCCCATTTAAAATTATTTAAAATGCCACTTTATTTTTCAGAGACAAGTAGGTTATTTAAAATGTCCTGCAATTTCACATCTTCCTCATCTGGTAACGGAAGTCTTGGTTTACGTGATGGCCCACCTGCCAATCCCTGTAAATCCATAGCCCTTTTCACAATTTGTACATACTTGCCAGATCCTTCGATAAAGTTGCAAAGTGGTAGAATTCGATCATACAGTTCCCATGCCCTTTCAAGGTTGCCTTCCTGGACCGTATTAAAAAGATTGGTAGCCAATCGTGGTGCGATGTTTCCTGCTACAGAAATCCAGCCGGTTGCCCCTACTAAAAATGACTCCAATGCCAAGTCATCTGCCCCACAAAATGTTTTTAAAAATCCCTTTCCTTGTCTAGTGATATCGCGAACTTTGCTTATTTCTCCACTTGATTCTTTTATGTGGGTAATGTTGTCTACGTCGCGTGCAACCTTTAATATTGTTTCAGTACCTATATTTACACCCGATGTGAATGGATTGTTATAAATCATAATTGGAAAATTGACTGATTCAGCAATTGTTTTAAAGTGCACATAGATTTCTTCGTCTTTTGGATGAGCATAATACGAGTTGATCAACAATGCTGCATCTGCACCCGCTGCCTCGGCATGTTTTGTATACTCCACCGCGTCTGCTGTCGTCTCTGCTGCAGTTCCGACAATAAGTGGAATACGGCCATTTACTTGTTCTACCGCCGCTTCAGCTGTTTTAAACTTTTCTTCCTTCGTTAAACTAACAAATTCCCCTGTACTTCCGTTAACAACAATTCCTGCCACACCTTCATTAATAAAGTGTTCGATGTTCTGCTTCAATCCATTATAATTAACTTCACCATCTTGATTCATTGGTGTAATAAGAACTGGAAATGCGCCTTCAAGTTTTTTCATTATAATTTCCTCCTAGTTAATGTTTTCTTTTATATCAGTAACACCATCTCTTTTAGTCGAGTTTGTGTACCAAATAAATTTATTTGTAAAACCATATATAATAGAAATTGCTACAACTAAAAAGTTAAACCAAAGAAACGGTAGGTAAGTCATTGTTGATACACCAAGTGTCGCAGCCATGAATACACCGCCATCAGACCATGGTACCATCGGCGTTGTAACCGTTCCCCCTGCTTCCGTGTTTCTTGATAGTACACGTCGATCAATATTCAAGCGATCATAATTTTCTTCGGTAATTTTACTCGCTGTAATGATGGATACGTAAGCGGCCCCACCAAAGAAATTACCGAAAAAGCCAGAAATTAAAGTTGTTAATGTAGTCTTTCCCGCGCTGTCTGCCCACGCTAGCATCTTAATGCAAATTACTTTCAAAATACCTATCTTTTCCATTAATCCACCTACTCCAAGGGCAAATAGAATTAATACAATGACACCAAGCATGAATTCAATACCACCGCGGTTTAATAGATTGTCAATGAAGGCTACCCCGGACTCAATGTTATTACCTGAATATAAGCTATTGACAGCGTCTAAAATGGCCACATCTTGGAAAAGAAATGCCCATATAGATCCTAGTAACGCACCAAATAAAATAACTGGTATGGAAGGCTTTTTAAGTGCGAGTAACAGTATTACAATAGCTGCAGGAATTAACATATACCAAGTAATGTTAAAATACTCACTTAATGAAACCATCGTGGACTTTGCTTGACTTAAATCGCCATCACCACTATGAAAAAGGAATCCCGCTCCAAGAAACAGCAATGCAGTTATTATAAATGCCGGTGTACTTACGAATAACATCGATTTAATATGATCAATTAAATTAACCTTAGATAAAGATGCTGTCATGACAGTAGTGTCAGATAATGGTGAAAGTTTATCCCCGACATAACATCCCGATATAACTGCACCTGCAACTAACGCAATCGGAAATCCAAAGCTTGCGCCGATTCCCATCATTGCAATACCAGCAGTTCCAGCCGATCCAAACGATGTACCAGTGGCTAACGACGTAATAGCACAGATTATAAAAGCAGCCATTAAAAATATAGTAGGGTCAATAATTGACAACCCATAATAAATAATACTAGGGACGACACCACCTGCTATCCATGTACCAATCAGTGCACCAACTGAAATTAGGATAAGTACAGCCTCTAACCCATCGTTAATCCCTTTTAAAATACCATCCTGCATTTCCGCATAGGTGTAGCCAATTCGGAGACCAACTAGCATGATCATAAACCATGTTGTTAGCAGTGCAAGTTGAATAGGAATTCCCAGCTGCACAACAAACAAAAACATAATGACAATAAAGGCAATCAGTACAAATAGTACTTCTGGTAACGTTGGCAATCTTTTTTCCGCGCTCATTATTCACTCTCCCTAATTATTAATGATCATTACTTCCTTCCGGGCAAACGTTTTCATTGAAATCGATTCATTGAAGCCCCCCTTTAATTATTTCAATAAAAATCCACTTTTTAGCGGATCTTCCTGATCATAAATAAACTGATGTGTGCCGGTTACAAAACCTCGTGTTTCCACGGAAAATCGGTTATCCGTTCCTGCAATTAATCTAGCAGTCAATTTACTGTCAAAAATACTTTGGTTTGTAAGCTTTGTTAAATTACCGGACCCATTTAGTAATGCTGTAAAAATAGCAAATGTACTATCTATACCTGGAGAACGTAATATACTTCCATCGTTTTCAAAAGTAACCGAACGAACGCCATTTACTAAAAGTTCCCTAATCAAAATGCCATCGAACTGAATCGTATTTTTTACTTTTTCAGCAGTTTGTTTACCCCATTTAATAATGGAAGATAAATAATCCATATGAATACCTGGTATCGAATCTGGCAAACTATAAATTAAATAATTTCGATTGCTATCTATTTCGACTAATTCATATTCCTCGGTAGTTTCCATAACGCGGCATTCTTCACTTTCAAAGCGGACCATTTCCACTTCCTGATCCTCATACGTTGCATAGACCAAATGTATCCCATTTACTGTTTCAATTTCATATACGTTATCTTCCTTTTTAGCCAAATTTCCCGTCTCTAATAAGGCTGTTACGGTTGTCACTAAACCACCATATTTAAACCGGACTCCACTATCATGATTGACAAACAGCAAAGCGAAATCAGCCACCCTAGAAGGAGCCACGATAAGGCCGTTCATCCCACGGTGACCACGAGGTTCATTCAGCAACAATTCCTTCTCATGAACGTACTTTTCCTTTATAGAGGCATGATTCATTTCTAAACTACTTTCATTCAACGTTATTGCGGAATGTATAATAATTCTGAATGCCTCACCAGCAACATGTGTATCAATAGTTGAAAACATCTTTTCAAAATTCATGTGAATACCTCCTCCCTAATGACCTTCCATAGGCGGTATAAGTAAATACCCTTCCCGTAATGGGTCCTTTTCGTTATAGAAAAAGCGGTGCATCCCCATCACCCATGCTGAACCAGTTACTTCTGGGATAACTGCTTTATGGTCCTTGATAGTTGTTACTTCCAAGATGCTTGCTTTAAACAGCGTGCCGACGATACTTTCATAAATAAATAACTCATTTTTACCAATATCGTTTTTGCTAAACATGGCAGCAAGTTTAGCCGAAGTACCTGTACCACATGGAGAACGATCAATTCCACCAGGTGGGACAATTACTGTATTTTTAAGATCTGCCTCTGGATGGACTGGATCTGTATAAAATTCAATATGTGTCAAACCTTTAATAAATGGATGCTCAGGGTGAACAATCTCAACCGACGCATTAATGGCATTGCGTATTGTAATACCCTGCTCAATAATGGTTGAGGCGTTGTCAGTCGTTAAATCAAGCCCCAGCCTTCGGGCATCAATAATTCCGTAAAAGTTCCCTCCGTACGCGATATCGCATTGCACATGACCAACATCTTCAACATCGATTTCAATTGATTTCAGTAAAAATGAAGGTACATTTGTAAACGTTACTTCATTTGCTTTTCCATTTTCAACTTTGATTTTTACTTTCACCAATCCAGCTGGTGTATCTAGATTAAGGTTTGTGTATGGTTCCATTATTTCAATTAGCCCAGCTTCAACAAGAGCCGTGCAAAAACCAATCGTATCGTGTCCACACATTGGAAGGTAGCCACCTGTCTCAATAAAAATGACACCTATATCAGCATCCGAGTGACAAGGATTTACCATTAAAGCACCGGACATTACATCATGACCTCTTGGTTCATTCATTAAAAATTTTCTGATCCAGTCATAATGTTTTTTCATGTAAAGCATCTTTTCGGACATGGTATCGCCTTCGAGCTTAGGTAAACCACTAAGAACCGTTCTTGTTGGGTTTCCTCCAGTATGTGTATCAATGGTTTCAAACAATCGTTGAAAATTCATTTAACTGATCACCCTCTCCTTAAATCGATCATGGCGTAACAGTTCAATTGGTATAGTCGTTTCTTTGCCAGAAATCATTTCTTCAATAACCTTTCCAGTGATTGCAGCTAAACTGATACCATCCCCTTCATGACCAGCAGCCACATAGAATCCCGGGACTTCATCAACATGAGAAATAATTGGAAGATGGTCTTCGGTCCACGGTCTGAGACCAGCATACTGCCTAATAACAGTCATATCAGCCATCTTAGGATAGAATCTAACAGCCCTTTTTGCGATATATTTTGTCACTTCATGGTTTACTTTGATATCAAATCCGTTAAACTCCCTGCTACTTCCGATTAAGAAGTTCTGACTCTCCGTGGGTTCGAACACTAATGCAACACCATATTTCTCCGTTACTGGATCTACTACTCGCTCCCCGCCAAACTTTGAAATAAGATACCCGAACTCCATCACTTTTCTCAATCCAACCAGCCTCTGTCTTGAGGCAACGATTAATTGACCTTTTCTTGGCTTAATTGGTATTTCAACATTCAGCATTTCACCAATAAGCGGAGCCCACACTCCACAAGCATTTACCACTTTGTTAGCAGTAAAAGTTCCGTTATTAGTCTCTATTACAAAGCGACCTGAAGGGTCTTTGTTAACCCGTTTTACTTCTGTGTGTGTATGTATTCTCGCCCCATGTTTCTGTGCACTATAAAACATGGAATACGTTAGCATATAAGGGTTCACGGTTGAATCTGTTTTACATTCCAGTCCACCGTATAAATCATCAGCAAAAAACTTTGACTCATTCCGCAAATCTTCCCGGTCCAACATCTTGAAGTCTAGACCCGCTTCCTGCTGCTGTTGTACCCATTTTTGTGCAGCTTCCAATTCATTATCATTCTCGCAAACAAGAATACTGCCAGGATTGCGGTATTCAAATGAGGTTTCCAATTCTTTATTTAATTCATGCACTAATTGCTGGCTTCTTAATGACATTTGGCTATCAAATCCAGGATCTTTATCAATTGCTAGGATATTTCCGTCACATCTGGAAGAAGTACCACTAGCTAATTCTTTTTTCTCAAGAACTGTAATATCAATCCCTGCTTTTGAGCAATAGTAAGAGATAGCTGCGCCTATTATGCCACCACCAATCACGATCACATCTCTATGTATTGTGTTATTCATAAGATCCCCCTTTCTAAAAAGAATTCATCCTAATTACTGCAACTTTTATGCCAATTAGAAAAACTCGGACTAACGCCACAATTTTTTCGAAGTCAGTAGCTAGAGATTAGAGGTCGGAGTCAACTGTGCCGGAAGTTAACATATTTGCAAATGTCGAAATGAACCTCTAATAACTTAGTAATAATTCAAAATAATGTTGATATTCCAACTTAACTATGTAAAAATAATTTTAACGTGTAAATTTTTTTATACATAAAAAGGGATTGAATGACATGATTTTTTCAAATTTTTTAGATATCAAAAATTTTATCAATAACCAGTTCGTCATAGTGGATAGTGAAAACGTGATGGAAAGTGAAGTAGATTCGTTCGCAAAATCAGAATATCCCAAAAAGGTTTTTCTTGTTAGCGGGAATGAACTATACTACATCATGCCTGAGGAGCAATCAAATCAATTGAAGTACCTGACATGTGGTGTCATTACGGTAAATGATGAAATTACTAGTGTCATAGAACAATTGGAAGAGCATGAGTACATTTTGGCTATGGATCAGAATGAAAAGATTCTTGGTTATGTAGGTTCTAAGGAGCTATGTAAAGAATTATTCGTGGCATATCGGTACGTACAGGCATACATTTCTACGATTCTCGATACAATAGATGAATCTTGTACAGTAATTGACAATAATAAAAATGTAGTGGCATGGACAAAGGGTGCCGAACAAATTTTTTCAGTCAAACAAGAAGAAATAATCGGAAAATCCATAACTGACTTTTTTAATCCCGATCGTTTAGAAATATTAAATACACTAGAAAGTGGCACCTCCGTTCATCATAGTCAGCACAAAGCAAGAGAAAACCAAGTTGTATTAATAAACTCAAACCCAGTGTATTTTAATAAGAAAATCATTGGTGCAGTCGTATCTGAATCAGACATCACAAGTCAAATCAAATTAAACAAAGAATTATATGATACTACGGAAAGGCTCTTTAATTTAGAAAAAGAAGTGAATAAATTAACGTCTACGGAAGATCCTTTCATCAAAATCAGAGGGAATAGCCCAGCTTTAAAACGAACGATCAATAAAGTAAGAAAAGCAGCATCCACGAACACGAATATATTGATACATGGTGAAAGCGGTGTCGGAAAGGAACTTTTTGCAAAGGCAGTGCATACCATACGCGAAGTTCAAAACTCCCCATTCGTAGCCATCAATTGTGGTGCCATCCCTTCCTCCCTATTCGAGAGTGAAATTTTCGGATATGAAAAAGGGGCATTTTCTGGTGCTGACCAAAAAGGAAAAAAAGGGAAAGTCGAACTTGCAAAAGGTGGAACATTATTTTTAGATGAAATTGGCGAAATGCCACTGGAGATGCAAGTAAAAATTTTAAGGTTGCTCCAGGAAAAAAAGTTTTATCCTGTTGGAGGAACAACGGAAAAAGAAGTAGACTTCAGAGTTATAGCAGCAACAAATCGCGATTTAAATGAACTTGTAAATGAAGGTAAATTTAGAGAAGACCTTTATTACCGCTTAAATGTGGTAAGCATAGAAATTCCACCACTAAGAAAACGCCTAGAAGACATCATCGAACTAACACATTATTTCCTACATGAAATATCCATAAAATACAACCGACCAATTCATGGAATTTCACAGAGTGTAATGCAGGCACTCCTTCAGCATCCATGGCCAGGTAATATTAGGGAACTAAAAAACGCTGTCGAGCGACTCATTGTATTCTCAGAAGATGGTAAAATAAAATTGGATGACCTCCCCTTCGAAACAGATGTGACACATAAACCCAATGAAAAACTCAAGATATTCTCCGGTGTTGACAATCGTTCATTGAGTGAAAGAGTTCAAGAGTTAGAGAAAGATATTATTCTTAAAGAACTGGATAGGGTAGGCGGAAATAAACTATTATGTGCTAAAAATCTTCAGGTCACAAGGGCAACACTTTACAATCGTATAAATAAGTTAGGTATAAAAGTTTAATCGCTACTATTGGCATCATTCTTGCATGTATAACACGTACATACATAAAAATAGGAGTGATCCAATTGACAGAAGAAGAAATGATTGTTTGTAGATGTGAAGAAGTTTCATATGAAGAGTTGTTACAAACAGCTACTAAATACAATTGCTCCCCAAGAGAATTGAAGCTCCGTACAAGAGCTGGCATGGGATATTGCGGTGGCAGAACGTGCCGAGGCATGGTAGACACGGTTGCTTCAACTATTAAAGCGCAAGAGCGCACTCAAATATCATTAAAATATCAACCGCCAATACGTCCAATCACTTTTGGAGATTTAGGGAGGCAGGATAAATGAGCCGTCGAATCCTAGAACATCCTGTACTTGGTAATTTACAAGACAATAAATATATTTCGTTTACATTTAATAATAAAAACTATGAAGGTCTGGAAAGTGAATCAATTGCAGCTGCACTCTTAGCTAACGGAATCCGTACCCTTCGTTACCATGAAGAAAGCGGTTCGCCCCGCGGAATTTATTGTAATATCGGTCATTGCTTCGAATGCAGAGTCACAGTAAATGGAACGCAAGGTGTTCGAGCATGCCTTACACCACTTCAAGCAGGAATGGTTATTGAAAGTGGAGGAAAGCTTCCAACACCGGTAAGGGATTGGAGTGCTGAAAATGAATGACGTTATCATTGTCGGGGCAGGACCTGCAGGATTATCTGCAGGAATAACATGTGCTAAAAAAGGTTTAGGGGTCTTGATCATAGATGAATACATGAAGCCAGGTGGTAGACTCTTGGGGCAACTTTACGAAGAACCCAATGGATCATGGTGGAATGGTATTCAAGAATCCACTAGTTTATATGAACATGCAGTAGACTTAGGTATTCAATTTCAATTGAATACACCCGTAAATAACATAGAAAAATTGGATCAAAGTTGGGTAATTTATACAGATAAACATACATTTAATACAGATCATTTATTACTGGCAACAGGAGCTGCTGAATCCCCAGTACCAGTACCAGGCTGGACATTACCCGGGGTTATGTCTGTTGGCGCGGCACAAGTGATGACAAACGTTCACAGGGTTAAGCCGGGAGAACGAGGGGTCATCATTGGTGTAAATGTTCTTTCTGCTGCAATTGCCATGGAATTACAGCTAGCGGGAATTGACGTTGCTTGCCTGACATTACCAAAGTTGAACAAAATCACGAAAAATGCTGCACAACCAAAAGATGTGCTGGAATCCCTGCTCCACGTATCCCACATGGCGCCATCTCCGCTTATTCGGTTTGGCAGCAAACTTATGAAAAATGATTTCATGAAAAAAATGGGTGTTACTTTTTATCCTAAAGAAGGTGTGAAAATGTGGGATATCCCGATCCAGCTAAGGAAAGCAGTAATTAATATTTACGGTGACGGTGAAGTAGAAGGGATAACGTCGGCAACAATAGATGCGAATGGCGAGGTAGTCTCTGGAAGTGAGGAAAACATAGCTTGTGATTTTGTCTGCATTGCCGGAGGACTATACCCATTGACAGAATTAGCCGCAGTTGCAGGATGCCCATTTTATTTAATTGACGAATTAGGCGGTTATGTCCCTTTACATAATGAGCGTATGGAAACAACGTTAGACGGGTTATACGTTGCGGGCAATATTACCGGTATTGAGGGGGCAAAAGTTGCTATAGCCCAAGGGGTTACAGCTGGATTGTCGATAGCAGAAAATGCTGGGATAAGCGGATTAGATGTAGATATCCAACATTCCATTCAATCTATTGAACTAACAAGAGATAAAGCATATATTCAATTTCATCCAGAAGTGAAAAAAGGAAAAAGAATATTGAAGGAGCAATGGAAGGAATATGAAAGATCTGTTAAAAAGCTAGTTCATTAATACTAACCAGTATCGAACATTTCGATACTGGTTATATCATTTCAATGGAAATCAAGGTCATTTAATAGTATAAATAGAGGGTTTTAGATAATGATAGGATTCCATATATGAGATTTTAATACCTTGTCATGCTGAATGGAGAATAGTGGTTTTACATGTAGTTTAAAAACAATACTATGGCTGGGATTTATCATTGTAACCACACCCACTTATGTGTTCTCGTATTAATTTATCTACTTCAGTATCTGTTAATCCTGCTTTTATATTATCTGTACAATTTTTATTAAAGAAGTAAAATATTCTGTTGAATTTCCTTCTTTTAATTGCTCTACTGGCTCACCTATCGAAACTGTACGTTCCATATCCGGATAGTATCTTTCATAAAGAGCACCATAGTCAAATTGGCATACCACATTTTTCAATAGCTCTTCCATGTGAGAGATGAGATCTTTTCCCTAATGTAACAGCAAGACTAGGCATTGTAGTAGTTACAGCTAATTCTGATAATTCCAGTTGTATAAAATCAAGGTTGTGTAAAAAAGCTTGATTAGTTATTTCAGAATCCACTTTTAATTATTCTAATTTCTTCAACTTGATCAAAATAACACCTCCAATAATTCGTGCGTTTTAGGCTGACAAAAAAGGATTAATCCCAATTAAACAACTTAATATCATTAGTAAAGTTGTCCCTTAGGTATTAATCCCTTATTATTGTTAAACAGATAACTTTTGTACACTTGATCTATATTTCTTTTATAACATTAATGTTCACTGATATAAGCCCACTTAAATTGAATGTAGCCATTTCGTACCTTAATATTATGAACATAGTCTTTGGTGACATACGCACTCATATAGTAATAGAGTGGCAATATTGGCATTTCATCCATTAATACTCCCTCGGCTTTTTTTAGGAATTCTGTACGTTTGTCTGGATCTGTTTCTGTAATTGAAGCTTCCATATATTTATTAAACTCACCACTAGTCCAGTTCGTATAATTATCACCGCTTAGTTCTTGATAGGTTTCCAACATGGTGTAAGCATCAGCTACCTGAACACTATTACCTAATCGCCCAACTTGATAGTCTCCTGTGGCAAGCTTGTCTAGGTATACACCCCACTCATTATTTTCAAGAATTACTTCAACACCAAGGTTTTCTTTCCACATATCTTGGATGGCTTGAGCAATTGCAGCATGTTCCTCAGATGTATTGTATGAAAGTGTAATCGCAGGGAATTCATCTACACTACTGTATCCAAGTTCTTCTAAACCAATTTGTAACAGTTCTTTTGCTTTCGCAATGTCATTGTCTTTGAAATAAGGTTCTGATTCGTCCCAAATTGTTGGTGCGATATAATTCAATGCTGGTTCTTCTCCACTTTGTGTTATGTTTTCAACAATTGCTTCTCTATTTATTGCATACGTAAATGCTTTTCGAATGTTAACGTTGTTAAATGGTTTTTCCTTTATGTTAAAGGTATAATAGTACGTACCGCCCATAAAGTCGGCCTTCAACTTGCCTTCTTTCTTAAGAGTTGGAATGGCTGCAAGAGGTAGTTTTCCAGTTGGATTCCCAGCAAAATCTAGATCTCCTTGTTGATACATTTTATGTTCCGTATTAGGATCAGTGATAATTGGCATATTGATTGTTTCTAACTTCACTGTTTCAGCATCCCAATAATCCTCAAATTTTTTCAAGACAAGTTTGTTTTTATGTTCCCAGTCAACGAGTTTGAACGGTCCATTGGTGACATAATTTTTACCAGCTTCTAGTGCCCAGTCAGGATTTTCCTCAGCAACTTTGTGATTAACAGGGTAGAAATATGCACCTGCAATTAATTTTTTAAAATAAGGAACAGGGTACTTTAATGTAACTTCTAATGTATGGTCATCAACAGCATTAATTCCCACTTCGTCTACAGCAACCTCACCTTTTTTAGCTTTTTCAGCATTAGTAATGATATAAAACAAGTAAGCATTTGGTGCTTCGGCATTTTCTGGATCTAATTGGTACTTCCATGCGTATTCAAAATCCTTTGCAGTGACCGGATCCCCATTGGTCCATTTAGCATCTTCGCGGATAGTAAATGTATACCTTTTTTTATCATCGGATACTTGGATATCTGATGCCATTGCTAGTTCTGGTTCACCATCAGGCCCTAACCGAGTCAAGCCATCGAAAATTTGATCAAGTACTATGATTGATGTCACGTTGTTTAGTTTTGCAGGATGGAGTGTCGGTGGCTCTGCAGAAAGACTAATGTCTAAAACTTGTTCATCGGCCAGTTCACTACTTTCTTTATTGCTCTTACCTTCTGTAGAATTGTCGCCACTACCTTCTGAAATAGCAGGATTCCCTGACGAACAAGCTGTTAGTAAAAGAATTACCATTACTATAATCGATAACAAAATCAGTGGTGATTTCAATTTCCCCATAAAATTTCCCCTCCAATTTAACTGATATAAATGGTTCACTTTTATAAATACTTGTTCTACTTAATTAAATATTTAGTAACAAATCATTGATTCTAAATCCCTCGGATAATAAGTCAGCATTTCCATCCCATCCTCTGTCACAAGTACCGTATCAGAGTGGCGGAATCCTCCTAATCCTTTTACGAAAATACCTGGCTCAACTGTAAAAACCATCCCAGGCTCCATTATTGAGTTATCTCCAAGATCAAAGAAAGGTGCTTCATGCATCATTAAACCAATGGCGTGTCCGGTATGGTGTGGAACATATTCTCTAAGTCCGTTTTCATCGATATATTTCTGCACTTCTTTGTCAACAATTGAAGTCGGTTGTCCAGGTTTAATATTGCTAAAGGCCACTTCCTGCGCTTCGTACATATGATGGAAAAATTTTTCCTGCTCAGGACTAACTTCCTCAACAAACATCGTTCTTTCCAATTCACTGCAATAACGCCACACATCCGCAGCAGCACCTGTAACAAGATTATCGCCTTTATTTAACTTAACATTCTGTGTCACAATGTGTGGATAAGCTGATAACTTTCCAACCTGTCCTCTAAAGGTAGCAAAAGCAGTATTTCCATACGGTCTATAACCATTACCTAATGTGTCAACCATGATTAATGTTGCCTCATAACTAGCCCTACTTGCGATTTCTACTTCACTGAATCCTGCCTTTGAATACTTTTGTAACAATCGATGGGCTAAATTTCCCCATCTACAAGACTCTTTAATCAATTCGATTTCTGTTGGTGATTTAACATACCTCATCTCCTCGACCCAAGGGAATACAGATTTAAAATTAGCATCAATAATTTCGCTTAAGCGTGGACCCCGATATCCATATGGTGAACTGTAACCATCAGAGTCAAAACCAATCGTCTTACCAATAAATCCGTATTTTACCAAAAGTTTTTTAAACTCTTCCATCGGGTGACAGAGGTCAGGAAATTCATGGTAGTAATGAATTTCATCTACACACGCATGTTCTTTGGCATACCCATCATCTAATTGTGGTACCAGTAGATGCGTCTTTCCTTTAAGGTCAACAAAAAAACTTGTCGGACGCTCAGTAGAAATGAAGTGAAAATTCGTTAAATAGAAAATGTCAGCTGAGCTAAATAGAATAACACCATCAATCCCATTATCATGCATTTGTAACTTGAACTTTTCTTGCCTTTCATGAATCTCTTCATTTGAAATAGAAAGTTTCACTTCAATTCACTCCTTATTTAGATTTAAAACAATTTCAACAATTAACACTTAAATTCAAATAATGTCTGTGTTCATATCTATTCATTTGCAGTCAATTTGAAACTATCTTCTAACTCATCGACGATTGTTCCAACTCTTGCAATAGCTTTCTTTAGATTATTCGTGTTGGACATATCAATCCCAGCCATTCTATATAAGTCAAGACCACCCATATTTCCACCTTGTTTTAATACCTTAGTCCACTGTTCGCCAACATTTGATCCTTCTTCTTGAATCCGACTGGCCATTATGGTTGATGCCGAAATACCAACTGAATAGGTAAATGGATAAAGACCCATATAATAATGAGGCTGTCGCATCCACGTTAATTTTGCACCTTCGTCAATTTCTACAGTATCACCCCAGAACTCAGACAAAATCGAACCCTTTGTTTCACTTATAATTGATGTAGAAAGAGGTTGCTTATTTTCTGCTAAATTATATAACCTCCTTAATAACTCAGCTTCAAGTACATGCGTAACACAATTATGGTGATAACTCATCATTAAATACATATTTAACCAACGATTTAATCTTGGGTCATCTCGATTATTTTTTAAGTAATTAACAATGAGTTGTTCAACTAGAGTCGATGGGGCCTCTACAAATAAATGCGATTGAGTATTGTTAATATATTGTTGATTTTTCATTGAAAGAGAATAGTGTAAGGTATGGCCGAGCTCATGGCCTAAAAGAAGCATGTCAAACAAGTTCCCACCCCATGGATAAAATGAATAACCATGAACACCATGAACTCCTCCACCAAATGCAATCATTCTACGACCTACATTATCTCCTCGATATACCCACCTTTCTGAAAATACACGTGACATTTCATTTTGATATTCGGGACCTAGTACTCCAACAGCATCTGTAATAATTTGACCTGCCTCTTCATAGCTAATTGGTGGATCAAACTCAGGATCTAATGGTGCTTTTACATCTGAAAACAGAAGTTTATCTAACCCAAGTTGTCTTTTTCTCAATCTTGCATAACGTTGCATATGTGGTGAAAGTTCAAATCTAAATGTATCTAAGATATCTTCAAGGAATTCTGACGAAATACCATCTGCAGCATAGAATTTATCTGCAGAAGAATATTGAAGAAGCATATCCTTAGCAGATTCATAACCTCGTAATTTAGCTAAAGAGATATTTTTATTCACTTCACTAGATAATGATTTTGCCAATGTATGTTGATACTTTTTCAATCCGTTAGTTAAAGATTGAAAAGCATTACGACGTAATAATGTA
This sequence comes from Virgibacillus ndiopensis, assembly GCF_900187325.1. Taxonomy (GTDB): domain Bacteria; phylum Bacillota; class Bacilli; order Bacillales; family Amphibacillaceae; genus Virgibacillus_E; species Virgibacillus_E ndiopensis. The sequence goes on along the minus strand of NZ_FZMZ01000006.1, from coordinate 421,766 downwards.
TCTGGTGAAGTTTCAATTTGAGTCATGTACATGTGTAAAGAAACTGGAAACTCTCTTCCATTTTTATCCTTAACCGGTTCAAATTTAATATCAGATGATGTAACAGAGTGAAACACACCTTCAGGTACACGTAACGTTTCTGATAATGTTGCTAGTGTGTTTTCCATACCTGGAGATAGTGTATGGTCACGAATATCGTTTAATCTATTCAGAAATCGTTTAAATTTATTTAGTTCCTTAACCTCCTTTTCCCATTTTTCTATGTCGGCTTTCTTAAGATTTAATAATTCGTTAGTAAAGTTGGTTGTGACCTGACCACCTTTAGCAGCTAGGGATAAAGAACGACCCATCATTTCTTGGTTTTCCGCATCAGATTCATCCTCAGAGAATTTATACATAGCATAGCTTGTTGTACGATTTAATTTTTCTTTCAAATCATCAAATCGGTTCAAGCTATTAAGAAGCTCTCTTGAACTAGAGATAGGTAATGTGTCTCTGCCTGCCAACAAATCGTCTAGTTTTCGTTCAACAATTGAGAATGATTGTTCCCATGCACTTATCGAAACAAATATTGGGGTTAGATCCCACGTCTTTTCCTTTGGGACATCTTTTCGTAAAATTTGACTCATGTTTAAACTCTCCTTTAAATTGTTATTATCTTTTGGATTTCATATATCTACATATCCACTTATTGTGTTCAACAAAGCCCCCTTTCTTTTTACAATCCAATCGCTCATTTCTTTTTCACATTTATTAATGCAATAGGTATGCCAACTTTACTCAATTAGATTAAAAATAAAAAAATATCACATATTTCCTAAAATTATAACTATTTATAGCTGTTATTCAATAACAACTTTTTCCTCAAATGGACTTTGAAATAATATTCTGTAAATATTTCTATACACAATTTTTCTAACATTTTATTTTCATTGACACTTAATTCACTTTTCATAAATTTCATATAAACTTAAATTATCCTTTATACCGTAATAAAGAAGTTAAAACTATTTATGCTAATTAAGTTGGTTCAAAAATTGCATACATATTTATAGTGAACAAAATTTTATTAATAAAATTCTAACTTTTATTACAAGTTGGGATCAAAGGAGGAAATTTATTATGTCGAGGTTAGACAAGTTAAGAGAGGGTATTAAGCATCTAGGTATTGATGGATTTATAGTTACAAACCCATACAATCGTCGCTATTTAACAGGTTTTGATGGAACAGCAGGAATTGCTTTAATAAGCGAAACAGAAGCAAAGTTTATAACGGACTTCAGGTATAGTGATCAGGCTCAAAAACAAGTAACAGATTTTGAAATTATCATTTGTGGGTCTTCTGAATCATTATTAAAAAATGTTTCTAATCAACTCACACATATGAATATTAAATATCTTGGTTTTGAGTCCACGGATGTAAGTTTTGATCTTTACTCGCAATTAAAAAATAATTTAAACCTTGAGTTAAAACCAACAAAAAATGTTATTGAAGAGCTGAGAATGATCAAATCAGAGGACGAGATACAACGAATCAAAAAAGCGGCGGAAATCACAGATAAGACGTTTAACCATTTGCTTAAACTTATTAAGCCAGGCATAACTGAGTTAGACTTATCTCATGAAATCGAATACTTTATGCGGAAAAAAGGAGCAACTTCAAATGCTTCGGCAAGAATTATTGCCGCATCTGGTTATCGTTCTGCTTATCCACATGGAGGTGCGAGTGAAAAAGTTATAGAAAACGGAGATATGATCACTTTCGATTACGGGGCTCTATATCAAGGCTATTCTTCTGATATGACAAGAACTGTTTCTGTAGGTGAACCTAATTCAAAGTTAAAAGAAATCTATCAAATTGTTTATGATGCATTAAATTTAAGTCTGACAACCGTTAGATCAGGTATGGGTTGTAGAGAAGTGGATGCAGTGGCTAGGGATTTTATTTCTAGTAAAGGTTATGGAAAATACTTCGGACACGGTGGCGGCCATGGTATCGGCTTAGATATACATGAAGATCCCTACTTCTCAAAAAATTCTAAACAAACACTGGCACCTGGTATGGTTGTAACAATTGAGCCTGGTATTTATATACCTGAATTAGGTGGTGTTCGAATTGAGGATGATGTGCTGATTAAATCTGATGGAATTGAAATATTAACACATTCACCCAAAAACCTAATTATGATTTAATAATAATTTTTTTCTTCTTAATGATTATTTCTGATGAAATAAAAAGCCGTAAGGCCATCTAAAAAAGTTACGGCTTTTTTATTTATGGCAAAATAATAATGTAAGGATTGGCATTTATTTTAATTTATGAAGGGGATTTTACAACTCCTTAAACGGCACGAATATTGCATGTTAAACTATATATGAAACTAATAGGGGGTTCTACGATGACAATTAATTACGAAACTAGATTAAACACGCTAAAAGATTGCTTGAACGAAAATAACATCGACGTAGCAATGATTACTTCACCAGCAAATGTTTTCTACTATACTGGTTTTAATTCCGATCCGCATGAACGATTTATGGCATTAATTTTAGATAGCCGCAATAATGCATGCACCCTGTTCGTTCCGGCATTGGATAAGGAAATTGCCGATGATGAATCCTCCGTTCAAACCATTGTTCCAATTTCCGATGAAGAAGATCCATTTGCCATACTTAAAAATGAGCTTGGAGAAAATATAAAGCATTTCGGTCTAGAAATGAAAACCGTGAGCATGTTCCAACACAAGCATTTGTCAGCTGCTTTTCCAAAAGCTTATTATGATGACATCCAGTCATTTATTAACGCACAGCGACTAAAAAAATCCAGAGAAGAACTGGTGTATGTACAAAAAGCTGTTGATATAATTGAAAAAGTGTTGGACGAGGGGGTAAAAAAGGTAAAGCATGGCATGACGGAATTGGAATTAACAGCCGAGTTGGAATATCTGATGAAGAAATATGGTGCAGAAGGTCCGTCATTTTCAACGATTGTACTAACTGGCGAAAAAGCAGCACTACCACATGGAACACCAGGTGATCGTGTTTTCCAAAAAGGGGACTTTTTACTTATTGATATGGGGGTAATAACAAAAGAAGGCTATTGTTCAGATATTACAAGAACATTCATTATTGGAGAAGCAACTGAAGAACAGAAAAAAATCTATGACATTGTCATGCAGTCTAATCAAGCAGGGGTAACTGCTGTTAAAGCAGGTGTACCACTTAAAACTTTTGATATCGAAGCAAGAAATGTTATTAAAGAAAATGGCTACGGGGATTATTTCAACAATCGTGTCGGACACGGTTTGGGAATTGAAGTTCATGAGGAACCTTCTATCCATGAAAATAACGAGCAAATAGCTGAAAATGGCTTATTATTTACAATCGAACCTGGGATATACATCCCTAATTATGGCGGCGTTCGTATTGAAGATGAGGTTTATATCAATGAAGATGGTAAAGCTGAAGTATTAACCTCATTCCCTAGGGAGTTGCAGATTTTATAGAAATAAACTTTATCCAGTGGGGCATCCCCCACTGGATTTCTAATAAATGAAACAGACATTATGTTGATGACAAAAAAATACCGCATAATGATTTCATATCATTCATACAGGGAAATAATCACCTTTTTCACAAACTGTATTTATTTAATTTCCACTTCTAGATCATCCATTGCGATATCGCCTCTAGTATCTTCCGTAAATTGATCCGGTGCTACTTTAGCTTTTATTTTCATTGCAACATAATATACTATGCCGGATGCAATTAGTGATTGAACTGCCGGTAGCCCAAAAGTTGTTACATATTGCGTTAAATATCCTAATAATGTACCAGCAACTAAAGCAATAGTCGCCATCCAGTTCCAGCCCTTATTATCCGTCCATGTACGCTTACGTATAAGAAAGAAATCAACCATCATGACGCCAGCAATTGCGGGATATACTAATGCTGTTAAATATAAGAAATCCATAAAATAATCGAGAATCCCTGCCAATGCCACGATAATAGCAATTATGGTCCCGGCAAATGTTAGTAAAGCTCTTCCTTTGTTCGAGTTAACATTTAACATATTTGCAAGAGCCAAGCCCATACTGTAATTGTTTACTAGTTGACTGGTCCATGTTGCAAACCATAGAATTAAAAATCCCCAAACCGGAAATCCTAAATTCATCATTACATTGACGATATCAGCATCTCCTACGCCTACAGACATGACAGCTCCAACAATAAATAATGGAAAACCTACTAGAACAATACCTGTTGGAATTAATGCATTATCTTTAATAGTTGGTTTTGCATATCGGGTATAGTCAGAAGCAATAACCCACTGTGATACGTTTGCACCAATAACAAGACTAATCGCTGCTAAGATTCCCATTGTTGGTTCTGGATTCCAGTTAGAAATCGTTTCCCATCCTGTATTTTTTAAAGCAAAATAAATACCAGCAGCAATTAAGAGTAAACCAGCAGGAACTGCGATATAATCCGTCCATTTCATCGAACTATACCCAATAATTGATGGAATAGCAAAAAGCAATCCTGCTACTACTGTAATTAATGCCCATAATCCCCATTGTGATGTATAATCCACACCAAACATTGCGGATATCGCATTTCCCGCAACAGATGTCTGCACCGCCCACCAACCAAGTGAAACAACGAAAATGGTTAATCCAACAATAAACCGTGCTTGCATTGCTCCAAAACTAGTACGAGCAATAACAGATGAGGATCGGCCTGTTTTGGCACCAATATAACCTTGTAAGGCGTTTCCGATCCATTGGATACCAAAAAGAGCAATGATTAGGATAAAGAAAATCTTACTAAGACCAAAGCTTCCTGCTAACGTTGCACCTACCATTAATACAGGAATTGTAAATTCAAGCCCACCAAAAATCATTGCTGGGGTAAGCCAATGTTGTCGTTGTTCATTTGGAACAGCATGAAGTGCTTCATCCTTTTCTATACTATTTACATTTTTATCATTCATATTAATGCACACTTCCTTTTTAATTTAAGAATGTTTTGCTCCAATCTTGGATGTTCATATTTAATATGCAAAATTCAGAAAATTTATCAAGTAATAGTAGTAGAAAAGCCTACACTTTTCTACTACCATATATTCAGTTATTTTTCTTTTACAAGCGCCCACACAATTTCACATGGCTCTTCACCTGAATTTTTTGCCCAATGTTGTTCTCCGGCAGGTATTAAAGTTGAACTGGATTCGGAAACCGTAAATGGTTCCCCCCCACTTTCACCTTCAATTTTTCCTTTAACAATAACGGAGTATTCATTTTCCTCATGTAGCGATAAACCTTCCTTAGGCACCCTTTCACCAGGAGAAATTGTTACGGTACCAAACTTTACATCAATATTATCAGTCTTTTCTTCAAATAACGTCAGCAATCCTTTTTTATCAAAACCACGTTCCTTTACTTCCATATCGTTTCCCCTTCGCAATTTATTTTCTGACAGCTAATTCTTGATAACTAAATGTTGTTGGATTAACCTCGACACCAAATAAAGTTTTTGCTTCTTCAACCGTGTAGTATTCATTTTTTACATCGCGTGCAACTTGTTCAGCTGGCCGTTTTAATGGATCCCCATATCCACCACCAGTTGCAGTCATTAATTTTAGAACATCATTTTTTTGTAATGCGTAACGTGGGTAAACACCATGTGGCCCATCGACTTCCCCACTGGATTTATGAATATAAAATTCATTAACAGAGCCTTCTAGTCCACCACCTGTTCCCCATAGGCGATATTGATTACGGCCATAGGTGATAGTAGCTGCTTGTCCATCAGTCAGTGCCCGATAGGATCGAATGACACCCTTACCACCGATGTACTCACCAGCTCCTGTACCATCAATCCGTAAACTATATTCATCAAGCATGACACCGTATCTAGTTTCAGCAACTTCTACAGGAACATTGTAAGTTTCCCCATCTAAAATACAGAACTGTCCACTTGCCCCATCTTTTCCATCGGCTCCACCCCATCCACCAACAGAAGGTTCTACAATTAGGAATGGTTCATCGGTATCTTGATGAGAACCCGATAATGTAACAGAACAAACAGATAACAAATGTGCTGCCGCGAGTCTATGTGGTATATGTGGTGCCAATGCCTTCCATATCAAATCCGTACATCCTAGCATCGTTTCAAAATAATTCGATGTAGGAGCAGGTCTTTCAGCAGACATAATTGATTTTTCATCGACAATAATTTTTAATGGTCTAAATACGCCATCATTAACATTTTGGTCTGGATTCGTTATTGCTAGAAAAATCGTTCGTACAGCAGATGCAAGACCAGTAAATGAACAATTGACAGAGCCAGGAACTTGCGGACTGCTGCCTTTAAAATCACAAACGAATTCATCATCCGTAATCGTAACTTCAACTTGTATCGGAAAAGGTCCATTTCCAATTCCATCCGTTTCTACAAATCCGTCTGCTTTATACGTGCCATTAGGTAACTTTGAAAGCTCCTGTCTTGATATCGTTTCACCATGATCCAACTGGTTGTTTATAGCTGCAAGTATCATCTCCTTTCCGTATTTTTCACAAATTTCCTTTACTCTTTTTTCTCCTGTTTTAAGTGCTGCGACTTGCGCCCACATATCACCAAGGGACAAATCAGGGAAGCGCACGTTCGCGCGGATAATTTCAACAAGCCCCTCATTTAGTTGACCGGCATCATATAATTTAATAGATGGGAATTGCAAGCCTTCTTGGAAGATGTCCGTTGAATCATTCGTAAATGAACCCGGATCTTTACCGCCAACTTCTGTCCAATGTGCTTTATTTGCAGAGAACGCGATCAGTTCACCATCGTAAAATATCGGCATTACTAATCCGACATCCGATAAGTGAGATCCACCGCCACCATACGGGTCATTAACGATAATGATATCTCCCGGTTTAAGTTCACCTTTTTCACCGTACTTTTTTAATGTTTGTTTAACCATAAAAGACAGCATTCCGATAAATCCTGTAACTCCATTACCTTGTGTTAATAATTGGCCTTTCGCATCAGTTAGTCCACTGGCATAGTCCAGTACTTCATAAATAATTGGGCTCATCGATGTTTTCGCTAACGCAATAAACATTTCATCTCCAGTAGCAAGTAGCGAGTCTTTTACAATTTCCAGTGTAAATGGATCGGCTTTTGTTTCATTCAACAACATTTATCTCGCCCCCGTTTCAATTATTAAATTTCCATAATCATCCACTTTAAGTGTTTGCCCTTCATAAATTACAGTAACCGCTGCTTTTTCTTCGACAATTGAAGGTCCTTGAATTATTTCGTTTATAGGTAGTAGTTCACGTTGATATACATCTGTTTGAACCCAGCCCTTTGGATTTTCAAAATATACATTTCTTGTTTCTGTTTTTGCATCTTCAAGCGTTGTTTGACGTTCTATTCTATTAATCATAGGCTTCTTCACTTTTCCAAGTGCTGTAACGTGTATGTTGACTATTTCTGTTTCAGAATTGTCAAGCCTAAATGTATAGTTTTGCTCATGCAAGTGATGGAATTTTCCAACAATTTCTTGTACATCATCTTCAGTCCAATTACCATCCGGAACAGGTACTTTTACCGTATGTTCTTGGCCCAGGTAACGCATGTCTGCAAAACGGTTAAATACGACATCCTCGTTCTGAATACCCTCATCACCAAACTGCTGATATGCTTCACCTTCAATCTCATTCCATTGTGCCATCATTTCATCGAGTTCTAAATTTGCTATGCGCTTTATATATGTTTTGATATAATCATGACGAAGATCACTCATCAACATACCCCATGCAGAAAATACAGGTGAAGCTATTGGAATAACAACTTTTTTAACACCTAATTCCTTGGCTAAAGCTGGAGCATGCATTGATCCACCGCCACCAAAAGCAACTAATGTGAAATCTTGCGGGTTATGTCCTTTTCTAATCGATATTAGTTTTAACGCATTCAGCATATTGGAATTGGCAATTCGGATAATACCAAGTGCCGCTTCTTCAGCAGTCATATCAAAATGATTTGCGATTTCCTCTTGAATAACCTTCCTAACCAAATCCAAGTTGACATCGTAATCGAAGTTCTTAGCGGATAGCCGGCCAGTTAATAGATTTGCATCTGTTGTAGTTGGCTCTGTTCCACCTTGCCCATATGACACCGGACCAGGCACAGCTCCAGCCGATTGTGGGCCGACCTTTAATGAACCAGCTTCATCCAACCAGGCAATAGAACCACCACCATTACCAATTTCCACAATATCAACTACTGGTGTTTTTATTGGGTATCCGGCATTTCGATCATTTCGTTCAATATAGTAATCCGTGGAAACCTTTACCTCTCCATTCTCTATTAGCGAACATTTTGCTGTTGTTCCACCTATATCAAATCCGATGATATTTTTCTCACCAATCAATTTTCCAAGTACCGCAGCACCATAGATTCCTGCAACAGGACCAGATTCAACCATATTAATTGGAACCTTTTTGGCCTCCTCAAATGTTGTGGTACCACCATTTGACTGCATGATGAAGTTTTGGCTATTCGTATTAAAATTGGTCAATTTGTTATATAATTTGTTCACATACGTAGCTGCTGCTGGTTGTACATATGCATTCAATGCCGCTGTATTTGTCCGTTCATATTCGCGCCATTCCTTTGTCACGTCATGTGAGGCAGACACTGCTACCTCTGGCCATATTTCTTTAATCAACCGAATTGTTTCCTTTTCGTGTTCTGGATTTACATAGGAATGCAAATAAGCTACAGCAATTGCTTCTACTTCTTCACGTTTGAAGTATTCAACAATTTCTTTTACTTGTTCTTTATCTATAGGTGTTAGAACTTCCCCTTTATAATTGAGACGTTCTTTAACTTCCTGTCTCAAGTATCGTTCAATAAATGGTTTTGGTTTCGCATAACGAATATTAAACAAATCAGGACGATTACCCCGAGCAATTTCAAGAACATCTCTAAACCCTTTCGTCGTAATTAGCCCTGTCTTTGCACCTTTTCTTTCCGTAAGAGCATTAATGATAACGGTTGTCCCATGAATGAATGTGGATATAGCCTCTTTATTTATATTACTTTTATCAAGAACATCGATAACTCCTTTTTCAAAATTCGGAGGTGTAGTATGGCTCTTGGCAACTTCAACTTGCCCATTATCATCAACATATACTAAATCCGTGAATGTTCCTCCAATATCTGTTGCAACTCTCATTTTTTTCACCCTTCCTAAATAAATTTATAGAATAATAAACTTTTAAAATATAACCGGGGTTAACACACTTACCAAAATTGATTCTTCATTAGTAGGATTTTTCCATTGGTGCACTTTTTCAGATGGAAAATGTATTGAATCACCTTTTTTTAAGACATATTCTTTTTCTTCAATCTTAAAGATTACAATACCTTTTAATACGTAATAAAACTCTTCTCCTGGATGACTATATCTTTCAATAAATAGTTCATTGGGAGGCAATGTTACCATCATAGGCTCCATTCTCCGTTCTGGAAACTTTCCAGCTAAGCGTACATGCGTGACATCGGAACCTTCTATTTTGAATGGCTTTTGCTCCTCTTTATGCAGTGCATAATTATGGTTCTCAATCTCTTCAAAAAAGTAAGAAATATTTATCCTAAATGCATCTGATATTCTTTTTAAAGAGGTTATGGCGAGCGAAGATGACCCCCGTTCTATTTGCGATAAAAAGCTAACAGAAAGCCCTGTACTCTCGCTTAGATCCTTTAATGTCATTTCATTTTCTAATCTTAGGTTCTTTATTTTCTTATGAATGTTTTCCATTTAATTTTCCTTTTTCATTCCTTAAAATTACAGTGAAAACGGATTTTTTTCACCTCCACTAAATTTTTTATTATATTAACATAATTTTTTTATAATTAAAAGAAAAATCTATCTATTTATTAAATTATAAATTTTTTTATAACAAAAAAACACCTTTATAAAGGTGTTCCATTTAATCATGATTTTAGAAAGGTTTTTGAAATAAACATTACCATTGCAAATACCCCGGCAAGAAATATAACTATCTTTCCAACCGTTATTATCCATTCGTTTAGTATTAGGTATAACGATGAATCCAATAATCGTTTCAACATTAATTGCTGTTAAACCAACAACAGCTATTATTTCGATACCTTTACCGAAAATTGTTCGCCCTCATTTGCTTCATAATTCGTTCAATCCATTGTGCCCCGTTTCCTTCATTTAGTTAGGGTTTACTATATTATCATTATAATTTGTAGATCTGTTTCAGCTAAAACTGTTGCGCCTCCTTCAATGCTAGATTTATTCCAGGTACCTTCTATCTTAGACTATCTAATCATATTTACTATTTCTCTCAACTTAATCTATATTCCTGCAAAAATAAATCATTTGTTCGCTAGTTCTTTTGTTTTATTTTGGTACAATTAAGTTTATCCGATTATTAATTTGGAAAATATTACACTGTTAGGAAGTATCAACTAAGAAAAGGAGGATCACATGAGGTCAAAAGAATTTTTAACAGCGGGGATTGGATTTCTGTTATTTTTATTTATTTTTATTCCTACCGTTCATGCTGAAAAGGGACAGATTTATGAAGTCGGCACTCAATCACTAAATGTCCGTTCTGCTCCATCACACAGTGCCAAAATAATTGGAAACCTGGATGAAGGTGATCATGTTGTTGTTTTCCAAGAGTCATTTGGGTGGGTTCAGACCTATTATGATGGACAAGAAGCATGGGTTGCATCCCAATATTTGTTTCCTGCTAGTAAACGTACTCAAGTGAATACAGCTTCAAATCAGAAGGAGATTACAATTACCGAAAATGAGGTACAAATTCGGACAGGTCCAGGAACATCGTATAAAGTTATTGGCTCGACGTCTAAAGGTGATACGTTTAATTTACTAGAAACGAAAAATGACTGGCACAAAGTTACTTTAAACGATGATTCGACAGGCTGGATTGCTGCTTGGCTTACAAGTACATACACCGGTTCAAACCCAAGTGAAACGAGCAATAAGCAGCAAGTTGCTGGGGTAACCAGTTCTTCACTGGAAGGATATAATATCGTAATTGACCCTGGACATGGTGGGAAAGATTCTGGTGCAATTGGAATTGATGGTATTTTTGAAAAGGATCTTATTATGATGACAGCAGATAATATTGCACAACAACTACGCGCAGCGGGAGCTACTGTTATTTTAACGAGAACAGACGATTACTTTGTTCCACTGGATGAACGTGTGCAGATCAGCAATGCATATAACACCGATGCATTCATCAGTATCCATTTCAATGCTTTTCCGTTAATTCCGATTCAAGGTATTAGCACACACTACTATTCATATGGGGCAAGTCAAGATCTAGCAAGGGATATTCAGGCTTCCGTAACACAAGGAATAAACATGCAGAACAGAGGCATTATGCAGTCAAATTATCATGTGTTACGAGAAAATAGTGACGCTGCAGTGCTTATAGAATTAGGCTTTATTACCAATCCGCATGATTTATCCATGATTCAAACAACGGATTATCAGAACAATGTAGCTGAAGGAATCGTTGATGGGTTAAAAAATTATTTTCAATAATAGATGAGGCTGGGACATAATTGTTTTATCAAAGAAAAATCCGAACAACTAGAAATTATAGTTGGTGCAACTAACTCGCTTCGGGGACTCACCAATGCCTTTCATCCCGCTGGAGTCTGCGTATATTTCCTCCGCTAAATTGTACATTGTTCGTATTTACTTTTGTCCCTGCCTCATTATTTACTACTTCAACCTAGTAATTAAGATTGCATACACCACTCTTCTCTCAGCACTCCCATCTTAACCGAGTCATAATATTTTCCATTAACAACACGGGCTTTTCTAATCCGCCCTTCTTCCATCATCCCGATCTTTTTCGCGAGTCCCATCATACGTTCATTCCCTGACCACGTGGAAATACCTACACGCTCCACATCGATGTTCTCAAATATATAATTGGTCCATAACCGAAAAGCATCGGTTCCATAACCGCCAGACCAATAGCTTGAATCGTATATTGCGATGCCGTTATTTAGCCAATTTGTACTTTCATCTACCCAGTACCATCCGACTGTACCAATAAGCTTGCCATCTGCTTCAATCACAAGCTCCAATCTAACTTTGTCGGTTACCACACGATTTAAATTATCTGCTAGTCTCCCGAATTGACGGAACTCCTCTAATGTCATCGGTTTTGGTGGATGATACGGAGCATTCCAATTTAAATGTTCACGGACTTCCGCCTCATATTTCCAATAATAAATTTCCTTTACATCTTCCTCTGTTATATCTCTTAAAATAACTTTCTCTCCCCGAATATAAACCAAACCTAATCCACTCCTTTACCTTTTCGTAGCATAAATCATACTTAAAATATCATTAAACTGGTGTGTTTCCACATAAAAGTTATGTTCGTTAAACCAATTAATTAGCAGAGATCTATCGGCATAATATTCGTCCTCAATTGCATCGATCGCTTCCAGATTCCCTTCCGAGCGAAAACGCTCCAATACCTGCATTTGATGATTTGTATCTAAAAACATCAAATCGACTATACAAATTTGTCCTTCATCTTTAACAACCCGCGACATCTCCTGAAGTGCCAGCAATTTCTCTGTATCAGGTATGTGATGCAATGCGTAACTTGATACAACTCCATCTACCTGAATATCCATTAACGGAAGTGTTAGAAAGTGTCCTTTTCTTGTTTCAATTGACGGATGTTTTTCCTTACACTGCTTCAGCATTTCCTCTGATTGATCAACACCGATAACGTTTACGCCGCTGTCTAAAAACCTTGACCCAAGATTTCCAGTTCCAATGCCAATATCCAAACACATATCACCGGGCGCTAATGAGATTGTCGTAACTACTTTTTCTAGCGCCTGTTCATAATCTTGATGAACATTGAAGCGATAACCGTGCATTTTAATATTCTGATCATAATCAGCCGCCTGCTTGTCAAAATTCCATTTATCTTTCCAGCTTTTACGAATGTTTTTCATCGTTTTTAAATGCTGTGACAACTCTTGAATATCTCCTATACAATTTTCCTGATTGCCTGTTCTATCAACCATTTTATCAATCGTCTCAATCATATCCTTGATTTCAATCCATTTTTCAAACAGTGCAGATCGTTGAATAGTAAGGTACTGCTTTATGTTCATTTCGGGATCTTCCAAAATTTCTCTTATGTTTTCAACAGAAATACCAATTTCCCTTAACGCTAAGATGGTACTCAACCGCATCATGTCATTGTCTGTAAAAGTTCGATAGTCATTTTCAGCATCCTTTATAGGAGAAATCAATCCTTTCTCCTCATAAAAACGAATCGATCTTGCTGTAGTGTTTAATCGTTTCGCCACTTCCTTAATATGCACATCCATCACCTCCTTTTTTAACTATAAACGTTAACGTAACGGAAAGGTAAAGAAGTTTGTTTAACATTTTTTAAATAAAACATACTAAAGAGATAGCATCAAGAAAGGAATGATTTTTTCCGTGCAGACAAAATTGATTGACTGGCCGACCTTTATAGGATCACTTATTTTAGTATTGGGAGTTACAATCCCATTAATGCTGTTTCCAGAGGCAGGAAAAAAAGTTGTCGATCTAGCTAATACATTTATGACTGAAAACTTTGGTGTACTCTACCTTTTTATGGGGCTATTAACATTTGCATTTCTTCTATTTGTCGCCTTCAGTAAAAATGGTCGTATTAAATTAGGGAGTAGAGGAGAACAAACAGAGTTCGGTACTTTTTCTTGGGCTGCAATGTTGTTTGCTGCGGGAATTGGGTCGAGTATTTTGTACTGGGGAATGATCGAGTGGGCATATTATTACCAGGGACCACCTTTTGGAATCAACCCTGGATCAAATGAAGCAATTCAGTGGGCTTCTTCGTATGGTATTTTTCACTGGGGGCCAATTGCCTGGGCAATATACACATTACCAGCACTGCCAATTGCTTACTTTTACTACGTTCGAAAAAAACCAGTATTAAAGATTAGTGAGTCAGTACGTCCAGTTCTTGGAAAACTCGTTGATGGTCCATTAGGGGTAATAATAGATGTATTATTTATATTCGGTTTAATGGGTGGTGCTGGTACAACGTTGGCACTAGGTACACCAATGATTGCAGAAGGCGTGCATGATCTGACAGGAATCCCCATTACACTTGGCTTAAAAACAGTTATTATGCTGTTATGTACATTAATTTTTGCTATTAGTGCTTATTCAGGGTTAAGCAGAGGTATTAAAATATTGAGTGATGTAAATTTATGGCTTGCTATTTTTGTTCTTGTTTTTATTTTTCTATTTGGACCGACACTTTTCATTAGCCAAACCAGTTTTAGTAGTATTGGGTTAATTGCTGATAATTTTTTCCGAATGGCAACATGGTTAGAGCCATTTGGCAATTTAGCAGGGTTTAATAAGACAGGCTTCCCTGAATCATGGACAATCTTTTATTGGGCATGGTGGCTTGTATATGCTCCATTCGTAGGGTTGTTCGTTGCACGTATTTCACGTGGACGCACCATTAAGCAAATGATTCTCGGAACAATGATCTATGGTACGATTGGATGTATCTTGTTTTTTGGAATTATGGGTAACTTCGGTTTATACCTTCAGCTTACAGGAGCTTTTGATGTAATTGGATTTATGAATGAAAACGGTGCTCCAGCAGCAATTATTGCAATTCTGCATCAGCTTCCACTGGCCCATATAATCGTAGCAGTGTTTACCGTTTTAGCAATAATCTTTCTAGCAACAACGTTTGACTCATCATCCTTTATTCTTGCATCGGTTACACAAAAAGAGGTAAAAGGTGAGCCCCTTCGATGGAACCGCTTATTTTGGGCATTTACACTGTGCATTCTTCCGCTAGCGCTAATGTTCCTTGGAGATTTGGAAACGTTACAAACAGCAAGTATTGTAGCGGGCTTTCCAATCATTTTCATCATGTTTCTCCTAGCATGGTCGTTTATGAAAGCATCGAACAGAGATATTCGTGCTTCTGATACATATGAGGCACCTACTATTCACATCGTTAAAAAAGGCAAGTCGCGTCGCTCAGCACTGGAGGCATTAGAGAATAAAGGAAAAAAATGATTACTTTTAAAATACCCAAAAAGGAGCTATTCAGTTCATTCCAGAATAGCTCCTTTCCACTTATTATTTTCGTCTAATTCCGATTACACGACCCACTTCTCCCGGTTTCTTTTTAGGTGTATGTCTGGCGGCAAGTTCTTTTATATTTGCTAAGATTCTATCCGGAAATGGCCCTGGTCGTCCAGTTAATTGATTCATCCCCATTAGCATTTGTTCACTCGTTGCAGCACGCTTTCCATCAGCACCATATAGTTCAAAAAAGACGTGTGCTCGTTTTGCATCGTAATCAATAATGGACAAGTGGACCTCAATTGGTTCGTCAATCTTCATTTCGGCTAAATAACAAACATGACTTTCCATTGTAAAAATAGTATAGTTGTTTTCCTCACGAAATGTATCGTCAATACCGATTATTTTCATAAAGCGGTCAACACCCCAGCTGAATACCCGTACATATTCAGCATCATTCATGTGACCATTATAATCAATCCACTCCTTACGAACGTTATCTTTGATAATTACTTTTCCAACCATCATACGTAACCTCCCCCACCTAAAGTTTACCTGTCAAACTGGCTGCCGGCCAATATTTTTCCAATAATTCCTGTAATTCAATCAAAAACTGATCACGGCGTGTTTCTAAATCGTCCATATTAACACCTGCTGTTTGTTGCTCACAACCAGAAATTACTTTTTCAGCGAGCTCATCAGTTAATTCAGGTGCTACTAGCTTAGTCCATGGTAGTTTTAATGCTGGGCCAAATTGTTCTAGTAAATGGCGCATTCCTTGTTTGCCACCACCCATATGCAACGTAAGAAATGGTCCCATCAATGCCCAACGCAGGCCCGGTCCATATACAATTGAGGCATCTACTTCTTCTGTTGTTGCTACACCATCATTGACTATATGAAGCGCCTCGCGCCAGATTGCTTCCATCAAACGATCGGCAACATGACCCTCGATTTCCTGTCTTATTACAAGTGGTTTCATGTTACATGCACGATAAAACTCTTTTGCCTTATCAATAAAAGCCGGATTAGTAGCGTTACCGCCAACTAATTCCACAAGCGGCATTAAATAAACGGGATTAAATGGATGTGCTACCATTACCCGTTCAGGATTTTCCGTACAATCAGCCTGGAGAGTACTTGGCAGAATCCCTGAGGTACTTGATGCAATGATTGTTTCTTTTTTAGCTGACTGATCAATTTCAGCTATTACGCTACGTTTCAATGCCTCACGCTCCGGAACATTTTCCTGAATAAAGTCCGCATTACGAACTGCTACTTCAAGATCCTGTTCAAAGTATAAGTTATCAATGGATGCACCTTCTTCTAGTCCTGCTCTCTCCATCGCTGGCCAGGCATTTTTCACCGCTTCTCGCATACGCCCCTCAGCTGCCGGGTCCACATCGAATGCTGTTACACGATAGCCATTTGCTAAAAATCGGGTGATCCACCCATTCCCAATTACTCCAGTACCTACTACTGTGATGTGTTTAATCTGCGTTGTCATATTATTCAACCTTTCCATTAGGATTTCGTAAGTTTAAATAATCACGAGCATCTGTCGGCGACATAACATCTTTACCTAAGCTTTGAATAATCCCAAGTGCTTTATCAACAAGCTGCTCGTTTGTTGCTAACACGCCTTTTTTCAAGTAAAGGTTATCTTCCAGCCCAACACGAACATTTCCGCCTTGAAGAGTCGATTGCGCAACCATTTCCATTTGCATGCGACCGATTCCAAAAGCAGCCCATTTTGCATTCTCAGGAATTCGGCTTCTCATATATGCAAGTGTTTCCGCATCTGCGTCAGCTCCCCAAGGAATGCCTAGGCAAAATTGGAACAACGGATCACCATCAATTAACCCTTCATTCACCAGTTGGTTGGCGAAACGTACATGACCAGTATCAAAACATTCAAGCTCAGGCTTGACGCCGCTTGCCTGAATTAATTTCGCTTGCTTACGGAGCCAATCAGTCGGACTTATATATAACTGATTACCAAAATTTATACTTCCACAGTCCAATGTACATATTTCTGGAAGCAACAATTCAACCGGTTCATGCCTCTCTTCAGGTGTTTGCATGTCGGTTCCTTCTCCGCCTTTAGTTGAATCAGCCTCACTTGGTACCCAATCACCACCACCACCAGCGGTAATATTAATAATGATATCTGTTTCCGATTCTCGAATACGTTCCACCACTTCATTAAAAAGATTCACATCATGACTTAATTTTCCTGTTTGTGGATCGCGTACATGAATATGTGCAATTGTCGCGCCTGCCTTGGCAGCTTTTATAGCCGATTCAGCTATTTCCCTAGGTGTGACCGGTACATGCGGACTTTTCCCTGTTGTTTCCCCGGCACCTGTTACAGCACATGATAATATAACATTTTTCTTTGCCATTTTAATTCCTCCAAATTATCTTCTCTTTTTAGGTACATGTTTAAATATTTCTCCACTTTCGAAAAAATCGACCAAACGACTAATCCAATCATAATAATCCATCCATTCACGGATTTCTATTAATATCTCATTAACTGTTTGTTCCTCTTCTTCCGTTAAATTACGTTCCTCCTGCAACAGTTTCAACTGTGTTTGCAGCCTCTTCTCAAAGTGTTTGCTTTTATTAATTGCTTTTTGCCATGTAGACGTAAACAAGAACACAAAGGTTTGATAATAATCTTGTTCAACTTGGTATAAATCCTTTCGAACGCCCTTTTTAAATACACGTTCAGCGATATTATAGTCAATCATTTCACGTACAACCTGGCTCATACGTGTTTTGCTCATACCTGTTTCAGCAGATAACTCGTCCAACGTCATTGGTTCACGCTGCATGTAAATTATTCCCAAAACACGCCCTACACTAGTTGAGACACCAAAATAGTTCATATTATCAGCGATTTTTTCGATAAACTGTGTTTTCACATCAGAAATTTCACCTGGATTGTTTCGCATCATAATCTCCTTTTCATCTATGCCTTATGGAACTGTAACATAAAATAAATTTTCAATAAAACTACAAATAATAAAGTAATTTTAAGCATTTTAGAGAAATTTGACGAATTTTAATTTGTAAACTTTATAAACAAAAAAATTTATATAGTTTATAAAGTTTACAAACTAAATATTAGCCCTTACCATAATGAAGGTGTTAGGTTAACATATCTCCATTTATTTCTTAACTATTCAATTTTACTACATGTAAGACATCCCGCTGCGACGAAGTGAAATCAGAAAGGATTGAGTTTTTTATATGAATGCTAAGCTAATTGATTGGCCAACTTTTTTAGGGGCTTTAATACTTATTTTAGGTGTATCTATACCACTTATTCTTTTTCCTGAACAAGGTGCACAAGTGGTTAATACAGCGAACAACTTCATGACCGGAAATTTTGGTGTTGTTTATTTATTAGTTGGACTGGCTGCATTTGCTTTTCTTTTGTTTGTAGCCTTCAGTAAAAATGGTCATATCAAGCTGGGAAACAAAGATGCAAAAAAAGAATTTGGAACTTTTTCATGGGCAGCAATGCTATTTGCTGCTGGTATTGGTTCAAGTATTCTTTATTGGGGAATGATTGAATGGGCGTATTATTATCAAGGGCCACCATTTGGTATTACTCCAGAATCAAAAGATGCAATTGAATGGGCATCAGCTTATGGTATCTTTCATTGGGGGCCAATCGCTTGGGCTATATACACATTACCAGCATTACCAATTGCATATTTCTACTATGTTCGAAAAAAACCTGTTCTTAAAATTAGTGAAGCGACTCGACCTGTCCTTGGACGATTGGTTGACGGACCAGTCGGTGTCATTATCGATGTACTATTTATGTTTGGACTAATGGGTGGTGCAGGTACTACCCTTGCATTAGGGACACCTATGATTGCAGAAGGAGTAAATGAACTGACAGGAATCCCAATTACACTTGGAATGAAGGCAGTTATAATGCTAATTTGTACGCTAATATTTGCTGTTAGTGCCTATTCTGGGTTAAAAAGAGGGATAAAGGTTTTAAGTGATATAAATTTATGGCTTGCCATCTTCGTACTAGGATTCATCTTCTTATTCGGTCCCACATTATTTATTAGCGAAACAACATTCTCAAGTATTGGAATTATCATGGATAACTTTTTCCATATGGCAACATGGTTAGAACCATTTGGTAACTTGGCAGGATTTAACGAAACTAAATTCCCAGAATCATGGACTATTTTCTATTGGGCATGGTGGGTCGTATATGCACCGTTTGTTGGCTTGTTTGTTGCACGAATTTCTCGGGGGAGAACAATCCGGGAAATGATTTTAGGTACGATGATATACGGTACATTAGGTTGTGTTCTTTTCTTTGGCATTATGGGTAACTTTGGACTTTATCTGCAGCTTTCAGGAAGTTTTGATGTGATAGGCTTCATGAATGAACATGGTGCACCAGCTGCGATTATTGAGATCCTGCATCAGCTTCCCATGGGAAATATCATGATTGCATTATTTACAATTCTTGCAGTTATATTTTTAGCAACGACATTTGATTCATCTTCCTACATTCTAGCAGCTGTTGTTCAAAAGGAAGTACAATCAGAACCTCTGCGCTGGAATCGTCTATTCTGGGCTTTTACACTATGTTTGTTACCACTTGTATTAATGTTTGTGGGGGATTTAGAAACATTGCAGACCGCTAGTATTGTTGCTGGGTTCCCTGTTATCTTTATCATGTTTTTACTTGCCTGGTCATTTATGAAAGCATCCAATACGGATATACAGGAATCAAAGGACTATGAGCCACCTACAATTCATATCAATCGACGTGAAATAGTAGAACGTCTGCGAAAGCGGAAGAATAGAGAGTCAAAACGTTCAGCATTAGAAGCCATGCAGGACAAAGAAATAAAATAAAGTTATTTAGAAGGGTGTAAAGCGAATAAAGCTTTACACCCTTTTTTATATTATTTCTCGCATGAAGTGTTTCCAATTGGGCAACGTAACAATGGAAGGAGTGGGTTACATTGGAACATGCTTGGTTATCATTACTACCTTTTCTCATTGTCATTGGCCTATCTATTTGGCTGAAGAGAATTTTACCTGGACTTGTTTTAGGTATTATTGTTGGGGCTTTTCTTGTTGAATCAGAAGTATTAGGTGGGTCACAGCAATCGGTAAACTATATTGTTACGACATTATCAGATGAAGAAAATATTAAAATAATTGGCTTTCTTTATTTATTCGGTGGACTAGTTGGCATGATGAAAATAGCTGGCGGAATTAAAGGTTTCTCCGAATGGATTGGAGGAAAAATCAAGTCGCAACGTGGCTTAATCGGTTTAATCTGGTTAACCCTTCCTTTCACCTTTATGATGCCAATGTTTCGAATCATGATGATTGGTCCTGTTATTAAATCAATAATGGAAAAAATGAAGCTGTCAAAATCGAAAATTGGATTTGCAATGGATGCATCAACCGAATCTGTTATTGTGTTATTACCAGTAGCGACGGCATTTGTAGGATTTATGATTTCATTGGTCGAAGGCGGTATTCAAAAACATCAGTTAGATATGACAGCCTATCATGTTTTTTTACTCAGTATTCCTTTCAACTTTTTTGCAATTGTGCTTCTAATCATCGGGGTAGTAGGAATCTTTTGGTCTCCATCTAAGAATAAAGACGAACCAAACAAAGCGAAGGATGTTAGTGGAACAGAACACGATTTCCACGGTATGGGCTTGAAAAAGGAACTCTCACTTGTAAAAGCACAACCATGGAACTTGATTGTACCTCTTTTTTTACTCCTTGGTTTGTCACTATTTTTATTATGGCAGGATGGAATCGCAAAGGGAGCAGATACCATCTTTCAGGCGTTCTCAGTCGCTGATGCTACATTTGTCATGCTGCTCGCAATTTTCATTACACTCATTTTAACCTTTATCTTTTACATGATCCGCAAACAATCTTTACATGAAACTATCTACCACTTCTTTGAAGGTGGAAATCAGTTAATGCAAGCTATCGTTCTTCTGGTCCTTGTTTGGTCATTATCATTGGTAGCGGAGGACCTCGGATTTTCCCAGTTTATTAGTTCTACTCTCGGTTCCTTTTTGCCGTCGTTTACCATTCCGGCAATTATTTTTGTAATTGGTGCGATTGTAGCATATTTTATTGGGTCATCATGGGGAACTTGGGGGTTATTTATGCCACTTGGATTCACACTAGCGACGGCCACAGACGCATCTATTCCGTTAACTGTTGGGGCTGTATTTGCAAGTGGAGCATTCGGTGCATTCACATCACCACTTGGTGATACAACCATTACTACCGCATCCATTCTTGACATGCCACTTGTTGGTTATGCTCGGTATAAGCTAAAAATTGCTGCGATCGGTGCCGGAATAGCAGCTGTGTTGTACTTAGGTGCCGGCTTTTTCCTAGTATGATTTAGTCAAACCCCTCTTTATTTGAAAGAGGGGTTTTTTACCTTTGTTGTTTTACAAAAGTTTGTTATTTTGTTTTTACACAAACCAGTGGAGGAAATATACGGAGACTCCTGCGGGAAAGCGAAGACGCTGAGCCCCACAGGGAGCGGTCTTTGCGAGCGAGGAGGCTCAGCGCGAGCCCGCGGAAAGCGATGTGTATTTCCGGAACGACAGCCCTAGCATTAATTTACGTCGCATTTTACTGAAACTACAAAGCTTAAAAAAGCAACAAAGTTTATGGAAAAGCCTTTTTACCTTATATAATAATAGTAAATAATAAAAAATAACTATTGCTTTGGTTGCGCTTACATGGTACGATCAATTTGTTAACAGAAAGTTTATAATTTACGTAATAAATTTTTTTAAAGCTCACATTACATCCTTGATTATGGCACATTTGTATTCTTGAAAAGAACAAGCCCTTGTATTTTGCTAAAACTTACAAAATAACATGGGTTTTTCTATATTATTTTTTCAAGGAGGAAAAGGATGGAGAAGGTTAAAAATCGTTGGTTGATTGCTGCATCCGCTGTTGGTGTTCACATTTCGATCGGATCTGCCTATGCATGGAGTGTTTTTACGAAACCAATGGTGGATCAATACGGTTGGGAGACAACAGAAGTTTCACTGGCATTCAGTATTGCTATCTTTATACTGGGGTTTGCAGCTGCTTTTATGGGGAGATTTGTTGAGAAAAACGGACCAAGAAAGTCGAGTATGCTAGCAGCGTTGTTCTTTGGTGTTGGTGTAGCTGGATCAGGATTAGCAACAGCGATGGAATCATTATTTTTATTGTACTTATTTTATGGAGTAATTGGTGGTATAGGTTTAGGAATAGGCTATATTTCGCCGGTTTCTACGCTTGTTAAATGGTTTCCAGACCGCCGTGGCCTTGCAACCGGACTAGCAATTATGGGGTTTGGCTTCGCTGCACTCATTAGTGGGCCTGCAGCAGCTGCTTTAATCGAGGCAGCTGGCATTTCGAATACATTCTTTATTCTTGGTGCAGCATATTTCATTGTTATGACGCTTGCTGCACAATATTTATCGCCACCCCCTGAGGGATGGGCTCCTAAAGGGTTTAAGGAAAGTGACCAAAAAGGAAAAATTAATGTTAAAACAGACCTTTCACAGCTTACAGCAAATGAAGCAATTAAAACCCGTCGATTTTGGATGTTGTGGACAATGTTATTCCTTAATGTAACCTGTGGAATCGCAGTCATCTCAGTTGCATCACCAATGGCGCAGGAAATTGCAGGAATGACTCCGATTGCAGCAGCTGCAATGGTTGGGGTTATGGGGCTGTTCAACGGTGGAGGTAGACTTGGCTGGGCTACATTATCCGATTACATTGGACGGCCAAATGTGTATACAGCTTTCTTTATAATCCAAATTGTAGCTTTCTTCCTATTACCTTTCGCAGCAAGTGCAATTCTGTTTCAAATTTTAGTTTTCGCAATATTAACGTGTTATGGTGGTGGTTTTTCCTCCGTTCCAGCATATATCGGTGACTTGTTTGGAACAAAACAGCTTGGTGCTATTCATGGCTATATTTTAACCGCATGGGCAATGGCAGGTGTCGTTGGTCCAATTCTATTATCGTTAATCTATGACTCTACCAATAGCTACAACGTAACAATGTTTATTTTCGGTATCATCTTCATTGTTTCATTATTGATATCTCTTTGGATTAGAGTTGATATAAATAAATTAAGAAATCAGCAAGCTAAATCACAGCAAAGCCTTTCAGGTGTAGCAAGTAACGTACAATAAATAGTAAATAACAGGCGCCTGTAATATGCAGGTGCCTGTCGCTTGTCGAATAATCCATTTAAAGGGGGATAAAATTGGGGAAAACAAACCATACAGGTCCAATTAAATTATTGAAGAAACCTAGTCCAGATCTTTGGGTAAGCAAAATTCCATTTGGATTAGGAAAAATTAAACCTCATCATATTCGTGATACGATGAAAGTTGTTTGGGAAAATCGCGACAACCTTCCATATGCAACTAGAATTTTAACTAAAGGTGTCTGTGACGGCTGTGCACTAGGTGTTCAGGGACTTCAGGATCAGACATTACAAGGGCCACATCTGTGCACAACTAGATTAAACGTACTTAGATTAAATACAATGTCTGCTATGAAAGAAAATGTTGTTCATGCAGATATTGAGGATCTACGAAAAATGAGTAGTACGGAGCTTCGCAAGTTAGGACGTATTCCCTATCCACTTATTCGAAGACCCGGTGAAAATAGATTTAGACGCCTCTCCTGGAACGAAGCAATGGAAACGATTGCTACAAAAATGAAAGCACTTGATCCAAAACAATTTGCTTTTTACTTAACATCGCGCGGTATTACAAATGAATCCTATTATACAGCTGGAAAAATTGCACGATTTCTAGGTACAAATAATATCGACAATGCTTCGCGTATTTGTCATTCCCCTTCGAAAACAGCGTTAAATCGCTCCCTTGGCATTGGGGCATCGAGCTGTAACTATAAAGATTGGATAGGGACTGATGTTCTTGTATTTTGGGGGTCGGTAGCAGCAAACAACCAGCCTGTATCAACAAAATATATGTATGCTGCTAAACGAAAAGGAACGAAAATAATTATTATCAATCCTTATCACGAGCCATCAATGGATAATTACTGGATTCCTTCCATTGCAGAATCTGCATTGTTCGGCACAAAAATTGCTGACGATGTTTATCAAGTAAATATTGGCGGGGATATTGCATTCATGCATGGTATCATGAAGCATTGGTTTGAAATGGAAGATGTGACACCTGGATCAGCAATTGACTTTGATTTTATTAACGAGCATGTCAATGGCTACAAGGAATTAAAAGATAAGGCAATTTCCTATGAATGGGAGCAGCTTGTTCAATCATCAGGAATACCAAAAGAACGTATGATAGAACTAGCGGAACTACTCGCCAAATCTAATTCAGCAGTTTTTGTTTGGTCAATGGGGCTTACCCAACATCGTTTTGGTACCGACAATATCTCACAAGTTGCCAATCTTGCTATGCTTCGCGGTTTTATCGGTCGAGAAAATTGTGGTGTCATGCCAATCCGGGGCCATTCAGGTGTGCAAGGGTCTGGTGAAATGGGTGCCGATCCTTTTGTTTTACCGGGAGGCAGCATGAATGAACAAAATAGAAAACGGGTAGGAGATATATGGGGTTTTGATATTCCAGATTGGCAAGGTGATATTGTTGGTGTATCTCTTGAAAATGCTTTATTACCTGAAGATCACGAACGAAAACTGAAACTCTATTACATGTCCGGAGGTAATTTTCTAGAAACGATGCCTAATCCTGATTTTGTCAAAGAGTGCCTGGAGAACATGGATATTAGAGTCCATCAGGATATCATCTTTAATACATCTACGTTCGTTGACGCAAAAGAAGCGGTGATTGTTTTACCAGCTATGACAAGGTATGAGCAGCCTGGAGGCGGAACATCTACGTCAACAGAACGAATGGTTTATTTTTCACCAGAGATTAAAGGCCCACGAATCGAAGAAGCACGTCCAGAATGGGAGATCTACGTTGACCTTGCTAAACGGGTAAAACCAGATGATACACATTTAGTTGATTTCAAAGATGCCTATGCAATTCGTGATGAAATTGCTAAAGCCGCACCAAACTATAATGGCATCCAGCACCTGAAGAACAGCGGTGATGTATTTCAGTGGGGCGGTGCTTGGTTGTGTGAGGATGGTGTTTGCCCAACCCCAGATGGAAAAGGCAACTTAATTCCTATTGAACTACCTGAGCTTCGTAAACCTGAAGGTCATTTTTACGTAACAACAAGGAGAGGCAAGCAATTCAATTCAATGATTTATAGTGATACGGATCCATTTAATGATGCAGACCGTTATGATGTACTGATGAATATGGAAGACGGCGAAAAACATCAAATTAATGAAGGCGATGCAATCGTGGTATACAATCACCACGGAACATTTAATGGACGCGCAAAATTTGTATCATTAAAATCAGGTAATATTGAAGTTCACTGGCCAGAAGGAAACGCATTAATTCCAAAAGGGGTTTATGAAGAACATGCAGGTATTCCTGAATATAATACTGCGGTAATTGTAGAAAAGGCAGAAACTTATTATGCACATAAAGATACAAAATATGTAGAGAAACGTGTGGAAGAGTTAGAAACAGAGATGAGTTAGAAGGTGAAATATATGAACGATACCACACAATATGGGTGGGAAATTATTCGATTTGATGGTGACTCCTTTTCAAAAGAAAAAGAAGAAATTGCAACTGAATTCCCTCTTACAATCATGTTAAATGGCGAGGAATTTGCTACAGTTGTTTGTACACCGACGGATATTGAAGAACTTTTAATCGGGATTCTCGCATCCGAAGGGGTCATTCGTTATACTGATGAAATCAACACTCTACACGTAGATAAGCAACTTGGATTCGCATACGTTGAAATTGACAAACCTCTTACTGAGGTCCAACACGAACATTCAAAACGGTTTATCGGATCATGCTGTGGTAAAAGTCGCCAGTTTTATTTCAAAAGTGATGTTAAAACAGCGAAAACAATTGCAAGTCGTTTGTCCATAACGGTTGACCAGTGTTATGACTTAATGAAACAATTACAAATACAATCTGAACAATTCCAAAGAACTGGTGGGGTACATAACACAGCACTGTGCACACCAAATAAAATCTTTAGCATTCGAACAGATATTGGAAGACACAATGCTTTGGATAAAATTTACGGCCAAATACTACAAGATAAAATACCTTTGCACGATAAATTAATTGCCTTTAGTGGTCGGATCTCATCGGAGGTTTTATTGAAAATTTCAAAAATTGGTGTAGGAATACTTATATCCAAATCTGCACCAACAGATCTCGCACTAAAATTAGCTAATGACTTGGGAATTACAACAATTGGCTTTGTGCGTGGTAATAAAATGAATGTATATACGCATCCATATCGGATTTTTGAAGTGAATTAAGAATAACCCCTCTCGTTTATAGGGAGGGGTTATTTGTGGTGTAACGTTTCAACTCTAATCAGCTCCACACAAAAAAAGTGCCCAAAAGCGTAAACTCCTGAGCATGTAATTTTACTATTGATTCATCCTTGAGAAAAAGTCACCTAATGGATTATCATCTTCTTCATCATTAGCTTCTTCACTAGAATCCTCGTCTAACATACCTTGTAAACTATCCATTGATACATCCCCAAGGTCGTCTAGTGTTTCTTCGCTAGTTGAATCTTCTATTTGTCTCTCTACCAAATCTTCGGCTTCGGCTGCAGCAGACAAATCCATATTCTCCTGCAAATACAGTGCCTCATCAATATTGGACGAATTACTATTTAATGCTGCGAGCAGCGTTGTTGCACGCATTGGATCGTTCAATAACTGGTATAAAATACTTCCAATCAACGCTTCTGAATGTTCATGCTTCAACCAGCTCTTCTGCTCCTTTGTTAGCTGTTTCGGCAATGGGATTGTGATGGTTTCGCGTTCTTTTGCAAATGTCTCGTTAACCCCTTTTAGAACAAATTGAGCGATTTGACTGGAGAAATTTCTTCGTTCTGTTTCCTTAAGCTTTTGCAATTGTTTTATTAAATAATCAGGTGTATCAGAAGGAACACGAAAGGTTATGGATTGTCCCCGCTCTATACTTTTTTTCGTATCACCCATCATATCACCCTATTTTTCTTTCGCTGCTACTTTTTCCTCTTCCTTTTGATCTTTAGTAGATTTGTTTAAGAAATCAGTAACCAGCTTGTAATATGCATTTGCCATCATCCAAATGCTCTCATTTTCATCTTCAAAAAATTCAATATTGAATCCATCCAGCTTATTGTTTAATGCCTTCAAATAATCTTTTAAAACTGCCGAACCACCACCGACAAAATAGCAAATCTCTGATTGTGAATTTTTAGCCCATACGTTCCTTAAAAAGCGGTATTCCTTCTTAGCAAGTTCTAATAGTATATGATCAGTAATATCATGAACGTTGGTACGACTACCTTTTACCATAATGTGGTGTCGGTCATTTTTACGAGTAATAATGTCAACAACATCACGACGGCTGTCTAACTCTATCCCATGTCGAGACCTGATTTCTTCACGAATTTCCTCTAATGATTCCGCTACACCGAGGTTAAATCCTTGTGCCTTATCATCGTCAACATTACGATTACGAATAACTGCGATATCAGTTGAAAGCCCACCAATATCCTGAATTAAAATTTGTTTATCAATTAATTCCTTATTAATAACCTTTAATTCATTATCCATAATCAAGTTAACATATGCTGCAAAACCTTCTGGATAAATCTTTACTTCGTCAAATTTAATATTAATCTTTTTCCCTTGGTATCGTGGTGTTACTAAAAATTCTACTTGGTGTACTGACCCTAATAGTTGCGAACGATAACCGACATCCTTACCTTCTTTAACCTCTCGTAGCGGTAACCCCGATCCTAAAGTATAATTTGCGTCTATTACATTATTTTTCTCCTTAAAAGCCCCGCTGCTAACCGCATCAAGTGCAATTGATGCAAATAACATAACTAACGTTTGATCCTCTTCTGATTTACTGCTTCCTGGGTCCAGTTCCGTTGAGTTATTTGTTTTCGTTGCAAGATTACCTACACGATAAACAACATTGTTCTCTTCTAAAGCTGGTGAATGCAATCGAATATGTAAATTATCCACCGGCTCCTTCTCGTCCAAATCCTCTATTCCGATGACAGGTCGATCTTCCATATCCTGTGCGACAACGTTTGGAATGTATAGTTCGTTTTCCAGCTTTCCAAAGTTTGCTTTTACTGCATCATTTCCTACGTCAACTGCTGCAATTCTTGTTTTTGTCATGATAGTGATTCCCCTCCAGTATGAAAATGACTTACATTATCACTTTAATAGATTACTAGAAAATTATCAATCCGACTTTTATCGTGTTTTCTTATTTGTTTACTTGTGTACATTTCAGCATTCGCCGCCATGACAACATGTATACTTATTTGTAAACATGTGCACGTGATTGCAGTCTCTAAGTTTTCATATTGTATACATGCAAACATTTTTGTATACAATAGATATCAAAGAAACTATAGACCCTATAAACTCAGTCCAAATACTTCTGTCAAAAGAGAATTGCAATAGGGGTAAAGAACGAATCAAACATTAATTATTAAAATATATATATACAGTTGTATTAGAATTAGTATATTAGTAATAGATAATCTATTAAGGAGGGGTAACGTACAGAGAGGAACGCAAATAATATATTTATTACTATTATTTTTATGTCTGCTGTCATAATTGCTGTTACTTTAGAAGGTATAAGGATAGATAGGAATGGAATACATTTGTTAAAACTTTCTCGTTCCCTATCTAGTATCCTTCCCTTTTTTTGTGCATTAACGAAAGATTGGAAGTTAACTAGTAACCAGAGAGACAAACAAAGTCTCTCACGGTTACTAACAGTTAGCTTACTTGACGACTCCAATAACGATGTGACGCAATGGCTTCTACAAAGGTGGAGGCGAATGACTTCGTGTTATTACTTGTAATGACACCTGGTTTATCGATTATATTCTTCACCCACTTATCTCCGCTCTGTGAAGCACCAATTGGCTTAAAATGAGCAAACGCTTCATTGATAAAGTACTGTGCATCCTCACAGAATTTATCATTAATATTAGCTCCTCCGACTGCATAAACAGCATCGAACAAGACGGATTCACCTGTTAAAAAGGTATGGTCAACTTCTAACTGCAAACCATCAGTCCCTTCTAGTCTACCTAATTTTTCACTAATGATTTCAGGTTGCACACCACCTGATTTCAATACATCCAAAACAGATTTGACCTCTTTCTCTTCAAATCCATCTCCAATCAGTACTGCCACTTTACGTGTATTAGGCTTTTTGGTCATATTTTCCTGGCTTAACGCTGGAGATGATTTCGTTATACTAGATCCACCGCTTTGCGGTTCTGTAACACCGATATTGCCAGCAATAGTTTTAGCCAATTCTAAATCAACGTTGGCAAACATATCCACAATCTGCTGTTGTATGGACTTACTTTGTACCATACCAAGTTCAAAACTAAATGCGTCTTTGATATGTTCTTTTTCAACATCACTCATACTATTCCAAAACATAACTGCCTGAGAAAAGTGGTCTTTAAAGCTATTACTACGAGCCCTAACCTTTCTACCCTCCATTTTTTCTTGATAATGCACATATCCGCCCTCATCTTCCTTTGCAGTCTCCGGAGTATTCGCAGCTAGGGAATTGTTATGATAGCTTACCTGGCCCTTATTAATCGTTTGCCTTCCATACCCATCACGTTGATTATTGTGGAATGGGCATACTGGACGATTGATTGGTAATTCATGAAAATTAGGTCCACCAAGTCGAAATAATTGGGTATCTGTATAAGAAAATAACCTTCCTTGTAGCAGTGGGTCATTGGAAAAGTCAATTCCTGGCACAACACTCCCAGGATGGAATGCTACTTGTTCCGTTTCTGCAAAGACATTGTCCACATTACGATTCAACGTCATTTTACCAATTATTTTTACCGGTACCTCTTCCTCTGGCCAAATTTTTGTCGGATCTAAAATATCAAAGTCAAACTTAAATTCATCCGCTTCGTCAATAATCTGCACACCTAATTCATACTCAGGAAAATCACCATTATCAATTGACTCGTACAAATCAGCACGATGAAAATCAGGGTTTTTACCATTAATCTTTTGTGCCTCATCCCATACAACAGAATGTGCTCCCAGTGTCGGCTTCCAATGAAATTTAACAAAGTAGGCTTGTCCTTCTTCATTCACAAAGCGAAATGTATGAACACCGAATCCTTCCATCATGCGAAAGCTCCGCGGTATTGCCCGATCAGACATAGCCCACATAATCATATGTGCAGACTCCTGGTTATTAGCAACAAAATCCCAAAATGTATCATGCGCTGTCGCTGCTTGCGGGATCTCGTTATGGGGTTCGGGCTTTACCGCATGTACCAAATCAGGAAATTTTATAGCATCTTGTATAAAAAAGACTGGCATATTGTTACCTACCAAATCATAATTACCTTCTTCTGTATAGAACTTCGTAGCGAACCCTCGTACATCCCTCGCAAGTTCACCAGATCCGCGTGACCCTGCCACCGTTGAAAACCTGACAAATACAGGAGTCTTTGAACCTGGCTCCTGTAGAAATTTTGCCTTTGTGTACTTTTTCATTGATTCATAGAGTTCAAACTCACCATGTGCTGCATAACCCCTAGCGTGCACAACACGCTCAGGAATCCGTTCATGATCAAAATGGGTCATCTTTTCTCGAAAATGAAAATCCTCCATTAACGTTGGCCCACGTTCACCAGCTTTTAAAGAAAACGCATCCTCTGATACTTTTAACCCTTGGTTAGTCGTCATTTTCTTATCCTTATCATCCACTCTGTACATGTTCAGCTGTTCATTTTTACTATTCTTATTAACTTTGCGATCGTCACTCATTCTATAAGTCCTCCCCTTAAAGTTAATTGTTAAATGAATCTATATACAATGCCTTCCCTTTAGACCATGGAAATAAACGGTGTAATAATTTAACCAATTACTTAAGTAAATTTCTTAATAAGTGGAGAAATACTGTAAATAAAATAACTAATGAGGCATAGTCATAAGTGAAAAATTAAAAAGTTCTAATTCTAATCGCCAAACTAAAACCGCATGAAATCAAGATTTTAAAATTGATTTCATGCGATTTATTCAATTTAAAAAAGTTATGTTGTATATCGCTTACTCTTTCTTCCTCTCACGAACAATCCTTTTCCGATCTGGTGCACTTGGAGGTTCCTCAAACCAGTTATGTTCAATCATTAACTCGGCACCATCATCACCGAATTTCCCCATTTCAGTTGTAAGCCGGAAAAAGTGCGGTATTAAGTCATGCCTCATTGCTGTCGATGTTGCAGCCCCATAGTTAGCAATACTTGCAACGCTTAATGCCCGTGTATGATACATCATCAATTTATCCGAAAACGGAGCAACAGTCGATGTCGTAACCTCTGAATCCCAAGTAGATGGTGATGAAAGACTACCCTCTTTTAAGATACTTTCTAAGACTTCCGTTTGCTTTGTAGCTATTTTCACACCTCGTGACATGTATTCTCTCACTTTCTTTGATTTGGCAACCTGTGCATACCCAGTTAACAGAACCTTACCAAATATATTAGACATTAAACATACAAATATTGCAGTAATTTCAACCGAGTTTACAGGTCGACGCTTGGCAAAATAACCATGCATATAACCCTGGTTCTCAATAAATTCAACCTGTTCTGTGGTTGGTATATATGGTGACCTAGAATATATACCTCGCCTTAACATAATATCAGTAAGTTTTGTTATCAATTTTGCAGAAGAGGCCAAACATTTATCATAATAATTAATAACATCCTTTCGTGTCATTAGGGGGAAAGCTAAACTATAAGCCATTAATCCTAACCGAGCCATATTCTGTAAATAGATAAGCGAAAACGTATCGGAAAACAAACGTGGAGCTTTTAAATCAACATCGCTGTCCGTAAACCCTTGAGGAATTGGCTGATTAACAGTATTAAAAATATCTGTAATCTCTTCCAGATGTTTTTCCGATAGCGCTAATGCATCATGTAAAACAGAATGAACTTCTTCGTCTTCTACATAGGTTAAAAAATAACTAATTACACAAATTGCCATACTATCATTCATATAGGAAGTCCAAAGCTGTGATAGTTCAGCAGATGTAAGTCTTTTATTTTGTTCCATTAATTCACCCTCCATTATGTATTTTTTAGTTTGCTTATCCTGTAATAAATTATGTTATAAAATGGCAGTTTTCTAGATGATTATTGCTTCTTCACATGCTGAATCTTATTTAATAGTTGATAAAATCTGCGATGTAAATGCTGTGTTTATTCGCATATTTTATTGCATTTTGACCCGCATCCGTAACTACTTCGCGCATTCTTGGCGGCTGGAAATCCTCCTCATGCTAACGCACTCAGGAGTCTCACTGATGCCTCTCATCCCCCAGAAATCTACATGAATACGGGCTGCTTTTAAAAAAATATATGCTTTACTAAGCGTAGTATTTTCCCGTAGTGGTCGCAGCGTGCAAACAAGATTTCGAGTTATGTCGTATTTTCTATAAATAGCAACAAACTATGCAAAAAGAGCCCATAAAAAAACGCATCTATATAAAATAGACACGTTCCACCTAGTTAGCCTGTTTTTACCCTACAATCTCTTTCTTTTTTTTAATCTGCTTACTTCTTAACTGTCCACACGCTGCATCAATGTCGGCACCGTTTTCCCAACGAACACCACAGTTAATACCTTGGCCCTTCAAAGTTTCAAAGAATGCCTGAATCACTTCTGGTTTACTACGTTGGTACTGGTTATGCTCATCAACAGAATTGTAAGGAATTAGATTCACATATGCCAAATGGCGATTTTTACGAAGCAATTTGGCAAGTTGCTCTGCTTCTTCCTTATGATCATTCACATCACGAAGCATGATATACTCGTACGTTATTCGCCGATTAACTTTTGCTAAATAATAATCGACTGATTTCATAAGCTTTTCAATTGGAAAAGCTTTGTTGATTTTCATGATTTTTGTTCGTAATTCATTATTTGGCGCATGTAACGAGATAGCTAAGTTCACTTGCAATCCAGTATCTGCAAATTCGTATATTTTATGTGCCAAACCACTTGTTGAAACGGTAATATGTCTTGCTCCAATGCAAAGACCTTTATCATCATTTACGACACGTAAGAAATCAATTAAGTTATTAAAGTTATCAAATGGTTCACCAATCCCCATCACAACAATATGACTTACGCGCTCTTCATTACCTTCTTCATCAAGATGCTTTTGCACGTTCATAATTTGCTCAACAATCTCGCCACTAGATAAGTCACGACTTTTTTTCAAAAGACCGCTAGCGCAGAATGTACACCCGATATTACAGCCAACTTGTGTCGTAACACAAACGGATAACCCATAATTGAATCGCATCAAAACTGTTTCAATTAAATTGCCATCCTTCAATCTAAATAAAAATTTCTTGGTCCCATCAGAAGATTCCTGTCTGATTTCTTCTTCTAACGTATGAAGTACAAAATTCTCCTCTAATAATGCAATACAATCTTTATTAACATTATTCATTTGATCGAATTTCATAACACGCTTTTTATATAACCAATTCCACACCTGTTGTGCGCGGAATTTCCTTTGTCCATGATCTACCAACCAGTCTGTCAGTTGGTCAAATGTTAATCCATAAATGGAAGTTTTACTCATTGTGTACCCTCATTTCAATACGTGCATTTCTTATCCATTCTACTGAAAAATTTGTTGTGTGGCAAATTAGTTTATAAAAACTTTATAATTTATTTATGTACTGTTTTGTTTTTACGGTTATGATGTGATACATATACAACTATTTAAAAAGGAGATTAATATGTCAATTCGCAAACGCCTTTTTCTTTCCAATGCTGCAATGATACTAATGCCAATTGGTGTTATTATCATAATCCTTTTCTTAATAAATGTCGTTATTAATGGTGGCCATGAGGTTAATGGCAATCGTTGGCATGGCCCTGAACCTCAGAATACAGAGCTAATGAATGATTTAACAAAGACCGCTTCATTGGAACAGGAAAAGTTACTCGATACGCAATACCTAAAAAGTTTAGTAGAAAAATCAAGCGACGGTAATTTGAAGATAGTCATTCGAAAAGGCAATGAGCTGATTCAAACAACAGAACATGTTCAAGACATTTCAAGTAAAGAACTACCCAATTTTGGCAATGAAGGGTATGACCCAGCAGGAATACGGCTAAGAGAAGAACATTATTCGGTTAGACAGCATGATTTTTACTTTAACGATGGTACGAAAGGCTCTATCTTTGTCTTAAATAATTCAGCATCATTTGTAACATTTGCTAGAACGTTTTTTCCAATTCTGTTTATAAGTCTACTGCTACTATTAATATTGACGAATGTACTTCTCTCCTATTTCATGTCACGAAGTATTTTACGTCCTGTTAATCAATTAGCAGCAGCTGCACAGAAAATTAAAACGGGTTATCTTGATTTCTCCATAAAACCTAAACGAAAGGACGAACTTGGTAAGCTTGTTCAATCCTTTGACGATATGCGCTCACAACTAAAAGAATCATTGGAGTTACGAGATAGGTATGAGAATAACCGAAAAGAATTGATTGCAAATATTTCACACGATCTTAAAACACCAATCACTTCCATTCTTGGCTATGTTGAAGGAATTCAAGATGGAGTAGCGAATACTTTAACGAAACAAGAACGTTACCTTGATACCATCCATGGAAAAGCAACTTACATGAATAGATTAATTGAGGAACTAGCACTGTATTCGAAATTAGATGTAAAAAAACTACCCTTTCACTTCGATAAGGTAAACATTAAAGCCTTTGTGAGAGATTATCTTGAGGAAATTGAAGATGAACTAAATGAAAAGGGTATCCAATTAGCGATTGATACCGGAGACACGCAAGCAAATGTACTGCTAGATAGGGATAAAATCATCCGCGTTATGGAAAACATTATTTATAATAGCGTTAAATACACGGATAAAGACACTTGCATAATCAACGTTTCGCTTGTAGATAAGGGAAACTTTATCGAAATGGTCTTAACCGATAATGGACCAGGAGTATCCGAGGAAAACCTTTCAACTATTTTCACTCGCTTTTATCAAACAGATCCATCACGCAAATCAGGTGGTAGTGGACTAGGTCTAGCCATCGCAGCCCAAATCGTCGAAGCCCATGGTGGTACGATTTGGGCAGAAAGTAAACCAAATAAGGGATTAAGTATACATTTTACTCTTAAAAAGTATGAAGGTGATAATCATGAGTAAGAACATATTAATCATTGAAGATGATCAAAGTATTGCCGAACTAGAGAGAGATTACCTTGAAATTGAAGGATTTGAAGTGGAAATGGCTTCAGAAGGAAAAAGCGGTCTAGAGGCTGTCGTGCATCATCATTATGATTTAATTTTGCTAGATTTGATGCTCCCTAATATTAATGGCTTTGACCTGTGTAAACAAATACGAGAACGAACAAACATCCCAATTCTGATGGTCACTGCCAAATACGAGGATATTGACAAAGTACGTGGGCTTGGACTAGGGGCAGATGATTATATCGTCAAACCTTTTAGTCCCAGCGAATTAGTTGCACGAGTAAAAGCACATCTAGCCAGATATGAACGGTTGATTCATAATGATTCACCTAAAACAGAAATTACTGTTCGGGGACTTCAACTAAATACATCATCTCGGCAAGTCTTTATGAACGGGAAAGAAATACCTTTTACGACAAAAGAATTTGATTTATTAACGTTTTTTGCTACACATCCGAATCAAGTCTTTTCAAAGGAACACTTATTTGAACGAATCTGGGGCTTTGATTCAATAGGAGATAACGCAACCGTTACGGTTCATGTTAAAAAGATACGCAAAAAAATTGAAAAAGATACGGACAACCCACAATACATTCAAACCGTTTGGGGGTCAGGATACCGATTTAACAAGTAATATGTAAATCACTCAACTTCACATTAGGTTGAGTGATTTTTTATTGAAACTTTCGCTTCTCTTTATAAAAAGTTTATAAATGCTTCAGATGGTTTTTAGACTTGCTTGGTACATTTGATTAGAGAACAGGAGGTGAAATGAATGAAGCTATCCATCACACCGAGAAGATGGCTAATAACCGTTCATATTCTATTTGCTGCAATTATGGTTGGAAATATGGTTACTTTTTTAATCTTGAGCATTACCGTAGCAACAACAAATGATCCACAGCTTATGAAAAGTAGTTATCAAATCATGCATGTGCTGTCTAAAACATCTGTAAAAGCATCCACATTTGGAACAATTGTTACGGGTATTTTACTTTCCGTTTTAACAAAATGGGGACTGTTTAAATTTTATTGGATTATCGCGAAAGAAGCCCTAACCATCGTACCATTTGTGTTGAATATGTGGGGTATGTACTACTGGACATCAGATGCTATAGATATGATTCAAAAGTCAAATAATCCTATGTTGCAGACAGAATTATGGACAGGTATCATCATTCAGCTCATTTCACTAGTCCTAATGTTTGTACTATCTGTTTTTAAGCCATGGGGAAAGCGACAGACCGCATCCACATGATTCTTAGAGATAGATATTTTATCCAATGGAGGTGAACGAGTATGAAGAAAGGCGAAAGTCGTTTGATACATGGAATTTTTGCAATACTGGCAGTACTATTTTTCCTCAGCATCGTCATTCAAGTATTTTTGGCAGGCGTTGCATTGTTTGTTGATTATGGTCAATGGAACTATCACACAACGTTTGTTCATTACGTTGAATTTACACCAATCGTCATGCTAATTATATCTTTTTTTGGCGGTATTCCAAAAAGCTTGCGATGGCAGTGTGCGGGACTTTACCTCATGATTATCTTACAGTATATAACGATCCAATTGTTGGGGAGTATTTCTTATTTAACTGCACTTCATCCTGTGATCGCGTTAGTACTATTCTGGAGATCGCTTGTAACTGCAAGTACTGCAATAGGCTTAGTCAAAAATTAAACATTATTTTATAGGAGTTGATCAATATATGTATTGGGAACATTTTCATCCATTTGGTTTCTTTTTCTTTTTATTACTTGTTAGTTTATTAATTACAAACATTGTTATGTGGAAGCGTAGAAGTGGAAGGTGCTATTACAACACACAAAATGCACAATCTACCTTGGACAATCGTCTTGCTAAAGGGGAAGTTACCATGGAAGAATATAAGGAAATAAAAGAGACGTTAAAAAATTAATTTGTTAAGGGCTGAAAACTTGTTGGTTTCAGCCCTTTTTCATGATTATTTGATTTTTGTAAGCTAATCATTAGACGCTCTCCCCCAAAAGTCGTATCATTTCCTATTAAGAAGGAGTGATAAAATTGACTTCAATGAAAATGTTTAACAATATACCATTATCTGTTCTCGACCTTGCTCCAGTAACGGAAGGGGGGACTCCAGAACAATCTTTTAAAAATAGCGTCTCATTAGCACAACATGTTGAAAATCTCGGATTTCATCGCTATTGGCTAGCAGAACACCATAATATGCCCGGTATTGCAAGCTCCGCCACTTCCGTAATTATTGGACATATTGCTGGTGCAACAAAACATATGCGAGTTGGTTCAGGTGGTGTCATGTTACCTAATCACGCTACCCTTGTAATTGCTGAACAATTCGGCACACTGGAAACATTATATCCAGGACGTATTGACCTTGGACTTGGTCGTGCTCCAGGAAGTGACCAGGCTACAGCATACGCATTGCGCCGTACACTTAATATGCGCGTAGAAGATTTCCCTTTGCAGGTTGATGAGTTACAAAGTTATTTTGAAGGAACTGCCCGTGTTCATGCAGTACCTGGTGAAGGTCTTAACATTCCAATATGGCTACTTGGTTCAAGCGGCTTTAGTGCCCGCCTTGCAGCAGAGAAAGGACTACCTTTTTCATTTGCTAGTCATTTTTCACCAGACTATACAATTCCAGCATTAAATTCTTACCGTGGTAATTTTACACCGTCTGCTGCTCTGGAAAAACCGTATGCGATGCTCGGAGTCAACATAATAGCGGCTGATACAGATGAAGAAGCACGATATATTGCCACCTCACAGCAACAGCAATTTTTAAGTATACGAAGAGGTGAACCAACTAAATTAAAACCACCAATTAAAAATATTAACGATGTGTGGTCTGAGATGGAAAAAGCAGCGGTTGAACAATCCCTCAACTCACGCTCAACAATTGTTGGTGGACCAGAAACGGTTAAACGCGGACTCGAGCAATTTTTAAAAGAAACACAGGCAGATGAATTTATCATTAACTCACAAATTTATAACCACAATGACCGATTACGATCTTATGAAATAATCGCACAATTGATGGACTAGGTGGGACATGGGGTCAGACCCTTTGTCCCACTTTTATTTATAAAAATATTACAATACGAGCGGAATTTTAAAAATACGAGCCAAATAGTTAGATCTTATGATAAAGCCTTCAGCTCAACTACCCCAACAATAATAGCAGCAGCAAACTTTGAAGAAAAATATAAATAAAAAGTATCTTGAGCAATGCCCGCTCCTTTGACAATGTCTGATATCTTCGTTTTTTCAATTCCTTTTTCTGGGAAAACAAAACATTAATTGCAGATTGAATAATAAGCTCTTTTTTGTTATCCATATAAAACCTCCATGTAAAATGACTGACTTTCATTCATTTTAAGAAGGGAACTGCATTGTCAACCACGACAATACAAAGTCATGATATTTTCTATCAACTTGTCCAATACTATAAAAAAGAAAGAAAGGACTTGTTATTAAATGGACCATATAAAATCATTGTTAATAAAATTTGTTGCAATTGCTTTTACCGTTTTTGCTTTATTTGGGTTATTTTATAATGTTTCTTGGGCCAGCTTATTGTGGATAAGTGTTCTTGTTACGGGAATTTCTTATGCTATTGGTGATTTATTCTTACTGCGAAAATACGGTAATATGACAGCTACCATTTCGGATTTCGTGTTAGCATTTTTATCATTATGGTTGTTCGGAAACGTCTTTTTAGAAGGAAACATACCAATTGTTACCATTTCCATATTGGCAGCCTTCTTTATAGCCTGCTGTGAACCATTCATTCATAGCTATATCGTCAACCACATTCCTGTTGAATCGCGGGAAGATTTACGTACAATGAATCAATTACAAACCGAATTTGCTGAAGAAATGGATCCTGAAATTACGAAAGAAAAAGATATGGACAAGTAACAGAACATGGAAGCTGGGACATAACTAAACTTCTTAAGTATAAAGACGAACAAAGTGCTGTTTTAGTGGAGGAAATATACGTAGACTCCTGCGGGAGGAAAAGCATCGGTGAGACACCTAAAAAAGCAAGCACGAGAAGGCTCAACAGCCGCCCGCGGAAAGCGAAGTATATCCCCGGAACGGATTATAGCACGAACCATTATATTATTCGGTTTTTCTTTGGTTAAAACACTTTTGTCCTGGCCACTTTTCATTTTAAAAAAGTGGGGCTCATAAATTAGTCGAATATATAATAAGACTTATACAACGCAAGAGAGTGAAAAAATGTTAAGTTTTTATCCTCTCAAGTATATGACATAACTCTTTAATGACCAAAGAGTCTATAATTTTCAGCCTCAGTCCGAAATACATTTTCCACCTTTACCCTCAGTTTAAGCTGTTTCTTTATTTGAACGACGTCTATAACTGATAGCCATTCGGTATTAAATTGGGCTTCTTTATCGTCCTTGAGGTAACATATTATAAGCCCGCTCATTTCCACACAATAATTAATATCGTTATACTCAATTTTTTTCCTAGGAAACAGTGGTCCTCGGTATATAGACAAACAATTCTCCTCCAAAAAAATATAATCATGCTGAGTACGATTCATATAATAAATTCCCTGTAATAATCCGATAAGGACGGAAATGAAACTACTATAAAAGAGCAAACTATCTATTGAATCAACTAAATAAATTTGAACTATAATTAACATAAAACCTATAATAGCTGTAAGAAATCCATTAATACCTTTACGTGCCCACTTGTTCTCATCAGTAAACTTATACCCCACTGAAACACCTCCGCCAAAGCACAAAATAACCATTACTTCAGCATTACAGCTAAATAATAATGGTTATTTATTCTGATTAAATTATAACAAAAATTTCAAATAAACAAAATAATAAGAGCCAGAGCCATGCCCACTACTAAAAACTCTTCATAACGAGTTCTCGCATTGTACCATTCTTTGCAAAATTGGTATGCCATGACAATGCCTTTTCCAGCACGTGTGGAGTTTGTCCGCCTCTTTCAAGTGCTTCATTATAATAATCCCATAACTGTTCACGATACATTGGATGTGCACAGTTTTCGATGATTAACGGTACACGTTCTCTTGGAGCTAGTCCACGTAAATCAGCATACCCTTGCTCCGTAACCACCACATCTACATCATGTTCTGTATGGTCAACGTGCGGAGAAAATGGGACAACACTCGAAATGTCGCCACCTTTGGCTATTGATTTTGTTACAAAAATAGCTAATCGAGCGTTCCGTGCGAAATCACCGGACCCACCAATTCCATTCATCATCTTCGTTCCTGATACATGCGTAGAATTAACGTTTCCGTATATATCAAATTCCAACGCTGTATTAATCGAAATCAATCCAAGGCGGCGGATGATTTCTGGATGATTAGAAATTTCTTGTGGACGCATGATTAGTTTGTCTCGATATTTTTCGAAACTACCAAAAACTTGTTCCATTTTCTCTTCGGACAACGTAATTGAACAGCATGAAGCAAAGTTCACTTTTCCTGCATCAATTAAATCAAACACTGCATCCTGCAATACTTCGGAATAAACTTCTAACTCGTTAAACTCAGAGTTAATCATGCCGTGTAGTACCGCATTGGCAACGGAACCGATTCCTGATTGTAGTGGTGCTAGCTTTTCTGTTAATCTACCTGCATCAACTTCTTTACGTAAAAATGTTATCAAGTGCTGAGCCATAATTTCTGTTTCATGATCTGGCTCTACAATTGTCGATGGCGAATCCAGCTGATTTGTAAAAACAATTCCTTTTATTCGTTCTGGGTCAACTTGAATTCCAACTGTACCAATACGATCATCCGCTTTTGTTAATGGAATTGGCGAGCGGTCTCCCTGTTGTTCAAGACTATATATATCATGTAACCCTTCTAGTAATTGCGGTTGCGCCATATTAATCTCAATTACAATATTTTTTGCATACTCAGCAAATATAGATGAATTTCCTATTGATGTAGTTGGAATAATCATTCCATCCCCTGAAATAGAAACCGCTTCCAAAATAGCATAATCAATTGTATCCAAAACATTCGCTCTCACTAGCTCTGCTGTATGTGATAGGTGATGATCCACGAATAAGTGCTCACCTTGGTTAATCTTTTTCCTCATGGTTGCATCCGCTTGGAATGGCAATCGCTTATTTATAATACCAGCTTCAGCAAACATTTTATCAATATCAGACCCAAGTGATGCACCTGTAAAAACATTCACCTTAAACATTTCATTTTCAGCACGTTTAATCAACGCAGTTGGTATCGCTTTCACATCGCCTGCACGGGTAAAACCACTCAAACCCAATGTCATACCGTCCCCAATCCAAGATGCAGCTTCTTCTGCAGAAACTACACGATCCTGCAAGCGAGGGTCTTGAATGCGCTTTCTATTCTCCCCCATGTTAAATCCCCTCTCCCATTAAAGTATTTAGAATTATTTTAACTAATAAACCTTGCTCCTAGGAGATTATTGACGGTAATAGAGAATAATTGTTTAAAGTATTAAAATCGACGTGCAAAACAGCAGATTTTTAAAAACCCAGTAATTTCCGGAAATAACTTGAGTATGATTGGCTGACAGGGATCCTTTCACCGTTATTCATAGATAATACAAAAGTGGAATGAGTATCTGGATAGACCTCATCAATATGATTTACATTTACGATGAATGACCGATGGCACCGCACAAATGATTCCCGTGGCAGCATGTACTCAAAATCCTGCAAAGAATTTTTATTTGTACCCAAAACCCCAGCAGCAACTACATGAGTTTTCCGGTCGTTTACCTCTAAATATTTCACATCGTCAAACGGGATAGGCTTCCATCCATCCTGAGTTTTCACTGTCACTACTGATTTTCCTTCTGTAAGAGCAGGATAAATTGCCAGAACACTGCCTTCAAGATTTCCCTCATGGTGAAAAGGTACTGCCATCCCGTGATAAGGAACTCCATAAACATCACGGTTGATAAACTCAGAAACCTTTTGTCCGGTTATTAATGCTTTGTACGCTATTGTACCTTCTTTTATCACATCACCTGGTCTTATTTTTAAATCAACCCGTTTACTCGGACGATAATAGATATATTCATTTTTATTGGACACCGCAATCGAAATTTCATCTGAAAACAATTCCCCAATGACGTTCAAAAGCGAACCTAATGTTAGTCTTTCCATTCTTCATACACCTTTCACATTATAAATCCTACTCAATATTTTAACCCTTTTTAGTCGATGGATAAAATATTACCTATATAAACATAAACGCATTTATAAAAATAGCTG
This sequence comes from Virgibacillus ndiopensis, assembly GCF_900187325.1. Classification (GTDB taxonomy): domain Bacteria; phylum Bacillota; class Bacilli; order Bacillales; family Amphibacillaceae; genus Virgibacillus_E; species Virgibacillus_E ndiopensis. The sequence goes on along the minus strand of NZ_FZMZ01000006.1, from coordinate 378,790 downwards.
ATGAGACAAAACGTCCCAATCAGCTATCTTAATAGTTACATCATTGAATATAAATGTACAATCGATAATTATTTCTCTTGATTTTTTAGCTGTTCCAATAAATCCTTTAATATATCCATTTGTTGTTGTTGCTTACCTGTTCTTGTAATTGCTGAATTTGTTGTTGAATTTGTTGTTGTTGCTCTTTTTGTTGTGCTGTTGCTGCTGGTCTTCTATCATTGAAATACCTTGCCCTAAAGCTTGAAGGGAATCTCCAAATGCGGACGCCATATTTCCAATTAATTGAATGAAATTTCCAGTTTTACCACCAATTGGCTCTTGATAACCATAATTATTATTCCTATTTTTATTATACTGTTTATGACCAACATATTTATCCAATTTACTCACCCAGTCCCAGCAAACTAAACATTTGAAAAATTTGCTTTCATACTATTATATTGGCCCAAATTGAAAAAGTTCCTTGGGATAATCCAAATGGAGAATGCTACATCTTACTTGCAAAAAAAATAAAATCGGTACTAGGAGAGTTTGTCCTAATACCGATTCTCTATTTTTTAGATTACTGTCCCACAACTCGACCAGCAATTTCAACAGTACGTTTTGCTTGATGTTTTACCGCACCTTCAACATCCTCTACCATTTTCCCATCTTGTCCCTGTGTTACGCTTGTTCCATATGGGTTACCGCCAGCACCATATAGAACTTGATCTGTGTATCCAGGGGCAGCAATAATTGCACCCCAGTGCATCATAGAAGTGTAAAGAGATAAAATTGTAGCCTCTTGACCACCATGAGGGTTTCCAGCTGATGACATTGCGCTTACTACTTTGTTTACTGTTTTACCAGATCCCCACAATCCACCTTGCATATCAAGAAATTGCTTCATTTGAGATGGTACATTACCAAAACGTGTTGGAACACTAAATATAATTGCATCTGCCCACTCAATATCAGCTGAAGTTGCTTCTGGTACATCTGCTGTTGCTTCTGCGTGAGCCTTCCAAGCTGGATTTGAATCAATTGCTGCTTGCGGTGCAAGTTCCGGCACTTTCAATACTTTCACTTCAGCACCAACTTCTTTAGCACCTGCTTCTGCCCACCTTGCCAGTTCATAGTTTGTTCCTGTTGAGCTGTAATAAATAACAGCTAATTTTACATTTGCCATTATGTTTGTCTCCTTTTAAGTCAATTTTATAAGCATAACCCTGCCACTTAGCATTTTTATTCTTTGCAAGTTCTTCTTTTTTATAAAAGATTGTTGCTTTTTCTATGAATAGCAGCAATCAATTCGAAAAAGCCTTTTTATAAAAATAAACTCCTGCAAACACTATCTTTCAGAAGAAGGTTACTTTATATAAGTACTATATATGATTTTTTAACTTATTTCAAGTAAATTAGTATTAAAAAGTAAGTAATGAATCTAATTACCTATATATTGCTTTGTAAAAAAGCAGTAACTCAAGATGCAAGACTTTAATTCTAAGTTAAGGATGGATTTCTATTGTCTACATACGAATAAGAATTTTCACTTAAACCAACCCTTTTCCTTCACAAGCGAAATGGCTTCAATTCGATTACTCACATCCAACTTATCCAGGATGACAGAAACATAATTACGGACAGTCCCGTTAGTGAGGTAAAGCTGTTTAGCAATTTCTTTTGTATTTTTTCCCTCAGCTATTAGCTTTATCACTTGTTCTTCTCTGGCAGTAAGTGGATTTTCATTATCGTAGGCCATATCAACTAATTCAGGAGCATAAATACGCCTTCCATCCATGATCGTCCGAATTGAATTAGCTAAATCTTCACTTGGGCTATCCTTTAATAAATATCCACTCACCTCAGCCTTGCGGGCACGTTCAAAATACCCCGTTCGAGCAAAGGTGGTCAACACAATCACTTTACAAGAATCATTCTTTAATTCTTCTGCTGCATCGAGTCCACTCTTTATTGGCATTTCAATATCCATGATACAGATATCAGGCTGAAGTCGTTTCACTAATGTCAACACTTCCTCCCCATTGCTTGCCTTACCTACCACTTCCATATCTTTTTCTAAATCAAGTAATGACCCAAGAGCTCCTAACAACATACGCTGATCTTCAGCAATTACAATTCGAATCAAGTTAATTCCTCCTGTTTACGTTTGTTGGATAACATTTGGCACCTGAATAGTTAGTGTAGTTCCATTTGATGATTCAAGACTTAAGTTACCGTTTACAAAATCCAACCGTTCTTTCATTCCCTGAACACCATGTTCGGAAAAGGAATCTATTTTCTCGATCATACCAATTCCATTATCCTGCACCTTAATAAGCACCTCATTAGGCGATTGTATAATAGAGATCTTACATGAAGAAGCTTGGCTATGCTTCACAACATTAGTTACTGCCTCCTTCAGACACATACTGAGTACATTTTCTACAAGTAGAGGCGTTTTGGATAGCTCTGCACTTCCATCAACATGAAATTCTATTTGGGCCGCTTTCAATATTTGCTGGATACGAACAAGTTCATCCTTTAGCTTTGCACCTTTCATATTTGAAACCATTTCACGCACTTCTTTTAATGCTGTTCGTGCAGTCTGGTGGATATCATCAATTTCCGATTTTGCTGAGTCAGGATTGACGTTAATAAGTTTACTAGCTAAATCACTCTTTAACCCAATTAGTGAAAGCTTTTGCCCTAAGGTGTCATGCAGATCACGCGCAATTCGCTGTCGCTCTTCCAAAACTACCAACTGTGATATTTTTTCATTAGCATCCTTTAATTGATCCTGTAATTTTTCTCGTTTAATTCTACTGTAAATAGTAAACGGTAATAGAATTACGCCTAATACACTTATTATGATATACGGTAATTGTGACTGAAACATTTCTGTTTGGGTAAAAAATCCAATACTTACTGCACCGATTGTAGTTACAAGATGAATGGTGTAAAGAGTTATAAATCCAGCTTTATGTTGAATATTTCCGATATAGAATGCTAAAAAGAGTGAGAAATATACATAGCCTAAAAACATTGTCATTACAATGCTTATCGCCATTTCTATACCCACAGATAAATAAACCGTCCAACCATTAGAAATAAACGATACTCTGTATGCAGTAAAAAATAGTAGAATCATCACAATACCAAAAATTATTCCTAATGTGGTCGACGATCGAAAAACAAAATAAAAAGGCAAGATGCAAAAGATAATCCATGCATAAGCGCTAAGCCCCGTATTTTTTGGAATGATATGATACCAATTTTGCATTGAAGCGCCATTTTTAATTCCCATTATGTACCAAGCCCTTCTCACATTCTTTACTAAAGTATATCAAAAAAGAAGCCCTCCAATAACAAATTGAAGGACCATTTTATCTAAGAATAAGAACGCATACATTTTTTGCTCTCCAAAGTTATAAACAGCGTCAGCCATGTCTTGCAAAAGAATGTTTGGCTAATCACGATTTTGCGCGGACAAAACCCCATCACCCCGCGTTACACGGACTCTTGCACTTTTGACTTACTATTTATTTTTCCTGAATGCTTGTCCCTCTTGTGTTTATCTGTACTGTTGGCTTTGGTTTATTCATAAGATCTTTGACCTCTTTAAAGCTGACAAACGATTTGTTTGCTTCATCATACAGACGAAATCGAATCGACTTTAAACTAGAAGCAAATGTTATCGTTGTTGCCTTTTGTAATGGCGGTGTAGACTCATGTGCTTTTTCCAGGTTATAGTTAGGCACTCTCGGGCTTAAATGATGCACATGATGGAACCCAATACTACCCGTAATCCATTGCATAACTTTTGGTAGCTTATAGTAGGAACTTCCATCTACTGCGGCTTTTACATAATCCCACTCATCTTCATTTTCAAAGTAGGAATCCTCAAATTGATGCTGTACGTAAAATAACCAAATACCAAGTGAACCTGAAACGAATAGAATTGGCGCCTGAACGATTACAAATGCCTGCCAGCCAATTGCCCATATCAAAAGCGTATATATTATAGCAATTGAACCGTTAATCAAGTATGTGTTCAACCGTTCCTTTTGCTTTGGTCCTTTACGGTTAAAACGGTTTGATATAAGGAATAGATAAAGTGGCCCTAAACCAAACATGACAAATGGATTACGATAAAGCCTGTAAGTCAGTCTGCCCCAAACTGACGCAGATAGATATTCATCCACCGTCATCACCCACACATCACCAGTGCCACGTTTATCCAAGTTACTGCTTGTAGCATGATGAATCGCATGACTCCGTTTCCATTTTTCATAAGCAAAATGTGTAATGATCCCGGTAACCGTACCAAGAATTCGATTTGCCTTTTTATTTTTGAAAAAAGACATGTGCGTACAATCGTGAAAAATAATAAAGATCCGAACAACAAGCCCTGCGGCAACAATATCCAATGCAATCGTTAACCAAATAGAAATAGATAAACTCTGGTATGCAAGAAACCATACAAGGAAAAAGGGAATAAGTGTATTTATTAGCTGCATTATGCTCGATTTCGTATTCGATTTTTCATAGGGTGCGACATTTTTTCTTAACTGAACTTGTTTTTGTTTACTCATGTCTTCCTCCTAGAATTAATACTTTTCAATATCCTTATACTATACTAAACGAGGGGGACATATAAGTCATAAACGTCAAGTAACAGGTATGACAAATGTCATATGAATTGTCTAGGAGAAAGTTGTAAATTTTATTAATCCTTTTTATAAAGAAATGATCCGATTGTTATACCAACTCCAAGTCCTAAAAATACAATCGCCATTGACCTATAAACAATAAAGGTATCATCGTTTATCTCCTGGATTAATTTAAAAATGCCCAGCATAAGACACATAATTCCTATTAACAACGATATTTTCCCGAATAGTGTTAAGCTTTTTAGCATTTCATACCTCCATAACAAGCCTTCTTATTTATTCATAATACGGCCATAGTCTGGATTATGTTTCAAGAAACTAAATAAATAAATCCCCTATACTTATTTCTGTACAGGGGATATAACAAACTTACTTCCAAGCATTCAAAAGCTCGTCAGCATCCTTATTCAAGTTTTCTTTTGCATTGTCGGTAATGAATTTATCCATCGATTTGTTATTCAAGTGTTTTAAGAATCCTTCCATCTTTTTACTGGCTTGCTTGTCATGTCCTTTAGCCAATTGGTGTTCAATTTGTTTCAGCTTATTCGTCAATTGAACAGCCAATGGATGATCAATTTTATCTGATTGGACAAAATCAGCTACCTTTTGTTGCAGAGACGAAAGCGTCACGGGATCTGACTCTGATACATCAAGTGAATATTTGGCAAAACCGTTTGTTCCTTCACCGAAATAAGAGATATTTCCATCAGGTTTGATTAATTGCTGTGCATCCGGAGAAGACTGAAATGTTAGCTCAGGATTACCATCAATCGGTTTAAATGACCAGTTACCATCTACTGAGGGGTCAATTGTTCCATTTTCTTGAATATACTGGATGACTACCTGCCTGTTTTGTGCTTGTGGAGAAAGGATAACCTGGCTTCCGTCTAAATTAGGAAAATTTCCGCCCCCACTTGCACGATAATTGTTTGTTGCAACAAGAAATTCTTGATTATCTTTTACCGGTTCACCGTTGTATTGTAAATTAACAATGCGCCCGACATCCGGATTAGTTAATTCACCGTCATTACTATAACGGGAAGGTTCAGTCACATCAATTTCGTACGTTACACCGTCAATCACATCAAAATTGTACGTTGAAAAATCAGTATCAACTAATTCCTGCTGCCCAGCAGCATTTGGGTCGATTTGATTAAATTGTCCTGCCGACATTTCCAGCCAGTCACGAATTTCTTTACCTGTTAACTTCACAACTTTTAACGTGTTCGGATAAACATAAAGATCTGCTACGTTTTTAATAGCAATTGGACCTTCAGCGATATACGTATAATAATTGGCACCAGATCTGCCTCCAGCTTTGAATGGAGCTGCTGCAGATAAAATCGGTAACCCTTCATATTCTGTTCCTTCTACTGCTTTCTCTGTATACCATTTTTGTGCATTGGAGACAATTTGCACAGATGGATCATCTTTTACAAGTGCAAAATAACTGTATATCGGTGCTGTCGTTTGACCGACTTCAGAACGAATATACTCAAGTGTTGCTTGATGACTTCCCGCTACCGCATTGAGAATTTCCTGGTCTGGTTCGACAAGAGCTTCTCCGTTCTCATCGTGAATTGCTCGTACATCGGCACTAGAGTCAATCACATTCCAGCTTTCTCCATCCTTTTCAAGCTTCAAATCAATGATACCAAGGTGATCACCCCAGAATCCTGCTTCTACAGATGGAACACCATTGATTGTTCCTTTTTCCAAATTAACACCTGTAATTCCTGCAAATGTTTCACTAGGGAAAACTTCATGAGCATGGCCAAACATAATAGCATCAATACCTTCGACCTGTGTAAGGTTATATGTAGCATTTTCTTCACGCTCTTGTAATTCTACTGATCCCAGACCAGAGTGTGGAATCGCAACGATAATGTCTGCACCTTGTTCCTTCATGATTGGTACATACTTTTTAGCAGTTTCATAGATTCCTTTTGTAATGACTTTTCCTTCAAGATTAGCTTTATCCCATTGCATGATTTGTGGTGGGACAAAGCCTATAACCCCAACATCAACTGTTTGGGTAGTGCCATTCGTATCTACTACTTGCTTTTGCATGATTTTATATGGTTCAAAAAAATGTTTGTCATTAGTAGGATCATTATCTCCATCATCATAATATACATTGGCATTGATGTATGGGAAATTGGCATCGTCTGTTGCTTCCTGCAAATAATTAATACCATAATTAAATTCATGATTTCCTATATTACCTGTATCATAATTCAATAGATTCATCGCTTTATAAACCGGATGAATCTCACCTTCTTCAAGACCATTTTGAGCAACATAATCTCCAAGTGGATTCCCTTGAAGCAGATCGCCATTGTCAAATAGCATACTATTTGTAGCTTCATTTCTGGCCTGCTTGATGAGTGTTGCCGTCATTGCTAAACCAAACTCATTGGTTGGCTCGTCCTGATAATAATTATAGTTGACAAGATTTACGTGTATATCTGTTGTTTCCATAAGCCTCATGTTAACGATGCTGCTGTCCGTCGTTTCTGCTGCAATGGCACTGTTGTCGCCAACGGATGGTACAACCATAAACAACGCAAACAGGAGCATGAAAGAGACCTTTCCTATTTGTCTTCTTATCATAATGCAACCCCTTTCAAAATTCTTTCACTAACTAGATTAAAGGAATAATAGTCTTTTTGAAATAGTCTGATTGACAGGGGAATATGGAACTAATCCTAATCAATCCAAAAACACATGCCCGATTTATTTTCGGTAACATGTGTTTTTATTAGGCTGTTTCAAAATTGTTACCTTTTCAAGTGTTGTATCTTACTTTAATAGTGATAAAAAATGCGACGTATCTTTTTCGCACTTTTGGTGCTTTCTAATCCACAGCCTGTATCCACTTCGCATTTCGGAACGGCGGTGTAACCATCAGTTCGATCTATGTCGCAGCTTCTATAAATAGCAACTATACGAAAAGAACCTTTTATTAAAATGTAGATCTACTTACTTCTTATCCTGCTCATCACAAATCCACTCTTCGGAATTGTTGGCATCCTAACCATACTAAAACTCATATCCTGCTTCGGTACATCATATTCCATCTTCTGGGTCAAAAATTCCAAGCTTGTCTTCATAGCCTCAATGGTAATCCACTCCCCTGCGCACCGGTGACCTTTTTGATAATCACCGCCACCTTGTGGAATAAAATCAAATGGACTTCCTTTCCAATCGTTGAACCGTTCAGGACGGAATTCATCTGGGTTATCCCAAAGCTTTGGACTATGATTGGTCCCATAAACGTCTAACAAAACCATGGTACCTTTCGTAAAATGACAGTCTTCCCAAATAAACTCTTTCCGTACCCGTGCACCCAAAAATGGCCCAAAAGGATAAAAACGACGGACTTCCTGGACAAATAGTTGACTATAATTACTATTGTCTTGTAATTTTTCTCGTGTCTCTGGGTAGTTGTGTAACGCGATTGCTCCAAATGTGATATATCTGGCAATAGCTACAATTGGTCTAACAATATTTAGAAGTTCGACTGTAGCTATTTGAATCCTTAAAAGATTTCCATTCAAATCTCTGTGCCACGCCATTGCATATAAAGCAGTATCTTCCGATGCATCCATTTTCCCCGCTCGAACATTACCAATGATCCCTCTAATCCATTGTTCTGACCGATTTCGTGCCTGTCTTCCCATCCAATGACGTGGACCAACTGCACCAAACGCATCAATCATATCACTTAAATCACTAGTTCGAAGCTCAACTTCCTTTTCATTTAACGGAATACCCGCCCACAAACATGCAACACGGCACATAATTTCACGAGCTTCATCAAACAGTACAATCTTTTTTGCCCTTTTCCATTTTCTCACTGCAAGTTCCCATTGTTCTTCAATAAGTTTGATAAGCACCTTCAAGCGTTCTGGTGTCATGAGTGACATAAACAATTGTTTCCGATGCTGATGCTCTACACCGTCTAATGTTTGTACCCCGTTTTTACCAAACAAGCTCTCTTGTACACGTTTAGGAGCTGCTCCTTTTCGTTTAAATTTCTCATTATCATAAAATATTCTTCCGGCATCTTCGCCACTAATGCAAATAACCTTCTGACCACCTAACAATCTGGTCTGAAAAATGGTTGATTGAAACTTCACACATCTGTTCGGAATAAACATATAACCTTCAGATAAAAGTGCAAGACTATTATCAATAGCCTTTTCTCGAGGTATCTTATCGTTAAATGCCATGCTTTTTTCAGCGCCTCCTATATAAAAGTTCCATCGTTTTTTTATGTTTCCCTTAAATGTCCTTACCAAACAAATAAATTTATTTTAAGAAATTCACTCATACATGACACCTAACCTACATATCGTTTCGATAATAGTAATGACTATAGTACTAATAAAAAAGCTAGCTTTTAGGAAAGAGAAGAATTATGACTAATAAAGCAACTTTCGATGAAATTTTTGAGCAAAACAAGAGGAGAATTCATTACCAAATACACAAATTAAATATTAAGGACCCACAGGGGGAGTATTTTCAGGAAGGACTATGCGCGATGTGGAACGCATACGAAAGCTACCAACCAGACAAAGGACCCATGTCAACATACTTTAATTATATTATCCGTAATCGGCTGATTGATTTATTGCGTAAACAGACAAGAGAGTACAATTACAGTAAGGAAATTATTCTGGAAAATAGAACACTAATTGATGATGGAAACCACAAACGGCTTGGAGAGGCTTATTCTCCAATTTCATATGTATCTGATCATTTATTAAATGATCCCTATCTTTTACCGTTCATTAAATCCCAGCTTACAGAGAATCAATGGAAGTGGGTGTATTATTTTATTATAAAAGATAAGTCTATAAAATATATTGCTACACGAGAAAAAACAACTATTGATGCTGTAAAGAGCTGGGGGAAGCAGGTTAAGAAAAAATTTAAGAAGAATAAGGATTTACGTGCGTATATTATAGAAGGTATATAATGCTTAAATAGGAATTTTACCATTAGAGACAGCCCACGTTTATGTCAAGTTCTTCATTAACTTTTCATTCGTTGTGTTTCCTCTAGTTTTCCTCTTTTATTTTTGGTAATCTTTATGGTAGAAGAAAATACATAGAATCTTTCCAACAATGGAGGTTACTTTATGAAGAGATTGGTTATTTTAGGTGGCGGTTATGGTGGTATTAATATCGTTTCAACTTTGCTAAGCTATCAACTGCCTGAAGACGCTCATATTACAATCGTTGACAGGAATCCATACCACTCCCTAAAAACGGAATTTTATGCAGTGGCAGCTGGTACTTCTGCATATAAAGATGTACGGATTGATTTTCCAGACGATGATCGGGTTAATTATCTTTTTGCTGAGGTTGAAGAGATAGATACAGAAAACCAACAAATCCTTTTCAAAAAAGCAAACACTACGAAAGCTCTTCCTTATGATTATTTGGTTGTCGCACTTGGATGTGAGGACAATTATCATGGAATTGAAGGAGCAGCGGAATTTACTGAAAGCGTGCAGACATTTGCCAAAGCTAGACATGCTGGATTAGCTGTTGGTAATTTGAAAGCCTATGGAAAAGTAACAATTGTTGGAGCTGGATTGAGCGGTATTGAAGTGGCTTCAGAAATAAGGGAAAGTAGGTCAGACTTAAATATACGACTACTGGACCGAGGAGCATCGGTATTAAAAGCTTTCGATTCAAAAATTCAAGAATATGTTGAAGAATGGTTTGTAGCAAATGACGTAGATGTCCTGCATCATGCGAACGTAGAGTATGTCGAGAAAGACGGCGTATGTAATAACGGAGTATGTTATGTGAATGATGTAACCATTTGGACAGCAGGCGTTCAGCCGCACTACCTAGCAAGAGCACTACCATTTGAAAAAGATGCACAAGATAAAATAATATTGAATGAATTTTACCAAGTTCCAACACAAACTAATGTATATGTGGTAGGCGATTGCGCATCTTCCAGCTATTCTCCTAGTGCCCAATTGGCAGGGCAACAAGGAGAACAAATTGCTGAAATTTTATTAGCAGTTCTACAAAACAAGGAACCAAAGAAACCTAAAGAAATCAAACTCAAAGGGACACTCGGTTCGTTAGGTAAATCGGATGGATTTGGGAACATGATGCAAAAACCAATGACTGGCCTGCTACCTCGATTAGCGAAATCTGGGGTTTTATGGTTGAGTAGACGGCATTAGGGTTTTTGGCTCTGGGGATAATGTTTTTGGTCTGGGGTTGAAGTTCTTGCCCTCGGGATGATGCCCTCGCTGGGGGATGATGCTTCCGCCCTGGGATTGATATTCCCCTTCAGCCCCCACATTCCTGACCCAGATTCCAATTTTTGGTCTGCTGTTCTCACTGCCCAAGAATTAGTTTACTTTTTGATTTAATTATTAGGCGAATGTACATCAAATTTATACAATGCTAAATTAACCTGTCCCGCTTCACTAACCACGATCCCCTCATCCTCAAGCAGCCACTTCTGATTCATTGCGCCTTCATTATCTTTCAATACAATTTGCCCATTTCTATTTACAACTCTATGCCATGGCAATTGGTGTTTCTTACTCATCGTATGAAGAATCCGAACGACCTGTCTTGCCCCACGTGGACTTCCTGCCATCCTCGCAACCTGCCCATATGTCATAACTGTTCCCTTTGGTATTTGCTTTATTATATCGATCACATTTGCAGTAAATGGTTTCATGTTACACCTCTTCCATATTTCGTATGATGAACGATCTCCTCTTCCAAATTATTTCACCATATGAAATTATAGCCTGCAACCAGAATCATTAAAAGACTTGAAACACTGGCTTTCTTATTTCGAACGATTCTGGGAAAACAAATTATCAATGCTCAAACATGTTGTTGAAGATGATAATGTTAATTTAGATATTCATACAAAGCAAGATAAATAAGCTTTAATAAAAATCCGTAAGTTGCGCACACAGCTTGCGGATTCTTCAACCATATCATTTTTGTCCGGTCCTTTTTCAGTGTTTAGACATGACTATTCGGTCTTTCTTGTTTATCTCAGCCTTCACCAAGAATATTTAATACTCAGTCATTCGGATGACAAGACGCTGAAGCAACAATGCCCCGAATTATCCCAGATCAGCGGCAATGGCACGACCTGAAACGCGACCTGAAAAAAGACATCCTCCAACAAATGTACCTTCTAGCGATCGATACCCATGTACTCCCCCGCCACCAAAACCAGAAACTTCTCCAGCCGCATAAAGGCCAGAAATTGCTTCACCATTATCATTAAGTACCCTTCCAGATAAATCTGTTTGCAAGCCACCAAGGGTTTTGCGACTAAGAATGTTTAAACGCACCGCAATAAGTGGTCCATTTTTCGAGTCTAATATTTTGTGCGGAGCTGCAACGCGAATTAATTTGTCACCTACGTAGTTACGTGCCCCTCGAAGTGCTGTTATTTGCAAGTCTTTAGTAAAAGCATTATCAATTTCACGATCGCGCGCTTGTATTTGACGTTCTACATGGTCGATATTCAGTAGTTTTTCTCCTGATAATTTATTCATTCCAATGACAAGATTGTCTATATTGTCAGCTACAATGAAATCTTCTCCTTTATCCATAAATGCTTTTACAGGAGATGGTGCCCCAGGCAAGATCCTGCTCAAAAGTTTTTTAATACTCTTTCCAGTTAAATCAGGATTCTGTTCCGAACCAGAAAGTGCAAATTCTCGCTCAATAATTTTTTGCGTCAAAATAAACCAGGAATAATCGTATCCTGTCTTCTGGATTGCTTCAAGAGTTCCCAATGTGTCAAAGCCAGGGAAGTTAGGGGTTGGAAACCGATTACCCTTTGCATCTAACCAGACAGATGATGGACCCGGTAAAATTCGGATTCCATGCTTGTTCCAAACTGGATTCCAATTTTTAATTCCTTCTGTATAATGCCACATGCGATCCCGGTTAACGACTCGGCCGCCAGCAACTTCCGTAATAGCAAGCATCCTTCCATCAACATGTGCAGGAACACCGGAAATCATTCGTTTCGGAGGGTCTCCAAGTCGACTAGGCCAGTTTTTACGAATCAAGTCAAAATTAGCACCGATACCACCGCTCGTTATGTTCACCGCTTGTGCATGAAATTCAAACTCTCCAACAACCTCTCTTGAACTTTCCTCACCACGAGCAGCAAAACTCGGAACAAGCACCGATCCGACCACACCAACTATAGAACCATTACTGGTAATCAGTTTATCAACACGGTGCCGTGGTAGATACTCTACTAATCCGTTTTGTATATGCTCCCTAACACGGCTTTCAAATGGTGCAACAATTCCAGGACCTGTCCCCCATACAATATGAAATCTAGGTACAGAATTACCGTGTCCTTCAGCAAGATAACCTCCGCGCTCTGCCCATCCTACAACAGGGAAAAACCGTATACCCATTTCGTGCAACCACTCACGCTTCTCTCCAGCAGAAAAATCCACATAAGCCTCAGCCCATTTTCGAGCCCAATAATCTTCATCGTCTTCCCTATCAAAACCAGCAGTTCCGAGCCAGTCCTGCCACGCCAATTCTTTTGAATCCTTTATCCCCATTCTGCGTTGTTCTGGTGAATTTACTAAAAACAAACCACCAAATGACCACCATGCTTGACCTCCTAGTGAAGCCTCAGGTTCTTGATCTAACAACAACACTTTTTTACCGGCATCAGCAATCTCTGCAGTCGCTACAAGTCCAGCCAGTCCAGCCCCAACAACTATTACATCGTATTCCATATTAACCCCCTCAGAACCTTGTACTTATAGTCTATCAGTATCTATTTCTCCTTTAGAATCTACAAGTAGAGATTTAGTTATACCACCAATAGACCGCTCTCCAGCTAAAGCCATTGTGATGTCCATATCGGCAATCAGATTTTGTAGAACTTCTTTAACACCTCGTTGTCCAGCGACAGCTAATCCGTACATGCAGGGTCTTCCCACAAGGACAGCTTTAGCACCGAGCGCCATTGCCTTAACCACATCAGAACCACGTCTAATCCCACTATCCATAAGCACGGGAATTTTATCCTGCACAATTTCACACACTTGCGGTAGAGCTTCAAGTGCTCCAATTGCACCATCCACTTGTCGGCCACCATGATTGGAAACGATAATTCCGTCAACCCCATACCCCAGTGCTAGTTTTGCATCATCTGGATGTAGGATACCCTTTAATAGGATTGGTAGATTCGTATGTTCTTTTAAAAAGGCAATGTCAGACCAAGTTAAGCTGGCATTTCCAAAAACTTTAGTCCAGTGCATAATAGCAGCAGTCGGATCTTCCTTGGGTGACTTCTCAAGCCTTGAGCAAAAAGCAGGGTCCGTTAAATAATTTCCAACACCCTCACCTATTAAGAAAGGAAGGTACACATTTTTCAAGTCATATTCCCGCCATGCCATCATTGGCGTATCTAAAGTAACAACAATTGCGGAATACCCTGAAGCTTCAGCCCTACGTAAAAAACTAGCTGTTACTTCAGGATCCTTGCTCCAGTAGAGTTGGAACCAACGAGGTGCATCACCCATTATTTCAGCGATTTTTTCCAATGGTATAGTTGATGCGGAGCTAGTGATGAATGGAACACCCATTTCCACGCAGGCTCTAGCGGAACCTAGGTCACCGTCTTCATGAATAATCGATTGAACTCCTATTGGCGCATGCAATAGTGGAAAATTATATGTATTGCCAAATAACTCGAAAGTCGTATCACGATCTTCCACATTCCGAAGCATCCTCGGAACAATCTTCCACCTGTCAAAAGCTTGAAGATTTGCTTCCATCGTCATTTCCCCACCGGCTCCACCTGCAACATAATAATACGGTCCATCCTCTAATATTTCACGTGCTTTCTTTTCCCACTCTTCGAAAACAATCGGAAGCCTATTTGGATCAGGATTTTGCATGGTTTGATAAATGCTAAATTGAATGTTATTACCGAAATTAGACATGTACATTCTCCTTTTGTTTTCATTCCTACTATTGAAACCGTTTACAAATCTATTAAAAACCCGCAAGCTTAGACCCGCGGGCATCTTATTAACAATACTGAGCTATCGTCCTTCGTAACTTTTCTGCAACTGCGTGGGATCCCTCATTAATTTCTCCGCTGGTAAATACAACTTTTACGTAGCTTTCATCCGTTTCTAAAGCCTCAGCAAATAATCCTCCAAGACCCTTAGCACGGCGGTCAATTTGCAGCAATACCTCTACACGGCCTTCTTGCATAAAAAACATGGCCTCAAGCTCATCCAAGTCTCTTCGAAATTCACTCCCCGGTAAAAATTCAAATTCCTGTACATAGTTATAACGTCTAGAATATTCCATTTCAACCTTACGTAAACGAAATCCCATTACATTCGTTAACGCTTCTATTACTGTATGCATGTTTTGATGCGGATCCACTTGAACATAGTCTCTGTCATTCGGATCAATAGCATTTGGAACATCCATCCCGGTTTGAATCCATACCTCCGTTTTCCCTATAGTAGGCGGGGTATGTACTGGTAATATAAATTGAAAGTCCAGTTCCTTTGTTTCCCCCTCACGAATTGTAAAAGATTCACCTACCGAAAACTCATTAAGCTTTACCTTCTCATATACTTTCCGGTCATCCTTATCACGGACCGCTTCTGTCATTACGAATAGGTTGATTCGATCAACCTGCTGTTCTGTGTTTCCTCCCTGAATGATAACTTTCCCTAGAACCTGTTCACCTGGAACAAGACGATCATTCTCAAGTTGTGTATCAACTTTTGCACTACCAATTCCTACACTTGCTAACCATTTTTTAAGCATATTAATTCCTCCCTATTTTTCTCAACATAATAGTTTATTTTGTTTGGAAGTCATTTATGATTGTTTCGTATACTATCTGCAAAGCACCCGTATATATTTATTCGACATTCACTTACGAATCCCTTTTAAGAGACCTGGGATTGTTAACTTGGTAGTTGCGTTAAACAAATGGTAGTATGAAAAACAAGTAACTAATACTAATGCATGAGGTTAGGAGAAAGGCTTTTGAGAAGGTTGATGAATTAATGAGAAATTTATATACAAAACACCACTGGTTTGGTCGATTGCTTGCTTCAGATCCTGGAAGAGTACGATTCCAAAAGGCAGGAAAGGCAACAATCAGTTTAATATCATCCGTATTTACGACTCTATTTATTCTAAATATAACGGGAAATTCTCTTCTTACAGCTTCTATTGTTTCCGGTATGATTGGAATGATGGGCATCATGATTGTACTGGATGATACAAAGAAGAAAAAGCAGGTTACAACATTATTAATGGCAATTTCAGCCGCAGCTGGAGTCACATTTGGGGCAATTTTATCTGGAAACGCCTATTATATTGATGTCCTCATGATACTTATTATCTTTAGTAGCTTTTATTTTTCACGATTTGGTGTCCGGTATTTTTCCATTTGCATGATTGGGTTTATAACGGTTTACTTTTCTTCTGTTCTAAAATTACCTATCAATCAATTACCATGGTTTTATATGGGCATTTCGATCGGAGTTATTTATGCATTTTTTTACAATTTCATACTTTTTCAAGATTCTGCACAGGTATTGAAAAAAAGTATGCGCTCCTTTCATATTCAAAGCAATTTAACCTTTAATATATTAATTGGAGCGATCCAAGATACCAAACTTGATCCAAAACGAATAAAATCACTTGAAAAAAATATCCTAAAACTTAGAGAATATGCAAGAACCGTATCAGGCGACCTAAAGGAACAGGAAATAAAGGAAATATGGCCCGGACTTAAATCGTCTCAGTTGCAACTGTATGTTTTTGATACTGGAATGTTCCTGGAAACGTTAACTGATTCGATTTACAGTTTAAAGAAGGCTAATGCACTTGAAATTGAAAAATTAAGGCGATTGCTTGTATGGGTGATTACCTCTCTTCGTGATGCAGAAGTGCTTGCTCCAAGCTACGACAATCAAAATTTAATGGAGGCAGAAAAAGCAATCCAGGCGCTTCGGTTCGTTTTAATCGATCTTCTAAAACGTGAAGAACAGCCTAGTGGATGGGTATTTCTAATAAGACGAATTGAATCTATTGGTAATCATGTGATTGAAGGGGCAATAAACATTCAGCAATCCCTAAATAATGGGAAAAAGGTGAATGACGAGATAGAAGAAAAAGAAGAGGACGAATCGAAAGATGAAGATTCTTCCAATGAACTGAAACCAACCACAAAAAAAGCCTATCAAGCATTAGTCGCTGGTATTCTATCTATTATCGTAGGTCAAACTATTTCACCAACTCAACCATACTGGGTTCTCCTTACAGCGTTCATTGTCCTGCTCGGTACGGAATCAATAGGACGAACCTATAAAAAAGGATTCGAGCGTTCCTTTGGAACAATTATTGGGGCGGTTCTAGGCTTTATACTTGCAAAGCTGTTATCCGGGCATTCAGTAATTGAATTAACACTGTTATTTACAGTAATATTTGCAGCATTTTACTTAGTTACAGTTTCTTATACGTTAATGAGTATGTTTATTACAATGCTAATTGCATTTATGTACGACATTTTACTTGGCGGAATTACCTTTATGTTAATAGGTGCTCGTGTAATCGATACGATAGCAGGTGCAGCTATTGCATTAGGCGTTTCATCCGTTATTTTCCCCAAACGAACGAGGGATAAAGTTGCCGATGCTTTTGAGGACTATTTAACCGAGCTTAAACCATATGTAACGCTTTATGTAAAAAGCTTCAGAGAGAATATAAATGTAAACGAACTTAGAGATAGTGCCTTTGAGATGGACAAAAACCTGCAATCCATAAAAGATGAAGCTGATCCACTCTTGCAGCGTTCCGAAGCATTAAGCCAAACCGGTATTAATCGGTGGATCACGATTTTCACAGCAATAAATTATTATGCTAGACATCTGGTCGCCTCATCATATAAAAAGAAGTTTGAATACCCGAAAGAAATAGAAGAAGTCTTTAAAAAGATGGAAGAAAAACTAGACCACAATATTGACACCCTTGGAAAACTCATCAAAGGTACTGAAACCTTTGGTACTATCTACAACCTTAAAGAAGAACGTGAACAAATAGAACGTCTAGCACCCAGTAGAAACCAATCACACCATGATCTTATCCATCACCTTTATTACGTATGGCGGATTAATCAATCAATTGTAGCATTGGGTATTGATTTTGGGGCGGAAAAGAAATAAGACGGAGTTGTATTGCAGGCTTGTGTATACTTTCGGGTACGGAATTAATGAGGAAAATATAAAAGGGCTTTATTAACCAAAGAAGTACATCAAATAATCCCTATGTTTTGGTGTACTTCTTTTATTAATTAAAAGTTATTATGCCATGTCTATCCACATAAAATAACAAATAGGTGGTGAATAAATTGTCAAAAATTCTTTCTTACATCTCAAGGTATTTGTTAGGTTTTATTTTCCTCGTTGCTGGAGTTAACGGTTATTTTGTCCTATTTAATCTAGATCCATTTATTGAAACCAGTCCCGAAGCAATGGCATTGTTTGAGTTTGATTATCTACTAACTGTTGAAAAATCAATAGAGATTTTATGTGGGGTTTTATTATTAATTAATCGCTTTGTCCCATTAGCACTTGCCATATTGTCCCCAATTGTGATCAACATTATGTTGCTTCACTTATTCCTAGACCATTCGTTACTTCCTTTGGCAGTGTTACTTGTTGTTATGCATAGTTATTTATTGTATTTTTATAGAAGAAACTTCATACGTTTATTGGAAAAAAGACCTTAATATAGTGTGTAATTTCTTTTCACAGGGGCTAAGCATTCATGTAAAGGTTTCTCCATCCATAAACCAATAACTTCAATCTATCACTTCCAATCTGAACAAACTTGTTGTCTACTACTCGTTCAGCCCCCATAGCTTCATAAAAACGATACGAGCCATTTTTCTCTAACACCTTTACAATTGCCGAATGTAGATCAAGGCTCTCAAATTCTTCAAATAGCCTATTCAATAACTTTTTGCCAATACCTTGTCCCTGGTATTCTTCCAAAATATAAATAGAAGTAACATCCCCATCATAACCTGGATATTCCCCCGATTTTTCACTTCCACCGTCAGTAAAACCAATAATCTTCCCATCTTCATTTTCTACAACGAAAATATAATTGTCTTCTCTAGTGATGTTGTTAATCCATAGATTGGTTCTTTGTTCATAGGAAAGGTTTTTCAGAATGTCATCGGAAATGATACTTTTATAGGTAGTTCTCCAACAATCCACATGGACTTTTGCTATTCCTTCTGCATCTGATAGTGTTGCTTCACGGATGATCATTTAATCTAACCCTCCAGTAATCTTATCAATTTTTATACCAATCAAGTGCCTTTCTTTCCAGTTCTTTAACAAATTCATCCTTACCATCCATATAAGCTTCAATATCATTAGGAAATTGCTTAGCAAGTTTTTCTTTTAGATCTCCGTACTGTTGGGCATCTTTGGGATGGTTTCTCAGATAATCCCTTACTGCTAAATGCCTGTCAACTTCATCATCGTTATCTAATTGAAATATATGCACTTGATGTGTCCTATTGTCTCCGCCTTTTCGGAAATATCGTCTTCCTTTGATGCCGTATTCCCCTAAAGGCTCGTACCCAAGAGCTATCATCTCGTGATTAAACGAATCAACTTTTTCAATATCCTTCACTAGAGGCATAATGTCAATAATCGGCTTAGCTTTTATTCCAGGAACAGAAGTACTGCCAAAATGATGAATTTCAACTATTTCACTGCCAAAAATCTCTTTTAATCTATTAGCTTCATCCTTAAATCTCTCAATCCACTGTTGATTATAGTCAGTAACAGTAACATTCATAATACAACCTCCGATCTAATTTTGAATATATATACATACTCTTTTCCAATAATGGTGCTAAATTACGTTTGCCTAAACATATAATAGTCTTGTTTTCATATGTTTCCTTCACTTTCACGTAATTTTTTTCTATACGTATAGTTTCTGCCTACGACAGCTAATTTCCTTTTTAATTTTCTCCATAAAAAAAGCTGTCACTAAGTAATCAACTTGTAAACAGCCCTGTAGTTTTGTTTTTGTTCAATTTAGAATCCCTGAATCAGTATGAGAAATAATCCATTCTCTATTCTTTTCAAATAACCTCTCTACCATTTTCAATTGCTCCTCAACCCTTACTTTCGCAGTCCCGCCTGCTACATCACGTGCATTCACAACCGCTTCTGGACTAAGTATTTCAAAGATATCCACTTCAACTAGCTCCGAAAATTCCTGAAAATCCTCAATCGACAGATCCAATAAGAATTTATCATGTTCAATACAATGCAACACTACCTGCCCCACTACTGCGTGCGACTCTCTGAACGGCATACCTTTACCGACAAGATAATCAGCTAAATCTGTTGCATTGGAAAAGTCCTTGCTAACAGCTTGATACATCGTTTCTTTTTTAACATGCATTGTTTCAATCATCGGAGCAAACAACGCCAAGGCTCCCCGCAACGTTTCTACCGTGTCAAACATGCCTTCTTTGTCTTCCTGCATATCTTTATTATAGGCTAATGGTAGCCCCTTCAACGTCGTTAACATGCCAATTAAATGACCATAGACACGACCAGTCTTTCCTCGTACAAGTTCTGCCACATCAGGATTCTTTTTCTGTGGCATCATACTACTACCTGTACTAAACGCATCATCCAGCTCAATAAAGTTAAACTCAGCACTGGACCATTGCACAAGCTCCTCACACAATCTCGACAGATGCATACTAATTAACGATGCATTTGATAAAAATTCAACGACAAAATCACGATCACTAACGGCATCTAAACTATTTTCACAAATACCATCAAAATGAAGCTTTTCAGCAACTAAATGACGATCAATTGGAAAAGTCGTTCCAGCTAGAGCGCCTGCCCCTAGTGGGGATTTGTTCACACGTTTATAGCTGTCGAAAAGTCTATCCACATCACGTTGAAACATGAAGACATAAGCCATCATATGATGTGCAAATAATACAGGCTGCGCCCGCTGTAGGTGCGTGTACCCAGGTAGAACAGTATCCAGGTTGTTTTGAGCTTGCTTATAGAGTGACTTTTGAACATCCATCAGTAATTCACTAATTTCCACCAATGCATCACGTAAATATAACCGCATATCCAGTGCGACCTGGTCGTTTCTGCTTCTGCCTGTATGAAGCTTCCCTCCAACTGGTCCTACTTCCTCGATTAAAAGCTTTTCTACATTCATATGAATATCTTCATGTTCTTCCAGTAATTCCGCTTCGCCGTGTTCCACTTTTATGGCAACTGATTTTAGCCCCTCAGCAATCGTAGCTGCATCTTCCCCTGATATAATACCGCATACCTTAAGCATTTCTACATGGGCCAAGCTTCCCTGGATATCGTACTGGACTAATTTTTTATCAAAATGAATCGATGCTGTGTATTCATCTACTAATTGATTTGTTTGTTTCGTAAACCTTCCGCCCCATAGTTTCATTGCTTTGCGGCTTCTTTCGATTGAAGATTCACTTTTTCAATAGAGCTTTTCGTTTTTACATTGGTTTGATTAACAGACGCATGAACCTTTGTTGGCAATCCCCAAAGTTTAATAAAGCCTAATGCCGCTTCATGGTCGAATGCATCATCCGCTTTATACGTAGCTAAGTCAAAGTCATATAGAGATTGCGCTGATTCACGACCAACTACTTGTGCATGACCTTTGTATAGTTTTACTTTCACTGTACCAGATACATACTGTTGTGTTTGCTCAATAAAGGCCATCAAAGCATTCGTTAGCGGTGAATACCAAAGACCATCATAAACGGTTTGGGCAAGCTTTTGCTCAATCATTGGTTTGAATGCAGCAACCTCTCTTGTTAAAGTAAGTGCCTCTAGCTCCTGATGAGCAGCTATTAACGTCAACGCTGCAGGCGCTTCATAAATCTCACGTGACTTTATCCCAACTAAGCGATTTTCCACATGGTCAATTCGGCCAACCCCGTGTTTACCGGCAATTTCATTTAACGTTAAAATAAGTTCCTCAAGCGGCAGTTCTTTTCCATCCAATGAGACAGGTTTACCCTGATCAAATGTAATCTGGACCACTTGTGGTGCATCAGGTGCATCAATTGGATCTGCTGTAAGGTCGTACGCATCTTTTGGCGCTTCCTCCCATGGATCTTCTAAAATTCCACACTCATTACTACGCCCCCAAAGATTCTGATCAATGCTATATGGACTATCGACTTTGATCGGAACAGGTATCCCATTTTCCTCGGCATACGCGATTTCTTCTTCTCTTGACATTGCCCATTCCCTTACCGGGGCAACAATTTTCAAATTTGGATTTAATGCAGTAAAAGCAACATCAAATCTCACCTGGTCATTGCCTTTTCCCGTACATCCATGTGCTACCGCTGTTGCACCTTCTGCTTCGGCAATATCAACAAGAACTTTTGCAATCAACGGCCGTGACAATGCTGAAATTAATGGATATTTTCCTTCATACAATAGATTAGATTGTAAAGCCGGTAATACATATTCATTCGCATACAATGATTTCGCATCAATTACGTATGATTTCACAGCACCAACATCAAGGGCTTTATTTTTAACAAATTCCAAATCCTTTCCCTCTCCAACATCGAGGGCAACGGCAATTACATCATAATTATAATTATCCTGTAACCATTTAACAGCAACGGAAGTATCAAGACCTCCAGAATAAGCTAATACGATTTTTTCTTTTCCCAAAGAAATCTCTCCCTTTTTCAGTTTGATTCTGAATTTTATTATTATGAATTATTATGCATTACAATGTATAATAATTCAATAGTTTTCATAAAAATAATCAGATTTCTTTGGAAAACTTTTATAGATAGCTGCTAACACCATTTGTATCATGCAGCTATCCACAATAATCTAGCGGCTTCGATACGTATGAATCAAGCCTTGGTATTCTTTCAATCTCAACAGTGATAACCTGCACAACGTCATGCCTACTTACGCTTTACTAACCAATTAATGCTTACTTTTATGTTTAGAAATGTAGACATAAAAATAGCATAGAAAAATACCATTTTTATGTCTTTAGCTACTTTATGTGCAATTACAATACATCACTTCGCTCTCGGCCTACTCTCAAAACCTACCTTTCTATGTGTCCCATCACAAAAGGGCTTGTTTGATGAATGCCCACATCGGCATAGAGAAAAGCTTTTTTTCGTTTGAAAACCATTCCCTTCAGCATCAATCAGCTCCACTTCTCCTGTAATTCTTAATGAACCATTATCGTTTACTTTTATTCGTGCTTTTTCACTCATAGAGATTCCCCCTTTTTATTCATTTTTCGGTCTCTTCTATATAGTTATTCTACGTAATAACAATAAATCCTTAAAAATTGCTGTACAATTAAAGAGGTTAGGATAACATAACGATTAATGATGTATGTTAATATGGTAAAACAAATTCTAGAAAGGAGGCACCACATGAAATTATCAGGTAATACAATATTAATTACTGGAGGAGCTTCTGGCATCGGTCTTGCTTTTGCCGAACGCTTTTTAAACAATGATAACCAAGTGATTATTATAGGGCGTCGAAAAGAGAAACTTGAGGAAGCAAAGAGCAAATTTCCTAAGCTTCATATAAGGGTTTGTGATGTATCACAGGAAAAAGACCGCATTTCTTTAGTTAAATGGATTAAAGGCAAATTTCCAACTTTAAACGTACTGGTCAATAATGCCGGAATACAGCAAAGGGCTAACATAATGAACGCCGCAGATAATTGGAGCGATTATCAAAAAGAAATCTCTATTAATGTTGATGGTCCGATCCATCTTTCTATGCTGTTTGCTCCCTTATTAGCCAATCAAGATAATTCCGCTATTATCAATGTTTCTTCTGGTTTGGCACTCACACCAGGTGTATGGGTTCCCGTGTATAGTGCAACTAAAGCAGCTATTCACTCCTTTTCTATCTCACTTAGGCTACAACTGGAAAAGCACAATGTAGAGGTGATTGAGATATTCCCAACAGCTATTAACACTGATCTTGGAGGCGTGGGTGTACATACATTTGGTGCACCGCTAGATGACTTTGCTGATTCAGTGTTTGAAGGGCTGAAAAAAGGTGATTTAGAAATAGGTTATCGTGAATCGAAAGAACGTTTGAAAGCATCACAAAAGGAATTAAAACAAGGTGCAAGAAAGGCATGGGATAATTTTTCTGCTAATAGTCCTGATTTCTAGTACATAAAAGAACAAGCGCATGTTCCACAAGAGCATGCGCTTGTCCACTATTTTGAGTAAGCTTTAACTTACACTTTTTCACACAAACCTGCACTTAAAAAAGGCCGTTTCTAGAAGATTAGTGCTTTTTCAGATGTTGGATCTTATTTAATAGTTGAAACAAACTGCGCTGTAACTTAATGCTCTACAGCCACCCCCGGAAGGCGTAGTGTATACGGGCTTCGGGGCAGAAAGCAATAAAATACCAAGTCCATATTATTAATTTTTGTTTAAGTCATTTTTAGAAAATAACTTTTTTATTATCCAATTACATGTCCCAAATATTAATCCTGCCGTTATGAATAACGAATATATCGATATAGATTCTGGCAAGAAAAATTGGGCTCCACCTAAAAATAATACAATTACGAAGGATGGCAGAATAAAGAGTAACATACAGCATAATGGATATAATATAAATTTTAATTTATTAAATTTCTCATCTATCTCATTTATAACCAGTAGGTATAGTGGGATAGTTATCAAAAAAGCTGGGCTAATCCAAACAACAAGAAAACCTATGTCTCCATTACTTAATGAATACCCTAATAGATTAAAGGTAAAGACAAAAGCATAAATTCCCCCTATAAAAGAGATAATCGTTGCTAAAATATAAATTCCAAGTTTTTGCATACAACCACCTCTCCTACTGGCTCTCTTACTATTTAACCATTCATACTTCGGTATTACAATGTGACATACTGGAACTCTGGAATAAACCATAACTGAATATAAATAAGGAAAATAAAACGAAGCTGTGGGATAAGTTGATAACTCATTGATTTTAGTACAAATTGTAAAAATAAAACCGCATGAAATCAAGGTTTTTAAATTTTGATTTCATGCGGTTTATTCATTTTTATAAGGTTCTGCCCCAGTAACGTCAAACACAAAATAAAAGTTGAAAAGTTATACGTCATCATTAAGTTTAGCCTATGTTTCCGGTCTAGCCACACCATCAAGGATTGCTCAATTAATCTATATATTCAAAAACACCGTGAAATGAATGCTTCATTTTCATGCCTTCAAAAGGGAATAGCCCTTTTTCTTTTGCCTCTTCAGCATGATCGGTAATAATCTCATCTAACAATTGCTGCGCATTCTTGTCCTTCGTATCAATCCCTAACTTTTCAGCCGATTGCATAATTTTCTTCTCTTGAACCTCTTTTGCTAATGAATAATAATCTTTCCCCTCTGTTTCAATGCCCAATTTATCTGCTTCCTTATTAATGTAATGTTCAAATATAGCTTTTTTTAGTGATTCTACATCTTTTCCCTCTGTAGAGATTCCTAATTCTTCCGCTTTCCGCTTAAGCTGTGCCTCATAGACTTCCTTGGCTAGCGCATCGGGATCCTTGCCTTCCGATTTGATACCTAGCTCTTTCGCCTTTTGCTTGACCTTTTCATGATGCACTTCTTTTGCCAACTCGTCTATGTCTTTTCCTTCAGCCTTAATTCCAAGTTCCTGTGCAGCCTTTTTTACTTTTGCCTCATAAACCTCTTTCGCTAATGTCTCAATGTCCTTACCTTCTGTTTCAATCCCCAATTCCTTTGCCTGCAATTTTATGAATGCTTCACTTTTGTGAAAAGCCCCCTTGTTTCCATGCTTCCCATGCATTTGACCTTGATGTGCGCCTTGAACATGTCCATGGTAAAAATCAGCAAATACGGCTGGCGCCTGTATAGCGAATGCTAGCGAAAATGCTAATACAACAAATAAACCTTTTTTCATCTAGTTATCTTCCTTCCTGTTGTTAAATATGTTTGCATTTAATATCATTTCCCAAAACAGTTAAATAAATGAAAAAAAGTTTATATTAATTTATGATTGCTGTGAATGGAGGTGGATTGGCATGCTCAACCACTTCACCGCCTTCTCAGTCACCTATCCCATCAAAGCGAGCATTAATGCTTTTTGGGCATGCAGTCTGTTTTCTGCCTGCTGAAAAACAACCGATCGCTTTCCGTCAATAATTTCTGCTATAACTTCCTCTCCTCTATGTGCAGGCAAACAATGCATAAAGATGGCATCCTTTTTTGCCAGCGAACATAAATCCCTATTTACTTGGTACGTTGAAAACAATTGCTCCCGAACCATTTGTTCACTTTCCTGCCCCATACTTGCCCATACATCCGTATAAATGACATCTGCCTGGTCAACTGCGATTTGCGGATTAGATGTTACTTCCACTTTGCTTCCATGGTCATTAGCAATGGAAATTGCTTTTCGCGTGATACTCGGATCTGGCTGATACCCTGTGGG
The DNA here is from genome assembly GCF_900187325.1 of Virgibacillus ndiopensis. Classification (GTDB taxonomy): domain Bacteria; phylum Bacillota; class Bacilli; order Bacillales; family Amphibacillaceae; genus Virgibacillus_E; species Virgibacillus_E ndiopensis. The sequence continues at coordinate 352,522 of NZ_FZMZ01000006.1, read as the reverse complement.
GGCTGCGACGCTTATGTCCATACCCATAACGGCTGACCCAAGCATTAAGGAATTTGCCATATTGTTCCCATCTCCAATATAAGCAATTTTCACCCCCTTGAGTCCTCCTTTTATTTCCTGGATCGTTTGTATATCAGCTAACACCTGACATGGGTGATACGTATCCGTTAATCCATTAATAACTGGAATACTTGCATTTTCAGCCAATTCCTCTACTACTGCTTGTGAAAAGGTACGGATCATTATACCATCCAAATAGCCAGACAAAACTTTGGCTGTATCTGCAATTGGTTCGCCTCTTCCCATCTGAATATCGTTTTTACTCAAAAATAGTCCCGTACCACCCAGTTGAAAAATACCTACTTCAAAAGAGACACGTGTTCTAGTAGATGATTTTTCAAAAATCATACCGAGTGTTTTTCCTTTTAATGGCTGCACATTCTTTCCTGCTTTTCGTGCGTTTTTCAAGTAAGTTGCCAGCTGTAATAAATAACTGAGTTCTTCCTCATTGTAGTCATCAAGAGTTAAAAAGTCCCGGCCTGTTAACGAATGCTCCAAACTAGCTTCTTTTGTCTTTGTCTTTAATTCCATTTAAAACACACGCTCCTTCAATTTATTGATGTCACTACTCTTTTGCAAATATTCATTAATGGCACAAGGCGCTTCAATCGTTTGTGTCGCTGCCTGTAGAAAAGCAACTAACGTTTCAATAGATGTGAAACAGGTTATGCCCGATTTAAGTGCCTCTTCCCGTAATCCGACATGCTCATCACTCGTAAAATTTTTATGAATATCACATAGTAGTTGAAAACCATTGTCCAAGCATATTTCCTGTGCCTTCCTAATACTCATTTCCCTATTTACTAATGTACCGACTCTAAGTGCTTTGGCAGTTTCCTGATCAGCGACAATCTTAACTGGTACACATGCAAGTAAATCCACTAACTCTTTTGGTACAGCTGAACCAAGTGACAGAAAAATAGGCTTTCCATCATACAAATCTAATAATTGATGTTCCTTCCAGCCAAACGCTTTTGCCATCGCTCCCTCAACTGTATTACCAATTCCAATTGCTTCACCCGTCGATTGCATTTCCGGTCCTAAATACGGATCAATTCCTGGTATTTTAGTTGTCGAAAACACAGGCATTTTAACAGCATAGTAAGGGACATCTTCATGTAACCCTAACTTCCATTCTTGATTTTTTAATGACTGCCCCATTTGCACGCGTGTTGCTAAATCAACTAAAGGGACACCAGTAACTTTACTTGCGATTGGTACAGTTCTAGATGCCCTTGGATTAACCTCTAATACATAAATCTCTTTCCTGTCTTCACTTAAAACGAATTGGATATTAACTATTCCCTTTAATACTAGTTCTGCTGAGATTAACTTCGTATACTTCTCAATTAACTCCTTTTGTTCCATCGTTAAATCTGGTGCAGGAAATATAGCGATACTATCGCCTGAATGGATGCCTGCTCTTTCAACATGCTGGAAAATCCCCGGTATCAAAATGTCATTCCCATCACAAACTGCATCAATTTCCACTTCGTATCCGGGAATAAATCGATCAATTAACAATGGAAAAATGCTAGCAGTTGGATTGCTTTTTTTTAGCCCATTCAGATATTCAAAAAGCTGAGTATGATTATATAAAACTACCATTCCTTGCCCGCCAATCACATAGGAAGGGCGCAGTAATATTGGATAACCAATTTCATCTGCAACCTTAACAGCATCCTTTATATCCATCACCGTTTCTCCAGGTATATGTGGAATATCTAATTTCCCAAGCAATTGATAAAACTTATCACGGTCCTCTACCGCTTCGATTGCAGCGAGAGATGTCCCGCATACATTTACTCCTGCATCACTTAACCCTTCAGCCAGATTAATCGCGGTTTGCCCGCCAAACTGAACCAATACGCCGTCTGCCCTTTCCTTGTCAATGACGTGTAAAACATCCTCCTTCGTTAAGGCTTCAAAATATAGGTGATTAGCAGTATTAAAATCAGTACTAACCGTTTCTGGATTATTGTTGATGACAATTGCTTTTACTCCCTGCTCCTGTAAAGCCTTTGCTGCGTGAACAGAACAATAATCAAATTCAACACCTTGACCTATTCGAATGGGACCAGATCCTACTACGACTATTTTTTGTCCACCAGCTAAAGACTTCACTTCATCCAACTCATTCCATGTACTATAAAAATAGGGTGTTTCCGCTGAAAATTCCGCTGCACACGTATCAACCATTTTGTAGGATGGAGTCAAATCTAATTTTCTCCAAAGCTCTCTAACTTCTTTTTCATTTTTATTGAAAATCTCTGCTATCAGACGGTCCGGGAAACCAATTGTTTTTACCTTTCCCCATTCATCCTTGCTAACCGATTCCCAGCTCTTAGCCTTAAGCTCTTTTTCCACGCTTATCATATAAGCAATTTCGTTTAAAAAGAATTTATTGATCTCCGTTAATTCGTGGATATACTCTAGCTTATAACCACGTCTGAATGCCTCGGTTACCACAAATAACCGTTCATCTGTTGCCCGCCCTAACGCCTTATCAACCTTTTTGTCCTCCCATTCTGTAAGGGGAGATAAAGATAAGTAGTCGAGACCTATTTCTAATGACCGAACCGCTTTGTTTAATGCGGCTGGAAAATTACGTGCAAGCGCCATAACTTCTCCAGTTGCCTTCATTTGCGTTCCTAGTAATCTATTCGCTTGGGAAAATTTATCAAACGGCCAGCGTGGAATTTTTACAGCAATGTAATCAATAGCAGGTTCAAAGCTTGCATATGTATTGCCGGTTATTGGATTTATCACTTCATCCAAGTGATAGCCCAAAGCAAGCTTTGCAGCTATTCGTGCGATTGGATAACCAGTTGCTTTTGACGCAAGTGCACTTGAACGGCTCACCCGCGGATTAACTTCAATAATAACGTATTCATCACTCTCGGGGTTCAAGGCAAACTGAATATTGCATCCTCCAACAACACCAATCTCTCGGATTACTTTGCATGAAGTACTTCTAAGCATTTGGTATTGCCTGTCATTCAATGTTTGTGAAGGAGCGACAACGATGCTATCACCTGTATGTATACCAACCGGATCAATGTTCTCCATATTACAAACGATAATGCACGTATCATTGGCATCACGCATTACCTCGTATTCTATTTCTTTCCAGCCTTTCACACTTTGTTCAATCAACACCTGCCCAATCGGACTGGCATGGAGTCCATTTTTCACGATAGTCTTTAATTCCTGTTCATTTTCTGCTATTCCACCGCCAGCCCCACCTAACGTATAAGCAGGTCTGACAATAATGGGGTAGTCTGTAGTTTTGGAAAATTGGACTGCTTCAACCAACGAACTAATCGATAAACTCTCAGCGACCGGCTCATCAATGTCCTTCATCATCGATTTAAATAGCTCACGATCCTCTCCTTTTTTAATGGTATCTAATCGTGTTCCCAACAATTCCACATTAAATTGGTCTAAGACTCCAGATTTAGATAGTAATACAGCAAGATTCAACCCCGTCTGTCCACCAAGAGTAGGCAACATACCATCCGGCTTTTCTTTTTTTATAATTTCCGTTAACGATTCCAGTGTTAAAGGCTCAAGGTAAACTTGATCAGCTATTGTCTGATCAGTCATGATAGTGGCTGGATTATTATTGACAAGGACAACCTCGACCCCCTCCTCCTTTAAAGCAAGGCAAGCTTGTGTACCAGCATAATCAAATTCAGCTGCCTGCCCAATCACGATGGGGCCCGACCCTATGACCAGAACTTTTTTAATATGATTTAATCTAGGCATATTGTGTCACTCCTTTGGCTGGTATACTGCTAATAAAGTCATGAAAAATTCCTTGTGTATCACTTGGTCCGGGATGTGCTTCTGGATGAAATTGCACAGTCATAATTGGCATATAACTGTGCATAAGCCCCTCAACGGTTTGGTCATTCACATTAATATGTGAGACACGCCAATCCTTCATAGCAACGGAATTCATGTCAACTACATAGCCATGATTTTGCGATGTAATCATAACTTTACCTGTATGCAAATCTTTTACTGGATGATTACTACCACGATGACCATATGGTAATCGTTTTGTTTTTCCTCCATAAGCCCACGCCACCAGCTGATGACCAAGACAAATTCCTAAAGTAGGATAGCTTTCTGTTATTTTTCTAATGTTGCTCGTCAAATACATTAAATCTTCAGGATCTCCGGGTCCATTAGACAAAACGATTGCATCTGGATGTAGCCCTTTAATAGTTTCTGGATTTGTATCAAAAGGAACAACCGTAACATTACAATCAAGTTCTGCCAATGTACGAGTAATGGAATGTTTGTATCCGAAGTCATAAACAACTACATGAAGGTTTCCGGAATCGATCTTATGCTGCGTAATCGACTGGACAGATACTTTTTTGACAATGTCCGAATCCACCTTCAATTTTTGGGGAATATCCTGTATAGAAGAAGTTAATTTTCCATATACCTCTCCATGCTCTCGTATAATACGAGTAAGTGTGCGGGTATCTATTTCGTATAGACAAGGAACCTCATATTTGTTGATCATGTCTTCAAGCGAAAAATCCGACTGATAATGTTCTGGTGTATGGCAGGGATGGGATATGATTAACCCGTTTAATGAAGGCTTAAGGCTTTCATAATCGATATTGCTAAAGCCATAGTTACCAATGAGTGGGTATGTCATGCTCACGATTTGCCCAGCATAAGAAGGGTCTGTCATTACTTCCTGATAGCCTGTCATTGACGTATTAAAAACTAACTCCCCCTCAGAAGCATATTCCTTCCCAAGCCATTTTCCTTTTAAAACGTCACCAGTACTTAATACAAGATAGCCTGATTTATCGTCCATGTTATTTTCCCCTCCATTAATATTAATGCATTATTATGTATTTTTATTCATATTCACCTAAAATAAAGACTTCGCTTTTACAGCTTATAGCGAAGTACATACAATAGAAATAAAATATTGCATTAAACAATAACCAACTATTTTGAATTATTATGCACTATATTGAATATTATTTCAATAGTTATTGGGTTAATTTTATAATTTATTTATACTCCCCAGACCAGACAACCACACCGCAACAGAAATCAAATCAGGAAAAACCATATCCGCGTTAGCGTGTACATCCTTACGATTTCCAATCAAAATTGTTTGTACCCCCGCTTTCTTTCCTGCTTCTATGTCCGGCTCTCTGTCACCAATCATATAGCTTTTAGCTAGATCTATATCATGTTTTTCCGCCAGATCTAGAATCATTTCAGGCTTCGGTTTGCGACATGAACATCCTTCATGTGGCTTATGAGGACAATAGGCGATGTCCTCAATTTCCGCATCGAATTCCGCTAAAGCATCTATCATCTTTTTATGAACAGCCCCCAACGCAGACTCCTTCATATATCCAAGGCCAATTCCACCTTGATTTGTCACAACAAAAACTTTCAATCCCATATCATTAAAACATTTAATCGCTTCTCCAACACCTTCTAACAAGTAAAAGTCATTCGGCTTGTTCACAAACCTCACCCGCTGGCTAAGCACTTCATTGATGACACCATCACGGTCTAAGAACATACCAGCATCCATAAAGTCACTTCCTTTTTTGTAAAAATACGAACAGTACCAGCACTGTTCGATCTTGTCATTTATGTATCATAGTAGCACATTCCGATTTTAACACTGAATAAACAACGGTAACACGACAGTTCTTCCATCAAAATCAGTTTGCCTCAATCCGCCTTCTTTCATAATCCCAAATTTATCTGATAACCGTGTTGTACTCTCGGGGTGATATGCCGGCACACGGGATGATAAACCACCTCTCCTCATGATGCGCTACCTCTCAAGTTGATGATTATATCCTTATCACTAGTTTTATATCATGGATCTTCTAATCCAAAAGTTTCGAAAAACGAGGTAAAAATCACTCGATTTATTCGATAGCCTTGGAATGTCAGGTGCAAATGTCGTTGAACCAGATCGAGTTGCGGTAGAAGCGTTCAAAGCAGGTAACGATATTTTATTAAATCCACCTGATGTTGGTTTAGCATATAACTCCATGCTTGAAGCCGTTCAAAATGGGGAAATTATCGAAGAAAGCGAAAATGGAAGAAGGTTTATTTGGGAATAATTATACCGATCCAAGTGAGATTGAAAATATCGGTACGGATGAAAATTTAGCTAAAGCGGCTGAAATTACAGATAAGAGTATTACCCTTGTTAAGAATGAAGATAACTAATTACCATTACAACGTGACAACAGCGTGTTTATAACAGGGCCATCTACCGGTGATCCGGATTATTTATCAGATCTCTTACAAGAAAAGAATTATGATACGAGTGACTACGCAACAAACACTAGTCCGACTGCCAGTCAAATTGCTGAAGCTACAGAACGTGCAGCCGATGCAGATACAATTATCGTTACTTCGTATACTGCCAACACAAACGCAGCCCAACAGCGTTTGGTAGCTTCCTTGATGGAAACAGGAAAACCTGTTATAGTAACGGCGATGCGCAACCCATATGATATCATCGTATTCCCTGAAGTGCAGGCGTATCTAGCTACGTACGGAAATCGGGATGTTTCCGTTAAAGCACTTTCACGCGTACTCAGTGGTGAAGTGAACCCTGAAGGAAAATTACCAGTAACAATCCCAGGATTGTATGATTTTGGGCATTATTTGAGTTATTAAACGGAAAAAGAGCTGTCCTTTGGGGCAGCTTTATCTTTTGTAAAAATCCACTTACTAATTTGCTACAAAATCTGCTAATTCCTTATTAAACTTAGTACGCTCTTCCCAGAACAACCCATGGCCACTATTCTCAAACCATACAAGCTTAGAATTTCTTATGCCGTGATGAAGTGCTGATGCTAATGGTGGTAAACAGATTTGATCATGTCTACCCTGAAATAGTAAGGTTGGCACTTGGATTTTTTCCATATCATAGAACATAGTTTCCTCTCGCAAAGAGACTAATACATTTGCGGTTGAATACCCTGATGCTTCAAGTCCCATTTGGAAAAACCAATCAGAGAATCGCTTCGTAATAGGTTGATAGAAAAACATGTTTGTCAATTCTGCCAGCATAGTTGGACGATCATTATAAACTTGTTGAATGAGTGCATTAACGTCTTCCTTTTCTAACCCATACGGGAAATAAGACCTCTTTACAAAACTAGGAGCAGCAGCAGCAAAAAGGGCTAATTTGGAAACACCATAGCCATAATGACGCCCCATATATCGAATAACAATTGCTCCACCTACAGAGTGCCCTGCAAGTGTGAAATTCTGTAGCCCAAGTGCTTCAACAACACATCGAATATCGTCAGCCAGTATGTCGTAGGTGTAACCTTCCCATGGCTTATCAGATTTTCCAAATCCCCTGATATCAATGCCAATACACCGATATCCCAGCGCAGGAAGTATGTCAAACTGATATTCGAATAATTTATGATTGGCTGGCCAACCGTGAACAAAAAGTATGACATTCGGACTCATTCGGTTGATATCTTCTACATAAATGTTGACATCAGATTTGCACCTAACATAATACCCCATTCGCAGCCCTCACTTCATTATTCATTGTATTATAAGCTATTCAAAAGGGGCTTAGTTTATAACTTTGAAGTTTGGAATAAAAAATCCAATGTGACATGGGAATCCCCCATGTCACACCGCATACTTATTTACCAAGGTTCTTATTGTTAATATATTCGTTCGGTTCTTCCTCGCCATGAGAATTATTATTCTTAAATTGACTTTTACGACCGTTTCGATGTTCACCGTGGTTTGTGTTTTCTTTAAATTGATTGTTTTTCTTATCCATTTTTTATCCCCTTCCTAACAAATATTTTTTGAAATAAGGCGTTTTTTATACATTTTCAAATCCTGTTTCCCATTAGCTGAATATCATGTTTAGGTTTCACATAAAACAACGTAACCAACACGGCAAGCAAACTAAATCCAACAAAACAAATATTTAAATATCCGGGGAAATTTTTCAGAAGAACAGAGACAAGTGGAGGGCCGAATGCTACTCCTAAAAATCTCATACTGCTGTATAAAGACGTAACAGTTCCACGTACTTCCTTATTCACACCTTCTGTAATTAATGCATCCAAACAGGGCAAAGATAAACCAATCCCAATGCCTACTAATGTTAATACAATTAATACAAACGCTAAATTCAAATTGCTACTAAAAAACAAAAGTGACACTGCTGTTAAACCATTCCCAATAATAATTGCCCATTTCATCATCACTTTATTTTCTCCAACTTTTTTACCGGCTATATAGGAGGTCATACAGAGGAACAGTAAAGGGATTGCCAGATAAACACCCTTCAGTAACACACCATCTACATTATATTGATCATCCAAAAGAAAGGAAAAATGGAATAGAAGCGCAAATAACACTAGCATGTTGATGCATCCAATAATAAATACGGATATTAGCCAACGACCGTTATGATGAAAGACGTCTTTAATTGATTTTCTAAATGATGAAAAATTATAATCCTTCTTATCTTCTTTAGAAGCGGGAGCCTTTACTAATACCATAACTAAGATGATCGAAATAATACATAAGATTGGAATGGCTGCAAAGGGTATGAACCATATATAATAAGCAAGAAAAGCCCCAATTATTGGGCTTAAGACTTTTCCAAAGGTGTTAGAAGTCTCAATAAATCCTAACCCGGCACTTACATCTTTCTCGTCTTTGTACATATCACCTACTGTTGGGATGACGATTGGAAAAGCACCTGATGCGCCTATACCCTGTAAGAACCTGCCAACCAGAATAAACAAATAAGGATTATCTAATTTCCAGGCAGCAAAAGCAGAAACAACTCCACCAACTCCAGCAATAATCAAACTTGGAATAATTACCTTTTTTCTACCTATCCTATCTGATAAATATCCAGCAAGAGGAATAAGCAAAATCGCAATAAAGGAATAAACCGATATAATTAAACCGGATTGAAATGGTGTAATCCCTATCTCTTTTTCAATCATCGGTAATACAGGAATTAACATTGAGTTCCCTAGTGTCATAACCAATGGTATTGATGCTAATCCAACCAGATCCCATTTTTTCCTTTCCATGCTATTCCACTCCAATTTAAAGACAATAATGATGAATCATTTCTTTTTTGTATTGTTAATCAAAATCTTCTTTTTATACCGCTTCTTCCCTAAAGGTAAAAGAAAGATAATATTTATCTGGAAATGACAAATACTATAAAAAATTAGGAAGGGATGGGTATAGCTTTATGGATCATTTAAAAACATTTGGGATAAAGTTTATTGTTACAGCAATAGCTGTTTTCTCCATATTTGGCATACTTTTTAATACAACATTGATTAATTTATTCTGGATTAGTTTATTAGTTACAGGAATTTCTTATCTTGTAGGGGATTTATTTATTTTAAAGCGATTTAACAATATCACAGCAATAATTGCGGATTTTGGTTTGGCGTTTCTTTCATTGTGGTTACTTGGAAGTATATTTCTTACCCAAACGGGTCTTCCAATAATTACACTTTCAGCAATGGCGGCTTTTTTTATCACGTTATGTGAACCCTTTATTCACGCCTATATTAGAGAACACTTTTCAGACAACACAAACAAGCACACACCCGTTAGGAGAGAATTACAAACCGAGTTTTCCGAAGAATTGGATGTACACACCAGAAAAAAAGATCGTAGTGATGATTAACATAATGAAACGCAAAAGATCCCAAAAAGTAGTTGGGATCTTTTACGTTATATTCCTATTGAAGAAATTAGCATATCTAATTAGTTGACTATATCAACTAATTAGATTTATCATACATTATATTAAAAAGGGAGGTTAACTTGTATGGAGCTCATTAACTATGTAGAAAAAATTCGGAAATTCAATAGATATTATGCAAACGTTCTGGGTAAAGTCGACCTGGAAATCTATAATCAACCTTTTTCTCTAACCGAAGCCCGTGTTATAACTGAAATCTTTTACAAAAATAGCTGTACTGCTACTGAAATTAGAGAAAACCTGGGAATTGACCGAGGATACATGAGTCGAATTATCCAACGATTTGAGGACGAGAATATAATCTTAAAGAGACAATCAACAGAGGATAAACGACGCTACTTACTTTATCTAACCGAACATGGCATAACTATTTTTGAAAACTTAGTAAAAAAGGCAAATTGTGGTGTGAGCAAAATGATTCAAAACCTATCGGAACGTGATTTGGCCAAGCTAGTCACTTCCATGGAAACGATCGAATCTATATATACAAAAGATCATTCAACACTCACGCAAGTAGCCATTCGTCCATTCCACGCTGGGGATGTTGGATATGTTGCACATCTCCATGGAAGGCTTTATAATCACACATACAAGTTTGGACCACTATTTGAATATTACGTTATGAAGGGCTTATCTGAATTTATGATCAGCACTGACGGAGGAGAGCTCTGGATTGCTGAGCTGAATGGTGAAATTGTTGGTTCTATTGCGATCACAAAACATAGTAATTCAGTAGCCCAGCTTAGATGGTTTATATTGGATGAAAATTATCAAGGAATAGGCATTGGAAAGAAGCTGATGGAAACAGCAATCAACTACTGTAAAGATCAAAACTACAAGCATGTTTTTCTATGGACAGTAAGTATTTTAGCAACGGCCCGCTACCTTTACCAAAATTACAATTTTACATTAACAGAAGAGAAGACCAACAATGAGTGGACTGGAGAAGAATTGATAGAAGAACGCTGGGATCTTGATTTATCTAAATCTTAAAGTAGTAAATACATTAATAACAGAAAAGCAAAAAGATCTAGACTTCATCTTTTTGCTTTTCCTTTCATCAAAGTTACCCAACAATAACCCGCTCTTTTGGATAATGGTAATTCGTTTGTTTATTTCTTCTATTGAACAAGAAAATGAACGATAAAATTCCTATTCTTCCGATGAACATGAGTGATATAATAACAATTTTACCAGCATCACTAAGTTCAGGCGTTATTCCCATTGACAATCCTGTAGTGCCAAATGCAGAACTAACCTCAAACATAATCTCCATTATTGGAAACGGTTCTGTTTCAGAAAGAATAACCGTTGCTAAAAAACAAAGCAGTAATGCAAGAAAGCTAACTACAACCGACTTTCTAACATCATCCTCATGTATTTCACGCCTAAAAACCTTTATATTCTTCTGGCCTTTTGCAAAAGAGAACATTAACAATAAAACAATAGCAAAAGTGGTTGTCCTTATTCCTCCCCCAACAGAGCTTGGCGAAGCACCGATAAACATGAGAAAACAAATAGCTAATAAGGTTGAATTAGAAAAGTAGCTTACATCCATCGTAGCTAATCCACCATTCCGCGTTGTAGACGATTGAAATAATGCATAGAAAAATGACTCATGCCAGCTTTTACCTTGAAAGAAATGGTTAGCTTCAAATATCAAAATAATGATAGTTCCAAATATCATTAATGAAAAAAATGTGACTGTCGTTAATTTTGTATACAAAGAAAAATGATGGCGATAGTGCTTCTTTCTATTTGCCATAAAGTCCTTTAATTCTATCAGTACAGGAAATCCAATTGCACCCAATGTCAATAAAATAATGTTTATAAATTGCACAAAATAATCATGGGCAAATGGAATAAGTGAGTTACCAGTAATATCAAACCCCGCATTTGTTGTTGCACTAACGGCAGCGAATAATCCTTGTAAGAAAGCATCCTGCCAAGTCGGAAAATAAGACAGAAAGTAGATGCCTAGGATAACCGTTCCAACAGACTCAATAATAAGAATCATTACAAGTATCTGTATCATCAATTTAACTAATCCTGACATATTGGACTGATTCTGATCCGTTCGAATTAATTCCCTTTCCTTAAAACCTATTTTCTTTCCTAAAAGTAACCAAAAAAAGGTACCAAGTGTCATAATTCCAATTCCGCCAAACTGCAGAATAAAAAGCAAAATAAATATTCCAGGTGTACTAAATGTATCTATTACCGGTACAACCGATAGACCCGTTACACTTATTGCACTTACCGCCGTAAATATAACATCCAAAAATGACCAGTTCACACCCGGTTTTAGAGCTATCGGCAAGCTAAGCAAACAAACAGAAATGATAACTGCAATTACATAAAAGGAAACAATAATTTGTGCAGGTTGTAAGCTTTTAATTGTTTTTAGTATTGTGGACAAAAGCAATTTCCCCTTTGATTCAAGTTACTCACCTATCTCTTTTTAGCATTTCCATACGAAAAAAGACCATTACAAATAGAATGGTCTCATGATAAATCGATGACCTTCCCCTCTGAAAATACAATACAACGCTTACGAGGTTAGCTGTCGGGTTAGGAACTCGAGAGTATCCCTTCTTACTGTAGTAAGATTCACCCCAGATTGAAAATAATCTACTAACTTTGGTTCCCCCGCTCAAGAAGATTAAGCGATTAAAAGGTACGAGTTATTTAATTAAGGAATAAGCAAAATTTACTCCTATTCTCTTTAATTGTCAACAAGATTTTGGCACTAAAAAATCCCCTTTTGTAATCAAAGCAAAAAAGGGGATATAACACTACTATTAATTTACTGTTAGCACATTGCTAAGATTCCATATTTAAAAACCGATGAACATTCTCCACATATTTATCCTTTTTATAATTCATGTACAAGCTTTGCGAAAGACGAATTGGGTCCCCAAAGAAAAACCGTTCGTACAATGTCTGTCTTGTTCCGAATGCACTCATGGACAGATCCCAAGCCAATCGGAATAATTTGACCCTATCCTCTGCCTTTTTAGTAGCGGCACGCAAATAAAGGTCTAATTCCCCTTTAATTTCTGATTTAAAGTCCTTTTCTGTTGGTATGGAAACGAGACCGCTCGCCCCAAGAGATTGGATGATTTCTGAAAACCTTGGATAAATTTTCGGGAACGTATTAATAGCAGCATATAATGTATTCAAATCTGGTACCATCGTGCCATTTACATCTTGTTTTGCCTGATGCTCAGAAGCGATTAAAAATGCTTTCATCGTTTCACGGGCAAGGATAATTTCTGACACTTTATCTTGCACATGCTGATATTCACCTATATTAATTGTATCAACAAGCGATTGTACTATTCCAAGTACAAATTCTGTTTTAGTAACCTGTCTTGCAACAATCTGATGCAACGTTAATGGGAAAAATAGGCTCTCCGTGAAAAACTTGCCTGTTATCCGTGGATTATCATAATAAAATACTCTATCCCAAGGAACAAGCACATCATTAAACACGATAACAGTATCCATTTCCTCAAAACGCGAGCTTAGCGGATGGTCGAACTCTGAATCTTTATAGACAAACGATTCCCGACAGATGAACCTTAGTCCCTTTGTATTACTTGGAATGGAAAAAGCATAACTATGCGCTTCATCAGCACCCACTGTCGAGAATACCAATATTTCATCTGTGATTCCGCCCTGTGTAGCTAAAAGGCGTGCCCCCTTTATGATAATTCCATCCTTATTTTTCTCTACAACCTGTGCTGTAATGATTTCATCTTCCTCATCATCTTCAAAGTAAAATTTACCTCGGTTAACTTGCGGATTTATAAATGTATGTGTGAACGACAGATCGTTTTCTCTTGCATATTCATAGAATGATAGCAAATTCTCAGGAAAACAATTTTTCTCACCTTTTAACAGATCTACTGACGCAGCAAACGATGCCAAAATAGTGTTCATGTAGTCCGGACTTCTTCCCATCAAACCACCGTTTACTTTTGCCCATTCTTGAATCATCTTACGTCTTTTTAAGAGGTCCTCTTTTGTCTTTGGTATCAAATACGAAGTCCCAACTTTTTCACCTGAAGATGGTGAATCGTATGTCATGATATCCTCAATCGATTTCGTATGCTGTAGATCGTATAATGCAGCTTGGCTTTTCATAACACCTTTAAAAGCTTTATGTTCAGAGATTTTTCCTTCTATTCGCTTCCCTTCAATCCAAATATCAGATTTTAATTTGTTAATCCTATTCATGTAGTCTTCACCTGAAATAATTGGCACCTTAAACCCCTCCTAAATAGCCTTAAACCCCACAAAACAGAGTAATGTATACCATTAATCATTATGAAAAACGGGAGCTATTTATGCACGGATCGGAACACAAGGCCAGTCCCCCTGTCCCACTTGTGGTTAATTCAGTAACTGCATTATCTTTTGTTTCACTTCAATTGGTAAGGGTTGTTTCAGTGCTTCTTCTAGCAAACCTGCATGCTGTACGCCATTAGTTTTAAAATGATTTTCAATTAGGCTTATTTTTTCTTGTTTATTTGGAATTAAACAGTATAAAACATACCAATCTTCCAGTGAACATAGGGGGATTTCTACTCCGTTTATTTTTTTATAATCTACAATGGAATCCCTTTTAAACGACAATTTATATATCCCATCTTTATGTTCTAATGCAAATCCGCCCATAATATCTATATCAATATGATTAATACAATATTTAGTGAAATACGTTGTTCGAAAAGGTGCAGAATGCTTTACTTCTTTACTTTTCCCTAACGGTGAAATTGTTTTATTTAATTGAGTAGCATTATTTTCACTCACCAAAATATCTATATCATTAGGGTTATCCACTATTTTATGAAATTGAAGTAAAAGTGAACCACCAACTCCCCAAGTAATATTCTTATTATCTAGTTTGTTTCCGATTAAAGATAACGCTTCTAGCATATTACATCCCCTTACATTTATTTATAAACAACTTATTCAGTTTCCATTTCTTCAATCTGTTGAAAAGCTATGGGAGGGGGACCGTCTGCGAGTCGTTGACCAATTAAGGCAGCACATTCTTTTGGTGAAAGTAATGAAGTATCGACTTCTAGATCATAAATACCGGGCTTATGGACAAGTTGTTGCCAAAAACGGACTGGTTCGGGAACCTTGCCTTCAGAGGTGTAACCAACTTGCCAGGTATCAATCCGCCGCTCCATAATAACGTCAATCGGACACCGCACACCAACGAAGAAAACAGGGAGTCCCTTCAATATTTGTATGCATTTGGGTAGAATACCACGGGGAACTGAATAACCATCATGATGTCCAACGTCCACTACAACATGAAAGCCCAATCGACTGTGTAATGCAATCGATTCGTATAAAGCTTGATACATATTTACAATAAGAGACTCAAGTTCTGGGCGCTCACCCCCAGGGCGTAACCCAATCCCAGGTTGATATCGTTCTGGAGTCATTTTCATGAAATGATCAACACCTAAGTTCATCCATACACCCTTAAACGTATGTTGGATCTCAGCAGCAATACTGGACTTCCCAGATCTTGGAGGACCATTAAGGATTACAATTTTTCCAGGTGAAGCTGTTTCTGACATAAAGTTTCCTCCTTCCGAATTCCTTTCTTCCACTAAAAATTAATTCTTATGTCCCTTAGGTGATTTTAGGATAATCCACTCAACAATCACAAGGTTTAAGACAATCCCAATCCAGATATTTACATGTAACACTTCTTCTATCATCTTGTCTCTTCCATCTGGAAAAGTAAAGCCGTTTAATGTGTAATAAGCAAGAAGAAGAACTGGCACTACGATTCGCCCACTTACAGCCACCAGCGTTACACCAAAACTACGGATCATCCATTTGCGGTGTTCGTTGAAACTTCTTTTTACAGCTTTTCGATAACCTTTCAACGTCGTAAATAACCATAAAATCGTCAATGTTAGAAATGCCACAGATTTAGTGAAATTATCAATATACAAAACTACCACGAGCGACAAAAGACTACTTATAACGATACTACCGACGTACGTTCTCCCAAGAAAACGATGAAGCTTTGGTTTTTTAAGATGAAAACGATCTACAAACTGAAAAAAACCGGTTACTAATGCAATAAATGCAAAAACAATATGTGTAACTAAGGCTGGATATTGTATAGCCTTCGATGTGATCGTCACACGGCTTGAATCAGGATCTAGCATCAAATATGGTGCCATGAATGGAATAATAACACCGAGACTTACAAAAATTAATAGCCACCAGCTTTTTCTTTTATGCACTTAATCAACCTCCTCTTAATGCTATTCACGTCCACTATAGCTCGATAATCTGTAAAACCTCTTAATAAAATATAAAAAAAATATAAAAATTTTTCCTTATCATGAGACCAGATCGACATCTCTTTTCGATTATAGATATGAACAGCGAACTATTTTGGAAAAATTTTTTAGGAGGAAAAACATATGAATTATTCTAATCCAAGGTATAACTTTTTCGACCTTATATTGGGCAACCCTTATTTATGGCGAAACCTCAGATGAGAACTAACCGATAATCAATGGAAATTGGTATATTTCTTTATCATTGGAGGGATGTCAGTGAAGGACATTGCTACACAAGAAAACACAACCATTGATACGGTAAAAAGCTGGGAGCAGCAAGTTAGGAATAAGCTAAAAGAAGCAGATTTACCAAAACGTATTTCCTGGGACAGGGGGACAAGTTTATTGTCCCCGTCAAATTGGAAGAGTGATTCGCACGGCGGTGCTTTGGGTTGGCTTACTCTTACATGAATAGATCCACCGTCAGCAGAGGTGTGCTTTCCTAATCGAACACAATCAAGATTCCTCTTTCTTTTACCTCTTAGAAAACGCCAATTGTGATATCATAGTAAAAGCCAAACTTACTTTTCTTCATACAAACGCCAGGAACAGCTTGCTCGGTACCGTTATTCACTTTAGGATTATCTATAACATAGCATTTACCATATTTATTACTTTTAGAATCAGGTTTATCTTGTATATCAGTTGTAAAAGCTTCTATTGGATAACCGTTTAAAAATATGGTCCGTTTTATGACTAAGTGATTGGAAAAAGACATCGAAAAATAAAGTAAAACAAAGAATAAAACTACCGATGAAATACTTATGATTACTTTTGTTTGTTTTCTCACAAAATAAATGCCCCCTAAAGATCTTCACTTTATCTGGAAATTAGTTTCTTTTAAAACAAAACATCAATCTATTTATATAACAACTACACCTATCGAAAAGGACTGTTAATCGATAAAATAGTGATAAGCTGTTGATTTAGCTCTTGGATAGATGTCTTATATCCTTGTCGGTGCCATTCAATTAAAATTCCAAGGATAGCATTCGTCTGATAGCTAATTAGATAGTCTACTTGTATGTTAGATTCGGATTGCAATTCTATTTCATCTAAGGTTTCTTTCATAAACGAACGCACCGTATCGAAAAGTAGATAAAAATACATCATTGGAATACGTTCATCGAAGATAATCTGATAAAAATCCTGATATTTTTTCACATGATGAAAGATTCGGATCATGTCCGCTTCGATATTTTGAATATGAAAGTTCGTCTTATGGTAAGGCTCCTCATAAGATTGCCTAAAGTCTTCTACAATCACCTCCAAATAATGCTTAAAGACACCGTGGACATCTTTATAGTGGGAATAAAACGTTCCACGGTTAACTTTTGCTAAACGGCATAGTTCTGCGACTGTAATCAATTCCAAAGGTTTTGTTTTCAATAAAGTTAACAAAGCATGTCGTAAGCTATCCTGCGTTTTTATAATTCGCAGATCCTGTTTCATATTTTTTTCTCCTCAACTTAAACACTTTTGCTAATAAGTGTCTATTACGCAACATTATTTGCGTTTTCCGTCGTTTGTACATGTTTTCCCTATCCAGTATAATAGTTAATATACACATGTTCAATATTTTTTTATTTGGGAGGGAATTAGGATGAAATTAAAAGACAAAGTGGCTATCGTTACTGGTGCAGCTTCAGGTATGGGGAAGGCGATTGCAGAATTATATGCTAATGAAGGCGCTAAAGTGGTTGTTGCCGATCTAAACTTGGAAGGTGCAGAGACAGTAGTTAAAGAAATCACACAAAATAATGGAGTGGCGAAGGCCGTTCAGGTAAATGTTGCAAAACAGAAAGACATTGATAATATGATTGACACAGCCGTAAATGAATATGGAACGTTGGATATTCTAGTAAACAACGCTGGTATTATGGATGGATTTGAGCCTGTCGGGGATATTCTTGATGAACGGTGGGACTTAATTTTTGATGTTAATACAAAAGGTGTTATGAGAGCAATGCGCAAAGCACTACCTATTTTCTTAAAAAAAGGAAAAGGCGTAATCATTAATACCGCTTCTACTGGTGGATTAAACGGAGCCCATGCAGGTGCAACATATGGAGCATCCAAGCATGCAGTTATTGGTCTTACGAAAAATACAGGCTATATGTATGCTAAGAAAGGGATACGCTGTAATGCCATTGCCCCAGGTGGAGTAGCAACCAATATTGCATCCTCCATGAAAAATGTTAATCAATTTGGCATGGAACGAACCAAAGCAGTGCAAGAAGTAATGCCTAGAATAGGTCAGCCTGAGGAAATTGCCCAAGTAGCTCTATTCTTAGCATCTGATGAATCAAGTTTTGTAAACGGTACTGTTATAACCGCTGATGGTGGATGGACAGCAGCATTCTAAATAAAATCCTTAAAAAAGAGGCTTTCGAGGTTGTAAGTTTTAACCTTTTAGAAGGCTTCTTTTAATTTTCTACTTACTTAAAACAATAATTTAAACTTTCTCTAAGACAGAAGATGATAAATTTAGGAGCCTCACAATATATCATTTTGTATTGAAATCTTGCTTTAACAATGAATACATGTATAAATCATCAAATTTTCCACAAGTAAACTCATAACTTCTCAAAAGTCCTTCTCTAATAAATCCCTGTTTTTCTACCAACTTTTGTGATGGTATATTAGGAGGTTCTATTAACGCTTCTATCCGTTGTAAATCGATCTGCTCAAATCCATATCTAATAACAGCTTCAATAGCCTCACTTGCTATTCCTTTCCCCCAATGCTCTCTACTTAACTCAAAACCAATTTCAGAACGATAATGTTGTGAAACCAAGTTAAGAAAACCACAACTCCCAATTACCTCGCCTTGGTCCTTCAACGTAATCCCCCATCTTATTCCTGTTCTCTTTTTGAGGATTGAATGATACCAGGAAATCTCATCCATAGCATCATTAATTGACTTAAATGGCTCCAATCCTACGTATCTCATTACATCTTGATCAGATAAATACTTTAGAAGACTGCTCGCATCCTCTTTTGTTACTTGTCTCAAAACCAATCTATCCGTTTCAAGTACAGGAAATACACTTACTTCCACAACAATTCCCCCTTACAAAACTGAAGCGCCTAATCTCTTAGTGCAATGGACATCCTTTAGAATATCTATTTATTTAGCCTAGGTAATATGGTTTTCAGCTCAATTAGATCGTCTATTACCATATCAGCATGAGAAAGTTCATCTTTTCGTGCAAAGTCAAAATTACAGCCTATCGAGACTAAACCATTATCTCTAGCCGCATTAATATCGGATAGACGGTCCCCGACTATTGCTGCTTTTTTAATATTATACTTTCTTATAATAGTCTTAACTAAATCTGCTTTATACAGCGTTTGTATCTGTTGAACACTAAATGTTTCAGTAATCCAATTATCCAAATCATAGTAATTTACAATTGCATTTAAATATTCTATTAAACCATTACTTGCTATGTATATTGAACAATCGTTCTCTTTTAAATAACTGAAAACCTCCCTTACATTAGGATATAAGGCACCTTTTCCTATTCTTATATTTTCAACTAATCTTTCCAGAAAATAAGCATCAGTTTGTTCTCTTACTTCATCAGAATGTTCAGGTAGTAAAGTTTCCCATACTTTTGGTAAAGGGACACCCATAATTTCACGGTATTTATCAATAGGGGTTACGGTGTGCCATTTGTTTAGTGATCGTAACTGCTCAAAAGTATCATCAAGTGATAATTCTAAAATTTTATCTGTTTGAAATAGTGTTCCGTCCATATCAAAGATTAGTGATTGAGACATTTTTTCACTCCATTTTTAAATTACTGTACTACCAATAACAATTTCGCTATCAGTCCAAGAAACAATGAAATTAAAAACCAATTAAGACCCGATCTGTTTCTCCCTTGTGCTAAACCAGCATTAATAAGAGCAAAAGTACACCAACCAACAAAAATTTATTCGTAAACTTCCTCCACGCTTTACCTTAATAACTCTTGTACATTACTAGCAATATAATTTTTTATTAAAAGAAGTTCATCTTTCTTAAAATCATAAACTTCTTTTTCATTGGCATAACTACGAATCACTTTATGCATAACAAAGTTCATTTCTCCCGGTAATGATAATAGCCCCCAATTGCCAGCTTCTTGCTTCGATGAAATAATTCCTTCTTTTAGATACAGAAAGCAAATTTAATGTACAATATATTGGTTCCTCTTCAATATTCTCTAAACACGCTCGGAAGTCTCCCATAATCGAAGATACATAATGTGAACGTGGAACAGAAGGGAAAATTTCAGCAATAGGCTTTCCATCTATACATACCCCTCTATTAGTGATTATAGTTATATGTGCTGCTAAATCAGCATCAGTCTTAATCACTTCGTTTAAATAGTGATACGCCCCAGTAGCCAAATCATCTTTATAACGTCCCCTCCAAAATTCACTATAATGAAAATCAAACGGACTAGGATGCTTCCAATTTTTTAATTGTTTATCATTCAAAAAACTTACTTCCACTGGATATGGATTATCCGAACAAGTTAGAAAGAATTTTGCTAGTTTCCGCTTAGTTTTAGTAGTCATAGAATTGTTCGTAACTACTAAAATATCAATATCACTTCTATTCGGATTGAAGCCTCCCATTGCTAAAGACCCGTGTATGTAAAAACCGAGATAATTTTCCTTTATAATTTCTTTAGTCTCGTTTAGAAGGTGAGAAACAAAATCCTTTACATCAGTTGAGCACGTTTTCCAACTATAAGCCATATTTATCCCACCATTTAACTTTGTATGGTTAACCGACAACGTTAGCACAAAGAAAATAGAGTTCTGATTCCTTCATTGTCTTCAACTCTTGTAGCGAAAATAATAAAATCACTTGTTTATTCAATTCCAGCCTTTTTGCAACTTCCTTATATAAACAATTTGACCAATATGATAAGCATTGTGCGTAATAGCATTTCCGAGTAACTGATACCATTTAGCTGGTACAGGGAATCCATTTACATCACTTTTGAGTTGTTTCTCGGTTAGTAGACCTTGCCATTGTAATAGCACCTCTAATAGACGCTCTCTTAATTGATTAAACGTTTTGTTTTCTGGAATAATAAAACTTTTATCGTTATTTTCAATAGACGGAACAACTGTGATGTCAGATTGTTGGTATCTTAATTGCCAAATTTCATTCCAGTAAATTAGATGCTGCACAATTTCAGCAATACTATGACTATCTACATTAGGCCGCCAAAATGCTTCTTCCTCCGATAAATTTTCTACTGCTTCTGTAAATGGAAGATACCAGCTGGGGTCATTGGCATTCGCCAATAACTGATCTAATAGAACTTCTTGAACATGTTTCATATTTTCATCTCCTTCATAAGGTACAGAGACCTTATTAATAACTACTCTATTTTTTTAAATATGCTTATCGATTTGCAACTCCCCTGTTCCATAACTTGTGAACCAGCACAATCAAAAATGCTCTATCGGTGTGTGTAAACCATTATCACCATAGTAATCAATTATCAAATCTAATCCCATGTCCCATCAAAATGCCGCTTCACATCCTCTTTAGCTTGTTCCTGGCCTACAGCCGAGTTCTTCTGTTTCCAGATGAGCTTTTGGAAGAGAGTTCCGGCAGCGCCGATCACGGTGAGTCCAATACCGATAATTTTAAAAGCCATAAGTACACCAAACTGATTGATCAGCATACCGCCCAGTAGCGGACCGGCTATAAATAAAATACTCAAGGTAGAATCTACAATTCCAGAGACCCTGCCAATTGCTTCTTTTGGTGGTTCCTTTTGAATTAGATAATTTACCGCAGTAAACATAATCCCATTGCCAATTCCACCTAGCAAAGCAAGCCCAATTGCCAGAATGATAAAGCTGTAATCACCTAGCAATCCAAACCCCCCAGTCATTAAGCCAATGAGCAGGCTGCCAGAACCAAAGAACCAGCCGTAGTTTCGGATCTGTTCCAGCCTGTTTAGAAACAGGACAACAAGGAGGGAGCCGATTCCAATCGCCGATATCGCCCAACCTGTCAGTTCGGCTCTTTTAGGGAATACCTCGCTGAACAATGTAACAATTTGAGCATCAATCATTTGAATCGTTAAAGTACTGACAATCCCAAAAATGATGCTTGCTAAAAGGATCCTACTTTTCAAAACTATGCTCCAGCCTTCCTTCCATGAAGCGAAGAATCCTATTTGTTCTGTTGTTTCGAGTTCCTCCTTTTTTTCTGGAACTTGATTTTTCAAGTGAACCCGAGTCAGGATGATTCCGGACAAAACGAAAGAAAGAGCATTTACAACAATTGAAATGTCTGGAGAAAAAACACCCGCCACCGAACCACCGATAAGCGGACCAACTACCTTTACGAGCTGAAACAGGCTTCCGTTAATGGTTACTGCCTTCAAAATGTCATCTTCATCAACAATATTTCTCATCAGTCCCTGTTGGGCAGGTAAACTTACCACACCTACCGTATTGCGGAACAAAAGAACAGGCAGGGCAAGCATGGGGGCAGGGGTAAAAACTAGCAGCAAAGTTAAACCCGCTCGAATCCAATCGGAATGGACAAGGATTTTCAGCTTATCTCTTCGGTCAGCAAACACGCCTGCGAATTGCCCTAACAAAATGCTCGGAATAGCATACATGACAGGTATGAGGGCGATCAGCATCGGATTCGCCTCCCATGTGTATCGAAACAAAATAAGCACTGCAACAAAGTCAAACCAATTCCCTAAATCGGAAAGGGCATTAGCCGAAAAGAATTTGATAAAATTTCGATCTCTCCAAATTGATGCATTTTTCTTCATCTGTGATACCTCCATGATATTTTCTCCTATTAACAATAACGAGCGAATATCAGAGAAGTATCAGAGGATAGCAATTTTTGAATTTTTCTGCGATGCAGAAGCCTACAATGTTATTTTAAATAAAAATCAAGTTGGCTTTGAATCCTTTGCTGCAATTCAGTAAATTTATATTCTTCAGTATACTTTTTCCATACTTCTTGGTAATGGGCGTATAAGTCATCTTTCATTTGAAACTCATTTAAATAGAATAGGATAATGTTCAGACTGATCAAGATCCCGGGAATGTATTTAGCTTTCCGGAACAGTTCGAATCCTTGATCGAAGTAATACTCCGCTTCGATTTGTTTCTTCAATGCTAGGCTATTTAATCCTTTGATAATTAAAAAGGTTGCTTTTTCCCTTGAAAAAGGATATTTTACGAGTATTTTTTCCATTTCGGTCATCTTTTCTTGTATGGAGGCAATATCATTTTCGAGAAAGGCAAGATAAAGCTCTGTTAGTGAAATCAGCGGTATAAAACCTTTCAGTTCTTTTTCGTGAATTGTCTTTTTTGATTGACTTAAGAGACTTTCCGCTTCACTAATCCGCTTTGTGAATATTAAAAGAGACAAGCGGTTCAGTAACTTTATTTCTTGCCGATGATATTCAGGCAGCTCTTTAGCTGCCAACGCTCTGGTGAAATAATCAAGACATTTCTCTTTATCCGCTTCAATGTAGGAATATATATGAAGAAAGTAATAGCATTTTTCCCAGAAGGAGATTTCCTCCGCACCTATAAACCACTTGAAATTCCCCTTCATGAAATGGAGATAAAGGCGGCTTTGAAGATCAAGCTCAAAGCCAAACACAGCTTGATTTTCCTCAAGCAATTTTAGAGCATCACCCTGGCCATAGAGATGATATTTGTGAAAGAGGACTTTCACATTGGAAGAGACTTCCTCATCCTTTAACAAAGGACTATCATGTACCTCTTTATTAAGCCTTAATTGGTAACCCTGTCCCCGTACTGTCTTTATACCAACAACAGAAGACAGTGGTGACAACTTTTTTCTAATCCGGTAAATATGATCATCAACTGTCCTGTCAATCGGAGCTTCCATTGGCCAAACCGCATCAAGAAGTTCTTCCCTAGTAAAAATCCTTGATGGACTTTGATATAAAAATTGGAGCAGTTGAAATTCCTTTGGTAACAGAACGACCTCTTCGGAACGATATTTCACTTTATAATCACCAATGAAAAACTTGAGCATCCCCATTATTTCACCTTCATGGGACAAGGGGTCTGTCCCTTTGTCCCACTAATAAATCGACAGGACGATAAAATTCATTATAAAACTGACCATACAGTGTTAGTGAAAGAAGCCCAACTACTATAAATATAATAAATGCATCTACAATTCCCGCTCCAAATCTACTCCCAAAATCCACTGGATTACTTACATCCATGTAAACACCCCTTGTATTAAATTTTGGGGACATGGGGTCTGTCCCTCTGTCCCTCTATTTTAACACAAATATTATGAATATAAGGTCAAGTTATCAAACAACGTTATTCACCAGCTCAAATCGAATGTCCTACCATGCTTTTGCAATTTGTTAATCCTCTCCATCAACCTTATCCAACTTCCGCTCTGCCAACAACGGTACCAAATTATCAAAAATGTGCGTATCTCCCACCTCACTAATCGAGTATCCACCATAATACGGGCTCTTATAATCATTATCTTTAAATGCAATCATTCGCTCATACAATTTACGCGCAAAGTCAACTTCGTCCATTTCCAAAGCATACATAATTAAAAAACCATAAACAGCCGGGGATTCATATTCAACTGTCGGCTCTTTTGTTTGAATATCATATTTTCCATTAATAATGCCATGCCGCTCTATTTCCGCCTTCACAAAGTTTAAAAATTCTGCTGATACAATCCCCACCTTTGATTGATGATATGCCATTAGTACTTGGTCTACCATATTAACATCTCTATCGAACTTATATGATTGTTTCCGAACATGATATGATTTAGGATAAAATCCATTTTTCAGTGGTGCATCCTGTAAGATTGCCAGTGTGTTATCGTATATTTGGCTATCTATCCAATTACGTTTTTTTAATTTTTTAAGTGCTAGAGGATCGATATAGGATAATGTAACGTGATTGCTGCTGTAGTTGAGGCGTCTTTCATAATAATCAGTAAGTACGTTGTTATTTTTACTGAACTTGTTAACATAACGACTAATTAAATTTGCAGTTTCTACATAATTTTCATTTCCCCACTTTTTGTCAGCTTGAAGTAGGGCATCTATAATTCTGAAATCGTCCACTAATGCATTTGTGTAAACATAGCTTTTACCAGATGCATTTATTTTCCAGCTGATATAGCCATCTTTTTCGAGAAAATAGTTTTGTAGGTTCTGATACGTTTCATCAAAAAGTTGTTTGTCTTCTATTTCAAGGGCGTACAACATCCATAATCCTAACGTTTCTGATAATGCTTCCCTGCCTTTCACTAAATCCTCATCAACAATATTGCTGTCTTTTATGTAAGTAGCAAGCGTACCATTATTATTTTGCAGACATCTTACGATAAAGCTTTCAGTTGGAAATTTTTTAGGCTTCTTTTTTTCAGGTAAATTTAGAATGATAACAATAATGACGATGATGAATATTAACATTACCAGTAGTTTAATAACTTTTCTCACCCTCCTCCCCCCACATCCTAACATCAAGCTGTACGGTCTTTCTCCAATTCCTCTTGTTTGTATCGTTTCGTTTTATACCATTTTACTTCTTGTTTAAACAAGATTCGTTTTATCTCTAAGAACGTTGCATTTACAACTAGAAACAACCACAGCTGTGAATAAGTTAAATACATCAAAAGCACGGTGAAAAAGTTTTTCCTATTGAACTGATCCTTTTCCATACTTAACGATAGCAGTACCTCTGTCACAAATAGGAGAAACCCTATGATTAGCAAGGCATAGGATACTAGACCAATAGACAAGTTTAAATCGAAGAATAAATTGAGAATAAAAATAGTATGGGAAATCATTACACCACCGAAGAACAAAAGGTATGTAAACAAGAAGTAGAATAAATCAAGACCTACTTTCTTATTTTTTAATTTATGGAATTGCATGAAGAACTTGCCGATAACATATAAATTCCCGCGTGCCCACCTTGTTCGCTGCCGCCACCATACTCGAAGTGTTTCCGGCTCCTGTTCCCAGGTTACAGCCGACGGGAAGAACCGGATATGATAGCCTAAGTTATAAACCCTAAAACTTAATTCGGTATCCTCTGATAATGCCTTTTCATCCCATCCACCTAACTCCTCCAGAATCGACCTGCGTATCGCAAAATTAGTTCCAGGAATGGTTGCCATTTTAAACCAAAACCAACGCCCCGCTTGTGCTAACCATTGAAATGTAAGTGTTTCAATATTAATAAGACGAGTGAGCAGGTTTTTCATGGCATTGTTTACACGGAATTTACCAACAATTGCTCCAGCTTTAGGGTCATTAGATAAACCTATTGTTAACCAGTAAATTGCATCGGATTCTGGTGTATTATCCGCATCATAGACACAAATTACTTCCCCTGTCGATTCACTAAGCCCTTTATTCAATGCTCCAGATTTTCCTTTACCTGAAAATGGTGGCCAATTGTGAATTACTTTGATAAATGGGTATCGTCTTGCATAGGAATCTGCAATATCTCCTGTTTTGTCACTTGAATTATCATTAATAACAATTACTTCCAGCTTATCAAGTGGATAACTTAAGTTCACCATCGATTCCAGTGTATTTCCGATAACAACTTCCTCATTGTGTGCTGGGATTAAAATACTAACAGACGGAAATGAAGTCTTATTCTGCTGCCATTCTTTTTCAGATTTTCGATGCTGCAAGGAATGGAGGTATCCACCCTGCATCAAGAAAATGTGATAGAACAGCATAAACCATATAAGAAATAACGAGATATACATGAATACATCAGCCAAATCGACCCCTCCTTAATCGCTTCCTTGTAACGAACGTATAAATAGTGAAGAGAACTACCGCCAACGCCCCGACACCAACCATCCACCATGTCAGACCTTTAACCGTCTCTTTAAAGTGATACAGGAAATAATCGAAGGATGACATATAAAGACCTAAATTATCAATATTATCAATTCTTTTTCCATTGTCGGTTTCAATTTTGACATTATCCGCTGTCACTGTATGGTCCATTTTTTTCAGATCTATCCATTCTATTCCTGGGATTTTCTCCATCCTATCGAGAAGTTTTATAAAATCATTTATATCTAAATCAGGATGAGAAGGATGAAAAAAAGCCGCCACCATACCATCTCTAACAATTGAGTATTGTTTTGCATCGTTGATCATCCTCTTAATTACTTTTGAATCATTTGGCTGCACATACCCCATTGTTTCTGGAAGCAATGTCATACCTTTTAAAAAGCTAGGCATTGTAATGTAGGGAGCTGTAGTCATAATTTCCCAGTCTTCATCACTAACTTGAACCTGGCCAACATAGGTTGAAAAATGATTAGACGTAACAGCGTAGCCATTTTGTGACATTGTATAATGCGGCGCTTCAAAGGCCAGTGGATAAATACCATAGTTTGTCAGCTCCTGAATTCCTTTCGTCAGTTTCTCTTCAACATACTTCTTCTCAAACTCCTTTTGTTCTTTTTTATACATTTCATAATCTGCAGCTGTATCGAAGTCCTGCTTCGTTTTCTTAATTACTTTTTCGTTTGGTCCATGATAAATTGGCATATTATTTTCTACGTCCCAAAACTCGTATCCTTCTCCTGTTTCACTCTTTCTAAATTGGTGGGTGTAGCCATGCATAACAATATTTCCTCCATTGTCCTGCATATATTTCAGTGCTTTTATCACATGAGGAAAGTCAGACATGTGATATTCCTCGTGCGTTTTAGGGTTTGTATAAACGGGTATAACTGCCACCAAATAGGGTATGTCACGTTTTTTAAGCTCCTCAGCTACCGCCATCAGTTTTTCTACATTAACCATTGGATGAATATCCTCTAATCGAATATAACCAGGATGGACGTTCTCATGCTCCTCATCAAACACTTCATGTAAAACTTCTCCTAGATAAATCGATAGTGGTGGCTTTATATCTGATGAAGCATAATAATAATTCTGTTTATTTTTTACAAACAATGGATAGACATTTTCAGATCCGTGGGTAACCTTTATTAACTCTTCCGTTTCTTTGGTCGTATTTACGTTTAACACTGTATGAGGAATTATACTTTCCACCTTTTCTCCCTTCCCCATCAACAATACTTTTGAAAATATCGCTTCCCCTTGTGGTATAACAAAAGAAAAACGTTTTCCCAATTGGGCGACATTATGTCCCAAAGCAACGACTGTACCGTTAAAAGAATCTAAAATGCTAGTAAACGAGTTTGGTAACTGTTCCTTCATTTGACCAAAGTAAAACAGGTGTGTAACGTTTTTCAGATCATTTTCTTCAATCTCCGATGTATTTATAAAAGTAATATTCATTGTAAAATGACCGGTCAGCAGGTCGAGCATCCGTACATTATCATTAACCTCACCACTTTGTGACGAATAAACAACTAACACTTTTGGATCATTCCCAGCTGAATTTTCGGCATCCACCTGTATACCATTAGTAAATAAAGTCATGAATAGGATTCCGACCAGCATTAAAATCTGAGGTAATCGCTTTTTATGTGTTAAAATCATTTTTAGCCCCCTAGGTGTTCTTTATTTTATATTCATTTGTTCTTATTAAAGAACTAATGATTATAAAAAAATAACCTTACCCATTTCGTATCCTTCTAAAGAATACATACGACAAAAATGCCATGAACATTGTTGTTCCCGAACCTGCCAAAACCCACAGTACATTATCCTTTGACAGTTTGATAAGATACGTAGGAAACTCCGTGGAACCTGATGAACCCTCGTCACGGTCTGTCTTATCAGAAACTAGCTTTCCATTATTTATAACGACTCCACCTGTTTTAACAGTATTATTCACGTCTTTTATATCAATCCATTCCAAATTTGGAATTTTCTCCATTTCATCAATCAGATCAACAAGTCCATCCACACCTAAAAATGGGTGATAAAACCCACCGATAATACCATCCCTGACAATAGAAAAATCATTTACCCTGTCTTTCATTTCCTGAATGGACGTTGGATCGTCATAACGAACATATCGGATTGTTTCAGGAAGCAATTTCATTCCATGTAAAAAGGAAGGAGACGTGATATTCGGAGCTTCGGTCATGATTTTCCAGTCGTCATCGGTAAGCTGAACTTGCCCAACAATCGTTGAGAAGTATTCTGAAACAACCTCGTATCCATTTTGCGACATTGCATAATGCGGCGCTTCAAAGGCGACAGGGTTTAACCCATGATAGACCAAATCCTGAATTCCTTTATTTAATCTTTCTTCGATGTACGCTGTTTCATATTCTTCTAAATTTTTTATATAATTTTTATAAGCTGTGCCACTAGAAAAGTCTTCCTCCGTCTTGATTGGAGTATTTACCTCAGGACTTTGATAGATTGGACTGTTTTTTTCAATATCCCAAAACTCATATCCATCGCCCGTTTCTCCAAGGAAGTACTGATCTGTGTATCCATGTAAGATAATACTTCCACCATTATCCTGCATATACTTTAACTCCTTTACCAGTTCTGGTGCATCGGAGAGGTGATACTTTTCTTCAGTTTCTGGATTTACATAAACAGGTATAACTGAGACCATATACGGAATATCCCTTTGTTTTAGAATCTTTGCAATTTCACTAACATATTCAGGATCAACTAGTGGATGAATATCCTCCAGCCTTAAATATGCCCGTGTTGATGTTTCATGTGAAATCTTAAATACATTATGCAATGCTTCCGCTAAAAAGTTTGAGTTAGGTGGGAATAAATCATTCATAGCGTAATAGTAAGCATTTTGATGGTGAACGAATAATGGATATTCCTTATCGCCTTGACTTACTTCAATAAGGACATCCGTGTTATCCTCAATTGTGATCTCCATAACTTTTTGGGGTTCAACGGTTCGTTTTCTTTTTTCATTTTCAGAAAAAAATATTTCCGTATATTCCTTTACCCCAACAGGTTTCATAAACGAGAATTGAGTTTCTAATTGATTTGCATTATATCCGATAGCTACAACAGTACCAGTGAATGTAGAGAACATCCTTAAAAACGAATTGGGTAATTTATCTTCCACCTGACCATAATAAAAAAGATGGGTAATTCCTTCTAAATCCTTTTCTTGCACTTCATTACTACTTTTAAAAGTCACATTTGTGGTAAAGTGACTAATTAACAAATCTAATAATCGCTGATGCTCATCAACTTTTCTGTCTCGTGAAGAATAGACAATTAACACATTCACGTTCTCGTATTCCTTGTCAGATGCAGCTTTTGCAAGGGAAGGCGGAAATAGTAATCCTAGAAATAGTATTCCACACAGGAGTGGCTTAAGACCATATTTAGCATGATGACGATTCCTGATCATTAACTTCCCTCCTTAAATATAGCTATTGTTCTTATTAAAGAACATACACGAACTTTATAAAGAATTCAAGTGTTTTTTATTTTCTTTGACTTTGCTAGTAGAAAGCACACGCTTTGTTTTTTATCAGAATTTTAGGTATCATTATTTATACAGGCTATGATTGGGGAGGATTATAAAACTTGGATTTGACTGTAGAAATGTTAATATTTTTATTCTCTGCAATGCTAATTATTGGTGTATTGGCTACAAAATTCTCTTCGCGTTTAGGATTACCTTCACTTGTTTTATTCCTACTTGTAGGTATGGCACTCAATGAATTTATTTACTTTGAAAATGTAGAACTTACCCAGCTAATTGGAATTCTTGCTTTAATCATCATCCTGTTCGATGGTGGTGCACATACAAAATGGAATCATATTCGTCCAATTATCGGGGCTGCAAGTACATTAGCAACGTTCGGTGTGTTGATTACTACCGTAGTAACAGGTCTCGCTGCTATGTTCATCCTTGATTTTTCTTTATTGGAAGGGATGCTCTTCGGTGCGATTGTAGGATCTACCGATGCCGCTGCTGTCTTTTCCGTTTTAGGAAATAAGAACATTAAAAAAAGACTTACCTCTACACTGGAAGCAGAATCTGGTTCTAATGATCCGATGGCTGTATTTTTAACAGTAGCGTTTATTGAAATGATTCAAATACCTGACAGCTCTATTTGGAATGCTATTGGAAGTTTCTTTATACAAATGGCACTAGGACTACTATTTGGATTAATACTAGGTAAAATAATTGTTCTGATCATCAATCATATAAAGTTGGATGCAGCTGGATTATATCCGGTACTTGCGATGGGTATGGCTATTTTTACATATGTCATTACCGACCTTGCTGGTGGTAGTGGATTACTCGCCGTGTATGTAATGGCTGTATTTGTCGGTAATAGTGACTTAATGTACCGCTTCACCATCTCACGTTTTAACGAAGGTTTTTCCTGGATGATGCAAATTTTAATGTTTATCCTGTTAGGACTGTTGGTATTTCCAAATCAATTAATAGGCGTATCCTGGCAAGGTATTGTGTTATCCTTCATATTAATGTTTATTGCCCGTCCAATTGCAGTTTTCATCTGTATGATTTTTATGAAATATAACATAAAAGAACAATTATTTATTTCCTGGGCAGGATTAAAAGGTGCTGTCCCTATCGTACTTGCAACTTATCCTATTGTGGCAGATATAGAAAATAGTCAGGTAATTTTTAATGCAGTATTTTTCGTTGTACTTATTTCTGCATTGGTACAAGGTAGTACATTATCATGGCTTGCTTCAAAGCTAGGACTTTCTGGAGAAAAGAGCCACCAAGAATCGCCAAGTATGGAGTTGATCAATCTAGGTAACACCGACTCGGAAATTATGGAAGTAGCAATCACATCAGAATCACCGGCAGTTAACACTTCTTTAATCGATCTGGAACTACCTGATAATACGCTGATTATTGGAATTGTACGTGGTGGTGAGTTACTGACTCCAACAGGAAACTCTGTCATAGAGGATCATGACACGTTATATGTACTGATAAACAAGAAAATCAGGGGAAAAGTGAAAGAAGTGCTGTATGGGAAGAACAGAAAAAAAGAACGGAAAAGTTAATTTAATAAATGAAAAATCTCGGTTTGATTGGCTGAGTACTCATAACTGGAGTAAGTGGAGGCGAAAGGCGTGGGATAAAAGCATTGGGAAGTGATCCGGTTGTGATGATGAAAAGCGGAAGAGTATTTTGGATCGTTGATTTGGCAAATTATGGATTTAAAGATTTAAATGATTCCTCCACTTACACTGTAATTGATTTTTGTAAAGTAAAAGGTCTGGCACCTAAACATGTTTTGGTAATTTTATATTGAATGTATACGATCCTATTCATTCCACGCTTTTCTAGGCCTGTCTTTTGGAAAACCAACTTTTTCCCTGTATTCTTTTCTTTCTTTTGTGAAATCGAACCATTGTCTGTTAGAACCTGGAGTATTCGCATGGTGAACGATGCAGCGAATTTGATCTTCTACACAGCTGTCCGTCCATACACCTAAACATTGTTCCAACCTATCAAATAGTTCAGCACCATCTTTATCTTTCATATCATTTAAAGAATAAATATTTAAACGATATACAAGCTTCTCAGCCAATTTATAACCAATGGATGGAACCGCTTGGAATTCTGATAAACCTTTCACTATATTTGCTCTCTCATCTGAAATATTTAGTATCTCGATTAACTGTTCAACACTTAGAGTATGTATTTCACTAATTTTTACTTTAGCTTTTCTAAATTTTGTTTTTTCATCTGGCGTTAGTGACAATGTTGGATTGGGAATGATAATCATCCTCCTTCAAAATACCTGAAAGTTATTATTACCTGAACAAAAGAAGGCGATAATTCTAATCTAGAGGAATTTTTTTTAACAATAGAAAGTGTGTTGAGGAGGAAACTTGCTCTCCTTTTTTATTTCATTTTTTCAAGTTATCCAAAAACATTGAGGTTAGTTTTCGTATTCCATTTTTAGAAACTCAAATGTGCTGCCATTTGTATCCTGCATAAAAGTACCAATATCTTTAAATCCAAACTTTCTATATAATTTTATCGCTCTTTGATTAAAAGCCGCCACAGATAATGTTATTTTTTTAGGTTCATATTCTGATTGAACTAAATTCATAGCTTCCTTTAGGAATTCTAAACCCATACCTCTTCCAGTTAAATCTGGTCTCATTCCTAAACCGATATCAAATGTTTTATCAGCTACTTTGTTAACACTAAAGAAAGCTACCAATTCATCATCTTTAGTAACAGCAAACATTGAGTTCCCTCGTGTTCCTGGGTTTAAAAATTCCTTTAAATCTTCTCTATCAGCTTCCATATCATAAAATGAATATTCATTATCATAATGCCAGTTAAATGCGATATTTTCTGCTTGTTCTTGTGTCATAATTCTAAACTTATAAGTCATAAGTCATTTTTAAACTCCTTTTTTATCTTTTAACTCATTCTCCAACCTGTTAAATAAGATCCCTTTCATTTACATTACCGTACTAATACTTTCTACTTATTAATTTTCTTTTATATTTACGTATCTAATCGGGTTTTGCGCACTTCTTGGAAGATAATGCTCTACTGATTTTCTTATGTATTTTGATCTTATTGTTTCTTCTGCTATTTGACCAACAAATTCCCATCGACCTGTTTCGTAATCAAAAGAACCCCTTGTATTAAATGTACTTCCCGCTCTATACCAACCGTTTACTTTATACACCTCATGAACAATTCCATCAAATACAGCAAATGCATATTGCACTTTCTCCCTATCCTTCCCAATTCTCCATACACTTCTAGTAGCATCATACAATTCGATATCAGTCATGTCATAGCGGAAAATGCGATTTAATCTAATTAATATCGCTGGTTCCATAATATTGACTTGTTCTCTTTCATAATGTGATATCAATTGAGTCACTTCTACTCTTCCAAAAACACCGCTTTGCCATCCACGAACTCTATTGGTCAGTTTTTCTTTTCCAATCAAATCAATAATTGCTGCCTCAACCTTTAGTGCAGTATGCTCATCTTCCAATCCATGAGTAAGAATTTCAATTTTAGGTTCCTTGCCTCTATCGTGAATACGTTTAATAAGTCGGCTCTTTTCTGTACCTTCGGGGTCGGTTAAATGATAAAATACACGATTACCGATTCCTTTCCCTACATAAAATATCTCATCCGTCTCGGGATCAGAGTAAATATAAACATAATACTTTAACTTATTAATAACTTCTTTGGAAAATTGCTCTTTCATACTGAAATTCCTCGCTTACCTTTATTACAGAAGTCTAAATACATGGTCGACTTAAGCCAATCCAATAACTAAGGAGCCACAAGCTCAACTTTTATACTCAATCAACCAACAATCTCGATATTCACCTTCATGAAGCTCATGTT
Organism: Virgibacillus ndiopensis; assembly: GCF_900187325.1. Taxonomy (GTDB): domain Bacteria; phylum Bacillota; class Bacilli; order Bacillales; family Amphibacillaceae; genus Virgibacillus_E; species Virgibacillus_E ndiopensis. The sequence continues at coordinate 317,929 of NZ_FZMZ01000006.1, read as the reverse complement.
TAGGGAGGATTCTAACTTTATTAAAGCCGCACTTTTCATAACATTTTAAGGCCCGCGCATTTCTTACTTGAGGGTCCATTACTACTAGATCCGCTTTTTTATGTTCTATTAAATAGTTTACCATGGATTTAACAAGTAACATTCCAATTCCATTGTTCCAATACTTCACCTCACCTATGAATTGATCCATTCCATAAATAGTTTCATTAAAATAATCATAATCTTTTTTTGTTTTATCATCTAATACATAAAATTGAATATATCCTATTTCATTCCCCTCAAATTCTACAGTGCATTTAACTACATCATCTTTTGGGTCATAAAACTTCTTATTAACTTTTTCTAATTTAAAAGGATTGTCCCTTCCCTCATAAAATTCCAGAACAGATATGTCTGAAAGCCATTTAGCTAAAAGGTATTTATCTCTTACTTCTAACTTGCGAACTATCAAATTACCATTCTGGAACAACAATACCGCACCTCATTCGTATTACTACTTTCTTTGAATAAGCCCAAACCCAACCCCGGTAGGATCTACTAAGTACGCGAGAAAAAATTCATCAAACTCCATTTTTTCCCGTACTACCATTGCGCCATAGTCTTTTGCTTTGGCGATGGAGTCGTCTATGGAATCAACTTCTATTTGAATACGTGTCCCATGCGGATAATCATTTGGTCCTTTGCTTATTCCACCATTGATTCCAGTTCTCCCAGTACTCTTTTCCGTAGAAACAGACCAATAATCCCAGTTTGGTTCGGATATTTCCCATCCAAAAACATCTGAATAAAATTTTGTTGCCTTTTCCGGTTCCTGACTGCTTAATTCAAATCCAACAACTTTTCCCATTTTAAAACCCTTCTTTCAAAAATATAAAAATTACTATTACAATAATTCTCTATTATCCTATAAAACCCTTTTTCTTATTAACAAAAAAAACATCCTCTCCTATTCCTAGTCATAAATACCATCTACAAACATACAAATGAACTAAATCTATATATCTGGGGGAGTGCGTGATGGAAGCTTCACTTGCTATTACAGAGGAAGAATTACAGCGATACGCTGAACTAAACAAGCTTAAAAAGGAAATTGAAGAAGAAATAAAGCAGTTTAAAACGAAATTTCATAACCATTTTGATGACCTAATTGGAAAGGAACAAAAAGGTGAAATACAGCGCGGAAACTATAAACTTCAACGACAAATACGTACTTCCATTAGTTATCAAGATGATAGTACAGTGCAAAAATTGGAAGAATTAAACCTAAATGATTTTGTTATCGTGGCAAAGCGTCCCGATGCAGATAAACTAAAAGCTGCGTTTAAATTGGGTTTGGTTGAAGAAAGTATTTTTGAAGAATGTAAAAGGGAAAAATTGACACAAGCGATTGTAGTGAAGGAAACAATATGAACACAAATAAGGTGCCTGTTCTTGCGTACAGACACCTTATTTGCGTTATCATTTAAACCCGCTTCAATGCTTCCGTAATTGGAGTGTCTCCCGAGATAAGATCAAATGCGCGTTTATATGTGTTTTTCTCATCCAATGCAGCTACAACTGTACGTGCCACATCCTCACGCGGGATTGATCCTCTTTCTAATTTTTCGGCAGCAGATACTTTTCCTGTACCCGTTTCGTTTACTAATCCGCCTGGTCGAACAATTGTATAATTTAAGTTGCTTGCCTGAAGCATTCTGTCTGCATAGTGCTTCGCAACGTAATAGGCTCTAATTTTTTCATTCCAATTCTCTCTGTTGTTAGCTTGAAAAGCACTGACCATGACATAACGCTCCACTCCCGCTTGCTCAGCAGCCTCCATTGATTTTACTGCGCCATCAAGATCTACTAGCAATGTTTTATCAGATCCTGTGCTGCCTCCTGATCCAGCGGTGAAGATAACAGCATCGCAGCCATTTGCAGCTTCCGCGATCTCATCTACACTTCCCTCTAGATTACCTAGAATCGTTTCTATACCCGCTTGATTAAGAGCGTCTGCTTGCTCCTGTTTTCGCACCATTGCTCTTACTGTATGCGCACTATTTTTTAGTAAATCAACGATATGTTTGCCGATTTGACCATTGGCTCCTATTAAAAGAACTTTCACAAAGCATGTCTCCTTTATTTTGGATTTGCTTACCTTATTATTATTTCAAAATTAAAAAGTCTTATCAATTAAACAGCTTTTAATCGTTAATCGTTTGGGGTAATATGAATGGTATAAATAGGAATAATGCTTTTTAAAGGGGATATACCATGCATGATTTAGATTTACATCATATTTTTCAGCTTGGTCTTATATTGGTTATGATTGCGGCCGGGATTACAGCTATTGCGAAGAAATTTAACAGACCGTATCCAATTGCTCTCGTTATTGTTGGGGCGATTATTGGGCTCGTGAACATTCCGTTGCTTGGGCCACTAAAAGACTTTATTACAGAAGGGGAAATTTTCAACTTTGTCATTATTACATTGTTCCTCCCCGCATTGTTAGGAGAGGCTGCATTAAAGCTGCCATTTGCCCATTTAAACGAAAATAAAAAGCCAATTATTGCTTTAGCATTTGGTGGAACGCTTTTGTCTTTTATTATCATTGGATTTTCTTCACTATGGCTATTAAACCTTACTATCCCAGCAGCTTTTGTATTTGCTGCCTTAATGAGTGCCACAGATCCAGTTAGTGTTTTATCAATTTTTAAAAGTGTTGGCGTACATAAACGATTGTCCACTGTTATTGAAGGCGAAAGTTTATTTAACGATGGATTGGCAGTTGTTCTATTTAACATTTCTGCCTTTTCGTTACTTTCCTATACAGAACTGGGATTGCAAGGTGCAGGATATGGGCTATGGGAATTTGTCAAAGTTATTTCTTTAGGCGTTCTGATCGGAGCTGTTCTAGGATATGGCGTATCCCGTTTAACAAAATACTTTGATGATTATCCATTAGAAATTATTTTTAGTATTATTCTCTTTTACGGTTCCTTCTTACTTGCTGAAAGCGTTGAGGCATCTGGCGTCATCGCGGTTGTTGTTTCAGCCCTAGTCTTAGGAAATTACGGTTCAAAAATTGGCATGAGTCCTACAACCAAGTTAAATATCAGTAACTTTTGGGATGTCGCGGCACTATTGGCAAATTCACTCGTTTTTTTAATGGTTGGATTGGAAATAACACGAATTGATGTTGCGGATAAATGGGGATTAATTTTTGTGGCTATTTTAATTGTTTTAGTTGCACGAGGTTTAGCGGTATATTCTAGTCTTTTATTCATAGGAAATATTCCACGTTCATGGAAGCATATCTTGAATTGGGGTGGATTAAAGGGGTCATTATCCATTGCACTTGTCCTCAGTCTCCCAAGGGATTTCACAGGGCGCGAGGATATTTTGATTCTTGCTTTTAGCGTTGTATTGTTTTCGTTAGTCGGTCAAGGTCTCTCTATTAAACCACTCATTTCCTGGCTAGGGGTTAAGAAACAAGAGGATGGTAATAAAGATTACAAAACACTCATAGCACATGGTCATCGATTAGAAACTGCTATTGGGGAAATAAACAAAGTTAAGAAAAACCTATTGATTTCCGACCTAGTTGCAAATGAATTAATCGATCGACATAAACAAGAATTTAATACATTGCACGAAAAGATGGAGAAGCTTTTGCAAAAATACCCAGAACTTAAAGAAAAACAGGAAGCTGTTTTACAAAAACATTCATTATATGCGCAGCACGAAGCAATTCAACGTCTGGTGAGAGAAGATATCATATCCGATGAAGTTGCAAAAGAGGAACTTGAATCAATAACAGATAAGCTTGTGGAATTGGATCAGGATCATTAAGAAAGGGTGTCTGTCAACAATGTGACAGACACCCTTTTCTTAATGAACTGTTTCAACAGTATCAACATGATTTACGTGTTTATGGTTGTACCAAATGAATAATACGGAAATGAATACAAACACTGCACCCACTATAAATGGAATGCTTGGGTTGTAGATCTCTGATAGTTTACCTGCTGTATACGGTGCAATAGCTCCTCCTATAAAGCGAAGAAAGCTATATGCGGCCGATGCTGTAGACCGTTCAACATCTGTTGCATTCATTACTGCAGTTGTAATTAACGTATTGTTATTTCCAAGTAGCGCTCCAGCAACAATAACACCAGCAATAACTACCCATTGTGTCGACGTCCAAATACCCATTACAAGTAAAACAAGAGCGAACAAGGTTAGCATCATACCCATCGATGTAATTGTTCCAAACCGATGTTGAAGTTTTGGTGCCATGAATACAGAAGTCACCGCAAGCAATATTCCCCATCCGAGAAACACAAAGCCTAATCCATGCTCATCTAGCCCTAAAACGAAAGGTGCATAGGCTAATAAAGTGAAGAATCCAAAATTATACAAAGCTGCTGCAACACCAAAAACTAAAAGGGATCGGTGCTTCAATGCACGGAATGGATCTAATAAAGACGTTTTCGATTTAGCAACTTTTTTATCCTTAGTTTCTTTTGGCATTAATATAGAAAGCCCAATAAATGCAATTACCATTAAAGTGGAAACACCAAGGAATGGTCCTCTCCAAGACATCGCGCCCAACCATCCACCAAGCAGTGGTCCAACAGAGATACCAAGTCCGATTGCTGCTTCATACAAAATGATTGCTTTTGCATTACCACTATTGGAAAGGGTCACGATTGCTGTCAAAGCTGTCGCTACAAATAATGCATTACCTAGACCCCAGCCACCTCGTAAGCCAACGAGTGTCCAGATATCGTTTGAAAATCCACCTAGTCCTGCAAATAAAGCAATAACGACAATACCTCCAAGTAATGTACCTTTAAGACCAATTCTAGATGAGATCGTACCAGTAATCAGCATTGCGACGGCCATAACAGCATTATAGCTAGTAAAGAGTAAGGTTACTTCGCTTGGAGATGCGTCCAATTGGCTAGCAATTGCCGGAAGAATCGGATCAACAAGGCCTAGACCCATGAACGCGATGATACTAGCAAAGAAGACCGCCCATACTGACTTAGGCTGTTTAAGAATACTCATCTCTTCTTGAATTGTGTTACCTGATATTGTTTTAGTATTATGTGACATTAAACTTACTCCATTTCTAATTATAAAATATAATTGCTTTGTTAAAGAATTGACTTAAATGTATGCCGGATGACATCCCCACGGCTAATGATTCCAATTAATTTCCCATTTCGCTCAACCGGTAACTTTTTTATTTGTTTTTCTCCTAAAGTAGCTGCAACATTTTCAATATTCTCATCCCATGCAGCTGTAATCACTTTATTTTTTGCGATTTTTAAAACACTTAATTCAATTATTTTTTTAACCCTTTGCTCAAACTCCTCATCGTCCCCTTTAATCACATTCACAGTGTATAGGGAGTCAACAATTATATCCTTCTGTCTGCCGATGTATCGCAGGATATCGCCATCACTCACATAAGCGACGACTTTATTTTTGTCATTAATCACTGGTAGACCACTAATGCGATACTCGATAAATTTTTCAATGACAGAACGGACTGAATCTGTTTCATTCACTTTGTAGACATTGCTGATCATCATATCTTGCGCTTGCATACTTAACCTCCTCTAGTGGTAGATTTGTTTTTACATCAAATAATAAATAATTGTATCATACAACTATTTAATTGTATAGTGCAAGTAATTCCAATAATTGATATGGAAAACACTTGCGGCAAGCTATCATTTGGATATAGGATAATAGTGAGGTGTAACCATGAATAAAGAATCACTTGAAACAATTGAAAATGAAGTAAGTGTCTTTGTAAGGCGCATTGTTATATCAGAAAAAAGAAATGCAAAGCTTGAGCGCTCGGCTTATATTTTATTACGTCAATTATCAACACATGGTCCTGCTGGAGTGAAAATATTAGCTGATCAGCTTCAATTGGATATTTCCACGGTAAGCAGACAAGCAGCAGCTCTTGAACATAAACAGTACGTAGACAAAGTTCCCAATCCTCGTGACGGAAGAGCCTATTTCTATCGAATTACAGATTTAGGAAATAGAGAATTAGACGAAGCCAAACAACGGCGATATGATAGACTGTCAAACCTATTAAAAGATTGGTCTGAGGAAGAACGAGAAAGCTTTGGACAATTGTTGAGGAAATATAATCAGACGGTTGATAGCGACAATTGATAACATAAACCTTCTATGATCTTACCTACTCCCCTTATTCACACACAAAGATAGGCCTTCAGCAATTGGCAGGAGATCTATCTTTTGTTTTTCCATTCAAATTGTTCATACAAAATACCTATTAAGTTTCTGTATTAAGCATATATAACCAAATAAAAAAATGTCATTTATAGGTATATAATCACTATTTTTGACTACCTTTGTTTAAAATATTTACAATATTCTATTATGGCTATATCATAAAAAGTGCCCCGTCATATTTTTCAGATTTATAGAATTAGTTTAACTAGTCTATTAAAAAGGGAGGAGATTAGAACTATTTTTAGGGGTCAAAAAAATATTAGGAGGAGCTATATGAAGAAGAAAAACGGCATCATTCTTTCAACAGCACTAGCATTATCCCTCGGCTTGGGAGCAATTAATGTTTCTGCCTCTGCACCAAGTGTTGAAGTACCGGATTTATCAACTACTACTACCTTTACATCACAAAACGCATCATTTGATGCAGGAATTGCAAATGATGAGAAATTAATAGAAATGCTGAAAGAACAAGGAAAGATTGCGAAAGATGCTTCTCCTGCTGAAGCGAAAAAGGTTTTGGAGAACTATTTAAAAGCAAAAGCAGAAAATGCGGATAAGAGTAACGAGAATGAAGTTGGAAAATCCCTAGGTAAAGACCTTAAATCAGATAACAAAATTGAAAACAATGGATTGAGAAATGGAAAAGGCAATAAACTAGGACATGCCAAGAAAAATAAACCAGATTCTGTTGAAGAAGAAGTTTATAACGGTGAAGTACGTGAAGACAAAGTTCTAGTACTTGCTATCGATTTCCCAGACTATGAAAAAAGCTCTATAACAAAAGAAGAAACCGATATGTGGTATGAAAACTATACACATGAACATTTTCAAAATATGATTTTTGGTGAGGATGGCTATGAAGGACCGAATGGTGAAAACCTAATTTCCATGAAGCAGTACTATGACCAACAATCAGGCGGAAGCTACACAGTAGATGGTACTGTTGCAGGATGGTATACTGCAGACCACCCAGCTGCTTACTATGGCGGAAACGTTCCCGCTCCGGACGGTAATGATGCTGCAGCTGCCGAATTAGTATATGAAGCACTAAAAAAGGCTGCTCAGGATCCATCTATTGATTTAAGTAATTATGACGTTTGGGATCGTGAAGATTATGATGGAGACGGCGTACTAGCTGAACCAGACGGAATCATTGACCACCTAATGGTTATTCATGCTGGTGTAGGTGAAGAAGCTGGTGGCGGATCACTTGGAGGAGATGCAATTTGGTCCCACCGCTCATCACTAGGTTTGGTTGCAGTTCCTGGTGCTACATCTGATAGTGATCGTTTTGGTGGCCAATTAGGAGCAGATGACTACACAATTGAACCAGAAGATGGAGCTGCAGGTGTATTTGCTCACGAATATGGACATGATTTAGGTCTTCCTGATGAATACGATACTATTTACAGTGGTGAAGGTGAAGCAGTTTCGTATTGGTCACTTATGGCTGGAGGAAGCTGGGCTGGGGATGTTCCTGGAACTGAACCTCCTGGAATAAGCCCATATTCAAGACAAATGCTTCAATCGCTTCATGGAGGTAACTGGTTAAGCGGTACAACACTAAATGAAGATGATATAACGCGTAAAGGTACTTCTGTGCTTCTTGATGAAGGGGTAACAAAAGGTACAAACAATGATGCAGTACGTGTTAACCTACCTGATAAATTAAATAAAATTAACACACCAAAAACTGGTGAATTTGAGTACTATGGTGGCAGAGGTGATGAAGTTGACCACAAAATGGTCACTACTGTTGATCTAACTGGTGCCACTAATGCAACACTTGATTTTGATGCATGGTATGAAATTGAGGAAAACTGGGATTATGCAATGGTTCAAGTATCAACTGACAATGGTGAAACTTGGACATCCCTATCAAGTGACCGCACAAGCTCAGAATTTGCTGCAGGCGGATACGCAACAATTCAAGAAAACCTACCTGGATACACTGGTTCCAGTGACGGATGGGTCCATGAAACAATTGACATTTCGGAATATGCTGGTCAAGAAATTCAATTACAATTCCGTTCTATGTCTGACTGGGCAACAAACCTAGAAGGATTTTTCACGGACAACGTTAAAGTAACTGCAGATGGAAATGAAGTGTTCTCTGATGGTGCAGAATCAGACTCTTCCTTCACAATGGATGGCTTTGAAAAACATGACGGTACGTATACAACTGAACAATACTACTTACTAGAGTGGAGATCTCATAACGGCGTAGATGAAGGGCTAGCACATATCCGTCGTGGTGCAAGCTTAATGAGCTTCGACCCAGGTCTAGTTGTGTGGTATGTAGATGAATCTTATAACAACAACTGGACAGGCGTGCACCCTGGTGACGGGTTCCTTGGTGTAGTCGATGCAGACCAGCATGCTTTAAAATGGAGTGACAAAACTGTAGCGTCAACCCGTTATCAAGTTCATGATGCAGCATTTAGTTTAGATAAGAAAGAAAAAATGTTCATCGATTATACAGAAACGCAAGGTGTGACATTAAAAGATAATTTTACGAAACGTGCACCGTTATTTGATGACAGTGCTAACTGGAGCAACCCAGGTCTCGTTGACGCTGGACGTAATGTACCAGAATTCGGCTTGAAATTCCGTGTTACAGGTCAAAGTGATGATGGTACAGTTGGTAAAGTATTGATTTATAAGTAAGAGATTAGAAGTTTGGAAGATTAGAAGTTTAAAAGGGAAGAAATTGGGGGTTACCTGATTTCTTCCCTTTTTATGTTACGAAGGGGGAATGGGTGACCGCTGCTCTCGCGCTAATGATTAGGCTGTCGGGGTGATGATTGTGCTCTTGGGCTGATGTCCGTGCTTTCGGGGGGCTTGTCAAGAAAAGTGTGTAAGTTATTCTAAATATTTTAACACACGTTTATTAAGATGGTCATGTATTAATAGCTGGTTTATCTCCTCCTTTCTCTAGTATTTCATTCGACCACCTAAAGGTTCTGCGTATCCTTTTTTATTTCATGCATGAAGCTCTCTGAGTATACTCTTTCTGATTCACTCATATGTCTATTCTTTTCCTCCAGATTGATCTTTTTCCCTCTCATTTTTGCTATTAAATCAACGATAACACCTATGAAAAGTAATCCGCCGAACAAAATTAAAATAACAGCCCATAAAGGCATAGTTAAGACCTCCTTTAAATTTCTCACTTCACTTTACTTGTTATCATGTCAATCATATCAAATGCTTTGCTTTCTGAAATTTCCTTGAGATTAAATGTAATTGAATATGTGCCCTTTTTTACGTTAAATAATGCCAGTAGCGCTTTGGCATTGTTACGATCAACCTTATGATACTCGACCTCAATACCGTTAAAGATCTTAGTTTCACTTGGCTTGGAGCTACCTTTTCCACTTCTAAATGTCAGTTTAACTACGAAAAATTCACTTTCATACACTCCATACAATACATCAGAATCCATATTTTCCTCATATTTCTTTACAAATGCATCACTTTTTAATTCGCCTTTTTTCTTGGAATATTGAATAACTAATTCTTTGTTATCAAATGGTAGGTGCTGAATTTCCGCCAAAGTAATAGGATAATTCTCAAATTTTGGAATAAATAGATCAATTCCAAATTCCTCATTCACTTGCCTCTGAAAAGAAACCTCTTTACCCTTCGTTTGAAACGTACAAGCACTAATTATTAAGTAAGAAACAAGTAATAATACTATTTTCTTGATATTATTACCCCCCCAGACTTATCTTACTACAGTTTACGTATAAACCAGTGCATTAGTTTCATTTTTCAAACAATTGATTCATTCTGATTAAAAAAATCGTTTTTAACAGAAGCTAAAAGAAAACCAGGATGGAGGCAAATATAATGAAGGAAAATGACAAACATAAAAAAGATACATTCACAGTAGCAGGAACAAATATTGACGCAGTAAAGAGGCAAAATGAACGATCTGGCATGTCATACAACGAGGTAAAAGAATTAATCGCACGAACATCAGGTGGTCATGGTACAGGAATTTACAGTGACACCAATATCGAAGAAGTGAAAAGAAAAAATCAAGCGTCCGGTAATAACAGCCAGCAAGAGTAATAGCTATAAAATTAAGGAATGGCTTAGTCCTGTCAACTAGCCATTCCTTAAATAGTTTTCATAATATTAGAATAGATTTAAAAAGGCTTTTGATCGCGTGTTTGAGATTTCTTCATTAATTATTAATTCTAATTCACCTCTTTGTTATAAGACTTACACTAATAGACACGATAGAATGTTGTTTTGCTTATAGTTTATACGTATGTTTCAGTTCTATGCTTTTGGGAATCATACATATGAGGTTATTGTAATTTTGAAGGGATTGATAAGATGGACTTGCTTGAAATTATCTCCTGGATTGCCATTTTAGTAGGTATCGTGCAGGCAATTATTATAACGATTGATGTACTAAGGTTTCCACAGAAAATGATGCCTATCATGAATATCGTTTGGCCACTAACTGGTTTGTACTTCCCAATTATAGGAATGTGGGCATATTATCGATTAGGACGTAATAGTAAGAACAACGAAAACGATCACATGGACCACCATCATCATAACCATGACGATAAACCGTTTTGGCAAAGTGTCTTTGTTTCTACGACCCATTGTAGTAGTGGGTGTTCGCTTGGTGATATGATCGGTGCGCCAATTGTATTTCTAACTGGCTTTACAATCGCAGGAAGTACGCTTTTTGCTGATTATACAATTGAATTTATTTTAGCGTACATTTTTGGGATTGCCTTTCAATACTATGGTATGGGATTTAAAAAACAAGACAATCCAGGAAAGGCTCTTAGAAATGCGGTCAAGGCTGATACGTTATCATTGATTGCTTTTGAAATCGGTATGTTTGGATGGATGGGACTTTCTCATTATGTATTTTTTACAGAAGCCCCGACACCGAATACGGCAGTGTTCTGGTTTATGATGCAAATTGCTATGATGCTAGGATTTCTTACAAGCTATCCAGCAAATTGGTTGTTAGTGAAAAAAGGGATCAAACATGCCATGTGAAGGGATACTTTTTAAGGGACTATCCCTAAAGGAACAGCCCCTCCTATATCTACTTCCCCGTTTCAGCAAAAAGACGAATCCTCTCGCCAATTTGATCACGGACAAGCCTAAATACTTGCCATTTTTCTTCATCCGTTCCTTCAGCTTTGGCCGGGTCATCAAAGCCCCAGTGCTCTCGCTTCACTTGAGGTGGTGTCATTGGACATTTATCTGCTGCATCTCCACAAAGCGTGACAGCTAAATAAGCATTGTTCAAAACCTCCGAATCAATGATGTCAGATGTTTGATTGGAAATATCAATCCCAACCTCAAGCATTGCCTTGACCGCATTCGGGTTCAACCCGTGTGCTTCAATACCTGCACTTTTTACTTCCCATTCATAACCTAAATACTTTTTTGCCCAACCTTCTGCCATTTGGCTTCTGCAAGAATTACCAGTACACAAAAAATAGATTGTTTTCTTAGACATCAACTCATTCCTCCTAAAAAATAACTAACGTTACATATAATCCAAGCAAGGTGATAAATAATATTGGAACGGTTAAAATTATTCCAGTTTTAAAGTATGTTCCCCAGGAAATTTTAACTCCTTTTTGCGATAAAACATGAAGCCATAATAAGGTTGCCAGTGATCCGATTGGTGTAATTTTCGGTCCCAAGTCAGAACCAATCACATTGGCATAAATAAGTCCTTCTCGAATAATTCCTGACGTGTCCGTTCCAGCAATTGCTAATGCATCAATCATAACCGTTGGCATATTGTTCATAATGGATGACAAAAACGCCGCAATAAAGCCCATTACCATTGTAGCCACAAACAATCCCTGTTCAGCACTTACTTGGATCAGATTAGCCAGCACATCAGTCAGACCAGCGTTACGTAACCCATATACAACAACGTACATTCCAATGGAGAAAAATACGATTTTCCATGGTGCTCCTTTGACAACTGCTTTCGTGTCAACAGCCTTACTTCTTCTAGCCATTAGTAAAAAGAAAATGGCAATGATCCCTGCAACGATTGAAACGGGCACATGTACAAACTCACTTACAAAATAACCGATGAGCAGTACAGTAAGAACATACCAAGACAATCGAAACATTTTTGTATCTCTTATTGCCTCCACAGGTTCCTTTAGTTGTGACAACTCATATTTTTTAGGGATACTTTTCCTAAAATAAATGTACAAAACTAATATGGTCGCAGTAAGTGAAAATAAGTTTGGAATAATCATTTTGGAGGCATATTCAACAAACCCAATCGTAAAAAAGTCAGCAGATACAATATTCACTAAGTTACTTACTACTAACGGCAGTGACGTTGTATCTGCAATAAACCCACTTGCCATAATGAATGGAAATACCATTTTTTCTTTAAAATTTAAATTTCTTACCATTGCAAGCACAATTGGTGTCAATATTAACGCAGCTCCATCATTTGCAAAAAATGCTGCGACAATTGCTCCTAAAATACTAACGTAAACAAACATTTTAGTCCCATTACCATTTGCTGCTCTTGCCATATGTAACGCAGCCCATTCAAAAAATCCAATCTCATCTAATATTAAAGAAACAAGAATAATTGCGACAAAGGCTAAGGTTGCATTCCATACGATTTTTGTAACTTCTATTACATCATTAAACCCGACTACACCTACCAATAAGGCAAGGACAGCTCCACCACAAGCAGACCATCCAATTGATAAACCTTTTGGCTGCCAAATAACTAAAACTAACGTAATTAAAAAGATTAACGATGCAAATATAATTGATGATGACAACATATTTTCCCCCGATCATTTACACGAAATACGTGTTCCTTGCTCTTCTAATTCTTTCAATTTTTGGTCTTGATTAGGTAGCAAGCTTAGAATTTCTTTGACAAATGGGTAATACTCACAAGTTTTGTTTAACGAGTAAAAAATCCATTGTCCTTTTCTTGATTCTTGAACTACTCCCATATCTCGCAGCTTGCGAAGATGCTGACTCATGGAGGGTTGACTTGCTTGAAAGATTTCCACAAATTGACATACACAACAATCATGGTTTTCCAGTATTTTAACCATGGTTAAACGTGTTTTATCACCTAACAGCTTCAAAATTATTGCAGCTTTATCGATATCAATTATTTTTGTTAGCATAACAACCCCCCTATTCTCACTCATATATTAACATATAATAATTTGCTTATATATTTAAATAAAAAAGTTCATCTCCTTTAGTTTCCACAAATATTATTTTTAAAAAATGTAAAGATAAGAGTAATGGGGATTGTGTAAGGAGGAAGTTATGGACATTCATCGTGCACAAGAAATTTTGAATTCACCCGTATTGATTAATGTGAACTATCATGGGATACCAGTGTATATACAAGATATAAACCAAGATACAGCGACCATATTCCCGCTTGATGAGATGAATAATGAGCAACAGGTAGACTTGAATGGCTTGTCTGAAGGAAGTCAAACTCAATTTAGTTAAACCAAATTGGAACCTCCTTTCATTAGGAGGTTTTTTACAGACCACTACATAAATGGACAAATAAAAGAGGTGTTTTTAATGAAAAAAATCTTCAAATTGTTAGCTTTCATTTTAATTGCAATTTTACCTTTTTCCACGACAGCATTTGCCAATAAAGACAATAGCATAAAATCACTCGTTGCTCTTGGTGACTCCATTCCTTATGGCTACAACCTGAGCAAAAACAATAATTCTCCTTCAAGATTTTCCTATCCATACTTAATTGGAAACGATGCTAATTTACATGTGAAAGACCTTGGAATACCAGGCTGGAGAACAACAGAATTGCTGGAAGCATTAAAAACAGACCAAAAATTCCGCCAGGCGGTAAAACATGCAGACTACATTACATTAAGTATTGGCAGTAATGATCTTTTACAAGCATTAAAGGCTGCACAAGCAAGTAGCGGCGGAGACCCCGGTCTATTCATGCCATTATTACAATCTGAGATCCAAAAAAGGAACATCTTTGGTAATATTGGGGAGATAATTCTAGAGATCCGTACACTTACGGAGGCTCCAATTGCCGTTTACAATGTTTATAATCCATTCCAAACGGATGATCCTTTACATCTTGTTGGTTCAAATATACTTCCAATTGTAAATGAAGGTTTTGACCAACTACTAATTAATTTCACCAATGTTGTAATAGCCGACGCATTTACTGCTTTTGGCGAGGATCAAGCAACATATGTAATTCCTGGTGACATTCATCCTACGATTAATGGCCAAATTAAACTTGCTGAGATTGGATTAGATGCGTTTGGGCTACATTAATTTAAATGATTGAGGTTGGGACATAAGTGTTTTATCAAAGAAAAATCCGAACAACTAGAAATTATAGTTGGTGCAACTAACTCGCTTCGGAAATATACTTCGCTAAATTGTACATTGTTCGTATTTAGAATTGATTATTTTACTTTTGTCCCTGCCTCTAACTAATTTAATTAGAGTTCTTCTGTTCTTTTTTATTTTGCATATACAATGTTAATGGTTGTTCCGATCCTGTTAAAAGCTTGTAAACAGCTGAGGATGTTAATTGGTAGCTATCTTCAATTTTTTCAGCCAGAAAACTTGCTCTCTCGAATAGGATGGAACGAATATTGTTTATTTGCCTAAATGTTTTCTCCATCATTGCTTCCTGATTTTCCAGTTGGTTCAACACTTGATTCTGATTTTCATCGTGCTTAGAAAATTTATCTGACATCTGCTTGTGAAGATCAAACAATTCCTCTAGCTGTATAGTGAGCTGTTGATTAGTGGTTTCATATTTCCCAAGCTGATGCACAATGTCCTGATTTGACTTGCTTACATGGTTAATTTGGTCAATAACCTCCTGCTTTAATAAACCTTCTTGTTCCAGCATTTCCTTCATTTTCTCACTATTTTCATCTAGCATTGTTAACCACTCCATAGCGTTACTTTCGAATTTCTCATGCTGAAGATTCGTTTCTTTTAATGCTGCAAGCTCGTTGCCAATATCTTGCCAGCGTCTTGCCTGTGTAATTTTTTGCTCATTAAAACCAAAATTTAAATTACGATAGGATGTCAATAAAGATTCATTTAACCTTTTCTGTTCTTTTACCAATTCTTGAAAATAATCCATTTTAAAATAATCCTGATTTGGTTCTGCAATGCTGCCTTGATTCATAAAAACATCTGGGTGCTCACCTTTATTCATAAATAGCCCCATTTTGTCACTTCCCGTTATAATGTATTATTAGTTTATCTTATGCTTTTCAATTTTTGTTGGGACATTATCGGAGTTGGATAAAGAAATTGGGCGGGTGCCTATTTTATAAATTTATTAGTCTTAATTGGGACTTTTTATGGTTTCAAACGTCATTACATATACAGGATAGAAAGAGGTGGCTAAATGGATAGTAAGGTAGAATCTTACGGTCGAGAATTTGATGTATAATGTAAACATAAATGATTCGGTTCATTTTCAAGTTTCAATGGATAAATAAAAAATGTCAGGTACCTGCACATGAGGTACCTGACATTTTTTACGCCATCCACTTCGGCGGAATATTTTTATCCCAGTAAATTTCGCCAATTTCATGATGTTCTTCAAAGTCGTCATTGTTTAAGTGATAGTGGAAATTAAACCAGTATCCTTCTTGCGGCCGATTATCACGCCTTACATGAAATCTAGCAAGGTCTTCATTCGTACGGAGATCATATATGTTAAAAATCCTTTCCCCGAATCCATCTGCAGGACTCTCCGTAATACCGTAATACGAGAGGTCTTCTTCATCTGCACCTGCTAAAATCATAGTAACGACTTCCTCGATATTAGGCAAAATTTCTGTTGTAAAGTCATCATCAACTTGACTAACAATCCTCGGCCCTAATTTTGTAATAGTCTGTTCTTTTGCTTTTTCAGTTATTGTATTAACATAATCTAATTCTTCTTCATCATTTTCAGGTTCAGAATCTGTTTCTTCCCGGCTTATATCTAACGTTGTTGTAAGAAAATCCTCGTTAACATCCTCTTTGGGAGAAACCGCCTCTTTATTATCCTCAGCATCCGTATTTAAATGTATTGGCGGGACATATATCCCTAATGTCATTATGGTAACTAGGACAACGGTTACTTTTCTCATCCAAAGCTTCATGTTTAATTCTCCCCATTTATAATCTTACTTCAATTTTATCATTTCCAAGACAGATGTCTATAAAATTTATAATATTTAACCAAATGGTAACACTTTTTCCACATTTATACCTAAAAAATTTTTATGTTATAATTTCATGTATAACTTATTTAAGGGAAGCTGGAGAAAAGTGAAAAAAATGGCAGGCATTCTTTCCTATATTCTATTTTTATTCGGAATAGCGTCATACATCGTGATTTTTTTGGGCAATGATAGCTTTTTATTAACTGGCGTTATCATCTCAGCAATTGGATTCATACTCGCATTATATGCTGAAAAGCCTTTTAAAAAGATCGGGCTATTCGGAAACGGTTTAGTTCTATTGATTGCATTTATTATCCCATTTATCGTAACTACATTTTTCTGGAATGAACCATAATATAATTTAATCTTGTTGATTGCTCTGTCTACTCTTCTTAATAATCAAAAGCACAACAATTACAATAACCCCTAATAGTATAAAAATAGGTAAGTTTCCTACAAAAAAGATAAGTAAACTGGAAAAGGCCGTTATGAGGAAGTTGATACTTTTCAAAAACTGTTGTTTGATTTGTTCCCAGGTGTTCAAATCGTCCTTGCTCATTCCGGAAAGGCTCACATTTTTTTCTTGAATTTGGATAGTGACCGTTGCAAGATCTGTTTTGTTTTGTAAGTATTTCATTCGACCGGTTATTTCTTCAATCTCTTCTTGAACTTTTGCCAAATCGTTGGAAATGGTTAACAGGTCTTCCGTTTTTTCAGCTTGCTCCATAAATGAAAGCAACCTTTTTTCTACTACACGCTTCGACTTCAAACGTGCTTCTAAGTCAACATACTCTTCTGTTACATCCTGCCCTGACACAGAACTCTCCAAAACCTTGCTACTACCTTCTTCGACTAATGTAATAAATTCCTGAAACTCTTCTTGCGGAATCCGAACAGTTACATGACCATTGGTTGTTTCATTTTCGGCGTCCTCATACATATTCGACTCAACAATATAGCCTCCTCGGTCTGAAGCCTGGGTCCGAATTTCATCTAAAGCTTTTTTGTAACCCTTTACTTCAATACTAAGGTTGGCAGTATAAATTATTTTTCGATCAGTTTCAGTAGCATTATCAACCTTGGAATCTGCATCTTTCTGTTGCACAGAACCTTCATTTTGACCTGATTCATCTTCTACTTTTTCAGTCGAGGACTCCCCTTGGCCTACAACATGATCCTCTGTACTTAATGCAGTCTTATCATTCGATTCACTTTTTTCTGATTGATTACTGCAAGCCGCTACCGTAACACTGATTCCCAAAATAAGAATAACGAAAATAACTTTTCTCATTATTACGACCCCCAATTTTGGGACAGAGGGACAGGTTCATTGTCCCGGGACAATGAACCTGTCCCTCTGTCCCGCTTTTTTATGTATAGACGGAATTTATTGAAAAAAGTTACACTTATTGTATAAACGAAATCACTAGGGGGATTATCCTATTGGAAGATTATATTCGCAATCGTATTTTATTATTCAATAAAGCTAACTCTATTCAGAAATTGAACAAAGGGTTTTCTTTTGATGAAAAGTATGTAGTTGACGATCAATATCTGATAAGACTTTTTCCAATAACAGATATCGAACATAGACGGACCGAATTCAATAACATCAACAAACTAGCAGCATATTCTGAAGTAATTCCAAAGGCGATAGCGTTTAACCAATTAAAAGAAAAAGAAATAGGCTATATGATACTTACCTTTTTGCCTGGGAAAGACGGAGAGAATGCGCTAAAAGATTTATCGCAACAGGAACAATATGATGCAGGGTTTCAAGCAGGTATTGAATTAAGGAAATTACATGAGATGCCTGCTCCACTTGGGTACCCATCCTGGAATCAAGTTAAAAAACGGAAGAATGATAGATACATGGAGGAATTTAAGAAGCTACAGATCGATTATCCCCTAAAAACCTTGCTTGAAGCATATATAAGAAAAAATGAACATTTGATGCAAAATAGACCTAACACATTTCAGCATGATGATTTCCACCCAGCAAACCTTTTAATACATAACAACGTCTTTTCAGGAATTATTGATTTTCAAAGAATCGATTGGGGCGATCCGATTCATGACCTGCATAAATTAGGTTTTTTTTCAAAGAGAGTAAGTATTCCCTTTACAAGAGGCATCATTAGCGGGTATCACAAACACACAAATCCGGACAAAGGATTTTGGGACTTGTATGGATTATACAGTGCCATGCATATTGTTTCTGCACTTGTATGGGGTAAAAAACTGGGAATAGAGACCTATAACAGGATGTTGAACTATTCGCTAGATGTTATTCGTGACCATCGTAATTTCGAGCGTAATATTCCTGAATGGTATAAGTAGGTTTATCTGGAGCAACATCATGTTACAATTAAACAGTAAGGAGGGTTCACGTGAGATATTTTACAATCGGAATGGTACTATTACTATCGTTGCTCAGTGCTTGTACACAAGATAAGGCAAGTATAGAATCAGAATCTGATGCCACTATCAAAGAAGCTGACTTAACAGCATTCGAAAAACACATGATGGAAATCGCTGGTACATATTCGTTTAGCTACGATATTGAGATTAAAAGTGACAAAGTGAAAGAGCTTCATACTACAATCGATTATTACGAGAACGGTGATTTCAAACGAAAAATTGTGGATTCTTATACAACACTAACTGAAGAAGATTTAAAAGAAAAAATTAGAACAGTTTTTGTTCGGCAGCAACCAACAAACGATCAGGAACAATGGATTTCTTCAGTCATGACAAAGGATGGATATTCCACTGCAGAGTCAAAATTTGATATAACAAACAGAAAAAAAATAGAAAGTACCACCTGGGGCGGGATTAGTGATAAAACTCCCTTAAAAATTGGAGAAAAAAGAATCGTAGCTTCACTTATAAATAGCGATAAAAATGCTGTTTCTATTCGAACTAATATCGAAACAAAAGAAGAAATAAAAGAAGCAACCAACTATGAACAAGTGTATTTGATCTCAGTGGAATTACAATAGTGCCAGAAGGACAGATTAATTTTGGAAAAGGAAAAAAATAAGGGGTGCATTATAATCGTAAAAACGTCAACTATCTTAGGGTTAATTGCCGGTATAACATACTCCTATGGCTTTTCATGAACTTATTCCATCCATATTCCAGTGCATTTGAAATCGAACTTATGCTGAACACATTTTTTCATGCTACTGCTTCCAGCGTGTTTAGCTATCTTTTCTGTATAAACTCTAAAACTCTAAAAATATCATCCTGTTAATTACATTTTTCTAGTCATTGTAATTTAGTTTATACATGGCTTTGACGCCGAAAATATTGCGCTATTTGGTGTTACGAATGTTCTTATTTGGTAGGATTTATTAATATGCAGTTAATAAGGAAAATGGACTTGATATAATCTTACCTTCCGTGCCATGTATGTTTGACCTATCGGAACGTAGGGACAAGATTCCTGTCCCTACGTCTTATTTACTTCTCTTTCGCTATTTCCTTTCTGTTAGGAGCTAGTGGTGGCTGTTCCAACCACCTATTTTGCACCATAATGTTAAACCACTTTTTTGTTATCTTTAGATTTCTAAAAATGGTACTTTCGTAAGTTGTTATCAGGTCTGCTCTCATAGCTGATGCTAACCCTGCCCCATAATATGCTTGCGCAACTTGAGACAAAAACCCTATATGATACATCATTAATTTATCTGAAAAGGGCGATTCAGTTGAGGTTGTTACTTCTGTTTCCCATGATTTTGGAACAGGTAAATTATCCATGTACATAATTTTTGAAAAAGATTGTATATTACTGTTTGCTATGGTCTCGGAATCAGTCATAAACTTTCGTACTTCTTTTGTTTGAGCAACTTGACTAAATGCGATACTAAGTGTTTTAGCCATTATGCTTTTTTTCATGCTGAGAGAAATACTGATGATCTCTGTTGAGGCCAATCGTCTTCCCTTTCCAATAAATCCATCAATGAAATCTTTATTGATTATCCACTCAGGGTTCTTTGTAGGATAAATGAAAGGGTCTCTTTGAAACTCCCCCTTTTCAAGCAATAATTCAATTGTTTGATGGTACATCCTTTTACCATCATTATCACATGAATCATAAAAGTACCGTAAGTCCTCTCTAATGGATACACCAAATGAAGTTGTGTGTCCTACTAAACCGTGTAAGGTCATGATATGTAAGTAATTCAAGCAAAATATGTCAGTGAATAATTTCTCCGTACCTTTGTTGAGGTCGGTTTCAGTAAACCCGAATGGAACTGGAAAACCCTCGTTCTCTAAAAGAGTTACGATTTGTTTCTTTTGTTTTTCGAACATCTTAATAGCATCCTGAAAAACGGCTTTTATCGACTTATCCTCAATAATTGAGAGCATATATTTATTTACTATTTCTGACATTGTTCCGTTTATATACTCTCCCCATAGTGATCCTATTTCGGAAGATGTGAGTTTTAATTTATCCTTCTTGCCCATATTTTCCACCTCTTTAGTACTATTTACTTATAGTAAGAAATATAAACCTCCTTCCTTTTCCAAATGACAGTAGAGAGGAGATATGATGAAATTTTGATGTATCACCTATTAAATGATACTTTAAGGATTTCTTCCGTTTGGTTATCAAATTCAACATTGACATAAACACCAAATTCCTTATTGCCTTCTTTTAACCAAAGCTTAAATTTCTCAATTGAAGATTTTCCCCGCACATCTCTCCCAACATGTAAATAATCAACAATATCAGCATTTGGATATCTTGCTTTTGTTTCTTTCATAGCCAGCCTCCCCCATTTGGCATATGGTGGAATTTCTTTTTTCGCATATATATTTTTTTCCAAATCCTTAGTATGAACTACATTTAAATTAGAATAACCCAAGAAAAAAATCATAGATAAAACCACTATAGTTATTAATTTCCTCATATTAATCGCCATCTTTCTATTTTTCTTTTAGGATGTACGAATTATAAGTATTTATTAAATGAATAACCCACGAAGAAAATAAATTTCTCCGTGGGTATTCGAGGGAAAATGGACCAGTTCCTCTGTCTTTATGCCGGATCGTATCCGACTACCGTCCATATTCCTGTGATGTCTTGCCTTACGAGTCGCTTTAGGTAAACTTTTTTGATTGAAGTTTTATCACCACTTACTGCTATTATTGCCTCATCACCTGTATTTTTGATTACTTCAAGTTCATCCATCGAAATCGGATAATCGCCTATAATACCATCCGGAGATATTTTCAAGCTAACAAAAACTTGTGCGACAAATACTGGATCTAGTTTCCATGGTGAGCTCCCTGCATCGACACTTTTTTGATCATTTTTTTCTTTTGTTAAGTCATATGGAACTTCTACTTGAGGTGAAAATTCTTGTTCATCAACTGTAGGCATCTTAAATTCACCATCAGTTAACCCCTCTGTTAATAGTACCAATTCCTCTAATGGCGTATTACCTACTACAGCAAATTCAAATCCATCCTGCTGCCACCTAATGGAATTTACATTGGTACCTTCTGCATAGGGATCTCCACCTCCGAGCATCCCCACAAAGTCTTGAACAGGTGATTGTATTTCAGCGGTATTATTATCAATCTTTCCTAAAATTGCATTTGCTGCAGGCTTAAATTCACCATTCGATTCTCCTTGCGAAACTACAATTCGCTTCCCTTTCTCACCTTTATAGTAAATCTTAGCAACATCCCTACTAGGAACTACCACCAATCTATCCTGAACATATCCTGCTGGAAGTCTTCTCGGTGTTTTTGGAGTAAATCCAACAGCCTCTTGCACTTCATTGATATCGGTCACTACTTGTTCAGAATTTTTATCGATTTCCTCAAAACCTTTAGGTAGCTGATAATCCATTAATTTTCCAGGAATTGTATTGTTAAATGCGATTTCCGTGTAGGTTATCTTATATTGTATAGCATTATGCATGGCAGTTTGTTTTTGCAATGGAAGCTTGGTTTCGTTATCAATCCATATCTGATAAGGTTCCCCTCCTTTAGGTGTCACCTCTAAGATAGTTGCCTTTCTCCCAGCAATCGTATCTTCTCCAATCACATTTGTAGCTAAAGCATTCGTTACATTGTTTATTTCATTTCCTAGTTCAAAATTAAACCGATAGCCATCCGGAGTGGATGGGAAAATATGCACTTGTTTTTGATGAGGATGGACCTGCCATTTCTTTTCGCCGTTATTTACCGTAACTAAGCCCTTATTAGAACCCTCTAAGTTTTTGATGTAATAGTGTCCATTCTTGTCTGCCCAAACCTCCAATTTTACCTGCGTAGTTGATTTTCCGTTGGCGTTCATTTCTACTATTTCAAGTGTTCCATGGTATGCTTCTACCTCCTCAAAGGCATCCGCCATAACGTTAACAATGTTGGAGTTCCCAAATGGTAACATGACGTTGACGATTAGAGCGATAATGGCAGCGGCACTCGCAATGCTAATAAAAAATGCCCACTTTCTTTTGTTCTGTGGCCGCTTCCGCGAAGCTTCACTTTTCACAGAAGAAATCAATTTCTTTTGAAAATCAGGACCTGGCATTGTTGGATCCTTTACACTTTTAACAAGTTTTACAGTTTGATAAAGTTCTTTTAACTCATCAGATTCTGTTGAATATTCATCCTCATCGGGCTGTTGTTCTTTATTCAAACGATCTATAAAATCGGACACTTTCCGCTCATTGTTCTCCATCACTTCGTACCTCCAAATCTAATTATTCTATTTAAGGATATCGGCAAGCATCTGTAACGCTCTATGCTGCATGACACGTATGGTAACTTCTTTTTTATTCATCAATCTAGCTGTTTCCGCTACGGAGTATCCTTTTAAAATGCGTAATTCAATTACTGTACGCTGCTCTTTATTAAGTTTACTCAGAGCATTTTCTATTAAATGTCGCTGAGCACTCATTTCTGCAGGATCTTCAGCAGTGTCGTCCATCTGATTGATCAGCTCAATATTAACAGCTGTTCCTCTACGTTTCTTCTTACGCCATAAATCTCGCAGAACATTTAACGCAACAGTTTTTAAAAAACCAATATATTTACTCGGGTTAACCTTCCCGCTTTGTAAATGCGACATGGCTTTTATATACGTTTCCTGCGTAATATCTTCCGCTTCTTCACGATTTTGGACTTTATAATAAATGAATCGATATATAGGTTCCCAGGTGGTATTACATATTTCTTCGATGGATGGCAAATGATCATCATCCCCTAGTTGGGAATTCTCTATTTTAGCCATAAGGATTTGCACCTTCTTTCTGACTTGGTGTTTGCACTATTAAAAACGTCTCTCAGACATATAACGTTACATAAAATCGAAAAATTAAATCGAGTGGGACAGGGGGTCAGGTCCCTTGTCCCACCGTAGGTACCCAATCCCCTGTCCCAGCTACACCTATTTTGCGCCTATGCATAAAGTATAATGACATCCATCTAGGAGAGTGATATTTATGTTTCAACAACCTGCAATAATACAAACACGTACCTATATTGACACCGAACGAAATATTCATATTTATTATCCAGTAGTAACTGGATTAAGTAATACGGATGCACAGCATTCCATCAATCAAACAATAATAGAAAAGCTGAATCAATTGCTTGTAGAGTGGAATTTTTATGAGCCATCATTGGTAGAACTGCAGAGTTGGTTCGAGGTAAAAACAAATCAACGAGGAGTACTAAGTTTGGCACTGTATGTATATTCATTTACAGGTGGAGCTCATGGTATGACGGTCATTAATACGCTTACCTTTGATATAACAACCGGTAAAAAGTATACATTAAATGAGCTTTTCAAAGCTGATTCTGACTATGAAAATGTATTGCTTGATCGGATTAAAACACAGGTAAAGGAAAGAGATATTCCTGTCATTAATGAACCGATAACCTTTCCTGACAGTGAGAATTTTTATATTGCGGACAAAAGCTTGGTACTCTATTATCAGCTTTATGACTTAGCTCCATACGTATATGGCATTCCCTATTTTCCAATAAGCGTATATTCGATTGAGAACATTATCAATGAGGAAGGTCCACTTGGTAAAATGATGGGATCATTTTAGCGGGACAGGGGGTCAGTCCCCGCGTCCCAATTGTCTGGGACAAGAAACCTGACCCCCTGTCCCGAGGGAAACGTAGGATAAACAAGATACCTTTGAGCAATGCATGAAGTGAAAAGAAATATATCTATGACTGCTTTCACTGAAAATCGCACCAAACAAATGGCCATTAAAATGAACCCTATCGTTTTTTTAGATAGGGTTCTTGGGTGGGACAGAGGGACTGTCCCCCTGTCCCAGCTAAATAAACCGTCGATTAACCTTATTTCCGTCAAATGAATAAAGAATTTTTTTGTCCTCTACATATGTTTCGATGTACACGGTCCGTCCCCACAATTGATAAATATATGGAAGGACATGCTCTAGATAGTTGAGATCAAGTTCTGTTCCTTCATAGCCATGGAGTAAATAAAGCTCTCCATTACGCAAATAATCGCCATTTTCAACGGTTATATAGGGAAAACCGCCATTAACTCTCATGGAAACAAGCTGATCCCGAACATTTTCATATTCCTTATCGGTTATTTTGTAATCTCTACCTTGCTTTTCAAATAAATACATATCTTCCCGTTGAACTAAATCTTTTGTTAAATAGTTTCTGATGAATGAAATGTCCGACTCAATTTCGCGTACTTCAAATATTTTTTCCCTACCGGAATTAGGTTCTACGCCCAGTTCTCTCATTTGTTCAGTCGGATTATTATATCGCTCCTCAATGTCTTCATAAATTTTTAATCCAAGGTAGTAAGGATTGATATTCTGTTTGGATGGCTGCACAACCCCAGCGTTCAAGGAGGCAAATTCAACCGTTTCATCTGATGTTAAATCCATTTCCCTCAAAATACGTTGATGCCAGTAAGAAGCCCAACCTTCGTTCATAATTTTCGTCTCAAGCTGTGGCCAGAAATACTGCATTTCTTCACGCATCATCGTTAGAATATCACGTTGCCAGTTCTCAAGCTCACGACTATATTCTTCAATAAAAAGCAAAAGATCCTTTTCAGGTCTAGGTGGGAACTTCTGTCTTTTTTTCGATTTTTGCTGTTTCTTTTCCGTTCTATCATCTAAGCTCCATAAATCATCATAAGGTGACTTCACTACTGGCTTTACATCCTCTTTTTCGTCCTCTGTTTCATATGGCGTTAATTTAGGTCTAACAATGGATGGATCGATATGCTCTTGGATAGATAAAATAGCGTCTAAAAAGCGTTCTACTTCATCTTTTCCATGAATCATTTCATAACTCGCAATTCGTTCAGCTGTTGCTGTCATACTTTCAACCATATCTCTTCTTGTATTGGAAAAACGCACATTATTTTTGAAAAAATCACAATGGGCAAGGACATGGGCAATAATTAATTTATTTTGAATGAGGCTATTCGTATCAAGTAAAAAAGCGTAACAAGGGTTAGAATTGATAACAAGTTCGTATATTTGGCTTAAACCAAGATCATAATGCATCTTCATTTTATGAAATTGCTTTCCAAAACTCCAGTGACTAAAGCGCGTTGGCATGCCGTACGCACCGAATGTATAAATAATATCAGCAGGACAAATTTCATATCGCATTGGATAGAAATCAAGACCAAATCCAGACGCAATTTCAGTAATTTCATCTATCGCACGATTAAGCGCCTTTGTTTCCGTCAATATAATCCCTCCAAGTGTACTTTTTATATTGTATGTAGTAGAGATGGATTTTTGAACATGGATTTTGGATATGAACCTGTCACTACTCGAATTTTGTCGAATGGACGAATACAATTTTTCCCACTGGTTCAGACAGCAAATCATTGAATGTTTCCTTTAAATCATGGAAAGTATAAACGGTAGGAGGAATGATCATGGACCAACATTTCTTATCCATAGAAGAGTTACATGCGTTATTGAATCAATGGAATGGGCAAAAAATTAAAGTTACGAAACTGGAGCTTGACGATGTAGATGAAACATTAATGGAGCTACAAAATATATCGTATTCAAAAAATACGAGACGAATTGATGATTATGTACCAATGCATGCATTACAATTGAACGGTACTGGGCGCATTCAAACTGATGCGGCCAACCTTCAACCACAGGATCTTCCATTATCATTATACGAGATCCCGCTAGAGGATAGTTCACTATATGAATTTGACGGATCGAAGTTTTTATTAAGCACTGCCCGTGGAGTTTATAAGATTGAGCGTGCTTGATAAGATGGTAACTATACATGACTACAAACCATTATGAAGGCACCCCCATTTAGGAGTGCCTTCATAATAGATATTGACCAAACTTCACATTTATTCAATCGAGTTTATAGTATATCATGCTGTATCTTCATCATTCACACCATAATTCAAAAGCTAAAGGCATCACACTAGGTTAACTGATAGTAATTTCGTATTTTGGGAAAGTGAATGACAACCTTTGTCCAATTACCTTCATCCGATTCAATGCTAATATCATGCCCCAACTTATTAGCTAGTTGTTTAGCAAGATATAGTCCCATTCCTGTCGATTTAGCGTGGACTCTTCCAATTGATCCAGTGAACCCTCTTTCAAATACACGATGTATATCCTCTGGTTTAATCCCAACTCCAGTGTCTTGAATGACTAACCTTTTCTCTTTGCTGTCTTCGTCAAATACTATAGAGATGTTACCACCATCATCCGTATATTTTAAAGCATTTGCAATTAGCTGATCAGTGACAAATCCTAACCATTTACTGTCACTGTGAACAAACTTCTGTTCCTCGTCCATGTTAAACTGAATACCTTTGTTAATAAATAGCTTTGCATATTTTTTTACACTGTTTTTAATAATTTGGTTTACGTTTATTTCGGTAATAAAGTAGTCTTTGGAAAATGAATCAATCCGTGAATAGTAAAGTGCCTGTTCTACATAATTATCAATTTTGTTAAGTTCATCCTCTAATTTATCAACTAGCAAATCCATTGACTTACCGTCGCTATTTTCCATGAGTAGGCGGCTTGCAGCTATAGGCAGCTTTACTTCATGAATCCAGGACATGATAAATTCCTGTTGGTCTCGCTTTTCACTATATAACAGTTGTAATTGGTTGTTGTTGTCTTTGATTATCTTTTTTAAAAGATTAAGAAATAACCTTTGTTCATAATTCTGCGGTTCTGGCATCATAGCAACTATTTCTTCGTTTCCACTTTCAATCATCTCACTTAAATCCAAGTAAAATTTCCTTCGATAAAAATAACCGATTGTAATATAAATGACCGCAAATAGAAAGCAACTTACATTGATATAAATGATATTATTTACATTTCCGTCACTTACGAACATGATTAACGATACAAATACCATGATGATAATATAAAAGACGATAAAGAAACGTTTATCTTTACTATATTCTAATAAACTCATTGGATTATATAACCCTCACCTTTCTTGGTAGTGATGACGTTTTCCTTACCAAGTTCAGCAAGCTTTTTACGCAGACGTGCTATGTTAACAGTTAATGTATTATCGTCTACAAAACTTTCATCCTTCCAAAGATTACGCATCATTTTTGTTCGATTTACGACGGTTCCTTTTTGCTTTAAAAGTAATTTCAGAATGATAAACTCCGTTTTAGTTAGTTCTACTTTATGATCACCATAACTTAAATCCCAATCCTTCAAATTCAGTATAATTCCCTCATGCTCCAGGACGCTTGATTCTGTATCTGTATAGGAATAAGACCTACGCAAAAGGGCATTAATTTTGGCCAATAGCACATCCGTGTCGAATGGTTTTTGAATGAAGTCATCGCCACCCATGTTCATTGCCATAACCATATCCATCGGTGTATTACGGGAGGATAAGAATATAATAGGTACATTTGATACTTCCCGAATTCGCTGACACCAGTGAAAACCATTGAATAAGGGAAGGTTTATATCTAACACTAAAAGTTGGGGCTTTTCATGTAAAAATTCGTGCAATACGTTATCAAATGCTTCTAGCTTTATAACATCAAAATCCCATTTTTGAATTGTTTCTCCCAACATTTCCCGTATTGTTGGCTCGTCTTCTATAATCATAATCTTCATATCGTTAACCCCCAAGAGGAAATTATATAATTAGCATTTGACTAATGTGAACAATCATCCTTATTTTAGCTTATTACACGATACATTTCACTGGACTTACAAAATTGTAAGGTTGGTCATTATTACTGTAAGGTTGAATAACGGTAACCTCGTATAGAATAGAACTTGCAAGAGATAAAAGGAGGAATGAATAAATTGAAAACAATTGTCGAAACAAATAATGTTAAAAAGATATATGGTTCAAAAGGAAATGTATTTACTGCGTTAGAAGACATTGATTTAACTGTTCAAGAAGGAGAATTCGTTGGTATCATGGGGCCATCTGGTGCTGGTAAATCAACATTACTAAATGTTTTGGCGACAATTGATGAACCGACATCAGGTGATATTTCAATTGACGGGACCAGCATCATTAAGATGAATGAAGATCAATTAGCAGCCTTTCGTCGTGATAAACTTGGGTTTATCTTTCAAGACTATAATTTATTAGATACATTAACGGTTAAGGAAAATATTGTACTTCCACTAGCATTAGCAAAAATGAACGTAAAGGAATTGGAGCAACGTGTTGATGTGGTGGCAGATAAATTTGGAATTCGTCCTATATTAGAAAAGTACCCCTATCAAATTTCGGGTGGACAAAAACAACGTACAGCCGCTTCTCGCGCAATCGTAGCGAAACCAAGCTTAATACTCGCGGATGAACCAACGGGTGCATTAGATTCCAAGTCTGCTACAGATCTGTTGGAAAGCTTAAAAACCTTAAGTGAACAAGACAAAGCAACGATTCTTATGGTAACCCATGATGCCTATGCAGCAAGTTATTGCCAGCGAATAATTTTTATTAATGATGGAAAGCTTTTTACAGAGCTTGCAAAAGGGAAGGAAACTCGTAAAGAATACTTTAACAAAGTATTAGATGTATTGTCTGCACTCGGGGGTGGGGCAAATGACGTTATTTAGTTTAGCAAAGAAAAATATGATCGGAAATTTCAGTAGTTATTTGGTCTATTTTATTTCTTTAGTTTTCAGCATCGTTATTTACTTTACGTTTGTGTCGTTACAGTACAGTAAAAAAATTCAAGACAGCATTGCATTATCAGATATAATGAGTTTTATGTTTATGGCTTCCTCTATCATATTAATTTTGTTTGTAGCAATCTTTATTTTATATTCGAATTCATTCTTTACACGAAAAAGAAAAAGAGAAGTCGGATTATACTCGATGCTTGGCTTGCAAAAAAAAACAATTGGTATAATGTTATTTTATGAAAATTTAATAATGGGATTACTTTCGTTAGTAATTGGTATCCTTCTTGGAACATTACTATCAAAATTGTTTTCCATGATATTGATAAAACTAATGGGGTCAACTGCGGAAATTGACTTTAGTATCTCCATCGGAGCAATTATCCAAACGGTTATCGTATTTATGATAATTATCCTATTTACATCCATTCAAGGGTATCGTTTGATTTATCGTTTTAAATTAATTGAATTATTCCATGCGGAGAAAAAAGGAGAACAAGTGCCAACAACTTCACTTGTTTCAACTATTATTGGAGTTATTTTGCTTACGCTTAGCTACTTTCTTATATTAAGACCGTTTCCAGATGATTTAAACGGGTCATATATAATGAAAAACTATGGACTTGCTTTAGTCACGCTTGTCATAGGAACAAGTTTGTTTTTCCGTTCTGTTACCGTCTATTTATTAAAGTTATCGCAAAAGAATAAGTCGCGTTATTATAGAGGTACCAATTTAATTGAAACATCACAATTGTTGTATCGCATTAAAGGCAATGCTCGTACATTTACGATAATTGCATTATTAAGTGCAGCAACTATAAGTTTTTTCGGTGCGACATACAGTGGATACTATGGTAACGAAAAGAGCTCTACAGAGGATGTTCCGTTCAGCTATGCCCATCTATCAAAAGGTCAAGAATTTGATACAAAGATAGAGAATATTATTAATGGTGACAAAGAGCATCCGATAACAGCACAACTTGATATCCCGATTATTGAAGTTAAGGGTAAGCTTTCATTCGATCTAGGCTATGAAATTAACCCTATTAAATTGATCTCTGTAAGTTCATTTAATCAAGCCACTAAAGCACTAGATAGGGAAGAAACAATAAAACTTTCACGTAATCAAGCAGCGGTTATAAAGCCCAGGTTAACTGAATTTACTGAGACTGATTTTAAAGGAAAAAATATTACATTGGATCAGACAAATCAGAAACTAACATTTACAACGATGGTTAACGGAAGTGTTTTACCTTTTGATTTCCCTGATTTCTATGTCGTGGTTAGTGATGACATGTTTACAAAATTGTCCAAGCAACTAACACCATTAACGTATAAAGTCTATGAAGTGGAAAATGAGAAAACAACCGAAGCAACCTCTTTGAAGGTATCAAGGCTTATTGACGGAGATTTCCAAGTACATTCATCATTCTATACAGAATATAAAGAAGGGAAAGAAGGTAACGCACTAAATCTCTTTATATTTGGATTTTTAGGGCTGGTGTTTTTAGCTGCAACAGGTAGTATTATTTATTTTAAACAGTTAACAGAAGCAAGTGAAAACAAATCTAATTATGAGATTCTACGCAAAGTTGGCGTCAGTAAAAAAGCTCTACGTAAATCCGTTAATAAACAGACATTTTTTGTGTTCGGATTGCCTTTAACAGTGGGATTAATACACAGCAGTATTATTTTACATTTTATTACTAACTTCCTGTCAAACCTAATAGGGGCTAGTATTATTGTGCCTATACTCACTGCCATGGGGGCATTTGTCATTATCTATATTGTCTATTATGTATTGACCGTTAATACGTATCATAAAATAGTGAATAAATAAAAATGAACATCCCCTCAAAAATGATAAGGGGATGTTTTTTATATTGATGATCTTCAACCATATTATAATTAATTAACCCAACTAACATTTTATTGAGCGACATCGACTGTTGCACCTGCCTAGCATAAATTCAAACAGTAGCTTCTTCCTTCTGAAAAAAGCTCTTCATGGCATGGTACACATCACTCTTATCTTTTAAAATATAATGGCGAAATTTTGGATTATCAATTGTTTTAAAAGCGCTCATTAATGTCGAATGGCGATTATATGCATTAACCTCTCCATAGCCAAACATGTTGGACACATCCATAATTTCATCGACCAGCTTGAGACATTTTTGGTTATCTGATGTTAAGTTATCACCGTCTGAAAAATGAAATGGGTAAATATTATACCGAATTGGATTGTACTTTTCATCGATAAGATCTAATGCCTTGTGGTATGCTGATGAACAAATTGTTCCACCGCTTTCACCTTTTGAAAAAAAGTCTTCTTCTGAAACAACTTTTGCCTCTGTATGATGGGCAACAAATTCAATTTCAACTGTTTCATATTTTGAACGCAAAAACTTTGTCATCCAGAAAAAGAAGCTTCTTGCCATATACTTCTCAAACCTACCCATTGATCCACTCGTATCCATAAGTGCCAAAACAACTGCCTTTGACTCTGGTTTTATCACTTCATTCCATGTTTTAAAACGTAGATCATCATTGGAGAATGGGGTAATTCCAGGTCTTCCTTCTGTAGCATTTCGTTTAATTGCCGTTAAAATCGTCCGCTTTTTATCAATGTTACCCATCAATCCTTTTTTGCGAATATCATTGAATTCAATTTTCTCCGTTTTAATTTCGGCTTGTTCTTTTTGTTGAAGATTGGGTAACTCAAGCTCTTTGAACAGGACTCCCTCTATTTCAGCTAATGATACTTCTGCCTCATAATAATCCTGTCCTGGCTGATCTCCAGCTTCATGTCCTTTTCCAGCCCCATCTTTTCCTTTACCTGACTCGCTTGGAGCTCGGGCAACGACATCCCCTACTTGACTATCGCCATTACCTTGACCTACATGCTTTGATTTATCATAATTGTAACGAATTTTGTATTCATCAAGAGAACGAATCGGAATTTTAATAACATCGCGGCCATTAGACATAATTATATTTTCTTCACTGATCAAATCAGGCAGGTTATTCTTAATAGCTTCCTTGACTTTTTCAGAATGTCGCTGTTGATCTTGATATCCTTTACGATGGAGGGACCAATTTTCCTGAGAAACAACGAAACTTTCTTTCTTTTCATTCATACCTTCCCCTCCTTATTAGACGCCAGAGGTCGGACTAGTAAAAATTCACAAATCAGCCGTTTCCCTTGCTTTATTCCCTCCGGCTTTTATACTATTTTAAAATCGTTAAAATACCTATAAAATTTGATGCTTTCTTTATCATATGCAATCATGATAAAACAAGTTAGTACAACATACTAAATTGGGTAAAAAACTCGATATCAGCTTCATCTTTCTAGGGAACAGATGTCGGAGTTCGATCTTCCGCTGATGTTTCTGCTCTTTCGCCGATGCTCCTGCTCTCTCGCCGATGTTTCCGCTCTCCCGTCGATATTCCTGCTCTCCCGCCGATGCTCACACTATCTCGGTAGCTATTTTTTCTATTAAAAAATAACAAGACTAACGAAGTAATTAGTCCTGTTATTTTTGGATAACTATAAACTTATCGATTGAGCAGGCTTCCTACATAACGCAATAATTCATTTGCTGAAATAGAGTTATAGCCATATTCGTCTATTAATCTGGCTATTACTTCATTAACCTTCTTAAGCTGTGATTCATCAGGTGTTTTTGATGAAGTTGTAATTTTAACAACATCTTTTAAATCGGCGAACAATTTCTTTTGAATGGCTTCTCGTAAACGTTCATGTGAACTATAGTCAAAGCGCTTCCCTTTTCGTGCATAAGCAGAGATACGAATAAGAATTTCCTCTCTGAATGCCTTCTTAGCATTTTCCGAGATGCCAATTTGTTCTTCAATTGAACGCATTAGTTTTTCATCTGGATTCAATTCTTCTCCAGTGAGCGGATCTCGTAATTTATTTTTATTACAAAATGCCTCCACATTATCAAGGTAGTTATTCATTAACGTTTTTGCTGATTCTTCATAGGAATAGACGAATGCCTTCTGAACTTCTTTCTTAGCAATTTCATCATATTCTCTTCTTGCAACAGCGATATAGTTCATATATTTATCACGGTCTTCTTGTGAAATCGAAGGATGCTGATCTAGACCTTCTTTTAATGAACGCAGTACATCAAGCGCATTAATCGCTGGAACTTCCTTACGAATTATAGTTGAAGATATTCTGTTGATCACATAACGCGGATCAATACCATTCATTCCTTCTGTTGGGAATTCACTTCTTAATTCATCAACGTCAACTTGATTAAATCCTTCCACACTTTCTCCATCATACAAACGCATTTTTTTAAGGTTATCTACACCTTGTTTCTTAGAATCTTCAAGTCTTGTTAAGATAGAAAAAATTGCGGCAACCCGCAATGCATGTGGAGCAATGTGGACATGCGCCATATCACTTTCGTTAATCATTTTTTGATAAATACGTTCTTCCTGACTAACGCGTAAATTATACGGGATCGGCATGACAATAATGCGTGAATGAAGTGCTTCATTCTTTTTATTAGAGATAAATGAACGATACTCTGCTTCGTTCGTGTGTGCAACGATAAGTTCATCAGCACTAATAAGCGCAAACCTACCCGCTTTAAAGTTACCTTCCTGCGTTAATGATAAGAGGTGCCAGAGAAACTTCTCATCACATTTCAACATTTCCTGAAATTCCATCATCCCACGGTTTGCCTTGTTCAATTCACCATCGAAGCGGTATGCACGTGGATCCGATTCAGAACCATATTCAGCAATTGTTGAAAAATCAATACTTCCAGTTAAATCAGCAATATCTTGTGATTTGGGATCGGAGGGACTAAATGTTCCAACACCAACACGTTTGTCTTCTGAAAAAAATATACGTTCGATTTTAACATCTTCAATTCGTCCATCATATTCCTTCTCAAGCCGCATAGTATTCAGTGGGGACAGGCTACCCTCGATACGAATACCATATTCCTTGTAAAAATCTTCACGAAGATGCTGTGGTATAAGGTGAAGTGGGTCTTCGTGCATTGGACAGCCTTTAATGGCATATACCGCACCCGCATCAGTTCTGGAAAACCTTTCAAGGCCACGCTTCAGCATTGTCACAATAGTCGATTTCCCACCACTAACAGGGCCCATCAACAATAAAATTCGTTTACGTACATCAAGTCGTTTTGCTGCGGGATGAAAGTATTCTTCGACAAGCTTTTCAATTGCATCCTCAAGCCCAAAAATCTCCTCACCGAAAAAATCGTACATTCTTTTACCATCTCTTTCGGTTATTCCGGAGCTTTTTATCATATTATAAACGCGTGAATGAGCTGTTTGGGCAACTTCAGGCCGCTTTCTTACTATTTCCAAATACTCCCCGAACGTTCCTTCCCACATAAGCTGCTTTTCTTCTTCTCGGTGACTCCTCACCTTGTCTAGTATACTCATTGAATTCCCTCCATCTAGGGCGCGGTTTATATAGCTTATGCAGGTGAGGGCCTTATAATGATGACTACTTTTTGCTAGTTTTATGGTGGCCGGGCTTTATTTGTGAAAAAGTGAGAATTATGTATAATAAGAGTCAAATAAAAGTAGGAGAGTGATAGCAATGGCAAAATCCAATGCCCAAAAAAAGAGAGAAAAGCTGGTACGTGAGGGAAGAAGGAATCCACAAAATGGAAGAAGCTCATTTTCACAACTTGATTTACGAACA
This sequence comes from Virgibacillus ndiopensis, assembly GCF_900187325.1. Taxonomy (GTDB): domain Bacteria; phylum Bacillota; class Bacilli; order Bacillales; family Amphibacillaceae; genus Virgibacillus_E; species Virgibacillus_E ndiopensis. The sequence continues at coordinate 282,545 of NZ_FZMZ01000006.1, read as the reverse complement.
CGAAGGACCAAAACGAAAAAAGACTATTTGTATCGAACAAAACATAAGAATCGTGATTCCAAACAATGGGAAAACGATTCTTTTTTATTTGCCTATCTTCTAAAACCACACGTGAAAAATGATTGGAATTTCATATAATTGTATAAAGTTCTTGCGTGTCTGCCTTTTTGCGTATATGGATCGATTTCCCTGCGGAGACGGTGCATAAATTCACGGTCACACATACAGCTAGGACCGAATCTGCGATAACATTCGTCATGTGCCTTACAAGCCGCGTCGACTTCATTAACCGGAGCACCTGGACCGCTGCAACCCGGACCACAATATTTATAACCTGGAAAAATGCAAAATCCTAACCCTCTGCTTCTTCGTTGTGGCATAACTATACCCCCCTTGTAGATCGTCGTACTTTACGTTATTCAAAAATACACGATCATGTATATACAAATACCTATGGAGGTCTAATTAAAATTAGAGGGCGTATATCACATTAATAACTTCAAGACATATAGTAACTATTATGAATTTAAACGTAGGAGGGTCATTATATGCATTACCCTGTGCAGCCTAACCCATATTACTATGCGTCCTATCGTCAGCCCTTTTATCTGCCACCACCATGTATCCATCACCAATCACGACCATTCATTCCATATGTTCGCCCAGATTTTCCAGAGGTTAATCCATCTTTTTTTCACGAATCAGCTGGTGCATTTAGAAAATTATTGAATGAAGCAGCTATTATTTTGAATAAACTTGCCGATTCTGAACAATTTGCCTACAAAGTAATGGATGCAGCTCAAAAGAATGAATTGGACAAAGTTGAGAAACTTATTGAATCCACGGGGATTCAAGGGGATATTGACGTTAGTTATAATCCCGATGGAATTAACTTGAAAATGGGTTCTGAAATTGAAAATACAGAATGCTGTAAATTAGAAATGGCAATTAGGTGGCGATAAATTGTAACACAAAAAGAACCTAAAAAGGGGGGCATTCCATAAAAGGACAGACCCCCTATAATTCTAGATAAGAACGTAAATAACCACCGCAATGCTACTATTCCTATTAATTAATAGAGCCTATAAAAGAATGGGACATCATGAATGTATATACTTGCTCTCGAACTGTCTCATTATTTTCAAACAGGTCCTGATCAAGCTGCCTTACAATCACAAATACTTGATTAAATACCTCTTCAAGTAAGGAAACCATCAACATTTGCTTTAACGTCGCTTCATCTTCAGCATCGATAATTTTCCTTGTTCAGAGCACCACAGACCCCAATGCATAGAAGAGGTGGAAATTGTTAGTATGTCCATGTTAAATAGCTGCCATAGGAAACATATCCACCGTAGCTATTTATTTCATACTTTCTTCTCTAATTGCCCTTCGGAGAATTTTTCCTACATTTGTTTTTGGTAGCTCATCTCTGAACTCAACAATACGTGGTACTTTATACGCTGCCATATTTTCACGGCAATACGCAATTAATTCCTCCTCATCACAATGTGTTCCATCTTTTAACACAATAACCGCTTTAACCGTCTCTCCCCGATAGGGATCAGGAACTCCGACCACGACAGCTTCTTGAACGGCTGGATACTCGTAAATGATCTCCTCCACATCACGCGGATAAATATTATAACCACTCGCAATTATTAAATCTTTTTTGCGATCAATGATAAATACATAACCATCCTCATCCATATAGGCAATGTCACCGGTATATAGCCAGCCATCACGGAGAGTATGTGCTGTTTCTTCAGGCATGTTCCAATAACCTTTCATTACCTGTGGACCCCTTATCACAATCTCACCCGCTTCTCCTGCGGGTAGCTCATTCGTTCCAGTTTCCAAATCAACAATTTTATATTCAGTGGAAGGAATGCCAATACCAATACTTCCTGGCTTCCTTGTTGCAAAAAATGGATTACAATGTGTAACTGGTGCACTTTCCGAAAGTCCATAGCCCTCTAAAATCATTGCTCCAGTTTTCTTCTCAAACGACCGAAGTAATTCACCAGGCATCGGTGCACTGCCACTATTACAGATGCGAATACTATCAATCCCATATTCCTCTGCTTTCGGATGGCTTGTTAAAGCTACATACATCGTTGGAACGCCTGGGAATGAGGTAGGCTTTAGGTCCTTTATTGTTTGCAAAACCCCATCCAAATCAAACTTTGGTAACATAATACTTAGCGACCCGGTATAAATAGACAGGTTCATGCATGATGTCATACCGAACACATGAAAGAGTGGGATCACTGTTAAATAACGATCTTTCCCAGGCTGAATTTCATCTTTAAAGTACTCATATACTTGCATGGTATTGGTTCGTACATTACGATGTGTAAGCATAACCCCTTTAGAGCGACCAGTAGTCCCACCGGTATATTGCAATACAGCAATATCTTCTGCAGAATTAATGTCAACTGGCCTTGGTAGTCCACCGGCTTGTTGAAGGTAATCAATAAACCCTATCGCCAGGCTATCTTCCGTATTACGACCGTCTAAATTTACTTTAATTATGCGTTTAACCGAGGTTTGATCAATAATTTGATTCAATACAGGAAGCAGCGATTCATAAATAACAATCGTTTCGGCACCTGAATCCGTTAAAATATGTGTAAGCTCTTTGCCGACAAGCATTGGATTCACCTGCGTAACTATCCCACCAGCCTGCAACGTTCCGTAATAACTGATAACGTATTGCGGACAGTTGGGAAGCATAATTGCCACTCGGTCACCCTTAATTAGACCATCTTGTTGCAGAGAAGAGGCGAAAGCAGCGGTCTGCGTACCAAGCTCGTTATAACTTATCTCTTTACCATAAAAATAAAGTGCTTTATTCTCCCCATAATTTGCAATAGCTTTTTGTAGCATATCTGGGACTGAATCGTTGGGTATTTCCAGTTCCCTCTGTATATGTTCTGGGTAATGCTTTAACCATACTTTTTCCATTGCTCTTCCTCCCCCTTAATTGATAACGCTTACATTTATGTTGTGGGCATGCCCTAACGGAAAGTGTGCCCTATAAAACTATGGGAGCAACACGAGCTTTCCTTTTGTCTTCCTTCCCTGCAACAATGAATGGACATGTGAAGCATCATGTAACGGATATGTTCCACCTATTGTAAGCTCCAATTCCCCATGATTTACATACGTCAAAAGCTCGCCAAGACTACGCTTTAACAAGGCAGGCTTTCGCATAATTTGTGGTAGGAAAAACCCTACAACAGATTGATTACGCCTCATTAATGCAGAAGGGTGAAATTTTGTCTGTTCACCACTCGCCGCCCCGTAAATAACAAGTCGTCCAAATGGCGCTAAACACGTCACTGTTTTATGAAAAATTTCTCCACCAACCATTTCTAGTGCAACATCAACACCCTTTCCACCCGTCAATTCGCGAATCTGTTTCTCCCAGCCATCTTCGGTATAATTTACACCATGATCTGCTCCCATCTTTGTAGCAAAACCTAATTTTTCTGGCGTACTGGCAGTGGCAATCACCTTACCAGCATCAAATAGTTTCGCAAGCTGAACAGCCAACGAACCAACACCACCAGCTGCTGCATGGATTAGAACAGTCTCGCCTTTATCCAACCGTCCCATTGTTTTTAAAATGTGATATGCCGTTAACCCTTGCAATGGCAATGCAACAGCTTGTTCAAACGGAACACCATCTGGAACAGGAATCAACGCATTTACCGGGATAACCGCATACTCTGCATATCCACCCGACTCAATTAACGCCACAACCCGCATCCCTTTTTCTACACCTTCAACATTAGCACCAACCTCCGTTATAACGCCGGCCACCTCTGCACCAGGGGTAAATGGTAGGTTTGTCGGCACAACATATTGCCCCTCACGCCGTGCAGTATCGGCATAATTCACACCAATCGCTTTCACCTCGATTAATACTTCATTTTCACTAAATGATGGAATTTCAGTCTCAATAACCTCCAGTACATCAGGTCCACCGTATTGTTTAAATTGAACTGCTTTCATGGCTTCTATTACCTCCTATATTGGTTTTTCGATGATTACTTTCCCATCGATTAAACATGGAACAACAAGTTAAATATCTTTTCTACTAACAAACTCCACATCTATTTGACATCCATAGTTTGCTAGCCGATTCGCTAAGTACTTGTGCTGCTTGGTCAGATAAATTTCACCGCAATCCGTTTGACAATAGGTCCTAGCATTTAACAATTATCCAACACCACAAACTAACCAGACAGTATGTTCAGAATATTTTTATTTTATTATAAATCAATTAAAATATGAATGCAACAATTATAAATGAATAGCAAACAGATACTTAAAGAACGGCTAACCCAAGGTATGCGTTAACCGCTTTAGTCTTGTATAATCGAATACAAATTTTACCCAGGTTTAACCCAAGCATTCTTGGGATAGCCACGTTTCTCCCTATATCCCGTGTATTCCTATAAATCTCCCCTTTTCTTTAACTTACCTTCATTCTAGTGGGGAAATCTTTCATCACAATAAACAAAATCTTAAATAAGTCTTACAATTGCAGTAATAATTTCTGGACGGAATAACTGACAATAAGAAAATTGCTTAATTTGTTGGTTGGATCGTATTTGGGTGGATTCCGCTCGTATTTTTCAATTTTGGACCGTATTTCGATCGATTCCGCTCGTATTTTCTAAATTCGGATCGTATTTCGTACAAATCAGATTGTATTACCATAATTTAGGGTTTAATGCGGTTATCAAACGATCAAATAAATTTCTATAGGAGCAAATATGCAATTGGAGTCACAATTACGATTGTTAAAATCGTCCGCTCAATCCAGATCACGATCAATTTCGGGATACTGACTGGGATTTCGGTTGATAAAATACAAGGAATGACAGCTGAAAAGAAGAGGATTGCTGATACGGACAGTACCCCAATCACAAACTTCGTAACAAGTGATACTTCGACTACCAATAAGGCAGGTAAAAACATTTCGGCAATCTCAATTGCAGATGCTTTTGCTGCTAATAATGGTTCTGGTAATTGAACGAGCCAGGTGAATGGATAAAAAATGTACCCTATTATATCAAATACTGGTGTAAATTCTGCTAATACTAATCCCAATAACCCAACAGATAAGATGGAAGGAAGGATTGCGGCTGTCATAATGAGTCCATCTTTCAAGTTAACTACTATATTATTAAATAAGGAAAACGAATTTTCCGCAGCTTCCATTCCTTGTTGCCATGCAGCTTTTAAACGATTGTGCTTAATAACCGTTTCAGGAGATCCTTCCTCACTATAATAAGCTTCACTTATTTTGTTTAATGGCCAAATTCGAACGGTGACTCCCGTTACAATGAATGTGACGATCAACGTAACCCAAAAATAGGTATTCCATATTCCCATTAAACCTAATGTTTTTGCTACTACAATCATAAAGGTGGCCGATACCGTAGAGAATCCAGTTGCTATGATGGTTGCTTCTTTAATTGTATATTTACCTTCCTTAAACACTTTGTTCGTAATAAGTAATCCAATCGAATAGCTCCCAACAAACGATGCCACTGCATCTATCGCTGAACGACCAGGTGTCTTCCAAACCGGACGCATAATCGGTTGAAGCAGCACACCAATAAATTCTAAAAGTCCATAACCAACTAACAGCGCTAAAAATACTGCTCCGATAGGCACCAATACCCCAACAGAGATTACTAGTTTATCAAAGAGAAACGGACCCATACCGGGATCAAATAACCATCTTGGGCCGAAGTCAAATACTAGCATGAATGCAACTAGCACACCAATCACTTTAAAAACTGATAATACAACATTAACTCTATCTCTATTCCATGATTTATTCAGAAATGGATATGCTGCTCCAAAGACAATAACGATTAATACATAATACGGCACTACATCGGGAAATGTCTGTTGGATAAATGTAACAATGTGATCCAGTGGAATAGATGACGTTCCATTGACAGTGATTGGGACAAAAAATGTAAAAATACCAATAAAACTGTAAACAAAAAATTTAATTACATTACCACCAAAAGTCTTCCTCTTTTCATCGCTAACAAGATTGTCCATCTTCAAACCTCCCTATATTTTTTCACCTTCCTACACTAAATATTTATTTAGACTCTTTGATTTACATTCACCATAGACTCAGGAAAACTAAAATAGACCAATAAAAAAACCACCTAATAAGGCAGTTTTATCGTCTTCCTATATATCACGCTAGACCCCACTATCAATAAAAACCGTCAGCACCTTAGCCCCGGCATTATCAACTGGAACAAATAGATGTGGTTTCGTCCCCTTAAAATAGGCTGTATCTCCTTTAACCATATGGTGTTTTTCATCATCATAAAGCAAATGGATGGATCCCTCTAAAATATAAATGAACTCATCCTGAGAATGGGTATAAGGTTCGTGTCGTAAATTCGTATCCTTCGGGGTAACATGAACAATTGTCGGCTCAATTCCAGAAAATCTGGACCTGTTCGCAAGTAATTCATAGGAGTAACCCATGTTATCATTTCCCATTTTGTTTCTATCTGATTTCGGAAGCAAGACAAGATCTGTTTCCGGGTGTCCATCTAATATCCAAGAAAGTGGGACATCCAACGCTTCACAAATTTTTGATAACGTTGCAACGGCAGAGGATGTCTGTCCATTTTCAATTTTTGATAAAAGGCTTTTTGAGATACCGCATTGATCAGCTACTTGCTGCTGTGTTTTTTTATTTCGTAAACGAACTTGTTTTATTTTAGTTCCAATGTTTTGTAGCTCTATTGGGACTCTCCCCTTTCCCTCCAATTGGATTTGGGTGCTTTTATAATAGAATAGCACATTAACCCAGTCAAGTGGGACATGGGAGTCGGTTCTCTTGTCCCAAATTATTCCGAGACATATGATCGATTCTCCTGACCCACTTTTACCTGCACTTCAGCGCTCCTAAGACAAGAATATTTTTTGTTACAATCTGCCTTTAGAAGTAAAAAAAGTCACTATTTTCAATATGGTGTGCACCCATACAAAAATAGTGACTGTTAGATATTTTGATTATCATTGCTGACTTACAGCATAGGCAAGTGATTTGCTAGGTAGTGGCTTCCCCAATTTGTTTTGGATAAAAAGTGCCGCTTCTTGAAGTTTCTTTTCATCTACCCCAGTTTTAATTCCCAGTCCATGCATGAGGTATAATACGTCATTTGTCGCCACATTTCCTGCCGCACCGGGAGCATATGGACAACCACCCAGCCCACCGATGGAGCTATCAAAGCGAGAGATACCGTACTGCATCGATGTCATGATATTAGCAATAGCCATTCCTCTTGTATTATGAAAATGCATGATAATCTTTTCTTTCGGATACCTTGCCAGCACTGCTTCAAGCAATTGTTCTACTTGCAAAGGGACCGCTGAACCGATTGTATCGCCAAGTGAGATATCGTCCACACCAAAATCGATTAATCGATCACAAACTTGAATAACTTGTTCTGGTGAAATTCTTCCCTCATATGGACAATCAAACACAGTAGAAACATAACCTGTTACATGCTTACCAGACTTTTTGGCTTCCTTAACAACTTCTTCTAGTACCGGATATGTCTCTGCAATCGTTTTATTTATGTTTTTCTTATTATGCGTTTCACTTGCAGACATGAATACGGAAGCCCCATCAATACCAGATTCAAGAGCAAGTTCCAGACCTTTCATATTTGGAACCAATGCAGAATACCTGACATCCGGATTGCGTTTAATTTTCTTTCCAAGCTCATGTGCATCTGACAATGCAGGTATCCATTTAGGATTGACAAACGATGAAAACTCAATTTCCTTTACGCCGGAATCAGATAACATATTGATCCAGTTAACTTTATCTGGCGTCGCAACCAATTTCTTTTCATTTTGCAAACCATCCCGTGGTCCAACTTCCTTAATCTGAACAAACCCTGGCCAATGTCCCATGTTTCTCCCTCCTCTAATCGTTGAAAAGAGTTTTGAATACGCTTACATTATAAGTGACGACTCCTACATTTGTGTCTACAATTACCTATAAAATTCCTTCTCTACATATTATTCAATTAAGTTTATTTTTATTCAACATTGTTGAATACACTATATAATAAAAGTCAGTAAATTGTCAAATTTGTGTTGCTTTAATTATTTAGATGCAATAGTCGGCGATCTAAACATCTATTCCGTGTTGATTGCAGGTATTTCAACGCTAGCGTAATGATTTTGAATTTTTTGACGATAAAAACCAAGGCTGGGACATAAGTAAAATAATCTAATCTAAATACGAACAATGTATAATTTAGCGGAGGAAATATACGTAGACTCCAGTGGGAGGAAGGCATCGGTGAGACACCGAAGTGCGTTAGCACAAGGAGGCTCACCAGCCGCCCGCGGAAAGCGAAGTATATTTCCGAAGCGAGTTAATGCACAAACTATGATATCTTTATTCGGATTTTTCTTAGATAAAAACACTTATGTCCCAGCCTTTACATTCAAACCATCAATATTTCCCTTATATCTTCTTCTGTAAGTGTAGAACCATTCCCATTAGAATCAATGATCTCCGCGATTAAATGTCTTTTCTTCGCTTGCAATTCATTCATTTTTTCTTCAATCGTCCCACGTGCAACAAGTTTAATAATCTGGATAGCATTTGTTTGACCAATACGATGGGCACGGTCGGCAGCTTGCTCCTCCACTGCTGGGTTCCACCAAAGATCATACAATATTACTGTATCTGCTCCGGTCAGATTGAGTCCTGTCCCACCTGCTTTTAAGGAAATTAAAAACACATCACGTTCTCCCAAATTAAAACGATCGCAACTCTTCACTCGTTCCTCTGATGGCGTTTGTCCATCGAGATAGAAATAAGAAAGGCCTTGCGTCGTTAATTCTCTACCAATAAGCTCAAGCATTTTCGTAAACTGCGAAAAAATCAATACCCTCCGCCCAGAAAGCCTCGACTCCTCCATAATCCGCTTCAGCTGCTCAAATTTAGCTGAACTTCCTTTATAACCATCGACAAACAATGCCGGATGACAACAAATCTGCCGTAATCGGGTGAGGCCAGCAAGAATTTTAATACGATTTTTCCGGAGTGTGTCTTTGTCCAAATGCTTCAGTGTGTCATGCCTTAACTTGGCTAAGTAGGCAGCGTATAGCTTCTTCTGATCTGGAAGAAGCTCCACTGATTCCATCGATTCAATCTTGTCAGGAAGCTCAGAAAGTACATCCTCTTTCATCCTGCGAAGTAAAAATGGACGAATCCTACGGGCAACCTTTTTCCTTGTAAGGTTACTAAATTCCTTTAACCCACCGAAAAGTTCCGGAAAAACAACATGAAAAATGGACCACAGCTCTTCGGTTGAATTTTCAACTGGGGTACCAGTCAAGGCAAATCGATAATCTGCTTGGAGCTTCTTTACAGCGCGTGCTGTTTGCGTCACAGGGTTTTTAAAAGCCTGAGCCTCGTCAAAAAACACCGTATGAAATGCTTGCTTCTTAAACCACTGGATATCACCGCGCAATAACGGATAGGACGTGATAACAACATCCTTATCCATAGCATCTTTTTGGAATTTGATCCGTTCTGCTTTATTACCATCGATAATAGCTGCTTGTATGTCCGGCGTAAACCTTTTGATTTCACTTTGCCAGTTATACAGTAACGATGATGGGCAGACGATGAGAACAGGGAGCTTTCGTTCTCGAATTGTTACTAGCTCTGACTGAATGAATGTAATGCTTTGTAACGTTTTCCCAAGCCCCATATCGTCTGCAAGGATTCCTCCAAATCCATAGCTGGCAAGTGTTTTCATCCATCTATATCCAACCTTTTGATAATCACGCAACGGTGTCTCTAAGCATGTTGGTACGGCATACATCATACTGTCCGGATTTTGAATTTTATCCAAGAATTGTTGAAACGTTTCCTCTAACGTGAATACATTATCATCAGCGGTATCCAGTAGCTGAAAACCCTTGGTAATTGGTACATTTAGACCGCTCTCCAAATCCTTATCCTGATCCTGAATAGGAACGGCATTTAGAAAACGTTTAATTTCCTCAAACTCTCTTGTCTCAAGGGATAGTAGTGATCCGTTTCGTAGCCGATAATACTTCCGTTTTTCCTCTAATGCTGCTAAAATCTCACGTATTTGTTTTTCAGGAATACCATCCATTTCAAACTTAAATTCTAGCCAGTTTGTCCGTTCTTTTTTGTGCTTAACTCTGATTTTAGGGGGGCTATTTCCTTTTGTAACACGCGCTCTCACTGCTGTCGTTGCGTATACTTGCACGAGCTTTTGAAGTTTTGGCAGCATATGATATAAAAATTCATATTCCAGCTTTTCATTGTGCAAAAAGTATCCCCCGTCTGTTTGCGCAAATGAACTGTCTTCCATCAATTCCAGTATTACGCCCTCTTTTTCTAAATCTCTAACAACGAAAGAGTTTAGTTGGCCATTTTCCAGTGGATTGATCATACTATTTTCATAGTGAAATTCTAGCCCAGCAAGAAGGCGATTATTGACACGATCCAAGTAAAGCTTCGCCATTAAAGGCTTTTTCCTAAACTGATTAGCTATAGAATCAGACATTCGGAAATCGCCTAACCTTTTCAGTCCAGAGACTACCTTTTCCATGAAAAAGCCTATTTGTTTGTGAGGAATAGCAATTTTAGTTGTACCAGAAGTATTTAGCATTTGTTTTAGATCGTAAAGATAGTTACAGTCCTCATACTTCAACTGAATTAATTTTCCTTCAGCGAGTACAGACTTATATGATTTTAATACAAGTATTCTATTCATCCCGTTAATTTCCAACTGATAGCCTTGACCGCTTACTTCTGCAAAATAAAACGTCAACGGGAGTGGTCCGTCAGATAGATGTAAACCGTCAGTAGTTCTCTCGTTGTGCTCAAGCTTCACCAACGGCGCGTTAGTAAGTAATGGTAAAAGTTTCTCCCAGGTTGATGGAGGAATGAGTAACACTTGATTGTTACGTTCTGTTTCTGGCAGTACATCCATATATAATTTTTCATCGTAGGTCAGGTTAATAAGCTGCTGAAGGCATTCATCTGTTTCAATTTGAAAACAGTGCAGTGAAGGATCATACGTAAATGAAGCGGACAGCTTATAAGATTTCCCTGCTTTCACACACTCAAGAAATTCCCTAATATTTTTAATCCTAATAGGACCGATGTTAAATTCTACTCCTAACATGTCATATCCGTGGTTAACGGCGTGAGGTTTACACGTAAATACTAAATCAATTACTTTTCGATTTTCAAAATGAAGCTGATGGCCACTTGAACGAACAGGACGATTATTAAAAATGGTCATTAATCCTTCTGTTAGTGCCTGGCCATTTGCAGAATCTGACTGACGCTTCTGTTCGTAAATTGACAGTAAAACAGCCGCAATATGCTGACAATCGTTTTTAAAAGAAGCCAAGGTTGGACAACTGCATGTTGTGTGAATATCGTCATGATCACCTTTTTCAATCGTGACATGGAAATCTTCTGTTCCCGTAACAATTGCCTCACATCGATTGGAAGTATGACTTGTAACAGTTACTTTATTAGCACGATAAAAAGAGTCCCCTTTTTTAAAGGAGACAGTACCGCACATATCCTCAATTATTTTATAGTTTAGTTTTATATCCAAATGTCTCGCCCCTTTTGAAGGGATTCATTAATAGGATTGTATCATAATGAGTCGACTATTTTTAACGGAGCACCTCAATGAAATGAGCAAGAATTCTTGCAGTAAGTCCCCAAATAACCTTATCCTCATAAATGTAGAAGTATTCCTCTATTTTTCCTGTCCGCCAATTATAGTTCTGACCACCCGCAATAAGCTCAAATGGGAAATTTTCCTCCGGTTTCATTTGCAAATTTACATAATGAATTTTTGGAGAGTTATTTTGGAAAAAGGAAAGTGGTACCGAAAATACCTCCTCAACTTCTGAAGGGTTTGGTGTAATCGATTCAGGATCATCGATCTCCCCAACATACGGAAAAATCAGCATTCCAAAGGGGGATACGAGATAATCCAATGGAAAAACATCAGTGATTTTCTCTAAACTGATCCCCAATTCTTCTGTAGTTTCCCTTAAAGCTGTATCCTGATTGGTTTTATCCTGCTTATCCATTCTTCCACCCGGAAAGCAGATCTCTCCGGGCTGTCTTCGTAAACGATGCGAACGAACTTCAAAAAGAATGTGGATTTCATTGTCCTTTTCAATGAGTGGCAGTAAAACAGCATACTTAGTAAAATCAGCACTTCCAAGAATAGAAGGAACATGGCTTTTTAATTTATTTTGGATTAATTTCGTATCCATCTCATCACCCTTCATTTGTTCTTATTATCATACTATTTAAGCCATGCTATTTCATGTCAGCTTTCTTTTAATATTAGTTAGATCATCCATTGTTCCACTAACTAGTATTCTATCCCCAAATTCTAAGGCGGTACTACCATGAGGAATGACTACTTTTCCATATCGATATATGTGTAAAATAAGTGATTCTCCTAAAAATGGTAAATCAGTGATCGGGATCTGATCATATTTTGTGTGATTGACGGTAATTTCTTTAATTGTTTTATTATGGCTCGTAATCAGACGTACAAGACCTGGATTATCAATAAGTGCTTTTAAAAGGGTCCTTGTAGAGTAAAGCATGGAATATATCGTAAATCCTTCTTCCCTTAACTCCCCCTGTAAAGGTGTACTTTCAATTCGTAATATAATTGTTTTAATTCCCTGTTCTTTTGCATGGTAGCCAAGTTCAATATTAAGTGCCTCGTTTCCTGTAGCAATTACAATCTTATCTGCTTTAAAGGCGTTTTGCTCCTCCAATTGTTCAATGGTTAAATCGTTTACATGTATATGCGGAAATGACACCTTTTCCTTGCTTTGGTTTGACTTTGTACTATACAGCCGAACAATAGCTTTTTCCTCCATTTTATCCCGAGCAACGAGCATTGTTGCAGGGTTGGCTCCAATAATCGTTATTTCCATTTGTTTTTCACGAGATCTCGTTTTTGGAAACAGTTTGGTAAACGTAATTGGTGAAATTAAGCAAGTTAAAATGGACACTAAAATAATCGCTCCGTGTAGAACATCATTAATTACACCTAGTTCCAATGCAATAGCAGCGGCCGCAATGACTAAGCTTAATTTAGAGGTCGTCAAAATACCAATACTTAATACTTCTTTCCAGGAATACCACTTTTTCAACACGAGAGCAGGGATCATTTTAGCTAGATACATAAATAGTAATAGCAGTGGCATGAGTAATAAAATTTTTTTATCTACAAATAGTTCCCAAATATTTAATCTCACTCCAACCATAACGAAGAAAATTGGGATAAGAAATCCAAATCCGAACGAATCTAGTTGGTGTATAAATTCTTTCTTTGGGGCAAGCAAAGATATAATCATTCCCGCTAAAAAGGCTCCTAAAATATTTTCAGCACCTATCGTTTCGGATAGCGATACAAACAACAATATTAGTGCAAATACCCCTCTAGTTCCCAGCTGAATTGTCCCTCTTAGAAGGTTATCAAACAGCTCGAACTTAAAGTATCTTTTGATAATCCGATAAGCAAGAAAAACAGCCATAAAGAGAACTAATAACAGGAGTACCTTTACCCCTTCTTCATCTCGGAACATGGCATATATCGTTAGTAGAATCATCGTTGAAAAATCGGCAATTACCGTAATAAGCAGGATGATTTGCCCAAGTAGTCCTTCATTCATATTCTTCTCTCTAATTACAGGAACGACAATGCCGAGTGATATAGTCGATATAATCAATGTCATTAAAAAAGGATCTTTAATTAAATCTATCATTACCAGCACGTAGGATAACGCGAAAGAAATTGTTATTATTAAAAGAAAAACAACAAGGGAAATGACTACCGGGTTTGGTGAATTTGTATCTTTATCCTTCTTCCTCTTAAAAACGCTAAAATCAATTTCTAAACCACTGATAAACATAAGAAAAATAAAACCGAGCAATGAAAGTAATTCAAGCCACGGATCGTCTGCAATAATATTTAAGCCACTTTTTCCAATTAATAATCCAGCAATGATTTCTGCAATAACAACAGGTATAAACCGCAGATTAAATCGCTGTAGAATTATTGGAATAAAAAAGGCAATACCTACTACAATCATTAAGGATGTTAGTGATTGATGTTCCATAAAACACCTACTTTAGATTTTAAAATGTTTAAAATAAGATTAACGAAATTTAGTAGTTTACACAATTAAATTGTTTTAATTTCTAACATAAAAATCCCTACTAGAGTTTAAATTCTCTAGTAGGGGGTTTTTTAGATTAATATCCAGCTACTTTCCTATTCCTGTTAAGTAGTGGTTGGATGACATAGTGTAGTGCCGTTCTCTCTTCTGCATTTAACGAGACCAGCGGCAATCTCACATCATTTCCAATTCCCACTCCAATCATGTTAAGCGCTTCTTTAACCGGTGTCGGACTTGGAGCAGCAAATAGTGCTTTCATAATTGGAAGTAAATTACGATGCTTGATAGCTGCATCGTTGACGTCACCATTTTGATAACTCGTAATCATGTCCTGCATTTCATTACCAATAATATGTGATGCCACGGAAACAATCCCGCTTCCACCGATTGCTAGGGTTGGTAATGTTAACCCATCATCACCACTGTATAATGAAAAATCATCCGGGGTTTGGCTTATGATATCTGCCATAGCATCCAAATTACCACTTGCCTCTTTTACAGATACAATATTTTGCACTTGTGAAAGTCGTACAATTGTATCTACGGTCATGTTAATTACACTTCGACCCGGGATATTATACAGCATTACCGGTAACGATGTTGACTCGGCAATTGTTTTAAAATGCTGATAAATCCCTTCTTGAGACGGTTTGTTATAGTACGGAGTAACGAGCATAATTCCATTAACCCCTGCTTCCTCCGCTTGTTTCGTTAAACTAATCGAAGCCTTTGTATTATTTGAGCCTGTTCCAGCTATAACTGGAACTCTTCCTCCAACAATATCAACCACAAATTTAAACAGGTCTACTTTTTCCTCTGTAGTTAACGTAGGTGACTCCCCTGTTGTACCTGCGACAACTAATCCATCTGAACCATTTGCAATTAGATAATTGATCAATTTTCTTGTTGCTTTAAAATCAATCTCTCCATGCTGATCAAATGGCGTAATCATTGCTGTTAAAACTTGACCGAAATCCATAAACTCACACCCTTTTTAAAATTTAATTAGAGGTGTTAAGAGCTATTTCATTAAGCGCAAAAAAGCAACAACGAGGGATTCGCTGTTGCTACAGAAACAATTTTTTTACCGTTTCTTTTACGATAGCCCTCCATATAGTCTCCTATATGACAGTCCTGCATTTATTTAATACAGACCCAGCTTTAAGAACATGAGATTCTTCAAAGCTTCGGCAAATTCCCCTTTCCACAATAATCACAGGACCTCATTTTCCTCCCATTGTGTACTAATGGTTTTTGCACCTCTATCCCCATTTCAGATAATCTAAAATGAGAAAATATTTAATTGCATTTAATAATAGCGAAAAACTCACCACAATGCAATAATTTTTTCTCAAGAGTGGGACAGGGGCTCAGGTTCATTGTCTCGGGATGCGGGGACTGCCCCCCTGTCCTGCTTTCAAATTTTTCTGAAGTTCAACAGCGGCAAATATTGCTTGCGCGTCTTGATAAATCTCGCCAGGCTTATTTCCTTTTCCAAGAATGTATCCTACAAAAGGTAATGTTACAAAATCAAAAATGTGCTGGAATTGCTGAATTAATGGAAGTCCCTTTATATATGGATCGTCTCCACCAACCGTGATAACATACCCACGTTTCGCAGACATTTGATTTTTAAAATCTAAATACCCCGGATCTCTCATTATCTGTGACCAGCGATCAATAAAGTTTTTCATCGTTCCCGTCATACTATACCAATAAATTGGTGTGGAGAATACAAGCGTGTCATGCGCTAACATGCGATCGATAAGTGCTTTAAAATCATCATTTACCTCTTGAAACCCTTCCTCAGAATGGCGCATATCTTCAATAGCTTGAATGGTATAATCCTTTAAATAGATCTTGTCATCTGCTAAATCTTTAATTGCCCTTTCGGTTAAAATTTCCGTATTTCCGTTTGAACGGTTTCCGCCATAAATTACTGCAATTCCCATAGTTGATTGCCTCCCTTATTTTTGCTCCTAAGCTATATTTAGCTTATAATGAGAACGCAAATCAGTAAAACAGATTATTCCGATCACATCAATTAATAATTTCGATTTAGGGGAGATGTTAACATGGAAACAAAACAACTGATCACCTTTAAAATGGCTGCAGAAAGCTTAAACTTTACACAAACAGCTAAGATGCTAAACTTTGCACAATCCAGTGTCACAGCTCAAATCAAATCTCTAGAAGCCGAATTAGGACAACCGTTGTTTGAGCGATTAGGCAAGCGATTGACTTTAACCGAGGCAGGACGTCAGTTTAAGGTATACACTGACAAAATGATCAAGCTGAACGAAGAAGCAAAATTGGCTTTAAGTGGCGATAAAGAAACTTCAGGAACACTAATCATCGGGGCACAGGAGAGCCAGTGCACCTACCGACTACCTCCTATACTAAAAGAATTCAAGAATCAGTACCCAAACGTCAAACTCATCTTTAAGCCGGCTCATTCAGATGAAATGGCTAGAGAACATCTACTAAAGGGTACATTAGATATTGCTTTTATCATGGATACATCAAAGCCTGGTGATGCCTTAAAACTAGAGCCCCTTATCCAAGAAGAGATCAAATTGGTCACCTCCCCAGATCACCCTTTACTTGCTAAATCTGAGGTATGTCCAAAAGATCTTGTAAATGAAACGCTATTGCTTACTGAAACCGGTTGCTCATACCGCACCTTATTCGAAAACTACTTTCACTCTGCCGAAGTATATCCGTTAAATAAATTTGAGTTTGTTAGTATAGAAGCCATTAAACAATGTGTCATAGCAGGTCTTGGCATAGCTGCATTACCTGCTATGGTTGTTGAATCAGATATAAAAATGGACCGAATGAAGGAACTTGTTTGGAAAAATGGTATTCCCCCTATTTTCACCCATATTGCCTGGCATAAGGATAAATGGATGACGCCACCTTTACAGGCATTTATTGAGTTAACCCGGAAAACATTTATAAACAGCTAAATGAAGCCATCACAATTTTTGTGATGGCTTCATTATTGAAAGAAATACCTCACACAAATACTCTAACACTAGTAAAATTACTGATAAATGATAGATAAGGACGTTTTACCTAAATAATATAAACTCATCTATATTAATTGAGACTATTTGCACTAGTATAATTATTCATAATTCGATAGCGTTAAATATAACTGAAAATTAAGTCATGCAAACTAGCAAAAGGGAGGTATCTATCTATTTTTTACTAAATTCATAGGGGGAGACATATGTTAAAAAGAATTTCAGTCGTTTTATTAGTTGCTTTGTTAGCATTTAGTAATTACTTCTATGTGAGCGCATCAGAATTTACCGGGAAAACCTTACAACCTAATACGGAAAAAAAGGTTAAACCTGATTTGAAAAAGGTAAAAGAGACGACAGATCCTACTAAAAAGGTCAGGATTATTGTTGAATTGGAAACGGATGCACCAATCGTAAAGGCAACAAAAAAAGGTATCACCTATAAGAGTTTGGCTTCAACTGAAAAAAATCAGCTTCAAAAAGAAGCAAAACAAGAGCAAAAACAAGTCAAAAATAAAATGCAAGAGAAAAAAATTGAGGCTGACTATTTACAAGAATTCACAGCAGTTGCAAATGGATTCAGTGCCGAAGTAAAACAAGGGGACATCGATGAAATTAAAGAGATTCCTGATGTCAAAACGGTACATATTGTCCATGAATACAAACGACCGGAAGTAAAACCGGAAATGAAATACAGCAAAGAATTAGTCGAAGCACAAAAAGCATGGCGCGATTATGGCTACAAAGGTGAAGGAATGACAGTTGGAATCATCGATACAGGGATTGACCCTTCACACCGGGATATGATCCTTTCCGATGAAACAGAGCCTGCACATTCACAAGACTCAGTTGAGCAAACGATAAGCGAAGAGGATCTGCCTGGAATGTATTACACAGAAAAGGTTCCATACGGCTACAACTATATGGATGAAAATGATGAAATTCTTGACAACGCTGCAGGAGCGTCAATGCACGGAATGCACGTTGCAGGAACAGTGGGAGCTAACGGGGATGAAGAAAATGGCGGTATAAAAGGGATTGCTCCGGAAGCACAACTATTAGCGTTAAAGGTTTTTGGAAATGACCCGGAAATGCAATCAACATATGGCGATATTTATATTAAAGCAATTGATGACTCTATTAAACTAGGAGTTGACGCTCTGAACTTAAGTCTAGGTTCTCCATCAGGGTTTGTTGATGCTGACTCACCTGAACAGCAAGCAGTGAAGCGCGCTGTCGATAATGGAATTCTAGTAGCTATTTCAGCAGGAAACTCCAACATGTTTGGGGAAGGATTCTATTATCCACTTGTATCAAACCCGGACTATGGTGTAAGTGGTTCACCGGGTCTCGCAAATGAATCCCTGCAGGTGGCTTCATTTGAAAATACGAAAATGGATGTTGATGCAGTGGAATACACGATTGACGAGAAAACAGACAGTGTACCATTTTTATCAGCGGGAGACACACATCCATCCGATTATGTGAAAACGACATTTGAAGTGGTGGAAGCTGGCCTTGGTGCGCCAGATGATTTCGCTAGTAAGGATGTAAATGGAAAATATGCACTAATCCAGCGAGGCGAACTGGCATTTACGGAAAAAGCATTAAATGCACAACAGGCAGGCGCAGAAGGTGTCATTATTTACAATAATACAGACGGGATTGTAAACATGGCAACCGACCCAGCTATTGATATTCCACAATTATTTATGCTGAAAAATGACGGGGAACAGCTGGCACAAGCATTAAACGATGGAAAAGAAGTTACATTGAATTTCAACGGCGGTACTGCAACAATCGACAATCCTGATACTGGAAAAATGAGTGCGTTCTCCTCATGGGGATTAACGCCAAACCTGGATTTCAAACCGGAAATTACAGCACCTGGCGGGCAAATTTTGTCAACATTGAATGATGATCAATATGGAATCATGAGTGGGACTTCCATGGCAGCACCACATGTATCAGGTGGATCAGCACTTGTTTTGCAGCGAATTGATGAAGCTTTTGGGCTTGAAAATAGTAAACGCGTTA
Source organism: Virgibacillus ndiopensis (assembly GCF_900187325.1). Lineage (GTDB taxonomy): Bacteria > Bacillota > Bacilli > Bacillales > Amphibacillaceae > Virgibacillus_E > Virgibacillus_E ndiopensis. The sequence continues at coordinate 263,178 of NZ_FZMZ01000006.1, read as the reverse complement.
ACATAGCAAAGAACATAATGATGAATACGAGCAAACTAGTTACATTAGACGGGGCATACGTTTCACCTCGCCGTCAGGGTGCTGGATTAATGCAACTTCATGCAGCACTATCTACACCAATTGTTGTAACTGAATCGGAAACCAATGAAGCTAAAGTAGCTTTAAAACAAATAACCGAAAACAATGTAACATTTGAATTGACCGCAGAAAACCTTACCGATGAAGCAGTCACATATGATGTGAAGGCAAATGCACAGACAGACCAGCCTGTTGCTAACGGTGGTGACACACTCGTAGTTCCAAACCAATTTGCTGCACTGGAGCTTGATGGTGTCGCAACGGTTAACGGAGAAGAAGTAAACAATATCGAAATACCGGCAAACAGTGAAGTAACGTTATCCGTATCGCTAGATGTCAGTGATGTGGATACCGAATTAGCCGACACCTTTACAAATGGTTATTGGCTGGAGGGTTTTGTTACACTAACAGACCCAGCAGATGTAAATCCGGATATTTCCGTTCCATATGTCGGCTTTAAAGGGGAGTGGGATGATGCTCCAATAATGGACAAGCCAATGTGGGATGCAGGCACATACTATGGAATGACTGGTGTAGTAACTTCAAATGGTAAAGATGAGGAAGGGAACCAGCAATTTGATTTCCTTGGTCAGAATTTGCAAACAGGTCAAATTGATCCTGATAAAATTGCCTTTTCACCAAACGGGGATGGTCTTCAGGATGATGCACTAGTCATCTTATCATTCCTAAGAAATGCAAAAGAAGTGAAATTTAATGTATTAGATGAAAACAAAGACAAAATTCGCACCATTACAACAGAATCTTACGTTACAAAGAACTACTATGATGGCGGACAGGGACCAATGTATTCTCTATCTGCTTCAAGAATATGGAATGGAAAAATTGATGGTAAGAAAGCACCTGAAGGAAAGTATTATTTACAAGTCGAGGCTGTAATCGATTATGACGATGCAGCGTGGCAATCGCTGGATATACCTGTTGAATTAGATACAACAGCACCTGAATTAGATGCTGAATTTGATAAAGATACACAAACGGTAACTGTTGATACAGAAGATAATCCGGACGGAATCGGGCTTGCCTATTGGGATGTACTGATTGACGGAAAGTCCATTCTTGATGAGACCTATACAAATGGTGAAACAGAGCACCAATTAACGAAAAAGCTAAAAGAAGGACAAACATTAACTGTCATTGCCGTTGACTATGCCGGTAATAAAACAAAAGAAGAAACAGTGAAGGGAACAGACACGACAAATCCTGATCTTCATTTATTAACTCCTGAATTTCTTGGTGTGGAAACAACGAGAGAGGTGGAATTCTCCGGTTATGTAACAGATGAATCCGGAATTCAAGAAGTCACTGTTGATGGTAAAAAAGCTGAACTTGTCTACAACGAAGAGGAAGATCGATATGATTTCTTAATAAAAGTCAAACACGAAAATGACGGGTACTTCTTCCACCGCATTAAAGCAGTAGACAATGCTGGCAATGAGGCAGAAATTGGACGTAGATTTTTTGTTGATACGGAAAAAGCAAAATTGAAAGTGGAAGTTGATAAGAAAACGAATGCCGACACCATTAATGCTTCAGCTTTAGTAACAGACAATTTTGATGATATTCGGTTATTTGTAAATGGAAATGAAGTTTATCAGCATGAATTGTCTGAACCTTATGGCATGAATGGCTTTAAGCAGACAATAGAGGATATTGAGCTACAGCTTGAAGATGGCAAAAATAAATTTGAATTTAAAGTAGTTGACTTTGGCGGACATGTGACGAAAAAGACTATTGTAGTAGAGAAAGATAATGGTGACACCGAATCAAGTATTGAAACGATGCAGTCACTCGTTGATCAATATGAAGAAAGCGGAGAAATTGAAAGTCACCTTGTTGCACGATTATTACGAACCCAATTATCTGCAATTAGTCACTTTGCTAACAATGGATTAATGGATAAAGCTGTAAAACATATGAACGCTTTTAAACAAATGCTCAGCTATTACGAAGGTAACAGTCAATTAACAGAGGGTGCTGCAACAGAACTGCAGCAACACGCTGATAACTTAATCGAAAAATGGCAATAAGTTTTTTAGGCTAGAGTCCCCCTTTTCAATATAAGGGGATTCTCCTTTAAATCAAAAGGAGCATACCAATGATACGTTTTTATTTGGAAAAAAAGAACAACAGTATAAAGAAATTTATCATGATTCCATTCGTGCTTGGATACCTATTATTTTGTACAGTCGTACTAATGGTATCACCAACAACAGCATATTTTACGGATAGTCAACATGTTACAGGAAGGCTATCTGCTTCAACCCAATTTAATGAGAAAAAAATATCCGATAAAACAGAGGAGCTCTCAGATGAAGCTGTGAGCAACGACGAATAAAGGTAAGAAAAATAACGCATCGCCTTCTGAAACAGATTCATCACCAACACAAGAAGCGCCTAACCAAAAGGGAGAATCATCCGATCAGAAAACAAAAGAATTCCCAGATACGAATGAAGATACAGTCAAGACTAACGAATTGAGCGGGAGGGATTTATAAAATCAATTAGGAGCACGCCCCAGTCTTTCTAAAAGTCAGAAATAAGAAGTCAGATAGGAGTGGTGGCAACATGAAAGGAAAACATATTTTAAAAGTAATTAGTAATCTCATAACAAGTCTACTTTTTATTGTACTTCTTGTTACATTTTTTGCCGTGATAACAATGAAAGCATCCGGAGGCGAAGCAAATCTTTTTGGGTATCAACTGAAGACCGTCCTTTCCGGATCAATGGAACCAGACATTCAAACTGGTTCTATCATTGCTATAAAGGAAACAGACGACCAACGTAATTTTCAAAAAGGTGACGTAATAACGTTTCAATCAAATGATATGTTAATAACACACCGAATCATAGATGTGAAAAATAATGGACAGCAATACATAACTCAAGGGGATGCAAATGACGCCCCTGATATGGACCCTGTTCTCTCGGACAGCATTGTCGGTGTGTATAAAGGATTTACAATACCGTATGTCGGCTATGTTATGAACTTTGCCAATTCAAGTGAAGGTGCTGCACTATTGCTAGTGCTACCTGGGGCATGCTTGCTCCTGTTCTCAATCGTAACAATATGGCGCGCACTAAGAAGTATCGATCAATCAAAAAAGAATGTCGGAACAGATGCAAAATAGCTATTTATTAAAGGAGGATTTTCAATGGGGTTAAAAAAACAATTGGGTATGGGAATAATGTCTGCAGTACTCGGTACAACGTTGATAAGTGGAGGAACATATGCATATTTCAGCTCCACTGAAGCTACAAATAATACGTTTGCAGCAGGGACATTGGATTTGGCGGTTGATCCAACCACTATTATTGAAGTGGATAATTTAAAACCTGGAGACTCAGTTATACGTAATTTTGAACTGCAAAATAATGGATCATTAGATATTGATAAAGTATTACTGGAGACCAATTATCACATTACAGATGCAAACGGCGACAATGTGGAAGACTTCGGAGAGCATATCGAGGTTGAATTTTTGTACAATGCGGATAAATTAGATGAAGTAATTTACAAAACCACTCTAGCTGATTTGAAAGAAATGACACCTGAAGCAGTAAATGATAGTGTATTTTTACCTGCATTTGGTGAAGAAGGATTAGAAGCTGGAACGATAGACGACCTTGTCGTAAAGTTTAATTTCATTGACAATGGTGATGATCAGAACCAATTTCAAGGTGATTCTTTAAGTCTTGAATGGACATTTAATGCAATGCAAGAAGCAGGAGACGATAAATAAGGAAAGCATGATGAAAGAGTAGAGATTCTTTAACATCTCTACTCTTTTCTTTTCCGTACAATTTCCTTTCCTATATCCTGTCCCTTTGTTACTTATACTCCCACTTTTCTATTAGATATTCCGCATCTGAGCGTAATGTTGTTAATGCGTGATCAGTAATAGATTCTTGATCGCTTTGTTTTTGAAGTAATTGTATAAATGTTCCCAGATGTTTAATGACTTTTTCCTTCCTGTCATTATTTTCATAATAACTTACTGCCTGCAGATGGATGCGTAATGCATGTGCGGCTTCTTCGTTACCAATTTCTCCATTCTCTAAAAAAGCTTCAACGAGCATTTTCATTCCGTCTGTATCCATTGAATGGTTGCCACGGACGAACGTTACATCGGCTATAACGGGTAAATGATCAGATGCTAGAGATTGATGAACCGATACATCGTTTACATCCATTCGCGGTGAAGTTAACACATAATCGATTCGCTTAATCGGTGAATCTGCAGGAAATGTGTACCCTTCGTCCATTGTTTTACTGTTCCATGTATCATCTAGCAAGTGAAAAAGTGGCCTAAGTTCATCTGAATCTGGTGTTGCATTCATATCACCAACTAACACATTGTATTGATGCTCTGCCATCACATGGAGCATATCTTGAACTTGCATTTCGCGAATAGTTGGGTCTGAACGATAATCAAGGTGTGTTACATAAAACCATACATGTGCTCCTTCCATATTCACCTGTGCCTCAAGAAAGCCTGGAGCAAGCTTTGGTTCAGGATTTGGATCTTGGGTGGATAACCTTGTTATGTTACGATTTGCTGCGCTTAAGATGGGATATTTACTCAAAACAGCTATACCATATTGTCTCCGAGGGTCTCCTTCTTCAGCCGGTTCCAGATCATAAATCGGCGCAAAGAAATACTCCATGTCTAATTTTTCCGCTAATAACTGCACCGTATTATCATACTGGCTTCTACTTCCCCAATGGACGTCAACTTCCTGCAGTCCTATAATATCTGCATCCATATCACGAATCGCACTAGCTATACGATCCAAATCATATTTTCCATCAACTCCAATTCCGGCATGCATATTATACGTTGCTACCCTGGCAGTTACCTCTCCACTATCCCACACCACTGTTTCATTCTTCTCCGCAAACACAGTATTTAGCGATGAAAGCACAAGGAAAAACATAAGAAATACAATACCTTTCTTCATAATGCGGCTCCTCCTTTTAATTTAACAACCTACTGCCATTTCCCTATCAAATAATCTGCATCTCTTGTGAGAGTCTTATAGATTTCATCCCTGATCAATCCGTCTTCTATTTTCTGGTTAAGCATAAGTTTAAATCCATCCATGTGTTTCAGTACTTTTTCAGGCATATTCCGTTTTTCAAACTGATTTACAGCGGTTAAATGCATCTTCAACGAATGTGCTACTTCTGGTGATAGTTCCCCCACATTCTTAAAATCTTCTACAAGAAATGCAAGCGTACGTGCACTCCAAGCATTTATCGCATCCGAAGTTTTCTGTGCAACTTCACGACGGATAGGATTTGTCGATGGCGTATTCGCTGTTGGGTGAACCCGATTCGTCAGTAATATAGCAATAGTATCCTTATTCTTGCTAACTACTATTGAAGTTCCAGTAAAACCGGTGTGTCCAATTGTAGTAGTGCTAGCCATTCCACTCATAAACCAATCCTGATTTATTTCCCAGCCTAACCCATGATCATTGCCAGGGAATTCTGGGGTATGATTTGTCGTTATTAAATCTACCGTTTCCTCTTCCAGGACACGTACATCTTGATAGATTCCCTTGTTTAACATCATTTGGGCAAAAATAGCTAAATCATCTGCATTCGAAAAAACACCCGCATGACCAGCAACACCGTCAAGGACAAGCGCATTGCCATCATGAACTACACCACGAATCATTCCTCTACCAGGTACATAGGCAGTTGCGGCTATTCGGTCAATTAAGGACGCAGGTGGATTATACAACGTATCTTCCATACCAAGAGGACCTGTAATATTCTCGGCCACATACTCATCAAGACGTTGCCCTGACCATTTTTCCACAAGCGCAGCCAAAGTAATCATATTCAAATCACTATATTCATAAGTAGTACCTGGTTCATTTTCCAATGGATAGGTTAATACAATTTCCAGTGCCTCTTCCCTGGTATCAGCCATATTATAAAGCGGAATCCAAGCTTTAAATCCGGTTGTATGTGTCATCAATTGACGTATCGTGACGTCCTCTTTACCATTCTCAGCAAATTGCGGGATATGTTCTGCTACAGGATCATCTAATTCAAATTTTCCTTCCTCATACAACTGCATGGCAGCAGTAACCGTAAAAAGCTTACTAATTGAAGCTAAGTCAAAAATAGTATCGTTTTCCATCTCCACTGGATTCTCTACCTCGTTAAATTCGGAATCTGCATAACGTAATGCATAACCATACGCTGTTTGTTTAACAATTGTGCCATTTCGCGCAATCAACGCTACAGCTCCTGGCATTACTTTATTTGCCATTGCTTCTTTAATCGATTCGTCTATGTCATTTAAGGGCTGCTGCAGCATTTGCACACTTTCAGCATCTCCAGGAGTGAGTACAACCGGATGTGCATAGCTTTTCTCTTTTTCACTGATAAAGAAAAATAAAATTATAACGAAAACAACAGTAAGAATGAATTTATTTCTCATGTTTTTCCTCCCATAATTAGAAAACCCCTTTGCATTCAAAGGGGTTAAAGGTTAAAAGCACTTGAATAAAGCCTGCTCCTTTTCAAAGGGTAGGAAATCGACAATGTAGCCGATTTCCTTATCAGAGATTCCCAATGTTACCTTTACTCCCAAATTTTAATCATGGCATCCGCCTTAGCCTGAAGCATTTCGTGAGCGTTTTTTGTAATCAATTCATTTTCTTTCTGGGAATCTATTAGCACTTTAAAACCATTCATATGCTTGATCACTTTGTCTGCTTGATTCTTTTTTTCGTACTGGTTTACAGCAGATAAATGCAGCTCAAGCGCATGTGCGGCGTTATCATCTAGGATATCTCCACTTTCTTCTAATGACGTTACGATTGTCTTTATATCTTCCGTACGAACGGTGTATAACAGATACTCTCTCCTTACATCCTTAAATGCTTGGAGATCTTCCTGCCACCTGCTTGTTATTTCATCAATAGATGCACCTTCTTCAATTTTCTCACGTACCCATCCATTTCCGATTAAATTATCAAAGAAGGAAACACCGGCACTGTTTTCTGCGCGAAATTCAAAATCATCCGGATACATATCATGAATGGTCTTAACGATCGTAAGTCCTGTCTCGATAGAGTCATAGCTTTCCCGATTGGTTACATAGATTTGAATCCCTCCAGAAAGTTCACCAGCATGCTTGGAAAACTGCGGCGTAAAGTAGGCAGCCCTGAACCGGACTCCAGGTAAGTCAGCGGCATTGAGTTGTTCAGCCAGATCCTCACCTGTAATAAATGGTGCTCCAATTAATTCAAACGGCTTCGTTGTTCCCCTACCTTCAGATACATTCGTTCCTTCAATCAAAGCAGCTCCCGGATATACAAGAGCCGTATCTAATGTTGGCATATTCGGTGATGGCAGCACCCATTCTAGTGGCGTATCGTCATAATACATGGACCGATCCCATCCATTCATTTCAATAACGTTAAGATCTGCATTAATATCAAACTCCTTATTGAATAGTAATGCCAATTCCCCAACTGTCATTCCGTGGCGTTGTGGAATTGGATAAAGTCCAACAAATGAAGAGTAATCTGGATCAAGTACTGGCCCTTGTACATTTAAACCCGAAATTGGATTTGGACGATCCAGTACAATTATTTCAATATCATTTTCAGCGGCAGCCTCCATCGCGTAGGCCATTGTGTAAATATAAGTATAGAATCGTGCCCCAACATCTTGAATGTCAAACAAAAGCACATCCACACCTTCTAACATTTCCGGTGTTGGTTTTTTCGTATCACCATACAAGCTGTAGACAGGTAAGCCCGTTCTTTCATCAATATAAAAGTCTACACCTTCACCTGCCTGTGCCCCTCCACGTACTCCATGTTCAGGACCGTAAAGTGCAACGAGATTAACACCCTCATGATTGTGTAATGTATCTACAATGCTGTTTAACCCCTGATCAACACCCGTTGGATTCGTTATCAGTCCAACATTTTTACCTTCTAATGCATTTAATTGCTCATTAAGTAAAACCTCTACACCGAGCTGAAACTGATCGTTATTGTTACTATTCTTTTTACCAGTTTCTTTTTCACTAGCTAAAATAATGGTTATTGAGGACAGCATGAAACACATAGTGAACAACACAACATACCATTTTTTCATGGTAGAGCCTCCTTATATTAATAATTAGTAGGACAAAACTAAGAGGAGGCTTGTATAACCCCTCCCCTCATAGATGATTACTTCTCTTCTCCTGCTGTTTGCTGTGCATTAAATGTCCATTCTAATTGTAGTGAATCGCCTTGGAATTGGTTCTGATCTTGACCATCGTCCACAAAATTAAACTTCACGACAAAGTCATCCAAAGAACCAGCTGGTAAACCCTTCTCACCAAAATTTGGATAAAAGATATGCTCATTGATGGCCTCTGGACTCATCTCTTTCAATTGATCCAGTGTAGTTTTATAAATAACCTCATCTAGCTTGTCCGCATTATATAAAAATTCCACTTCAATATATTTTCCAAAATCCTCTGTATTGTCACCGTTTGTATCTGTAACATCATAGTTTGTGTTCAATGTCACTTTTTCAATGTCCAATGTTCCACTATTTTGCAATTCAAAATCGCGAATTACCCAATCACCCGGTTTAAGATTTTCCACTTCAATTAATGTTGTAGGTTCAACAGCTAAATCAAGTGTTCCTGCGGCAAAGGTGTTATTGGTTGTTTCACTGGAGCTGAAAAATGCATACGTCCCCCCGCCAATCAACGATAATCCGAGCGCTGCAGACATTATTCCCATACCCAATTGCTTTTTTAAACCCATTTTATTTCCTCCTCAACATTTTTAACTCGTTTTCTTTGATTCATTATTAGTATCAGTTGGATCTGTATGGTTTGGACTTTCTTTATCTTTTTCTGTATTACCAGTTGTTTTGTCCATCTCGGATGATTGATTAGATTCCTGTACAGTATTATTATTTTGCTCAGATTGTTGCTCGTCATCATCACCTTTAGCTTTATGATGATCATCTTTATTTGCTGATCCTTCTTCAACTTCATCCTCTGAATTCTGTTGTGAATCCTTTTCTTCATTTTTCTTGGGTGATTCTTTCCCGCTCGTTTGTTTGCCATCTAAATTGCTATCACCAAAACTATTTTTCACAGTTAATGTGTCATGATAAGTTGACGTAGCGATAAAATAGGCGTTTGTTGGTGAACTAAGCCAATAAGCTAGTAAAAAGGTTAGATACGCGACAGCGAGGATTCGAAATAAAATGCTCGCATATAAACTTGTTGCTTCTCTTACCTTTTCTGACTGCCGAAGCATTCTGGATCCTCCTTTACTTTAGTTCGACCAATATTCAAGCAATCGATCAGATTCTGTTTCCAGGTAACTAAATGCTTTAGCAGATATCGCATCATTTTCCTTGTACTGCTCAAGCATTAACTTAAAGCCTTCCATATGTTTCACTACTTTTTCTGACAATTCCTTCTCTTCAAATTGGTTTACTGCAGTTAAATGAACCGTTAACATGTGTTTAGCTTTATCACTCAGGATTTCTCCCATTTCATCTAACTGTTCGATAAGCGATTGCATCCCATTTGCACTTAGAGGTGTATCAACATAATCCAGCCCATGGCCCAGTTCATATACCCCTGGAATAGTTACAGGTAATTTACCAAAAGGATTAACGTCCCCAGCAATCACCTTGGCAAGGGCTTGAACAGAAACATCGAGATAACTATACGTACTGATATAGGCATCTACTTCAGGGAATTCCATCAGATCATATGGATTGCGGAGTGCTGCAACAATGACCGGCTTTCCAGTACTCTGAATTTGTTCAACTAGTTGCTGTTGCTCTTCATTCGTATTCGCTGTATACGTTGTTACAATGACTTTATCAGCTTCTTCCGCTTTCTGGACCGCTTCATTAATCTGATCTTGTGTTGGACTTGTACCTGTTGCAAAACTGGTTGACATCAAACCTTTCTCATTCAATAGATTTGACAGTAAATCTGGCTGTGCTGCACCTGGTCCAGTCACAAGAACGTTCGCTGAATCCTGCTGTAATGGCAGTATTGAATCATTATTCTGTACGAGAGTAATGCTTTTCTCAGCAATCTCATCCGCCGCTTGCAAATGCTCGTTGGTACCAATATTCTCTATTGCATCTGGACTCGTGTATGGATCTTCAAACAATCCTTTTTCCAGTTTGGCTGATAGAATTCGATAAACTGATTCATCTAATCGTTCCTCACTAATTTCACCACTTTGTACTGCATCAAGCACACCATTATAGGCAACCTCAACATTTGGTGGATTTAATAAAATATCGACTCCCGCTTTAAACGCTTCAACAGGAACACGATCCTGCGGGTATACGTTTGCGCCGGACATACCAAGACTATCTGTAATGATCAACCCGTCATATCCCATTTCTTCCCTTAGTAAACCAGTAAGAATCGGTTTACTAAGAGTTGCCGGCAGTCCAGAATCATCAAGAGCAGGAACAACTATATGTGCCGTCATAATCGAATCAATTCCGGCATCTATTGCAGCCTGGAAAGGTTTTAAATCAATCTCATGCAGTGTTTCAAGATCATGGTCAATAATTGGTAAGCCATAGTGAGAGTCAACGGCTGTATCACCGTGACCCGGAAAATGTTTTGCGGAAGCAATGATATTCTGCTCCTGATAGCCTTTAATTTGTGCAACTCCTAATCGTGATACCAAATTAGGATCCTCACCAAGTGACCTAACACCGATAACCGGATTATCGGGATTCATATTAACATCAAGAACAGGGGCAAAATTCATATTAATTCCAAGACTACGTAATTCATTACCAAGAATACTTGCCGTGTTAGTTGCATATTCTTCAGAACCAGTAGCTCCAATTGCCATGTTTCCAGGGAAAACTGTTCCCGGACTTTTAATCCTTTGAACAATTCCACCCTCTTGGTCGGTTGAAATAAACAAAGGAATAGAATTATCTTGATCCATTGCAATATCCTGCAATCCGTTTGACAAGGCATTCACTTGGGCAGTATCAACCGGTGTGCCGATATTATCGGTCCAGTTAAAATAAATAACACCACCAACATGATAATTCTCAATTACCTCTTTAAAGTTTTTTCCGCCCCGATCCATCCGTAAATTGGTATCTTCATAATTTGCATCTGTAGGTGTTTTACCATAAACATGAACAATAAAAAGCTGACCTACCTTTTCTTCGATTGTCATGTCATCCATAATTTCGGTAATTGCATCATGATTATCATTCTCACCTTTACCATTGGCAGGTGATGAACCACCTTCATTAGCCAAGCTGAATTGCGGAAACGATAACATTAGCAAGATTATCGATAGAATTGCTAGTAAACGTCGCTGTTTCAATGGTTTTTCCTCCTTTGGAAAATAGCATTTCTCACAAGCCATTAAGCATCTTTCTTAGCTAGTACATACATCCATCATGCATATCTTTAAGTAGTAAAGCTGCTCACTCCTTTTTTGTAAAGATTTTTCATTGCTTCTGTAGGTGTCCGTAATATATGTAATCTATTCTTTTCTACCGAGAGTATAATAGTTTCTAATAAAAAATGGTGTCATATTATGTCGCACAAATCAGATAATTCAAAAAATGAATCGTTTGTCCTAACATAAACTAAAAAGAATAGGAGAAAGGGCGGGATTAGGATAGGTTCTTTGTACCAATTAACATGAAAGAAAAACCTAATCCTCTTTCTTTCCGTTTATCTCTACACAAAATAAAATCTTTTCAAAAGCTTTCTTTTGACGTATAATATATCTAAAAGATATATATCATATAGATAGGGTGGTCCTTTTGAAAAAATATAACCATACAACCTACGCAATTCTTGGAATTTTAACAACTGATTGCAAGTCTGGATATGCAATCAAGCAATTAATCGATAATAGTTTAAAACATTTCTGGAAGATAAGTTATGGACAGATTTATCCGACACTAAAGCTCATTGTGGATGAAGAATTAGCAACAGTCAGCATTTCATCGCAGGAAGGTAAGCCAGATCGAAAAGAATATTACCTTACTCAAAAAGGAGAGGAGGTCCTAAAAAATTGGCTAGAGAAGCCTATTGAGCAAGCACCTGTGGAACGAAACGAGGTTCTGCTTAAATTATTTTTTGGACGCCATCAGTCTAAAGAAAATACATTATCACAGCTGCAGGATTACAAACAAAAATTAGAGGAGCGCTATCAGACTTACAGCGGTATTGAACAGATGATTTCTACGTTCGAGCACAACAAACGGGATTCAACGTACTGGTTGATCACGTTAGACTATGGAAAGCGAGTGACAATGGCAGCCATAGAGTGGTGCGATACCACGATTAAACAAATTTCAAAAGAGGTGGAATGAGTATGGCCAAGCAAATTTATACTGGGCGTTATACGACGGAGAATGATGAAGATATTGTTGTATTTCTTATTGGGATGCGGATTAACAGAAGGTTTGCAGTGCATAAATGGCTACCTGTATTTACTGCGATGCCGCCAATGATAAAGGAGCTTTACACGAACAAAGAGGAGTTAGGCTTTTTGTCCATGGAAAACTATTTTGGTTTCAAAACCACAGTCATGATTCAATATTGGCGCCGGGCAGAGGATCTGCTAGCTTACGCGAAAGGAGAGAAACATTTAACTGCATGGAAGGATTTTAATAAGAAAGTCGGAAACAACAATGCAGTCGGAGTCTATCATGAAACCTATAATTTGAAAAAGGGAAACTACGAATCCCTATATGGAAACATGCCCCTTTACGGCCTTGGAAAAGCAATGAAGCATATCCCCATTACACCAGAACGCATATCGGCCAGAAAAAGGTTAAAAAATGGGACAGAGGGTCAGGTTCCATGTCCCAATAAGAGTTGACTGGGACAGTGGACCTGTCCCAGAAAAAGGAATTTATTAATCCTATGTCGAATTAGTTCTGTAAATAGAAAAGGGGAGATATTATTGCAAACACAGGAGGTTTTTGTGGAGACACCGAAGAAAAAAAGAAGTAAAAAGAAAATTTTACTTCTCACATTTGGAATACTGCTTTTAGTAATAACTGCCTCGGCCATTTTTGTAAACGCATACATAAATAAATCACTGGCACAGGTTGAGGGCACGATTGATCTGCCTATGCTTGAAAATGAAGTAACGGTGATAACAGATGAAAATGGTGTTCCACATATTAAAGCAGAAAATAAACATGACTTGTACATTGCACAAGGATATATTCAAGCGCAAAGTCGCATGTTCCAAATGGAGTTATCACGCAGGCAGGCTTCTGGGACGTTAAGTGAAGTTGTTGGGGAAGTTGCTATTGATCAGGATAAATATTTTCGAACGCTTGGTTTGAGACGAGCCGCGGAGGAATCATACAAAATTTATTCCGATCAAGCCAAACAAGTTTTACAATGGTTTTCCGATGGCGTAAATACATATATGAAGCAAGCAAAGGAAGATAATAGTTTGCCTATAGAGTTCAAACTAATTGGGGCAGATCCTGCAAAATGGACACCCATCGACTCACTGACAATCGGTAAATATATGGCATTTGATTTAGGTGGTCATTGGAAGCAGCAAGCATTCAATTACTTTGCACTGAATAACTTTAATAAGCAAAAAGCATATGAACTTTTTCCAAAATATCCAGAAAACAAGCCCACTATTATTGGAGAAGATGAAATAGATGTAGCGTCCAGTTTCGATCAGGCTGTCATACCTCATCCTTTTAACGGAAGCAACAATTGGGTCGTGAGTGGAGAAAAAACCAAGTCTGGCTTGCCACTTTTGGCAGATGACCCACACTTGGGACTAGCAACTCCTTCAATTTGGTATCAAATGCAGTTAAAAACACCTGAATTAACAGTTAGTGGCGTTATTTTTGCTGGAGTTCCCGGAATTATTCTCGGTCATAACGACGCAATTGCATGGGGTGTTACAAATACAGGACCCGATGTACAGCAGCTTTATCTGGAAAAAAGAAATCCAGATAATCCAGACGAATTTTTATATGAAGGCAAATGGGAAAAGGCGGTAGCAATTGATGAGCCAATTAAAGTAAAGGATGGGGAAACAATTGATTATCAGGTTGTTGAAACCCGTCATGGACCAATTATCTCTGATTTTGCAAATGAAAGTGCAAAGGAAACTGCCATGTCACTTAGATGGACAGCACTCGAACCAACGACAGAGCTTGAAGCTATATTAGAAATCAATCAGGCATCGGACTGGGATGAGTTTGAAAAAGGGTTGGAAAAATTCCTGGCGCCTGCACAAAATTTTATTTTTGCATCAAACGATGGAACAATTGCTTATAAAGCGAATGGCAACATTCCCATCTATGAAGACGATGACGATGCACTATTACCGATGGAAGGATGGGAGAAGGAGAATGATTGGAAAGGATATATTCCATTTGATGAGCTCCCTACAGTTGTTAATCCCGAAAAAGGATTTATTGCAACGGCGAATAATAAAATAGTTGGGGATGATTACCCTTATCATATTAGTAATGTATGGGCACAACCGTATCGATATGAGCGTATTGCCGAGGTTCTGGAAGCAGATGATGATTTTACAATAGAAGACATGCAGAATCTGCAAATGGATCAAACAAATTTACAAGCACGTGAATTTGTGCCGATTTTTGTGAATGCTTTAGAAGAGACAGATCTATCGACAGTTGAGCAACATGCATTAGAACTACTCAAAAATTGGAATTACGTAGATAAAGTCGATGCAGCTCAACCGCTAATTTTTCAAAATTGGTTAAACGAAATAGAGGCAATTTTATATAAAGATGAGATACCTGAAGATGTTATGGATTTATTTGGAAGTCGTGGACAAACGACAGACAATATCTTGCGGAGTGGTAATAATTCCATTTGGATTCAAGAAAATGGCGGACTAGTAAACATACTGCAGACCTCTTTAAAATATACGCTAAACCAGTTAACAGCAAAATATGGTGATGACATGTCTGCTTGGCAATGGGGGGATTACCATAAAGTACAGTTTCCTCATCCATTATCAGATGTGAGTCCAGTGCTAGCATTCTTTTTCAATAATGAAGATCCAATTCCAGTCGGAGGAAGCAGCGTTACCCCGATGGCAGCCAGTTACGATACCAAAACAGGAATTGTTGATCACGGTGCATCATGGCGATTCGTCATTGATACAAGTGACATGGATAAAGGCTACCATATTGTTGGACCAGGACAAGCGGGTCACTTTAAAAGCGATTGGTATCATGACCAAATGGACGACTGGGTTGAAGGGAATTATCATTTAACGGATATGAACAAGAGAGAAGGAAAGAAATTAAAATTAAAACCATAGGCGGGACAGGGGGAGTGGCCCCTATGTCCCACTTATCTTTCTAAAAGATCTCTCATGTTGAAGCAGCCATTCCTTCCTCCATAGACCTCCTGCATAACCAGTTAACGTTCCATTTGAGCCTATTATTCGATGACACGGAATGACAATGCTTAATTTATTTTTACCATTTGCACTGCCTACTGCTCTAATAGCTTTTTCATTCCCAATAGAAACAGCTATGTCTTTATATGAACCCATTTCTGCGTATGATATTTCCTTTAAAGCGTTCCACACCTTCTTTTGAAAATCTGTACCTTCAAATTTATATGGAAATGTAAATACTTTTCGAATACCTTTAAAATATTCATCAAGCTGCTGTTTACAATCTTCTAGAACCCCAGGAATTTCGTCCTGATAATCATCTATTTTGTTCTCTTGTTGTTCTGTGAATAGTATTGAAAAAACCGCTTCATTAGTGCCGGTTATTTCCAATACACCTATTGGAGATTGATAATATACTTTATGGATAATTTTAGTCATATAAAGACCTCCAAAGATAGAAAGTAGCGTATGCCTGCCATCCTTTCCAACCTGATGACAGTTTTTCAATTTCTTCTATTGTCGGTTTACGCTCTAAACCTAATTGGTGCTTTATGGCATTATGAAGACCAACATCTGCTATTGGTAAGGAAGCCATATTGTGTAAACATTTCATCATAACATAGTCTGTAGTCCAAGCACCTACACCTCTGTGTTTCATTAATAATTTTTGTACTTGTTGATCATCTTGCTGCTGATTTAATAGTTCTTTTGTTAATTCACCATTTTTCATAGCCTTAGCAAGCCCAATGATATATTCAGCTTTCCTACTAGTTATTTGAAGTATCCTTAAATCCTTCACGTTCAAAGATGAGATTTTTTCAAATGTGGGGAACAACCAAAAGGTATCTTCATCAAAAGTTAGATATTCCCCAAACCGTTCAACAAAACGTTTCTTTAATGTGTAAGCAAATGTTAAATTGATTTGTTGTCCTAAAATCGCCCATATAAGAGCTTCAAATAAATCTTGAATACAAATAATCCGTAAACCATAATAGTCTTGAGTGATTTTCTTCAAAATTTTATCTTTACTTACCGCTTTATAAAATTCCCCTAAATTAGTATCTAAATCAAACCACTCCCATATATACGCAGCAACTTTTTTCCGGGTAACTAAAGATGGAATTTTATTTAGAAATTCAACATTGATGGAATCTTTAATGTACCCAATTTTAAATAAAACCAATGTTCCATCCACTTTTATTAATTTATATAAATTTCTTCCTTTAATTTGATGAAGCACTTCTTGATTGGACCTGCCTAAGAATAATAAACATTCATCAAAATTGAATTCCTTATGAGGATAAATTATAAGAAAAGACTCGTGGTCACTCCAATTCATTTCAGAATCTCCTTACCTATTACGTTTTCGATATTCACTAGGTGAACAATTATTCCAGCTTCTAAACACCTTGTAAAAATTGGAGGTACTCTGAAAGCCAACCCCATAGCATATCTCAAGATTCGTTTGGCTAGTAGATCTAAGAAGATATGCTGCTTTATCGACACGTATTTTTTCTAAATAAATACGAGGGGTATCACCCGTTTCCTCTTTAAATATCCGTTCAAGGTAAAATGGACTTATACCAACTTCATCTGCTATATCTTTTAAACACAAATGATTTTTATAATGATTAACCAAGAAAGTGATGGTATCTCTTACTAACTGAATATTGGGTGAATACTCAACCTCTGGCTGACATCTTTTACATGCACGAAACCCTGCACTTTCTACTTCATTGATATCAAAATAAAATTCTACATTTTCTTTTTTTGGTTTTCTAGATCTGCAGGAAGGACGACAGTAAATTTTTGTTGTTTTCACAGCTGTAAAAAATAATCCATCATATTTATGATCACAAGCAATAATCTTTTCCCACATCTCTTCAAACGTAAAATTGATAGCAGCCACCTGTGACCCCGCCTTCCTTTCTAACTTAGTTTTCATATAAGAGTGACGTGTCCTTAAATTCTAGTACTTTCGTAAGCACTGAGTTAGCAATTCCCCAGCTGGTCGTCCCAATTGCTTTAACCCCCACTTTCTCTAGCGTAAAAGATGATAACAAATCCCATGCATTCCCTAAAAATAAAATATCCTCTGAATTATGTAGCCTATTGAATTCTTGAGTTTTCATCATCCTGCCTCCTAATCCTAATATTTGTTTAATATCATTTTATCAAGGCGACAGTAACGATTTCATCCTCATTCTTGCTGTTATGGTCTAACTAACGGGATACCAATTGTTGTTTATCTTATCATTTGTAATTTTGATTGGTTTAAGAGTAGTATCAACATCACTATTCGAGACTACACAGTTTAAGACTAACAATAAGAAATGAGCTAGGAAAACTTCCCTTAGCTCATTTTTCTTCAATTGAAGATTTAAATCTATCTATTAATTGAACTTTCCAAGGATACCGTAAATGATTAGATACGATATCCTTATATTATTTACGCAGTAACGGTTATTTTTTTAAATTAATTAATGTGCATTATAAATAAGCCTAATTGGGTTATATAACGTAGACCGAATTATTCCATCTTCTTGTTTTGTCTGATCAAACACTTCTAATGTCCAAGCATCAAAAATTCTTTCATATTCTGATGCTTCAATCGCTTGATTCATTTTTCCGTATGTCTTATGAATATCCCAAGGTATGCCATCATGTTCTATTGTCGCATATTCCTGCGCTGGTATAACGAATGAATCCATCCCATTAGGTACATTCTTTATTTCTGATACCTCCACACATTTCCAATAACCTCCTGCTCTTCCATTGCATCAACCATATGGATACCGATAAATACATTTGAGTTTACTTTATAGGAAATTTCATCTAATCGATTATGTAAGGATTCTACTATGGATGGTATCTTTTCTTGGTATTCTTCTATAGTAGAACAAACTAGCCGGATACCCACTAGTTTTGTTTCCCCTCTACTAATAATTCTCATCTCATTTACTCCTTTCATCTTTTCATTTCAAAATGATAAACATTACGAAATGGATACGCACTCTATTAATTTTTTTGAAATATCGCCAGCTTATTTCCATCAGGGTCTTGAAATTCAAAATAGTATCCATCCATATCAAATGTCCGCTTCACGGAAATTCCATTTGCCAGTAAATCATGATAAATAGAAACGATTTCCTGTGGGTTACCTAGCTTAATGGCATGAAGAAACAACTGGGTCAAGTTCTGATTATCTTTTTTCGATTTCTGCTCTTGATAATAGTTTTTCTTTAGTGTTGTTCTTGCACGATGAAGAGCTGATTTTACAGCACCTGAGGTCATATCTAGCATTACTGCAGATTCTTTGATAGAGAAAGCAAAGGCATCTATTAGTAATACGACTGAAGCCTGTCTAATCGGAAGTTTGTGTACTAATTCTTCTAATGCACTATAGAGGTCAAAATCACTTGGTGTAGTTTCTCCGTGTAGATTATCGTTATATGTATCAACATCTATACTTCGATTACGACAAATATCAATCCACGTATTCGTAGCAATTTTAAATAAGTAAGCTTTCGAATTTTTCAAGTGAATCCATCGCTCACTATTTTTTATTGCTTTCATTATTGTTTCCTGAAAAAGATCATCACCTTCCCACGGAACACCTGCAAGCTTATGGCAGTATCCTAAAAGTTGATCCTGGTATTTGATAAGTAGTTGACTACAAAGTAGTTCAGGGTTCATTGTTTTGCTTACCCCCATTCGAAAAATTCACTTTCTATATTTTTTCGCCAAACAACTAAAAATTCCTTTTTAACAAAAAGGAAGTATCAAAATTTTCCTTATGATACTTCCAAACTCTATTTACTTTATTACTGGGATCATAATTGTAAATTCCGGATCCTTATTATATGGATCCTGGCTCATCGGGTATTTTTCAAAATGGGTTAAATCATCTACATTGTTTTCCTTTAGCCCTTCTTTTTCAATCCATGTATAAATGTTGTTATAGGATTGCTCGATACTTTGTCCTGTTTTATGTTCACATGTTGCATAGGTTAACGTCGGAACACTGATACTAATCATTCCTTCAGGGATACTTTCTACTGATTCAACCTCTACAACTGCATAATGCGTAAACCCCTTTCCGTTAGGTTGAGTGTGGTAAGACAAGCCCAATAGTGTTTCAGGGTTAAGAACGTTTGAAACTTCTTCTATACGTTTATGCATCTGCTCTTGAATCTTTCGTATACCACCTGCACCTGCCTCCACAAAGGTCCCTTCCCACTTCAAACCAACAGCATGAAACGCCTTCTTTGACATCACTTTAGCCTCATTCGTTTGTTCAACAGCCATTAAAACTACACTCCCTTTATATTTTTTCACGGCGGGACAAAGGGTCAGTCCCCGTGTCCCGCTCCTAATCCCTACTCAATCACACTAAAACGATTTCCATCTGGATCGTATAATGGGAAGCCTTTCATTCCATCAAATGCATGAATATCACCAATATCCGCGCCTTTTTCTAGCAGGCTTTGATGGATTACGTGAATATCATCTGTGTGGAAATTCATGTGATGATCGACATTGTAATTATTTTTCGGAAATTCTGGCTGAACAATATCATTTGATTTAACGAGACAAAACACAACAATACCATTCCAGATTTTTAGCACATTGGCTTTTGGTGCATCCCTATGTAATACTTCAAATCCCAGCATTTTTCTATACCAATCCGTTGATTTTTCCAAATCCGTAACCGGAATAAAAATACCTATTCCACTGATTAGATCGTTTCCCATTCTTTCACTCCTTTATAATAAGTTCATTATTATAACGAGTGGTTTAGGTAAAAAGATACGATTTTTTTGAAGAATTATTTCAAAATAAAACTGGGACAGCGGGACTGACCCCGTGTCCCACCTGTCCTATAAAAAAAGCATAAACTGCGAATGGCAGTTTATGCTTCCTGTAACACACTGGTGTTTTCTTCTGAGTTTTCTTCTTGTTGACTCACTAAACCCAGTGCATGTGCTGTTTCTGTTTGAATTTTATGGATGAGCTCTGGGTTATCCTTAAGTGACTTACCGTAAGAAGGAATCATTTCCTTTATTTTCGGTTCCCATTCTTTTACATGTTGCGGGAAGCATTTTTCAATTACCTCAAGCATAACGTGAACAGCGGTTGAGGCACCTGGAGAAGCACCGAGCAATGCTGCAATCGAGCCCTCAGCTCCACTAACAACTTCCGTACCAAATTGAAGGGTACCTTTTCCGCCGTTCTCCGTATCTTTAATTACCTGTACACGTTGACCTGCTACTACTAAATCCCAATCCTCGCTTTTAGCATTTGGGATAAATTCACGTAATTCTTCCATACGTTTTTCTTTCGACTGTAAAACTTGCTCGATCAGGTACTTAGTCAAAGAAACATTTTTCACACCTGCGGCAAGCATCGTTAAAAGATTATTCGGCTTTACAGAACCAAGTAAATCAAACAATGATCCATTCTTTAAAAATTTCGGTGAAAAGCCGGCATATGGTCCAAATAGCAACGATTTCTTATCGCCTAGAAATCTCGTGTCAAGGTGCGGAACAGACATTGGTGGTGCACCGACCTTGGCCTTGCCGTATACCTTCGCATTGTGCTCGGCTACAACATCCGGATTATTGCACACCATAAATAACCCGCTTACCGGGAATCCGCCAATATGCTTCGATTCCGGTATACCGGTTTTTTGCAGTAAAGGCAGCGCTCCTCCACCTGCACCAACAAAAACAAATTTTGCTGTATGGTATTCGAGCGTACCGTCTTCAAAGTTTCGTACCTTTAATTCCCATGATCCATCTTCAGTACGATTTATATCATCCACTGTATGATTATAATTTATCGTAACATCTTGACTCTTTAAATGGTCTAACAATTTACGCGTTAGCGCTCCAAAGTTAACATCTGTTCCAGAGTCGATCTTTGTTGCTGCGATCGGCTGATCTACTGATCGTTCATTCATAATTAGCGGAATCCATTCCATTAATGTTTCCGGATCATCGGAAAATTCCATCCCCTCAAAAAGAGGATTGTTTGACAGTGCTTCAAACCGCTTTTTCAAAAATGTTACATTATCTTCCCCGTGCACCAAACTCATGTGAGGCAGTGGCATAATAAAGTCATTTGGATTGTCTAGCTGGTTGCTGTTTACAAGATAAGACCAAAACTGCCTGGAAAGCTGAAACTGTTCGTTTATTTTTAGTGCTTTTGTAATATCTATAGACCCATCTGGCTGTTCAGGAGTGTAATTAAGCTCGCATAGTGCAGAATGTCCAGTTCCAGCATTATTCCATTCGTTAGAGCTTTCCTCCCCTGCCTTATCAAGTTTTTCAAAAATGGTAATTTTCCAATCTGGTGCCAATTCTTTTAAAAATGATCCCAATGTCGCACTCATGATTCCAGCACCAATTAGGATAACATCTGTTGTAGTATGTTTGTTACTCATGTTTTCCATCCTTCTTGTCCATTAAGATTTACAGAAAGGATGCAGGAGCTCCCGCTCAGATGTAACAGCAAATTAGGGCGGTAACCCATTCGCACATCTTTTCTGATCAAAAATAACCTAATAATAGTGTATCACTAATAGTAATAGAATAAAATATTTTGTTACAAATACGTGATAGATGTATGATGGTTAATTGTTGGTAATTTTCGGTATGGTTATACATATTATGAAATTTTATCTATATTGTAATGTCACTCTTCCTAGTTATTTATTTTTCAAAAACTTACCAATACAAAAAGCCAACTGATTTCACATAAAATCAATCGGCTATATAGACTTTAAACTAATGTATTAGGCGTTTACTATTTTACGAGCCTGACTTTCATGTAATTTTTTCATTGAAAATCTAGCAATTGGCTGTGCAATCAGCGTTTCAACCCAAAATGCAATAAAAAAGTTCCTTGGCCAATCATAAAAGAACGTTTGGAATGGTTCCAAACTAATTTCTCTCATGCCAATCCACGTTCCGATAATTGTCAGTAAAATAGACAAAATGGTTACGCTAAACAAGATCGTAAATAATACTCTTGCATTAAATCCATCAGTAGGCTTAATGAACTTAGCTACCAATTTAGTAACAATTGGGTTTGCAACAAGTGTAACTAACAAAATTACACAGATCCATACAAATGGAATAACCTGTAATGTTTCGAAATAAGTCTGCTTACGGAATCCAAATTCAAATCCCATAATAAGCGGGGCAATAATATTTACTGAAAGGATTGAAATGATAGCTAAGAATAATGTAAATTCTTTGCCATTTCGGGGTAATCTTGTTTCTTCATGCATTTTCGTCATCTCCAAAAGTTATATTTCAGATGGCAGACGTATCATGAAGACATATATTTTTGGTCAATAAAAAAAGACCAATATCTCTACATACTGATCTAATCAAGAATATCACGTTTTATATATTTATTTCAAGCCTTCTCTTATTTAAATAAACGGCTCAAGCAGGTCTCTTCCTAAGGTCCATTATTTGTTAGGTCTAGCCCATATCATATACAAATATCCTAATAATTTTCTATCATAGTTCTCTACTTTGACATTAGACCGCCTCACTATTTCAAGGACGTCACGATCTTGATGACAACCTATCCTTTTATGTACTAGGGGATTTAATCGTTTTTGGATCCAGCTTAATGCAGCATTTTCAAATAGTCCATGTTCAAATAATAAAATTTCCCCATCGTCTTTACACCACTTGTTAAATAAATTCAAAACGTTCACTGGATCTTCATAACTGCACAAAGTTCCTGAGGAGACAATAGTATCAAACGTATTTTCGTGAAATGATAGACTTTCAACTTCAGATAAAATAAACTCCGACTTTATAGCTTGTTCCTTTGCAGCTACCTTGGCTTTTGCAAGCATTGCAGGGCTAAAATCAACACCTGTATAATCGATTGACTTTGGAAAATAACCGAAATTCATTCCCGCACCGACTGCGACCTCAAGTGTTTTCCCTCTAACCGATCGAAAAATTCTCCTGCGCCACATATTTTCTGACTGCCGTTTCCTTCTTTTTTCATATTTTGTTGCCTGTTTATCAAACAGATTAATTAATCTTTCCTTTTCCATCGCTTCCCCTCCGTTTTTTATTAGCTTTAAATGGTTACTTATTCTTCAGCATTTCAGCAAGCTCATGCAAAAAGTGGCATTGTTTAATTCGATAACTCCGCCCTTCCTTTTGTAAGTACCCTTTATCACAAAACTGTGTAAGTACATGTAATAAATGACGATAGGATACGCCTAAATAGTCACATACGACAACGTGTTTTTCTTTATAAACACCATTATCAGCTGTTTGCAAAATGAAATCTGCAAGCCGGTTTTCAAGCGGAAATGCTAGACTTTGTGAATACTTTGCTGCCATAAGTGTTGCCTTTACACTTAAAAACTTGGTTAATTCGATCAGAAATTTTGTATCCTCGAGCAATTGCGTACGGTAGTAATGAATTGGAAATGCAATACAAACAGTCTTTGTTAGAGCTTGAATTCCTTTTGTATAGTATACATCATGTAGTAATTCCATTTCTCCAATGTATTCATTTTCATTGATAAAATTAATTAAGGATACTTTCCCGTTTTGATGGGTTATATATATTTTTGCTTTTCCTTCTATAACATAAAATAGAAACGCTGGTCTCATACCTTCCTGAATAATCCAATCATCGCGTTGGTATTCATGCACTTCCACATACTTTTCAGCCGGAAAGGAAAATAAATGTGCAATAGAGTTCTCTTTCATATATAGCCGCTTTTTCTCACCTTGATATTTTTCCATAGTTCACCTCAAAAATAGGAGATATCTCATATTTTTCCTACCTATTCCCATGATATCATGCTATCAATGAGGGGGATACAGAATGAACACACAACGCTGGATGAGTACACAGTTTTTTAGTTTTTTTATGACATGGGGCATTTTTCTCCCCTATTGGACGGGGTGGATGATTCATACAAAAGGGATTACCGTTTCGGAAGCTAGTTTGATTATGAGCTTAGGCTTGGTTGCAAGGGGGCTTTCTACATTAGTTGCATTTCCATATTTGTCAGGGAAATTCAGCAGTAAAACTATACTTAATGGAGTAGGAATAGGTACACTGATTGCGATTCTGTGCTATATTCCAGCAAGTTCCTTTGCCAGCCTGCTTATCGCCACATTATTATTGCATTTGGCTTATCCGGCATTGATGCCTGCTTTAGATAGTGCTGCTGGTATCCTTATGCAAAATAAAGAATTAAACCATTATGGAAGAAGCCGTCAGTGGGGCTCCATCGGATTTGTCGCTGCTGGCATGGTTTTAACCGTCTTTACTGGAATGCTTGGTGACGAGGTGATTTTATGGGCGCTGCTGCTAGGTATAATCGTATTCGTGTGTCTTGGTTTTATGCGTGCACCTTTCGTATTATCTGAAAAACCGCAAAAGCATAAAACAGAAAAAGCAGGAATGTTAAAGCTATTTCGCATCAAACACTTTGGCATAGTACTGCTTATTGTCATTTTATTGCAGTCGGCACATGCCTCCTATTACAATTATGGCTATCTATTCTTACAGGAAATAGATACCTCGAAATATTTAATTGGCGTAATTCTGAATATTGCAGTACTTGCAGAAATCATTTTCTTTTCGATTGCAGACCGGGTGTTCCATCGATTTTCGGCTGGTTCTTTACTTGCTTTGTCTGCACTTGGATCAACTGTAAGATGGATAATGGTATTTACCTTTCCAAACGTTATCGTATTCTGCATGTCGCAAACGTTGCATGCATGCTCGTTTGCAATGGGACACTATGCCTTTATGAAATATTTAACTAATAACACTCAGCCTAAACAAATACCAGCAGCACAGGGTATGTATTCAGCATTAGCACTCAGCTGGGGAACGGCCGTGTTCACCATTTTGGGCGGCTATTTATTTGAAATTGAACCAAGATACGCCTTTATTGGGATGATTGTCTGTTCCATTCCATCTCTAGTGCTAGCGCTTGTTTATCGGAAATTGGAAGCATAGGGAGGTTCTCTTGCTTCATTACTCGGTGGGAGCAGAATAACACCATTAATATTTAGAACAAGAAGCACTCCAACTAAAAGTGCCTGACATCCTGAAGTGCAATGACACAATCAGGACTTCAGGCACCCTATTATAATCTGCTTTATCAATCCAATCCACAAAACCAAGATATTTTCCAAAATAGTGGCTTTCGTTTTGTATAAGAATGTATTTCTGTCAGTCTATTTCCAAATACTCTTTTACACCGTTTTTAATAGATGTAGCAACAGACTCTTGAAATTGGTCTGTTAACATCATTTTCTCATCTTTTGGATTCGTTATATAACCTATTTCCAGCAAGGTTGCCGGCATGGTAGTATCTTTTAAAACAAAATAGTTTTCTTTTTTTACCCCGCGATTTCTAAAACCCGTAGCCTCAGCAACATGTTTGTGTATAATGTTTGCCAAAGATAAAGAATTCTGATTGTAATAATAGGTTTCTGTACCAGATACAGATGGATCCGTAAACGTATTTGCATGTATAGAAATGTATAAATCTGCGCCTAGATCATTCGCAAATTTTGGTCGTACTCGAGCCTCAGCAGAGAGAAAAACATCTTCATCTCTTGTCATATAAACGTCTATTTGCGGTATTTGCTTCAATAATTGGTAGACCTTCGTCGCAAGGCTTAACGTGAAGTCCTTTTCATATGAACCACTGGCACCAATAGAACCGGGATCATTACCACCATGTCCCGGATCAATCACTACTTTATACAGGTCATCGGCTGTATCACCCTTTGAACTTTTATCATCTGCTTGGTTACTTATAAGTTGCTCATTTTTGGATTGCGATTTATTTTCCTCTGAATTAGAGGCAGAAGGTTTCTGATCAACTAGTAAACTAACCGCTATTAAAAGTAAAATTACCAATATACCAAATGTGGAAATTCGAATCCTCTTCTTCATTTAACTCTCTCCCTTAATACTTGTTTATCTACTCCTTTGAAGATAGTCGATGACAACGCTGATAACAGTTGAAGTTATATGGTTGTGTGCTCTCTTCAATTCTTTTTGTCTGAAATCCATGATCTGACAGATAGGTTAGAAGCGTAGACAAATGGTCAGCTGTATTTGCTCTATCATGCATTAGAATAATAGGTGCCACCCCTGCATTAACTAGCTCTTCTATTTGTCCAATAACCGTATCTACATATTCGTCATTTGATAAAGACCAATCACTACTGTCAACATTCCAATCCCACAATTTAAATCCATTGCTATCTAAAACCTCCCGATATGATTCGGTTAAATAAGGAACACTGCCATAAGGTGTCCGAATTAGATTGGATTGAATCCCTGTAATAGATTGAAGTGCCTGCTGAGCGGTGGTCATTTCCTCCAGAGCGGATTGTTCCGTTTTATAAAATTTGTATAGGTTGTGAGTCACACCATGCAAACCCACGGCATGTCCTTCCTCTGCAATTTTGTTTACAACTTCCGGCAATTCCCTCATGGAAGGCTCCAGCATGAAAAATGTTGCTTTGGCATTAAAATGGTTTAACGTGTCTAAAATATCTGTCGTTGCTGAAGTGGGCCCGTCATCAAAGGTTAGGTAGACAGTCTTTTGGGAAACCAACTCATTATTCGTTTTGGATTCCTCAGATTCCGTTTTTTTAGAATCTGGTAAATCTTTATATTTTGGATTTATCTCAGATGTTTTGCTGCCAGGTGCAGACTCTGACTCTGTCTTATGATCTGCAGCAATTGACTGCTTCTCCTTTGATCCACCCTCGCCATGGTCAAAATTACTTTGACAGGCATAAATAATTACCAAACTGGCAAGGAAAATAAATAGTTTAAGCTTGTTCATGTAAAGACCTCTATTCTATTTCATTTCATGCTAGGTGATAGATTAGTACAATGAGATAAAGAAGAGATGAAGATGAAATGGATGTAAGCTAAAGATTGTAAAAATAATAAAAAACCATCCATATTCATGACATATAGCGTCATAAAATTGGATGGCTTTACTGTAAGGATAATTTTGAAAATGAAAGGAGGGACATACCCACTTTCTGTATTGGCTATTGGTCAGACATTTAAAATATCCAATCCAAAATACCGTTTTTTGCCGATTCCCCTTGGTATTCTTTAATTCCTTCAACAATTGATGCTGCAATACGATTTTGAAAATCGTCAGTCAACATTTTGGACTCATCTCGAGGATTCGTCAGATAACCTACTTCTATCAAAGCTGATGGCATTTCCGTATCCTTTACAACAAATAGATTTTTCATCTTTGTTCCCCTATCATTGAATCCTGTGGCATCAACAACATGCTTCTGTAAGATATTAGCTAAAAGGCGGGAGTTATTGTGATAATAAAATGTTTCCGTGCCTGAAACATCAGGATTGGAAAACGTGTTTCCGTGAATAGATACATATATATCCGCATTTAGTTTGTTAGCATATTTAGGTCTGTACCTGCTTTCCTGCGAAATAAAGCTATCATCCGTTCTTGTCATAAAAACCTGTATTCCAGGTTCCTGCTCCAACCGTTTTTTCACTTTTTTCGATAGACTTAACGTAAAATTCTTTTCATACTTTCCGCTGGCGCCTGTCGCACCGTTATCTTTACCGCCATGCCCCGGATCAATTACAACCTTAAACGTGGTGTTACTGTTTTCATCTTTATGTTGATTACCCTTATGGTTGATGGGGATGATAATGCAAACCGCTAATAGTAAAATTAAAAATAAGAGCAAAACAATATACAACTTATTGTTTTTCATACTTTCGCCTTCTTTCTATTTTGCAATCGTTTAAGGCTGCTATAAAACATCAAGACGACGGCTATATTTAACCAATTCTTCCGCTGTAAAGCCATAGTTAATCTTTCCCTTCTTTTTAAAGCATCTTTATACTGTTTAAGATTAATAGAGGAAGATAAAGATGAGGTAAAGATGAAATTGATATCATTTAAAGAATTATAAATGGCATTGTAAGCAGAATTAATTATCTCTATAAACATGGCATACA
This sequence comes from Virgibacillus ndiopensis, assembly GCF_900187325.1. Classification (GTDB taxonomy): domain Bacteria; phylum Bacillota; class Bacilli; order Bacillales; family Amphibacillaceae; genus Virgibacillus_E; species Virgibacillus_E ndiopensis. Next base: position 234,608 of record NZ_FZMZ01000006.1, on the reverse strand, counting down.
AAAAAACCATCCGTTCAATGTCTTCAATAAAGGACGTTGAACGAATGGCTCAAACAAATTAAAAGTTCCATTATCACGGATGAAAAAGTTTCTTAAACAAATCTCTACTCTTTTTTGTCCAAATAGAAGAAAAACAGCACACCATCTTCCGTATTCGTTACACCATACTGCGAATCGTGAAGCTCTAAAATATTCTTTGAAATAGCGAGCCCCAGTCCCGTCCCACCTTTCGAACGCCTGCGAGACGTATCTCCACGATAAAAACGATCCCATATTTTCTCTAACTGTTCCTGTGGGATATGCGCTCCTTGATTTTCCACACATACCTTTACACGATCCTGCTCTTCTATTGTGGAAATCATAATCGTTTTATTTTCTGGTGTGTAACGAATTGCGTTGGTAATAAAGTTCGTAATAACCTGTTCAATACGATGTTGATTGGCAACTACCTTAATCCTGGAAAGATGTTTCTGAACATGTAATTGCTTATTGGTTATGTCTAATGTTAATTGTTCACATATATACTCAATGACCTGATCAATAGAAAAGTCATCCATTTTCATTTTATACGTACCAGACTCAAATTTTGCCAACTCGAGCATATCGACAATGAGCATATCCATTTTATCTACTTCATTTGCCATTGCTTTAAAATAATAATCTTTTTTATTACTAGCGACCCCATCCTGCAAAATGGAGATACAGCTCTTCATGATACTTAGAGGCGTCTTTAATTCGTGTGAAACACCGGAAATAAATTCTTTACGAGTATTTTCCAGTTGTTTTTCCTTCTCTATATCCTGCTGCAGCTGATTAATATACGAATGCAACGTATGTGAGAGTGTATTAATATTGTGTGATAGAGTACCAATTTCGTCTTTAGATGTAATCGGTATTGTCTCTGAAAAATCCAGGTTTGCAATTTTGTTTGTCGTATCGTTTACTTGCAGCAATGGTTTAGCGATCTTTTTTGAATAATAAAATGAAGCTAGAACGACAAGAAGGAGTACAAATAGGATTAAGTATACATAATAATCTTCTAGCATTTGTACAGCTTCATCAACTGGTTGTAATGATGTCATAGCATAAATATAAGTAGTTTCACCATTCGTATCTTTGATGGGTCTAATAAATAGTTTGTATTTGATGTTATTTTGCTCATAGTCTATTGTTTCAGCAGTGCTAGTATGATTTTCATTTACTAGCAGGTTTACCTGGAATTGTTTTATTCTTTCTATAAACAGACGATTTGTATAAATATTTGAGCTTGTGGCACCGACTGGTAATTGTAATTTCTTAATTTGCCCCGTTAAATATCTCTGTAAGCTATCTTTAGGAGAAGGTTCTGGTTCTATGGCAGCTTGTTTGCTATCTAACGTTTCAGATGGCTGCTTACTCTCTATTGGAGCTTGCTTGCCATATATTTTTTCTGATAGCAGCTTATTCTCTAATACATTACTCCTGTTTTCACTCATTACAATAGCTGGGATAAATGTATCATCCTTTATGATTCCATCAATAAAAATACGCTTTCCCTCTTCTAAATTAAACCTTAGCCTTTCTATATCTTCTAAACCAGTGAAGCTGTATAGGGGGATGGTAATGTCACGATCAGAGAAATCCTTATTTCGAGAACGATCTAGATGAATGGTTACAGAAAAATCATCTGCATATTGGATTGTTCCTGTACTATCTAAATTTGTAATCCACGTCTGATTTTCCTGGTAGAAATCCTGTTGCAGCTTTTTAATAGCTGATACGTCTCCTTCAGCCTTTAGGTACGCTTTCTTAAAGGATTGAATGCTCGTATTTATTTCATCTACTTTTTGATTTGCATAATATTGCTTGAAAAATATGGTTTGTCCAATATACATCGTTGCCAAAATGAGCATACATAATAATGTTGTTAGTATAAATAACTTTGCTACAATTCCTATTTTCATACGTTTCCCTCAAATTTATAGCCAGATCGGATAACCGTTACAATATGATTTGCTTTGTCACCCAATTTATAACGCAAATTACGAATATGACTATTGATTGTACGATCATCACCAGCAAATTCATAACCCCAAATTTTAGTGATGAGTTGTTCTCTCGTGATAATAATCCCTTGATTTTGCATTAAATAGACTAATATTTCAAACTCTGTATGTGTCAAACTTATATTTTCTCCATCTATAGTCACTGTACGTGAAGGGATTTGGACATGGATACCGCTGCTAATCAAGGTATCCTCATCAGATAACTTACCTGCATGAGAATATCGGCTATCCATTAATCGTTTTACCCTTGCCAGCAAAATTGGCGGACTGTATGGTTTTGTAACATAATCATCAGCACCTAATTCGAAACCCATTAACGTATCGTCTTCATCTGCACGAGCTGTCAGCATAATAATAGGCACATTGGATGTTTTGCGGATTCGTCTGCAAACTGACCACCCGTCTAACTCCGGCAGCATGATATCCAAAATAATTAAATGTACTTCCTGTTCTTCAAATTTGGCCAAAGCTTCATTTCCATCAACCGCTTCTAAAACTTCATATCCAGCGTTTAATAAATAGTCTTTAATTATTTCACGTAAAATGTCTTCATCTTCTACAATTAAAATAGTTTTTTGCATTTTTCTCCCTCACAATGTCAAAAAGGTTAGTCTTTATGAAAGAATATCATAACGATGTAAAGATGAGATAAAGATTCTAATCTATATCAATCTCGTTAAGCCCCTCTGTGGGACAGGGGGTCAGTCCCCTCGTCCCGCAGCTAATTCTGGGACAGTGGACCTGACCCCCTGTCCCGGCTGCTGTACACGTATACGATTGGGTGCTAGTATACAATTAATACGTTTAAAAGCTAAAGGAGGATGTTTATGGTTTATGTCGCTCTTCTTCGGGGAATTAATGTTGGTGGAAATAATAAAATTGACATGAAGCTGCTTAAACAAACTTTTGAAAAAGCAGGGATGAATGATGTGGTAACATACATCAATACAGGCAATATTATTTTCTCGTACAAGAGACCTTCAAAAACAGATTTGCAACGTATTCTGGAAGAAGCTATCCATCGTGATTTTGGCTTACAAATTAAAGTAGTAGTTCGCAGTTTTGATGATGTTAGCAGAATTATTAACGCTATTCCTTACACATGGAAAAATGACAAAGATATGAAAAGTGATGTCATGTTTTTATGGGACGAAGTGGATGATGAATCAGTACTTATGGATTTAACCATCAAACCAACTATTGACACAGTGAAATATGTCCCCGGTGCGATTCTATGGTCTGTTGACAAAATTAATGTAACCAAAAGCGGAATTTCAAAAATCGTTGGATCAAAGCTATACAAACAGGTTACGGTAAGAAACGTCAACACCGCACGTAAGATATATAAGCTTATGCAAGATCAAAATGATTCGTTCACTCGAAGCTAGATATACAATTTGGTTTTTCATAGAAAGTGATCTGTCTGTGAGGTGGCTCCTTTTCTATTGGAACCACCCTGATTATATGTGCAGATTATTGTAAAGACTGCATATGAATAATAGTCTTATGCCCCATCTTCCTCTTTTGACTTTCCATGCATCTGAATAACAGGTCGTGAACGATTATTTTCAAGAAGTCATCAGTAATCTCGTTAAAATCATGTACCTGTCTTACTTGAGGATAAGACTCTCTAACAATTGCCGCGATTCAGCTGGTATTAAATTAATTACATCCTTAAATGATCTCCTAATACAACGAGGATTATTCTTCAACAATCATAAAAACTGCTAGATAAATTCAAATAGATTATACTAATACATATAAGAAAATTATCATCGTTACAATACGTACAAAATAATAAACGGAGTGATTCAATTGCGTAATACAGATAGTTTGAAACAGGAAATTATGGATGCCTTTTATTTTAGACATGCCACGAAGGAATTTGACCCGGATAAAAAAATCTCCGATGACGACTTTCACTTTATTTTAGAAACTGGACGATTATCACCCAGCTCGTTTGGATTTGAACCATGGCGCTTTGTTGTTGTTCAAAACCCTGAATTACGTGAAAAAATAAAACACACATCATGGGGAGCGTTTAGCAAGCTTCCAGAAGCAAGTCATTTTTTGATTATCTTGGCTAGAACGAAACTTGACACTATATATAATTCTGACTACTTAAAGAACCATTTAAGGGATGTATCCCAGTTTCCAGAAGAACTTTTAGGGAAGTTTTTAGAACGGGTGGAAGAGTTTCAACGAGATGATTTTAATTTGCTCGATGGAGACCGCCCCTTATACGATTGGGCATCTAAACAAACCTACGTAGCTCTTGCTAATATGATGACTGCTGCTGCTCAAATTGGAATCGATTCCTGTCCTATTGAAGGATTTAGCATTGAAAAAATGAATCAGCTGCTAGATGAAGAAGGGTTACTGGAAAATGGGCATTTCAGTATATCTGTTATGGCAGCCTTTGGTTATCGTATTAATGACCCTCGACCGAAAACACGAAGGCCATTTGATGATGTTATCAAGTGGATTTAAGTAAAAATACTACTAAATAAGAGAAAATAAATAGAAGTATCCTTTTTCAATGAAAATAAGGATACTTCTATTCGTTTTTCCTTCAGTAAAAGCTTCTAATATCCCTATTTTTCCTATCTACTTCCTACACGCTACTTTATATATTATCACCGACTCTTTACTTCTTTCGGGTCCACCTAGCGTTGATAACGTTTTATTGATTAAGCGGAATAAAATTGGATAAAAATTTTATAAAAGATATTGACTCTAACTTTAGGTAAGACCTCATAGTAAATGATGAAAGGAGGATATCATGAAAATAACGGTTAAGGATATGTCAACTATCGCTGGCGTTTCCATTAAGACTTTGTACCATTACCACAAAATTGGCTTACTTTTACCTTCCGAGGTGAATGAATCCGGATACCGCTATTATGGGATGGCTGAATTAAAAAGGCTACAAGAAATTCTCTTTTATAAAGAACTAGACATTCCATTATTAGAAATAAAACAATTATTGGATGAGGATTCCAACAGGGTAGCCACTTTAAAGAAGCAAGAAGAATTATTTGCGTGGAAAATTGAAAGGTATCAACAATTAATTCACACAATAAAAAACTCGATAGATTACACAAGAAAAGGTGAGAATATGGATAATAAGTTAATGTTCAAAGGACTGGATACAGAGGATGAATGGAAAAATGCATTAGAAGAGCAAATCACTCATTTAAAAGATGCATATAATGTTGATCTAAACCTTGATGATATCGATGTTGATAAAATGAATGTGATGGCAATTGAGTCACAAAACTTTACAGACACAATGGCTGCATTTTTAAGAACAGGCGTAAAGTATAACGATTCTAGGGTCAAGGAAGTTGCCCGTAAGCATCTTAAATTTTTAAATAAGAATGGAAATGTTACTAACAAAGAGGATTTCATAAATCAAACAACATTTTTCCTACAAGATGACTTTCATAGAGACATATTGGAAAAACAACAAACTGGATTAGTCTATTACCTATTCGTTGTTGCAGAAAATCTATAAAAATAAGTTCTAGAGCTATAATATGGGTCCAAAAATAAAGCCTTCACTCTATATTTTTCAGGAGTGAAGGCTTTATTTTTAATATTTATCCGATTAATTTTGCCACATCGCTTTATAACATGTAACACCAATCTAATGAAAAGTTGTTTTTCATACGTAATCCCCATACCAGGAATAGTGATTTTGTAAATCTATCTATATCATTTTATCAAACGAGCATTTTCCAATGCGCTGATATCAATCTTCTTCATTTTCAGCATTGCTTCAGTAGCTCGACGGGATTCATCCTTTGATCCTTTGAACAATACCTCTTCTATGTTATCTGGAACGACCTGCCAAGAAACACCAAACTTATCTTTTACCCAACCACATTGTTCAGCTTCAGGCACTGCAGAAAGCTTGTCCCAGAAGTAATCTATCTCTTCCTGGTCTTTGCAATTTACGATTAGCGAAAATGCTTCATTAAAATTAAAGTCGACATCCATCCCATTATCCATCGCTGAAAAATCCATGCCACAAAGATTAAAGGAAGCATATTTTACTTTTGCCTTTGATGACTGGGATTCTCCAGCTTCATATTTGCTGACAACCCCAATTCTTGCGTCATCAAATATGTCTGTGTAGAACGTTATTGCATCCTCGGTCATTCCACATGATTCACCTGAAAAAAGCATATTTGGGGTGATTTTTTGTGAAGCCTGATCTTCATCTACAAGCATTAACTGCCAAGACAGACCATATTTATCCTGGACCCATCCATACCACTTATTAAAAGGATATTCCCCTAACGGCATCAATTCCGTTCCTCCGTCTACTAATGCCTTCCACTTGGTATTTACTTCCTCCACGGTCTCGCAAGCTACCATCAACGAAATGGTAGGATTGAATTTGAAATGGGGCCCTGCACTTATTGCTTGGAATTCCTGACCAGCGAGTTCAAAGCTTACGATTTCTGAATCACCAGATGGGGTATCGTCAATAACTGTCACATTTAATAGTTTTGAATTCTCAAATAGACCAATGTAAAACTGCGCAGCTTCTTTTGCTTCCTTGTCGTACCACAAATGCGGAACTATTTTTTGCATAAGATCCCTTCTTTACAGTTTATTTTTGTGCTCTTTTGACTAGACTTCGCAAACTTGGCAGCTATCGTAAGGTTACTATCTGGAAGTGATGGTCATCCGCTGCCATTTGAACAGTGGTTTCAACGTTTATAGTCTCGTTTCTTCCAATTCCCCTCGTAGTTAACACCTCACTCCGTTAGAATTAAGTCAATAATATATGTAATAGTTTAAATATTCAACCTATAATTTGAGATTACTGGGCATTAGTAAAGTTAGTTGGATACGGAGTTCATAAGGGAATGTTATGAACTTCGTATTTGAATGGATACAAATCACCCGGTCAATCACCATTTTTTGTTATCCCTTTGTCAACTAGATAATCTTGAATGGTAGTAGGCAATAGTCGAAAAAATAATCCTCTATTTTTAAGATCAATGAGGCCGGCAATAATGAGACAAATAATTATTATTACTGTAACAGGGTTCTTCTTCAACATCGTTTATTCACCTCCAATGTAATTATAGATAAGACTTCACTCTGTTTAAATTGATATCGAGACGTTTTATTGTGATTAATATACGAAGCAACGAAAACTGATTTTATTTCAGATATTACAATATGAATTATTAATAAAATAATTATATCAATCTTATCAAGAAAAGATTGGAAGAACGTCCAAAAGTGAAATTTTATTATGGGAAAATTCTTTGCGACGCATGGTAATGTCATGCAGGATAATGGCTGGATGATGTTCTTCTAATACGAACGGTCCAGATTCCGGAGCAAATACTTATGTATCGATGTTCTTGTAAGGATATAATTATCTTAAACTAAATCAAAGGAGTCTTGCTTTATGAGTCAAAGATTTTCTTACTATGAAATTGCATCTGAAGGTATGAAAATTATGATGGATATGGAAAAATACACGAAAACAACGGCAATCAAACGAAAACTTCGTGAGCTTATTAAAATTCGTGTTTCTCAAATTAACAGCTGTGCATTTTGTTTGAATATGCATACAGCAGATGCACGAAAAATGGGTGAAACAGAACAAAGAATATCCTGTGTTAGTGCTTGGCAAGAGTGTGAATTTTATACAGAGGCAGAAAAAGTAGCCTTAGAATTGGCGGAGCATGTGACATTAATCCCGACAAAACGCGTTCCAGATGAGCTTTATCAACGAGTGCGTGAACATTATGACGAGAAACAGTATGTTGACCTTGTTCTGATAATCAATCAAATTAACAGTTGGAATAGAATTTCTATTTCAATGGGAAATATAGCAACTGAAAAATAATTACAGCAATAGATCGCGTTTTTAGAAGGGTATAGGCCTAATTCTGCGCTAAAAATACAGAATATAGGCTTTTTTTATCTTTTAAAATTAACGTTGAATAAAAAAACAGTACTGATAAAAATAGCTATTACCCTTTAAAATGATTTCAAACATTCACAATTACTTATTTTTCTGGTTATGCTGAAATAAGGGGGTAACTAGCCAAGCAAGCTCAAAATTATTTGGGTACTGGCACTGCTTATGGACAGTATAAGCCTAATCTCTCCTGTAAACCTTCTAAGACTTCTTTCGGCACTTCCCTGACCTTGATATCTTTACCTAGGAAAAGGAGCCAATTTGTTATTTCGGTCAATTCTTCGGGATTATTTACATTGATAAAAGTCTTTAGAATAGCTGTGGTCTGGTAAGGATTTGTATAGGATAATGAAACCGTTAAAGGATGGTATTTTTTGAACTGCACAATCGCCCTGGGACCAAGTTCAAGGACAAGGTTCATTACTTCTTCCTGCTTATTTAGTTTTTCTAAAATCTTTTTCCTGCTTAATCTTTTTTTCGTTGGGTATGGTTTGACATTGGTGAGATTGTCGACAGGGAAAGCCTTCTTCTTCTCATCCTGTAAGTCAAAGCCTTCAATCAGCCAAAAGCTTTTTTCACGATAAAGGTGCAAGAGATAAATTGGATAAGACTTTTTTTCCTTCTCTTCTTTAATGGTAATCCATAAATAGCTGTCCGAAAGAAGGATTTGGATGAGTTTGTCTAATATAGGATGGGGCAGGTCTGACAGATCAAGTAGGTCGGGATTATTCGGGTTAGTCCCTTCAAAAAGCAGGATTTGATTTAAAAGAACAAGGTCATCCTGCTGGTTTTCCGAGATGAGTCCTAGTAATTTTTCGGTAAGCGAATGACGACTCTTTAGATATGGTAGCTGTTGGTTTCTTGTGGCCATAAAAGCAATAAAAAGAGCCTTGATCTCATTATCCGTAAAGCGAACAGTGGGCAGGACAGAGTTGTTCATGACAAAATAACCCCCATCCCTTCCAACTTCAGCGACAAGTGGCATTCCCATGGCTTCAATTTCCCTAATATCTCTAATAGCTGTTGAACGAGAGATATTAAATTCCCGCATAATTTCAGAAATTGTAAAGTGGGCGCGGTTATTAATATAACGCATGATAATATTAATCCGTTGAACTTTTTTCATTGGATCCTCCTAAACAGTATCATTTTTTGACATGATTTAAGGTTATTATAAACGTATCAAATGAAAAGACAAATCATTTGGTCAATTCTAAAAAAAGGAAGGTTTTGAACATGGCAGATTATAACTTAGAGGAAAAAGAAAGCTTTACCGTTGTAGGTATTGGAACGGAGCTAAAGAGTGACTACACAGACTTTGCTGGCATAAACAAGGAAAAGGCAGACTTTTGGGGCACTGTCGAACAGGATGGACGGCTCGACACGTTAAAAGACGCAGCTGCAAATGACTACATTTTTGCCGTAAACGAAGCGGTGAATAACAAGATGATGCATTATGCTGGTGTCATGACAGAGGAAACAGTACCAGAAGCATCAAGGGTTATCCAATTTCCAAAAGGGGAATACTTAGTTGTTAAAGGGGAAGAGAAGACCGCTGATGAATTGAGTAATAAGCTTACTGGCATTGCCTTTGGTCAGGTCCTGCCAGAAGCAAAGGATTTCGCCTATGTAGGAGGGCCAAATACAACGGTTGAGATGGGGCAGCGAAACGGCTTCGTATATGGTGAAATATGGATTCCAGTTGTTAGGAAATAAAGAGAAAAGCGGAGGCGACTGTTTAGAAGTGGACGCATAAACAAAGGACCGGAAAGTGCATGGTTTTGGCACTTGAAGTGTGCCTTGCTTATGTCGACAGCTTCTAGAAGATGGAGCTAAACCAAGATTAAAGGAGGAATGAAAATGTCTTATATCGTTGATTTTAAAAATGTGTCTACTGTTGGTTTAGAATCTTCACCTGTAGCCGAATCACTTGCTGGTTTACGTGCTAATGAAGCCCGTTACTTTATGAACAAATACAAGAATGAATTTACGGTTGTACCAGCTAGCAAAAGCCAGGAGACCCTTGATTATGTGAACCAAATTTTGAACGAAGAACGTGGTATTGAATTTGCGACAAAACCTTTAGAAACATCGCGTTTTCAAGTGGAAAATATCAAATTTGCCTACGTCTTTTATGAGGATGGTCTAGGAGTCAACGTCATGTATACGATTGATAACCCCAAGAAGCGAGCTGTTGGCTTTAAGCTTTCTGATGGGATGGAAGTACCAGAGGAGTTAGAAGGAAAGTTTAAGTTTGCTAGGCAGAAGTCTAAACTGGCTGGGACAATCCGGGGCTCGTTTTTTGTGATTAAAGGGGAGTATTAGAGTAAGCGTCCAACTGGATAAATAAATTTGGTTGTTCTATTTGATCAAGAGACACGGCCCACTGTTACTACCCAATAAAAGTGGCTGGGAAAAAGGATTTAAGTCGACGAAAAATCCGAACTATGAATTCTTCAATTAGAATTTGTATTAGTTCGGATATTTCTTTTTGGGTATTCGTAATCCTTACTGCTAATAAACGTTTGGCTCAAAAGACGAACGATTACAGGATAGGACGTTTAGAACTTTACTTTTTCAACGGTAGGATCTTAATACGTATTTGATATAAACTGCGACGTAAACATCAAGCCGAGGAGACAGAAAAATTTTACTTTCATACTAACAGCCCGTATATACAGAGACATCCTGGGGAGATGATGCTCGGCAGGTGAGCAGGAATATCAGCAGGTGAGCAGGAATATCGGCAGGTGAGCAGGAATATCGGCAGGTGAGCAGAAATATCAGCAGGTGAGCGTGAACATCGGCAGGTGAGCAGGAATATCGGCAGGTGAGCGTGAATATCGGCAGGTGAGCGTGAATATCGGCAGGTGAGCAGGAATATCGGAAGAATAGCAAGGATAACAGCTGCTCCAGAAATCGTAGTGTATGCTGGCTGCGGGAATAGCAGCTACATAAGATAACTTGTGTCGCATTTTACCGACAAACGCCATTTATCCCCATTACTCCCTAAATTCCTACCCTGCTACAGAATCAATTTTTTCTGCTATCTTTCTAAACATTTCAGTCTTTCATCTTATATGTCACCATTAGCCCCAGGTAGCATATGTCTTTAGCGATTTCCTAAACAAATTTAACTTATGGTATTCATCAACTCATACTGACGAAGTTTCAGCTCGAACAAGGTAAGTGGATCAGAATAGAATTCAGGTTTATCATGCATCTTGTTTAACGAATCCTTATGTCTTTCAATATCCATCTGTACCTTATCCATTTTACGATCTAGTTCGTCCAGTGATTCTGAGAAAAACCTGCTAATATCCCATTCTATCGACCCCTCAAATAAATCCAATTGCTGCATGAAAGGGGTAATAAAATCCTTTACTACCTGACTATAATCTGCATTTTCAACGTAGTTTTTGTATTTACTGTGCAGCATTTCTTTATTTTTAGAAATAGAACCTAATAGTTTTCCTGCCCCTTTCAAAAACAACTGAGAAGGGGTATTACGTAACAAAATATTTACCTTTTCAAGGCGCAGCAACCCACGGGATATCCGTTCTAAGTCCCGCTCCCAATCATCTAGCACCTTAAAGTCACCCTGCAATACAATCTGCTCATCATCATAGTTTTGATTAATATTCTCACTCAACTCATTACATGTAAACTGGTAGGCTTGGAACTCCTTTTTACAATCCTGAAGCCATTTCTGAACAGCATGCTTCTGATCATTCAAGACATAGTTTTTCATATAGCTGGCAATCCGCCTATTCATTTCTTCATTTAGATCTACATGAATTTTTGAAAAATCACTGTCCTCCTGAATACGTTCAGAACAATTTTGTAAAAGTTTAGGCAGCTCACTCATCACATATTGCGTTGAGGATTCTTTTAATGTACGGAACGAATCTGTCATAACATTCGCCATTTCTTTCTCCATATCACCTATTTGATGATGAATATCATGAAGGCTTGTTAATAAACCTTCATTTCGATTTATTTCTTCCTGTACATCATTTTCCAAGGCTACTCTTTGTTCTAGCAGAAACTCTATCGAGGCTATAACCAAATCCCGGATTCTTGACGGACTCGCCACTTCTATATTGTATTCTGCTAGCATAGGCCTTGTAATTTGATATAATTCTTCTGAAAGCCCTTCTCCTTCTGCCCATCTCTTAATGGAATCAAAAAGCTCTATTCCATCCTTTCTCCCATTTTGATTGGGATTTGAACTTTCAAACTGGTATTCTGCTTCACGGATCAATTCAGCATCAAATAGAGAAGGAAAAGTTTCATTCCATGCAAGTATAGCAGTTGCGGAAATTAAACAATCTGATTCAGAAGAAACCTTTAACCAGTTCGTTAAATGGTGCTGCATTAACCCCGAAATGTCCCTAATCAGATACTTTCCGCTAATTAACTCGTAGTAACCCTCTTTAAATAAGATTGGGAGACTATTCCAAACATACGAAGATTCATCGCTATTATTCAAAAGTAGTTGGTTCATCACTTCCAGCCACTCGATATAAAAATCACTTTTCTCATAGCTGTTCCACAATAGCTCCGTAAAACGTTCAAATCGGTTAGGATCCATTTGCAGTAAATCTACCAACAATTCGTTAAAATAATTTGGTTCATAGTTTAAAGTCAACCCTTGTTTGACATACTCTGATAAAACTTCAATCCAAGAAAGGGACTTTGTTCGTATTGCCTCACCAATCGCCAGTTCAACCGCATTACCCCAATCATGAATATCCTCTAAATATTTTCGGGCTATTTTCGTTACATGGGAATAATCCGGATTTAATTTAACAGCATTTTTGATTGTATCAACAGCCTTTTCTTGATCATCTTGCTGTATATACAATGAAAACAGCTGTAATAAAACCTCCGATTGCAATGCAAGTGATGTGGAATCTACCTGCTTATAAAATCTTTCTGCATCCTCCAGCAATCCCATTTCCAAGTGGGCATCTGCAATATTTTTCTGTGTCCATGGAATAAATTCTTCCTCTAAAGCATGCTGCCATTTGAAAATCGCTGCTTCATAATCATTGTTTAAGAAATATACTTCCCCTTGCGCAAAGCGAATAAAAGATAAATTTGGCCGTGGCTTTTGCATTTCTTCCATATACATCTCGCCCAATATTTTGATAGGCTGTCCTTGTTTGTTTTTATCTATAAACTTTTCATGAAAGGATTTATTAATTAGTTCACTCTCCGTTGCCAAGCTAATCCCCCAAATCATTATTTTCATTTTAATTCTTGAATCTTGAAATACATATCTATTTCTATTCACATCATTCTTGTACCATTCACAAATGAAAATATTTACATACGTTTCACTTAGAAAATTCACAGTTACTTACTGTATTCGGATTAAACTCCAAGTTTATGGGGGCGAAAGCAATGTTTAAAACCCTAGCATTGGGGGCAGTCCCTTCATCCAATTCGCGGGACAGAGCAATCCACTACTACTGTGGATAGATGATCAAATGCTCCTACTAACATTGAAATTCACATAAAATTACTTTTTTAAAAGCGAAATTACTTCCAATAAAGAGATTGAATTGCTTTAAGTGTTTTTACAGAAGCAGCAAACTTTTCTTTTTCGTAATCATTTAATGAAAGTTCCACAATATTTTTCACCCCTGTACGATTAATAATAGAAGGAACTCCAACATAAACATCCTCGTGATCGTACTCTCCTGTTAACAGCATGCCAACTGGTAAAACAACATTTTCATTTTGTAAAATTGCTTTAGTAATTCGTACTAATCCCATTGCAATTCCATAATACGTAGCACCTTTTGATTCAATTATTTTGTAAGCTGCATCCCGTACCTGAACAGCTATTTCATCTTTTCTTTCTTCTGTTAACCTTGGAGCTACCGGTACACCAGAGATATTGGCTGAACTCCAAACAGGAAGCTCGGAATCCCCATGTTCTCCAATAATATAGCCATGAACACTTGTAGGTGCTGTATCAAACTCTTCACCTAGTAGATAGCGAAATCTTGCAGAATCTAGAATTGTTCCAGAACCAATTACTCGCTCTTTTGGCAGACCAGAGAATTTCCATGTAGCATAAGCTAAAATATCAACAGGATTAGTTGCAACTAAGAAAATACCATTAAATCCTGATTTCATAATGTTTCCTACAATAGATTCAAAGATTTTCACATTTTTACTTACAAGATCTAATCTAGTTTCTCCTGGTTTTTGCGCAGCACCAGCACATATAACAACTAATGCTGCATCTTTACAGTCATCATAAGAACCAAATTTTATTTGCATCGTTGATGGAGCATACACAATCCCATGATTTAAGTCCATAACATCGCCTTTTGATTTCTCTTCATTTAAATCAACAAGCACCAATTCATCACAAACTCCTTGGTTCATCAAACCATAAGCATAACTTGAACCAACTGAACCTGTTCCAACTAAAACAACTTTGCTTCCCAATGTTATATTCATCATGATTTCCTCCAATTAATTCACCATTTGTGAATATTTTCACATGTGTGAGTATACATAATGTTTAACTTTTATTAAATCTAAACCTTGATAAGGCAACCGAAACTCTATCTAAAATGACTTTTTCACCTTCATTTATAGTAGTAACGAGCTAGGGTTTATTAATTGTGAAATATTTCACAAGTTAATTATACACTATTTCTTTAAATTAATGCAATGTGCGAATAGATCTTATCTAAACATTCTATACCGGTTTACTCATTTGATACGAAAAAAGAAGTTTACTACTAGAATAACAGCTATTTACAAACTTGATCTTAAATTTTTTGAAAATGTTCATTGGTTCAATCACATTCGAATTCATAAAATTATTTAACATCCACTGAATGCAAGTTGATAAACTAATTTCACGCAGCAAGGGGGTCAGTCCCCACCACGCTAACACGTTAGTATAGTGAGGATTACCCCCCTTATTTTAAAGCAATTAAATCAAATAGCTCTACAACATCTCCCCATTCGACTCAATCACATCTCTATACCAATAAAAACTCTTCTTCCTAACCCGCCTCAACTCTTTCTCATTCAATTCATCACGATCCACATAAACAAAACCATAACGCTTTTGATACCCGTTCAGCCAGCTCAATAAGTCAGTAAACGACCATGTGCAATACCCAAGTAGATCGACGCCGTCTGTAATAGCTGCTTGCAATTGCTCGATATGCTTACGGATATAATCAATCCGGTAATCATCATTTACAGTACTATTATCCTCAAGTTTGTCGAATTCACCTAACCCATTCTCTGTCACTAAGACCGGAAGTCCATAACGGCTTGTGATTCGTCGGAGTCCGATCCGTAACCCGGTTGGGTCAATTTCCCAATCCCAATTGGTTGTTTCCAATGCTTCATTGCGCTTCCGTTTAAACAATCCCGCATTGCCATTTTCAACAAAATTACCTTTTTTACCATCGTGGTTTTCCTTGGCATTAACGAATTCTTCATCCAGTGGACTTGCCGTAAAAGTCGCTGTTTGGTAATAATTTACCCCCATGAAATCAGGTTTTCCCGCTTTTAGTAATGCTTCATCTCCCGCTTCCATCGTCGGTGCCATGTCATATTTTTCAAGATACTTCAAGACACTTTTAGGATAGACTCCCCAGCTATACACGTCCATCCACCAATGACTGTTAAATTCCTCAGCATTTTGTGCCGCTAGAACATCTTCTGGATTACTAGAGTAAGCATATGCAGGGCCATAAGCAAAGCTAGGTCCAATTTTCCCATTCGGAATGATTTGTCTGAACGATTGGATAGCTTTTGCATTGGCCAAATTAGCTATATGATTGGCTTCATACATACGCTTTCGATCACGGACCCCTGGAGGATGGGAGGCTTGTTCATACCCATGACTAATAAATACATTTTGTTCATTTAAGGTTACCCAGTAGTTTACTTTATCTTTCAATCGTTTAAACAACGCCACACAATAATCGTTAAAATCCTGGATGATTTCCCGGGATTCCCAGCCGCCATACGCATCCTGCAAGGCTTGTGGCAGGTCCCAATGATATAACGTTACAATTGGTTCGATTTGGTGTTGAAGCAGTTCATCAATTAAATTTTCATAGAACTGTATCCCTGCCTCATTTATTTCGCCTTTCCCAGCTGGGAATATGCGGCTCCAGGATACGGAAAAGCGATACGCCTTCAATCCCATCTCCGCCATTAATGCCACATCTTCCTGATAGCGGTGATAATGGTCCACCGCCACATTACCATTTGTACCTTTAAATGTTTTACCAGGAATCCTTACAAAATTATCCCACACTGAAGTGCCTTTTCCATCTTCATTCCATGCCCCTTCCACCTGATAAGCAGCAGAAGCAGACCCCCATAGGAAATCATTTGGGAATCGATCTAGTTTTGCATGATACATGATCTCAACTCCATTTTAGATTGATTAAACATTGTAGGACAGAGAAAAAAGTCTACTGTCTGTCATACGCGCGATAAATCCGAATTGAAAAACGAGTCTCCTTCCTTTTCACGGATAAACCCGTATACAGCTCCTAGTAAATTAGAATGCTGGCGGAATTCACAGGTGTCGATGTTCGGTCTGATTTTTGATGCTTCTAAATAATTTAAAATACCATCCATTTTTTCGTTTATGTTATCAATTAGATCATCCCTTACACTTATACCGCCACCTATTAAAATAACTTCCGGATCATAGATATATTGTAAGTTATAAATGCCTAAAGCCAATAACTGATAAAATTGATCGATAGCCTTGCTGCAAACCTCATCGCCAGCACTTGCCATCTCAAAAATAGCTTCACCTGTCAATTCGTCCTTGTTCATATTTTTCAGACGAGCTACCTTTTTAATCAATGCACCGGTTGCAGCAGTACCACTCCATGTATCGTAACCAATTTCGGAATCATAAGGTAACACCATGTACCCAAACTCGCCTCCATGAAGATTAGCGCCTTTATGAACCAGCCCATTCTTGATGACTGCACCGCCAATACCTGTTCCGATGACCATAACGAGAACGTCCTGTTTTCCGTGCGCCTTTCCTTTCCACACCTCGGCATAGCCTGCACAGTTGGCGTCATTTTCCATATAGATTGGTACGCCCAATCGATCCTTTACCAATTGTTTGATATTTGGCCCATGAAGATATGGAAGTGCACTGGTGCCATAAATGACTCCAGATTCGGAAACAGCCCCCGGGCAACTGATTGCCACACCTGTTACGTCATGATGTTTTTGAAATAGATCTTCCAGCAATTCTAGTAATCCATCCAAGGTTTTTGGTGTTTTTGTCTTATCCATCTCCACTATAGATGCCTGTTCATCAACTATTCCATACTTGATAAATGTGCCGCCTATATCAATAGCCAAATATTGTTTCATGTTTCACACCTCTTATGCAATATGTTATTCCATGTTTGTCGTCATACTTTCTACACAAAAAATCTATTAAATTGAATTACTAGCTTTTTATTCGTAACCGTTTACAGCTCATTATCAATTAAACAGGAATCACGAATGACTAATTCAGGATCGACCTTTACTGAATTAGGATCAGCTTCTCCGTTAATTAAATCATGAAGCATATAAGCCGCCAATTTACCCATTTTATCCTTATCCTGCTTGACCGTTGCTAGTGTTGGATCACTATAGCGACATGCCTCAATGTCATCGCAGCCAATAACTTTGATATCTACCGGAACACGAACACCATTTTCCTTAAGAGCCCTTAATGCACCTAATGCCATCATATCGGAAACTGCAAAAACAGCCTGCGGAATGGACGAGCTCTCCAATATATTATTCATAGCTTTATACCCGCTTTCTTCAAAGTAATCACCATATTGGATCCACTCGTCTTTTGTATTCATGCCAAAAAGGTTCATTTGACGAATAAAGCTATCTTTACGAATATTTGATACAACGGAGTATTCAGGACCACCGATAAAAGCAACATCCTTAATCGAATTCAAATAAAGATGGGTCACAACCTGTTCCGAAACCTTATTATTATCGGTTGTCACATAACTTGAGTTCGGGCCACTTAACGCAATGTCAATCCCAACACATGGAATATGACTTTTATCCAGTTCAAGAGTAGCCTCCTCAATGCGATCCCCAGCAATAATCAAACAGCCATTCAGCTGATAATGATTACATCGAGCCAAATAATCCTGCTTATCCCGGCTGAATTTGTTGTTGGAAAAAACCAGAATATCATAACCAAGATTTCCGACCGCATTTTTAAATGAATTAACCACATCATTAAAGAATGGGTGATTCATTTCGGCATTAATATTTCCGGCATAAATTAATCCAATCAAATTAGACTTCTTTGTTGCTAGTGATTTTGCCGAAAAAGTAGGTTGATAGCCCGTTTTTTCAATGATTTCATTTACTTTTTCAATTGTCTGCTGGCTGATATTTCCCGTTTGGTTAATTACTTTTGAAACGGTTCCAGGAGAAACATTAGCCAATTTTGCAATATCTTTAATGGTAAGTTTCATAACATTCCCTCATGTCTGCGTTATCTATTTAACTGAACCCTCTGTAATACTAGAGATAAACAATTTATTAAACATCAAGAACACAATGACTAGTGGAATCGTTGCCCAAAATACACCAGACATAATCATTCCAAAGTCAACATTACTTGTTGTGTTCATTGAAGAGAGGGCTACCTGTATTGTATACATATCTGGGTCTCGAAGAACAGTAAATTGCCATAAAAATTCTCCCCATGTTGCCGTAAAAACAATAATTCCTAACGTTGCAAATGCGGGCAGTATAATTGGGAGAACAATACTTCGAAAAATACGGAAATTCGAGCAACCATCCAATTTAGCAGCTTCAATTAATTCATCTGTAACAGACTGTGAAATATACTGTCTCATTAAGAAAATTCCTAGAGGGTTTAGGAAAAAGATAACCATAGCACCAAATAAGGTATCTAATAGCCCAAACTTTGCCACTAAATAATATTGTGGAATCAATCCAAGCTGAGGTGGAATGATCATCGTTAATAAAATCGAAACAAACAATATATTCTTCCCTGGAAATTTAAATTTTGCAAATGCAAAACCCGCCAATGAACTAATCAATAAAACAACTAATGTAACGACTAAGCACATAATCAATGTATTAAACATTGCACCGAAAAACGGTATTTTTTCCAATACCTTTTGAAAGTTTCCCACCAATTGATCCCCAGGTGTTAACGTTGGAGGAATCGAATTATATGCCGCACTTGGTCTTGTAGCCATCACAAACATCCAGTAAAACGGAAATACGGAAAGGAAAGCCGCAACAATTAAAAACAGATATACGAAAAATCGACCTAGTTTAATTTTCTTTATCATGACTTCATCCCCTTTCCTTTCGTACGAATCCCCGATGTTAAATAGGTGTTGATGGCAGAAGCAACAACAATAATGAATAATAAAATAACCGCTGTAGCTGAGCCCGTTCCAAAGGATTGCAAACTAAACGCATCACGGTATAAATACATAACCACCGTCATCGCTTCTGTTCTGCTAAACGCACTAGAACCTAAGAATACGGTTGGTTCTGTAAACAATTGCAGTGCACCCACTGTAGAAAAAAATACAGTTAACACAATGAACGGTTTTAAGAGTGGAATCGTTATATAACGTAATTGCTGAAGTGTACTTGCACCATCAATTCGTGCAGCTTCATATAAGTCTTTCGGAATGCTTTGTAAACCTGCTAAATAAATGATCGTATTGTATCCAATCCAGCGCCAAAATACCATAATGGAAATGGCAATTTTCGCACCCCATTCACTTGTTCTCCACGCAACCGAATCCATCCCAAACAAATTTAAGATATAATTAGCCAAAGCAGTGTCATTATTACTAAAAAACACGCCAAACACAAGTGCGACAGCTACCATAGATGTAATATATGGTAAAAACACCATGGCCCTAAATGTATTTTTAAACTTAAGATAGGCCTGGTTTAAAATAAACGCCAAAATAATCCCAACAATAATCTGAGGTGCCGTACCCATAAACCCCATTACAATTGTATTGTACAGAGACTTCCAAAAAATTGGATCCTGTAACACAACGGTGAAATTATCAAGCCCAACAAAAGACATGTCACCTAAACCATTCCATTTTTGAAATGCGAGATATAAACTAAATACAGCTGGATAAAGTCCAATAATGGCAAAGATAATAAAGAAAGGCGAAATATATAAATACGCACTTATTTTGTCTTTTGTTGCTTCTGAACGATATTTCCTTTTGCGTGAAAAGGCCATTGTCTCCTCTTCCTTTCTATTAGAAAACTCGGCATTCTCCTGGCCTTCGTGGCGAATACATTCGCCTGCGCTTATGCAGGATATTAGAGTTTATACGCCAAGAATACGTACAACAAATTTGCAGATAGTGCCAGACCATTCTGCTAAAAGACATTGATGTGGCAGGAGAGACCGCCACATCAATGTATATACTACTTTCAAACGTAAACAGACTATCTGCTAATAAGCGCTTTAATCCGTTCAACTGCAGCATTCCACTCTTCATCAGGATCTCCATCCTGCTGTTGCACATTACTCAATGCATTTAGGATTTCATCATTAGCTGCTTTGTATTTAGGCCCTTTATAAATAAAGCTGATGTCCTCTGCTGCATTCGCAAAATACTGTGCTGTACTTTGACCACCGAAGAATTCATCTTTTGTATTCTTGAATTCTTCCATTTCATATACGTCTGGTGATGATGGGAATAGCCCTGCTTCACTCGTGAATGATTTTAATTGACTATCAGGAGATACTAACCATTTCGCAAATTCATACGCTTCTTCCGAGTGCTTCGTTTCTTTTGGAATAGCTATATAAGAACCGCCCCAGTTACCAGCAAATTCTTTTGGTAATGTTGCAACGCGAAACTTACCTGATGCATCAGGAGCATTGTCTAACATCCATCCTTTTAACCATGCTGCACCTAACTCAACTGCAAAATCACCATTGTTTACAGCATTACCCCACTCTGGCGTCCACATGGTATATTCACCAACAAGACCAAGTTCGTTTAATTCAACTGCTAAATCGTATGCCTGTCTAACAGCATTTCCTTCGTTTTCAATCAATAGGTTACCTTCCTTATCAAAGAAACTTTCTTCTGCCCCATCGATGACCGCACGGTATGCCATCTCCATACTATCTAATAATGGTTTGCCGGTTTTCTCTTTTATTTGTTTTCCGGCTTCAATGAAGTCCTCTTTTGTTTGAATTAAAGCTTCTACCTCATCTGGTTCAGTTGGAAGACCAGCTTCTTCAAACAAATCTATACGGTAAAACATTGCCTTTGGTCCAATGTCTGTTGGCAATCCAAATAAGAAATCACCATCACTGTTTTCACCTATTTGCCATTTCCAATCTAAGTATTGATCTTGAACTTCCTCAGCACCCATGTCATATAAGTTTACAAATCTATCTTGTGCTTCTTTGAATCTATCTAATTGATCAATTTCTAACATGGCAAGATCAGGCGCTCCACTTCCAGCTGATAAAGATGTAAATAAGCTATTGTGGTGATCATCTGTTTCTGACGTTTTCACTTTAATTTTCACTCCAGGATGATCTTTTTCGTATTCTTTAGCTAAATCCTCATAGTTCGTAGCCCCGAACACCCAAAAGTCTAACGTAACATCTCCATCTTCACTTCCACTTGCCTCATCATCTCCACTACAGGCAGTAAGGGAAAAGGCCAGTGCAAACAGAACACCGAATAAGAATACCAATTTGCTTTTCTTCATTGAAAATTACCCCCGTTTTTAATTTAAAATAATTGACTGGATAAATCCTCGATGGTCTATAAGTATTACTTTTATACACCTCCTTGGTTTATGTAATTTGTCAGGTTAAAATTAACACATTAAGGAAAGCGGTTTCGTAAATTGGTAAATAAAAAGCACTATCCCATTAAAGAAAACGCTTTCTTTCTCTTATTATATTGTTAAAATTTATAAAAATCAATATAAATTTGCAAAAGTCACACAAATTAAAGAAATCGGTTTCCCTTGAGTCTGTTTAAAACCCCGGAGAAACTTTATAATACTTATAATAAGGAAAAAAACAAAGAAGTATCAACAACAATAGGAGGAATTACAATAAGAATATTGTTATCGTATGTCCGCTAACCTTGTACCACTATTTTGACACAGTTCACCGTAGTTATTTAAAAAGAAAAAATAGGCATTGGAGTTATGTCCAATGCCTTATTTTATTCAAATTACTCTAACCAAGTATCCTTTGATTACCTTTGACTGTTATTTGTAAATCATCTATAACTTTATCTTTCATAGAAACAGTTGGATATAGCAAAAACGCTTCTTCCTTTTCCATTTTGCTTACTTTCGATCTTGAAATATCCAATATTTCTGCCAGCAGTTTATCTATTCTAAGACCAAAATCATATTTACAGCAAATTTTAATTGTCACTTCATTCGAAACTGAATCGGACTTTTCCTTTCTTACCTCATAATTGATGTCTTTCTTTACCGCATCACATAGTTTTCGTAATTTGTTGATTTGAAAGGCGTGATACCAAATTGTCTCTTTATCATTAGTCATATACTTTTGATGCAGTATTGGATCAATTCGATTTACATTTACCCTTGATAAAATAGGGCAATTCCATGTGGCTTCACAATGAATACACTTATATATGAGCCAAATATCAACCATTTTCTGATTTGCATTTACCCTAAATTTATCACTGCAAAAGTATTCCGTGCTTCGCTTACAATTCCTGCAATTCCGTATTACGTTAGGTGTCTCCTGAGCAACAATCTCATACGTAACAACATTTAAACTCATAACTCGCTCCTCCAATTTATCCAGAGGAACGCAAAAATAGCTGAAGGGAGAATAATTTCCATCAAAAAAAGCGGAATACCATACAGGTATCCCGCTTGGAATTAATACAACAGATTATCCCGCGTTCCCTGTAATGGCTAAAAATAGACACACTTCTCCCGTTAATGAACAATCATGTTCAAAAAAAGAAATGTACAATTTAATTACTTAACCATTACAAGTATGTTGGCAAACCCGATTCCACCTTCCGTACTTCTCCTATTTAGAATTATACAATAATTGTATTCGATGTCAATAATCGCCTCAGATTAATAGGAATATTCCCAATCATTTTGTTGCACATTTATAATTTTTACGTTAAAAAAGTGTCCTATCTTAAAAGAATAAACCAATAAAAAGGTCAGTCCCCCCACAGCACTAACACTTTAGCACAGTGAGGGACTGACCCTTTCAATTATGGTGATCATCACAGTGGAAATATTCTTCAAGATTCAACGTTGAATATAACACTTTTATACCTAGAAGTACATGACCTCCTATTTTACATACCTACCAGCTAAATACTGCGGCCTAATCGACAGCTTTATGATAACTAATCTCTTTCATCTACATCTTCCACCGGTATATAATCATAGATTTCACCAGATTTAGTAAGTTTGGTTAACTTATCAAGCCAATGATAATATATCAAGGCATCATCAAGTTGTTGATAATGCAACATGGCTCTTTCTCGTAATGTTTCATCTGTTTCACTATTTTCAATCACCTCATGGAGTTGTTCTTGAGCCTTCTTAATACTAACCAAAAACATACTCACTTCACGTTCCCATTTCGCACCAAAAAATTGAGAGAAATAATTGAAGAAATTCTTTTCAGCCATGAATGAATCTTTTCTCGAGCCTTTCTGCCAAACCTTTTGAACGATATTGATTTCCTGAAGCTTTCTAACAGATGTACTCATGCTTGGTTTACTCATACCGAGTGCTTCTTTCATTTCATCCAAGGTAATAGGCTGATGTTTAAAATACATTGTTGCGTATAGACGCCCCACTGAAGGGGTAACTCCATAAAGGTCCATCGTTTCTGAAATCGTATTAATCATCATACTTTCAGCTTGATCGATTTTCTCTTTGGCCTTTTCATTATTAAAATTATTGCGATTTCCTTCCATTGTGGCACCTCTTTTTTTACGGAAGATAAGAGCTTGCTGTTAAATTGATTTATAATAAATTAAATGTTTCTTTTATTTTATAATTAAAATTACTATGATGCAACTTAATTCAGCAATAGCTTGCTACTAAAATAATTAGCATTTTTCATGGAAAAGAGACGACTCTCTTATCCGAGTATCGTCTCTTTCACTTACGTTTACTTCATCCATTTTTCAATTACATTCTGATTTTCTTTCACCCATTTTTCTGCGCCTTTAATAGGATTGTCTTTATTCTCTTTGATATTAATCATTAATTCACCAAGTTGCTTGTCGCTTAATTTAAAGTTTTTCAACCAGTTACTAACTTTTCCATGGTCTGAGTCAAATCCTTCACGGGTTGCCATATAAATTTTTTCCACCTCACCAAAGGTTTTTTTCGGATCCTCCAAGAATTTTAAGTCCACTTCAGAAAATATATAATGTGGTTTCCAAAGTGGTGCAACGATAGGTTCTTTTTGCTCAACCGCCTTCTTAATAGAGGAAATCATTGCTGCCGTACTGCTCCCTATCAATTCATAGTCAAGGTCATATTCCTTAATTACATCTTGTGTTACTAGCATTGTTCCTGCCCCAGACTCAAAACCTATAATTTCGCCATTGAATTTATCTTTGCTTTCATTTAAATCTTCCATGCTATTTACATCTTCCATATACGTTGGAACGGCCAATCCAACTTTCCCATTTTCATACCATGGGTTTTCGAAAAAATTTGCTTCATCTTTATACTTTTCATAGTAACTTTTATCTTGCACTGGCAACCAAATTTCCGGTGCCACATCTAAATCTCCTGAAGCTAAAGCGGCCATCTGAGGACCCATTTCAAGAAGTTTTAATTCCACGTCATAACCTTCATCTTCTAAAATAGCCTTCCACAAATTTGTAACTGCAATATTTTCTGGCCAATTAATTTGCCCAATCGTGATTTTCCCTTTGCCCTCATTCGATTCACTAGTTGTACCATCCGAACCGTCACTTCCACTAGTTGAACCGCAAGCTGCTAGTACAAAAAGTATTAAAATAAATAAAATAAATTGAGTCATTCTGCGAAAACTCATTGATTGTCAAACACCTTTCTGATTTATATTCTGGCAAACATCTATTACGAAACATACACTTATGCCAAGAGTGCAAGTAGATAACGTTGAATTACTAATTTCGCCCCCTTTATTAAATAAAATAAATGTGTTTAATATTTTTTAAATATATTTACTCTATGTATATAGGTTATCGAAAGATTTTGTTTTGTCAAATCCAAATATTTCGTTCAACTTGTTTCGTTGTTGTCTTACGAGGGATAGAGGAATTTCGTTTTATTTCAACGTTTGACAATTAAATAATAGTACTGTTACGATAGTTTTATTAATAATATTTAATTTTTATTTAACAAATTTAACAATCGATATATAAAAGGAGTGATGATTTGAACTTACAACGAATGTATATAAATGGTGAGTGGGTAAACGCCAAATCTGGAGAAACACGAGATATCATTAACCCTTATAATCAAGAAGTCATTGCAACTGCTGCAGAAGGAAATAAAGAAGATACTCAAGCAGCGATTCATGCAGCAAGGGTGGCATTTGATAAAGGCAGTTGGAGTACATTACCTGCCAGCGAACGAGGTGAGCTTGTTTACAGAATAGGTACCTTGATCCGTCGGGACTTGCAGGAACTGGCTGAATTGGAGACCTTGGATACAGGTAAAACAGTCGAAGAAAGCCGTGCTGATATGGCCGACATCGCAAACGTATTCTTTTACTTCGGTGGTTTAGCAGATAAAGATGGCGGTGAAGTCATTGCCTCGCCAATACCAAACAGTGAAAGCAAAGTTGTTCGCGAACCCGTTGGTGTCTGTGGTCAAATCACACCATGGAATTATCCGTTATTACAAGCCGCATGGAAAATTGCACCGGCTTTGGCAGCAGGTAACACCATTATTATGAAGCCGAGTGAGATCACACCATTAACAACCGTTAAAGTCTTTGAACTAATAGAAGAGGTTGGCATACCAAAGGGAGTAGCCAACTTAGTGCTTGGTTCCGGGGCATCTGCTGGTGCAGAACTTTCTGCTAATGATGACGTTGATTTAATATCATTCACCGGTGGCATTGAAACCGGAAAAACAATTATGCAGGCTGCCAGTCATAATGTGAAAAAAATTGCACTTGAGCTCGGTGGAAAGAATCCGAATATCGTTTTTGCTGATGCTGACTTTGAAACAGCGGTTGATCAGGCATTAAATGCTGTATTTTTCCACGCAGGACAAGTTTGCTCTGCAGGATCTAGGCTTTTAGTTGAAGAAAGCATCCATGACGAATTTGTTGAATCGCTCATTGAACGAACGAAACAAATCAAATTAGGCAATGGTTTTGATGAAAACACACAAAGCGGCCCAATGATATCTGCAGAACACCGTGCGAAAGTTGAAAACTATGTGGAAATAGGCAAAAAAGAAGGAGCCAAACTAGCTGTTGGCGGAAAGCGTCCTGACGATCCTGAATTGCAAAATGGTTTTTTCTATTTACCTACCATATTTACAAACTGTACAAATGATATGCGCATCGTCCAGGAAGAAGTATTCGGTCCGGTATTGACAGTGGAAACCTTTCAGACTAAAGAGGAAGCTGTCAAATTAGCGAATGATACGATTTATGGTTTGGCTGGAGCCGTCTGGACACAAGATTTGAATAAAGCAGAATTTATCGCGGCGCGCTTGCGAATGGGTACCGTTTGGATCAATGACTTCCATCCTTATTTTGCACAAGCACCATGGGGCGGTTATAAGCAATCAGGCATTGGCCGTGAACTTGGTCCGGAAGGCATGGAGGAATATACCGAAGTTAAGCATATTTACCGTAACAAACAACCTAAACCTGTTCATTGGTTTAAGTAAATCTGATTTAAATCTATACCTTATCATCAATAGCTCTAAGCCTTCTTTAATGGGACGGTTTAGAGCTATATTGAGTATGTTCCAACATGTGCCTTTTACTAGTTCTAAAAACTAGAATACTAGCTCAAGATTTACAAGTTTAAACATATTGTGTTAATATTATTTTATACGTTAAAAATATTTTTAACAAACTAAACACATCTAATACAGACAAAAAAGGTGAAATCGTTTGTCAGATTGCCAGATTCATTGAGCACAAAAATTTCTGCCAATCATGTCAACGACGAATGACGTTTTTGATCAACTTCCTTTTAATACTGTATTCCATTTAACAATCTTAAGGAGGTATTTCAGATGAATCAAACATACGATTATGTAATTGTAGGCGGGGGTAGTGCAGGTTCGGTACTCGGAAACCGTCTAAGTATAGATGAAAATAGCAGTGTGCTTGTTCTGGAAGCAGGGCGCAATGATTACTTTTGGGATTTATTTATTCAAATGCCGGCAGCCTTGATGTTCCCTTCAGGCAACCGCTTCTATGACTGGATTTATTCTACAGATCCTGAGCCCTATATGGATGGACGTCGTGTCGCGCATGCTCGGGGGAAAGTGCTTGGAGGATCAAGTTCCATCAATGGCATGATATACCAACGGGGAAACCCAATGGACTATGATCGGTGGGGATCTGAACCTGGCATGGAGAATTGGGATTATGCCCATTGTCTTCCGTACTTTAAACGACTGGAAACAACCTTTGGATCAGATCCATCTGATGAGTACCGCGGTCACCATGGTCCAGTTAAATTAAAGCGCGGCCCTGCAACGAATCCTTTATTTCAGGCCTTTTTCGATGCAGCTGTTGAGGCTGGTTACGCCAGAACTCCCGATGTAAACGGTTTTCGACAAGAAGGCTTTGGCCCATTTGACAGCCAAGTGCATAACGGAAGACGGGTTTCTGCTTCACGAGCATATTTACGTCCAGCAATGCGACGCAAAAACCTTACTGTGGAGACGCGTGCTTTTGTTACCAGTATCAATTTTGATGGTACTAGAGCGCAGGGTGTAACCTATCAAAGGAATGGAAAAACCTATCATGTTAACGCGGGCGAAGTAATTCTTTCTGGCGGTGCATTCAATACGCCACAATTATTACAATTGTCCGGTGTAGGTGACGCAGACCATTTGCGCTCACTTGGCATTGATCCGGTCGTTGACTTGCCAGGTGTAGGTGAAAACCTTGAGGATCATCTCGAAGTATATATTCAGCACGCATGTCCGCAGCCAGTTTCTATGCAACCTAGCTTAAATAAAGCAAAAATGCCTTGGATTGGCTTGCAATGGCTGCTTGGACGCACGGGGCCGGCAGCATCAAACCATTTTGAAGGTGGCGGATTCGTCCGTTCGAATGATGAAGTTGATTATCCAAATCTGATGTTCCATTTCCTACCGCTTGCGGTTCGATATGATGGGCAAAAAGCAGATACGAAGCATGGATTCCAGGTACACGTTGGGCCGATGTATTCCAACTCCAGAGGTAGACTAAAAATCCGCTCACGTGACCCTTTCGAGCATCCAAGTATTGTATGTAACTATTTATCTACCGAAGAGGATCGACGTGAGTGGACGGAAGCAATACGCGTTGCACGGGAAATCCTTTCTCAGCCAGCGTTAGCGCCTTACAGTACGGGTGAAATCTCACCTGGACCTTCTGTTCAAACAGAAGAGGAAATCCTTGAGTGGGTAAAGAAAGACGGGGAAACAGCACTTCATCCATCTTGCACGGCGAAAATGGGACCAGCCTCCGACCCAATGGCAGTCGTAGACCCAGAAACTATGAAGGTTCATGGCCTGGACAACGTACGGGTAGTGGATGCATCTGCTATGCCGCATACAACCAATGGAAATATCCATGCACCAGTGTTGATGCTGGCGGAAAAAGCAGCCGATATTATCCATGGACAAAGACCATTGAAGCCCGAATATAAAGATTATTACCGTCATGGCGTTCACCCGGCAGATGCGGGGACAGTTAAGTGAAACGAGGGCCGAAGCAAGGGGACGGTTCCTGTGCTTCCTAGTTCGACCCACGTGTGAATAGTACATGTAAAAGGCCCAACGACTTTTGAAGTTTCGTTGGGCCTATTTAAAAGCAATTAGCTTTTGCAAAAAAGATTTATTTCTTTAATCAACATGTCTCTTTTTCAATTGATCGCTGCCAACACCACCAATCACCATTAAAGCCAGGGGTAAGAAATTGGCTATCGCTTTTGGTATCCCTTCCAGTATAAGAATATTTGTACTCGCAAAGTAATTTAAAGCTATAATGACTATTTTTAACACTAATAAAAAGACACCTAACAAGAATACACTGTCGAAAAAGACTTTCCATTTTGGATGTGCCAATTGCTTGCTGTCCTGAATTACTTTTTCTTTCAATTCTTCATCACTCCTTAATAGCTCATCAATTGTAATACTGAATAAATCACTTAAATCGATGATCACTTCAATACTTGGGTAATTTTTGCCTGTCTCCCATTTGGAAACAGACTGACGACTAACATGAATCTTTTCAGCAAGGTCTGTTTGTGACCAGCCCCTTTTTTCTCTTTCTATCTTTAAACGTTCACCAAAAATCATATTTCTCATCGCCCTTCCTTACAATTTCAGTATTAAATAAGTGAGTAATGAAGTAAAGCTAGTTGTAGGTGCATCAAGGTGCAACCTCTAGTTGCCACTTAAAGTTCCCTTAATTTTGTTGACTAATTTCATAGTTTAAATAAAAAAATGAAGGAGATTTGACGTATTCATTCTCCTTCAAGTTTACTAAAATTTTTTTACATATCAATCTGACAAAATGGGTTTAACTGAGAAGTAACCTCTTATTGCCCCTACAAATAGCTAGCTTTTGGAATCTAGGTAATTTCCCTTTGTTATTCCAACGAAAAATTCACAACATCATCCATATATTTCGTTGTACTATATCCATGAATAACCAGTGTTTTAGGAATCACTCTTTCCGCATTGTCATTGTTTAATGACATGCTTAGAACAGTATCGAAATATCGGGGCTGCTCAATTTCTTCATATGTTGTAGGGTTAACATCCATATCCTGTTCAACCCCATTTTTATCAACAAGTACACCTTGAGAATCTATTTCCATCGAACTCACTCCGTTCATATTCTCATCCAAAATATTTAAGTTGAGCGACTCAAATGCTCGATTCTTAATTTCGAAATTACTAATAACAACCTTGGAAGGTTTTCCGATTTCCACCTTATCAATAGAGATTTTACTTCCTGCATATTCAAAGGTTTGAGGATATTCCTGAGAAGCATCCAGTTCAATTCTTTTTTGGTCTTCAACCATTAGATGGACAGAATCGAATTGAGCGTTTACCTCTTTTGGGTTTTCTCCAAAAATTGGGTCGAAGTGTGTTTGAAAAGTGGTCCAATCCATGTTTCCTTTTAAAAAAGTACTGCCATACATTTCAGCTTTCACTTTTTTATTGTTCACTTCTAGCTTGTTAAAATTAAGATTGTTTATCTGCTTCTCTGTCCGTTCATTATTAATCGCATATTGCAGAATCGTTGCTGTTGGAGCAATGGTTAGTTTATCAAATCGTACCGGAATCCCCTCGACTTCTATTTCTTCATGCAATACATATTCTTTAGATGGCTGTTTGGTTACAGGGATCTCAAAGTTCCACTCTCCTGTTTCCTTTTCCGTCTCCCCATAAGCCCATAAACTATTCCGTTCAGGGGAATCATGAATCAATTTCTGAAGCTGTGTAATTTTAAGTTTAATAGTGCCTTTATCCTTTATGATTGGCTGCATACTAATCTTCCCGTGATACACGTTCTTTTCTTTTTGGTTTAAATCCGATTTAAGATCAAGAGGATAGTACTTTGGATATGCTTCATTATTCATGATTTCATATCCGTTCTCTACAAAAAAACCATCATCATAACTTATCACATATTGATTTTCTTCGTTTGTATCTTCTATTTCATAAAAAACAAGCGTCTGTATATCATCAGCAATCACGCTCTTAATTCTAATTTTTACCCCCTTGCTTTCAGCCTCTAGGTTCAGCCTTTCACCCAGTCCCTGTTGCAGAAAGGCACGCAATTCCTGATCATCTTCTGTCCATGTATAGTAGAAGTTGGTAAACGCTCCCGTAAAAAAACCTAAACCCATTAATAATGCGAAAACACTTGCAAAACCTATCCCCATTCTTTTACGTTTCCTGTTCTTCTGTTGTCTGTGTTTTTCCTGTTCTGCCAGCCTAGCTCTGATGTTCTCCATAAAACCAGATGGCACACGTAACTCTTTTATCTTTTCCGGTAGATTTAGCATGGTGTCCTGAAAGGCAGCCAAATCCTTCCGACAGTCTAGACAATGATAAATATGGATCTCGAAATCAATATTTTTCGACCGATCCAGTGTTCTTTCCAAGTAATCGATGTAATACGTATGATATTCTTTACAGCCATTAAAGGATGACCCATCCTCCATCATTTTTCTAAGTGACTGGATTCCAAAAAACAAATGCTCTTTCAACTCATTTACTGAAACTTGGAGAAGATGTGCCACTTCCTCATGAGAGAGTCCATTTATATAGGTAAGGACCACCGCTTCTTTCTCAACCTCTTTCAAAAGATCAAGTGCTTGAAATAATTCCTTTTGTTCACTTTCCTCTAAAGCTTGTAAACTTCTATTATTAGAAAGCTCCCGGCATGTATGTATAAAAATAGAAATAACCCTCGTTTTGAATGATGTTTCTTTATTAAATCGTGGCAACTCCTTATGCACCTTTATTATGGACTGGTAAAATAGCTCTTCCATTTGCTGTTGATTCCTGAGATAGGACCAACCAAGAAAATAGAACGATTGCATATGTTGATCGAACCAATCGACGATAGATTTCATGCCCTTTTCTCTTATTGTCATGATTGAAATGGGATCCATTTTTGCTGGGATCATGAATGTGTCTTCCCCCTTTACATTTCTCTGTAAACTTACCAAATTTTCTGTTTTTTTATAAAAGTATATACGTATAGTCTGGATATCCTGTTACTGCCATACGTTCACACCCTATTATCCTACTTCCACTATAACAAAATATGGATTTTAAATGGACAAAAAGTAGAATATTTATTTTATCAATATGGATTAACCAATAAAGCTATAAATGTCAAAGTAAAAATGTACATTTTAGACATAATTAACTCTTTCTGTAAAAAGTTTTAAAACCTAACAACTTGTCATCGATCCTCAACAGGTACGACTATTGAGTCACGAATCCAGCAGTATCAACGGCTGACTCTGCCAAACGAGGCTATCATGCCTGTCTCTCCATGTAAAGTTGTTTTAAGTAGCGTGACAAAACTGTACACCTTTAATCAATCATTTTTGTACATAGTTAAATTATCATTTACAAAAGCTACAGAATGATAAAAAGATATGCATTTAACTGGAACTGCTTATGCGCAGAACAAGCATAATCTCTCTTGTAAACCTTCTAAGACTTCTTCTGGCACTTCCTTGACCTTGATATCCCCACCAATGAAGCACGTTACTTTATGAACAAATACAATCTGAATTCTAGGGTGTATCAGCTAAAATCCTGCGATACTCCTAATTATGTGAACTGAATTTTGAAAGAAGAAAGTGATATTGGGTTTGCAACCAAACCGTTAGAAACAATATCACGTTTTCAAGTGGAAACTATCCAATTTGCCCATGTCTTTTAAGAGGACGGTCTTGCGCTCAACGTTATGTATACGGTTGATGACCCTAAGAAGCGTGCCGTTGGTTTTAAGCTTTCTGAGGAAATGGAGGTACCAAAGGAATTAGGAGGTAGGCAGAAATATAAACTAGCAGGAACCATTCGGGGCACGTATTTTGTCATTAAAGGGGAATATTAAATCACAAAACAGCGCCCTCAATAAAGTGCTGTTACTTTTTTCGCAAAAGCTCATTTACTGATACGGTTCACCGTACCGGTTTGTAGGGTAAAATAGCTGCCTATTATGAATAATAAATAACGAGGTACCTATGATGTGCCTCGTTATTTTGGATTTTGCATTCTTACTTAGCTTTAATATCTATCTATTGTGACTCAGTACACTCTTATCTTTATTTATTTGGCCGTTAATTATCAAAAGCGACACTATTTGTTGATCAAATTCATCTATAACTTCAACTGCTACATCGTTAGCATGCCCTACCCAATTTTCCTTAAATAAATTTGCCTCACTGAAATTCTGTGCTCCAACAATTTTGTACCAAGATTTTGTTAAAGAGTGATACGTGTAACTCTGACTCTTTAATAAATCCTTAATAGCAATTGTTCCATATGTACCTTTTTTGTTTGAAACAATTATTCTGTAGCTTGATCCTTCTTTAAGTGGATAACTTAATGTATTTATATCTAAGTAACTCTGAATCTTGCTGTCACTTAAACTATTAAGGAAAGGAGATCTATTTAATGAATCCGTAATTATTATCAATTTATTTTTGGCTCTTGTAAGACCTACATAAAATAGCCTTTTTTCCTCATCGTAAACTCTGTCTATAGTGTGGCCAAGTATTTTATAAAAAACATTTCTAGGATGAATTAGAGGGAAGCTTCTTGAAACTGCATCCATCAAGATTATTACTTCATCTTCTCTTCCTTTAAACGAATGTACAGTGTCGACTGTTTTGATTAAATCTCTTTGTTCTACTGGGAATTCATTCCTAATAGTATTAATTAATTTCTCTCGAAAGTCACCTTTACCACCATTATGGATATTGTAAAAAGGGATACTACTTTTCCTTCTACTTAGTAAAGTAACACTTTGCCCCATATCTAATTGGCTCTTTACGAGTCTAATTAACGCAGGAGTGATCTTATCCCCTTTATATATTTGTTTTTCATGATCAGAAGGATTGAATAAATCTATATTTACTACATTTACGGTACCCTCTTCTTCTTTACTTGAATCTGAGGGTTTACCTTCATTCATCATTAATTGGTTGCCTGCCTGAACTATCTTTTTTGCCGAGCGATAGTTGGTAGATATATTCATTTTTATAGCAACATTAACATCTTCTTTAAAGTTATAAAAATATTTAAGGTCAGATCCAGCAAACCCATTAATAGCTTGCCAATCATCTCCAACACAAAATAATTTCACTTCATTATTTATTAATCGTATTGATGAGATTAGTTCATTGAATAACAGAGAGAAATCTTGGAATTCATCTATAAATAAATATTTGATTTGATTTAAATTTCCTGAACCTTTTTTTCTTGTCCAATTAGTATGACCTTGCTTAACAAAATCAATTGCTCGATATAACAATCCATCAAAATCTTCCTCTTTATTAGCTGACAATTGATCTAGGTAATCTGAGTATATTTTCCAAATAACTCTTAAGAAATGTAATTCTAAATCAGTTAATTCGTTTTTACGCTCTACTACTAACTTTTTTATATCATTAGGATCTAACTTAAGTTTTCTAGACCTTTCAATAAAAGTTTTACAAACAATGCTAAATTCATCGACAGATCTGTTTTTTATTCTATGCCAAATTTCATCATCTGATAATTTTCTCATACTAGGAAAATAAGTCTCTAAAATCTTTCCAACCTTATTAGAAATTCCATTAGTAGAAAGGACATCATCAGGCCACATACTAATAAAATCATAATCTGCCCTTCGACTCCAATATAGAATCTTTTGCATTGATTCTTTGTCGTAATCTGGATCTCCGCTCATACCAAAAAATTCTATTACAATGCCTTTAAACCCTTCAGATTCTTTTAAAATGGTGAAGTCAGGTTTATAGTTGATACCATCCCACCGAAAATTCCATTCGTAATAGAAAGGTACATCATGTTCAAAGAGAAAATCAGCTATTCTTTTTTCTCCCATTGATTTGTAATACTTCCCGTCTAATCCTATATATGGTAATGACCTACGATACTTTAGCATTTCATCTTTACTAAGATTATATCCCAGGCTAATAAAACGATCCCAATCTTCACGAAAATATTTCATCATTATATTTTTTATCCTGTTAGAATAATTATGGTCATCTAAATTTGAATTAATCACATTTTGAACAGATGAGCTTTTCTCTAATTTATCAAGTTCATCATAAACCATATTCTCTTCTGGATGAACAATACCATATGCAAGTGCATGATAAGTCATCGCTTGAGGAATATCCTCTTTTAATACTTTTTTCAACCTATTAGTAACTTCCATTGCTGCTTTTTTGTTAAAAGCTAATATTAATATTTCAGAAGGATGAACATGGCAGTGCTTAATTAAAAATATGGATCGATTAATAATTGTTCTTGTTTTACCACTCCCTGCTCTTGCTACTACCTGGACATTATCCCAAACGTTGGCTATCGTTTTTGCTTGTTCATAATCTGGTTTCTCCAAACTGTGGTAACGAAACCAATCCAAAACAAAATGGGTTGTAAGATCTTTGAATTCATCTTCAGAAATCCATTCCCTCAGATTGTTATTCCAATAATCTCTCGCGACATAGTAATTTTCACTTAGAACCTTATATAGATCATGTCTTTTAAGTTTTATTTGTCTTTCTAGAGCTAGCTGTTTCTCTTTTTTTTCTTTCTCAATCATTTGTTTCTTAATTATTTCTTTCTCATTTAATTCTCTTTGGTGAATTTTGCCCCACTTATATATAAACTCTTTCAGTTCATTACTTTCCATAGATTTGTGATTTTTTTCGAATAGTGACTCTTCATAATCATTATTAAGTATTATATAAGCGCTAACCCCTGGAAAATTTAATTGTAGACCACAGCCAACACATCTATACAATATACTATGTTTAGTATTATCTGACTTAAAATATTTCGAGTCGCAATTCTGACACTCTAAATTTATTACTTTAGTCATTATTTCACATCAGCCCCTGGAAACCGCCAAATTTGAACAGCTTTTTCTCCTAATTCTTTGCAACGTTCTAAAACCTGTTCAAACTTAAACTTATCATAATCTGCAATTTCCTTTGTAATTTGTATGTTTGACTTCTTATATTCCTCAACTTTTGCCTTAAAAGGATTATTGGATGCACTTATATTTAGTGATTGCGCTAAGAGAGTTAAATTACCGATTTTATTCACATGTTCTTTATGTAGTTCAATAGCATTTTCCCCTAAGTAGCTCTCCCAATTTCCAAACTCGTGTTTAGATTTCTTAGTTAGTATTTTTTGAGGAATAATATGTTCTAAATGTAAATCAACACCTGAGTTTAAAATGTATTCACCATGATCATTAATTAAATCATACTCTATTTCCTCTAAAACATATTTCGCTCTTCCTTCATTATTTTTAAAGTTATGCATTGAAAATTTTTCTTTAAATTCATTATCGCTAGGTAAGTGCTTTAATAGTTTCTTTTCAACTTGATAAATGGCAAGATTATCTTCTATATTTACTAAACTCGCAAAGATAGTATCCAGTTCAGCAGTCCTATACTCACAGACATGCCTTCTCAACATAAAGGTTTCTATTAATTTTAGAATATGAACTTTATCTTTTTCTTTAATGTTCCTTTGAAACAAATCTAGTAGAAATATATTACTCGGAAACGATTTAATCATAGTTAAATTTCTAAGGTGTCTATTAAATACTTTACTTTCAAAAGATTGATTTCTAATTTGTTTATAAATATTAGAAGCGTTACGAAGTCTTTTTGCAAATTCAGTAATTGAAATTTTATGGGTATGGTTAACTATAATTTCTTCTTGAACTTCTGTAACAAGATCTTCATCTGAAACATCATCGTCTGTTTCATCAGTAAGATCCTCATATACGATAAATTCATTTAAGTTTTCCGCTTCTTTTACAGTGTTGAAATAAAGATTCTTAAACTCTACAACTATATTACTCGCAGTAATCTTTTTCTTTAATAAGTACGATAGATACTGCCTAAAGAAATCATCTGTTTTAATTCCATCTAAGTTGATTATTACTTCTGTCCAATATCTTTTGACTTCTTCTAGAGTGTTTTCTTCTATTAAAGAAGCGTGTCCCAACAAGAAATTCTTTATGATATCCGTAGGACTTAATTTGAGACCACGATTATTAATCGTTTCAAATAATTTATAAGCATCTTTAGCATCAGCTACATCTAATCGAATAACAAAAGTATTATTGGTTAGTTTATGAACAAATTCATACAAGTCTTTTTCGCAAAGTTTTCCTAATTCCCCAGAATAATAATCGTAAGCAGCTATAAAACGTTCATTCTTAGAGGATTCTACATCGTTTCTCGTCATGAACCTCACGTAATCTGGGTCATCCAAATCTCCTAATATCAATTTTCGTTTTGGAACTCTATCAAATCCTTTACACGAAAGCATCGCTTCTTGTTCTTTATGTGAATCTTCAATTCCTAACTCTTTAAATCTATCTGCTAGGGCTTTTATTAGAATGGTTAATGTAGTTGTTCTCTGCTGCCCATCCACCAGTTCTAATTTATTTATTCCTACAGTATGATCAGATGTTAAACATAAGATATTACCTAGTAAGTGGGTGTCATTCTGATTCAGAAGCTTAATATCATTAAATAAATCTGACCACTGCCTTTCTCCCCAAGAATACCTACGTTGATAAGCGGGTATAATAAACTGTTCACTATTACTGCTAAATAGTTGATTAATCGTTAAAGTGGTAGGTGTGATTTTCATATTAACTATCCTTTCTAGATAGAAATCTCTGGCTTTCTTGTCGAATTTGTTTATGAGACTAACTCATGTTTTAATTCACTTGTATTGCTTATTACTGAAATTAGCTTTTATTATTCTACAACCATCCTGTGATGATTTATAGATTTTATAAACTGTCAAAAAAATTTAGTTTAGCCTAAATAATACATTCGACATAAATAATTAAATTCCTCTATGAACAAAAAGTCCTGATACTTTAATTCAGGACTCTTTGCATAGGTTACTCACCTTACTTCATATACCAACCAGGCTGATTTTTTGTCGAGCGACTACCTTTTGAAGTGAATTGAAAATAAATATCCTTTGTTGCAAGTTCTTTAAATATGGGTTTTAACTCATTTGCACCAACTACCCATAGACTTCCACCTTTATCTCGCTTATCAATAAAATTTAATCCTTTAGTGGCCAAGTAGTTAGTTAACCAAGAATTATCAATATGATTATCGATACCCTCTTTATCAAATAAACTCATTTGTTGAATATCAACTTTGTCATCTTCAAATAAACTTTGTTGCATTTCAGAGTTTAAATTACCTTTATTAGATTTTTGTACCTTATTAATTCCTTCATTAGTTTCCTTATGATTGGCGATATTCATATTGTTGTCTTCTATATAGTCATTTGAGCCAATCTCTGAAACATTTGGCTCAATTCCCATCTCATTTAATCTCAGCCAGAGACTTCCCATTGCTTTCTTTCTGTTAAAGTAAAACTCTCTACCTCGAATACGCCAAAACTTCCAACCGGCTCGTTCTAATGACTCTTGACGTTGCATATCTTCCTCGAACTTTTCTGGCCCGTGCCATCTCTCACCATCACATTCAACTGCAAGTCTATCCCGAATGCCTTCAACGACAAAATCAATACGGTATCCACCAACTTTAACTTGTGGAGTTACTTTATAACCTTTGGCTAATATCATTTTTAATACATCTATTTCAAAAGGTGAATCACATAACTGTTCTAAATCTTCAAGTTCCTCATTTACCCTAGTAGGATTTTTACAATAACTCAATAAAGAGTATCGATAGTCATTATTGTTTAATTCACTTGTATCAATTGAATGGTATAATCGCATTTGGTTCCTAGCGCGGCTTGCAGCAACGTTATAGCGCTGTTTTTCACTAGACATTGTAAGTGACCTGAATCTCCTATTTGAGGCAACAACCATAGAAAGAAATACGATATCACGTTCATCCCCTTGCAAATCATATGGGTTTCCACATATAATCTTTCGTGCGACGTATTCCGCATCTCCTATTTTATCCCTTATTAAAATTTCAAGGAGTTTGTGCTGTTTATTTCCTTGTAACGTAATGACTCCAATTGTTTGGTCTTTATACTTTGGATCATGTACTACCTTATATATGTCTTCCGCTATTGCTTCCGCTTCTGGCCTATTAATATCTTTATCTTTCTCATCATTGTAGCCTTCCTCGACCTTTATAGCCATTACTGGTGGATCAATCTTCTCCTCTTCTAATGGTAATCTTAATGGTATCATTTCTCCACCGTAGCTAAGGTCATTTGAAAATTGAATAATCTCAGGGACACACCTAAAATGTTCTCTTAACATTAATTTTCCTGCTTTAGGGAATGTTTGCTCGGCTATTTCATATAAAGAAATATTTCCATCAAATAAATCAGAATTTGGAATATCCGGTAAGTAGCGGTTAACTAATTCATTCACATCATCTTGTTTAACCCCAATTGCCTGTGGGCTTATTTGTTCATCATCTCCGACAACGATCATCTTTTTCCCTCTTAATAGTACATTTGCTGAAAAAATGTCACACTGACTACTTTCATCAAAAATAACAACATCAAACTTTTCATTCGTTATTGGGAAGTTTTCAAGGACTTGTGTTGTTGGCATAATCCAAACCGGAATAGCACTTTGAGCATCTTTCATAGCTTCTCTTGCACTATACAAATAACGTTTATTCTTACCTGTCCCTTTTCCATACCTTTTAATATAAGACTTCCATGAAGACAGTGCTCTTTTTTCCTTTTCAGTAATTCGCTCAATCTGACTTTTCCATGAGGCATCTCTTACAATGCTTTGAATTAATTCCCTTTGATAACCTTTCTCTTTTTCAATTAAACTTCTTAATTTAGTTGCATTAATATCTTTAGTCTGATCAAGCCAAGTTCTTAATTTCCTAAGTTCAAATGATTCTAAGTGATTATTTGGATACTCCCAATTTTCTCCAACGGACATTTCAATAGATTTTTTAGTTAATGGTACACTATTATCTAACTTGAATAACAGTTCGTAGAATTTATTTACAGCTTTCTTTGTCTCATACAGTTCTACTAATTGATCTAACAAGTTGTCCCATTTATTAATATCAAGATTTTCAAATGCTTCAATCATTTCATATATAATTGAGTGATTATTTTCTTTTTCACCAAATGACCTTAAGTTAGATAATTCCTTTTGATAAGTTTCAAACCACTTTTTATATTCTAAATAAATTTTAGCTTGCTTTATATTTCCTAATAGAGTGTTTACATCCCCAACTGAATATAAATCAACATTATCCACCGTAAGCTTGTCTTCTATGGCATTCACTATTTCGAATACCTTTATTACAGTTTGTAACTCTATTAATCGCTCTTCTAGTAGGTGTGGAAAACGCGCCTCGTCCTGTTTAATATTAGGGTGTTTAATTTCTTGCATATTTCCGTTGAAAACCCTCGCTGTTTCTGCCTTCAATTCTTGGTACTTAATATAATCATCTATCGGCCCAAGATCTTCAGATTTACTAATTGGTTTATCATTTAAAATCGGTTCCTCAAATAAATATTTTGCTTGTTTACCTTTAAAAAGGAAGAAGGTCAAATTCGGTTTTTTCCCACTTTCGAATCGTTCTTTAACAACTCTTATATCTTCTTTAATTTCACCAATATCTTTATTAGGTAATTTAACAGTATGTGTCACCAATCTATTGTAGTAATGAAATAATTGCTTACAGTTATCCTGTATCTCATCTACTAATTTCCTCCAACGTTCTTCCCTTATACCTCTGGCCTTCAAATCATTTATGATTGATTTATATCCATCGTCTTGTATAATGTGCTTAAAGTCTAATATAACGTTTAGATTCTGGATAAATTCATCTAAAGAGGGTATATCACTTGGTAATCGATAAGATTCTAATTGCCTATATCCCTCATCCTTTCCCTTCGACAACTTTTCTCCAT
The DNA here is from genome assembly GCF_900187325.1 of Virgibacillus ndiopensis. Classification (GTDB taxonomy): domain Bacteria; phylum Bacillota; class Bacilli; order Bacillales; family Amphibacillaceae; genus Virgibacillus_E; species Virgibacillus_E ndiopensis. The sequence continues at coordinate 193,670 of NZ_FZMZ01000006.1, read as the reverse complement.
CATGAACAAGATCCCTAAAAGCTTTTTCATTTCTTATATCTGAATCAATTCTTGGAAGCATTGTAGAATAAAGTTTTAAATCCTCGGAATTCAACGAGTCCCTAAAATTCCAAAGTTCCTTAAACTCTACTTCATTAATAGGGAACTCCGTTTCCATATCTAATTCGTCTAATATCCATTCATAATTTACACTTGATTCAGATAGCTGTTTAGCTACATCATACCTAAATAATTCTTCATCTTTATACTTAAGGACAGATCCCTCCTTTTCCATATAATTCTTTAATTGATTAACAAGTTTGGATTCTTTTCGCTTACTCTCATCAAGTTCTCTAAGATTTAAATCAACATTTTTACTTAGTTTATTAGTGTCTAATTCTCCTAACTTTTCACTAATTGTATTAATAGACTTTTCAATTTCCTGTAACGAATCTCTACCACCACCTAATACCGGAACACATAGGTCTTGGATATCCTTTGGGATTTTACTTTTCAAAACACGTAATGGATTTTCTTTTTGACTAGTAATTAATACCCTTTTACCTTCTGCCAAAAAATGAGATACTAGGTTGGCAATTGTGTGTGTTTTACCTGTTCCAGGTGGCCCCTGTACAGTAACTCCATAATTTCTTTCAATTCTTTTGACTATTTCTTTTTGCTGTTCATTAGATTCTAGTGGAAAAAATAATTCGTTTCTAGTGAACTTATTCTCGTGATCATTTTCTAATTCTGTTTCAACAGTGTGATTAAACTCTACTTCACCCAAGATTGACTTCACTGCTTCATTAATCTCAATACTACCTGAGTCAATTTGCTCAATTATGTTTTCAAGATCGTCACGTAATACACGAGTGTTTTTAACCCTAAAAATAAAAATATTGTCATCATAAATAATAGGTGTTTTGCGAATTTCTAAATGTTCATTAGGCCCCTTATATTCACCATCTGCATCAATTGTATTAATTAATTGGGTTAACAAATCAGATAAATCATCTTTTATATCGAATGTTTTTAAACTATTTAGTATCGCATCGGCTCTCTTTTTATTTGGCAAACTCACTCCTGAGAGCATTTCGCGTTCTACGTTATTAATTTCATCTATTCTACTTGCTGTAATAACACCTTTCTCAGCATCTAAGTTCAACTCTAACTTTTGTGTTAAAAGGGGGGAACGAATTAACCCAATCTTCTTATCAGGATGATTCCAGATTAAAATACCCCTTCCAAACACTAGTTCTAGTGATTCCCCTTCTCGGTCAAAGCGGGATACTAAATCAAAAAATTCATTATATAATTTGGACAGTTTCTTTTTTTCTTTTAGGTTTTCCGCCCACTCAATCCATTCACTAATAAAACCTTTATATAATTTTGTTCTCTCTACATCATCTTCAAATGCTTCAAAACCAGCCTCACCATGTTCATTTATATATCTTTTTTGAGCTGCATGGCTCGGAATAGTATTTTCATTATGTATATTAAAATCCAGCCATTCTTTTATAACCCTAGCTGGGTATGGAGGTACTTCCTCTTCTCGTTTGATTTGTGGCTTATGTATTTCTAAATATGTATCAATGTCATCACAATCTTCATCAACATAGCAACCTTCGATTTCCTTTAATTCATTTGGGCTCCAATATTTTTCATACCCTCTGTAATCCCTAATAACTTTACCGGTTAATTTCGTTAATTCTAATAAATACTCAAAAAACCTTTTTTCTTTAGATATGCTACTTATTTGCACCAAATCACCTCTTTTAACTCGCTGTACTTCCCATTCTACATTAATTAACTTTTTAGTTTCGATAGATTAGAAATAATCGTGATTGCACCCAATTATTATAATTAACCAAAACTAATATCAATCACCATATTTCTTATTAATCCATTAAGTCTATTTTAAACGATATATTATCTACTTTTTCACCAATGTCACTTATTGAATCATAGATTCCATTTCCTTGTATCTTTTCCAACTTTTCGTAAACATCACTAATGCTATTCCAGGTACCTTCTCCTTTTAACTCGTCAATTTTATTATTTAGATCCGCAATTGAGTTGTATAATCCTTCACCTTTGATTTCTTCCAGTGAAATATTCATTTGTGCTACATTGTTATTCATTTCTCTCATTTCATCCCTAATTTCTTTTAGTACCTCGAGTAACTCTTCCATTTTCAAAACAACTCCTATTTAATATTTATTATATTTGTTAACTCATGAATATTATTTGAATTTATAATCATATCCATATGGGGTAAACAATAGTGGTATAATGAACATTTGGTGATTTTACGACAGTATCTAAGTTGTATGAGTTACGGGGGCCACTACTCCCCTTAGATCTTTTGCAACTATTATTCGTGGATTATAATTGAGTGAGCGCATTTTTGTTAGCCATTCTATTATTTCAATTTTAAAGTATATAGATCTAATTTTAGAAAAATCTATAGATCCATTTTGTTGAAAAATGCTGGATAAACTTGTTACAAATAGCATTGAGATAGTATTAATTTTATAAATATCATATTCCTCTAGTATATCCCTATGAATATTGAGAATATCAGCGCTGTGTAAAGATTGTTGAATACAATATCGTAATTCAGGCGTATTACCTATTTTTACATGTATTAACTCATCATTATCTTGACTGTATAAATCTGCAAATTCAACACTTTTAAAGGTTCTATGTAGACTTTTTCTATCTAATAACTTATATTGGTACTCATTTTCTAAAAATATGTTATATGGATATTCGGTATATGTAACTTGATCATATATATGAGGACTAGCTGCTTGAATCTCTCTTCCTTTTTCTACTACTGAATCTAGAAGATTATAATTTTCATCGTACGTAACATATTCATTAACCTTTAGAATTTCACGTTCAATAAATTCCATATAAGACTCATTAAAACTAGCCCATTTTCCTTTATATAGGCAGTAATTTTTTCCACGGTACTCCGTAATAAAGTCCAATACTCTCATCAAAGGGAGTTGTCTATTTCTTCTTGAAGCTGGCCTAATTGAAACTCTAGATACATCATCGCATTCGGCCTCAATCAAAATATCTGCAATACTTTCAATAGTATAGGTATCTATGGTATAACTTTTTTATAGACTATCTCTATCTGGTCATCATTAGCTGGTTCAATAAAAATATCACCATCATCTTCTATAAAATATGATAAAGTCACACTAGTATCTCCATCCAAAATCCCAGTAAGTAATCTTCTATCTAGATCTGCAATCATTGGTGCATTATCTTCATTATTTTTAAGGAAATTCATTCTTGGCAAACTACCTGACTTTTCTTCATTCAGTAATAAATAATTTAATTCATGGACTATATCCAAAATATCATTAGGTTTATAGTCATTGACATTCAGTTTTACTGCTGAGCCAAACTTCATTTTGTCTTCATACTCATGTAATAAAAGTTCAGAGTATTTATCTTTCAAACTAATCTTACTAACGAGTAATTCATGACTTTCTCCGATTTCTGACGTTACAAATGAATTCACATTATATTGGGTAAGGGATTTGTTTTTAGTTTGCTTAAAAAATTTGGCAGACTTTATTTCAATTGAACTTTCATCATGTATTATCTCTGCTATATCAAACCCAAAATCCATATCTGCTGTATTACTTGCGTAGCTGTGTCCTCTTCCTAGAGATATAGCAAATACGTCTCCTTCTATCTCAATAACAACCATACCAAAAGCAGATTCTACTGACTTAGTATTTTTTGAATCATCTCCAAAGTAATTTCCCCAATACTTTGCCCACTCTATTTCCACCAAATCATCAGAATCTAATTTAAAAAAGAAATCAACTTTCATTGAGGCATCTTTTTCTTCACCATCAATAATCCTAGTGCTATTGTAATTGATAGAATCCCCTACTCTATCCATCCCTTTTTCTCTTAAATCCGTGATGAAGTCCTCTCTAGTAATGACTTGCTTATATATACTAAATTCCACTGAAAAACCCCCCTGTTTTTTAACAATTTCAATCTATTTTGTAATAAATTGATACTACCAAGTGTATTAGTTGAACTGTTCCTTCTCAGTTTTGATCTGGCACATACATCTTCTGTAACGGCAACAAAGCCCTAACATCATTCGGCATACTCTCATACCACTTCACAACCAAATCTACTAATTCCTCCAAATCTACCAACCTAACAGAATTATGTTTAGCTACCGCTTCAGCTTGTGAAGTAAACCCACCTGTTGAAACAAATAAACTATTTGCATCAATCGGGTTCGCTCCAAGTAACTGCTGAATTTCAGGTGCTGATGCGGAAGATTTTCGATGCTTTACTTGTACCTTAATAATAGGCTTTTCAAATCCAAAAGCATCTTTATATGCCAAAACATCCACTCCTCCATCAGGGCCCTTAGGACTTACTCTAACATTGTAGTCCATTGCTTGTAGAAGTCCTCCAACTAATTCTTGCATTTGCCAAGGATCAAGTTTATCGACTTTATCTTGTACCATAACCAATGCTTTGCTAACTAAATCTTCAATAATTTCACTTTCTTCTATTCCATTTTCATTGGTATCATCGGGCTCAAAAAATGGGTGTTCTACTAACTCTTCAATTTCACTTCCCCAATCATCTACACGGAAGACTGTCAGTACAGAACCTAAACTATTCTTGGCGGCTTGTGACAATGAATCTCGATCAACAGTAATTTCTTCCCAATTAACTTTTATATGATTAGGGTAGTCTGAGTTTCCAATAGACTTATCATAAAAATGCGATTCAGTAACTGTTCCTACCATGTATTGTCGTGTCTCTTTAAAATAGGTTAATACACGATCACCATTTTTAATTTCTCTACTGAATCGCCACACTTGATTCACCCAACTATTACGAGACTTCGGTTTACTCTCTGAAAAAACATCACCAGCTTTTGCAACCATTTCTTCCTTCGATCTGTATTGTTTTGGATCCCCCAATTTAGGCCATCCAATCGATGCAATTCCTTGTTCTTTCCATACTGGAATCAATTCGTTGTTATCACCTGCTCGAATCATCCACCATCTCTTCATTCTTTTATCCTCCTCTAAATAAACATTAAGCCTTCCTCTAACCGATGTTCTACAAATTCACCCTCATTCACTTCATAAACATATACACGACTCTTAATCGGCTCATAATCTTCTTCAATTAATTGCTCTTTAAATGAATGAATATCATCTGTAACCACTATTAAACGACTTTCACCATCTGCTTCCTCACTGATGAAATCGACCAAACCAAATGCTGGTTGTGTTCTGACGTTCAGCCTACCCTGTTTCATTTCATAATCCTCAATAATAGTTAAATAATCTTCAGGTACAACACGACCATTATTCACACCATTTGGTTCAACTTTAAATTGGGCTATTCGTTTAACTGGCTTTAATTGGATTGATCGCTCACGGTCAATTTCATTTAATCTATCTTTGCTTCGGTCTTCCATTTCATCAATTTGGGCATAGGTTTGATTGATTAGAGCACTGTTCTTACCATCAAAGTTCTCTTCTTGGTATCTCTTTAAGCGTTCTTGCAGTGTCTCCATTTGATCTTCAAATGACTTCCTTAAGAATACTCGTTTTCGATTGGCATTGTCTTCTCGTTTTCGTTGAATGGTTTTGAGTAGTTTTCTTACATGTTGAATGACATGACGTTTAATATTTTGTTCTTCATTGTCATATGTGTTGATGACGTCTAGTGGTTGATTAAAAAGTAGATAAGGCGATAGTTGAATGAACTCACCATTTGTACGTTTTCCTGTCAGCATTAACTTTTGTTCAAGTTCTCGACCATTACCATCAACAATTGTCACCTGATTTAATTCCATGATCATCGTTTCTGGAATGGATGCTTGAACCTTATACAATGGTAAAACTGATTGTTGCATTTCTTTTGCTGTTAATTTCATTACTAAACTAAATAATGCATCATCATTTTCAACCATTGACAATGATTCTGATTCTTTTGATGTTGTTAATGCAAATCGAATAGATTCATCAAAATTGAACATCAGTTTCTGGTCACGTGCAAAATCTCTGATACGTTTAGGAAAACGATCAATACGTACTATAGATTGATCTGCAGACATACTCATCCTTGTTCTAGTATTTTGCAGGCCATCAACTACGAACTTTCCATAAAAGTGATTCGGGATACTGTGAATGGAAACCTCATCAAACGATCGCTTCGCACCTGGTAAGTCAAATTGATCATCTAAGCGTTCATTCTGAGCAAGCTCCAGTAACCGTTTGTGTTCTTCCGATAATGTCTTTTCCATATGTTCAATGACTTCATCTAAGTCTTCACGCCCGGTAATCGCCTGTTCCATGACTGAAGATAAATCCGCTTGTCTGTCTTCAAGAACTTCACCGACAAAGTCATAAACTAAATCTTGTCCAAGGTCTTCACGCATTTGTTCCATTTTAGTTAATAGGCGAGTTAGCACGTCACCCTCTCGTGTATTTGTGGCTACTAAATTAAAAACAAACACTTCATTCTTCTGTCCTATACGGTGAATACGACCCATACGTTGCTCTAAACGGTTCGGATTCCAGGGGATATCATAGTTCACCATTTGATTACAAAATTGTAGGTTGATTGATTCTCCACCAGCATCAGTAGCTATCATAATTTGGACATCATTTCGAAACTTTTCGACTTCCTCTTGTCGTCTGTCCATTGAAAAGTCCCCAACGATTTTCGCTACTTCAAGAACATAAGCTTTTAATTTCTTTTCTAAATAATTAAGCGTATCCTTGGATTCTGTAAAAATTAATATTTTTTCACCTTGAGCTAACAATCCACCAGCACCAAACAGCGTTTTTTCGAGCTCTTGAAATTTACGTTCTTCCTGATTTTGCCTAATCACATTGGCTTTGCGAATAAGCTGATCTAACATCTCAATCTCGACTTGTAATTCATCAAAATCAAGTTCTTCAAACTCACCTTCAGCGTAGGCTTCAAATAGTTCCTGTTCTTCTAAAGAGCTGTCTTCATAATCTTCATAGTCCAGCATCATTTGTTGCACTTTTTGTCCTGTTTCTAATACTTTTTGCAACCGTTCTTTACGGCGTACAAGCGATAGATAAATGGCTTCAACTGATGAGCTTAAACGCCTTTGCAGGATCATCATTGCGAAGGCAACATTCGGTTTGTTATTTTGCTGGGCGCGATTAAAATAATGTCTGACATAATCCGTTACGGCCTCATACAAATCAATCTCAGCAGGACTTAAGTTAAAGCCTAACGTTTTAGTTGTTCGTTTTGGAAACAACGGTGTTCCATCAAAATTAACCATATTTTCTTTTAATCTACGAATGACATAAGGATTACTCTTCTCCAACATCTGTTCACCACGGTTCAATTGAGAAAAAATATCATGATCAACCAAACTCATTAGATGCCGAAAATTTTCCTTATCACCTTTATGCGGTGTTGCTGTTAATAAAAGACAATGCTCTGAATGTCTTAATAAATTCTCACCTAACTGGAACATCTTTGTTCTTTTCACTTTTCTTTTCTTCTGACCAACCGTATAAGCCGCCATTTTGTGGGCTTCATCCACAATGACTAAATCAAAATGAGCATTTAAGATCATGTTTTTAATATCTTCACGAGATGCCCAATACATCGAAGCAATGACTTGTTGATGCATATCAAACGGATTGATCTCACCTGATGCTTTTAAGTAATCACGAGTGATGATCACAAAGTCTTCATCAAACTTCTCTTTTAACTCCGCTTGCCACTGTTTTAACACGAGTGGGGGAACGAGTATTAATGTTTTTCGAATGATGTTACGTGCTTTTAATTCACGGATGAGCATACCCGACATAATGGTTTTACCAGCACCTGGATCGTCTGCTAAAAGATAACGAACTTGTGGTGCTTGTAACATCTTGCTATAAACCGCTTCTATTTGGTGTGGCAATGGAATTAAATTCTTATTTCCGCGAACACGAGAGTGTGAATACTCCTTTTCGGTTTTTAACACATGATACTGCAGGTAATGTTGGAAGCGATCTTTTAATTGATCGGAAGATTCATCTTCAGAATAATGGTCAATTTCTTGTAGTTGGTATTTCTCTAAATAATTCTCAAAGAATTGATTCGACTCTCGTCCTACTGCTTCGATTAAAAATAAATCATCATCAATATTTTCAACATGTTTGATTTGAACGGGTTCAGGCCAAAACGAAGATCCAACAATTTCACCTTTTTTAAGCACGATAACACCTTCTTTTCCTTCTCAACTTAATACAACGCTTCATATAAACGTAAAACAAATTCTTCTTCTAAGTATGGTACATTACCTTTATTCGTTACTGTTTCGATTTTTAGCTTACATGTTTCACCGATTTTATAATGTTTTTCAATTAAATTGAATTCAACTTTTCTGTTACGCTCTCGGTTTTCACCTTTTAAGTCAAACACAAGCTCGACTTCATTTGAAATGCGTTCCTCACCTTGATAAAAAGCAGCACGAATTTTACGTGACGTATATTCATCGGAAACACTTTGCTCCTGATAAAAAGTAATCGGAACACGATAATTCGTAATGACTTTATTAATCATCGCGACAGCTAGATCAACTGGCTGTGCTTTCTCTATACGTCGATACTCGATTAACGGAACAACCGCTTCTTGTGGTAAAGCCCCTCCATGTATAAATTGGAGACCACCACCTGTTTTAAATCGGTTTAGACTCTTCGCAAGAACGGACTCAACATTTTTTAAGGGCGACTGACGCTCCTTTAATTTAACCGCTCCTTCAGGCACAGATAACTCATGACCAACTGCAAAACGACGACTGCCGTCTATAACCTTTCCATCAACAGCTGGAATCTTTCCATGCTCTTCAATTTGTTTAAACTGAAACAAAAAGCCATGATCTGCCGTTATAAAGATTCGTTTTGCTTGGAGTCGGGATAATCGATCAACCGCATTATATAAATCTTTTATGGCATTTTGAACAGCTTCGTACGTTTCATGTTCCGTTTTATTGGAATCCCCATGCGCATCAATACGATCATGATATAAATAAACTAACCGCTTTCCTCTTAATAACTGCTCTGCTTCATTTGATTTCATATTTAACAGATCTTTTAACTTTAAAGCTTCTGTTTGCGGTTCTGTCGACCTTAATATTTTAAGACGACTATCCATTCCTTTTGTCGAGTGTCCATCGGCATAGACTACTTTTTTTTCATTCAATTCAAGCTCACGATGTGGTAATAATGAAGCCATGCCTAATTGCGTATAAGTGGGATAACTCGCTGCCATTGGTTCAATATTCGATGTTCCATTCTCACGCTCTGATAATTGTTCATGAAGCTCATCACCCGCCTCATAGCGAAGGGCATCTGAAATAATGACAAAGACTCTAGTGTTTTCTTTTTCCAAAATAGGACGAATTTTCTTCGCAAAAAACGTTCGTTGTGGCATCAATTTCGAGACATAACCATCCTCTAGCTTGAAATTCATCTCTTCTGCGATCCGGCGTAAATACTCATTCTCATACCAGTTAGTTAAACGACTTGCAATCTCTTCAAGCATGTCTTTTGTTTCAAGATTTACAAATTGATGCATAAAATGACGATAAGTCTGGTCAACTTCATATAGATGCTTTGCGTAACTTTCGTAAAAATCCGGTTCTTGTTGCAGCCGTCGAACAGTGGATTTCAACTCCTCCGTTCGAATAGCATTATATAACGTTTCATATAATGCGTTTAATTTACCCTTTGAGCCCCAATGGGTTTTTAGTCGTTCTTCAATCAACGATAAACGCTCATCAACATTAATCGTGTGATGATAGAGTTCATCAATACACTTCTCAATGATAAGTGCATCAATTACAGGAAAAGTTTCAGCGAGCTTATAGTTATCAATATCTTGATCAGCTAACTGTTCCCTTACTTGATTTATCTTTTCCCATTCTTTAATCTGTTCTTCTAGTACTTCACGATCACTGTGTTGCAACCATTCTTCGATGAATAGCGCACAGACATTAGGAGAAGACGACGTCCATTGCTTGTCCCATTCTTCTATCGTAAAATTAGCATGTCTCTTAAAATGTTGGTAAATTAATACGTTTAATAGCTCAATGAGAGGTTCTTCAGAAGAATCCAATGACACACCAAAATGACGACCAATGATTTCAAAGGTGCGTTCTAACGAAAAATTACGTTTCAGCTTTTTCATATATTCATTATCGTGGGTACTTAAACCATTCATAAGTAACTGACGTGCAATGAATCTTATATCAGGTACAGTTGCCTTAACTAATACCGCCATTATACTCAGTTCAAACTGATAGTCATCAGCTTCTTCAGGTAACACTTTCCCCAACTTTCTTTTACGCTCTTGGCTATCAAAAAATAAAGGATATTGTTCCATCATTGGACGCAATACATGATCAGACACATGTAAGTCTTCAGATAAAATGGCTGTTTCATCTGCCTTAAATTCAGCATTATACGACAATAAATCCAATAACATATTGTCTTTATCATTAGGTCTCGGTGCATCAGAATATATTAAGAATGAATCTGATTTTCGCTCAAGTTCAATTTCCACTTTCAATTGAAAAAAGTTCTTGTCAGTATGTCTAACCTCAATACCACCTAACTGAGATTCTAGTTCATCTACGTTTACTTGTTTCTGTGGGTCATACCAAAAAACAATCGCTCGTTCTTTGTTGGCCTTTTCTTGTTGTATTTTATCCTGTAACTTCTCAATCACATTCACGGCTTTCACCTCATTATGTAAAGAGAAAGAGGGAACCCCCTCTTTCTTGTTATTTTATCTTAGCTAGCACTTTATCAAATTTTGCATAGTTGACTTTAACACCATCATCTAAGTCAATGTCAATTTGTTCATTCGCATACGTCGCTAATTGCTTATCAAATTCTTGAATTTCATCTAATTTCTTTTGATAATCTGTTTTCGCTTTTTCTAGGCTACGTCTATCCGTTGCTGATAAACTTAGGTTAGCCAATCGTGTATCAATCATACTAATTTCGTTTTGATACTTCGATTGGATCTCTTGTAAATGTTCAAATCGAATCGTTGCCATCGTATCTGGTTGATAGCGATGCATATAGATGAGTGTTCGTAGCCCTTTTTGTTTACCTGAATCAACTAACCAGTAAATTGGTCGTTTCTGGTATGTTTTACAATGATCTTTGAAAAACTCATCTAAGAAATAACGACGTAACCGCTCCTCCGGCGATTCATTTTTCTTCATTGTTAATGATTCGGCTAGCCACTGCATATTTTCGTCTACTGTGTCAGGACTAAATGCTACGGATAGAAACTCTCTTAAACGTGAAATAATATCGTTATCAAAGTAATGGTCATCAGTTATTTGAATTAACCCACCTGAATTCGGCTTGAATGACTTATACTTCAACTCATTAAACTCTCCTCCAGCAAAAGTGAGACCATCCATATCTAATGAATAGCGCCCCATGACACAACCTATGAAGTAAGATAAAAATGATTTAGTATCTTTTTCATAATCTGCTTTAGTTACTGAAATATACTTAACCTCTATAGATGGATCCAACTCATCTTTTAAGTTGTATAATTCAATAAATAATTCATTTAAAAGTTCTTCATTCTTCTTTAATGATTTAAACCTTTTTTCGCATTCATTTTTCCATTTTTCATATGACTTAGATAATTTTGTTGAATTTAATTTTTCTACAATAAATGGATGAGCAATAAAATCCCATGAGATTTCATATGAGTTCCAATCTGCCTTAGAGATATTAATATTTTCAGATACAAGTTGTTCAATTCTATCGTTATCAGTTGGGATATATGGTAATCTTCCAATTGGGCCTTCATGGTAATCTAACGTTGGTGAAATTGACTTTAAAAAATGGTTAACAAGCTTTGAGTTTAAATACCCGAATAATGTTTTTAATTGATCAATATCTTTAGGAAACAATACAGAACCTTTAGTTTCAAAAATCGAATCATCTGGATGATAACGAAATGATACATTACTAGAAGAAACCGTAGACCATGTTAATCCTTCTCTAAAATAATAAGTAGGATTACGTATTACTGACCCTTTAAAATTCTTCAACTCTTTTCCATTCTCTTCCCAATCCACTACAAAGTTTCTGTTTCCATACCACTTTCTAAAGGCGCCACCTTTACTAACAGGTACCCATTTATAATTATCAATATTTTTTTCATAAATTTTTTTGAAGGAAGGCTCGAACCACCATCTTAGAAATCGATCATTATTGCCGGTTGCCAACCCTTGCTTAGGTTCAGCTATTTCACCTATACTTATTGATTCACGAAATAACTTTCTAACTTGTTCACTTGACCAGTAAGCGATTGGTGAACCAGAAATATCTGAGAAGCTACTTGAGAATGTCCGGTATCTATATTTTACATTTGGATTAACAACTGACTCATGCAGCTTAATAGGTTGCATTTCAGACCCTTTAAAATCGTCTAGACGAATATAATGACCTAGTGTCTGTTTCACTTGGTTTTGTATCACGAATGTACAAATGGGTACAGTTGCTTCCTCAAAAGCAGAATACTCTAATTGAACTAAACTTGATATCTTTGCTTCATTTAACACAAAATTTCTTAACTTTTGATGACTCGATATAAACATCCAAGTATAAGGCGTCATCAATGCTGAGTACCCACTACTTTTTGTCATTCGAGTAGTTTTATATATAAAAGATGAATATAAATCAGATTTATAATTTTTATACGATTGATTCATAAAACTCTTTAATAAAGGGTTATATTTATTGTGGTACGGTGGATTAGTTACAATAACATCATATTTTTGATACAACATATTTGCTTGTTCTAAAACAGGCAATAACTTTTCTCTTAATTCATTTATATAAGACTCATCAATTAAATCGCTTTGCTTTTTTTCAAGGTCGTATAATCGATTAACCCATTCCTCATAAGGTATTTCAATTGGATTAATCAATGAACCAAACTGTTTTCCATTTTCAAATTGACTTAACAATTCTTGGACTAATGACTTTTCAGTTTCATTATCAGCAAAATAATCAATAGCTTCATCAGATAACGACTGATCTGCATCAACAATTTCATATACGTTCAGTTTTGTACTTTTCCCTTTACGACTTAACTTTGAAATGAAGCGTGGCTGTTTTTCAGCAGCTTTCATTAATAATGCAAAGTTCGCAATTTGTTGAGCACGTTTATCAATGTCCAACCCGTACAAGTTGTTTTCTAAAATCAGCTGAGGTATCTCTCTAGTTGGATATCCCGCTTCTTCATACATATCGTATAACATGTCAAAGGCATAAAGTAAGATATGACCTGATCCACAAGCTGGATCCATGATTTTAAGTTCTTCTAATGAATCAAATTCTGGGTATAGATGGTGATTTTCTTCGTGTTTTAAGTAGTACTCCCATTGCTGGGCCAATTGATTATTTTCATACTTTTCATCGTATAATTTTCCTAACGAATTTTGTACCATATACTGTACAATCCATTTTGGCGTGAATAATTGCGTGACGACAGGCAGGTCTTCTTTTTTTACTGCATTGTTTCGTAGTCCGCCAACCTGCTCTTTCTTCTCTGACATATAATATTGATAAAGCCAGCCTAACACTTCTACATTGTCTTTTCGGGAACCATTTTCCTGTATTTGATAAAAGTTTTCATCAGACAAATCATTAACCATTTTACGAATGATAGATTCCTGGTCTAATAAATAATCAGGTAATAATAATTCGGTATAATCTTCAATTTTCTCAAATAAGAAAGGTAGCAATTGATTTAAAGCATTACATTGTGCAATAAATAAGGTGCGATAAGCTTGTTCATTATCACCTTTTTGTAGCCACTCATTTATTTGTTCACGATCTACGTCTAAGTTCATTGTTTTATATTGAAGTAAAATATCAGGTTCATTTTTACCTGTGCTACTTGATAATACATTGACCCGATCAGGTAAATAGTTATTGACTTCCATATAACGAATCGCAATTATTCGGTTAAACCAAGTGTAAGCAACTTCCTCAATAAGCTGGTCATAACCCACTCGGTTCAAACGTTGTTGGAACGTATGAACAGCATGTTTGATCTCTATCAGGAAGGACTTACCATTAACGATTAATTGTCCATAGTTTTCTTCAATATTTAATTCTTGATGATCATCAGTAATTCCATATTGTTCAGCTTTTAGTGACACTTTATCAATTAAATCTCGTCTAGCTTCAACAGCAAACTTTTTAAGTTCTGCCTTATTCATTGTTTCACCCCTATATGTAGAGGAGCAGATTGTTCTCTGCCCCATGTTTATGATTTAACAAAATAATGAGTTTGTAATTCTCTAATCAAACTTCTCTTCAATGATTCAATGGCACGTTCCAAATCTTCTTCAGTTTCAATTGTATTGACTTGACTAAAGAAGGAGTTATAAAGTTCTTGCTCTGTGATTGTTTTAGGTTCTCTTTTAACCGTATCTGATTCTTCCCTTAGTTCATTTAGCATGTTACGTGCTTTTGACTTTATTGAATCAACAATGTCGATAAGTTGTTGTTGGTTAATACGTGCACTAGAGATTCGTTCGCTTTCTTCAATCTTATCGTGAAGTTGTTTTGCTTGTTCTTTTCTAGATTTAATATAATCTACAATCGGCTCATATTGAGAATACTGATCAAATAATGCTTCGATTGCTTCAATTAATTTATCGGATTGAACTAAAACCGCTTGTTTTTGTTTTTCAGTTTCTTCTTGTATGAGATTCTGAAGGTCATTAGTTAGCTCTGGCAAACGGCTAATATCTTTTGTTGGTTCTTCCTGTAATAAAATTTGTTTTATGCGTTGAGTTATGTCTTCTAACTTTTCGTTATGGATGATTTCTAAGTCATGATGGTGTTCTTTGAGTGCTTGAACGGCCTTGTCAAAGTTGTTTATAGGATTACCCTTATAAAAGCCTTGCAGTTTTTCTAATATGTCATACCATTCTTCAATATCATCTTCATATTGAATAAATGTTCGACACAATTCTTCTGGGTCACGAATAGCTAGTAGTTTTTGTGTGTCATTTGCAACTCTGTTAATATCCTTCTCACCTGGATACAAGTATCCACTTGATGGGTCTTGTTGACGTCGTCTGTTTCTAATTTCATCAATTGGATTTACAAACTCTTCTTTAACCTTTTCTCGTATAATTTCCTCGTAAGCTTCATAAGTGTCATATGTCTGTGTAATAGAGAAGAAGTCACGGACTAATGCAATCAACTCTTGTTTAACTTGGCTGTCCATCTCTACGATTGGTAAAACAACAATTCGATCACGTTCAGATACTTTTTCTAATCGATCATAGAATTTACTGGAATTAGGATTAAATAGTTCACCGGCATAGGTAAACCTAACCTTTCCAACATTCATTAATCCCATTAATATGCCGATGGTGTCTTGTTCTTCCCAACCATAAGGCACAGCATTATACTTTTGTACAACCTGTTTTAATGTTCTTTGGTCATGTGAACGTTCCAATTCTTCAATGAAATGCTTCACTTCATCGATCGCGTTCTTGTTTAGATCACTGAATAAGCTTTGCTGACCTAAATTTTCAGCAACTTGTTCCCATTCGTTTTTACTATTTTTAAACGAAATCGGTTCTTCAATATAATGAAATTTCGTAAATGTGCTTCGAATCAACATATCCATCGCTTGATCAACTTTACTTTCAAACTTGCCGCTAAAATCACGACGTTGACCTTGAATGTAAAATTCAGCATTCTCACAAGCTTTTGCTAATAACTCTTCTGCTTTTTGTGAATACTCATCTACCTCAGCGAGCTTCGTCTCAAAGATACGTTTTTGTTGCTGAGTTGTGGTACTGGATTGTTTACGTCGGACATAACTATCGACCTGTTGAATATAAGCAAGTGCTCTTTCAGCTTCTGCGACATGCTCTTTATCCAGTAATATGATAAGGTGACCTGAATTGGCTTGAAGTGCTGCTTCTGAATCAGTCATGCCTTCTGTAAATACTTGCATAGTTAAGTCATGATTCATTTGTCCTTTGACGTAACTATCGAATCGTTTATTGTAATCAAAGTGCTTCGTTTGTTCATTATGTTTGTATTCATATTTAGGATGACGATACATCACATTGAAAAACAGATTACCTAAACGCTCTTTAACCGCTGCTGAATTATATTCTTCTACACGGATTTCGCGATTGATTTCTTGCTCTTCATCTGACAAGAAAGAGTACGAACCATCTGCATGTTGTTCAATGAACATAGCTGTTTGCAGACGATTTAGTGATTCCTTAATCTTGTACTCTAATGGCTGACGTTCGTCGTAAATAGTTTCAACCATAAGTGTCGCAATGTTACTAGGTGTTGATTTGATTTCATCAATCCCTTTGATTAAATAAAGGACTTGTAAGACTTTTACATCATATTCTTCTAGCCCTTCTTGATTTCTAGCACGGTCTTGAGCTCGTACAATGGTACCAGTAATCGATGATTCTAAGTAATCACGAATGGAAGGATAAAACTCTGCCATCGTTACCATATTGTCAACATTTTCATCCGCATTTAATTGAGCCGCTTCTTGGAACGCTTTAAGCAATGAACGTTCACCACGAGATGTATGTTGTCCACCTTCACCCAGATTACGAATTTTTGTGAAAATCATTTGTAATAACTCAATCTGGTATGGCACAAACGGGTAAAAGGAAACAAACTCAGCTATGCTTCGATAGCCCGAACGAAGTTGTGTGTTCCTAGTATCAAAGGCTAATCTGTTATGAATGAGTTTTCCTTCTTGGTCATGGATGGATTTTAATGTTTCCTCACCCACTTCTTTTTTCTCTAGGAGACGTTTTTTAATAACTTCATCCGTATTGGCACTTGATAAGTTAATTTTTGTTTCAAAACGACCTTGGATTTTTGAAAAATCTTTTGTACTATCAAGATCCGAAACAGTCGATTCTAATTTTTCCTGTGATGTCACAATGACCCATGCTTGACCTTGGCAAAGATCACCTAATTTTTCAGTAATCGTCTGTAGATTAAGCATTAGGCTTGTGTTGTTTCCGATATACTGTCCAATTTCATCTGCAAGGAACACAAGACGGTAATCTGGGCCTTGTTTTTTACAATACTCAGCTACGAGTTCTGCAACTCGTTGAGCATCAATCGAAAACCACTCTCTACTCATCGCAAAGAATGTTTCAGCTGTATCTTGATCATAACCAACGTATTCTAATGCTTTAATGACTTTTTTCTTCCGCAATAAGATCTTCAAACGAAACTCTTCCCAAGCCTTACTGTTTTGATCATAGATAGCTTGCTTAAATTCTTCGTACTTTCCATCTTCATCTAATTGTCGTTCCATTTCAGCTACCCAAAGTGTATCTGAATAGCCTAAATGATTATTAAATACTCGTAGAAACACTTCAATAATTCGTTCTTTTTCCGAATCTTTTGATGAAGAGGTTGAACGTGAATCAATATTGAATAATAAAGCATCTGACTTTTTCTCTGATACTTGTTGCATCATATTGAGTAACTCTTTGTTGTTTGTTTTGTCCTGGAAATAATCAGCCGGAGTTCTGCCTGCAATCGTTTGATTATGTAATAAGTAAGATAGGATTTTTAAGAAATGTGATTTACCAGATCCAAAGAAACCCGAAATCCAAACCCCAACTTTTGTAGATGGTTGATCATAAACAGCTAAATAATTTTGATAAAAACGTTCTAAATAATGTTCACTTTCTTCTGTTAAAACATATTCATCCAACTCGTTCTCAATGGTTGACTCATCCATTTGTTCAGCTTGAACAACATTATTAATTGGTCGAAATATATCTTTTTTAAATAAATCTTTAATTTGCATGGTTTTACCTCCCCTTAAGATATACGCGATAATTGATAGTCATCTTCATAGTCAAGAATGCCAAATAATTTCAGCCTTAGCCCTGTAAATTCACCAGGATAAAATAAAACGATTGGTTTCTTATAACCTTTGCTTGATATAGCTTTTAATAACTGACTCGACCGTAGAAACGGATGAGCCGTTCCTACTCCTGTTATGAAAATGAGATCTGCTTCGTCTGTGAATTCCTTAAATTGATTAATTATGGTATTACTTTCGTTTAAAATTGGTTCTATTGCATCGTTTAATCCATTTATTCCTTCCTCTTCTTCTAATTCATATAATTCTTCTAGTTCATCTTCTTCAAAGAATGAAAGCAGAAATTCAAACAGATTCACTTCTTTAATATTTAATTTAGTTCGTTTAAGCATGTTTTTTAAATAAACACGAACCTGAAGCTCCTCTTCTGGTGGATAATCTAACACAAAGTGAGGGATGTCACTCCCAATCCCTTTAGGTTGAGTGAAGCCGTCTTGATTAATTCGTTTCTCCATTTGTTCTAACCGTTCATACGTCGATTTCATGACTCATTCACCTTTTCTAATACTGTAAAAGAATATAACAGTGGAACGTTCTTTACAGCGTAAGTTTTAAAATTCTGACTCAGATGGATTGGTTTTATTGTATATTTGGACTGATCAACTTTTTCAATCATCTTTGCTTCTATAAAAAACATCAGTAAAGTGTTTATGAGACGTTTGATGGTTTCAGATCTCCAACCGTTAACTTTTTCACTAACATTTGCTTTGTCTTCAAAGAAATAATGAAAGTCATTACGATACAACGCGTCTTGCTGTTCATACTTGTAAACAAGAACTTCTAAATAAAACTCCAGAGGCAATCGATAAACTTGAAGAAATGAATACAACGTTAATGCCTTTCGATCATAGTCGTTAGCTCCTAAGAAATGCCGTTTCATTTCGTCGTCAAGAGACGCTGCACGATTGTACACCATATTAAATCTATTTTTAATGCTAACTGGACTTCTCAATTGAAATAAGTTTTTCTCAGTCACTTCCTCCAAAATATCCTTTTTTGATTTCCCTTGAAGCATTAATTCAATAATGATTGCAATATCATTTTCTGACCACTTTTCTTTGGTAAATCCTGCTGAATATTGCATTAACTCTATCACCCGACCTTATTAACCGACATTAGTTTGTTTAATAACTTGATCTACAACTTCAAGTCGCCGCTTCCCACATTGTTGGCGAATAATAGTTGTATAATCCCCATTTTTAACAAGTTTGTTCGTATTCGTTATGTACAATTTTTGAATCAACTCGACCATTTTTACTTCATCAATCTCATCTTCCCAATATTTATCGATAACTAAGTTAATAGACGCTGCTAAATCACGCTGTGTTTTTTGAAAAAGTTTAACTTCCACTTTGAAGTCACCTACTCTTACTTTTTTTATACTTAATCTTTATTTTATATCTAGTTCATTAGTAACACAAGAGATTATAAAAATATCAACATATTTTCTCTCTACCACCATTCATTATGAACAAAAGGGGTATACCACCGTTTCATGCCCCACCCCTTTTTATAAGCTGTTATTTATCCATTGGATAGATGACGGCTTTCTTTTTTTATTTACAGAGACGACACGCGCGGTGAGAGGAGCGCATTCTTGAAAGGAGGCATTAAGATGAATGATTCATTAGCACGTATCCTTGTTAGTGCCAAAGAGATGGACAAGTGGGTTCCAGTAGATTACTTGATCAAGTATGACATACGTAATGTGGATCTTCTAGATTTAGAAGATCAAGGTTTACTACTGGTTAATCGAAGTAAGACAAATGGACTCTTACTGAAGTTGACACTAAAAGGTTATCACCACTTTAGTTAGTCGTCCTAAAGCTTTCAGCAACTATTTATCAATTAATAGGAGGAAATCATTATGAGGAATAAATTTAAAGGCACAAACGAACTGTTAAACGGAAGAAGCATTTCAATTCCAGAGGTTCAATCAATCTATCAATCACTAATTGAGCAATATGAAGGCTTATCAATCGAAATACTAGATTCAGTTGAACGTAATGATTATGTCAGACTCTCTCATCTACTAACTAGAAGAAAAAAGTTACAAACAGCATTGGATGATATTAAATCCCTACATGATGACGAGTTAATGACAAAGCAAACAGTTAAAGATCGAATTGCAAATGTATTAAAGACAAGCGCAGAAATGACTGAGTCAAAAGGTGAAGATGCTTTGATAAAAATTACCGACAGTATAGAGAAAGTAAATCATTCAGCACATAGCATTGCATCTAAAACACTAGATCTCTCAACTAAGACAATAAGTAAGGGAAATCAGCTAAATCACAGTGTTGGGAAGTTTCTTGTCAATAAAACATCAAAAAGTTTATCAAAACTTGCAGATGTATTCAATAAGCAATGATCTTTATCCATTGAAAGGAGGTGAATACCAATTTTCTCTCTACCACCATTCATTATGAACAAAAGGGGTATACCACCGTTTCATGCCCCACCCCTTTTTATAAGCTGTTATTTATCCATTGGATAGATGACGGCTTTCTTTTTTTATTTACAGAGACGACACGCGCGGTGAGAGGAGCGCATTCTTGAAAGGAGGCATTAAGATGAATGATTCATTAGCACGTATCCTTGTTAGTGCCAAAGAGATGGACAAGTGGGTTCCAGTAGATTACTTGATCAAGTATGACATACGTAATGTGGATCTTCTAGATTTAGAAGATCAAGGTTTACTACTGGTTAATCGAAGTAAGACAAATGGACTCTTACTGAAGTTGACACTAAAAGGTTATCACCACTTTAGTTAGTCGTCCTAAAGCTTTCAGCAACTATTTATCAATTAATAGGAGGAAATCATTATGAGGAATAAATTTAAAGGCACAAACGAACTGTTAAACGGAAGAAGCATTTCAATTCCAGAGGTTCAATCAATCTATCAATCACTAATTGAGCAATATGAAGGCTTATCAATCGAAATACTAGATTCAGTTGAACGTAATGATTATGTCAGACTCTCTCATCTACTAACTAGAAGAAAAAAGTTACAAACAGCATTGGATGATATTAAATCCCTACATGATGACGAGTTAATGACAAAGCAAACAGTTAAAGATCGAATTGCAAATGTATTAAAGACAAGCGCAGAAATGACTGAGTCAAAAGGTGAAGATGCTTTGATAAAAATTACCGACAGTATAGAGAAAGTAAATCATTCAGCACATAGCATTGCATCTAAAACACTAGATCTCTCAACTAAGACAATAAGTAAGGGAAATCAGCTAAATCACAGTGTTGGGAAGTTTCTTGTCAATAAAACATCAAAAAGTTTATCAAAACTTGCAGATGTATTCAATAAGCAATGATCTTTATCCATTGAAAGGAGGTGAATACCAATGAGGACAGATAAACACGCAAACAACATCGTACCATTTTCAAGTGATGCGGAATTAAATCCAACATCACTACCAAATATCGTCTTATCATCAGATGCATCTAAACAACGGATTGAGGAACTACAAAAATTTGTTCAGGAAGTGATGATTAAAGGGGTGGATTATGGTTTAGTTCATGGTTTTTCAAAACCTACGTTGCTAAAGCCTGGTGCAGAAAAGCTATGTGATGTATTTGGCTTTTCAAAAACAGCAGAAGTCGTTAACCGTATAGAGCAATGGGATTCAGGTATTTTCTCATACGAGGTAAAGACAACGCTCATACGCAAAGATAATGGTATTGTCGAGGCTGAAGGTCTAGGATCATGCAACAGTAAGGAATCAGCATTTCAGCAACAGGATCCATATACAATCGTCAACACCGTATTGAAAATGGCGAAAAAGAGGGCGTTAATTGATGCAGTGTTATCTGCAACACGTTCAAGTGGATTGTTTACTCAGGACATCGAGGATTTTCCTAAGCAGTCAAAAAATAAAGGAAGTGATGATCTCGCAACAAATGTTCAGTTGCAGACGATATTCAGGCTGGTCAGCGAAATCGATATGCAGACAGATGTTGCAAAAGAGATGATGAAGATAACTTTTGGTGTTGAGCGTAGTACTCAACTCACAAAGAAACAGGCATCCGATTTCATTCAAGACTTGCTGCATTTGAAAGAAGCATATAAGGAGGTGAGGGAGTAAATGGAGTTACAGGAAAATAACCATCAATGAGCAGTTCATGGATTGCAGATGCAGTCGATGGGCTTTTTGATTGCACAAAAATAGATGAGTGCATCGGCCAATGAACTCATCTATTATGGGACACAAGTGTAATCACTTAATTACATTGTATCTCATAACAGCTATTCACTCAATTGGGAGGGACGTATATCGTCTCTCCATTTTTTAATTCAATCAAACAAATAATGGAGGAATTTATAATGAACAATTCAATCGATAAAATCACTTTTAAAAATCTATTGGCAACAACTACACGTGAAAAGGAAGATAGTTATGTAGTGAATGAACTATTCAGCCGCTACACTTCTATCCAAGAACTGTTGGATGTAACGGAAGAAGAGCTATTGCAAATTAAAGGTATTGGAAATGTAAAAGCTAAACAAATCATTGCTGCACTACAGCTCGCTCGCATGAATCCATGTCCTGTTGAAGAGCGATTTACCATTCGCTCACCAGAAGATGCATATGATTACTTGAAGGATATGCAATACTTAAATCAAGAGCATTTTGTCGTGCTTGGTTTGAATACTAAAAACCAAATAATCTTTCGCGAAACAGTATTTGTTGGGTCATTAAATGCTAGCGTTGTCCACCCCCGGGAATGCTTTAATCACTTAGTTCGTCGTAGTTGTGCAAGTGCTATAGTCGCACATAATCATCCTAGTGGAGACGTTTCACCAAGCATGGAGGATATTAACGTTACAAAGCGTTTAGGTGAAGCTGGGAAAATGATGGGGATTGAGATTTTAGATCACTTAGTTATTGGTCATGAAAAATATGTGAGCTTAAAGGAAAAAGGATATCTATAAAACCAATATGAGAGTCAGTGATTTCTCTGACTCTCTTTTCAAAACGACTTAATGGGCTAACATTTGAGTTTATCGTCTATTTATGGCTCAGTACCCACACTTAGTAATGTAATAATGTTGATATGACAGCATTTCAGTTTTACTCAATTAATTAACAATTGTTGAGGATATGGACGGAAATACAGTTTACTTTGTATTAATCGGTCACAAGCCGAAATTGTAACATTGAAATGATAATTTTTTAGATTACCTCTAGTATATGTTGCATAGCAGGAGTATCATGTAACTGCTAAAACCCTTGGTATACATATCCTGAACTACGGTTGCATGCTATTACAATTTACATGCATCTCTATCGACCCCTTCGCATTCGGATCATCTACCTTAAACAATTCAAGCTCAACAACATTACTTGGCTTAAGTGACTGTGTTTGAAACATGATAGGTAGATAACATTTCACCATATTATCTAAGTCCTTCGATTGCACCGCTCCTGTGAAAGATAGTTTTACCGAACTCTCATTTGCTCTGGACATTTGGAATCCATCTTTACTTAAGGCCTGCCAAACGTAATGGGGATATAGCTCAAGATGAGGATAAAAAAACTCCTCATCACACCCATTTACCAAGGAGGGATTGGTCTTTGGTACTATATATGTACAAAGTTCTTGAAGCTTTACTACTGTCTTCTTGATTGTCAAATCGTTAATGGAAAGTGCAATTTTATCAGATGGACTACTTTTATTAGTTCTGGAACGAGAAGAATGCCTCTGCACCCTAATTTTCAAGTAATAAATATTGTCATCATCAGGGACTACCTCTTTATTAACTGCGTCTATGATTGCTTTAGCAGTTTCCACAATAGGGACTTCGGTCGATGGTCTTTGTGTTGTTACTGTAATCTCGACACCATATTTTCCTTTTTTAATTGGGAAATGAATACCCTGTTGTTTTGCCTGCGTGCGTAGAACCATAGATATCTTACTTTGAAAATCCATCATATTGATGTTTTGTAATCGATCATCTGATTTGGAACTTGCATGTGGTAATTCTTTAGGCTGATCGTGTATATAAATGTATGTATGTTGATCATGCTCTATTAATACATTTCTACCTTGCACGTTTGCATATATTTTCTGTAGTTTCATAATATCATCCATCTTCTCTTAGAATCTAGTTCTTGTCTAAATACTTTCTTACTCGACAAATACACGGGTCGTAATACACAACATTCCGCTGATCTAGGTTGTGGCGGGAGTAAAGGTTTATCACCAACATACACACCTTTTACAAATGATACATCAACAATAACTAAAAGAGACATTCCTATCATGGTCTCAATAGACCTAATAACTTGTTTTTCAGATCCTTTCATATTAAAGAAAAATGCTGGATCAACTTCAATCTTATTTGATACTTGATTAACCTTTATAGTATCAGGATTTACTCCACCGAAGTATTCAAGCCAACAATGCGCGTATAAATTCAGAAAGACCTTAAGCTTAAGGTAAGTCCAGTCTCGATTCGATGAAGCAGTATTCATAAGCATACGAGTTGTTACAGCATCTGATGGAATCATAATATAACCTTGATTTCTATCTTTTAATACACCTGTATGAAAAGGTATATCTTCACAACTTATATAAGTATTCGTATATGGATCATAATCGGGTGCTGTTAATAGCTTAGCCTGATACATCTGCTGATTATGTCGGTTAGTTCTCTTAATGAAGAAATGTGTCTCAAGCCAATCTATTATATGATTTAGCTCAACACGACTTAAGTTTAAATCCTGTTGTATTTGGGTCTTTGCTTTTTTTACCCTTTGGAATTTCCACTCATATGATTTACATAGATAGATGTATACCTTAAACGTTAGTAAATTAGGAAAGTCAGGGTAGATATCAGAAAAAATCTTCCTCTGCACAATAAACTGACCGTTTGTTGAAACATTAAATTGAGAAACACCCGATGAATGTGTAGCGTGCACCTTAAAGTTATTCAAGTTCATGTATATTTTCACTCCTTAAATTAAAATGTATTTGCAATTTTATTAAATTAAAATGTATTTGCATAAATTCTACATCAATGATATTATAGATGCAAGGAAATTCTTGCAAAGGAGGGACAATCATGCCAGCAATTTATATCGACTCTTATGACTTCCAGTATTTAAAAAAATGTAGTTTGGGTGAAAGACTCCGCTTCTTTAGACAACAGATGATACAGCATCATGGTTCTGATTACACCATTACATCATTAGGTTCTAGAATTGGTGTTACTCCGCAGTCAATTTCAGCGATTGAAAGAGGGGATTCAAAGAAACCATCTTTTCAGTTGGTTCATAATCTTACTCAAGAATATAGAGTTCCATTGGAATCTGTTACAGACGAATTCTATATAGGTAAAGAAACGTTATTTACTATTGGTATACCTGATGATCCAATAATCATAGATGATGAAGATTTCGAGTTTGAGGAAACAGAAGAAGAAAACGTAGTTATTGATGATGAAGATGAAAACTATTTCGACTTTGACGATACAAAAGGGATCTTACTATATCACTGCTTAAACAGAAATGAAATTGAACCTATTTACCACACTCACTTTAAGGAAGATATTTCTGATGATGAAATGAAGCATTTAATTTCAATGCTTTTACTTGAGACCACAAGTCTATCTAAAGAAAACTTTGAAGGTGCTAAAGCTGTTCATCCATTACAAGAAGCCCATCAGATCATCAATCGTTATAACAAGTTTCTGTCTGCTGATGAATTGTTAAATCTTCTTGTTAATAAGAAATCCAAATAATAGTGATAACACAGAGGAGGAGATAACAAATGCAAAATAACACAACGCACAGTATCATCGAAGAATTAGAAGCCGAGGAGCAAAAGAGGGATGCATTCTTAGATCAAATGGTTTCTGTTATTGAAAACACATTGTCTAAGCTTGCAGCAAAATCAAATGACGATAAGGATTACTAAATAATAAGGGGGAAATTACATGTTAACGGGTGTCATCTATGCACGTGTAAGTACAGAGGAACAAGCTTCAGAAGGATATAGTATTGAAGCACAAAAACAACTTCTTTATGCTTATGCCAAACAACGTAATATTCAAATCATCGACGAATATATCGATGAAGGGAGAAGTGGAAAGAGTATTGATGGTAGACCACAGATGCAGCGTCTATTGAAGGATTCAAAAAATGGAGAATTCCATGCTGTTATAACCTATAAACTTGATCGGTTAGCTCGTAAAACAAGAGATTCTCTCGAAATCGTTGAAACGCTAGAGCGTCACAACGTCCAGCTTATGAGTTACTCAGAAAGCATCGACACAACCACACCCGGGGGTAAGATGTTCTATACAGTCATGAGTTCTGTTGCTGAAATGGAGCGAGCAACAATAATAGACCGCGTGAAGATGGGGATGAATCAACGGGCTAACCAAGGAATGTGGAATGGTGGAATCGTACTTGGCTACAATGTAGTTAACAAAGAATTAAGTGTTAATGAAGATGAGGCTAAGATTGTAAAAGAAATATTTCTTTTAGCTAGTAAAGGTCATGGATATAAGAAAATTGCCTATGAGATGAACAAGCGTGAATATAAAACGAAAAAGAATAAGGATTTCTCAATCGCAACTATAAAAGGAATTCTAGAAAACCCAATTTACATAGGGAAAATCCGTTTTAATCAACACGAGAACTGGTCAGAAAAACGAAGAAAAGGAAAAAATAAAACGCCTTTAATTAAAGATGGCATACACGATCCAATAATTGAGATTGAGCTTTGGAATCAGGTACAGCAAAAATTAAAAACACGTTCCTTTCGTCCAGCTCTATCGACAAAACCATATTTCTTAGGTCGCTTGCTCCGATGTCCCGAATGTGGATATGGAATGACTGCTGCAAAAGCTAGAGGTAAAAATGGAAAACAATACAGACTCTATCAATGTGGTCAGTATAAAAATAAAGGTAGAACTGCTTGCCAAGCTCATACCATTAATGCGGATAAAGCTGAACAGTATGTCATTGATGAATTAAAGCGTGTTGTTACTCTTCCTTATTTCGTTGAGAAGTTAGTCGACAAAATGAATAATGAACGATTGAATGCTGAATCTCCATTATTAGAGGAGAAAAAACGGCTGGTTAATAACAAAAGGAAAACCGAAAAGCATTTGGATAATCTAGTGACATTACTCATGGATGATACGGACTTAAAGGATATCTATAGCAAAAAAATGCTCGAACAAAAAAACCAACTTACTACAATTGAAAATCGGATAGATAACGTAGAAAAAGAGCTGCAATCTATTAGCAAAGATCCCATTGATGCAGAAGCACTTACAAATCTACTTAAAAATATAGATACTCTACTGGATCAAGCAGATGCAACAGAAAAGAAAGAGCTACTCTCCCTTTTTGTGAAAGACATTCAAATTTCCAAGGAAAAGGTCTCACACAAAGAAGGAAGACAAATCAAATGCATCAACCTGATGTTTGATTTCACCATTGAATCATTACAGGGTAGTTCAAGTGTATTACTTAATGAAATGTCTAAATTAAACTGCATTGCACCGACCAATTTATCCTTCATGGACGAGCCATTTTCAAGGGAAGAAATGTACAGGGAAACCTTTTCTTCCCTTGATATTTTACCCTTATTTATGATACGGTTCCCCTCGCAAAATCCGAAACCCTCGATAAACCTGCTCCAACAAAATCAACCGCATTACCTGATGCGGAAACGTCATCTTAGAAAAAGACAGTGCCAAGTCACTCCGCTTCTGCACTTCTTCACTTATCCCTAGAGACCCACCAATCACAAACGCAACCTTACTTTTCCCATATGTAGCAAGCTCGTCCATTTTAGCCGAAAGCTGCTCTGAAGTTAACATTTTCCCATTGATCTCCAATGTAATCACATACGTATCCTGTGAAATAGCTGACAAAATTCGCTCGCCTTCCTTGCGCTTGACCTCATTTTCTTCCGCTTCGCTCATATTTTCTGGTGCCTTTTCATCGGCAACCTCAATAATATCAACCTTTGCATATGCCGTAAGCCGTTTTAAGTATTCTTGAATACCTTGCTTCAGGTACTTCTCCTTTAATTTTCCGACCGCTACGATTGTTATTTTCATTTACAAAATTCCGTCCTTCTCTTATCTTTTTGATGCTTTATAGTTTACCAAAAGGTGGGACTTTTACCTAATTTTAATCTCTGTCTCTATGTACTTCATCTCCTTAAATTAATACTAGAAATAGGCGATGACAACAAACAAGAAAAACATTTCATGAATTATTATAAATTTATTTAAAAAGCTATAGACATTTTAATTGATAATGATTATCATTATTAGCATAATGTTATGCATGCGTTTCCATACAACACACCTTGGGAGGTTATATAATGAAGCAGAAGTGGTATTCATTTTTATTAATATTATTATTTGCAATGATTGGGCTGGTTGGTTGTGGTACGGTCAGTGGCGATGATGACTCAGCTAAAAAAGAGAAGGGGACTACAAGTGGGGATACAGTTACTATTGAGCACGAAATGGGTGAAACGAAAGTACCTGTAAATCCTAAGAAAATTGTTGCGTTAGAATTTTCTTATGTTGATGCTTTAGCAGCGTTAGATATTTCGCCAATTGGAATTGCTGATGATAATGACAAAAGCAGAATTATTGCGCCAATTCTAGATAAAATCGATGATTATACATCTGTTGGTACGAGAAAACAACCTAGTATGGAGGTTATAAGCTCCCTTCAACCAGACTTAATTATTGCGGATGTTCAACGTCATAAGGATGTTTTTGACCAACTCTCTGACATTGCACCAACCATTGTTTTAAACTCGTTAGCGGCCGACTATGATCAAATTTTAAAGGACTTCCAAAAGATATCAAATGCGATTGGTAAAGAAAAAGAGGGGCAAGAAGTATTAGAAGCACATAAAAAGCGTATTGAGGAAATCAAGTCAGAGGTTCCAGCGGATGAAGATCGGGTTGTTCTCCCTGGTGTTGTAACACCGGATGGTTTCTTTGCACATAACATGGATTCCTATACAGGTTCATTACTTGAATCGATTGGTTTGAAAAATGCGATACAAGATGGTAGTGACCGCTATAATAAAATTAATCTGGAGCAAGTTGTCGAGTTTAATCCAGATGTTCTATTCTTAATGCAGGCTGGCGATGAAACTATTATCGATGAGTGGAAACAAAATCCGCTATGGGAAAATGTAAGTGCTGTACAAAATAATAGTTTATATACGGTTGATCGGAATACATGGTCCAGATTTCGTGGGTTAATTTCGTCAGAGGCAATTTTAGAGGAAGCTGTACAACAATTATACGGTAACTAAAAATAGGGCGAGAGAATCTATCTCGCTCTTTCTCTCTTTTTTAAAATCATGTATTTGTTTAATTGAAATTAGCAGAATGAGTTACCTACGTTTAGGCAAGAGGGGAATACAGGCATGGAGACAAAAAGTACAACGATGAGAATAAAAGTAATCCTGTTTATTGTAACAATGCTTTTATTGTTCCTAAGTATTTTGGCCAGTTTACGCGTTGGGGCTGCATCAATTGACTTTGGGACTATTTTTCAATCGTTTTTTTCTGACCAAACTATAAAAGATTTCTTAATCATTCAAGATTTACGGTTGCCACGTACATTGATCACTATCATCATTGGTGCTAGTCTTGCTATTGCTGGAGCCATCATGCAAGCAATTACATTAAATCAGCTTGCCTCTCCACAAATCTTTGGTGTTAACGCTGGGGCTTCATTAGTGGTTGTAGTGGGGACCATCATTCTACCAAGCATTTCATCGAGCGCTTTAGTATACTTTGCCTTTCTAGGCGCGGTTTTAGGTGGATCGATCGTATATTATATGGCTTCTACTGGTGGGGGAACATCGCCGATAAAACTAGCACTCGCTGGAATTACAGTCCATTTATTTTTGTCTGCCATTATCGAAGGTCTAATACTGTTTCATGAGGACTCAACAGAAAGTGTATTATTCTGGCTCGCCGGCGCGGTTGACGGTGCAAACTGGGGTGAAGTACAGGTTATATGGCCGTGGGCAATCACTGGGATTGTAATTGCAATATTGTTTGCACGACAGCTGACGATTCTTGGACTTGGAGATGACATGGCAAAAGGGCTCGGGCAGAACGTTGTCGTCACCCGCTCGTTATTCAGCTTACTTGTCGTGGTACTTGCTGGTGCATCGGTAGCAGTTGCTGGTCCGATTGGATTTGTTGGATTAATCATTCCACATATCGCCCGAAAATTAGTTGGGATCGACTATCGCGTTATCATCCCGTTTTCTGGCTTACTTGGGGCTTTACTTTTAGTTAGTGCTGATGTGTTATCAAGATTTATAGCATTTCCGTCTGAATCGCCAGTCGGGATTGTGACCGCATTAATTGGCGCACCCTATTTCTTATATTTAGCACGAAAAGGGGGTAAAAAGTCATGAGACGGCTATCTCCGAAAATTAAATTGGTACTGCTTATGTTACTCACTCTAGTTATCGCAATAGTAGCAGTTGGTGTTGGAGCGGTGTTTATTAGCCCTATTGATGTTATGCAATCAATGCTCGGAAAAGATGATGGTGGGACTGGGTTTATTATTATGACTTATCGTTTGCCACGAATTGTTATGGCTATTTTCGTTGGTGCTGGTCTTGGTGTTTCTGGTGCTATTTTACAAGGGATTATTCGTAATCCATTAGCTTCACCTGACGTAATTGGAATTACGAAAGGGGCAGGGCTTGCGGCAGCGATAGTTGTCTTGCTTTTCCCACAAGCTCCCGTTGTCATGTTGCCAATTGCTGCATTAGCAGGGGCAGCGATCATAACGGTTATTTTGTATCTTTTTGCATATAAAAAAGGTGTTAATCCATCGACATTAGCATTAGTCGGCATTGCCTTAGGGGCAATCTGTCACGCTGGAATCCAATTTTTAATGGTTAAATTTCCAATAGAGATCAACGCTGCACTTGTTTGGCTTACTGGTAGCATTTGGGGCAAGAGCTGGAATGATGTTTTATTACTGGCCCCATGGATTCTCCTATTAGTTCCAGTGAGCATTTTGTTAGCAAACAGATTGGATATTCTAAATTTAGGTGATGATGTTGCTGAAGGGCTTGGTGAGCCAGCGGAGCGTACTCGCGGTATTTTGCTAGCAGTGGCGGTCGCACTTGCTGGAGCATCTGTAGCAGTTGTCGGTTCTTTAGGATTCCTTGGTTTGATCGCTCCACATATTGCAAGACAGCTCGTTGGAAATAGACATCAATTGTTATTACCGACCGCTGCTGTAATGGGAATGCTATTGCTATTGCTTGCGGATGCATTAGGTCGGGGACTAGCACCACCTGCAGAAATACCAGCTGGGATATTTACAGCTGTTCTTGGCGCACCGTATTTCTTATTTTTACTTCGGAAATTGAAAGCGAAATAGCGAAATAATTGCACAAAAGGCTTGGAGACAGTTCCAAGCCTTCATTTATCTTCTCCATCCAATTCAAATAAGTGGTTAAGCATCCGTTCTTTGTTCTCAAAAAATTGTTTCATAATGGTGTAATGGCCGGTCTCTTCCAGTGATGTCTCGGCCATTCCATCAGCTGTGAGTTCAATAATTTTTGCAGCTGGGTATGTCATGAGAATTGGTGCGTGAGTGGAGATGATAAATTGTGCACCTTGATTAACTAAATCATGAATTCGGGTTAACATCGACATTTGCCTTAAAGGGGAGAGGGCCGCTTCTGGTTCGTCTAAAATGTAAATGCCATTTCCTTGAAACCTGTTAATAAAAGCAGCGAAGAAGGCTTCCCCGTGTGATTGCTCGTGGAGCGATCTTCCGCCAAACCCATCTATTACTGCTGCACCGCCTAAAGGCTCACTATCGATCTCTTCAATATAGGTTGCAACATTATAAAATGTCTCCGCTCGGAAAAAGAAGCTGTTTTCTGGTCGGTAAAATCCTCGTGCCACACGTAAATAGTGATCTAAAACGGAATGGGAATCATAGCTGGAAAAGTTAAAATTAAGTGTCCCACCCTCAGGATTAAAACCCAATGCAACAGCTATTCCTTCAAGCAAGGTAGACTTCCCCATACCATTTTCCCCAATAATGTAGGTCACATTCGGATGAAAAGCGATTTTCTCAAACTTTTTAATCGCCGGTAAATGAAATGGGAACGTATCATACGACGGTATAAGATCTCGTTTCAAATCAAGACTTTTAATATACTGGGTATCATAATTTAATTTCATTGTCAGTCATCACCTCATTACATCCATAATACTATCAATCCTGGCGTAATAATAGAGACAACTACCGCACTAACGACCATGGCAATTGTGCTGATCGCCCCGGAGAGATGGCTTTCTTCCATAATCGTTGCTGTACCAATCGCGTGTGATGCACAGCCCATTCCTACACCCCGACCAATGTAATGATCAATTTTAAAATAGTTCATGATGGTGGAACTAAGCAGCACACCGCCGATTCCCGCAATCATCACAAATACTGCCGCTAATGGAGTTGCACCACCTGCAGCGTCTGTAATAGCCATTGCAACTGGAGTCGTGACAGATTTTGGTGCTAGGGAATAGATAATCAATTGATCAAATCCTGCCCATTTTGCAAGCAATATCCCCGTCGACACTCCAACAAACGCACCGATAAATGTTCCACAAAAAACTGGGAAAAGCAACTGTTTAAGCACGTTTCGTTGCTGATATAGTGGATAGGCGAGCGCCACGACTGCTGGTCCAAGCAAATGGTTAACCCAATCCCCGCCAAGCATATACGTGTCATAAGGAATATGAAAGATTAGTAGAATACTAACAATGACAAACGTTGCGATGATAACAGGAACCGTAAATGTATAGTCATATTTTTCATGTATTTTTATGGAGAACAGATAAATAAGTAAGGTACCCGCAACTGCGGCGATACCGATAAGCACGTCAATCATGTTGTTTTAGTTCCTTTCTGCGTATCATCCACTGGCTGATAAGCCCAGATCCTCCCATAACGAGCACCGTACTAATGAGGACAATAATAATTAAAAGAAAGCCTTTCCCGGAAAACACATCAAAATAATTTAAAATTCCTACAGTGGCAGGGATGAAAAATAAGGTTAAATGTGCAACGAAAAATTTCGCACCTTTTTCAATCCATTTCATGTTTACTACGTTTGTCGAGAGGAGGATAAACAATAAAATGAGCCCAATTACACTCCCTGGTATAAACAGGTGAAGCGAATGCTGAATCCAGCTCCCGATTATATACAAACCATACAGAATGGCAATTTGAATGATAGTTTTACAGATTCTTAGCAATGGAAGACACTTCTTTCTTTTATAAATCTACAAAATTCTATGATAGAACTTCTTCAACGCAATGAAAAGTATTTAGCCTCCACCTAAATATTGTTTGCGCATTCTGATAAAGGGGAAACCTACTTATGAAAACGAACCATAAGGAGTGAACCCCACATGCAGCAAATACTATTTATACAAACAGGGACAGGCATTGATGTCCACGGTCAAAACGTAACAAAGGCTTCCACACGAGCAGTAGAGGATGCCATCCATTATAATTCCATGCCGGGTATTGAGAAAAATCTGCCTGATCAGCGGTTGGAGAATATGAAAGTGAATGTAAAGCTAGCCGTCCCGGTTGACCATGACAAGCTAGATAAGGAGAAAATTAAAGTGATTATCCCATACGGCACGGTTACAGTTGAGGTTATGAACGGTGGAATGGCAACGACTAGCGGCATCTTCCTCGAGGATAAACACGATAAAAATGATTTGATGTATATTGTAAATGCAGCTGTTGAGGTTGGGTATTGATTACCGACATAAAGCCTCTCCTTTCTAGTAAAAGGAGAGGCTTTATGGTGTAAATAGTTCCTGTACATACGTACTGGGTAATCCTAGTTTTTCAAGACAATTTGGCCGTATTCCAGTTGGTTTGAAATGACCTTCAAATTGCCCAGTATATAAACCCTTCTGTTCTTTGTAGACGAAAATATCCTGCAGAATGACTGCATCCCCGTCAACACCTAACACTTCCGTAATTCTGGTGATTTTTCGTGTACCATCCTTCATTCTTGTTTGCTGTACAATTAAATCAAGAGCACCTGCTAGTTGTTTACGAATTGCTCGAATCGATACGTCATGGTCTGCCGTTAGCACCATCGTTTCAAATTCAGCCAATAACTCCCTTGGTGAGTTAGCATGAACCGTTCCTAGACTTCCTATATAATCTGTGTTCATCGCTTGAAGCATTTCAAATGTCTCTGAACCACATACATCTCCGATAATAATCCGATCAGGCTGCATTCTAAGTAAATTCTGCACAAGGTCACGGATTGTAATCTCGCTATCTTCTTCTAAAGATTGAGATTCTAGACTCACGACATGATCCTGCGCCAATCTCAGTTCAGTAGCTTCCTCTATCGTTACAATGCGCTCCTTCTCAGGGATAAATGATGATAAAGCGTTCAATGTAGTTGTTTTACCGGAATCCGCTTCACCACTAATCAAAATAGTAAGTTTAGCTTCGACAGCTGCTTTTAAAAATGTAACCATATTTTCATTTAACGTTTCCATCCGTACCAAATCACTAACTGTAAATGGTATTCCTGCTAATTTCCGAATTGTTAAGGTAGGACCTTTTCGAGCAAGTGGGGGGATAACAGCATTGATATGTGATCCATCTGGTAATGTTGCATCCATTATAGGAATCGATTCATCCATTCGCAAACCAAGTGGTGCAAGGAATTGATTAATCACACGCAATACATGCGTATCATCGCGAAATTGTGCTGCCGTTTTTTCAAATTGTCCGTTAACGTTTATATAGACCGCTTTCGGTCCGTTCACCATTATTTCTTTAATAGTTGGATCTATCAGGAAAGTTAAGATTGGTCCATATTCTGTTAAGGTGTTTGATACATCATCTATTAATTGTTTCTTTTGTTCAAATGTTAAATAATTTCCTTCGTTTGCTAAAAATCTCTCGGCAAGCTTTTCAATCAACGAATCGATAGCTTCACCTTGTTGAACAGCTTGTTTTAATTCATTAACGATAAATGTATGCAGACGAACGCCAATCGGTGATAGTTTTTTTATCTGCTCCGGTTTATTTTCCCCCATTCCTGTTAACAAAGACAACACGCATTCCCCCTGAAAACTCCATCTTTATTCTTTATAAAGAACTATATTCTATTATAAATAGAACAATATGTTTTGAAAACAAGCAAAACAGGTCGTTTGATCTGTATAAAGAACAATTTGCTTCAATTATTGCTCTTTATCTTGGTTTTTCTTTTTATTTTAACGAACGATAAATTCATTATAACGAAACTGGTAACCCAAAGAGAAAGACCGTGCCAATTTGACACGGTCTTTCTAACTTGCTCCATAATTCCGTCTTAAATCTGTCGTGATTCGATATACCCCATGAATACCTGTATGTTCTTCTATATAATCTTCCGGTTGTACGATAGATTTCTTATACAATTTAAAGCTCTTCACCGAAACTTCTAGTACATTACACAAATCTTCGACAGGGTACTTGTCTGAAAGCTGATCAATAGCTTCAAATCGTTCTTTTACCCTCCCTTTTGTAAGATTTGTAAGTACTTTTTTAATGCATCTACCTCTAATCTAAGCGCATTCACTTCTTCACTAATAGAGGCTGAATAGCTGTCCTTATACGTTGGTCCAATCGACCGTTCAAAGGCAGACTTTCCATTCTTTTTATATTTTTTAATCCATACATATACATTATCCCTGTGGCGAATACCCATATCATCAACTACCGATTGTACCGATTCATCGTTTTCCAACACTCGCCTGATTGCTTCTAATTTAACTTGTTTGCTATACCGTTGATTTTTCCCCCGCTTTGTCATGAATGGTTCCCCCTTAATTTTGCTTATAATCGCCCCAATAATAAACCAACTATACAATAGTCCCCATTACACAAACATTACAAAAAAACAAAAAAACCCTTCCTGCAAGGGTTTTTCGAAATTAGCTATTTTTATCTTCTCTCAGCTTTCCTAATTAGTGATAGTAATTTTTCAGAATAGTGATCATCACCAGGGTTGTATTTAATTATTATTTTCAAAGCCTCCATTGCTTGTTCATCACTTGGATTGCCGGCTAGAATGTCTTCGCAACTATTGATAATATTATCTTCAATCGATGTTCGCAATTCGATTATCCAATCATCATAAAATGAAGGAAACAGCGTGTCTGGCAATGCATGAAGATAATCTAATATGTCCTTTACCTTCTCAGGTTCTTTCACGAAAGACCTTATCTCATCTATTAAATCTGTTACATCGATTTTAACATGGGCCTTCATTTCAATTGAATCACGTTTTATCGATACATAGTTTCCTATACTTTCACCCGTGTGCCTTTCTATAATTCCCTTAATATGATTTAAGGCTACTCGTAAATGATTCCGTGCCTTATCCATATCATAGTCGGGCCAGAATATATCAACTAACTTTTCCCGTGTTACACTTTTGTGTAAAGCAATATAGGTCATCAGCTGTTTTGCTTTTCGTTGATTCCATTTGCCTTCAACCTTCTGACCATTAATCATTACCTGGAAACGATCCACAATATTCAGCTTTATAACATGTTGTGAATCATTTTGTTCAATACCAGAGTCAAAGATTGCGCGCAATTTTTCATTTAACGGTTTTGAGTATGTATTGCTGTATGGCGATTCAGGCTGGATTGCGTTTATTTTTTTCATAAACTGCCTAAATAGCCTCATAAATGTTTCCGGCTGATCTATCATAATCAGATTTGAAGCATCAGGAACAATTAAAAACCGTACATCTGGCATATAGCCCATGTTGACCATTTGCATCTGTGGCGGGTATAAAATGTCATGTTCGCCAGTCAGCATCATCATCGGTGTTTCTATTTGTTGAATACGATCGAAAGCATAATTTAAAACCGTATTGCTAACCAATTCGAAGTAATCCGAATAAACAGAAACCGTAGTTCGGCCATACATAGCATGCAAGTAATCGATTTTCTCCTTTGTAGCCGGATAAACTAAATTTTGGCTCAGTAATCCCGCAATTTCTTCCATCGTACTATTTCTTAATTGAAGTCTTTTGGCTGACTCTTCTTTTCCAAACTCTTTTGGCACAAAGATTGGAGTTGAAATCAATATCAGCGATTGCAAGTACCCCTTTAAATGAAGTGCAGCTTCAATTCCAAGATTTCCACCACCGGCATGTCCGATAAAATGGGCTTTTGTAATAGAAAGCTTTTGTAATAGTATTTCAAATTGATCAAGCAGTACTCCCCAGGAAATCGAAATATCGTTAATCTGATTACTTTTTCCATGACATGGCAAATCATATCGTAGTACATGATATTGCGATTGTAGTAGTGGCAAAATTTCATCCCATATTGTCATATCCAACCCTATTCCATGTACCAATATGACGGTCTCTGCGTTTTCATTTTGACATTTAATATATTCGTAGTTGATATAATCAAGAGTTGTTTTGTCAGTCATCGTATAATTTTACCTCCGCCACTACTTTTATCCTATTATTATATCGACAATTTACGAAACTTTTCAACTAGTTACAGTAACATATGGTAAAAATATACAAAAAAGAAACCGGTTCTCACCGATTTCCTCGCTAATTGTTTTTTAAAAGCTGTTTTTAAAAGTTTGTTGTTAGGTCCTATTTAATAGTTGGTATAAATCCGAAATAAGTGTTGCATTAATTTAGCATTTTTTTATTGCTTTTTGCTCTGCAGCGCTAACGCACTCCGGAGTATCACCGATGCCCCTCATCCCCCCAGGAGTCTACATGTATACGGGCTGCTTGTAATGTTTTTATTTCTTATATTTGAAAAGGGATTATAAAGCAAGCACAACACCAGTGGAGGAAATACACAGAGACTCCTGTGGGAAAGCGAAGACGATGAGACCCCGCAGTGAGTGGGTTTCTCACCAGGAGGCTCAGCACGAGCCCACGGAAAGCGATGTGTATTTCCGGAACGGCAGTCTGACCACCAGTTCAATCTATGTCGCATTTTCTAGAAATAGCTACAATCTATACGAAAAAGAGCAATCTTAAAATTCATGTTTTGCCAGTACAGTGGCTATTTCATCTTCAATATTCGTTATTGCAGAAGATGACCCAAGATAGTTGTTAACCATGATGGAAAAGATCAACTCTTTACCATCTTTTGATGTGACATACCCTGATAATGTCGAAACTCCTGTTAATGATCCCGTTTTAGCTTTCACATTTCCCTTTGTTGGCTCTTCCGTCATGCGATATCGTAGTGTACCTCCGACGAAACGTTCAGACATACCCGCAACAGGTAGAGCGTTTTTCAAATCAGGGAACCAGCTTTTATCCTGTACGGCATAAAGCAATTGTGAGAGTTCATTTGCTGGAATCATATTTTTGTGTGACATACCCGATCCGTCACGCAGCCTGAGTGTTTCACTGTTAAGTCCTATATTAGATAAAACCTCCTCAACTACTTCTAGTCCTTTATCCCAGCTTCCTTCATCGTACTTAATCCTTCCCATCTCTTTTACAAGTATTTCCGCATGTCCGTTATTGCTCAATTTCATAAATGGAATAAAAAGATCTCTTAAAGGCATTGACTTTCTTAATGTCAAAACCGTCGCATCTTTCGGTGTAACACCCATTTCTGTTCCTGCGTTCCCGACGAGTTTAATGCCATTTTCCTCAAGTGATTTTTTAAATACATCGAGTGCATATCCTGTTGGCTCCCATATAGAAACCCACGACCTTGATCTCGAACCATCTACAGGAATCGTGCCTTCAATGACAATATTATTTGAGCCATGCTCCCGTTCAATAGAAATATCTTTTTCCTTATCAGCTTCTACTGTTTTTGCTTTGTTTATAATCTTCACGTAATCCGTCTCTGGGGTAAGTTTTACTTGAGCTTTTTCACCAGCCTTTGTGGCGGGAGTCACCGCTACGATAACGGTTCCAGCATCATAGTCTTCATTTGGTGATAGTGTAAGTGCAGAAACCTGTGCACCAGTATAAAAAGGTTCATCAGACCAATTCAGGTCTTGGGATAAACGAACATCGTCATACCAGCTGTCATCGGCAATTAAGTTACCTTTAATATTTTTGATGCCTTTTGCCTTCAAATCCTGTGCAAACTGATCCAGGTCCTCTTTCATTAAGGTAGGATCACCTTTTCCTTTCAAATATACATTTCCATGAAGGGTCTTACCTTTGATACTCCCGTTTGTCAAAACTTCTGTTGTAAATGTGTAATCCGGACCGAGCGTTTCCAATGCTGAGGCACCTGTTAGTAATTTCATATTGGATGCGGGGTGTAATCGTGTATCACCAAAGCTTTCAAAAAGGATTTCACCCGTTTCGGCGCTCCGGATACTTACTCCGGTTGTCGTTCCTTCTAGATGCTCATTTTGTAGTATCTTGTTGATCTTGTCGTCTAAATGTATAGACTCAGCTGATGCAACTTGTGTGGTTTCTCCAGATGCTGTAAAAGGTGATGTTTTCTCCCCATTGGTAAATGGTAATAGCACCACTACAGCAATAAGGAAGAAAATGGAGATATGTTTTACATAACCTTTCATAACATGTTCACATCCTTAATGAAATAAATTTTCTACAGTAAATTATAAGCGTATGTATATGAAGTTATACTTTAAACATGTAGGCGATATAATTATGATATTATTTTAAATAATAGCATTAGTTAGATAATTAAACAATTAGGTAGCAACAAATTGAGTACTTAAGCCTACAGGTGTTTTTTGCTTATATTATTATCTCAAAGTGGTACGA
Source organism: Virgibacillus ndiopensis (assembly GCF_900187325.1). Taxonomy (GTDB): domain Bacteria; phylum Bacillota; class Bacilli; order Bacillales; family Amphibacillaceae; genus Virgibacillus_E; species Virgibacillus_E ndiopensis. Next base: position 153,836 of record NZ_FZMZ01000006.1, on the reverse strand, counting down.
TTTGAAAATTTATTACCTTTTATCGACTGAATTTTGTGATATGATTAGCTAAACTAGATTAGCAGATGGGGGAATGACCATGTTTGTACATGAGATTGATGAAGATATTGCATTGAAATTATTAGATGAAAAAGATGCGGAAACATTATTTTATATAACAGATAACTCTAGGAGCTATTTGCGCGAATGGCTATCATGGGTAGATCATACAAAAACTGTTGATGACTCAAAGGGTTTTATCCATCACACGTTACAAATGTATGTGGAAAGAAAAGGAATTACTACTGGTATCCTTTATAAAGGGGACCTTGTTGGAACTGCAGGGTTTAACACGCTTGATTGGTCCAACAAAATGGCTACGATTGGTTACTGGATGGATAAGGGCTTTCAAGGTCAGGGAATTATGACGAGAGTTGTCCATGCGTTAACTGATTATGCATTTCAGGAATTAAAGCTGAACCGAGTAGAAATACGTGCTGCCTATGAAAACAGGAAAAGCAGAGCGATTCCAGAACGTCTTGGCTATACGCAAGAAGGGCAAATCAGACAGGCTGAATGGCTTTATGATCATTATGTTGATCACGTTGTTTATGGGATGCTCGCAAATGAGTGGGTACAAAAATAGTTTTTTAGTTTGAAAGGAATCGGTACATATGAAATTTTATATTGCCTCAAGTTTTGCAAATAAACAAGCTGTACATTATATAAGCCAGAAGCTTATGTTGAAAGGGTACACACAGACTTATGACTGGACGAAAAATCAGCGGGCAACTACAAATGCACAGCTGCATGCAATAGGAACGTTAGAAAAACAGGCCGTCGCTGATTGTGATGTGTTCCTGTTACTACTTCCGGCTGGCAAAGGGAGTCATGTAGAATTAGGTATAGCGCTGGGGTTAGGGAAGAGAGTGCATATCTATTCATCTGAACAAATAGATCCCGCTAATGCCTCAACATTTTATTATCTCGATGGGGTAGAACGTTTTTTTGGTGAGGTTGATGATTTTATAAAAAAAATTGGATTAACATAATTTTGGAGGTTCTGTTATGTTTATTGTTAATGTCGAAGGGGCAATTTTTAAAGATGATAAATGGCTTATTGGTAAACGTAGTGAACAAGAAGAGCATGCAGGTGGTGAACTTTCTCTTATTGGTGGCAAGGTAGAAGTTGAAGGTTTCTCATCAGATATTTTGGAAAGGACGGTCCTAAGAGAAATCCAAGAAGAAGTAGGCTTAGTCATTCAGAAAAGACCGCAATATGTTTATAGTACATCTTTCGTTACCGATGCTGGTCAACACGTTGTAAATGTTGTTTTTCTATGTGCATTCGAATCAGGAAAGGCTATTGCAAAAAGTCCTGATGAGATGGCTGCTATTTTTTGGATGACAACCGATGAAATTTTGAATAATCCTAAGGCTCCAGATTATTTGAAGGATAGTATTCGAAGGGCTGAGGGAATAGTAGTTCAAAAGATAAGGAATTGAGAGCTCTTTCTCAATTCTTTTTTTCATACGCCGTTATGCCGCTCAACAATTCCAGCATTTCTTTGATTCCATCTTTTTTCCTCTTAAGCGTCCGTTCCTCAATGAGAATTTGTTGTTGCTTCTCGACCATCTTTTCCGTTATTTCCGCTAACAATTCACTTGATCCACATCCATTATTCCGCTTGATTTCAAAAACTAAATGAATCTCCTTAAGTGACAATCCTAATTTTTGCATTTCTTTTATAGCATGAAAGTCCTGTATATCTTTTTCAGTATATATTCGTCTGTTATTTTGCCAATCAGGTTGAATCATTCCTACTTCTTCATAGTGACGCACCGTATCCTTCGTTGACTTTACCTCTTTAATGAATTCCCCAATTTTCATTAACTTTTCTCTCCCGTTAAATAACTATTTACATGGGGTCAACCCCACTATGTACGATAGATTTACAAACTAACTTAAAGGTGTGTTGTATATGATTCATAGTTACTTAATAATTTTATATTGTGTTATCAGTATAACAGGTGGTTTGATTTATTTCCTCAAAAATTCTCCAAATATGCAGTTCGGTAAATTGATTTCTTTACTAATTTTTATAAGTAGTCATACTTATTTTATGGTATTAGGTATTTTGCATGTATTTATAAATGTACATCTAATTTGGGTTTCTTTTGCGATTGTACTTGTATTCATTTCCCGTATTTCCAATGGGCTAGTTCTGTTTGGAAAAAATAATTGGAAGCACTATATTGTAACTGGTGCATTAATGGGAACTATTCTTGTTCTACATTTATATAATTATTAACAAATACTGTCCCAAAATCGTGATTCGAATGATATACTGTTTAAAATTATAGTTTGGGAAGGGTTGATGTTATGGATTATTCTATTCGCAACATGGTAGAGCAAGACATCCACCACGTGCAACACGTAGCAAAGACCAGCTGGAATCACACATATGAAGGTATTATTCCGCACGAGGTTCAAAGTAACTTCTTACAAGCTGCTTATAATGATGAGAGAATGAAGCTGCGTTTAGAGCATTCGCACTTATTCGTAGCTGAAGCAGGCGATGAAATTGTTGGATTTGCAAATTTTTCTCCCGTCAATGAGGAAGGTGAAACGGAATTAGGTGCAATTTATTTGTACCCAGCATATCAAGGGAACGGAATAGGTACTGCGTTATTGCAAAAAGGTATAAACGATTTAAAAGATGTAAAAGAGGTTTTTATCAATGTAGAGCGCGATAATATGATTGGCAAAAATTTTTATGAGGCAAAAGGTTTTGAAATTGTCTCTGAATTTAATGATGATTTCGATGGTCATATGCTGCGAACTATTCGGATGGTTTTAAAGGTATAAAAGGCTCGCTGCTTAGCGAGCCTTTTCATTTTGTAGAACATATTTGTACATTCATTTCCCGGGAAATATCGACAAAATTCTACTGGCTTCACTTATCTACTGTTTCATATAGTTCATCAAAGTGATTTACCATTTCAAAATCTAAATCCGTTAAACCTTTAGCCTGCCAAGACGAAATCTTAAGCGTAACAACCTTATAATCAATTGATATAAAAGGATGGTGCTGCTTTTCCTCTGCATATGAAGCGATTTGATCCACAAAGCGCACACCAGCTAGGAAATTCTTAAAGCGATATTTCCGTTCAATCCATTTTTCATCAAGCCTTTTCCAGTTAGGTAATTTCTCAAGCTCTTGGTTTATTTGCTCCTCAGTTAAGCGTTCCATCTATTTGCCTCCTTTTAAATTAGTCTGTTCCGTATCATGCTGCTGTCTTTAGTTTATCAAATTTCCCGCTAAAGCTCCTTAATAAACGCATCTGTACACCCAAATCATTATTATTCACAGGTTATCCACAGAATTTTGTGTATAACTGTGTGGAAAAGTCCAATACCGTTGTGAATATGTTGTGGGTGGGACATGGGGTCAGACCCCATGTCCCAGTAATTCGTTATCGCATTTGTACTTTGTGAAGATGTGCGAATAGGCCGTCACGTTTCAATAAATCTTCGTGATTCCCTTCTTCTTCTATACCATTTTTCGTTACAACCATAATCCGATCAGCATTTTTTATTGTTGCTAGTCGGTGGGCAATAATAAGGGTTGTCCGGTTTTTAGCCAATTCTGTTAATGCCTTTTGAATGATCATCTCTGTTTCTGTATCCAGCGCCGATGTCGCTTCGTCCAAAATCAAGATTGGCGGATTCTTTAAAAACATTCGTGCAATGGCTATACGCTGCTTTTGACCACCGGAAAGCTTCAATCCGCGTTCACCGATTTGTGTTTCGTAGCCATCTGGAAGTTCTGCAATAAATGCTTCCATATGTGCACGTCTTGCTGCTTGCTCAATTTCTTCATTGGTTGCATCGAGTTTTCCATATGCAATATTTTCACGTAACGTACCCGTAAATAGAAACACATCCTGTTGAACGATTCCGATTTGATGTCGCAGTGATTCCTTTGTCATGTCACGGACATCCATACCATCTATAAAAATACCGCCACTGTCCACGTCATAGAAACGGGGAATAAGTGAACAAATTGTTGTTTTCCCGGCACCAGATGGTCCAACAAATGCCACAGTTTCCCCGGCACGGATATTTAAGTTGAGCGCTTTTAATACTGGTCCTTGTGTTTTTTCATACCCAAATGTAACTTTATCAAAATTAATATCACCTTTTAAAGAATCCACTTTTACTGCATCTTTACGGTTAACAACCTCGGGAGCTACGTCAAGCAATTCTGTGAATCTTTTAAATCCAGCCATACCTTTTGGATACAATTCTAATAAAGCACTTATCTTTTCAATAGGCTTAAATAAAACATTGGTAAACAATACAAATGCCACTAAATCTCCCATCTGCATCTTATCATTAAACGTTAACCATGATCCGACAACAAGAACGATTAATACGATCAAGCGCATCAACATATAGATGTTGGAATGAACGAATGCCATCACTTTATACGCACTTACTTTTGCTTTACGGAAGCTATAATTGTCTTTTGTAAAACGTTGCATTTCATGTTTTTCATTTGTAAATGATTGTACAACGCGTACACCTGAAACCGCATCCTCAACACGAGCATTTACTTCCGCGATATCACGATACATGGTACGCCAAGCTTTATTCATTTTTATATTACTATATGAAATTAACCAAATTAAAATTGGAACAACACATAAAATAATCAATGCTAGTGTTGGACTATAAACAAACATGATCCAAAATGAACCTACAAATGTCATGATTGCAATAAAAAAGTCTTCCGGTCCATGGTGGGCAAGTTCACCAATATCGAATAAATCATTTGTTATTCGACTCATAATATGACCCGTTTTTGTATTATCAAAAAAGCGAAATGACTGCTTTTGTACATGATTGAATAACTGCTGTCGCATATCTGTCTCAATATTAACCCCAAGCTTATGACCCCAGTACGTAACAATGTACTGCAAATAGGTACTGAGTAGATAAACGAGCAAAAGCCCAATACTTACAAGAACGATTAAGTCCCAATTCCTTCCTGGTAAAAGCTCATCTATAAATTTTTGAACAGCCACTGGAAAAGCTAGCTCTAATAGAGCAACAATTACTGCGCAGCTGAAATCAATAATAAATAACCGCCGATGCGGGGTGTAGTAGGAGAAAAAACGTCGTATCACGTGTTGCACTTCCTTTTCTAATCTATATGGAAATTATAAGTGTTAATTGGCTTATTAGCAATAAGAAGGCTCTGTTTTACTTATTCATAAGTCGAGATTTTCACCCTATCCTTTAGTATGTCCAATCATCTTATCTAGTAGTTCATTCATGGACAAATTTCTGCTATATATAAAAGCAAGCTGTCCTGGATTTGTGAGGACAGCCTTTTTTATGTGTTTCGCAAATTGCTTGTCAAGGTTGTCTATGTACGTGCATATATATTTACCAATCAGCCGTTATTGCTAAACGGAAATTATTGTTGGAGGTGTGACTTAATGAAAAAATTACCGATGACAAATTGGATTTGTTATGCTGTCGGTTATGTTTTCATAATAACTGGCATATTGAAATTATTAGTTGATGATTTTAAAGTAGTTTTTAGTAATCTGGGGCTACCATATTCAGAATCGGTCCTATTTCTTGTAGCTGTAACCGAAATCGTTTGTGGTGCACTAATCATCAGTCAAATGTATTTAAAACGAGCAACGGCTGCACTTATTTTTATTATGTTAGCAGCTATTTTTCTTACTAAGATTCCAATCCTAACAACGAACCAAGGCTTTCTTTCATTTGCTTTTGAAGCGAGGTTGGATATCGTTATGCTTATCTTATTGGTTGTGCTTTGGCAGCACGCGCCGGGAAAGACGTTTAAGTAGAGAATCAGAAGGGGGGGTTGCCGTTTTCACGACGATGTTTCTGCTCTCCCGCTGATATGTTTCCGCTCTCCTGCCGATATTCCCACTCTCCTACCGATATTCCCGCTCTCCTGCCGATATTCCCACTCTCTTGCCGATATTCCTGCCCTCCTGCCGATATTCTGCTCTCCTGCCGATGTTCCTGCCCTCCTGCCGATATTCCTGCTCTCCTGCCGATATTCCCGCCCTCCTGCCGATATTCCCGCTCTCCTGCCGATATTCCCACTCTCCTGCCGATATTCCCGCTCTCCTGCCGATATTCCCGCTCTCCTGCCGATGTTCCTGCCCTCCTGCCGATGTTCCTGCCCTCCTGCCGATATTCCCGCTCTCCTGCCGATATTCCTGCTCTCCTGCTGATGTTCCTGCCCTCCTGCCGATATTCCTGCTCTCCTGCCGATATTCCCACTCTCCTGCCGATATTCCCACTCTCCTGCCGATATTCCCGCTCTCCTGCCGATATTTACTTATATATAAACTAACAGGTAAGTAACAGGTTATCCCCAAAGTTATCCACATATGCACAAATGTTCGCGACTATTTTGTTGTAGAACATTTATTCTCTACTATATATAGAGATTATCTACAGGTTTTCCACAAGCTGGGGATAACTTCTGCAAGACTTGATGTGAACACGTTTATCGACAGTATTTTTCGGAATAATCAACCGTTTCATTATTGTTTATCAGCTGATATCAACCCTTTATCAACCAATGATCTACACCAATACACTAAACACCACTAAAAAACTGCTCCCATTTAGAAGCAGTTTTAATTGTTATCGTTGTTGACCAAGTTTTATTTTTGTTGTCTGTTGTTTTCCATCTCGATAGAAGGTTATTTCGACAACGTCACCAATTTCTTTTTCATGGTAAAGAATTTTTCTAAGATCAATCATATTAAGGACTTCCTCACCATCAAGATGGGTAATGACATCCAGTCGTTCAAGTCCCGCTTTGTCCGCTGGAGACAGCGACTCAACACTCCAAATATATACTCCACCTTCAACTTCATTTGGAAGGTTTAACGTTTTTTCCCATTCTGTTTGTGGAACTTCATCAAGGGAGTAAATCTCTACACCTAAATACGGACGGATAATCTTACCTGTTTCTTCAAGTTCTTGAATAATGGGACGTGCTGTATCAATTGGAATGGCAAATCCTATACCTTCTACAGCTGTTTGATTGATTTTCATCGAGTTAATTCCGACAAGCTGTCCCTCAACGTTAATAAGGGCACCACCACTGTTACCTGGGTTAATAGCTGCATCGGTTTGAATTACCTCAGCCTGCCAATCTGCACGTCCATCCTGGTTAAAATCTTGAGGAATCGTGCGTTGTTTCCCACTAATGACCCCTTGCGTAACTGAACCAGAAAACCGCATACCTAGTGGATTTCCAATCGCAATAGCTGGTTCACCGACCTTCACATTTTCCGATGATCCCATTTGAATCGTTTTATCAACATGTTTAGCGTCCATCCGTAATACAGCTAAATCGGAAAACAAATCGCTTCCAAGTATCTCTGCCTGCACATGAGTTTCATCAGAAAATACCACTTCGACTGAATCGGCTCCCTCTACGACATGATGATTTGTTACAACATAGGCATACTTATCATCTTTTTTATAAATAACACCTGATCCCGTACCTGCTTGGCTTTCTTGTTGCTGCCAAAAATCAGACTGTCGTTGAATATTCGTAACTCCTACTACGGCCGCACTTACTTTTTCCACCGCTTCCGTTACTTGTGTAGATACATCAACATTTACATAGTTCTCCTGAGAGTCACCGTCCTGTGGTCCTTGTGAGCTCTCTTGCCCTTGTTCTAATTGTCCTGTCCATGTTTCTGGAAGTATGTTTGTTTCTAACAAGGAAGGCAACGCCACAAGAACAACGAGAACGCCAATAATAACACCAATTGACACAGGGAATAGCCACCGCCGCTTTTGTTTCTTATTAGGGCTTGGTGGTGGATTATGATTATCGTAATAGTCCATTCATTCATCCCCTTCATTTTATTCTCTGATATAGTATGACTTTCTAACATCAAAATATGCTAAAATACAATTCTAATGCTGCCTCCTTATTATTTCCATACCAACTAATAAGTTAAACATACAGGACAACCATTTGTTCTACACTACTTCATACAGCTTCGTTGGTGATTTCGGATCTGTATCAAAAATGTTGATTTTTTTGTTAAGTTCAAAACCTCGTTCCTGCAATACGTTACTAACAGACATACGAGCTAGATCCTTCATGTTGTTATCTAAGCTTAAGTGGGCTAGATAAATTCGTTTCGTTCGATTCCCTATAATATCGCATAGTGCTAATCCACTATCTTCATTAGAAACGTGACCAGAGTCTCCAAGGATACGTCGTTTTACATTCCATGGATATCTTCCCATCCGTAACATACCAACGTCATGATTTGCCTCAAAAATATACGCATCTGCATCTTCAACTGTTTTTTTGATTCGCTCTGATACATAACCTAAATCCGTAACAAGTGCTACCTTTTTTCCTTGATGATGAAAGGTATAAAACATCGGTTCTGCTGCATCATGGGATACGCCAAATGATTCTACTTCGATATCACTAAATGTTTTTACCTGTTCCAATCCAAACTCAAACTTCTGATCTAATGCAATTTTGCCAATGGATCCTTCCATTGCTTTCCATGTTTTTTCATTTGCATAAATTGGCAAATTATACTTTCTTGCTACAATACCTAATCCTTTTATATGGTCACTATGTTCATGGGTCACGAGGATTCCTGTTAGGGATGACGGGTCTACTTGAACCTCGCCCAGCAGCCGATCCATCTGTTTTCCACTTAGCCCAGCATCAACAAGTAACCTTTCTTTCTCAGATTCTATATAAAAAGCATTTCCCGTACTTCCTGATGCCAATACACTAAAACGTAATGTCATTCTGTCTCACTCCGATTAATAACTTCTGGCCACTGACTAAGTTCGTTTAAAACTTCTTTTTTCAAATCATTCTTATCTTCCATTGTTCCAACTTCTTCTTTAATCATTTTTATCGAATCCTGTAAAAATTGAACTTCATCGCTGGAAAATACAAATCCTTCAATTGCATTAACAAAATACAATCGTTCACCTTTTACACTTATTTTCCATGTTGGTGCTAATGTTTGCGTACCATCTGTAACATTAACTGCCGTAAAATAACCAATTTTCACATCCGTAACTTCATCATCTGTATACAGATAATTCTCAGTAAATAAATTATTAATAGCTTGAATAGGTTCATATAAAGGCTTGACACTATCCAGGTCATCAACTTTTCCCATCATCGTCTGCACATAGAAACTCATTTCATTGTTATCATTTAGAAATACAAGGAGCATCCCGCTTTGATTAAGATATACTGGTCGTCCGTCTTTAATTTGTGAAAAAATCAAGACATTAAAATTTTTATTCCAACCCCAAAAATCATAATCATCTGGGAATAAAATATAATTTTTAATCGTCTCTTCTATCGTTTCGTCCTTTACGTCATTTGGTAAAGGTATTGGCTTTTCAAATTGAGATACGATTAAATCATTATTAATGATCGTACTTGATTGATTTTCAAAACCAGTTAATGTGGTAGATTCCTTTTCTGTAAAATTCTTTTGAGGAACTGAAATATAGGACTCCTTTAAATTAACCTCATCTAATTCAGGTTGTATTTTAATGTTTTCATTTTTAAGCCGCTGTTCAATTGTTGAATTTTGTTGCTCCAATGTATCTAAATCCGACTCATCCTGTTTAGTGATAAATTGATATAATAAGTATATATCCAGAATAAGAAAGCAGAGGATAAATAGTGTTTTTATTTGACTCCATTGCATCCTCAACTCCCTCCTTTGTTAATCGGAATTTCATCACCAAAATCTATTTTTTTCCAAGTTCCATTTTCGTTAATATACCAGGCAGGTTCAAGTTTTACATAAAATTGTATACTTGCACTTTGTTGTACAGATAAATCATAACCAACTTTAATGTCGATAATATCATCTACCTTATATTTAGGATGGTTTTGTAAATAAGAGGTTACGCCTAACCCAGACTGTAATTCCACTGACTCGCCACCTAATGAATTATTTAAACTAAATAATGGTCGTTGGTATTGATAGAGATCAAGGTTATGCCACTCCTGTTCAATTTTTGTTAAATCATTACTATTATAAACTGGATACCCATTGTAAAACATGCGATACGTCAGCCGATTCGATGCTGCATCCATGTGCACAAAGTTATATTCACTATTCCAGCCTTCCTCAACGTTGGATGTGCCCGTCCACCCCATATGTTCGTTAATATTATCAACGCTATATTTTAAGACATCTAAATTATTCATACGTTCATCATTCGATGTGACTTGCGGACTAGTTAATTCCATCAATTTACCGTCATGCCGCAATCGCATTCCACTTATTGAATCAGTAAAATAAGGTTCTCCAATATTAGAGCGACTTACAATTGACGGTTTATTGAATAAGGCATCAACGAGTTGATCCGTATCAGTAGTAGTCACTGTGAATGACCGTTGAGTCATTTTCATAGAATCTTTTGGAATATATACAAGAGAATCGGAATCGTCGAAGGTAACATACTCCTTTAAATCCTTATGTGTCGTTACATATTGCCACAGGAGATCATACTTTTCAGCGTTATTTACAGATGCAATTGCTTGCTTTTGTTCATTTTCTGATAGGAAATGAACCTTCAGTGCCTTTGAATCTAAGTCAAATGTGATAAACATCCGCTTAAATGACCAATCAGGTAAAAACGTATCTTCTTCGTTTAATTTGAAAATAGTTTTCACAATCCCCATAGATAATGCATCTGGGAAAATAAGTTCAACTTGATAGTCGTTTGAAGGTGCGCCATTTGACTCTTTGATTCCAAAATTATATAACACCCATGATTGCATATCCCGATACAAACTTTGACGTTTCTGCGGGTTTTTAAATCCATAATGGTTATTAAACTGATGGAACATTATCGATTCTGGCTCAACGATGTCTTTTTGTGTAACCTCTCTTCCACCAATATCCATGTCGACCTCAATTTGATTATTAACCGATGGATAATCAGGTTTAAAGTTCCATAAACCCAATGTCACCAATAAACTTACGCCAACCAATACCGTTAATGCTAATGATTTAGCCGTTTCTAGTTTCATTGGTCACCCCTCCGCTTCTTGTTCATTAGCGGAAGTGTAAAGAAAATCGTTGTCCCTTTTCCCACTTTACTTTTTGCCCAAATTTTCCCATGGTGTGCTTCCACTAATTCTCTTGCAATCGCAAGACCTAAGCCTGTCCCGCCAAGCTTTCTCGTTCTTGCTTTGTCAGCCCGATAAAAACGGTCAAATATTTTATCGACCTTATCATATGAAATCCCTATTCCCTGGTCTTGAACACTAACCAACAACTGATGCCTTTGCTTTTCAATTTTAAATCGAATCGTTCCACCCTCTGGTGAATATTTAATGGCATTGGAAATAATGTTATCCAATACCTGGGTCATTTTATCTTTATCCATCCAAACATAAAATTGGCCTTTTGGTAATTCCCGTTGGAGCTTAATACCCTCGTGTTCATTCATGGCAAAACGGTCAATAATATGGTTTAAATAGGCTAGGAAGTCTGTCTTTTCCATATGTAAACCATAGTCTTTATTGTCCATTTTCGATAGCTGCAATAAATCATTTACCATGCGTATCATACGTTCTGTTTCATTTTGTGTAACACTAAGAAATTTAGGGGCAATATTTTTATCTTGCCAAGCGCCATCTGTCAGTGCTTCAATATAGCTGCGCATCGTTGTTAATGGGGTTCTAAGCTCATGTGATACGTTAGATACAAATTCACGACGTTCCTGTTCAATTTGTTCCTGTTCCGTTACATCACTTATTACTGTAATAAAACCAATAATATCTTCTTCATCATCAGAAATAGTTGAGAAATTTGCACGAATTAGAAAAATATCATCGTCTTCACTTAAGTCAATAATCATAGATCCACTATCATGTAATTCGGTAATGTCCACATCTTTTTCACCCAATTGTAATATCTCAGGTAAATATTCATTCCTAATATCTTCGGGATTCATGCCAATAAGCTTCCCTGCTGCATCGTTCATTAACGTAATGGCACCCGTTCGATCGGTTGCGATGACCCCATCTGACATATTTGACAGAACGGAGCTTAATTTTCGCCGTTCTTCCTCTATGGTTGCATAGGAATGCTTGAGCCGCTCGTTCAAATCATTAAACGTTTCAGCTAGATTACCAATTTCATCCGCTCCATATACATTTACTTTTTGCGTAAAATCTCCTTTAGCCATTGTTTGCGCCTGATTACGCATTTCCAAAATCGGCTTGGTTATCGTTCTTGCAATTAAAATACCCAAAAAAGCCGATACGGCAATAGCTAAAATCGACCCCTTCAAAAATATTTGGTTAATTGTCTCCAATTGACTATAAACACCTTCAAGTGATGCTTGTATATATATAGCACCAACAACAAGTTGCTTATCATTATAAATTGGCACAGCTTTTACAAATAGACGCACCTTATTTTTAGAATCCCACATTCTTTTGGTTCTTGATTCTCCATGATTTAGTGCAATTTGAATAATTGGATTCGTTGTCTTTTTTCCAACATTAGTTGTACTGGAATAGTCGTTGGTCGCCAAAACGATTCCAAGGTTATTGACAACTTGAAAGCTCATTTCTTCTTTTTCAACCTCACTAACAATTTCCTGTACATCCTGTCGTAATTTTTCAGGTCCATCTTCAGTACGCTCTTTTGTAAATGCCTGTTCCAAATACGTACTTGTTAACTTTACATTGTTACTAACCGAGTCTTCAAAGTTTGTCCTTAATGTTTCCTCAAGTCTCTGGGCAAAATAAGACCCAATCACTTGAACCGCTACAAGCAACAATAATATATATATAATGATAAATTTTAATTGTATGGAGCGGAAGAAGCCCACTTTTTTCATAAAAACCTACTCCTGATCAGGATTACGTAAATAATAACCAACACCACGACGTGTAACGATCCACATAGGGTTGCTTGGATTCTCCTCAATTTTCTCACGAAGTCGTCTGACTGTTACGTCAACAGTCCTTACATCACCAAAATAATCATAACCCCATACGGTTTCCAGTAAGTGTTCTCGAGTCATAACTTGGCCAATATGGCGTGCTAAATAATGCAACAACTCAAATTCACGGTGTGTTAATTCTACTTGTGCGCCATCACGTGTCACCGCATATGCATCCGGGTGAATAACAAGACTACCAATAACTATATCCTTTGTGGCTTTCACTGTATCATCCGGAACCTGTTGTTGTCTGCGCAGGTTCGCCTTGACTCGTGCAATAAGCTCCCGATTACTAAATGGCTTTGTTACATAATCATCAGCACCAAGCTCAAGACCCAGCACTTTATCTATTTCCGAATCTTTTGCTGTTAGCATAATGATTGGAATCGTTTGTGTTTTACGAATTTCACGACACACTTCATTTCCGTCTTTATTTGGCAGCATAATATCTAATAAAACTAAGTCTGGTTTTTCTGCCTCTGCAAGTTCAATTGCTTCGTCCCCATCGTAAGCACAAACCACTTGGTATCCTTCTTTTTCTAAGTTGAATTTCAATATATCTGCAATTGGCTGTTCGTCATCTACTACTAAAATCTTCTGACTCATTACAGTCACATCCTTTATAAAATAACTTATATAGTAACTAAGGATAAACCAGACAATGAAAACAGCTAACTACACCGACTTTCATCAATCTGACCTTTTGCCTCTACTTTTTATTTCAGCATTTTTCTTTATCACATGCTTTTGTCTATTTTATCGTACTTTGAAGAAAATGTCTTTATATATAGCTAATGATTACTTCAATCCCCTGTCTAACGGTGCTCAAATCAACCATTATGACTTAAAAATCATTAAGAAAAGCGCAAGCGCTTGTTTAGAGACGTGTGACTGCGCCCTGCCAAGCAGGGTGGTTCGGCGTTGTCGCGCAAAGCGGTGGTTTTAGTCGAACATTCCTACGCAGAAGATAAAGGAAACTCGGGTGAGTAGCGAATCGATGTTGACCTTATCGTACGGAGGTGAGGGGATGTCCATCAGTCTCTGGGCGCTGGGCTGGACATGGCTAACTCTATAGAAAACTGAACAAATCCTAAATTTTATACTTTCTTACCTATCAAAAAAAACTGACTCGAATAAATAACTCGAGTCAGCTTTCCTTATTGTCAATTAGAAATATTTCTGTGGATTCTGTAACGAACCATTAACATGGACTTCAAAGTGTAAGTGAACACCTGTTGAATTACCAGTTGCTCCCATCACACCAATTTGACTTCCTCGTTCAACTGTTTGACCAACTTGAACACCGATGGAAGATAGATGAGCGTAAATTGTTTTCATGCCATTATTATGATTAATTACAATTTTATTTCCAAAGCTTCCGTCTCTTCCAGCCTCAACTACAACGCCATTGTCTGCTGCAAGAATCGCGCGGTTGCTTGGGCGTGCGATGTCCATTCCTTTATGCATACGACCCCAACGCACCCCGACGTTACTTGAAACATATCCCCCAATAGTTGGCCAGTGTAAGTTTCCAGAACCCCGTGATGGTATTACTTTTGTTCCTTTAATAATAATCTTTTTAACTGGTTCATTTGTTACTTTTTTATCAATAGCTTCTTTTGAAGTAACTTTACCGTTTTGTTTTTCAATCGCATAATGAACGATTTGTTTACCCTCTTTACCTTCTTGCTTTACATTTGTTTCACCTTTGTAAAGCTCGTCTGACTCGATAATTTCAGTTTCATGTTTGATTGTTTCTTCTACTTTTTTCTCTTCTTTCACAATTACATCAACAAATGGTTTATATTCTGTAACATTAATTTCCTGGTCAAGCTGTAAAAGCGAATCCTCGTCAAGGGAAGGATTTAACTCTAGCAATTTGTCTAATGATAAATCATATTGACTAGCAATCCCACCAAGTACATCACCATCTTGAACCTTGTGTACTTTTTCTTTGAGGGTGCCTTTTTCTAACAGCTTCACACCTTCTTTTACCGTTACTATATCTTTCGGTAAAACTTTTTGTTCAGAAAATGAAACTTTTTCTGATAGTGTTAAGTCTAATAGAATAGAGTCACCAACAGATAAATTTGTTTTTGCTTCAGATGGATTTGTTTTTGCTTCAGATGGATTTGTTTTTTCCTGAGATTGTTTTTGTTCAGACTTTTTTGCTTCTAATTTTTCTAGCTTTTTCTGATCAACATATTTTGCTTTATATGCTTTTAAAGCTGCATCAGCAGTCTCTTGATCTTTAAAATAACCAACTGTTTCATCTGCTATTTTTAATTCTACTGCTTTAGCCTTTACGGAAAGTTCATTTTTTAATATATCGGAAACCTTACTATTATTATATGTAGGATTAAAAACCTTTTCTGGAACGAATGATACATTTTCGCCAATCGTCATTTCGAATTTGTCGAATTTTTTTTGGCCAGTTGTGACTTTTCCGTCCATTATATTTTCTACTACAGCTTTATCGTCTATTTTACCAATGTGTTCACCGTCAACGTATACATGATAAATAGTCTCTAATTCAGCTGATTCATCTGCGTACACTGTCGTAAATGTAAGACTTAAGCCTAAACATGTAGTTATTGCCGTTTTTTTCAGTAAGCTCAACCGTTTACGCTTACCTTTCTGATTACCTTCTAGCACGATACTTATTTCCCCCTTACTAAAACGTGTTATACATTTCTCTCTATTTCGTACAAGTTAATAGACTTTCTCAAGTATCACCTCTTAATCTATCATATGTTTAATAGGGGGAAAACAGGAAATGACATAATGTAAACAAAATGTATAATATATTCCAATTTTTTACCATTGCGAAAAGGTCATTGTATCCTTATCGTGTATAAAGTTACTTTTTATTACTTTTTCACTGAACTATTTAAAGCGTTTTTTACAATCATGTTACAAAATTCCACACTAGAAGCACTACCTACTATCTATATTTATGGAATAATATGTAATATTAATACTTCCAATAGTACAGAATGCATCTTTTTATTCTCTAATGTACAATACAAAAACAAATAACGCTACTGATTCATTTGATCAGCAGCGTTATCTTTTTACCTTTAACTATATACACTTCTTACAACATTTGTCTGTGAACGATCCGGCCCTACTGAGAAGACAGAAAGCGGAATCTCAGTGAGTTGTGAGATTCGTTCTAAATAATGCCTTGCATTTTCCGGCAAATCATGTAGATTTTTGACTTTAGTTATGTCCTCCGTCCATCCAGGCATTTCTTCATAAATCGGTTCACATTCTGCCAGCACCTTTAAGCTTGCTGGGAATTCTTCCATTATTTCACCTTTATAACGATATGCAACACAAATTTTCAATGTTTCAATTCCAGTCAATACATCTAATGAGTTTAGTGAAAGATCTGTAATACCACTAACACGACGAGCATGACGAACAACTACACTGTCAAACCAACCGACACGGCGAGGTCGCCCTGTTGTTGTCCCATATTCACGACCGACTTCGCGAATTTGGTTTCCAATTTCATCGTGTAATTCAGTAGGAAATGGGCCGTCTCCTACACGTGTTGTATAGGCTTTTGACACTCCCACAACGTGATTTATTTTTGTTGGACCAATACCAGAGCCAATGGTTACACCACCTGCAATTGGGTTTGAAGATGTGACAAACGGATATGTTCCTTGATCAATATCAAGCATAACTCCCTGTGCACCTTCAAATAAAACACGGCGTCCAGCATCAAGTGCATCGTTTAATACAACTGATGTATCACAAACATACTTTGCTAACTGTTGTCCGTATTCGTAGTATTCGTCTAAAATATCTTCAACTTTTATTGGATCAACTTCATATACCTTTTCAAACAAGCGGTTTTTCTCTTTAAGGTTTTGTTCTAATTTCACTCGGAATGTTTCTTTATCTAAAAGGTCAGCAATACGAATGCCGCTTCGTGCTGCTTTATCCATATATGCAGGACCTATTCCTTTTTTTGTAGTACCAATTTTATTAGCTCCTTTTTCTTCCTCTTGAAGAACATCAAGCTGTAAATGATACGGTAAAATCACATGTGCTCTGTTGCTGATACGTAAATTATCTGTTGAAACATTGCGTTCATGTAAGTATGCAAGCTCCTCAACAAACGCTTTCGGATCAATTACCATGCCATTTCCTAACACACATGTTTTATCTGAAAAGAAAATACCTGATGGAATCAAATGTAATTTATACGTAATCCCATCAAACTTGATCGTATGCCCAGCATTGTTGCCTCCTTGATAACGAGCAACAACTTCTGCATTTTGAGATAGAAAGTCAGTAATTTTACCTTTGCCTTCGTCTCCCCACTGTGTTCCAACTACAACTACTGAGGACATAGTGCACCTCCATATGAATTATCATTTGTATATTTAGTAAGTAACAGAGTAATTTTATCAATAATAACAATGTAAGTCAATGTAAATACGAACATTAATATAATATAATAATTTAATGTTCGGTAAACGTCGTGGTAATTTGGTGCTGCTAAATTGAGTAGCTGGTAGACAACGCCAGCCGAGGCTGGGTTTTTACCACCTGGATAAAGATCAGCATGAAGAAGAAACAACACACTGCAATAACATTGCCTTAGTGAAAACCCTCACGCTCCTATGTTAACCAAAAAACCAGTTATCAACCCTAATGGAACACAAAAAAACAGCCCCAATAAAGAGCTGTTTTTCCAAGTATTATACCGGCACCGGTGGAATATCACTTTCCTGATACCGATGATCCAAATCAACAAATTTGTTATATTCTTTCACAAATGCAAGTTCGACTGTTCCCACTGGACCGTTACGTTGTTTAGATATGATTATTTCAATAATATTTTGTTTCTCAGACTCTTGGTCATAGTAATCATCACGATATAAGAAACCAACAATATCGGCATCCTGCTCAATACTTCCGGATTCACGTAAATCAGACATCATCGGACGTTTATCCTGACGTGATTCGACACCACGGGATAGCTGTGACAATGCAATTAATGGAACATTTAATTCACGTGCTAGACCTTTCAATGAACGAGAAATCTCAGAAACTTCTTGTTGTCTGTTCTCTTTTGAATTTGCACTTCCAGAAATAAGCTGCAAGTAATCTATTAAAATCATTCCAAGACCATGCTCTTGTTTCAAGCGACGGCATTTAGAGCGAATTTCACTAACACGTATCCCTGGCGAATCATCGATATATATTCCTGCATTCGATAGACTCCCCATAGCCATTGTAAGTTTACTCCAGTCATCGGGTTCAAGACTACCAGTACGCAATCGTTGTGCATCGATATTACCCTCTGCGCAAAGCATCCTTGATACGAGTTGATCTGCTCCCATCTCCAAGCTAAAAATTGCTACGTTCTCATCTGTTTTAATGGCAACGTTCTGTGCAACATTTAAGGCAAATGCTGTCTTACCAACAGATGGACGAGCAGCAACAATAATTAAGTCGTTACGCTGAAACCCCGATGTAATTCGGTCAAGGTCGCGGAACCCTGTTGGCACACCGGTTACATCTGCACTTTGGTGATGTAAGGTTTCAATATTATCATAAACGTCAATTAACACATCTTTAATAGATTTAAAGGCACCTGAATTCTGGCGATGTGATACCTCTAAAATGTTCTTTTCCGCTTCGTTTAGAACATCCTCAACCTCATCTTCACGTGTGAAACCTGTCGTAACAATATCAGTTGCTGTTCGGATCAGACGGCGTAATACTGACTTTTCCTCAACAATTTTACTATAGTAACCAATATTAGCTGCTGTCGGGACACTTCCGGCAACATCCGTTAAATAAGAGACTCCGCCAACTTCATCTAACGTTTTTGCATTTGATAGTGAAGTCGTAACAGTTACAAGGTCGATTGGTTCCCCTTTATCAGAAAGCTTCATCATCGTCTCAAAAATACGTTGATGACTAGCTCGGTAAAAGTCTTCTGGAACTAATAGCTCGGATGCTGTAGAAAATGCATCCGGTTCTAAAAAGATTGCACCGATTACTGCTTGTTCTGCTTCTATATTATGTGGTGGTGTACGGTCATTCCAATTTTCATTCATCATATTCCCCCCTCTAGTAGAGGTGTTTAAACTAGTACTAGTACTAACTTGTCTCGTATAAATATAAGATTGTCATCTATTATTTTGTTGTTTTCATAAATTTTGGTACTCTCTTAGCCTTACAGTACGTAAAAAATCATGTTCGGTGCCCCTTATACCGCTACGGAAAGACACCACGCTTTCCGTGTGCTCGCGATGAGCCTCCTCGTTCGCAAAGACCGCTCCCTGAGGGTCTCATCATCTTCGCTTTCCCACAGGAGTCTCCGTGTATTTCCTTCGCTGATATTTGCTTACTTTATACTCTCACTTTTTTATAAGAAATAGAAAAACATATATTTTCTTACGAGCAGCCCGTATACACGGAGACTCCTGGGGGATGAGAGGCATCGGTGAGACCCCGGAGTGCGAAGTGTATACGGGCTGCGGGGCAGAAAGCAATAAAATTTGGTAAAATTGCTACATCACTTATCTCGTAGTTTATAGATCTATCAAAAATCTATTAGAAAACTGCGTTTATTTTTCAACTACATGCACTTTAATCGATCCAGACACTTCCGGATGAAGTTTAACTGGAACAGTTGTATAGCCGAGTGCACGAATTGGTTGATCTAATTCTATTTTACGTTTATCAATTTTATATCCATGTGTTTTTTCTAATGCTTCTGCGATTTGTTTGCTTGTAATGGAACCGAATAAGCGACCAGCATCACCAGACTTAGCCTTTAATTCAACTGTAAGATCTGCTAATGCATCCTTTAAATTAATTGCTTCATCTTTTTCTTCTTGCTCTAATTTTTCTTCTTTCTTTTTCTTCGCATCTAATGCTTTCATATTCCCAGAAGTTGCTTCTTCTGCTAGTTTATTTTTCAACAAATAATTACGAGCATAGCCATCAGATACATTTTTCACTTCGCCTTTTTTCCCTTTTCCTTTAACGTCTTTTAAGAAAATTACTTTCATTCTTCGTCTCCTCCTCCAAAGTATTCTACAAGTATATCTTTTAAGAGTGCTTCAGCATCATTAATTGTTGTATCTTCTATTTGTGTGGCTGCATTGGTTAAATGACCACCACCGTTCATTTTTTCCATGATAACTTGCACATTCACTTCACCTAGTGATCTTGCACTAATGCCGATTCTTCCGTCATTACGCTCCGAGATAACAAATGAAGCATTAATGCCACTCATCGTTAACAACGTGTCTGCTGCTTGAGCAATTAACACAGAGCCATATACTTCTCCAGGTTCTCCTTTTGAAATAGCAATTGAGTGACGATAAACCTTTGCCCGTTCAACTAACTTACTACGTTTTATATATACATCTAAATCTTCTTTCATAAATTGTTGCACAAGTACCGTGTCTGCACCTTTTGAACGTAAATAAGATGCGGCATCAAAGGTTCGTGAACCGGTACGCAATGTAAAGCTCTTCGTATCAACAATAATCCCTGCAAGCAATGCTGTTGCCTCTAGCATTTTTAGCTTTAATGTTTTCGGCTGATATTCTAAAAGCTCTGTTACTAACTCAGCGGTCGAGGAAGCATATGGTTCCATGTATACGAGAGTTGGGTTTTCGATAAATTCTTCCGCTCTGCGGTGATGATCAATCACTACTTTATATTCCGTTTTATTTAGTAACCGTTCATCCGTTACCAATGATGGTTTGTGCGTATCAACTACAACAACCAAACTTCTGCTTGATACGATTGCTTCGGCCTCTTCCGGCTCAATAAAATATTGCCATATGCTTTCTTCTGCTTTAATCGCTTCAACAAGACGATGGACACCTGTATCAACGTCATCACGGTCAAACACGATATAACCTTCTACATCATTTGCTTTAGCAATATTTAAAATACCGATAGCGGCACCAAGTGAATCCATATCCGGTGATTTATGCCCCATGATCAGTACATTGTCACTTTCCTTTACAAGCTCTTTTAGTGCATGGGAGATAACTCGAGCTCTAACCCTTGTTCGTTTTTCCATCGGGTTTGTTTTTCCACCGTAAAACCGTACTTTACCGGAGTCATCTTTCAATGCTACTTGGTCACCACCACGGCC
This sequence comes from Virgibacillus ndiopensis, assembly GCF_900187325.1. Taxonomy (GTDB): domain Bacteria; phylum Bacillota; class Bacilli; order Bacillales; family Amphibacillaceae; genus Virgibacillus_E; species Virgibacillus_E ndiopensis. The sequence goes on along the minus strand of NZ_FZMZ01000006.1, from coordinate 132,657 downwards.
GAGTGCTAAATCAAGACTAGACTGTGCTAATTCCCCAAGTGTTGGTAAATCCATACTGCCGAAACCAATTCCCATACTAAGTGTTAACGATAAGTTTTGTTCTGCATTTAATTCACGAACCTCATCCAAAATATCAAACTTCGATTTTTCTAGCTTTTGTAAAATTTCTTTCGTTCCAACAGCCAAAAAGCGTTCCTGCGATGTCCGTTTTAAATAGATACCATATGATTGCGACCAACTGTTTAAGACCGATGTAACCTTAGAGTTCAGCTGACTCTTTAGTGTATCATCCATGTTTTGAGTAATTTCCTCATAATTATCTAAGAAAATAATTGCTAATACCGTCTGCTCATTTTTATAAAGTGTTTGGATTTCGTTTTGCGTCGTTCGATCAAACAGATACAACAAGCGTTCTTCCTTTTTGATCGTAGTTTGAAATCCAAAATCACCTAACTCAAACCATATTTCATCCTTTCCTTCCTTGATCATCGGAATCAAGTCCTCGGAAAGGAGATTAAGTGATTCTCCGACTAACGTATCATCTTCAGCAAACTGATTCATATATGGATTCGCCCATTCAATAAAATAGTCTTCATTAAATAAGACAATACCAATGGGCATTTCTAAAAGCGCCTCTTCCCCGACCTTTTTCACACGGTAAGAGAGCGTTGATATATATTCCTCAGTCTCATTAATTAAGGTTTTTTCATTCTTTATACTATAGTAAAAGGACGCTGCCAAAAATAATGTCATCAACAGTCCTAATACCCATTGGTAATACCATATAACACCTAGCAAAATAATTGATAATAGATAAATAATCCACAAATGTCTGCTAAGCGTCGGCTTCTTTTGTATATCTGGCATAGAACTCAGCTCCTACAACCTATTTCCACACCTATTTCTTATCCTTATCAATACGATCTCTAAGTCTAAACCCTATATCAATTATACCTAAGATTCGTACAAGATAAAGCAATAGTAATGGAAAAAGTAATGTCAAAATAACACTACCAATTGGCAATGCTTTTGACTTGTTTTTCTGATGTGCAAAGAAAAAGATAAACGAAAAACCTTGAATCGTCATGAGTAACCCAGTTAAAACAAGTACATTATTGACCGCTAAAAACAACGTTCCATTCTGGTCAAGTTCAAAATACGATACGATTAATGCAAAAAAGTAAATCCAAACTAATGATACCGGAAACGTTAAATTACGAAATGGCGGAAAATGAAGTTTCTTGTTATCCAGCCTATTGATCACCTTATAACTAAACCACTGGCTAATAAACGCCATTATTATTGCTATAAGCGCAATCCCAACCGGAAGAAGATCTTTTAGCATGGATACATATTGTTCAATCATCAGCAATTGATCGTCCGCCTGCTCTGCCAAGCCAAATTGTTCCATAATATCCTGACTTGTTTGCATAGAATCATCAATCATCGAATCAATTTCATTCACGATATTAATATCAAAAACAAGCTGTGTTACTAAAAAGATAAACACTAAGCCAATTACAAATCCTACTGTTCCTCGTGCCCATGTTTCATAGGCAGATGATCCCTTATGCATAGCACTTCCAATCATAATTCCTCCAACCCCCATTAGGATGGTAAGTGGAAGTGAAAATACCGTTGCAAATAAGCTTGATAATACAATGGATGCTACCAACATTAATAACGTTGGCTTCCAATCATATCTAAAAGCGAATATGATAAACGGTATTGGTAGTAAAAATGTAGCTACTAGCTCAATTAACGGAACGTAAAATGCTACTAATAATAAAACGATATAAATAGCAGTTAATAGTAACCCGTCTGTAAGTTTTTTTGAACCATTCATATATTGCACCTCATTAGTTTATATCCTGGCAGATCTTTATCTAATTTATCTCATTATAATATGATAACATTTTTTACGTGAAATTTGGTGTTGAAATTAGTAGAAACATTTATTTCCTGGGCAATTAATCTGCTGAACAGCGAAAATATTGTTAGTTTTTGTTCCTATGGAAGGTTGCTTTCGTAACTATTATTCCCATTTAATCCGCAGCCCAAAATACTCTCGAGAATTCTTTGTGTATTTTCGACTGCTTGACACGTATATGCAAAACCCCTACTTTCTTCATCCCTGAATCTTGCTTACTAGTTGATATAAAATGCGATGTAACAGCAACGTGATTTCCGCTCCAGTCATTCGCTTTCCGCGGGCGGCTGGTTGTTCAACTGTGGTACTTATAATCTTTACAAAAACAAGCAATCCGTAAAATGTCATGGATTGTTCATCAACAATCAGCGCATTTTTCCGTAAGTTTTATTATAATGATGTTAGGCTAATTTATAAATAAGGATGAACTAAATGAATTTTTTGCAAGCACTTTCCGAAAGTATTAAATTACCAAATAAACAAGCAGTATTTAGACTAAATAGAATTGGGATGGACACTACTGTGGTTTACATGTTTATTCTACTATTGCTTGTCTCTATTCCCTCATTAATTGATCGAATAGCATCTTCAAGCGGTCCTGGCGCTGATATGAACCTGTTATTCTTACTTATGTACTTTTTTATTTTTTATTATCTGCCATTAACCATTTTTGTATTTGTGATGTTATCTGCTGTTGCTTATATTGGTACTTGGATTAGTCAATTATTGCATCGAAAGGTACGATTTGCACTACTATGGAAAATGAGTGCCTATACAACAACAATCCCTTTTATCATTTATACGATCATTGCCTTAATCGTACCGATAGATGATAATTGGCTGTGGTTATTTTTAGGCTATACATTTATATTGTTAATCAAAATTATTACCATTTACCCAAAAAAACGGATAAGGGGAGACAAACATTGAGATACATTTTGCTTTTACTTACCTGCTTTTTCATTCTATCAGGATGTACAGAAAACAATACATCGAAAGAAGACAAGGAATCCACAGAAATTTTCGTGTCTGCAGCCGCTAGTTTATCAGAAGCAATTGCAACTATTAGTAAAGCATACGAAGAAAAAAATCCTGGTGTTACGGTTACATTAAATTTTAGCGGCTCTGGAAAGCTTGCTCAACAAATTCAACAAGGTGCTCCAGTAGATGTATTTCTATCTGCTAATCAAAATTGGATGGAAGTTTTAGAAGGCGAGAAACTAATTATAGAAGATACGCGAATAACCTTTACTAGAAATGAACTTGTTATGATTGGCAAAAAAAACTCCGAATTAAAATTGGACTCATTTAATAACCTTAATCAAACTAACATTGATCAAATTGCGATAGGGAATCCAGAGAGTGTACCAGCTGGGAATTATGCAAAAGAAGTACTGGTCAAATTGGATAAGTGGGACGAGCTAAAAGATAAATTTGTCTATGCAAAAGACGTTAGCCAAGTACTTGCTTATGTAGAATCAGGAAACACGGAAATTGGTTTTGTTTACGGTAGTGATATGTTACGTTCCAACAAAGTAAAGTTATTAGATGTAGCCAACGATAATTGGCACTCTCCAATCGTCTATCCAGCAGCTGTAACTTCAGCAAGTGAACATGCTAAGGCATCCAAAAAATTTGTTGAATTTTTACAAAGTGACACCGCACAATCAATTTTAGATGCTAATGGGTTTACGAATAACTAGTAATAAATTAGGGTGGGACATTTCATGAACTATACACCATTACTTTTATCATTAAAAATAGCGGGCATTGCCACTTGTATCGTGTTTATGTTCGGAATTTTATTTGCAAGAATACTAGCACGAAATCAATTTCACGGTAAACGTATTATTGAATCAATCTTAATGCTTCCTTTAGTCTTACCACCTACTGTTGTTGGGTTTGGATTATTGTATTTATTCGGCAAAAACGGACCAATCGGCAGTATACTCATGCAAGTATATGATTTTCAAATTGTATTTACATGGATTGGCGCTGTTATCGCGGCAACTGTTGTCGCATTTCCATTAATGTATCAAAGCGCTTCGGCTGCCTTTCAAAATTACGATCGGAATATCGAAAATGCAGCATTAACCATGGGAGCATCCAGATTTCGTGTATTTTGGACTATTTCGTTTCCCTTAGCATGGCCGGGCCTGTTAGCAGGTTTAGTATTAACCTTTGCCCGTGCATTAGGAGAGTTTGGGGCAACACTTATGATTGCTGGTTACATACCAAATAAAACGGATACCATTCCGCTTGCAATCTATTTTGCTGTTGAAACGGGTAACACAGAAGCAGCTACGTTTTGGGTAATAAGTATAATTGCAGTTGGCTTCAGTGCGATCCTATGGTTAAACTGGTGGAGCGGTCGTAACATTTTTAAGGTCACAAGTAATCAATGATTGGCGGGTTACATAATGCTAGAACTAGCTATAACAAAAAAGTTAAAAAACTTTTCAATTGAAACAAAGTTTAAGGTAGGAGAAGAAATAGTAGTGTTATTTGGGCCTTCCGGGGCTGGTAAAACAACGATTCTTAATAGTATTGCTGGGCTTACTAACCCCGATACCGGAGCAATTATATTAAATAATAGAATGCTTTTTCATACAAAGGAAAAACCAGTTCCTGTCCAAAAGCGAAATATCGGTTATTTGTTCCAGGACTATGCGTTGTTTCCACACATGACGGTTAAAAAAAATATTGCCTATGCTATGAAGGACGAAGCTTTATTAAAAAAGTTGATTTCAGTAATTGGCATCGATCATTTACTAAACAGTTACCCACATCAAATTTCCGGTGGCGAAAAACAACGCGTTGCCCTAATTCGGGCTTTAGCTACAGAACCAGAGGCTTTACTATTAGACGAGCCTTTTTCATCGTTAGATGATAAGACGCGAGAAGAATGTCAACGTGAATTGTTGCGGCTCCATGCTATATGGAAAATACCTATTATTATGGTAACCCATGATTTTAAAGAAGCAGAAAAGCTGGGTAATCGCATTTTACGAATCCAACAAGGCAAATTAGAAAAATAGAATATCAAATCTAGTAAAAAAGCCTTTAATTAGCATAGTAAAAGCTAGTTAAAGGTTTTTTGTTCCGCTAGCACATCAGAATACATATAATTTAGGGTACTATTCTAGTAATAGGCAATCTCATTGTTTTATTCAAATTAGGTAGTTGTATTATATCAAAACATACCTAGGTTCATATAAATACAGTATAAATACTTCAAGAGTACAAATAACTAGGAGGGTATTAAACTATGATGGAAAGCAATTTTCCTTTTTTAATGGAAATGAAGGATAAAACCATTCAAGTTTTTAAAGGTGGACCAGAATCAAAAGTTGGTAAATTACTTTATGTAAAAAATGATTACCTTGCATTAGAAACGAAAGACAACAATGTTATCTATTATCAATTATCACATTTGAAAAGTGTCATCGAGGATTCAAAGGGAAACCCGTTGTTTATCGATGTAAGTGAAGATGATGAAAATGATGAGAATGCTGTAGATAACGGAAACTTCATAGAACTACTGAACAATTTTATATTACAGGATATACAAGTGAATCAAGGTGGTCCAGAATCTCAATCAGGTATGCTCTTATTGGTAAGACCAGACTATTTGGCAATTTCAACCGATAAAGACGGTGTTGTTTACTATAACCTGGAGCATATTAAAAGCATCAGCGAGGTAAATGATGAGAAAGAGGAATCACCTGAAAAAGACGAATCATCTAGAGAAAGCAGCTCAAGCAGCAGTTCTAGTAGTTCAAGCAGATCAACTGTTGATGAAGAATCATCTGGTGTATGGGAAGAAGTAATTGTGGAGGATATTGTACCAGCCTGTGCATTTGAGGATGACTTCAATGCATTACTGGATAGTTTCAATCAACGCTGGGTAATGATTAATAGTGGTGGACCTGAAAAGGTGGAAGGGGTACTTGTAGATTGCTCTCAAGACTATGTAACGTTAGTTCATCACAAAGACTTATTTAAGATTGCCATCTTCCATATAAAAACTGTTCAAGTTGCATCAACTGAAGAAGCAGAAGATGCTGAGGAATCATCTGATAATGATGAATCGTCTGACAATAACAATGAGAATGATGACAATAACAATGATTCCTATACAGGTGGAAGAAATTACAAAGGACCAAATCCCTTTAAACAAAACAACTGGAGCCGTAGACGATAAAATGATAGTTAGTGTGGGCATCACATAGACCTAATAATCAAATTATATTTTGTTGATGTCCACTTCATGTCTTATTATGAAAGGAGTCCTACTATATGCTACTACCCACTTCCGTTTTCTGTATTTGTGGATTTTTTCTCTTTCGGTTTATCCAGCCTCCGATTCAAGGTGGGGTAAAAGGAGATATCACACCTGTGGAATTAGTTAAAAAGGTCAATCAAAATGCTTGAAAAAACCATGATAATGTATATAATTTTCTTTTTTTTTACCTTTCTAATGCTATGGAGACCAAAGGGATTAAATGAAACCATTCCCACCTCGATTGGTGCATCTTTAGTATTAGCACTTGGAATCGTTCCATATAGTGATATTCTTGCTATTCTTGAAATAATAAGTGGTGCTTCTATTACCATTATATCAACTATTATCATGACTATCGTCTTAGAAAGTATTGGTTTTTTCAAATGGGTTGCACACAATTTAGTTAACAAAACAAAAGGATCTGGTCGATTATTATTTCTATATATTATCGTGATATGCTTTTTAATGACACTGTTTTTCAATAATGATGGCAGCATTTTAATTACAACTCCTATCATCATCCGAGTATTAAATATGATTAAATTAAAGCCTCACCAAAAAATTGCGTATCTGTTATCAGGAGCGATAATTGCGACGGCAGCAAGTGCTCCAATTGCAGTTAGTAATATTTCAAATCTAATTGCATTAAAAATAGTAGGACTGGAATTAAATAGTTACGTAGAAATGATGTTTGTTCCCTCTATGATAGGTATCTTAACTATCGCAATTCTTCTATTCCTATACTTCAAACAAGACATACCAAAAAAGATTGAATATCAAAATATACCATTTGATATGAATGAAAAACCTATATTCCAGCACCCATTCTCTCAAACTAGTACAGATAAACCAGAATATGATTGGACCATGTTTAAAATATGTATATCGATTGTCGTTCTTATCAGAGTAGGCTTCTTCTCCTTAACCACGTTTGGTATACCGTTAGAGTGGATTGCTATAGTCGGTGCAGTTTTATTGATCGGAATCAGGTGGTTTCGTTATCAAAAAGGTATTAGGGATATTATTAAAAAGACACCTTGGCACATTCTCATTTTTGCGTTTAGCATGTACGTTCTCGTATATGGACTTAAAAATGTAGGATTTAATACGGTATTATTTGAACATCTGCACAGTTTGGTTGCGAGTAGTCATTTAAATGCAATAGCTATAATGGGCACTTTGTTAACATTTCTCTCAAATATATTTAATAACCTACCAGCAGTTATGATTGGAACACTGTCACTTACAGAAATGAATTTGGATATAGATACTTTACAAGTTGCCTACCTCGCAAATGTAATTGGCAGTGATATTGGAGCTCTCTTAACACCTGTAGGTACCTTGGCAACCCTCCTTTGGATGTTCATTTTGAAAAAGAACAAAATTCCTATCACATGGGGACAATATTTTAAAGTAACCATTATGGTTATTCCAATAGGATTGATTATAAGCCTTTTGAGCTTATATCTATGGACAAATTGGTTATTTTTTTAAAAGGAGGTTATGTATAGAAAATGAGATTGTTAAACCAGTTCTTAGGTAATGACGTTACGATTTTGATATCCGGTGGAGTTGTTTATAATGGAATGCTAATCGATATAGGGTCTGAACTAGTGGTTATTTACAATGGTGAGGATTATGTATATATCCCCTTTCAACATATACAAAATGTTTCGCTTAACCTAGATCCGGACGAAGATATTGAGAAACCGGAAAACACTCCATTTGAAGGGTCAGAAGAAATATCACTTCGAAAAATATTAAATAGTGCAAAAGGTACATTTGTAGAAATACATGTTATAAAAAACAGGGCAATTCACGGATATATAACAAGTATTTTAAATGATTATTTTGTTTTTTATTCCCCAGTATTTAAAACAATGTTCATTTCATTAAATCATCTTAAAGCCTTAATTCCCTACAATCCAAATCAAACCCCTTATGCACTAAACGAGCAAAGACTACCTGTAAAACCCACTCAAATTACACTGGCGCGTAGCTTTGAGGAACAATTAAAAAAACGGGTAGGAAAAATTGTCGTATTTGATTTAGGAGAATCCACAAGCAAAATTGGAAAATTCGAACAAATAGAAGATAAAATGATTGAGTTAGTCACAGCACGGGATAAAAGTAAGATATTAAACTTTAGACATATAAAAACTGTGCACTTTCCAATTGAATAAATTGGAAAAGCAAAAAACAAATATTAGCGACGTATGGACTGAAGTATTTAAAACATAAAAAACCTCTAATTTTATAAAGAGAACAATTCTCTTGCACAAAATTAGAGGTAATTTTATTACTCAGATACGTAAGGCAATAGTGCCATTGTACGAGCACGTTTTATTGCTACTGTAAGTTTACGTTGATATTTAGCAGAAGTTCCAGTTACACGACGTGGAAGAATCTTTCCACGTTCTGAAATGAAACGTCTTAGTAAATCAACATCTTTATAATCGATGTGTGTAATTCCGTTCGCTGTGAAGTAACACACTTTACGACGCTTTGCACGTCCGCGACGAGCTGCCATGAATACCCCTCCTTTTTTTAAATGTGGGTTCAAAAGGTTGGCAAATTAGAAACAAGAAGTTCGAGGCGGCGTAGGCTTGAGGGCCGGAGAGTAGGCAAAAGCTACATGAGAACCGGTAAGCCCAGCCAACGAAGAAATTCACCGTTTATTATTTGTTGACCTTTTGAACAACCTCTTTAGAATGGTAAATCATCGTCTGATATATCGATAGGCTGACCGTTATTTTTAAACGGGTCCTCTTCGTTTTGTATTGGTCTGTTTTGGTTTTGATTCTGATTCGGTTGAAAGCCAGATGACCCTTGGCTTTTATTCTGAGAAGATCCTTTTGTTTCTAAAAACTGTACACTATCTGCTACAATTTCTGTAACATATACTGTTTTACCATCTTGTCCTTCAAAAGTACGCGTTTGAACACGGCCGTCTACACCTACCATACTACCCTTACTCATGTAGTTAGCAAGGTTTTCAGCTGGTCTACGCCACACAACACAGTTAATGAAATCAGCTTCACGATTTCCTTGTTGATTAGAAAATGGACGATTAACAGCTAACGTAAAATTGGCTACTGCCACTCCGTTTGGTGTATAACGTAAATCCGGATCCTTCGTTAATCTGCCGACAAGTACGACTCGATTCAACATCAGAACCACCCCTTATTATTGATCTTCTTCTCGAATTGCCATATGACGAATAATATCGTCTGAGAATTTCGCTAGGCGGTCAAATTCGTTAACTGCTTCTTCACCACTAGTGAAATTAACAACTACATAGTATCCATCACGATAGTCTTCAATTTCATAAGCAAGACGTTTCTTGCCTTTTTCGTCAACTTTAGTAATCTCCGCGCCATTATCAGTTAAGATTTTATGGAAACGCTCCATTAAAGCGGTTTTCGCTTCCTCTTCCATGTCTGGGCGGATGATATACATGATTTCGTATTTTCTCATCCGTTACACCTCCTTTTGGTCTTAGCGGCTCCTTTTTATTGACAAGCAATAAGCTTTTCTCGAAAGGAGCAAGGAGTAATTCGTTAGTAATTACTCACAATAGTGTATTATACCAAATCATTTATAAAAAAACAACATTTCGAGAGATCCTTCTTTACGTTAATAATTAATTCTAAAATACAGTATCGCAATAAATTATACGTTAAACCGGAAATGAATAACATCTCCATCTTTTACGATATATTCCTTCCCCTCTAATCGAACTTTACCATTTTCACGGGCTTTGCCCATTGTACCTGCATTGACAAGGTCTTCATATGAAACTGTCTCAGCACGAATAAACCCTCGCTCAAAGTCTGTATGAATGATACCCGCTGCTTGTGGTGCCTTTATTCCTTTATGGAAGGTCCAGGCACGTACTTCTTGTTCACCAGCTGTAAAATATGTTGCTAAACCTAAAAGATTATAGGATGCCTTAATAAGCTTGTCGAGACCAGATTCAGAAATTCCGAGATCCTCTAAAAACATTTCCTTTTCCTCTTGATCAAGTTCAGCAATTTCTTCCTCAATTTTAGCACAAACTACGATTACTTCTGCATTTTCCTTTGCTGCACGTTCCCTTACCTTTTGCACGTTTTCGTTGGTATCGGGGTTTGCAATTTCTTCCTCACTAACGTTTGCCACATATAGTGTTGGCTTGCTTGTTAATAAATGTAGACCTTTTACAACTTTCCACTGTTCTTCAGTAAAATCTAAAGCTCTTGCAGGTTTTTCTTCTTCAAGACCCTCTTTCAATTTTACAAGTACATCAAACTCCGCTACAGCTTCTTTATCTTTTTGTCTTGCTAGCTTTTCAACTCGTTGAAAACGTTTATTAACAGTTTCTAAGTCAGCTAAAATTAACTCTAAATTGATGATTTCAATATCATCAATTGGATCAATTTTGCCTGATACATGTGTAATATTCTCGTCTACAAAACAACGTACAACTTGGCAAATCGCATCAACCTGGCGAATATGAGATAGAAATTGGTTCCCCAATCCTTCCCCTTTACTAGCACCTTTCACAATACCTGCGATATCGGTAAATTCAAATGCTGTTGGTACTGTTTTTTTCGGTTTTACTAATTCTGTTAATTTATTTAAGCGGTTGTCCGGTACTTCTACAATCCCAACATTTGGGTCAATTGTAGCAAATGGATAGTTTGCTGCTTCTGCACCCGCTTGTGTAATTGCATTAAATAATGTTGATTTCCCAACATTCGGAAGACCGACAATTCCTGCTGTAAGAGACATTAAACTTTCACTCCTTAAGGATTCATTCATCTGAACGCGTTCGTCTTACCAATTATAATACAAGCTCACAAATTGACAAGTAAAGAAAAAGCAAAAATAAGCAAGTTTTCATGCCTATTTTTGCAATTCGTAAGTAGAAAATAAATTTTTTCTATCTATTAATCCTAACAAATTAGTTTAATATTGGTAAGAAAATAATTTTCCATTTTATTCTTCTGTCTTTTCTAGAACCTTTTTCATCTTTTTCGTAAACTCTTTTCGAGGAATAAGTACACTATGGTCACAGCCCAGGCATTTAATCCGAATATCCATGCCCATGCGAATTATTTTCCACCGATTCTCTCCACATGGATGCTGCTTTTTCATTTGAACTACATCATTTAGAGCAAACTGTTTGTCTCCCATAAATAATACCCCCTCTTTCTATTCTCTCTCCTGATCCCTATCCTGGAAATCTTCTACTTCTAATGCAGTTGGATTTTCATTACGTGAATACATAACAAGGCGTGGTGATGGAATTTCAATACCTTCTTTATAAAGTCTCTCTTTTACTTCTCTTCGAATGACTCTGGCACCTGCCCATTGATATACAGGAAGCGTTTCAGCAGTTACACGAATTACATAATGAGATAACCCTAATGTCTCAATTCCGATAATTTCAGGGACACTGACAATCTGCTCATATTTACCAGGAAGTTCCCGCGCCATCTCATTAATAATTCTCTCTGCCGCTACGATATCACTCTCATATGGAACATTTATGTCAATTATGGCTAAACCATTATGAACAGAATAATTTGTAACCTGTGTGATATTGCCATTTGGAATAACGTGCTGCTCCCCTGTCCAACTTTTAATTTTGGTTGTTCGAATGCCAATCTCCTCCACTGTACCTTCAGCATTTGAAGTGAAAATATAATCTCCAACCGAAAATTGATCTTCAAAAATGATAAAAAATCCAGAAATAATATCTTTAACTAAATTTTGGGCACCAAAACCGATGGCCAAACCAGCGACACCAGCACCGGCCAGCAGTGCTCCAACATTAAATCCCAATGCATTGTCTAAAATCATAATTAACGCAGCAAAGTAAACCGTATAGGTCAACATATTTTGGACTAATTTTTTCAAAGTAGTTTCTCTGCGTTCTGTTATTTGAAATGGCCCACGTTGTTTATTTTGAAATATACGATTAATAATCTTTTTACCAACACGAACAACGAACATAGCTAGTATTATGATAACAATTACTCTAAGAAAGCCTTCACCTATATCTATCCATAAATCTTTCCCTGTAATATAATTCCATAATTTGTCAATTGCATCCAAGTTAAACCCTCCAAAAACTAGTATTTTGTAATGGATTAACATATGAATAAATTTTACAACAATATATGGATTATTAAAAGAAAAGAGTATATTTATTTTCCTCACACCTTTTTATCCAGTTTGTTCCAAATAGGGTACAGTAGTAAACGCGTTAACACATATAAATTTAATAGCCCATAAATTGGATAAATATACGTGATTAAAGTAGAAAATCCTACCGTGGTCAATGGAACCATCACCATTAAGGTTAATAAAACCAACAGCCATAAAGGTATATTCCAATGACTTTGAAGTCTAGTGACAATTCCCATAATTCCTGATGCTGCTGTTGTAAAAATGGCAAACCAAAGTAGAATTGACATAAAAATCAGCATTTGAAACGGATATTCCTTTAAAATTGCAAATAACGGTATCTCATATAAGAGCAATTCATCAGCAATTTGGATTAAACTATTGTTGTATATATAGGAAATCCCTCCTAAAATCAAGCCGCTTCCTAAACTAGCAACCCATATTTCCGTTTTGGAATGAACTTTATTTCCAATCGCACCTAATACTGCAATTAAGGGCAAAATATTTAAAGCGGTAAACGGGAAGGCTGCAGTCCAATTCCGCTGTTCATGCCAATGTGAAAAGAGTGGTAGTTTTTGGTCAAACGTAAATAACAATAATATATAGATAAGACCACTAAGTAACAACGGTAAAATAAATTGATTCATCGATAAAATTCCGCTTATATCTTTTGAGAACAATAGGATAAGTGCAATTACAATAACGAGTACACCCCACCAATAAGAGATATTAAACGCCTGTCCAGTTGCACCGCTTCCTGCAAGCATAACAACTGTTGTCGTAAATAAATATAAAAAAATCATAACATCATAGATACCTGTTAATTTATTTCCAACAATATCCCTAAGAACAGGTAAATAATCAGTTGACTTCCTTTGAAAGCTAATTTTCATAATAACAAAGCACGACATTGAAAAGAACACTGCGAATAAAAGGATAGCCAGTCCACTTTCATGCCCAAAAAATTGCCATAGTTCTCTTCCTGATGCATACCCAGCCCCTATTGTTGTACCAATAATTAAAAACATCCATTTCAGTCCAGCTCTCATGGAATTTCCTCCAATATTTTAATGATGTATGTATAGAAAAATTAATTTGTTCGTATACTTATACCAATATGTATGTGGAGGATAAGCTATGAATCTAAAAAATCGTTTTACAGCAAAAAATGAAAATTTAAGGTTAATACATACTAATCCTGACTTGATTAACACGATGTCTGAAAAAATTATTTCATGGCTACCTGAGATACCTCGTGAGTATGTAGTAGTTTGTATTGGAACAGACCGTTCTACTGGAGATGCTCTCGGACCATTGACTGGCACTTTCTTTTCGGAAATGAAACCCAAACATATGACAGTATATGGTACGTTACATGAACCGGTCCATGCAACTAATCTGGAAGGCTATGTAAAACTAATTACAGAACAACATAGGAATCCCTATATAATCGCCATTGATGCATGCTTAGGGAAAAGTACCTCAGTTGGTTGCATCATCACTGGGGAGGGTCCTTTAAAGCCAGGAGCGGCCTTAAATAAGCCCCTACCCTCAATAGGAGATATTCATGTTACTGGTGTCGTAAATATAAGTGGATTTATGGAATATTCCATATTACAAAACACAAGACTTTCCATTGTTGTTGAGATGGCAAAGAAAATGTCTGCGGTTTTGGAGGAAATAGATAAACGATTATGCTACAGCCGCTCATTTCCTGCTACCGTAACACCACCATTAACACAAAGTATAGCAGATATATAAAGCACAATAGCCAATGAATATTATCATTCCTTCCCATTTTTGTCTTACTAACCCATTAAAAAGCGTCTGGATTGAAATACAATCCAGACGCTTTTTTTACGTATCCTAAATACTTGATTTTAATAGGCAGATATATCCTATGTAAATCTATCTCTATAGACTATTTTATTAGAAATAACAATGCTATATCATACTAACAGAATAAGCTTGGTTAAAATATCATTGATGGACAGTTTTACTAGAGTAACAATCACACATTTTAATGGAATTATGCTTATATCCAATCGCTGACTCGTAGGGTGAATATATTAAATAGAAAGGAAAGATACTTGTTGTTTCTATTTTCGCTAGGTATTTATATTACTTGGATACCAGTCTCTTGTAATTAGTTAACTAGAGAAAATAATAAAAAAAAATATTTATAAGCAAAATTATCCTAGTTTAATTTTGAAAGGAGAATTATCATGGCTATCGGGATTGGCTTTACTATTCTGGTTTTCCTTTTAACCATGGTTGTTATATTTTGGAGGCCACGTGGCATCAACGAAGCATGGCCGGCAGCAATAGGTGCTGTGATTATAGTACTCACTGGCCAAGTATCTTATGGCGATGTTACAGATATACTCAGTAAAATCAGCGGAGCATCTATTACTATTATCGCTACAATAGTTATGGCTGTTACATTGCAGAGTTTTGGTTTTTTTCACTGGTCTGCAGCTCGTCTTGCTACCCTAGCGAAAGGTTCTGGATACCGTTTATATTGGTACATTCAGCTTTTATGTTTTTTAATGACACTATTATTCAACAATGACGGCAGTATTTTAATAACTACCCCAATACTAATTTTACTCCTCAAAAATCTCCGTCTAAAGCCTCATCAAATGATTCCTTATCTTTTAACTGGAGCATTGATAGCAACCGCTTCTAGCGCACCAGTAGGGGTGAGTAATATTGTGAATTTAATTGCACTGGAAATTGTTGATATGTCACTTTATATGCATACAGCAATGATATTTGTGCCTGCAACGCTAGGCTTGATGTTTATGTCAATTCTTATGTTCTTAATAATAAAAAGTAAATTACCAAAAACATTACCTAGCTCTATACACTATATTGAAGAAAATTTTTTCACTAAACGATTTCACCCATTAAAAGGAACAATTTCTGTTGAGACAAAAAGAAAACGAACAAAGCTTATGTTAAAAATTTTACTATTTGTATTTATTCTACGTTGTTTACTTTTCGTTGCATCTTACCTGGCTATACCGATTGAATTAGTAGCAGTTCTAGGATCAATAGTTCTACTAGTATTTAGATGGGCTCGTTTAGGCATTAGCCCTTTAGACATTTTAAAGAAAACGCCTTGGCACATCTTCGTTTTCGCCTTCTCCATGTATGTAATAATTTTTGGTTTGCATAATTCAGGGCTTACCACGCTGCTTATAGAATTTTGTAAACCTATTGTCAGCCAAGGTTTGCTACAAGCAAGCTTTATGATGGGAGGATTAGTTTCAATTCTCTCCAACTTTTTTAATAATCACCCTGCATTAATGATTGGAACCATCACTTTAACGGAAATGGGACTTGACCCTATAACATTAAAGACTATCTATCTTGCAAATATTATTGGTAGTGATATGGGATCCTTGTTATTACCAATTGGAACACTTGCCTCTCTTATCTGGATGTATATTTTAAATCAAAATAAAATAAAAATTAAATGGAAGGATTATTTAAGTGTTTCACTTTTAGTTATACCGATCACAACAATTATTACTTTAATCTTATTATTCTATTGGGTTCAGCTAATTTTTGTATAAAGTGATTTTCGGAAAGTTTGTTGCTATAAAAACAGAGACGTAAATTTATGCTTAGACTACCTGAAATACGCCACTCACACAAAAGGCAAATTATGAGCATACTCATGAGAAAGCCATTCACTATGGGCTCCGTGTATTTCCTCACTGGTGTTGCATACACCCTATAATTCCAATACCCACCTCTTAACTTCAGCATTAAAACAACAATCTAATAGACAGTAAAAAATGTCACCAAACTTATAAGTTTGGTGACATTTTAGTATAAAATTATACAATTAATTCATATATATAATAGATAAAGCCAACTGTTACAAGAGCAGGCAATAAATTTCCTACTCTTATTTTCATGAGATTTAATAGATTCAATCCAATAGCTATAATAAGAAGTCCACCCACTGCAGTTAGTTCTGTAATAAATCCATTTAAAAGCGACTCGGACATCCAATTCTCAATTTGAGTTGCTAATAATGCAATAGAACCCTCATACAGTACAACTGAAATCACTGAAAATATAACGCCATATCCTAAGGACGTTGTTAAAACAAGTGCGACGAAACCATCAATTACACCTTTTGTAATCAGAACTTCATGGTCTCCTCGTATCCCACTGTCTAACGCACCAATAATAGACATTGCACCAATTCCAAAAATAAGTGAGGCAGTTATAAATCCTTGAGCTACACTAAAATCGTCATTTGTTGTCGTAAACTTACTGCCAATCCAGTTACCTAACCGATTTAAGCCCTCCTCAACATGAACAAATTCTCCTATAATAGCTCCACTTAGTAAACTCAATAGGACAACTATAATAGATTCTGTTGAAAATGCCATTTGCATACCAATTAATATGACGGCCAATCCTATCCCATGCATGACCGTCTCTTTGTATCGTTCGGGTATTTTTGTAAAGAATAACCCTATTAAACTTCCTATTATTATACACGCACCATTTACCAGTGTTCCAAATAAAACCATAACGACATCTCCAATTATCTATTCCTAGTTTGATTTAAAGTTCATGATAAGCTGCTGTAATTTCCTTAACTGCTTGTATAAATACTTCAACTTCTTTTTCTGTATTATATCTGCTTAGGCTGGCTCTGACCACCCCTTGATCTGTTGTTTTTAACGTTTCATGACTTAAAGGACTGCAATGTAGACCTGCACGTACAGCAATATCATAATGTGTATCTAAAATCATAGCTATTTCCTGCGAGTCTACATTCTTAACATTAAATGCTACGATTGGCATCCTTGTTTCGTTTGATGATGGCCCATAACATATTATTCCTGGTATTTCTGTTAACCCTTCATACAAACGATTTATAAGAAATGTTTCACGTGGAACATTTTTATCTTCACGTTCCTCATATGCACATAAAGCTGCATATAAACCAGCAATACCGGGTGTGTTCAACGTTCCACTTTCCATACGTTCCGGCCATTGTTCAGGTTGATCTGGACTTTCTGAAAAAGCGCCTGTTCCTCCATGATGAATAGGTTCTAAATCGATGTTTCCCTCTACAAGTAACATACCTGTCCCCTGTGGTCCCAACAAGCCTTTATGTCCTGGGAAAGCTAACATATTAATCCCCTGCTCCTTCATATTAATCGGTAAATGCCCCGCTGTTTGTGAAGCATCAACAAGTATCAATATATCATTTTCTTTTGCAACCTTAGTAGCTTCTTCAATTGGGATAAGTGCCCCCGTTACATTTGATGCATGCGTCATCGTAATTAACTTTGTATTTAATTGAATTGATTCGTTAATATCGTTCATAAACGTTTCTATATTACCATTCCATTGTATAAATGAAATTGATACATCATACTTTTGTTTTATGTACTCCAGTGGTCGACGAATTGAATTGTGTTCGAACGAGGTCGTAACAATATGATCTCCTTCTTGCCATGATAACCCTTTTATTGCCTGATTTAACGCTACTGTAGCATTTGGATAAAATAAAGCTCTTTTAGGATTGCTGCAACCGAATAGCTTAGACGCTTTAACTCTAGTTTGATTGATTATTTCTGCTGCTTTCCGTGCCAATGCATGTCCTCCACGACCAGGGTTAGCACCAACGCTATTTATTACCTCAGCCATTTCTTTACCAACCCTTGGTGGTTTAGGAAAAGATGATGCTGCTTGATCGAAATATATCATAATAAATACCCCCCCCTATTCCAATAAGCTTATACTTCTATTTTAGCTGTTTTCATGCATTTTTAATATAAAAAAGACTGCCTGTACAATATATAATATACAGGCAGTTCTTTCTTCAAATAAAATTAGGTTTCTAATGTTTCAATTATTCTTTCCAAATCGTCGTCTGTGTAAAACTCTATCTCAATCTTTCCTTTGCGTTTTCCACGTTGAATAGTTACTGCAGTTCCTAAGCGGTCTCGTAAAATAGTTTCCCGTTCCTGTAAAAAGATATCCTTTTTCGATTTCTGCTTCTTTTTCGGGGCTTTACTATTTAACTGAACGATTAATTGTTCTACTTGGCGGACATTTAGCTTTTCTTGTCTAATCTTATTTACGAACGGTAATAATTTACTTTTATCTTTTAACCCTAATAGTGCGCGTCCGTGGCCCATGGACAATTCGCCATTATTGATGTATGCAATTACTTGGTCCGGTAATGAAAGCAAGCGAACAATATTAGCAATATGTGATCTGCTTTTTCCCAAACGTTGGGATAATACCTCCTGTGTAATGTGGAGCTCATTCATTAAGTTTGCATAAGCATGGGCTTCTTCAATAGGTGTTAGATCTTCCCGTTGTAAATTTTCTAGTAAAGCTAGTTCCATCATTTTTTCATCTGATAGTTCTTTTACAACTACAGGGACCGTTTCTAATCCAGCTTCTTTAGCTGCGCGGAAACGTCTCTCGCCTACAACAATTTCATACCCTTTAATACTTTTACGAACAATTAGAGGCTGGATAATTCCATATTGTAATATAGACTCTTTAAGTTCTTCTATCGCATCTGCGTGAAAAGTTTTCCTAGGTTGATAGGGATTTGGTCTACATTCATTAATAGGAATTTCCTGAATTGCTGCTTCATCAATTTCTTCTTCCATTCCAGGGAAAAATGCATTAATACCTTTACCTAACCCTTTCGCCACTATTCATCACTTCCTTCGCCAATTCAAGATAAACTTCTGCACCTCTCGACTTTGGATCATATGTAATGATCGGTTGCCCATGACTAGGAGCCTCACCTAACCGAATGTTTCTCGGTATAACAGATTGATAAACCTTGTCCTGGAAATATTTCTTAACTTCTTCGATGACTTGAATTCCAAGATTAGTACGAGCATCTAGCATCGTTAATAGGACTCCCTCTATCATCAACTCTTTATTTAAATGTTTTTGCACTAAACGTATTGTATTTAGCAACTGACTAAGCCCTTCCAATGCATAATACTCACATTGAACCGGTATCATAACCGTATCAGCTGAAGTTAGTGCGTTTATGGTTAGTAAACCTAATGATGGAGGACAATCAATAATTATATAATCATAATTATCTTTAAGACTATCTAGAGATTTTTTCAAACGAATTTCACGTGAAATAGTTGGTACTAGTTCAATTTCTGCACCGGCAAGTTGAATGGTAGCCGGTATAATGCTTAAGTTTTCTACATTTGTAGAAACACATACTTCCTCTGCAGGTAAATCCTCAACAAGCACATTATATATACATTGATCCATGTCCGCTTTATTTATTCCCACACCACTTGTAGCATTTCCTTGTGGATCAATGTCTACAAGTAATACTTTGTTATTCATATATGCAAGACATGCGCTTAAGTTGACCGATGAAGTTGTCTTTCCTACGCCACCTTTTTGATTTGCCACGGCGATTATTTTACCCATGTTGTTCTCACCTACCTAAAACTCTATACTTTATATTTTATCACTCTTTTAATAAATATAACTATTATTTTTGTATTTTGTTAGAAAAAAGTAATTTTGTTGTGGTTTTTTGCTAGATTTTTTGCATAAATTTATAGTATATTAGACTATATTTCCAACATCTTAAGCTTTTTGTTCATAAAAATACCCACCTTGTAATCAAAAGATGGGTAACAATCTAGTAGTTTATATAAAAATATTATTTCTTTTTAGGGATTTTAATTGTGAATTGATAATAATCATCCAAATCTTCTTCATCTGTCTCAACATCAATACCCGTATCCGACACCATATTTAATGATTGACGAATCGTATTCATCGCAATTCGAATATCTTTATTGACACCTTTCAGTTTAGGACGCTTTTTCTTCTTGTCGGTATCTTTTTCCTCTAACTTGGCAATACGTTCTTCAGTCTGTTTCACATTCAATTCTTTTTCTAAAATTTCCTGTAAGATCTTCTCTTGTTTTTCCGGTTCCTTCAGTTTAATCAATGCACGTGCGTGACGTTCCGTTATATCCTTGTTTAATAGCGCCTGCTGTACACTTTCGGGTAACTTAAGTAGCCTTAATTTATTTGCAATTGTTGATTGGTTTTTCCCTAACCGCTGCGCTAGCGCTTCCTGTGTTAATGAATGAAGCTCTAGTAGTCTTGCATATGCACTAGCTTCTTCAATGACTGTTAATTCTTCTCGCTGTAAGTTTTCAATTAATGCAACAGACGCTGTTTCCGCATCTGACATACCACGAACAATAACGGGGGCATTCTCCCAGCCTAGCGTTTGGATCGCACGCCATCTACGTTCACCAGCAATTAATTCATATGATTCACCTTCCAGCTTTCTCACAACTATAGGCTGAATCATACCATGTGTATGTATCGTTTGCGCTAACTCTTTAATTTTTTCCTCATTAAAAATGGACCTAGGTTGAAAGCGATTCGGTTCAATTTTATCTATGGGAAGTTGAATCACTTCATCTTGGTGATACGTTTCTTCTTCTATTTCAGAATCTGATTTTTCTCCTAAACCAAAAATACGGTTAAAAGGATGCAACATCATCAGACACCACCTTTATTCTTAAAACTTTATTAACACCATTGAAAAATAAAAATGTTTCACGTGGAACATTTTTAAGCATCAGTACAAAATGACAAAAACGCTACAGTTAAAACTGCTGCGCATAAAAGAAGGTTAGGTAATTTCAGTTTCTGCTCTTATTTTACCATATTTAAAACTAGAAAAGTATGTAATAGGGAAAATATATTTTCCCTACTTTAAATAATGGGGCTTTTATTAGGCATTCCTGCTTTTCTTGGATATTTTTTTGGAGTCTTTCTTTTTTTATTAATTAAGATAATAGAGCGTTCACTATTCTCTTCTGGTAAATTAAATCTATTAATTTCTCTTATTTCCCCACCCAATAATTGTATAGCTGCTTCAGCATCTGTTAATTCTTCCTTTGATTGTGCTCCTTTCATGGCAATAAAAACACCATTCTTTTTGCACAATGGAAGACACAATTCGCTTAAAACCGACATTCTCGCAACAGCACGTGCCATTACAATATCAAATGTCTCTCTGAATTTAACATTTTTACCGAAATTCTCTGCACGATCATGATAAAAAGAAACATCTGCTAGATTAAGCTCTACAGCTAATTGATTGAGAAACCCAATTCGTTTTTGTAAGGAATCAACAATCGTAACCTTAAGGTTGGGAAAGCATATTTTGAGTGGGATGCTTGGGAATCCAGCACCAGCACCCACATCACAAATATGCAAATCACCAGTAAAATCATTATAAAATGCCGCTGAAATGGAATCATAAAAGTGTTTTAAATATACTTCTTCTTCAGCAGTTATTGCTGTTAAATTTATTTTATTGTTCCATTCAACCAATGTTTTAAGATAAATCGAAAATTGTTCAATTTGTGTTTCGTTTAATTCAATACCTTTTTTTTGAAGTTGTTTTACAAATTGTTCTGGATTCATATAAGCGTCTCCTCATAATTAGTTGGCAATTCGAGCAATTTTCCCCTGTTCAATATAAACGAGCAAAATAGAAACATCTGATGGATTAACACCTGAAATTCTAGATGCTTGACCGACGGAAAGTGGACGTACTTTTTTAAGTTTTTCCCTTGCTTCAGTAGCAATACCACTAATGTCATCATAATCGAGATTGTCTGGGATTTTTTTATCTTCCATTTTAAGCATACGTTCTACTTGTTCGTTTGCTTTTTTAATATAACCCTCATACTTAATTTGGATTTCAACTTGTTCTTTTACCACTAATGGCAGTGTATTATCCGGTTCAATCACTGTTTCCAGCATTGCATAAGTGATTTCTGGCCGTTTTAGCAAATCTGATGCTCTTACAGCATCTTTTAGTGGCGTTGCATTTGCCTCTTGTAGCATTGCTTGAACATTTTCTTCCGCTTTAACAATTATTTTTTCCAGACGTTTTTTCTCTTGTTCTACCAATCGATTTTTTTCGACATATTTTTGATATCGTTCATCTGTAATTAACCCTAGCTTATATCCAGTTTCGGTTAATCTTAGATCAGCGTTATCGTGACGTAATAGTAAACGATACTCAGCACGTGATGTTAATAGACGATAAGGTTCATTTGTTCCTTTCGTTACTAAATCATCAATTAAAACGCCAATATATGCTTGGGAACGATCTAAAATTAGGGGATCTTTTCCTAATACTTTAGCTGCCGCATTAACTCCGGCCATCATACCTTGCGCCGCTGCCTCTTCATAACCAGAAGTACCATTAATTTGACCAGCTGTAAACAATCCAGGTATTTTTTTTGTTTCTAGTGTTGGCCACAGTTGTGTTGGAACTACCGCATCATACTCGATCGCATAACCAGCCCGCATAATTTCAGCATTTTCTAATCCTGGGACTGTTTTAATCATTTCATGTTGAACAGATTCCGGGAGTGACGTTGATAACCCTTGTACATAAACCTCTTCTGTTTCACGTCCTTCTGGCTCCAAGAAAACTTGATGACGTGGCTTATCGTTGAAACGAACAATTTTGTCCTCTATGGATGGACAATATCGTGGTCCAGTTCCACGTTTCATTCCTGAATACATTGCAGAAAGTCCTAAATTATCATTAATAATCTGATGTGTGAACTCGTTAGTATACGTTAACCAACATGGAATTTGATCTGTAATAAATTCTGTTGTCTCATATGAGAAGCCTTGTGGAACATCATCACCTGGCTGAATTTCTGTTTTAGAATAATCAATTGTATGGCTATTTACCCGAGGTGGGGTTCCTGTTTTAAATCGTGTAATTTCAAATCCTAGTTCTTCCAGGTTCTCAGAAAGCTTAATAGACGGACGTTGGTTATTTGGACCACTTTCATATTCTAAATCACCCATTAGTACTTTTCCGCGCATAAACGTACCAGTCGTCATTATAACTGTATCTGCATGATAAGCTGCATCCGTTTCAGTCAATACACCTTTACATACACCGTCTTCAATAATTAAGCTGTCTACCATCCCTTGACGTAATGTTAAATTTTCCTCATTTTCAAGCGTCTTTTTCATTTCACGAATATATAATGGTTTGTCTGCTTGTGCACGTAATGCTCTTACAGCAGGCCCTTTTCCAGTATTTAACATACGCATTTGAATATACGTTTTGTCAATAACTTTAGCCATTACTCCACCAAGTGCGTCAATTTCCCGAACAACAATCCCTTTTGCTGGGCCACCAAGTGAAGGATTACAAGGCATAAACGCGATCATATCTAAATTAAGGGTAAGCATTAACGTCTTTGCACCCATTCTTGCTGCGGCTACACCAGCTTCACAGCCTGCATGACCTGCACCGATGACAATGACATCATAATGTCCTGCATCATATACCATAGTATTTCATCCTTTCTATAATAAATAACCGTTTTATTTTCCTAAACAAAATTGTGAAAATAACTGATCAATTAAACTGTCACTAGCAGTATCTCCAATTATTTCTCCTAAAAACTCCCACGTTCTCGTAACATCTATTTGAACGATATCTAGAGGCATAGACATTTCCAAGCTTGCCATCGCATCTTCCAATGCTTTCTTTGCTTGCTTCAATAACTGGATATGTCTGACGTTTGATACATACGTCAAATCGCCAGTATCTATGTCACCAGCAAAAAACGTTTGGGCGATAGCCGCTTCCAATTCATCCACACCAGCTTCGTTAATTAATGCTGTTGATATGACTGGATTCCCCTCAGCTAATTCACGAACCTTTTCAAGATTTAGCTTATTAGGCAAATCAGTCTTGTTAATGATTACAATATATTCTAATCCATGAACTGCTTTAAATAATTTTATATCTTCATCACTTAATGCTTCGTTATTATTTAAGACAAATAAAATAAGATCTGATTCTGTTAGCACTTTCCTGGATCGTTCGACACCAATCTTTTCAACAATGTCTTCTGTATCACGTATTCCTGCTGTATCCACTAGCTTTAATGGAACACCACGGACATTAACATATTCCTCAATAATATCACGCGTCGTACCAGCAACTTCAGTTACGATCGCTTTATTCTCCTGTACGAGTGTATTCATCAACGATGATTTTCCTACATTTGGACGACCGATAATGGCAGTAGCCAGACCTTCGCGTAATATTTTCCCTTGTTTAGCCACTTCTAAAAGCTGTTCAATTTCATCGTGAACTTCTTTCGTTTTTTTACGCATCATTTCATGGGACATTTCTTCCACATCATCGTATTCGGGATAATCAATATTAACCTCGACATGGGCAACTGTTTCTAACAATTCCTGTCTTAAACGACTAATTAGACTAGACAATCGACCATCCATTTGTTTTAAGGCAACAGACATCGCTTTATCGGTTTTAGCACGAATCAAATCCATTACCGCTTCTGCCTGGGATAAATCAATTCTTCCATTTAAAAATGCGCGTTTCGTAAATTCTCCAGGCTCAGCTAGTCGTGCACCTTTACTCAATAAAATTTCTAAAACACGATTAACTGCTACCATACCACCATGACAATTTATTTCAACTACATCTTCTCTCGTAAACGTTTTTGGAGCACGCATAATGGAAACCATGACTTCTTCTGCTACCTCATTCGTTTCTGGTTCAATTATTTTCCCATAGTGAATCGTGTGAGAATCTACACTTTCAAGATCTTTGCCTCTAAATAAATCATTGGCTATCTTAATTGCCTCCGGGCCGCTTAACCTTACTATTGCAATTGCTCCCTCACCAATTGGCGTGGAAATTGCTGTAATTGTATCTGTCTCCATCTATTTCACCTCCATCTCAATCTTTTATCAATCATTTATTGTAAATAAATTTATTTTTATCGTCACTAACTTAATAGAATATCATAAATCAAATCAAAAATAAACTTATCCACAACAATATATAAATAGATTTTTTGCCTTAGTTATCCACATGTGAATAATCTATATTAAGTTAATTTCGATTTATCAACAACTATAATTGCCTTTAAATATTATGTGATTGTTACTATTCCACAAAAAAAGCCCGTTTGGACCATCAACCATGATCCAACCGGGCTTTTTGCTTTTGACTGTTTTTTTTAAAGTTAAAACACTCTCCAGCCGCCATGGATACGCGAAGTGGATACAGGCAGCTGGGTAAAGAGCAACCAAAAGTGCAAAATAAACATGACACTTACGTTGCGTTTTATGTCAACTATTAGATACGCTTCACTCTTTTGAAAAAGCAACAACCCTTTTCAAAAACAACCTTTATTTTTATAACTCCGGTTCCTCATAATAATAATCGACCGGTACAGGTGCCACAGCAGATCGTTCTAAAGCTGGTGTATCCTTTCTTGTAATTTGGTACACTGCCGATCCTACGGTATCTGCAACATCTTTTAACTTATCTTTACTAATGTGTTCAATGATATCATCCTCTGTATGATACCAAGGCTCTAAAGGTGTGTGGATGAACAATGCAGCTGGAATACCTAGATTATGGAACGGAACATGATCGCTTCGTCCCAATTGACTGTATGGAACGAGCTCTGAAACTCTTGAACCAGCAGCTGCTCCTAAATCTGTAACAGTATTTTTCTGTCCATCAGCAGTAAACATTACTAAGTCACCAGCATCTTTACTACCTACCATATCCATTTGAAACATTGCTACTGTACGTTCTGCCTCTTCAGCTGGCATCGCTTCAGCATACTTACGAGAACCCCACAATCCATATTCCTCTGCACCAAATGCGACAAATTTAATTGCCGTATCTGTCGGAGTGTTCGCAAAAACTCTTGCCAATTCTAGAACAGCAGCTGTTCCCGAAGCATCATCATTTGCTCCCTGCCCCCATGGCACTGAATCGTGGTGTGATCCAACCATAACTTGTTGGTCCGTATTATGATTTTGCATCGGCTCTTTTACTGCACTAACATTATAAGAGGTTATTTCTTCTCCACCACTTGTAAACGTAAATTCCTGTACTTCAACATTATCATAACCATAACTTTCAAATTGATCTACGAGATAGTCAACTGTTTGCAATTCACCCTCCGTTCCTGCCCCACGTGGACCAATGACCTCGGACAAGTTGTAAATGTGATTATACATATTATCAACGTTTACTCGCTTTACTATCTTATTGTCAAATGCATGTTTTGCGTTTCCATCTTGAGGTGCAGCATATACTGCATTACTCATTAACAGTATTAAAACGAAAAAAAGACTTGATACCTTTACATATTTCATCGAATACACACCTTTCTAGTTTTAGTAGGCATTCGATAGATTAGATGTAGATTCCTTTATATTTAAACAAAATGATAAGTTTGTCATATAAGGGATACTATTCATATAAATTTTACAGACAAAAGCACTAATCAAAAATAACTATACACAAAAAACCCCGGTTTCCCGGGGGTTTCGATTATATAAAATTATGGCTTAATTACAATATGCCGATGAGGCTCAACTCCATCAGAATAAGTGGATACATGATGATTATCTTGCAATGCACTATGAATTACCTTGCGTTCATATGCTGGCATTGGTTCAAGTGCTACTTTTTTATTTAACCGAGTTGCTTTATCAGCCATCTTTATTGCTAAAGATTCCAGCGTTTCTTTTCTTCTCACACGATAACCTTCTGCATCAACTGTAACCGTATAAAAATCTTTTCCATCTTTATTAATGGCTAGATGAACTAAATATTGTAGCGCATTTAATGTTTGACCACGTTTTCCAATTACTAATGCAATTTTTTCACCTGATAAGTCAAATGTAACATGCTTATCCTCGACAGTTGTTGTTACTTCTGTTGCAACCTGCATATTATTTACAATTTCTTTTAAATATTTTTCAGCTTGTTGGATTTGATTTTTAGTAAGTATCACTTTTACGACTGCACGTTTAGATCCAAATACACCAAGAAGTCCTTTTTTACCTTCATCAATAATATCAACTTTTACGTGGTCCCTTGTAGTGTTTAACTGCTCTAATGCTGATTGGACCGCTTCTTCAACTGTTTGGCCACTAGCAGTTATTTCTCTCACTTTTTGTCTCCTCCAGTACTCTTATCTTTCATCATCGGTTTACGAATGAAAATAGTTTGCGCCACCATAAACACATTACCGACTACCCAGTATAGTGCTAAAGCTGATGGGAAGAAAATTGCAAAAACAGTAATCATAATTGGCATTACATAAAGCATTACTGCCATTTGTGGGTTTTGTCCTGCAGGGCTACCTGCCATCATTAATTTTTGCTGTAGGAATGTCGCTCCACCAGCAATTAATGGTAAAATATAATATGGATCCGATTCACCTAATTGAAACCACAAAAACTCATGATGTTTTATTGCTTCTGTACGCATAATTGCATGATATATTGCAATCAAAACTGGCATTTGAATAAATATAGGCAAACAACCGGCAAGTGGATTTACACCATGTTTTTGGAATAAAGCCATCGTTTCCTGTTGTAATTTCTGTTGTGTATTCGCATCCTTAGAACTATATTTCTTTTGTATTTCTTTAAGTTCTGGTTGGATATCCTGCATCGCTTTGGAGCTTTTTAATTGTTTTACGTTTAGTGGTAAAAGTACTAAACGAATAATAATTGTTACAATAACAATTGATAAACCATAATTTTCCCCAAACAATTCAGCAAAATAAGTAATTAACATTGACATTGGGTAAACAAAATACTCCGCCCAAAATCCCTCGGTATTTTCATCTATAGGGGTATTGATATCTGTACAACCGGAAAGCAATGCTAGCAAACCAATTAAAGTTGCAAGCAGTAAAATCTTTTTACGCACCCTTTTTCCTCCTATCTTTCGAAAAGTGCAAATACCTTGTCCATTTACACCATACATCTAACAACCATTTAAAAACGTTATTATGTGTTATTTTATCATTAAATGAAGGCAAGATTCTATAAAAAATCTACATTTCATTATTTTTTCATTAATCGTTCTTTAAATAATAGATGGACTAAACTTTTTTTTACCTCATGAAAATCCATATATTTCGTCGGCTGCCTGGCAATGATCACTATATCGTATGGTGACAATACCTTTCCTTCAATCTCATGAAATGCCTGACGTAAATATCGTTTAATCCGATTTCTAGTTACTGCATTGCCAATTTTCTTACCTACTGACAGTCCAACACGAAAATGCTCCTGATCTGATTTTTGCAAGTAATAAATGACAAGCTGTCTATTTGCAAAGGATTTACCTTTTTTGAATACATGCTGAAATTCTTTATTGTCTTTAATACGAAATGCTTTTTTCATTACGGAACTTCCTCTAAAGTTAAATTCTATGTATGGAATAAGCAGTGGATCTCACATTTGTAAGAAACACTGCTTCTTCTTAAAAAAAGACCACTGACAATTTCAGCGGCCTATGCAGATAATACTTTTCTTCCTTTTTGACGACGACGAGCTAAAACTTTACGTCCATTTTTTGTGCTCATGCGTGCGCGAAAGCCATGTACCTTTTTACGTCTACGATTGTTTGGTTGAAACGTTCTTTTCATTTATCATGCACCTCCCCGAGGAATTAAAAATCAAATTAAAACATATCCATTAGACAGTCTTGCTAATTATACTGAACTTTAAGGCACTCTGTCAAATCCATCTCTAAAATAATTATCCACACCTCCCTGTTTAAACATTCTCGACATATTTTTTCTATCCACAACACATATCGACAACTTAATCACAAAATATAGTAGTGTGGATAAAACTTGTCTACAACAGATTGAATTTGTGGATAAGTCTCAAAACCCCATTGCGCTTCACGCTTTTTTTTGGTATTATATTTGTGTTTTAACATGTGTACATTTGAAAATTAAATTTCACTTTTCCACAACGTGTGGATAACCTGTGGACATTTGTTCACAGCCCTGTTAACTTACTTATCAACATAAATGTGGATAACGTACATAACTAATTGTAAGTATTAGTATATCTATGTTCTACTATCCACAATCAAATATTTTTTATGCATTAGTTGATTCGTACAATACGCCTTTCCATCTTTCTTTATTCCACATTACCTGAAAGATTGAGAGAGGCTTTTTCTTTCAATACATTTACCTGAAAGGAGTGAACCGATTCTTGGAGAATATTGAAGAACTATGGGTAGCAACGTTAGAAAAAGTCGAAGAAAAAATTAGTAAGCCAAGTTTTGATACATGGCTGAAAAATACAAAAGCAGAAACATTAGAGAAAGATTTATTAATCATATCCGCACCTAACGAATTTGCAAGAGATTGGTTAGAGGGACGATATACAGAATTAATTTCCGACATTTTATTTGAACTAACAGGTGCTAGATTAACAATCAAATTTGTTATCCCAGAATCAAATACTGAGGTTGAAGATATAAAACCTACACCAAAAAATAAACCAAATGTAAACAACAATCAGGGATCTGACGTACCTAAATCAATGTTAAATCCGAATTATACATTTGATACATTTGTCATCGGTTCTGGAAATCGCTTTGCTCATGCGGCATCACTAGCAGTTGCAGAAGCTCCTGCTAAGGCTTATAATCCTCTATTTATCTATGGAGGAGTAGGACTTGGAAAAACGCATTTAATGCACGCGATCGGTCACTATGTCCGGGACCACAATCCAGATGCCAAAGTTGTCTATCTTTCATCTGAGAAATTTACCAATGAATTTATTAATGCAATTATGGATAATAAAACGATAAATTTCCGCAATAAATATCGTAATGTCGATATCTTATTAATTGATGATATTCAATTCATAGCTGGAAAAGAATCGACCCAGGAAGAATTTTTCCATACATTCAATGCATTACACGAGGAAAATAAACAAATTATTATTTCCAGTGACAGACCACCAAAAGAAATTCCGACGCTTGAAGATCGCTTACGTTCGCGATTTGAATGGGGTTTGATTACAGATATTACACCACCAGATTTAGAAACGAGAATTGCAATATTAGGTAAGAAAGCGAAAGCAGAGGGACTTGACATTCCAAATGAAGTGATGCTTTATATTGCTAACCAAATTGATACCAATATTCGTGAACTAGAAGGTGCATTAATTCGTGTTGTTGCTTATTCATCGTTAGTTAATCAGGATATTGATGCCTCACTTGCAGCTGATGCATTAAAAGATATTATTCCTAGCAGCAAGCCACGGGTAATTACGATTCAAAAGATTCAAGAAGTTGTTGGAGAAAAGTACAGTGTCAAATTAGAGGACTTTATTGCGAAAAAACGTACTAAATCAATCGCCTTTCCTAGACAAATTGCGATGTATTTATCACGTGAGCTAACAGACTTCTCCTTACCTAAAATTGGCGAAGAATTTGGCGGACGTGATCACACAACAGTTATCCATGCCCATGAAAAAATATCAAAAATGATGGAAAATGATAACCTTATAAACAAAGACATCGAAGAAATAAAAGAACAATTAAAATCTATTTAACTTGTCCACATGTGAATAGTGTGAAAAAAGTTGCAAACTTATCAACAATCTATCCACACCTGTGAATACTTTTATTTATTCATAAAAACAAGGTTATCCACATACTCACAAGCCTTATTACTATTATTACTATATTTTTATAAAAAAAAATAATATAAAGAACTTCCATTAGGAGGATTTATTTCATGAAATTTATAATTCAACGCGATCAATTAATCGCAAGTGTACAAGATGTAATGAAAGCAATATCGTCACGAACAGCAATTCCAATTTTGACTGGAATGAAAATCGAAGCTAAACAACATGGAATAACATTAACAGGAAGTGATTCAGACATTTCAATTGAATCATATATACCTGCAGAAGAAGATGGTATTGTACATGTTGAGAACATTGAAGAAGGAAATATCGTTTTACAGGCTAAATATTTTCCGGATATTGTTCGGAAACTCCCTGAAAAAACAGTAGAAATTGAAGCAGATTCAAATTTAAAAGTAACAATTCGTTCTGGCAAGGCAGAATTCAATTTAAATGGACAGGATGCTGAAGAATATCCGCATCTGCCAAAACTACAAACAGAAAGTAGTTTCAAAATTCCTACTGACTTAATGAAAAGTCTTATAAAACAAACAGTATTCGCGGTTTCAACAATGGAAACTCGGCCCATACTAACAGGGGTTCATTTAAAACTGGAGAATAATAATTTAACCTTTACAGCAACAGATAGTCATCGTCTAGCATCAAGAGAAATTCCAGTCCCCGATGCAAACATAGAATTTCCAAGTGTTGTAGTTCCTGGAAAAAGTTTAAACGAACTTAACAAAATTCTAGATGATACAGAAGAATTGTTAGAAATTAATGTAACAAACAACCAAATTCTTTTCCGTACTAAGCACTTATACTTTTTATCACGTTTACTTGACGGAAATTATCCAGAAACTTCTCGTTTAATACCAGAACAAAGTAAAACAGTAATTCATGCGAATACAAAAGAATTGCTTCATACGATAGACCGGGCTTCCCTTCTTGCAAAAGAGGAACGTAACAATGTTGTTAAACTAGTAACAAATGATAATCAATTTCTTGAAATAACAAGTAATTCACCTGAAGTAGGAAGGGTTGCTGAAGAAATTGCAGTACAATCGATCGAAGGAGAAGAATTAAAAATCTCATTCAGCTCGAAATACATGCTTGATGCTTTAAAAGCAATTGAAAATGACGAAGTAAAGATTGAATTTACTGGAGCAATGCGACCATTTATAATTCGCCCAGCTGATGGAGAATCCATACTACAACTGATTCTCCCTGTACGGACATACTGAAGCAGTGATTAGATGTCGTAAGTTAGAGAAAGAATTCTTATCAAAGGGTAAGGATTCTTTCTTTAGTTTAAGCACTTTTCGCATAGTTTTTTACAATTGATATAAACTGCGACATAAGTGCGGAATAGATTTCACATTTTTCGTTGCTCTCTGTTCCCGCAGCCCGTATACACTCCGCTTTCCGGGGGCGGCTGATGAGCCTCCTCGTGCTACGCACTCCGGGGTCTCACCGATGCCTCATCTCCCCCAGGAGTCTCCGTGTATACGGGCTGCTAGTAAGTTTATATATGCATATTTACATGCTTATATATTTATCCATAAAATAAATGGGATTATTATACACAACACCAGTAAATAGGAGCATTATTTAAAAACTTATACTGCACCAGTCCGGGTGAGCGGAGGGCGGTGACTCCTGCACAGAACAGCACGTGTCCGAAGACCCCGCAGAGTGGTTTTCTCGAGGAGGCTGAGGCCGTGCCCTAAGGTGCGCATCCGCCCGCAGCGATCCCGGACGGCGATTGAGAATTGGACTTAATTATTAAATCATTTACGTCGCATTTTACTTAAACTACAAGGTTAAAAGCAAAAAAATTTCAGATACAACTTTATTTTAAAATCATTTTAAGCCTTTATTTGCCTTTTAAAAACATTTATAAGGACCTTCCTTTCCTTAATGCCAAATCTTTAGTAAAATAGATAGAAGGCGTAAATAATACTATTTAAAAAGAATTTTGGTGAGAAAATTGCATGAAAAAATTGAAATAGGAACGGATTATATTACACTAGGTCAATTTCTAAAGCTTGCTAACATTTTTGAATCGGGTGGAATGATAAAAGGATTTCTACAGGAGCAAGGTGTTATCGTAAATGGCGAAAAAGAATATCGCCGTGGACGTAAGCTTTATGAAAATGATGTTGTTGAAATTGACGGTGCTGGATCATATATAGTTGCACGTAATAAATAAACTAGTAATTTATATTTCTTAACGTAAAAAAGAGGAATTCTCATGCATATTCAACAATTAAAATTAAAAAACTACCGAAACTACGGTGATCTTGATCTTTCGTTTGATGATAAAGTCAATCTTATTATTGGTGAAAATGCACAGGGGAAAACCAATCTGATGGAAGCTATTTATGTTTTAGCATTTTCAAAGTCACACAGAACCCCAAGAGAAAAAGAACTTATCCAATGGGAGCAGGAATATGCTAAAATAGAGGGTAGGATAACAAAGCGAAATCAAAACTTTCCACTTGAAATTATTATTTCAACAAAAGGTAAAAAAGCCAAACTGAATCGAATTGAACAAAAACGTTTAAGCGATTATATTGGAGCACTAAATGTTGTCATGTTTGCTCCAGAGGATTTGACTTTAGTAAAAGGTCCTCCGCAAATACGCAGGCGTTTTATTGATATGGAGCTTGGTCAAATACAGCCCCGCTATATTTATCATCTAGGACAGTACCAAAAAGTGTTAAAACAACGAAATCATCTATTGAAGCAAATGCAACGCAATGTCAAAACAGATCCAACAATGTTAAATGTTTTAACTGATCAATTAATCGAACATGCTGCAACCTTGTTAGAGAGAAGATTTGTATTTCTTGAATTACTCCGTAAATGGGCAAGGCCGATTCATCATGGAATAAGTCGTGAATTAGAAGAGTTGGAAATCAAGTACCATGCGACAATTGAGGTATCAGAAGACGCGAATAAGGAGAAAATAGAAACTATCTACTTGTCCAAATTCAACGAGATACAGGAAAAAGAGATTGAACGTGGAACAACATTAATTGGGCCACATCGTGATGACTTGATTTTCTTCGTAAACAATAAAGATGTACAAACATTTGGCTCACAAGGACAGCAGCGAACAACCGCACTTTCGATTAAGCTTGCAGAGATTGATCTAATCTACAATGAGGTTGGAGAATATCCAATTTTGCTTCTTGATGATGTTCTAAGTGAATTAGACGATTATAGGCAATCCCATTTGTTAAATACCATTCAAGGAAAAGTTCAAACCTTTGTATCCACCACAAGTGTTGACGGAATTAATCATGAAACATTGAAAAAAGCCGAACTTTTCCGTGTGAATAGTGGGACAGTAGTTACATAGAGGTGGTGGAGTAGATGTTTATTCATATTGGTAATGATACAGTGATTCAATCAAAAGATGTTATTTCGATTATCGACCGTAATGTTATATCCTCATCGTCCATTATGGAAGAAATGATGACAAATGCTGAGAAGAACAATATGGTTAAAGGACCTATTGATGACAGTAAATCTGTCGTAATTACAAATGATCAGATTTATTACAGTTCTTTGTCAGTTCCAACATTAAAAAAGCGAACAAGCATGATGTCAATGATAAGTAAGCTTGATGATTACTCTGATGAGATAGAGTAAAAAAATAAAGAAATCGGCTGATTTGTCGATTTCTTCTAATCAGACTTCTCGCCTCTGACCTCTCAAAGATGAGGCTGGAAGCAGAGTCTTTCTAAAGAAACGTGGGTGAAATATATGTCAATTGAAGATAAAATAAACGAACAGTCTTATAATGCTGATCAGATCCAAGTACTTGAAGGCCTAGAAGCGGTACGGAAAAGACCTGGTATGTATATTGGATCAACCAGTGAAAAAGGTTTACATCATCTTGTATGGGAAATTGTTGACAATAGTATTGATGAAGCATTAGCAGGTTACTGTGATCATATTCAGGTTATTATTGAAAAAGACAACAGTATAACGGTAAAGGATAACGGACGTGGTATCCCGGTTGGTATTCAGAAAAAAACAGGAAAACCAGCTCTTGAAGTTATTATGACCGTACTTCATGCCGGAGGAAAGTTCGGTGGCGGGGGATATAAAGTATCAGGTGGTTTACACGGTGTTGGTGCCTCTGTCGTTAATGCTTTATCTAGGAGTTTAGAGGTTTATGTTCATCTTGATGGTAAGATACATTTCTTAGGCTTCGAAAAAGGGAAGCCACTAGATGAAATTAAAGTAATTGGTGATACGGATACCACAGGTACGATTACACATTTCACACCAGATCCAGAAATTTTTACAGAAACAACAACATATGATTTTGAAACATTACAACAGCGGATTAGAGAGCTTGCCTTTTTAAACAAAGGAATTAAAATTTCACTTGAAGATAAACGAACTGATGAAGAGCCTGTCACCTACCATTACGAAGGTGGTATAAGCTCGTATGTTGAATATATAAATCGTAATAAAGAAGTTTTACATGAGCCTTTTTATGCTGAAACAGAAGACCAGCAAATAACCGTTGAGGTTTCTATTCAATACAACGATGGCTTTGCAAGTAATATTTACTCGTTTGCTAACAATATTCACACCTATGAAGGTGGAACACATGAATCCGGGTTTAAAACAGGATTAACGCGAGTGATAAATGACTATGCACGGAAAAATGGTCTTTTTAAAGAAAATGACCCAAATTTAAGTGGTGATGATGTGCGTGAAGGGATGACAGCGATTGTCTCAATCAAACATCCGGACCCACAGTTTGAAGGGCAGACTAAAACAAAACTAGGAAACAGTGAAGTACGAACTGTCACAGATTCTGCATTTAGTGAATCTTTTTCTAAGTTTTTATTTGAAAACCCTTCTGTTGCTAAAATAGTAGTTGAAAAAGGGTTAATGGCATCCCGTGCACGTATGGCAGCAAAAAAAGCACGTGAACTAACACGAAGAAAAGGCGCGTTGGAAATTTCTAATCTTCCAGGTAAGCTTGCTGACTGTTCTTCGAGAAATGCAGAGATAAGCGAATTATACATTGTTGAGGGGGATTCAGCCGGAGGATCTGCTAAACAGGGGCGTGATCGACATTTCCAGGCTATCCTGCCATTACGCGGAAAAATTTTAAACGTGGAAAAAGCAAGATTGGACAGAATCTTATCAAACAATGAAGTGCGTGCGATGATCACGGCAATGGGAGCAGGTATTGCCGAGGATTTTGATATAACAAAGGCAAGGTACCATAAAATCGTGATTATGACAGATGCAGATGTTGATGGGGCACATATACGTACATTGTTATTAACGTTTTTCTATCGGTATATGCGTCCATTAATTGAAAATGGTTATGTTTATATAGCACAGCCACCATTATATAAAATTCAACAAGGGAAAGCGGCACATTACGCTTATAATGATAAAGAACTGGACCGTATCTTAGCAGAAATCCCTAAAAATCCAAAACCAGGAATCCAACGATACAAAGGTCTTGGAGAAATGAATGCTACACAGTTATGGGAAACAACAATGGATCCAGAAACGCGTACATTGCTGCAGGTTGAATTATCGGATGCGATTGATGCCGATCAAGTATTTGATATGTTAATGGGTGATAAAGTTGAACCGAGAAGACATTTTATTGAAGATAATGCACAGTATGTAAAGAATTTAGATATTTAATACAATGGTTAGAAACACATAACAAAGTAATATACATCACGCATAAAGATATTTATTTTTTCAAGATATAGAAAGTATAAAAGTCTAGAGAGGAATTCAGATCATGAAATCTGCAAACCTGCCGATTTCTCCAAGTCTGAATTCCTGCGTCTGACTTTAAGAAAAACGTTTACTGTTTTTCTTTAGGAGGTAATTTAATGTCGGATCAACAACGTTCTAATGTTCAAGAAATAAATCTTAGTCATGAAATGCGTACATCATTTCTGGATTATGCTATGAGTGTAATCGTCTCGCGTGCATTACCAGATGTTCGGGATGGGTTAAAACCGGTACATCGTAGAATATTATATGCTATGAATGATTTAGGTATGCATTCGGATAAACCTCACAAAAAATCTGCCCGTATTGTTGGGGAAGTAATCGGTAAGTATCACCCACATGGTGACTCGGCCGTCTACGAAACAATGGTACGTATGGCACAGGATTTCAGCTATCGTTATATGCTTGTTGATGGTCATGGAAACTTTGGTTCAGTGGATGGTGACTCTGCTGCAGCAATGCGTTATACAGAAGCCCGTATGTCAAAAATTTCAATGGAATTATTACGTGATATTAATAAAGATACAATTGACTATAGGGATAACTATGACGGATCAGAGCGTGAACCAGTAGTATTTCCTTCCCGTTTTCCAAATCTGCTAGTAAACGGAACATCTGGAATTGCGGTTGGGATGGCCACAAATATCCCACCACATAATTTAGGAGAAACCATAGATGCTGTATTAGCTGTTAGTAAAGATCCTGAAATCACGATAGATGAATTAATGGAAAATTATATTTTTGGACCAGACTTCCCTACTGGTGGTTTGATTCTTGGCCGTAGCGGAATTCGTAAGGCATTTGAAACAGGGAAAGGCTCCGTAACAATTCGGGCTAAAGTAAATATTGAAGAGAAAGCAAATGGCAAGTCAACAATTATTGCTACTGAGCTTCCTTATCAAGTTAATAAAGCAAAATTAATTGAAAAAATAGCAGAACTTGTACGTGATAAAAAAATTGACGGCATAACTGATTTACGCGATGAATCAGATCGTAATGGTCTTCGTGTAGTAATCGAACTACGTCGTGATGTTAATGCGAACATTGTTTTAAACAATTTATATAAGTATACATCCCTACAAACTACATTTGGGATCAACACATTAGCATTGGTTGATGGACAGCCTAAAGTATTAACAATTAAACAGTGTTTAGAGCATTATTTAGACCACCAGGTAGTTATCATTAAACGTCGTACAGCCTTTGAATTGCGTAAGGCCGAAGCGCGTGCGCACATTTTGGAAGGTTTGCGTATTGCTTTAGATCACCTTGATGAAGTCATTACATTAATTCGTAATTCAAAAACGGCAGATATTGCACGTGAGGGATTGATGGAACGTTTTGGATTATCTGAAAAGCAATCACAAGCAATTCTAGATATGCGCCTGCAGCGTTTAACTGGCCTAGAGCGTGAAAAAATTGAAAATGAATATAATGAGCTTTTAAAATTAATTAATGAATTAAAAGAAATTTTAGCTAACGAACAAAAGGTATTAGAAATCATTCGTGAAGAGTTGACCGAAATTAAAGAACGTTATGGTGATAAGCGCCGCACGGAAATCACAGTTGGTGGACTGGACTTTATTGAAGATGAAGACCTTATTCCTGAAGAAAACATTGTTATTACGCTTACACATCAAGGGTATATTAAACGTTTGCCTGCATCAACGTATCGTACACAGAAACGTGGTGGACGAGGTATCCAAGGAATGGGAACCAATGAAGATGACTTTGTTGAACATTTAGTATCTACATCGACACATGATACCGTTTTGTTCTTTACAAACAAAGGTAAGGTTTACAAAACAAAAGGTTATGAAGTTCCAGAATTTAGCCGAACTGCAAAAGGGATTCCAATTATTAATCTACTTCAGGTTGAAAAGGATGAGTGGATTAACGCGGTAATTACTGTGAAAGAGTTTTCCGATGATTGGTATTTATTCTTTACGACACGACATGGTATATCGAAGCGGACGAAGTTATCACAGTTTGCAAATATCCGTAAAGGTGGCTTAATAGCTGTTGGCTTACGCGATGAAGATGAACTGATTTCAGTTCGATTAACAGATGGTTCAAAGGATATTATGATCGGTACTCGAAACGGTTATTTAATCCGATTCCCAGAAGAACAAATTCGTTCTATGGGCAGAACTGCTGCTGGAGTAAAAGGTATTTCTCTACGTGGTGATGATGAAGTAGTATCGATGGAAATTTTAGAAGAAGGCAGACAAATACTTCATGTGACCAATAAAGGTATTGGAAAACGTACACCAGAGGATCAATATCGAATTACCAACCGTGGTGGTAAAGGGATTTTCACGTGTAAGTTGGCTGATTCAGACCATGTTGCAGCAGTGAAGGCAGTTACTGGAGAAGAAGATATTATGCTTATTACCGTTGCCGGTGTTCTTATTCGGATTCCTGTAGAAGGTATTTCACAAACTGGTCGTAATACACAAGGTGTACGTTTGATTCGCTTACAGGAAGATGAAGAAGTCGCTACTGTTGCAAAAATCGAACCAGATGACGAGGAAGAAGAATCATCTGAAGATGACGCACAAGAAGTAATTACTGAGGAAAATAAAGAGATTGAAGACGGGGCAGATGAAACAGACGAATAAGTATTACGACAGAATAATATAAAGAGATTGATAAAGTGACTCAGATTAAGGGATATATTCTAGAGTCACTTTATTTATCTTACCTAAACTGGGCAGTAAATTTAAAAGGTCTTATTAGGGGGAGTTAAAATGCATATAGATCCATCACAATTAGTTCCAGGGTGTGTTTTAATCAGTGATGTAAAAGGTAAAACAAATCGACCAATTGTTCCAATGAATACGGTTTTATCCGAAAAACATATTACAGTATTACAAAAGTTTTTAGTGGAGACTGTCGATGTATCTCCTAAGTTGATAAATGGTGAACCATTCACACCAAAAGTCATACATAAGAAAGAATCTATAGGAAAAAGAAAATCAAAAAAGGAATATAATTCACTTGTCGATCATTACTTAGATGTAGTTGATCGTTATAGGAAAGTGTTTGAATCTTGGCAAAATAGTGTTCCTATCGATATGCCACATGTACGTCAAATGCTCATTCCGTTGTTAGAACGTGTTGGCATGGTTGGATCTGATCTATTCACTTTACATCATTCCGTAAAAAAGGAAGACTATTATTATCATCATAGTGTTTCCGTTGCTATTTTTTCAGCTTACCTAGCAAAAAAAATGGGTTATACTAAGGGTGAATGGCTCCAAATTGGTTTAGCTGGTTTTTTAAGTGATTGCGGTATGGCAAGGGTTGATCCTGCCATTGTTAATAAGCAAGGTGCATTAACTTCCAGCGAATTAAATGAAATCAAAAAACATCCAACTTATTCTTATCGGCTTGTTGAGCAAATACCAACAATTACGCAAACAGTAAAATTAGCTATTCTACAGCACCATGAGCGAATGGATGGAAGTGGGTACCCACTTGGTCTTTCCAGGAATAAAATACTTACATATGCCAGAATTATTGCAGTTAGTGATATATACCATGCGATGATATGCGAACGACACTATAAGAAAAAACAATCTCCTTTTAAAGTGATGGAAGAAATACAGAAGGAACAGTTTTCTCAGTTAGATCACAATGTAGTTCAAACATTTGTGTCGAGTCTTGCTAACTTTTCTATCGGTACAAGGGTAAAACTCTCCAATAACTACACCGGCGAAATTGTTTTTATGGAAGAAAAATATCCAACAAGACCAATGGTACGATTAGACGAGAACGACAAGATTGTTATCTTAAAAAATGAACCAAACTTGTATATTGCTGAAATTTTGTAAAGGGTTTGGTGCTATTTATAGAAAATGTGATGTATGCAGTCTGCTTTCCGCTCCTAGCAGTCCCGCAACTTAGGGCGGCTTGTGGTCCTTTGGTGCGCGTAGTGTATTTCCGTAGCGGTGGCGAGCGGGGAGTTACTCACGGTTTGTGTTGACTATTAGATCATATTAAGCATTTAATAAAGCAACAATCTTCTAGAAAACAGCTTTTATGAAAATAACGTCTAAGGGGAAACATATTCTGGTATGGAGATTGTTTAAGAAAGGGATTGTTGCCTGATGGAATACGAAGATAAGGCGAGAGCTGAGTTGGTGCAATGGCGTCAAAAGATAAAGAAGAGATCATCTCTGATAAATCGTCTGTCCAAGAAAGCGCAAATTAAAATAAACGAAAAGATCCCTCAAAAAGCACATACTATCATTACAGAAAGTATTAAAAAAATGGTTCAAGCAACCTTAGTTGGATCAGAATATATGACAAAAAGTCCGGAGAGCTCTCCAGTAACCCTAGAGGAAAAAGAGAATCGGGTTAAAGAAAAAATTGACTCTTATAAGCGAACTGCAGCCGTAGAAGGTGCTGGAACTGGGGCAGGAGGAATATTTTTAGGGTTAGCCGACTTTCCTCTATTATTATCAATAAAGATGCGTTTTCTATTTGAAGTGGCTTCACTTTATGGATATAATACGAAGCTATACGAGGAACGCCTATTTATCCTGCATGTGTTCCAACTGGCATTCTCAAGTGATAAACATCGTAATGAAACCTTAGAACTTATTGAGAACTGGGAAGATCGAAAAGAAGAATTGACTGAGCTTGATTGGCAGTTATTTCAGCAAGAATACCGGGATTATATCGACTTTGTAAAAATGCTTCAGCTTATTCCTGGAATAGGCGCCATTGTTGGTGCGTATGCAAATTATAATTTGCTTGACCAATTAGGAGAAACAGCAATAAATTGCTTTAGAATTCGGTATTTGAACTAAATATTATGAAAAAGTTCATTTCCAAGCAGAAGTGGCATTTTCTCTGCCGTTACATCTAAAAATTGTTTAATAAATGGATAATCAATTTCTGCCTTTGTAGCCAGTAGTTCACCCCACCACTCTGTTTCATATCGACTAATCATACTTAAATTGTATAAAAGTAAATAATGTATCAGCACCTCTGGAATTACAAGGAAATTATCCCTGTGTCTTGGAAAATAGATTTCACCTTTTTTAAAATGAAAGAAGAATGGACCTGTTGAACTGTTTAACGGCTTTTCCAATTCCACATATATATAGTTTGCCTTTACACTCAAATTAGTTATTTTAGGCAAATGTGAAGTAATTCGTTTTACAAATGTATTTTTAGTTAAGTGATAGCTGTCTAACAGTTCAATAGGAAAATGCAGTGTTGTTGCATTTAGTTTACCAATCGAAACTAGCTTTTCATCATTGCTGTATGTAAATAAATCGTTCATTTCGGGAATAAGTGCTAGTAGATCTCGCATCTTAATCTTTTCAAATGGTACATGCTCGAATAAGTATAAATGTTTTGCTACATACGAAAATAGTCCGTTATGCTGTGTTTTAACTTCATCCTGCATGAACGTGTACTGCTTTTTTTTTCGTTTTCTTGTTGAAACCCCGTGCGCTAATATAGCTGTTGATTCAGGGTAATTGGGACGTTTTGTTAGTAGACATGCTTTCAGTAAATGGGTTGTACCATAAAACAACAGAAGCGGCTGCAATAGTGTTTCTAATTGTTTCGCGTTTGCAAAAAAACGGTTCC
Organism: Virgibacillus ndiopensis; assembly: GCF_900187325.1. Taxonomy (GTDB): domain Bacteria; phylum Bacillota; class Bacilli; order Bacillales; family Amphibacillaceae; genus Virgibacillus_E; species Virgibacillus_E ndiopensis. Next base: position 90,292 of record NZ_FZMZ01000006.1, on the reverse strand, counting down.
CATGATCAATATAATAAAGAAATGCATTGCAGTTTTCGTAACTTTTCGCTTCTGCATCAATTCCATTTATATTTTGATAGCATTGATGCAAATAGTTATGACCTGTTTCTTGTGATAATAAATACCTATAAAATGATTGTCTTTCTCGTTCCCACATAATTTTCTCCTCAGAACTATTAAAATATTTAGAATCTATTTTCTTTTATATCGTACTAATTCTTTTGTTGAAAAAGCGTTATTGATACCGTATTGTAAATAACAATAATAGTTTAACCAGTGTGTTAAAAAATACACATTCAAATAGCATTCCAGCTAACTTTAAAGGAGGATAACCATGCGAGCAGATAAGTTTTCTAAAGAAGGTTTAACGTTTGATGATGTGTTATTAGTTCCTGCAAAATCAGAGGTATTACCGAAGGATGTTTCTGTTGAAACGGAGCTTTCAGCTAATTTAAAGCTTAAGGCACCATTAATTAGTGCAGGAATGGATACGGTAACAGAAGCTAAGATGGCGATTGCAATGGCACGTCAAGGTGGTTTTGGTGTGATTCACAAGAATATGTCGATTGAGGATCAAGCTGAGCAAGTTGATCGTGTAAAACGTTCAGAAAGTGGTGTTATAACGAATCCATTTTTCTTAACACCAGAACATCAAGTGTACGATGCTGAACATCTTATGGGGAAATTCCGTATTTCTGGTGTACCAATTGTAAATAGTATTGAAGAGCAAAAGTTAGTAGGAATTATAACGAATCGAGATTTACGTTTTATTCAGGATTATTCTATTTTAATAAAAGACGTGATGACTAGTGAAAATCTTGTTACAGCCCCTGTTGGCACAACGCTCGATGAAGCAGAAAAAATCCTTCAGCAATATAAAATAGAAAAGTTACCACTTATTGATGAAGATGGTATGTTAAAAGGATTAATAACAATAAAAGATATCGAAAAAGTAATTGAATTTCCAAATGCAGCAAAGGATGTACACGGTAGATTACTTGTTGGAGCTGCCGTTGGTGTAACAGCGGACGCGATGAAGCGGATAGAAAAGTTAGTTGATGCAGGTGTTGATGTAGTCGTAATCGATACAGCTCATGGGCATTCAAAAGGTGTGCTGGATCAGGTTAGAGAGGTTAGAAACGCTTATCCTAATTTAGATATTATTGCCGGAAACGTTGCAACTGTTGAAGCTACGAAAGATTTAATTGAAGCAGGAGCTACAATTGTGAAGGTTGGAATTGGCCCTGGGTCTATTTGTACGACAAGAGTAGTTGCTGGAGTTGGAGTACCACAAATCACAGCTGTATATGATTGTGCTGCAGCTGCCGAAGAATATGGTGTCCCTGTCATTGCTGATGGTGGTATTAAATATTCAGGGGATATTGTAAAGGCACTAGCATCTGGTGCACACGCAGTTATGCTCGGTAGTATGTTTGCAGGTGTATCAGAAAGCCCAGGTGAAACGGAAATCTTCCAGGGCAGACGCTATAAAGTCTATCGTGGAATGGGATCTGTCGGTGCCATGAAAGCAGGATCAAAGGACCGTTACTTCCAGGAATCAGAAGAATCGAAAAAACTTGTTCCAGAAGGTATTGAAGGACGAGTAGCTTATAAAGGACCTCTTGCTGATACAGTACATCAATTACTAGGTGGTTTGCGTGCAGGGATGGGATATTGTGGAACAGATTCCATCAATTCTTTGCGAAATGATGCACGGTTTATTCGGATTACCAATGCAGGTCTAAGGGAGAGTCATCCACACGATGTACAGATTACAAAAGAAGCTCCTAACTACTCTGTTTAAGCAAAAATAGTGTTTAAATAATTTATTGTATAACGATAACGGTAGTGATTACCTATAAGAAATATCAATAGATAGGGATTATTCCCTGTCTATTTTTTTGTCGATTATTGTGGTAAAATATCAAAGATGTAATCTATTTTGGGTGGAGGTAGAGAAAGTGAAACACAAATTAAAGAGAAATTTGTCACTATTACTTGTAGGACTTGTAATGTTGACAACAATACTAGCACAGCCACTTTCCTCACAGGCAGCAGAGGTAGAAGTTGATGCTGAGTCAGCAATTTTAGTAGACGCGGAAACAGGTAAGATTTTATTTGAAAAGAATTCGGATATGGCACTACCCCCTGCTAGTATGACCAAAATGATGACTGAATACCTCGTATGGGAAGCCATCGAATCGGAACAAATCAGCTGGGATACTACAACACAGATAAGTGACTATCCATACAGTATATCTGCAAACGCAAATTTTTCCGGTATCGGATTAACACAGGATAAAGCATATACAGTAAAACAATTATATGATGCTATGGCTATTTTTTCAGACAATGGTACAACAATTGCACTAGCAGAGCTCATTGCAGGTTCTGAAGGTGAATTTGTTAAAATGATGAATAAAAAAGCAGAGGAAATGGGATTACCAGATTATAAGTTTGTAAATTCCACAGGGTTACCTAATTCACTGCTTGGAGAAAATGTTCCAGAGGGTACAGATCCCAATGCTAATAATCTATTATCAGCTAGATCTGCAGCCTTACTTGCATACAACCTAATTAAAGATCATCCAAAAGCTTTGGAAGTATCAAAAGTTACAGAAACAGATTTTGAAGGACATCATGTTGAGAATTTGAACTGGATGTTGCCACATGATGCAACATTCATAAAGCAATTTCATTATGAAGGTGTTGATGGGTTAAAAACAGGTCACACTGACCTTGCAGGATATTGTTTTACAGGAACTGTTGAACGTGATGGACAACGATTAATTTCTGTAGTTATGAAAACGGATAGTAAAGCGAAACGTTTTCAGGAAACTGAGAAATTATATAACTATGGTTTTACAAACTATCAAACGAAAGAGCTTTTCGCTAAAGGTTATCAACTAGAAGGACAAAAATCACTTCCTGTAGCAAAAGGGAAAAAAGATACTGTTGAAATTGCTACAAAAAATGCAATAAAAGTACCAGTTACGAAAGAACAAGAAGAAAAATATACGATTAAATACACAATCGATAAAGATAAATTAAATAAAGATGGTGAATTGAAAGCACCAATTAAAAAAGGTGAGAAAATAGGTACTGCTGAGGTTATTTTTGAAGGAGAAAATGATTATGGCTATATTTTTAACGCTGAGTCTAATAACACAGTAGATATTGTAACAAAAGGTGCTGTTGAGAAAGATAATTGGTTTATGCTTTTACTTGGATCAATCGGTAACTTCTTTGGTAATTTATTTTCAACAATTGTCGATACTGTTAAAGGTTGGTTCTAAGTAGTACAATTAATAAAGGTAGGCTTATAAAAAGTTTATTGTTTTATTTTTATACAAAAGGCATGAAATTCGACGTAAATGTTCACATTTTTTGTGTTTTTTGCCTCGCAGCCCTAAACACTCCGCTTTCCGGGGGGCGGCTGGTGAACCTCCTCGTGCTATCGCATCTTCGGGGTCTCACCGATGCTTCATCTTCCCCAGGGGTTTCCGTGTATACGGGTAGTTAGTAAGAAAATATATGCTTTTTCTATTTTCTCATCTTCATCAATATATGAGATTATAAAGCCCCACATCAGTGGAGGAAATACACGGAGACTCCTGTGGGAAAGCGAAGACGATGAGACCCCGCAGGAAGTGGTCTTCTTCCGAGGAGGCTTATCGCGAGCCCACGGAAAGCGTAGTGTATTTCCGGAACGGCTGCCTAACTACATTTATGAGGTTAAAGAGCAACAAAAATTTGCGAATATAAACATTTAGATTTATAAACAGGGGGACGAGCAAATGGCAAACACAGGAACAGAACGTGTTAAACGTGGTATGGCAGAAATGCAAAAAGGCGGCGTCATCATGGACGTTGTTAATGCTGAACAAGCAAAAATTGCTGAACAAGCAGGGGCAGTTGCCGTAATGGCATTAGAACGTGTTCCATCAGACATTCGTGCTGCAGGTGGTGTAGCTCGTATGGCTGAACCTCGAATTACAGAAGAAGTAATGAATGCAGTTTCTATTCCAGTTATGGCTAAAGCTCGTATTGGACATATTGTCGAAGCACGTGTTTTAGAAGCTATGGGTGTAGACTATATTGATGAAAGTGAAGTATTAACACCGGCTGATGAAGTTTACCATCTTAAAAAATCAGATTTTACCGTACCATTTGTCTGTGGCTGCCGTAATTTAGGTGAAGCTGCACGTCGAATCGGAGAAGGTGCATCCATGCTTCGCACAAAAGGTGAACCTGGTACCGGAAACATTGTAGAGGCTGTTCGTCATATGCGTCAAGTACAGTCAGAAATTCGTCAATTAAGTGCAATGTCAGAGGATGAAGTAATGACATTTGCTAAAAATATTGGTGCACCATACGAGTTATTATTACAAATTCGTCTCGATGGCCGCTTACCAGTTGTAAACTTTGCTGCAGGCGGTGTTGCTACACCAGCTGATGCTGCATTAATGATGGAGCTTGGTGCAGATGGTGTATTCGTAGGATCTGGTATTTTTAAATCGGAAAACCCTGGAAAATTTGCAAAAGCAATCGTAGAAGCAACTACTCATTACACGGACTATAAATTAATCGGTGAACTTTCAAAAGGTCTAGGAACTGCAATGAAAGGGATTGAAATGAGTACTTTGGAACCATCAGATCGCATGCAGGACCGCAGTGAATAGAAAGAAGGAATTGGTATGACAACGATTGGTGTACTTGCATTACAAGGTGCCGTTCGTGAACATATTCGTTCGATCGAAGCATCTGGTGCAAAAGCTGTTGAAATTAAACGTACAGAACAACTTGATGAAATTGATGGATTAATTCTTCCTGGTGGAGAAAGTACAACAATGCGCAGGCTTATTGATAGCTATGGATTTTTCACAGCGCTTCAGGAATTCGGTATACAAGGAAAGCCAATTTTTGGTACATGTGCTGGGCTGATATTGTTGGCAAGTGCGATTGAGGGTCAGGATCAGGCACATCTCGAATTAATTGATATGAAGGTTGCTCGAAATGCATTCGGTCGTCAGGTTGCAAGCTTTGAAGCAGAACTCAAAATTGAACATGTTGCAGCTGATTTTAATGCAGTTTTCATTCGTGCACCGTATGTTTTAGAAGTGGGTCCAGATGTAGAAGTTCTTGCAACTTATCAAGATAAAATTGTAGCAGCCAAACAAGGTCATTATATATGTACTGCCTTTCACCCTGAATTAACAGATGACAATCGTTTTATTGAATATTTTGTTGCAATAGTGGAAGAATCTAAGAAAACACTTGCTTCTTAGTAAAATATTAGCTATGATGTTATGTAATAAAGTGAAACCTCATTTAGTAGGGTTTTTACTGTTCGTCTAGGCGAGATAAATGAACACCCTTAATAGTATTGATAGGAAATAGTAACGGTATTCATTCTAAAGAGAGTCGATGGTCGGTGTGAATCGATGTGGGAATGCCGTGAATCCATCCTTGAACTGGTTTATTGAACGAAGCTTTAGTAAATAAACCCGGTTAAGTACCGTTATCAACTGTGAGCCGGAAGAGTTTTCTCTTCAATAAGGGTGGCAACGCGGGAACCATACTCTCGTCCCTATTTTAGGGGCGGGAGTTTTTTATATTTTTTTAGAATGAGGAGGATTTTATAATGCTTGATATGAAGTATTTACGTAACAATTTTCAAGAAGTGAAAGAAAAGTTAGTTCATCGTGGTGAGGATTTATCAGAATTAGATAAGTTTGGGGAACTTGATTCACGTCGTCGGGCGTTAATAGCTGAGACAGAACAATTAAAGGCAAAACGAAATGAAGCTTCACAGAAAATTTCAGTATTGAAAAAAGAGAAGAAGGATGCTGACGCTGCTATTAAGGAAATGCGTGAGGTTGGCGAGCAAATCAAAGTATTGGACACAGAATTAAAAGAAATTGAAGAAAAGTTAGCCCACATTATGCTGTCCATCCCCAACCTTCCTCATGAAAGTGTTCCAGTTGGTGAGGACGAAGATGATAATGTGGAGGCACGTAAATGGGGAGACATTCCTAGCTTTAACGTTGAAGCTAAGCCGCATTGGGATATCGCGACTGACTTGGGTATATTAGATTTTGAAGGTGGCGCCAAAGTTGCTGGAAGTCGATTTGTGTTTTATAAGGGTCAAGGAGCACGATTAGAGCGTGCTTTGTTAAACTTTATGATGGATTTACATGCCGATGAACATGGTTACGAAGAAATGTTACCACCTTACATTGTGAACCGAACAAGTATGACAGGAACTGGACAATTACCTAAGTTTGAAGAGGATGCATTTAAACTTGTTGATTGGGATTATTTCTTAGTTCCTACTGCTGAGGTACCAGTGACGAATTATCATCGTGATGATATTTTAACAAGTGATGATTTACCGAAAAAATATGTTGCCTTTAGTGCATGCTTTCGATCTGAAGCAGGATCTGCTGGACGTGATACACGAGGATTGATTCGTCAGCATCAATTTAACAAAGTTGAGCTTGTTCAGTTTGTGAAGCCTGAGGAATCATATGAGGCATTAGAAACACTAACATCAAACGCTGAAAAAGTATTACAGCTACTGAAATTACCATATCGTGTTATGAGTATGTGTACTGGCGATTTAGGATTTACTGCAGCAAAAAAATACGATATTGAAGTATGGATTCCAAGTCAAGAAACATATCGTGAAATTTCTTCTTGTTCAAATTTTGAAGATTTCCAAGCTAGACGTGCAGGTATTCGTTTCCGTCGTGAGGATAAAGGCAAACCAGAATTTGTACACACACTTAATGGTTCTGGCTTAGCACTTGGTCGAACTGTTGCAGCTATTTTAGAAAATTATCAACAGGAAGATGGATCTGTTGTTGTTCCAGAAGTTCTGCGTCCGTATATGGGTGGCAGACAAGTAATTAAGTAAGTTTACCAAAGCGTATATAAAAGACCACTATATGGAAGAGTTTGGATGGAGACATCCAAACTCTTTTTTGTTAGGTTTATTTACAATATTGATCTTTAATGAAACCGTTTTAGTTTAAATTTTTAAAAAATTAAACTAAAAACACTTGAATTTTATTTCAATACCTATTATGATATTAAACATAACAAATTAATGTAAGGAAAACTAACATAAAGAAAAAGAGGTGATAAAATGAAAAAGATCGAAACTATTATTCGGCCAGAAAAGTTTCAGGAACTTCGCAATAAGCTTTCTTCAATAGGAATTGGTGGCCTAACTGTGACAGAGGCAGCTGGAACTGGTAAGCAAAAAGGGCAAAAAGGAGTTTTTCGTGGGACTACTTTTCAAATTCAATTACTGCCTAAGATAAAAGTTGAAATGGTGGTGGAAAACGATCAAGTGGATGAAATCGTTAATCTCATAATTGATAGTTGCAGCACAGGAAAAGTTGGCGACGGAAAGATATTCATTCATCCTATTGAAGAGGTAATACGTATTCGCACGGGAGAACATGGAATAAATGCAGTTCTTTAAAAAAATGAGGAGGAATTTACATGTTTAAGAAAAGTACGCTTTTGTTCGTGTTATTTTTATTGATTGCATCTCCAGTTTATGCAGCAACGCCTACTACAGAATCCCTTCAATTATCAGTTGATTTAGTTTGGGTAATGTTAGGTGCATTTCTTGTATTTTTTATGCATGCTGGTTTTGCGATGGTTGAATCGGGATTCACGAGGGCTAAAAATTCATTAAATATTTTAATGAAAAACTTTATAACTATTAGTATGGCTTCGTTGTTATTTTTTATTGTCGGGTACGGATTAATGTTTGGGACATCTGCAGGGTCAATCGTTGGTTCTGATGGATTTCTTTTAAGTGGTGTAGAAGATATAAGTTTCTTTGTATTCCAAGCGATGTTTGTTGCTACATGTGCTACTATCATTTCTGGTGCAGTTGCGGAACGGATGAAATTTGGTAGCTATGTACTAGTTGTCATTGCTATGACCGCGGTAATTTATCCAGTAGTAGGTCATTGGATATGGCAAGGAGATGGGTGGTTAACAGCATTAGGGTTCAGTGACTTTGCTGGTTCAACGGTGGTGCATTTGACAGGAGCTGTTGGAGCACTGACTGTCGTGTTATTTTTAGGACCACGTGTTGGTAAATACAGTGGTAAAAAGGTGAACGTAATACCAGGACATAACATCCCTATTGGAGCACTTGGCGTATTTATTCTATGGTTAGGATGGTTTGGATTTAATGGGGGAAGCACATTAGCGGCAGATCCTAGTCTAGTGCCAATGGTCATTGGAACGACATTGCTATCAACGTCAGCGGCATTAGTATCATCAGCATTATATACAAAAATTCGCTTCAAACGGGTTGATGCTTCGTTATCATTAAATGGTGTTTTAGCAGGGCTTGTAGGAATTACTGCAGGTTGTGCTGAAATCTCGCTAGGTGGTTCCATAATCGTTGGGTTACTATCCGGTGTATTTCTTGTAGAGGGTATCCGTTTTCTAGATACAAAATTAAGAATTGATGATCCAGTCGGAGCTATCACAGTTCATGGGATTTGTGGTATTTGGGGTACACTTGCAGTAGGGTTATTCTCTACCTCAACTGGTTTATTTTATGGTGGTGGATTCTCACAATTAATTGTACAACTGATTGGTGTGATTGCAGTAGTTGCTTGGACGATGATAACCGTTGGAGTATTTATATTTGTAATTTCACGTTTTTCATCTATCAGGGTGTCAGAGGAAGAAGAAATTGCAGGTTTGGACTTTGCCGAACATGGGTCAAATGCTTATGAGCTAAAAGAAGTACTTTTAACTGAAGAGAATGTTCCGGCTAGTCATAAACTAGGTTTGGCGGATCGTTTAAATAGTTTGACTGTTAGAGATAAAAAGTTGTCTTAATGAATTTTCCTGCAAAAAAGAATAAAAAAACAATTGACAAAAATAACTACCGATAGTAAAGTATATATCATATTAAATTGAATAATTGAACTTCTTATTTAGAGAGGTGGAGGGAATTGGCCCATTGATACCTCGGCAGCGGACTTTATAGTTAAAGTACTGTGCTAAATCCAACAAGCATTAGCTTGAAAAATAAGAAGAGTGTGCTTACGTTTGCAATCTCTTCTTATTTTTATAAGGAGAGATTTTTTAATTTTAAAAACTGAATACGTGTTAACTTCTTATTTAGAGAGGTGGAGGGACTGGCCCATTGATACCTCGGCAGCGGACTTTATGTAAAGTACTGTGCCAAATCCAGCAAGCAACAAGCTTGATAGATAAGAAGAGGAAAAATATAGATGCCTCTTCATTTTTATTAAGGAGAGGCATTTTTATATTTGGCTGTTTCTAAAAGATTGTTGTAGAAAATATGACGTAATTTTGAATTTTGTTCGCGACCAGTTACCGCTACGGAAAAATACTACGCTTTCCGCGGGCTCGCGCTGAGCCTCCTCGCTTGCAAAGACCGCTCCCTGTGGGGTCTCATCGTCTTCGCTTTCCCGCAGGAGTTTCGTTCATATCAGTCTCCGTGTTTTCCTTCGCTAGGGTTGGGTGTTTATAATTCTGTACCATTCATCACTTAATATCAATGATCTTCGCTGTGGGTTCGACTCCTAGGGGATGAAAGGCATCGGTGAGACCCTTGGAGTGCGTTAATACGAGGAGGCTCTCTAGCCACCCTAAGGTGCGTGACTGCCCGGAGCGGAAATCACGTTTTTGTTACGTCGCATTTTGTGTTAGCTACAAGGTTAAAAACAAAGATATTTACGAAAAGGGTCTTATTTTTTAAGGAGGGAAATGATGATTACGTTTGAGAAAGTAACAAAAATTTATGAAAGCACAGGAAAACAAGTGAAAGCGTTAGATGACGTTGATTTGCATATCGAAAAAGGCGAAATATATGGTGTTATTGGATTCAGTGGTGCAGGTAAAAGTTCACTGATCCGTTGTGTAAATTTACTCGAGCGACCGACTTCAGGGAAAGTTGTTGTAAATAACCAAGATTTGCTCAGTCTGTCTCCCAAAGAGTTGCGGGAGGCCAAACGAAATATCGGGATGATTTTTCAACACTTTAATCTGCTTAATTCAAAAACAGTATTTACGAATGTGGCAATGCCATTGTTATTAACGAAGACACCAAAAGAAGAAGTGAAGAAACGAGTTTACGAATTGTTGGATTTTGTTGGACTACGAGATAAGGCGGATAATTACCCGGACCAATTATCAGGTGGTCAAAAACAACGGATTGGAATTGCACGTGCGCTTTCAACACAGCCTTCTGTCTTGTTATGTGATGAAGCAACATCAGCACTTGATCCACAAACAACACAATCTATTTTAGATCTTTTAAAACGAATTAATAAGGAATATAACATTACCATTTTGATAATCACGCATGAGATGGGAGTTATCCGAGAGATATGCGATAAGGTTGCTGTGCTTGATCAAGGAAAAGTCATTGAAGCAGGATCTGTTTTTGATGTATTTGCCCAGCCAAAAACGGAAATTGCTCATAATTTCGTAAGTACGGTTATGCATGATGAAATACCAGAATCGGTTCATCAATTGATACAGTCACAAGAATCTACTAGTCAAATTTACCGTATTGTTTTTGTTGGAGAATCTGCTGGAGCTCCATTACTCTCACAAATAGCTAAACAGTTTGATGTCGAAGTAAATGTCTTGTTTGGTAGTATAACGGAGCTACAAGGAACTCCATTTGGTAATTTAATAGTCAAATTTGAGGGTGAAGCAAAGGAGATTAGTAGAGTTATTATGCATATTAACCAACAAGAAGTAACGGTTAAGGAGGTGTTGGACAATGTTAGTTGATTGGGATCAAATCCTTATAGCATTACAAGAAACTATTTCAATGGTGGCATTTTCATTAGCTTTTGCAACAATAATCGGGTTACCTTTAGGAATTCTTTTAGTTGTAACACGAAAAGGTCATTTATGGGAAAATGCACCCGTCTTTAACGTATTAAATGCAGTGGTGAACGTGTTTCGTTCCATTCCATTTATCATTTTGATGGTTGCTGTTATCCCTTTTACGCGATTAATTGTTGGGACTTCCATTGGAACTGCAGCAGCAATTGTTCCGATGGTGCTTTTTTCAGGACCATACATTGCTAGATTGATTGAAAATTCCTTACTTGAAGTTGATCCCGGTGTAATGGAAGCGGCGCAGGCAATGGGAGCGACGCCAAGACAAATTATTGTTCGTTTTTTGCTACCAGAAGCCTTAAGCTCACTCATTTTAGGGTTGACGATTGCAACAATTGGGCTAGTTGGAGCTTCTGCAATGGCTGGTGCAATTGGTGGCGGTGGTCTTGGTGATTTAGCAATAACTTACGGATATCAACGTTTTGACACCGTTGTGATGATAATTACGGTAGCAATTCTTGTTGTCATGGTCCAAGGGTTGCAAACAACAGGCAATATTTTATCGAAAAAAATTAGAAGGCGCTAATTCAAAAGCGTTTCGTAAACAGACAAAAAGGAGAGAAAACAACATGAAAAAATTTGGTCTTATAGTATTACTTATTAGTTTAGCGGTATTTGTTAGTGCGTGCTCAAGCAAAGATGAATCGACAGTTAAGGTGGGGATCAGTGGATCTGATACAACAATTTGGGATTTTGTGGCGGAAAAAGCTAAAGAAGAAGGAATTAACGTTGAGATCGTTCGATTTTCCGATTATGTACAGCCAAACCTTGCACTAGCAGAGGGTGAACTTGATGCAAATGCATTTCAGACTGTATCCTATTTTGATGCATTTATTAAAGAACATAATTTGGATTTAGTACCAATTGCTACTACTGTTATAGCACCAATGGGATTATACTCTGAAAAGCATGATGCAGTAGAGGATTTACCGGAAGGAGCAACGATTGCTTTGCCAAAAGAAGCGACGAATATGGGGCGTGGATTGTTACTGCTTCAGGAGGCAGGATTGATTAAATTAGAAGAAGGTTTTGATGGTAACGGATCGGTAGATAAGATTGTGGAAAATCCTAAAAATCTACAGTTTGAAACACTTGTAGCCGCTCAAACACCACGTGTTTTACCAGATGTGGATGCATCTATTATTAATAATGGGATTGCCGTTGATGCTGGATTCAGTCCGTTAGATGATTCCATATTTCATGAAAGTGAAACAGCAACACCATATATAAATATTATCGCTGTCAATGAAGAAGACAAGGATAATAAAGTGTTACAGAAGCTAGCAGACATCTATCAATCCGACGATGTAAAACAATTGATTAAGGAAGAATACGATGGGAACCAAATTCCAACATTTGTATCGTTAGACAAAATTGGCTGGTAAGTAGTTTTGGAATAAAAAAATTTTATTATGGGGTGATTGGAATGACAGTTTTAGCAAACAGGATAGAAGAAATAAAGGAGCGTATCTCTAGTAATATTGAGGAAAATAAAGAACGATATATAAAAACAAGTCATGATATCCATGACAATCCTGAAATTGGCAACCAAGAGTTTTTTGCATCAAATTTATTAACAGAGATACTTCGAGAAGCAGGGTTCATCGTTGAAAAAGGAATTGCAGGACATGAAACAGCATTTGTAGCTAAACGAAAAGGCAAGAAAGAAGGGCTTCGGATTGGTTTTTTAGCTGAGTATGATGCATTGCCAGAAATAGGTCATGCATGTGGACACAATATTATTGGAACAACGAGTGTTGCAGCAGCTGTTGCCTTAAGTAAAGTAATTGATGACGTTGGCGGGGAGCTAGTTGTACTTGGAACGCCTGCAGAAGAAGGCGGACCAAACGGCAGTGCAAAAGGTAGCTTCGTAAAAGCTGGGTTACTTGAGGATATTGATGCAGCCATTATGATTCACCCAGGTAATGAAACAAATCTTACTGGACCAAGTTTAGCTGTTGATCCACTTGATTTTGAGTTTTTTGGTAAACCAGCACATGCATCCGCACATCCGGAGAAAGGGATTAATGCCTTAGACGGAGTTATTCAACTGTTCAATGGAATTAATGCATTACGTCAGCATGTACCTGCTGATGTAAGGATTCACGGTATTATTACCAATGGCGGTGATGCGCCAAACATCGTTCCAGAATATGCTAAAGCAAGGTTTTTTATCCGAGCTTCTACAAGGTCAGTATTAAACGAGGTCACCGAAAAGATTAAAGCCATCGCAAATGGTGCTGCTTTAGCAACCGGAGCTACAGTGAAAATAGCGGCATTTCAAAACGAAGTAGACAATTTTATTATTAATAAACGTTTTGATAGTGTGTTTAAAAATGTAATTGAAGGATTAGGAGAGACAGTTAATACGGTGGAAAGAACGGCATTAGGATCTACAGATGCAGGTAATGTTAGTCAAGTTGTTCCGACTATTCATCCACATATCAAAATAGGTCCAGTTGATTTAATTGGCCATACTGTTGAATTCAGAGAAGCGGCCAAATCCGAGCAGGGAGATCAGGCGCTTATTGTTGGGGCTAAGGCAATCGCTTTGACGATACTAGAGCTATTAACAAATAGACCTGTGTATGAAGCTATTTATCAGGAATTTTTACAACGTACACAGTTTGACAAATAAATGATAAAAATTATTTTTTCTGCATTGACAAGATATATCACACATGTTATATTATATCTTGTCGAAACGGAGGTATACCCAAGTCTGGCTGAAGGGATCGGTCTTGAAAACCGACAGGCGGGTCAAACCGCGCGGGGGTTCGAATCCCTCTACCTCCTCCATTTATTAAACAAGCGCATAAATATTGGAGATAATAATAAAACTGTTACATATATGTAGCAGTTTTATTTTTTTAGCGAAAATTGCCACGGTCAGTATCGAGTTTAAAAAGGCTTTTGTATTAATAAGATGGAGCTTATAATTTTTTTCAGAATTTTCCTTGACAATCCATCATATCCAGCGTATATTACATAGAAATATTAAAATAAACCAGATGTTGAGCAGGCCAGTAATGATTGGTTCGCCCGAAAGAGATTGGAATTCATCGGCTGGAAGATTCCATCGGTTACTTAAATCATGAACCTACCTGGGAGTCGTTAGCTAAAAACTAACCGCAGTGCATTGCTGCGTTATCAATCCAGAGTGGGCTAATTTTGCCAATTTAGGTGGTACCGCGGATACAAACCTCATTTCCGTCCTTTTTATTAGGATGGCGTGAGGTTTTTTTGATTTTTATCCCGGATTAACTGCCAGTAAGACCACTACTTCAAGTTTTGATGTGATATCAAAAACTTGAAGTAGATCAACTGCCCGTAAATGCCCGATTCTGTTCAACTAACAATCAGTGGGGGAAGAATGAAACCCCCTACTGATTGAAGTTTCACTATATTAATAGGAGGTTGTTAAAATGTTTAATAAGATTTCTTTTATTGGTGCAGGGTCAATGGCTGAATCAATTATCGCTGGTATCTTGCAAAAGCAAGTGTTAACGCGTCGCCAAATCTTTGTCACGAATAGGAACAACCATGAACGTTTGGCAAATCTTCAATATCGATTTAACATAAACGGAACAACTGACAAGAAACATGTTATCGATCAAGCGGATTTAATCATACTATCCACTAAGCCATACGACATTGAAGAAGCAATTGAATCGATAAAAACATATATTCAACCGAACCAATTAATTGTCTCCGTAGCAGCAGGAATATCAACGGAATTTATTGTAGAAAAAATGGATATGGAAATACCAGTTGTACGTGTTATGCCGAACACATCCGCTTCAATAGGATTTTCAGCTACAGCCATTGCGGGAGGAAAAAATGCTAAGCAGGAGCATATTGATCTAGTGGATACATTGTTTAAAACAATTGGAACCACAACGATTGTGGCTGAACAAGATATGCACACGATTACGAGTATTTCGGGCAGTGGTCCTGCTTATATTTATTATTTAGTTGAGGCAATGGAACAAGCAGCTGTGGAGGCGGGTTTGGATAAGGGAGTAGCAAAATCATTAATTACACAAACGGTAGTAGGCGCAGGTGAAATGCTGCGGAAATCTCAAGATCCCGTACCTGTATTACGTGAGAAAATTACAAGTCCTGGGGGAACAACACAAGCAGCTATTGAAACGTTGGATGCCAATGATTTTCAACAGGCGATAATCAAATGTGTGAACAGTGCCAGGGAACGATCAATCAATCTTGGCAAAAATTATTAGCAGAAAGAGAAAACGGCATTATGCTGATTTCTCCTTCTGCTTTTTTATTACTTGGCATTAGTCAATGCATTTTGTGTGCAGAGTTGCAACCATTCCATAAAATGCATAATAAAATTCATCTGGCGCATCTAAGCGGAAATGTCCCACATTACTTGTATCAAAGTCCATTGCTGCTTCTAATAAATGATAGGTGGAGTATGCATAAAAACAAAAATATTTATAGTCGAACTTGGGCATTTTTTCATAGATTATTGCAATTTCATCTTTGTAAAGATCAACGTTTTTAGTTGCTTCATCAATGATGATTTGCAAATCTGTTAAATCTGCCTCCAGAACCATATCTCTATCATTTTCCATACGAATAGTAGCCATGAATATCCCTCCATTTTATAAAGCCTATCTTTACTATACAAAATTAAGGATATTTTTTCGGTGATTCAAATCACGCTTTGGGCTATTTTTGTTTCATTTTGTAAGAGGAATAGTACAGGTACGTATCGAAGTAATATAATAAAGGTAAGTTAGAGTGAAAAGGTGGTTAAACAATGCCTACTTGTCAATATTGTGATAAACAATGGAGTTATGCAACAACTTTAAAAAAATTATTTCGAAATAAAATGGTTTGTCCATATTGTCATAATATGAATTATATAACGACTAAAGCAAGATGGAGGTTGAGTGTAATTTCCATGCCAGTAATGTTTGTCGGGCTACCTTTGGGGATTTTTGATATCCCATTAAAATGGTCAATTCCCATTGCTGCAACCATGTTAATCATTTCATTTTGCTTATATCCAAATTTTATGGAGCTAAGCAAGGAGGAAGAGCCGTTGTTCTAGATAAAAAACGAGGCAATACTAATGTATCACCTCGTTTCTCGATTATTTAACTAGTTCTCTTGATTTCCATCTCCGTGACTGCTGGATAAAATGGCCAATTTTTTCTAAGATAGGCTCAATAGAATCTTCTTTTTTCATTAAATCATAATCAGAAATATTAATTCGTAAAATAGGGCATGCATTAAAATTGTTAATCCAATTTTCATAGCGTGTGTACATTTCTTCCCAATACGCAATTGGCGTACTTTTTTCCATTTCCCGTCCACGTGCTTGGATTCGTTCTAAGATTTCATCCAGTGTTCCTTCCAAGTAAATAAGCAAATCTGGATGTGGAAAATATGGCGTCATGACCATCGCTTCAAATAAATTCGTATATGTTTCATAGTCAATTCTGGACATTGTGCCATTTTCGTAATGCATTTTGGCAAAGATTCCGGTATCTTCATAAATTGAGCGGTCCTGTATAAATCCACCGCCATATTCAAAGATTTTCTTTTGTTCCTTAAAACGCTCAGCTAGGAAATAAATTTGTAAATGGAAGCTCCACCGCTCAAAATCAGAATAAAAATTTTCTAAGTATGGATTTGTATCTACCTTCTCAAAGGAAGTTTTAAATTTTAAGGCATTTGCTAGCGCCTTCGTCATCGTTGATTTCCCTACCCCAACAGTACCAGCAATCGTAATAATGCTATCATTCGGAATAGAATACTTTTCTCTTAGATTCATTATTTTCGTTCCCCTTTGTAACATGTGTTATCGTTTAGCAACCTCTGCATTTCCGTTAAGATGAAACTCAACTTGTTCAACAATCTTGTTTAAATCGCCTTGTTGTTTCACAAAGTCAGTTTCATCACCATTAATTCGAATAACTGGTATATCTGGATGTAAGACTTCAAATTCATTCATATAATCTTCATAGTCCTGCGCTAGCTGTGCAAGGTAAGATGATTTTATATTTTGTTCAATATCCCTGCCGCGCATACGAATTCTTTTCAAAATGGTATCAAGACTCGCATGTAAGTAAATCATCATATTTGGAACAGGCATATCCTTTGTTAATATATGGTAAATTTGCTCGTACTTTTCGAACTTATCTTCCTGTAATGTGCGTTTCGCAAAAAGCGTGTTTTTCGATATATGATAATCGGCTACGACCGCTTTATATTTATTTAAGTATTTTTTCTCGATATCCTCTAATTGTTTAAAACGATTGCACAAAAAGAACATTTCCGTTTGAAAACTCCACTCATCAATATCATCGTAAAATTTTCCCAAAAACGGATTTTCTTCAACGATTTCCTTTAATAAATGAAAGTCAAAGTGGACAGAAAGTTTCTTTGCAAGTGATGTTTTTCCTATGCCAATTGGCCCTTCTATTGCAATGAACGGAACCTCCGCCATAACTCCCCCTCCAATCATAATTCAAGATTCGACATATGTTTTTAATTTTATCATAAAAAATAGGTCTAATCTATGGGAGAAAAAATAGAAGTATTGTCACTTTTCAAGTGTGGCGGCTTTCTGTATAATGAAATTTGTTAGGCTTTTTCAAACTAGATAATAATCTAATTGGATTATTGACTAAGCTTGTAAATTCAAGTCTAGCTTCGCGCAGGCTAGTGGCTCGTGACGTAATCAATAGACACTCCGAGCACCAAAACTATGTGCTCTTCGGTCATTTGATTACACATGTCGCACTGAACAAGCCCGCTACGCTTTTGTAATATGCCCTCGTAGCTCAGGGGATAGAGCATTGGTTTCCTAAACCATGTGTCGCAGGTTCGAATCCTGCCGAGGGCGTAAATAATTACTGCACTAATGTCTAGAAAGGAACACTATTTTTTACTTCTAAAGTTATAGTTTTAAATCTGAATACTATTACTAACGTCAGCGATGATTCATTTAGTAACGATACTAGCGTGGATATAAATTTTTCCGAATAAACTAAATTAAGGTAGTATTTATGGATCTACTGGTTATAGTAGTTGTTGTTTTGGCTTTCATTTTTACTCTTTTTATGCTGAATTATGCTAAATCATCGCTTCAGCAGGCTAAAAAAGGTTCTCAACAGATAAATGAAATGAATGCAATTAGAAAAGGAATGTTAGAAGTACAAAGAGAAACACTAAACGAATTAAGAGAAATAAGAAAAAGATTGGATTCAAAAAGTTAAAATTAAGCATTATATTTTAATTATTCATAGGAAAACTACTTGTTCAAGCGTTCCGGCAAAAAGGTGGTATTCTTCTTTGCAACATTCAGCAATTGTGAGTGAAAATTACAAAACACAGGTAAATCGCAAAAGAAATCTCACTGTTAAATTAACAATATAATTCACATTTAAAAAAGGATTAGAATAACCTCTCTAATCCTTTTTGCAGTTTCTTTATAAAATTGATTTTACACATTAGGTTTACTTTTCTTTTTCTGACAACAATTTAGCTAATTTCTCTTCAACTTCCTCCAACCGCTTGTTTCTTTTGATAAATATGACAATCAATGAAATAATGCCTACTACTAAAGCTAGGGTAATTACAGAAAAACCAGTTGAACGATAATATCCCCTATATGCAATCCACTTATTGCTGCTAGTAACATTACGATTCCACCTTCTTTTAGTTGCTCCTTCTCGGAAAAACGACTCCATTTGAAATAAAATATATCATTCATCGTAAATTGTTTGTAACTGAAATTCAATAATTGGGATGCCGGATAAAGAAGTTGGTGACACGTAAAGAACCTCCATCGTCTTCTTAGAAGAAAAGGACGGAGGGAGGAAAATTTATGGGGTATACGCATGTTTGAATTGCGAAGTTCAAAAAGCTCAATGGTTCATGCCACTTTAGATAATGACTGTTTTAAGGAACTTGGTCTAATAAGTCTTGTATTTGTTGACGATAAACGTTATCTCTAAAAGGGATATATGGGATTTAAAAATCAATTCCAAATTTCATGTTTTCACCTAATTTTTCTGATTCACCTAAAGATTCTAGAAGAGACTTCGGTAATTCCTCCCACTCCCCAGAATAATTAGCCAGTCTGTATGGATAATTGATTATTATGTTTGCTTGCTTTAGTTTTTCATTATAGTCTGGAATAGGGAACCATATTATAACATTTACCTGTCTTTTTTTGGAAAAATGGGTGTCTACGTAGTCACTTATGTATACTTGATTGACTTCTACCCCTTCATCCATAATTAGTTTATTTTGAGAATCTGGAATTGCCCCAGATGAAATATCAAAGGCAACAGAGTCATTGGAAGTATTTTCTGCTGACAAATATATCGCTAAGAAGTATTCATTCTTTTTTATATCCCTTGTAATATCTACATCGGATTTAACCACATAAACATGGGAAAGAGATACATTTATTGGACCAGATTGTTTTTTTGTCTCTTGCCCTTTTAAATTTGCCTTCTGAGCTACCGTGAATTCATCCGAAAACTTTTCTCCAACTTCCTTATCTAAGCTTTCTTCCCAAGAATCCCCAGCAGAATTTTTTTCTTCATTACTAGATGGTTCTTTAATATCTTTACTTTCTTTTGGCGTCGGTTCTGCTGTATTGCAAGCGGTTAAAACTGCTAATAATACAGCTATTATAAGTGTAATTATTAATTTGTTCATTTAATACTCCTCCTTATAGTATTTCAGACAGTTATATTGGATAATTAACCATACTTAATAGTAGTAAATAGACTTGACAGCAATAAAGAATTATTTAAATAAAAATAATTCTATTAATCAATTATAATTGATTGCTCCTTCCATGATTACTTGTTAAAGTTAGACTATATGGTCTATATGATATAATTTACATTTCAGTCTAACTTTTGAAGGGTCGAAAAGTAAAGAATATTAATAATACAGTAAAGATGTTTAATGTAAACTAAAAGTCGAGAATATTGCAAAGGTGTCAAGCCATTGCAACATTCTCGATTTACAATTGCAACATTCTAAGATTTTCGCTTGCAAAATACAAAAGAAAATGATGTTGAAAATAAATATCTATAGGGAAGTGTATAAACAATGGATATTATATATCTTTTAATCTTTACAATTGTAATTTTAATAGTTATTTCAACTTTAAAAATGGTGAGGAAACAAGTATCTACTTTAAAAGATATCAGAGATGAATACAAAGTTGAATATGACGATATGATTGAAATGCGGAAAGAAGGCTTGAAAGTTGAAAAAGAAATCCTTAGTGAACTTAAGGAAATACGAAAAAAAATTAGAATCAAAAGGTTAAATTACACGATAGGAACATTTTAACCTTAAATAAATTTGAAAGAAAAAGCCACTTATTCTTTTTTGATAAGTGTTTTTTTACATTAAGGGGATTGGTTATAACGCAACTTAAAGTGTGCAGCTGGTATTCACTTATAACAATGATCCCCCCAATCTGTACAATAATATTCCTATGTTTTATAATATAATGAAGGTAGTTAAATCTTACACTATCACCGAATTAGTTGAAATAACTTTACTATCCACTGCCTAAGGTGGATTTTTGCAATTTTAGATAGAAATACAATTAATGACAAGTACTCATCTTGTGTGATTGAGGAGCTGGAATGATGAAAAATAAAGCAGTAATTCTAGGAACGAATTATTATATAGGTTTAAGTGCGATACGCTGTCTAGGTACAGAAGGGGTACACACAGTAGCGGTAGATTATTCTGATGAAGATACATACGGTGCGAAATCGAAATATCTTTCAGAGAGAGTAATATCTCCTCATTATAAGGAAGACACGAGAGCATTTGTTGACTTTTTAATAGATTACGCAAAAATGCAGGACGCGAAGCCGGTGCTTATTCCTTGTCATGATTCCTATGTGGAAGTAATTGATGCGTATTTTGACGAGTTTAAAGAGCATTATCTAATTCCACAAACAGAGGCAGGTCTTTATACAAAATTAATGAATAAAGGTAACCTGCGTCATTTTGCCCAGGAGCTAGGCATGGCGGTACCGGAGACAGTAGGTGTTGACGAGGATAATTTTGAGGAAAAGGTTGAAACAATTATCAAATTTCCTTGTATTGTGAAACCGGTAGACTCACCGACATTTGTGGCTAAATTTAGACGAAAACTTTTTAAGGTATACAATTTTGATGAGCTGAATGAAGTTTTAGCTAAAGTAAAAGAAGCGGGATTAGAAGTAATTGTACAACGGATTATCCCTGGGTTTGACGATCACATGTATACGTTTGATGCTTATTTAAATCAGGATTCAAAAGTGACCCACTGGCTGACCTGTCAAAAGTTTCGTCAGTATCCAATCAATTTTGGTGCATCTGTTTATACGGTTCAAAAGTATATTCCAGAGTTATATGAAATTGGCTCGAAGTTTTTAGAAGCAACGGGATATAAAGGATTTGCTGAAATTGAGTTTAAGAAAGATGAAGATACGGGAAACTATTATTTAATCGAGGTAAACGTACGGATTACGAATTTTAATCATTTAATTTACACGCTTGGCTTAAATATTCCCTATATCACGTATCGTGAACTAACAGGAAACCCTGTTGAGCCTAAGGCCATTACAACAACAACCAACCGTGCTTTCTGGTATGGCTATGAAGATATGCTGGCAGTTAAAGACTATGTGAAAACTGGTCAATTATCGGTAAAAGATATAGTGAAGACATACTTTAGACCAAAGGCATATGCAATTTGGGATTGGAAAGACCCAAAACCAGGGATAAATTATTCTTCCATGCTGATAGGGAAAGTAGCTAAGAAAGTTTTTAAGAAATAGACTGTTTTGATAATAGTTTTTTCATTTGGAATAGGACGGAAATATACTTAAAAAATCTGAGTAGCCAGAATACACGAAGACTCCTACGGGGACAGTGACTAATGTGAGACCCCGCAGTGTGGTACGAACGAGGAGGCTCACGGGTCACCCGTGGAAAGCGGAGTGTATTCTGGCTGCGGTTCGAATATAAAGTAGTTATCTTAGTTAGTAACGTTGGAGGTAAGTAATATGCTGTTAGAGTCTGTAGTAAAAGATCTCGATTTTACTATTGTAAAAGGAAATATGGACGTTAGCGTTGAATCCATTGCCTATGATTCCAGAGAAGCTAAGGAAAATTCCCTTTTCGTGGCAATTTCCGGCTTTGTCGTTGATGGACACGATTTTATTACAAAGGCAATTCAAAATGGCTCAACTGTAATCGTTGTGGAAAAAGATATACAGATTGCTGCTGACATCACGGTTCTAAAAGTGTCTGATACGAGAGATGCGATGGCACTTATTGGATCCAATTTTTACCATCGCCCAACTGAACATTTCAATTTGATTGGTATCACTGGAACAAATGGGAAAACATCAACAACATATTTTATCAAATCCATTTTTGAACAGGCTAAAAAATCAATTGGTCTAATTGGGACGATTGGTACGGTAATCAACAATAACGTAACAAAAAATAAAAACACGACACCTGAATCGCTGGATTTACAAAAGATTTTTGCTGATATGGTTGAAGCAAAAAGTGACAATTGTATTATGGAAGTGTCCTCACATGCATTGAGTCTCAAACGCGTTGCCCATAGTAGCTTTAATATGGGGATTTTTACAAACCTTACACCGGATCATTTAGAGCTGCACAATACGATGGATGAATATTTTAATGCGAAAGCAATGCTATTTGACCTTACAAGTGAATATAATATTGTAAACGTGGATGATGAATACGGTCAGAAGCTTATTAAACGTATCGAAGAGTATGATACGG
This sequence comes from Virgibacillus ndiopensis, assembly GCF_900187325.1. Classification (GTDB taxonomy): domain Bacteria; phylum Bacillota; class Bacilli; order Bacillales; family Amphibacillaceae; genus Virgibacillus_E; species Virgibacillus_E ndiopensis. Next base: position 67,540 of record NZ_FZMZ01000006.1, on the reverse strand, counting down.
AATTAATTACGTATGGAATCGATACAAAAGCTGAAATTTATGCAACAGATATACATTATTCATTTGAGCATACGACTTTTACTGTTCAGACCCCTAAGGGTAATTTTGACGTGAAAGTAAATCTGCCTGGAAAGATTTATGTTTACAATAGTTTGGCAGCAATTGCTTGTGCGTATTGCGCTGGGATTGAGGTTAAAGATATTCAAGCAGGTATCAGCAATGTGGAAGGAATTAAAGGACGACTTGAAGTTATTTACAAAGAAGATGACTACAGGATTGTTGTCGACTTTGCCCATACAGAGGATAGCTTGGAAAAGGCATTAACAACATTAAGACCTTATACAACAGGAAAAATTATTCTGGTGTTTGGCGTTTATGCGCCTGGTGATAAACGGGGCTTGAGCAAACGACGTTCGATGGGAAAAGTAGCAGCTAAATACGCAGATTTTTCTGTCGTAACCTCGGACAACCCTAAGGAATATGATCCTAATTTGATTATCGATGAAATTAGTGAATCAATTGATGAAGAAACGTCTGCTTATTATAAGGTTTTGGACCGTGAAGAGGCAATTAAATTTGCGATTGATATGAGTGAAAAGGGCGATACCATCCTCATAGCAGGAAAAGGTCATGAAACAGCTCAATTAATTGGTAAAGAGGAAATTCCTTTTAATGAAACAGAGATCGTTACAACTTTTATGAAACACCGTGCCAAGACACGGGAACGGGCAAGGTAATAAAGATAGAAGACTATACGTTATGTAAAGTAGGTTAAAAAATGGAGAAAAAAAGTCTTGGTGTTTTAGGTGGAATGGGTCCCATGGCCACTTCCGTATTTTTTGAACAAGTCATTGAAAATACAGTTGCAGACTCAGACCAGGATCATATTAATATGGTCATTCTTAATCATGCAACATTACCAGATCGGACGGACGTTATTTTGAATAACACTGGTGATACGTTCCTTAAACCTATTAAGAAAGATATTCAAACACTTGAAAATATAGGTGTAGCGAATATTGCTATTCCTTGTAATACCTCCCACTATTTCTATCATGAAATGCAACAGTCTACTGACATTAACATTATTAATATGGTAGGAGAAACGATAAAAGAGATAGCTAGAAAATACGGCGAAAATAGCAAAATAGGTCTTTTAGCAACGAAAGGTACGATTGAAAGTGGTATTTATCACAGTGAGTGCAATAAATATAATATGGAAATGTACACACCAAATGATACCATACAAAAAAAGGTCATGGACATTATTTATGGTATTAAAAGCGGAATTGACCTGAGAGCTGACGCCTTTGAAGCGATCATTGAAGATCTAATTTTTAATGAAAAATGTGATTGTGTAATTCTAGCCTGTACAGAACTCTCTACTATCACTTTACGTAAAGATATTAAAAAATACAGTGTTGATGCAATGGAAGTACTTGTTCAACGATCAATAAAATTGTCTGGTGGTACTTTAAAAGATAGGTAAAGGTATGAAATTAATACTTGTGCATATACTTAAAAAAGATTTTGCTGATAATAAGTGAAGGGAGTAATGGTAGTGAAGTTAAAACAACGTGATTACTTTGATGAGTTCCTAACAGAGTCTTTTAACGATGACATTCATCACCGAGAACTTCGCTTATCTAGTAATGAAATCGAATTGGTAAGAAAGAAGTACCCGAAAGCTACTATCAAAGAAAGTACATCAAACCAATCAGTAGATGAGAAAAAGTGGTATGATGTTACGATTCATCTAGTTTAAAAGCGTATCTCTTCTAAAAGAGGTGCGTATTTTTTTATAAAATTTTATTTCAGATCAAGTAAAATACTTTAAAATTGTCACAGATTGTTCTAAAATAGAAGATAGTTACCAAAATGTTTAAACAATTGTTAATTGCATATTTGTTGTAATTAAACAATATTCTCTAGTATAAAGAGGTTTTGTAACCGATTTCAAAATTCTAAATGAGGTGATTGGATGGATATGCAGCGTATTCCTGCAAGAGATGGAGATCATAATCTACAAAACTATGAAAAAGCTCGAGAGAATTTTTCATGGGATGACGTTAAAAAGAATTTTAGTTGGAATGAAACTGGAAAAGTAAATATTGCATATGAGGCAATTGATCGTCATGCAGCTGATCCAAACAAAAAGGATAAAGTAGCGTTATTATATTCAGCACCTGGTCGAGAAGAGAAAATGACATTTGATGAAATCAGTAAACAAAGTAATCAATTTGCCAATGTTTTAAAGAAATATGATATAGAAAAAGGAGATCGTATTTTTTTATTTCTTCCAAGGAGTCCTGAATTCTACGTAACATTCTTTGGTATTGTTAAAACAGGAGCCATCGCCGGTCCATTGTTTGAAGCGTTTATGGAGCAAGCTGTTCGTGATCGTCTGCAGGATAGTGAAGCTAGAATGCTTATTACAACACCAGACTTATTGGAACGCGTACCACAAGAAGATTTAACTAATTTAGAAAAAATAGTTCTTGTTGGTGATCATAATGAAACTTCCGACAAATACATCGATTTTAATAATGAAATGAAAGATGCTTCTACCGATTTTGATATTGAGTGGGTTGATTTAGAGGATGGTATGGTTATCCATTATACATCTGGATCTACCGGTAAGCCTAAAGGTGTGTACCATGTTCACAATGCAATGATTCAGCATTATGCTACTGCTAAATGGGTAATTGATTTAAAAGAGGATGATGTTTATTGGTGTACTGCTGACCCGGGCTGGGTAACTGGTACAAGTTATGGCATATTCGCCCCTTGGTTACATGGTGTAACGAATGTAATCCGCGGTGGTCGTTTTACTCCAGATGATTGGTATGGAACGATTGATAAACATAATGTAACGGTTTGGTACACTGCGCCTACAGCACTACGAAAATTAGTTAGTGCTGGCGAAGATGTAGTTAAGAAATATGACTTCTCTTCATTACGACATATCATGAGTGTTGGGGAGCCGTTAAACCCAGAAGTTATTACTTGGGGACTAAAAGCATTTGACTTACGAATTCATGATACATGGTGGATGACCGAAACTGGTGCGATGTTAATCGTAAACTATCCTTCACTTGAAATACGTCCTGGTTCAATGGGTAAACCAATTCCTGGCGTTGATGCATCGATTGTTGACAACGAAGGAAATGAATTACCTCCAAATCAAATGGGTAATTTAGCAATTAAAGCCGGTTGGCCATCTATGATGCGGAAAATTTGGAAGAACCCTGGTAAGTTTGAAAGCTATTTTGTTAATGGATGGTATGTATCCGGTGATAGTGCTTACAGGGATGAAGATGGTTATTTCTGGTTCCAAGGACGCTTAGATGATGTTATCAATACATCTGGTGAACGTGTAGGACCATTTGAAGTGGAAAGTAAATTGATCGAGCATCCAGCAGTTGCAGAAGCGGGAGTTATCGGTAAACCGGATCCAGAACGTGGCGAAATTATTAAAGCGTTTATCACATTAAATGATGGTTATGAAGATTCACCGGAATTATTAGAAGAGATTCGTCAGTTTATCAAAACAGGATTAGCCGCACATGCTGCACCTCGTGAAATTGAAGTGAAAGATACAATTCCAAAAACGCGCAGTGGTAAAATCATGCGACGCCTGTTGAAATCATGGGAGCTGGGATTACCTACAGGTGATACATCAACTTTAGAGGAATAATTAAAAAGGGTGCCAAATTGCTGGCACCCTTTATATTTATTCTGTAATTGCAGCAGAAGGTCCAAAGAATTCAAAGTGAATATCACGATCTGCCACATCATATTTTTTCAAGTTTTGGTACATTGCACGCATAAACCCTTTTGGTCCGCAGAAGTAAAATGCTGCATCGTTTGATGGGAGAATGGTTGTTAACCATTCGTAATCAATATAGCCTTTTTTGTCATAATTATTTTCATTACTAGGATTATCGTATACAGTATAGGCGTGAACCTGATTATATTGTTCAGCTATTTCTTCCACTCTATTTTTCATTGCATGCACATTACCGTTTTGCGCTGCATGAATATAGTAGATTTCGCGTTCCGGTTGTTGTTTTATGGTGCTCTCCAACATGCTTATCATTGGTGTTAATCCTACGCCACCACTAATTAAAACTAATGGTCTTGTATCCTGTTGATCTAATGTGAAATCTCCTGATGGTGCACTGATTGATACTATTCCACCTTTATGAACCTCTTTGTGTAAATAGTTTGATACGATACCGGATGGTTTGTCTCCTACAGCATCTTCACGTTTCACACTAATACGGTAAGCACCTTCACCAGGTGCGCACGACAAGCTGTATTGTCGCAAATGATTATGCGGTTCTCCGTCAATTTTTGCCTTTATGGTAATATATTGCCCTGGTTTGTAAATAGGAAATGGGTTTCCATCCACTGGCTCTAAATAAAATGATGTAATGACATCACTTTCCACAACCTTATCAATCACCTTGAAATCACGGTAATCAATCCATCCCCCTACAGAGCTGACTGCTTCCTGATACATTTTCTTCTCGGTATCGATGAATACACCAGCAATTACCCCATATGCCTTTTCCCATGCACCTATTACTTCATCGCTAGCTGTGTCCCCCAACACATCCTTCATTGCTAATAATAAGTTTTCTCCAACGAGTGGGTAATGTTCAGGTTTAATATTCAAGCTTTTATGTTTATGTGCAATCTGTTTTACTTGTGGTAAAATTTCTTCAAGCTGATCAATGTGTAACGCTGCAGCATAAACAGTGTTGGCAAGCGCTTTTGATTGATCACCTTTCCGTTGGTTTGTTTGATTAAAAATGTTTTTTAATTCTGGGTGGTTTTCAAATAAAAGCTGATAGAACCGCTTTGTAATTTCACCACCACGCTCTTGTAAAATTGGTACTGTCGCTTTTACAATATCCCTAGATTGTTGGTCTAATCCTGTTGTAACTTGTGTTGTCAAAACAAAGCACTCCCTTTTTATGAAAGATGTATTTTAAACATGTATTTCAAATACATCTTTATTGTATAATGACTATATACACTGTTTCAATAGGGGAAACAGGTATTTGTGTTACAACTTTGTGAAATAATTAACAAGGAGTTTCGATATGAATTTAAAAAAATATACCGATTATGCATTACGGGTTTTAATTTTTACGGGAATGAAATCGGAAGGTGAACTTGCAAGCATTAAAGAAATTTCCGAGACATTTTCTATCTCCCAGCACCATTTGAGTAAGATTGTGTTTGAATTGAATAAGCTTGAATTACTGGAAACAATTAGAGGTAGAAATGGTGGGATACGTCTGGCTAAAAAACCGGAAGAAATTAATGTAGGGAAAGTTGTGCGAATACTTGAAGCGGATACTGTCCTGCTGGAATGCTTTGATCGGGAGACAAATCACTGTGTAATTTCACCTGCATGTAAGCTAAAACACGTTTTAAATAAAGCATTGCATTCGTTTTTTGTAGTGCTTGAGGAATATACCATAAAAGATTTAATTGTAAATGACCATCAGTTACGTGAACTGATGGGGATTAAATAGACATGTTTTAAGCTCTTTATAGATGGGAAGATTTTAAGTGTATCAACTTCCAAAAAGGAGAGATAAATAATGGGTAAAAAAATAGCTTGTGTCATAACCAATATGTTTGAAGATGTTGAATATACGGAGCCGACAAAAGCTTTTAATGATGCTGGTCATGAAGTTGTCTCCATTGAGAAGGAAAAAGGAAAACAAGTAACAGGAAAAAACGGTAAAGCAACAGTTACGATTGACCAATCAATTGATAACGTTAACCCAGATGATTTTGATGCACTGTTTATACCAGGTGGCTTTTCCCCTGATCAATTACGTGCAGACGAACGCTTTGTAGCATTTGCTAAACATTTTATGGATGTGAAAAAGCCTGTATTTGCAATTTGCCATGGACCACAGCTGTTAATTACGGCAAAAACATTAGAAGGCAGAATGGCAACCGGTTTTAAATCCATTCAAGTGGATATGGAATATGCAGGTGCAAAAGTGAAGGATGAAGAGGTTGTTGTTTGTGCTAATCAGTTGGTAACAAGCAGACAGCCAGACGATATTCCAGCATTTAACCGAGAGGCGCTGAACTTGTTGAAATAGGATGCTCGGCAGGAGAGCGTGAACATCATCAGGAGAGCAGGAATATCGGCAGGAGAGCGTGAACATCGGTAGAAGAGCGTGAACATCGGCAGGAGAGCGTGAACATCGGCAGGAGAGCGTGAACATCGGCAGGAGAGCGTGAACATCATCAGGAGAGCAGGAATATCGGCAGGAGAGCGTGAACATCGGCAGAAGAGCGTGAACATCGGCAGGAGAGCGTGAACATCGGCAGGAGAGCGTGAACATCGGCAGGAGAGCAGGAATATCGGCAGGAGAGCGTGAATATCGGCAGGAGAGTAGGAATATCGGCAGGAGAGCGTGAATATCGGCAGGAGAGCAGGAACATCGGCAGGAGAGCGTGAACATCATCAGAATAGCAAGGATAGCGGCTGCTCCGGAAATCGTAGTGTATACTGGCTGTGGGAATAACGGCTATATAAGATAATTTACGTCGCATTTTATTGACAATCAGCAGTAAGGTTTAAGAAGATAAACAAAAAATCCGAACTATTACAAATTCTAGTTTAAGAATTTTGATTCATAGTTCGGATTTCTTTTTGACTGAAACAACTTTGTGCCAGCCTAATATGTTAACTCATTCCAGGGTTTTTCCTAATATTAAATCGGTCCTGTAGCAATACCCAATTCTGTGGAAAGGCTAGACCGAGCTTCCAGTAACTGATCCCGAGTAAATTTAATTCTTTTATCATATCAAATTTTGCCTGAATGGAGCGTGCATCCTCAAACCAGACTTCATGCTGTCTGCCTTGGTTATCTGTATAAGTGAAAAAGGGTGCTTGAGCTTCCTCGTCGTATTCGATTTGGGCATTATTTTCACGAGCTATTGCTATCGCCCGTTGTGGGCTGACAGCTTCTGCTGCTTCACCACCTTGTTCAAACGGTAGTGTCCAGTCATAACCGTACAAATTTTGTCCAAGCAGTATTTTATTAGCTGGCATGACACTAAGCGCAAAATTCACTACTTTTCGAACTTCATTTATTGGTGAAACGGCCATTGGTGGACCATAACTATATCCCCATTCATATGTCATTAGCACGACCATATCAACAATTTCACCGTGCGCAGCATAATCATGTGCTTCATACACGACTCCTGTTTGTGTTGCACTCGTTTTCGGTGCCAAGGCAGTTGAAATCATTATATCTTCAGCATGCAACCTGTCTCTCGCTCTTCGTAAAAAAGCATTGTAATCCTCTCTGTTTTCTGGTGGCAAAAATTCCAGGTCAAAGTGCACATCACGATAGCCGCCCGCCTGTGCTGTTTCGATAATGTTGTTTAACAAATTGTTTTGAACGGTTTGATTGGTTAGGATCGTTCTTCCTAACTCGGTAGAAAATTCCCCCTCTTGTAGGTTTGAAACAACAAGCATCAAGGAAGCATTATTATCTTGAGCTATTTGCCTTAAATTGTCTAATGGTGGGGCGTTTAATGTGCCATCATTGTTGATGGTATAACTGAATGGAGCAAGATATGAAAGATATGGGATTGTTTTATTTGCGGCATTAATCAAAGTTTCTGAAACGGTTCCTCCAGTTGGCTCAATGTAAGCATTTGATGTTATATCACTTTTAGGTTGTGGAGGAATATATAAACGGAAACCTACAGGAAGTGTGTTTCCTACTGGAAAATTATTAATTTGTGCCAATTGTTGATAGGGGATACCAAACTGTTGAGCAATCGAATAGAAACTATCACCTGGTTGGACAAAATAAAATTGGCCAAGAATTGGAATGACTAACGCTTGCCCAACTACTAGATCATTAGGTGCTTCCAGTTCGTTAACGTCAATAATTGCTTGGGGTGTTATACGATAGGTCGTTGCAATCGTATCAATCGTTTCTCCTTGTTCCACTACATGAATTTGCAAAAGAACTCCCTCCTCCCGAGCTTTTTACTCTATTTACACTTTATGAGGAGAATGTCGTTAATATGTTTTTTTATATCGGTTGTGTATTTGCATTCATTACAGATCGCATTAAATAAAGGGCATACGCATTGCCTTGTTTTTCATTAGAGGCCATGCAGTTTTCAGGAATGTGTAAGGAATATTCATACATATAAGCATCCTTAGCAGAAAACAAAATGCAAATATCCCCGGCAATTCCTGTCAGTATTAGGTGTGTTTTTTTTAATTGAGTTAATAGTGATTGTAAGGGCGTTTGAAAAAAGGCAGAGTGTTTTGGTTTAATAAAAAAATAATCATCGTCGTCCGGCTTTATTGCATTAATGACTTCGTGGCTGTATTCATTCGTACAGTGATCAATGATCTTCTTGAAGTCTGATTGCCATAAGTCATAATGGTCATTAACATAAATAATAGGAAGATTATTTTTCTTAGCAAATGCTTTTAGTCGTTGTAAATGTGGTAAAATTTCTTTTGTATGGTGAAGTAATTTCTCTGAGCGTTCAAAATTAAAATCGTTAATAAGGTCAATAAATAAAACTGCGGTATGTTCAAGTTGGATATTCATATGCTTGCTCCTTTCGTTATTATCTTTATCCATTGGCCCTAGATTTAAAACTTTTTATATATAAATGTGGTGATTAAAATGACCGATGAAAAATACATGTATAAGGCAATAGATCAGGCTTTGCTTGCACAAGAAGCGGGCGAGGTTCCGATTGGTGCGGTAATTGTTTATAAGGATGAAGTGATTGCCAGTGGTTATAATATACGCGAGACATCGCAAGCAACGTTATCACATGCGGAACTAATCGCGATTGATGCGGCAAATAAAAAAATTGGCAGCTGGCGGTTGGAGGATTGTACGTTGTATGTAACACTAGAACCGTGCCCTATGTGTGCTGGGGCAATTGTACAATCTCGTATTAAACGGGTCGTGTTCGGTGCGTTTGACCCGAAGGCAGGCTGTGCAGGAAGCATAATGAATTTGCTCGATGAAGACCGGTTTAATCATCAGGTAGAAATAACCTCAGGTATATTAGGTGACGCGTGCGGCAACCTTCTAACTAATTTCTTTCGTAGGTTACGTCAACAGAAAAAAACAACGTAGCATTTCTAATGTACTAAATGATAACCATGGATTTCCATTGCATTTAATGAAGAAAGTAGTTATAATGAAATATGTCGTGCTAGGTGGGGAGGTAGCGGTGCCCTGTACTCGCAATCCGCTATAGCGAGGCTGAATTCCCATCCGAGGTGGAACGACTTTAAGGTCTGCCTTAAGGAATTGGTGTTGACGCTTAGGTCCTGCGCAACAGAGACCCATGAACCCTGTCAGGTCCGGAAGGAAGCAGCAGTAAGTGGTCATCTCTGTGTGCCGCGGGGAAGCCTAGGCAGAGCCATGAACTTAAGTAACGCTTAGGGACGTTTCATCGACGGTGGGTGCACGGCATTACATATGATTGTTAAGGCTCTTATCAGTGTTGCTGGTAAGAGTTTTTTTAATGCAACATTTTTGAGGTAAGATTTGTCGATAAAATCAGTTTCCTGTGTTGCTGGGATTCGGTGATTCGTGCACATTATTCAGTAGTCTGTTTGAATAATTCGGCGATTACCGCGCATAATTCAGCAGTCGATTCCATTATTCAGCATAAAACAATATTTATTCAGCGATTAGCTGTTTGGCAGAAAACGGTTAATCGCTATTTACAATATAGTACTTTTCCCAATGATTTTTTCACTATTGTTCACATTCACCCCCAAAATCGGTTATAATTAGAGAGAATTCACAAAGGGGAACGTATATTATGAGCTATCAGGCATTGTATCGTACATGGCGCCCGAGGACTTTCGCGGATGTTGCTGGACAATCACATATAACTCGAACACTGCAAAATGCTATTGTACAGCAGAAATTTTCGCATGCTTATCTTTTTTCCGGCCCTCGTGGTACTGGGAAAACGAGTGCTGCAAAGATTTTTGCGAAAACGATAAACTGTGAGCGTGCACCGGTTAAGGAGCCGTGTAATGAATGTGCATCTTGTCGTGGAATTCAGGATGGGTCGATTTCTGACATTATTGAAATGGATGCCGCTTCGAACACGAGTGTAGATGATATCCGGGAAATACGTGATAAGGTTAAATATGCTTCTAGTTCTGTTCCTTATAAAGTGTACATTATTGATGAGGTTCACATGATTTCAGTAAGTGCATTTAATGCATTGTTAAAAACACTTGAAGAGCCTCCAAAGCATGTTGTATTTATTTTAGCAACAACAGAACCACATAAAATACCGTTAACGATTATCTCGCGTTGCCAACGCTTCGATTTTAAACCGATTTCGAATCAGGCGATTGTGGATCGTATGAAAACAATTATCGGGGCTGAAGGAATTTCTGTCTCACAGGAAGCATTGGACACGGTTGCACTTGCGGCAGAGGGTGGAATGCGTGATGCGTTGAGTATTTTAGATCAGGCGATTTCATATAGTGAAGATAGTGTAGAATTAAATGATGTGTTGGCAGTTACTGGTGGTGTTTCCCAACAAATTTTAACAAACATCGTTCAAGCAATGCATGATAAAGATGTGCAGCAGGCGTTGAAATGGTTAGACGATTTGATTCAACGGGGAAAAGATCCAGGTAGATTTGTTTATGACCTCATTTATTTTTTACGTGATTTATTACTTTACAAAAGCGCCCCATCATTAGAAGGTATTTTGGAACGTGCTATGATTGATGAAGGCTTTAAAAATCTGGCAGAAAATGTTCCAATTGAATGGATACAGGAAGCAATTATGCAACTGAATCAGTGCCAGCAAGAGATAAAATGGACAAATAGCCCAAAAGTTTTTATCGAAATTGCAATATTAACGATTACCAATCGGTATAACGGGAAAAATGAAGCGGCAAGTGCTGTTGATTCAGAAGCAGTTATACAGCTTACACATAAATTAGAGCAGTTGGAAAAAGAATTGAAAGCATTAAAGGAAGCGCCAGCAGCTACAAGTCAACCGGCTAGGACAGAGCAAAGGCGACCAAGCCCAAGACAATCGAAAAACAGTTACAAGATTCCGTATGAGAAAATTCGTAATGTCTTACAAGAGGCTGAAAAACCAGCATTGAAACAAGTGCAATCAGATTGGGCAAAATTTTTAAGTGCCTTAAAAGCGACGAGTGCACCTGCACATGCAACGATTCAGGATAGTAAGCCTGCTGCGGCTTCTGATCAGGCACTTGTTGTAGCATTCAAATATGAAATACATTGTTCACTTTTTCTTGATAACAGAGAAACGGTCGAATCTGTATTGGCAAAGGCTGTTGGAAAGAATCTAACGATTATTCCAATCCCTGATAACAATTGGCAGGAATTACGAAATGAGTATGTTAATAAACAAGAGCAACCAACTAACATGCAAGAAAGTGAACAAGCAGATCCATTCATTGAGGAAGCTCGGAAACTTGTTGGAGATGACTTGTTGGAAATACGTGACTAAAGGAACAAAAGCGAACGGGCTTGATCAGCGGTGGCAAACTTCAATAAGGGCCGTGGAGCATTAGGTTCAGACTTTCACGCATGCCGCTAGCCCGTGGAGCCGGACGTAGCCTTACATTATAAATAAATCTAAATTGATCATTTTAAAGGAGGACTTACCATGAAAGGTAATATGGGTAACATGATGAAACAAATGCAAAAAATGCAAAAGAAAATGATGAAGGCGCAGGATGAGCTTAATGAGATGAGTTTTGAAGCATCTGCTGGCGGTGGAATGGTTACCGTTTTTGCGAATGGAAAAAAAGAAATTACCGATGTACAAATTAAAGAAGAAGTCGTTGATCCGGACGATCTCGAAATGCTACAGGATCTTATTTTAGCAGCAACAAATGATGTATTAAAACAAATTGATGAAAAAACAAATGAAACGATGGGACAATTCACGAAAGGATTAAATATGCCTGGTGGAATGTTCTAATTCTAGGAGGCGTATTTGATGTATTATCCAGAACCGATTTCCAAATTAGTTGACAGTTTTACAAAGTTGCCAGGGATCGGACCGAAAACTGCAGTCCGACTGGCTTTTTTTGTGATAAATATGAAAGATGATGATGTATTAGAGTTCGCTAACTCATTAGTAAACGCAAAACGGGAATTAACCCATTGCTCGGTTTGTGGTCATATTACAGACCAGGATCCATGCTCAATATGTCAGGATGATACACGGAATCAATCTGTTATATGTGTTGTGCAGGATCCTAAAGATGTGATTGCCATGGAGAAAATGAAGGAATTCAATGGGAAATATCATGTTTTACATGGAGCTATTTCCCCGATGGATGGAATTGGTCCAGAAGATATTAATGTGCCTGATTTGCTGAATCGCTTAAAAGATGAAGAGGTGGAAGAGTTGATTTTAGCCACCAATCCAAACATCGAGGGTGAAGCAACAGCCATGTATATTTCCCGTCTTGTTAAGCCATCGGGTATTAGGACTACACGGATTGCCCATGGACTTCCTGTTGGTGGAGATTTGGAATATGCTGATGAAGTTACGTTGTCTAAAGCTTTAGAAGGTAGAAGAGACTTGTAGGAGTGGCAGCATGAGTAGAAAAATAAAAAAGCGTGATGTGGATGAACAATTATTAGATTCTCTTATTGCAGCGGAGCAAGAATGGAAGCAAATCCGTTCTATTATGGAGAAAAGCATTGATCCGATGGGGAATGGGCTCTACCATGAACATCTTGCTAGAGCTAAATATTTATTTTTATTAAGAGAAGCACGGCACCGAAAAATTAGTGCAATTCGATACAATAAATAACGATTTCGGTTCTTTTTCCAGGTTTCTTTTCATAAGTAGTAGAAAGGGGACAAGGAGAAGGAGTTGATAGATTTGAGCTCTACAGTAGTTATTTCCATTATGGTTGCATTAATTGTGTTGCTGTTAGTAGTTGGTGCTCCTATTAAGCCAATGCGTCTAATCGCGCATAGTACAGTTAAGGTAGGAATAGGTATTTTGTTCTTGTTTTTTTTCAATGTGTTTGGTGGTGCAATTGGGTTGCATATACCTATCAATCTATTTACCACTATTGTATCCGGATTTTTAGGCTTGTTTGGCGTTGCTTCACTTGCTGCCATTCATTTGTTTTTAATACCGTAAAGAAAGGCCGAGAAGCTTTAGAGCACTCGGCTTTTGCTTTGTTTGGAAACAACCGAGCACTTCTTACATATAGTAAAGAATAAGCAAGTTTCTTTGATTCAAAGATTGCATGTATATATTTCGTTAGATTAGGAGATACTAACTAACGGAGGTGGGGAGATGAAACAAACTATTATTCATGAGCGTTGTGGCATTTGCGAGGAAGAAAAGGAAAAGGGAATTCACCTATACAAACTATTTATTTGCTGTGAATGTGAACGAAATATGATTCACACAGAGCCAAGAGAAGAAAAGTATCACTACTATCTAGAAAAGTTAAAAAACATGAATCAACCTAAATTATATTCATAGATTTCCATATGTCTAGCGAAATTAGCCTGGCCCCTCGAGGTCTTATGTTAAGCATTCATGTGGGATTGTCAGGGGTTAAACAAGGCACTTGCACTTTTCTTATGGTCTTTGTAGTAAATTTACAAAGGCTATTTTTGTTGCCATAATATAATAAATGTAGATGAAAAAAGAGGACGGAGACGTAATGAATCATAAAACCACACCATTATTTACAAAATTATCCCAGTTTAGTCAGCAAGAGCCAATATCATACCATGTTCCAGGGCATAAAAATGGGGCAATTTTTCCAAAGAACGCTCTCAACAATTATGATAAAATTTTACCCCTCGATCTAACAGAATTAACCGGGTTAGACGATTTACATGCACCAAGTGGGGTAATCGCCGAGGCAGAAGAACTGGCTGCAGATTTTTTCGGAGCTGATCATACATTCTTTCTTGTTGGCGGAAGTACCGTTGGAAATTTAGCAATGATCCTAGCAGTTTGTAATGCTGGGGAAAAAATCATTGTGCAACGCAACAGTCATAAATCGATCATAAATGGGTTAGAATTAAGCGGAGCTATGCCCGTTTTCATTAATCCAGAATATGATAAATCGGTTGGCCGCTATACAGCACCAAATTTAGCTACTCTAAAGCAGGCATTCCAGGAGAATCTGGATGCAAAAGCGGTAGTATTAACCTACCCCGATTATTTTGGAAAAACTTATGCAATAAAACAAATGATAGAAACAGCACATGAATATAATGTACCAGTACTAGTTGACGAAGCGCATGGGGTACATTTTTCGCTTGGAGAGCCATTTCCTCCATCAACATTAAAGCTTGGAGCAGATGTAGTCGTTCAATCTGCACATAAAATGGCTCCTGCTATGACCATGAGCTCATTTTTACATATCACATCAACACGTATCGCAACTGAGTCGATCGCCCATTATTTACAAATGCTGCAATCAAGTAGCCCTTCTTATCCATTGATGGCTTCGCTTGATATTGCCCGTTCGTTTTTAGCGCAGCTAACACCGATTGATGTAGACAATATCCAAGCAAGTGTTTATCAGTTGAGAGAATTAATGCAATCAAACGATTTTTGGGATTTATTACCCTATACGGAAACGGATGATCTACTGAAACTAACACTACATGTGAAACAAGGTCTTTCCGGTCATGATGTGGCCCAAATGTTTGAAAAAGAGGGAATCTTTCCGGAGCTTGCTACCCATAATCAAGTATTGTTTGTTCAAGGACTTGCACCATTCAAAGACCACTCCAAATTAAGGAGTGCGATAAAAAGAATTAAGGAACAATTAAAAATTGGCACGTATCATGCTACAATAGATATAGGAAGGTTATTTACAAAACCTATGCAAAAACTAGCATTATCCTATCAAACCATGAATCAATTACAGCCTGTACATGTACCGTTAAAAGAGGGGATAGGATATGTAGCAGCAGAGGCAATTATCCCATATCCACCTGGAATTCCTTTCATTTTAAAAGGTGAAACCATTACAGCTAATCACATAGAAATAATCGAACAATTACTCAGACAAGGTGTTACGATACAACATCGTGATTTAAATAAGGGTATTGGCGTTTTTAAAGGAGAAGAAGTTACGTGAGCGGACATTTTATAACATTTGAAGGTGGCGAGGGTGCTGGCAAAACATCTATTCTCCCTTCTGTCGCTGCAAACTTAAGTAATCTTGGGTACGATGTGTTAAAAACACGTGAGCCCGGTGGGATTGAAATAGCAGAGAAAATAAGACATATTATTCTTGATCCAGTAAATACAAAGATGGATGGACGTACGGAAGCGCTGTTATATGCAGCAGCAAGAAGACAACATTTAGTCGAAAAAGTATTACCAGCCTTAAAAAAAGGGAAGATTGTATTATGTGACAGGTTTGTTGATAGCAGTCTTGCCTATCAGGGGTATGCAAGAGGAATTGGAATGGATGAGGTATTTACAATCAATCAGTTCGCCATCCAAAATTGTATGCCAAATCTTACTTTGTTTTTTGATATTGAACCAAAAAAGGGATTACAGCGCATTGCGGCGAATAAAGATAGAGAAAAGAATCGTTTAGATTTAGAAACGATACAGTTCCATGAACAGGTATATGAAGCATATAAAATAGTAGAAAGAAAATTTCGCGATCGTTTTAAATCGATCAATGCAGACCAGTCATTTGAACAGGTAGAACTAGATGCTACAAAAGCAATTGTTTCTTATTTGGAAAATACTAATTCGTAAGGGAGGTTCGAACGATGAAATTAATCATTGCGGTTGCACAGGATAAGGATTCTAATCGTCTTGTCGATGCACTTGGTGAGGAAAATTTTAAAACGACGAAGCTTGCGACAACTGGTGGTTTTTTAAAGGAAGGAAACACCACGCTCATGATTGGTTGTGAGGATGAATATGTAGATGAAGCGCTGCAGATCATCCGAGATAATTGCTCACAGCGCGAACAAATGGTAGCGCCAATTTCTCCAATGGGTGGTAATGCTGATTCATACATTCCGAAGCCTGTTAAAGTAGAAGTCGGCGGAGCAACAGTATTTATTTTACCAATAGAATCGTTTTTTCAATTTTAAATGTAGGTTCTTTTGTTGCTATTTATAGAAATGGCGACATAAGTGCTGTAGTAATTTAGCATTTTTTATTGCTTTCTGCCCCGCAGCCCGTACACACTCCGGGATCTCACCGAGGTCTCTTATCCCCTAGGAGTCTACGTGTATACGGGCTGATTGTAGGAAAATATATGCTTTTCTATTTCTTATAAATGAAATGGGATTATAAAGCAAGTACAATATCAGCGAAGGAAATACACGGAGACTCCTGTGGGAAAGCGAAGACGATGAGATTCCGCAGTGAGTGGGTTTCTCACGAGGAGGCTCATCTCGAGCCCACGGAAAGCGTAGTGTATTTCCGTAGCGGTGGCTGTGGGTTAAGTCGGAGTTTTTTTCAATTTAGCATTTGAAAAAGCAACGATCCAAGCCTAATTTTAAAACGAAGCTGGATATAGCATATTCTAAGGAGGGACTGTTCCTATGAAAATAAGTCAGGAAATGCGTTCACAAATAGAATCGACAACAAAAAATGTTCGGACAGCTGCAGGTCAGCAGACGTTTGACGGAATGGTTCAGTCCCAAACACAAAAGCTAAAGCAGCAAGAGCTTCAGCAATTAATGAAGGACATTACCATGCAGGGTGATAAACTTGCACGATTTCGCTCATTTCGCGATTTGGTCAAGTTTAAACGCATGGTTAAAGGCTTTTTAAAAGAAACGGTTTATAATGGACTTGATTTACAGAAATCGTATGGATTTAGCTTAGATGGACAAAACCGTAAATTAGCCATTGTAAAAGAAGTGGATGAAAAGCTTGTCGAATTAACCGAAGAAATTATGAATCAAGAAAAGAAAACCGTTGATTTACTTGGGCTTATAGGTGAAATCAAAGGGTTGTTAATAAATTTATATACTTAAACTATGAGGATGGGAAACGATGAAAACATGGTCAGAGGTAGCTGAGGTCCAGCCATTGGCGAGCAGAATAATTACCAACAGCATAACGAAAAATCGTATATCCCATGCCTATTTAATTCAAGGAGAACGTGGAACGGGAAAAGAAGAGATTGCCTTGTTACTTGCAAAAGATCTGTTCTGTGAGGATAAAAAAGGTGTTGAACCATGTCAGCAATGTAATGCATGTAAACGGATTGCATCTGGTAATCATCCTGATGTTCATTGGATTGAACCAGATGGTTTATCTATTAAAAAAGAACAAATTGATCAATTACAAAAAGAGTTTTCCTATTCTGGCCTTGAATCAAATAGAAAGGTTTATATTATTAAAGATGCTGATGCACTAACGACAAATGCCGCAAATCGCATCTTAAAATTTTTAGAAGAACCAAGTAAAGAAACTACCGCAATTATGCTTACAGAAAATGGCCAATCGATTATTTCAACCATCCGCTCGCGCTGCCAAATCATTGACTTACAACCATTAAATGCCGAACTTTTTAGACAGCAATTGATTGAATCTGGTGTATCAGAAGGAAGTGCACGAATTTTAAGTGCTTTAACGAATAACTTTAATGAAGCAACTAGTTGGAACGAGGATGAGTGGTTTGCGCAAGCTAGAAAATTAATGGTACAATTAATAGAAATGTTCTCAACAAAGCCTGCTGATGCTTTCTTGTTTATTCATAATAGTTGGTTATCTCATTTTAAGGAGAGACAACAGCTAGAACAAGGTTTTGATTTATTGCTTTTAGCTTTTAAGGATATTCTCTATTATCATTTGGGCAATGAAACCGCAATGATTGTTTTTACTAGTGATAATGAAAAACTAGAAAGAGCAAGTATGGTTTTTTCTCAGGAAAAACTATTATCTATCTTACATGCAATTTTGCAGGCAAAACGAAAATTGAAGCAAAATGTTCATCCAACATTAGTGATGGAGCAACTTACACTTCAAATACAGAGGTGATATAATTGGTTGAAGTGATTGGTGTTCGCTTTAAAAAGGCGGGTAAAATATATTATTTTGATCCAGGCGATCACGACGTTGTTATAGACAGCTATGTAATTGTAGAGACAATACGTGGCATAGAGTTTGGAAAGGTTGTCATTGCTAGTAAACAGGTTGACGAGGAAGATGTCGTGCTTCCACTAAAGAAAGTCATACGGATGGCAGATGATAAGGATAAACTGACTGTTTCTGAAAACCAGGAACGGGGAGAGGAAGCCTTTCAAACTTGTTCGGAAAAGATTATTGAACATAACCTGGATATGAATCTAGTGGATGTCGAATATACATTTGATCGAAATAAAATAATTTTTTATTTCACAGCAGACGGTCGCGTAGACTTCCGTAATTTGGTTAAGGATTTAGCGGCTTTATTTAAAACACGTATCGAGCTTAGACAAATTGGTGTCCGCGATGAGGCAAAAATGCTAGGCGGAATCGGTCCATGTGGTCGAATGCTTTGCTGTTCAACATTTTTGGGGGATTTTGAACCGGTGTCTATTAAAATGGCAAAAGATCAAAACCTTTCTCTTAATCCAGCAAAGATTTCTGGTTTATGTGGCCGTTTAATGTGCTGTTTAAAATATGAAAACGATGATTATGAAACAGCGAAACGTGTATTACCTGATATAGGGGAAGCTATTAAAACACCATTTGGTAATGGAAAAGTGGTCGGTCTAAACATCCTCGAGAGGATCATCCATATCGAAATACCAGAAAAAGAACGGGTAATCGAATATACATTAGATGAACTAATCGATGAAGGAATTATTACAGCGCAAGCCACAGAATAGTGGGGTGTATTGAGGCGTGAATAAGAGTAAACGACATATTTTTGACCAAGTATCAGATATGGAAACACAAATTGGCGAGCTATACGAACGACTTGGTGATTTAAAAGGAGAGTTAGGCGATCTATTAGAGGAGAATCATCGTCTTGCCATGGAAAATCATCATTTACGTAATCGCCTTAATAGTAGTAATGAACAAATTGATGAATCAGGCAATCAGGAACACCTGTCAAAAGGAGTACCTGGTGAAGGGTATGATAACTTAGCAAGACTCTATGAAGAAGGTTTTCATATTTGCAATCTTGAATTCGGTAGTCCGAGACAAAATGAAGATTGTATATTCTGTCTTGATTTCTTAAATAAAACGAAATAAGGTAGTACTTATAAAGCTGTCTCCTGGTCTTCTTTCAAGACAAAGCGAGACAGCTTTTTATTTTTACATAGGAAAGGAATATAACATGGTACAATTATTTGATGATGAACGTCTTGATTATTTATTAGCAAACGAAACGATGCAGATTATTCAAAGTCCGTCTGCCTTTTCATTTTCTCTTGATGCCGTATTACTTGCACACTTTGCTTATGTTCCAATAAAAAAAGGAACTATCTTAGATTTGTGCTCGGGCAATGGTGTTATCCCATTATTATTATCAAGAAGGACTAACGCCTATATTACTGGTGTGGAAATTCAAAAGCGATTATTTGATATGGCGGAAAGAAACGTACAATTAAATGAGTTAGAAAAGCAAATCAACATGATACATGGTGATTTAAAGGAAATGCAGCCAAAATTGGCGCAAAGCCACTTTGATGTGGTCACATGTAACCCTCCATATTTTCGTACACCGCAAAAAACGGAACTTAACAAAAACGACTATTTAACGATTGCTAGACATGAGGTATTCTGTACGTTAGAAGATGTAGTACGGGCATGTAAACTATATGTGAGACCTGGCGGGAAAGTCGCTATGGTTCATAGACCAGGTAGACTAGTGGATATTATTTCTTTGTTCCGGAAGTATAAGCTTGAACCAAAACGGATGCAATTGGTTTATCCGAAAACAGGAAGGGATGCCAATATGTTGCTTGTTGAAGGAATTAGAGATGGAAATGCGGATTTGACCATCTTACCGCCATTGTATATTTATAATCATGATAATACGTATACAAAAGAAGCAAAGGATATTATTTATGGCAGATAAAGAACATGTTGTTTATATTTTAAAATGCAAAGACAATACGTTGTATACTGGATATACAAATGATTTAGCCAGAAGACTGCGTATGCATGAAGAAGGCAAAGGGGCAAAGTATACAAGAGGAAGAGGCCCATTTGAAGTTGAATTTGTTAAAGCATTTGTAACAAAAGAAGAGGCAATGCAGCACGAGTATGCGATTAAACAGCTTTCTAGGAGTCAAAAAGATCAAATGATACGGCTGAATAAGGAAGAAGTGAAACGGAATGAACATTCAAAAGAGCTTTGAGCAACATGCGAATGGAACAATATATGTTGTTCCCACCCCAATCGGTAATTTAGAAGATATCACGTACAGAGCGCTGAATACGTTACATACAGTTGCTGTAATTGCGGCAGAGGATACACGGAATACGAAAAAGCTACTTAATCACTTTGAAATCAATACACCGTTAATTAGCTATCATGAGCACAACAAAGAAGTGAGAGAACAGCAGCTACTGACGCGTTTAGAAAATGCAGAATCAATTGCTATTGTTAGTGATGCTGGTATGCCAGGGATATCTGATCCTGGTTATGAACTGATAAAAACAGCAGTTGAAGCGGATGTACCTGTTGTTGTATTACCAGGTGCGAATGCTGCATTATGTGCATTGGTCGGCTCAGGATTACCATCAACTGAATTTTTGTTTTATGGATTTTTACCAAGAAAAAAGAAGGATAAGCTGGCTGAATTAGAACGAGTAGGGTCATATAAAGCTAGTTTACTGTTTTACGAATCCCCTTTTCGGGTAAAGGAGACTATTTTAGCGATACATGAGCAGCTAGGAAATCGTAAGTTAGCTATTGCTAGAGAATTGACAAAACGATACGAGGAATACGTTCGAGGAACAGCAAGTGAAATTATCATGTGGATAGAGGAGAACGAATTAAAAGGTGAGTTTTGCCTTGTAGTTGAAGGAAGTAACGAAAGTGAAGAAAGTGCCGATATGCTTTGGTGGAGTCATTTATCGGTAATCGATCATGTAACACATTATATGGAACAAGAGAATATGAGTAGTAAAGACGCGATTAAGAGCGTTGCGCAGGATCGAAAAATGCCAAAACGTGAAGTATATCAAACCTATCATATAGAAAATTAAAAAGTGGCCGACGTTCGTAAAAAGCGTCAGCCACTCTTGGCACATAAATATTTTCTTTTGAAAATCACTTGTTTAATCTAGATTGAATTTCTTCGATTATTTCTTTTGCTCCCTCGGGGCTAAGTACTAATTTACCGTTTGCAAGAGAAAAGTTTTCGTCTGAAGTTTCTCCAGTAATATGACATGTCATATTTGGTGTGTATTTTTTCAAAACAATTTTATCGTTATCAACATAAATCTCTAGTGAGTCTTTTTCATGAATATCAAGAGTACGACGTAGTTCAATTGGAATTACGACACGTCCGAGTTCGTCAACCTTTCTAACAATCCCAGTAGACTTCATTATTTTATTCTCCCCTCGTAGGTAAAAAAGATTTTCGTCAAGTTTCGACATGTTTCTATGCAATATAGTACCAACCTTTACCATAAGTGTCAATATTTTTTTAGCTAAAAATAAAAATAAATGAGAAAATTTTATCAGCTTATTATTTTCTTTACGCTAAGGTCAGTAATGATTAATGTTTCATGTGGGAAATAATGGTTAATAATAAAAAGTATTCCTATATTTTATATCAACATGAATCGACAAAAATATTTTTAAAGAATTTATTGAGAAAATCAAGTTACCATTCACACGGCAATGGAAATATTGTGTTAAAATCGCTACAATAGAAATAGTTAAAAGAGTGTTGTAAGACTAGAGGAGGTAAAAAAATGCCGAAAGAAAAGAATACGTTTTATTTAACTACACCTATTTATTATCCTAGTGGTAATTTGCATATTGGGCACGCCTATTCGACTGTAGCTGGAGATGCAATGGCTCGCTATAAACGGATGCGTGGTTTTGATGTTATGTATTTAACAGGGGCAGATGAACACGGACAAAAAATTCAAAGAAAAGCAGAGGAAAAAGGCGTTTCACCACAAGAATATGTCGATGAAATTGTAAGTGGTATCCAAGATTTATGGCAAAAGCTTAAAATAACGAACGATGACTTTATTCGAACAACACAGGAACGCCATAAAAAAGTTGTTGAGAAAATATTTGCACAGCTTTTAGATCAAGGTGATATTTACTTAGATGAGTATGAAGGATGGTATTGTACATCTGATGAGTCTTTTTTTACAGAACGCCAATTAGAAGATGGTCATTGTCCGGACTGCGGAGGTCAAGTTGAGAAAGTAAAAGAAGAATCGTATTTCTTTAAAATGAGTAAATATGTTGATCGGCTTGTGCAATATTATGATGAACATCCTGAGTTTATTCAACCGGAAAGTCGCAAGAAAGAAATGTTAAGTAACTTTATTAACCCTGGTTTAGAGGATCTTGCTGTTTCGCGAACCACTTTTGATTGGGGGGTAAAGGTTCCTGGTGATCCGAAGCATGTTATTTATGTATGGGTCGATGCATTAAGCAATTACATTACAGCACTTGGCTATGGAACTGACAATGATGAAAGATTTCAAAAGTATTGGCCTGCCGATGTTCATTTAATGAGCAAGGAAATTGTTCGTTTCCATACTATATACTGGCCAATTATGTTAATGGCATTAGATTTACCGTTACCAGAAAAGATTTTTGCACATGGTTGGATTTTGATGAAAGACGGAAAAATGTCAAAATCAAAAGGAAACGTGGTTGATCCAGTAAAACTGACAGATCGTTACGGGTTAGACGCATTACGTTATTATTTATTACGTGAGGTTCCATTTGGCTCTGACGGTGTATTTACACCAGAGGGATTCGTTGAACGGACAAACTTTGACCTAGCCAATGACCTTGGTAACTTATTAAATAGAACAGTTGCAATGATTGAGAAGTATTTTAATGGTGAAATCCCAGCATATGTTGCCTCTGAAACAGATGTAGATCAGTCACTCGAACAGTTTGCCGAAGAGACAATTGCTAAAGTGGAAGATGCTCTTGATAACATGCAATTTTCAGTTGCATTAGCATCATTGTGGCAATTAATTAGTCGAACAAATAAATATATTGACGAAACGGAACCATGGATTCTAGCGAAGGATGACAGTCAAAAAGCACGTCTTGGCAATGTAATGGCACATTTAGCTGAATCATTACGTGTTGCTGCTGTGATGCTACAGCCATTCTTGACAGAAGCACCGGCTGAGATCTTTAGACAATTGGGCATTCAGGACGATTCATTAACAGAATGGGATAGTGTTCATAAAACTAGTCAAATTAAAGCTGGAACGAAGGTTGTAAAAGGTGATCCGATTTTCCCTCGATTAGATGTGGAAGACGAGATTAAAACGATCAAGGCTATGATGCAGAATCCGGCAGCTGAGAAAAAAGAAGAACAAGCTAAAGAACAAGAACAGAAAGAACAGATTGTTTATGATGACTTTATGAAGCTTGACATGCGTGTAGCTGAGGTCGTCAAAGCAGAAAAAATGAAAAAGGCTGACAAATTGTTAAAACTTCAACTAGATTTAGGAACTGAAAAACGTCAGGTGATTTCGGGAATTGCTGAACATTATCAGCCAGAGGAGCTTACTGGTAAAAAAGTTATCTGTGTAACAAATCTGAAGCCAGTGAAATTACGTGGTGAAATGTCAGAGGGAATGATTCTTTCTGGTGAAGATGCTGATGGTAAGCTTTCACTTGCAACAGTTGAACAGACACTGCCAAATGGATCTATTGTAAAATAAAATTGTAAAAGGTCAAACACCTAATTTTTAGGGGTTTGCCTTTTGTTATAATAAAAGGCTTTTTTCGTAAACCTTGTTGCTTTTTAGCTTCGTAGTTTCAGGCAAAATGTGTCTAAATATTATTGTCCCTGGATACCGCAGCCCGTATACACTTCGCGATCCTTAGGTCGGCTGATGAGCCTCATCTCCCCCAGGAGTCTCCGTGTATACGGGCTGCTAGCAAGTAAATATTAATATATTTACTTGCTTTTCTAGGTTCTTAAAAATAAATTAGAATTAAAAAGGCACAACAAAAGTGGAGGAAATACACGGAGACTCCTGCGGGAAAGCAACAGCTGAAGACCCCACAGGAAGTGGGGTCCTTCCGAGGAGGCTGAAGCGTTGCCCGCGGAAAGCGCAGTGTATTTCCGGAACGGTAGCCCAATCAAAAATTTACGTTACATTCTATGTTTTTTGTGTAATAACAACAAACTTTTGCCTTAATAAATAATAGTTATGGAGGTTAGTTTTTCTGTCATCTGATCTCTAGTGTCAAATTGTGAAAAGGTTAAAGCAGCTGCTATAATTGACTACTTACAAAAATAAAGGAGTAATATGATGCTATTCGATACTCACGTACACTTAAACGCAACACAATTTACCGAAGATCGTAATGAAGTAATAAAGCGTGCATTTGATACAGGCATAAAATATATGGTTGTTGTCGGATTTGACCGAGAAACCATTCCACTAGCGATTGAAATTGCTGAACAAAATGAAACGATTTATGCTGCTGTTGGCTGGCATCCTGTTGATGCGATTGATATGACCGATGCAGAATTAGCGTGGATCGAGGAGCTTTCTTCCCATCCAAAAGTTGTGGCAATAGGTGAAATGGGGCTTGATTATCACTGGGACAAGTCACCAAAAGAGGTACAAAAAGAAGTTTTCCGCAAGCAAATCCGACTTGCAAAAAAAGTGAACATGCCGATTATTATTCATAATCGTGAGGCAACAGAAGATATTATAGAAATTATGCAGGAGGAAGATGCTAAACAAGTTGGTGGTATTATGCATTGTTACAACGATTCAGCTCGTTATGTGCAAACATGTTTAGATATGAATTTTTATATATCACTTGGGGGACCTGTAACATTTAAAAATGCACCACTACCTAAAGAAGTAGCCCAACAGGTGCCATTGGATCGTTTATTAGTAGAAACCGATGCACCATTTCTTGCACCCCATCCAAATCGCGGTAAACGCAACGAGCCTGCATATGTAAAACTGGTAGCGGAAAAGATTGCTGAACTAAGAGAAATGTCATTCGATGAAATTAGTAAAATCACAACAGAAAACGCTTTTTCTCTCTTTAATATTAAAAAATAAACGTGAAAAAGAATGTAACATGTCGTAATTTTTATGTAATGAAATATGCTGAAAATGGTTATTCTTTTTGAGACTGGTGCTAATACTGGTCTCTTTTTTTAATGCACTCAAAAACAATTAAATATAATTATACCAAGGGTTATAGCACTGTTAGTAGAAAGGTGATAACTAATATTTTATTAAATGTAACCTTTTTGTAAACAAACCGTAATCGGAATAACTTTGACTTTGCATATGGATGTTACTATAATCGATTACGATATAAGGAGGCAAGAAGCATGAAGATTATTTCAAAGCTATTGCCGGCGTCGAAAAAGAAGCTGGTTATTTCTAGTATTGGTGTATTGGCACTTGTTGTTTTTTCTAGTTTGTTACTATTTGAAGCTACGAAAGCAGAAGTAGACCTAACAGAAAACGGAGAAAAACGCACAGTAAAGACACACGCAAATACTGTTGGAGAACTGCTTGCAGATTTAGGTATTGATGTTGGGAAGCATGATGCACTATCGGTTAATGTAGATGCTAAGATTGAAGACGGTATGAAGTTGAATTACGAAAAAGCAAAACAGGTTATTGTATCAATTGATGGAAAAGAAAAAGAATACTTCACGACACTTGATACAGTAGGAGACTTTTTAGCGGATAATAAGCTTTCTTTTTCAGAGCATGACGAAGTATCACAAGAACGTGATGATGCAATTAAAGATGGATTAAAGGTGTCTGTTTCCCTGGGATTTAAGGTTGCAATCAATGATGGTGGAAATGAAAGAAAAGTCTGGGCCAATGGCGGTACTGTTAAAGAACTAATACATAAAAATAATATTACACTAAATGAATTGGATAAAATTAAACCCGCTAAAGATGAAAAAGTAACGAAAGACACAAAGGTCAAAATTGTTCGTGTTGAAAAGGTCACAGATGTTGTAGAAGAAACGGTTGCATTTAAAACAGAGACTAAAAAAGATGCTTCACTAGTAAAGGGAAAAGAGAAAGTGCTTGATGAAGGTAAAAAAGGAACGGTTGTTAAGGAATATGAGGTAGTCATGGAAAACGGTAAGGAAGTTAGCCGTGAATTGATTAGTGAAAAGGTAAAAGAAGAAAGTGAAAACCGTGTTGTAGCAATTGGAACAAAACAACCTGAGCCAGTTGTAGAACAAGTATCTCGTAGTAATGACTCGAATAGCAAAGTGTTGTATATGACTGCAACTGCATTTACAGCAGATTGCGGTGGATGTTCTGGCCATACTGCTACAGGAGTTGATTTACAAGCAAATCCGAATGCTAAGGTAGTTGCAGTGGACCCAAGTGTTATCCCATTAGGATCAAAAGTATGGGTGGAAGGCTATGGTTATGCAATTGCAGCAGACACAGGCGGATTCTCTGGAAACCATATTGATGTACACGTACCAACAAAAGCGGATGCTTATAGCTTTGGTAGAAAGAATGTAAAGGTAAAAATAATTGAGTAAATAAATGATAAAGATACTCTTACCGTGTTAAAATGGTAAGAGTATTTTTTATAGTTTAAGAAAGAGGAATTAATATTGAAAATAAAAGAAGTTATTGTAGTAGAAGGCCGAGATGATACAGCAAAAATTCGTCAAGCTGTTGATGCCGATACAATTGAAACGAATGGATCTGCGATAAACGAAGCGATTCTTAACCAAATACAACATGCTAAAGATAAACGTGGCGTAATAATTTTTACCGATCCGGATTATCCTGGAGAACGAATCCGTCATATTGTTGATCAAGCTGTACCGGGATGTAAGCATGCATTCTTGACACGTGATGAGGCAAGGGCGAGAAACCCTCATAACAACAGCCTTGGGATAGAACATGCGTCGATTTCAACAATTAAACAAGCATTACAGGATGTTTATGAATTAAAAGTAAGTGAAACAACCGAGATAACGAAAGAAGAGCTGATTGATTATGGGCTTATTGGCGGTTCAAAAGCTAGTTCAAGAAGAGACAGACTTGGAGAGATCTTACAAATTGGGCATACTAACGGAAAGCAATTATTGAAACGGCTAACCATGTTTCAAATAACCCATTCACAGTTTGTTCAAACGATCAAGCAGGTACTTCAGGAGGAAAGTAATGACGAATAAAAAGCATATTGCAACACCGACACGTACAAAAGAAATTCTCAAGAAGTATGGCTTTTTCTTTAAGAAAAGCCTAGGGCAGAACTTCTTGATTGATGTTAATATACTTGAAAATATTATAAAACATGCAGGGATAAACAAGGAAACAGGGACTATTGAAATTGGTCCCGGGATTGGAGCGTTGACTGAACAACTAGCAATTCATGCTAAAAATGTAGTTGCATTTGAAATCGATCAGCGGCTACTACCGATTCTGAAGGATACACTTTCTGATTATAACAATGTTACTGTGATTCACCAGGATATTTTAGAAGCGGATGTTAAAGAAGTAATTGAGGCTAACTTTGCACCTGATCAGGAGGTTCATATTGTAGCTAATCTACCGTATTATATTACAACGCCAATTTTGACAAATTTATTGCGCAACAGGCTTCCAGTTTCTGGTTTTACGGTGATGATTCAAAAGGAAGTTGCAGAACGAATGGCAGCAAGTCCGAATACAAAAAGCTATGGATCCTTAACGATTGCAATGCAATATTATACGCACGCTGAGGTGGTCATGCATGTACCGAAAAGCGTTTTTATGCCACAGCCGAATGTTGATTCAAGTATTTTAAAACTTACGACAAGAACAAAGCCACCTGTAGATGTGTTAGATGAAGATTATTTCTTCAGCATTGTACAAGCGTGTTTTGCACAACGAAGAAAAACGTTACGAAATAATTTAACCAGTTATTTTAAAGAAAAATACAATAAAGAGACCATTTCAACCATATTAGAGAACATAGGAATAGATGGTACGCGGCGCGGAGAATCATTGACCATGGAAGAATTTGCAACGTTGGCCAATGCATTTTTTCGCGGAATTTAAGGAATAAATAAGCTATTGCTGCAGTTATGTGGTGACGGCTTATTTTTCTATATTTAAGTAAATAATGGATAAATAATTGTATTTTTATGGAAATACAATCCAATTCCCCCGATATACATTATCAGCTCATTTTTAAAATCAATAGGCACATAGCAGTTACACCTCACATAGGCTATTGATAGTAGCGAATGCTTTCACAGATAGAAAGCTTGTGAGGTGGACTAATGGATTTTACAACAGGAGATTTAGTGACACGTACATCATATAATCATGATTTATTGTTTCGCGTGGCATCACAAACAGATGGTAATGTCATCATCCATGGTGAAGACATTCGTTTAGAGGCTGATGCGCCGATTGATGATCTAGCACGAGTACAGGACCGGGAATTAGAGAAAAGGCGGAAATCTGTTAAGGAACAAGAGGAATTTTCCTATCGTTTATTTCGTCAGGATTATCAACTAATGAAGGAAAAAAGAGATTATCAAACAACGGAAGGGTATCATTATCCATCGAGGTTTTTCCAATTGCCAGCAAAGGTTTTGCACATAGATGGTGACCGAATGTATTTAAGAAAGTGTATAGAATTATATCAACGGATCGGATTGCAGGTTCATGGTGTCCATGTAGATGAGAAGGAAATGCCGTTTGAAATTGGTCCGTTAATAGAGAAAATTCAACCAGATATTATTGTTATTACGGGGCATGATTCATTTTCAAAGAATAAAGGTTTGAAAAGTGATCTTCGCGCTTATCGTCATTCAAAATATTTTGCTGAAACAGTCCGTTCGGCTAGAAATATAGTCCCTCATTTAGATCAATTAGTAATTTTTGCGGGGGCTTGCCAATCCCATTTTGAATCGTTAATCCGTGCGGGTGCGAATTTTGCCAGTTCGCCTTCGAGAATCAATATTCATGCACTTGATCCTGTATATATCGCTGCAAAAATTGCGTATACGCCTTTTATGGAAAAGGTTAGTGTGTGGGATGCATTACGGAATACATTAACAGGTGAAAAGGGAATGGGTGGAGTGGAAACGAGAGGTCTCCTTCGAACCGGAATGCCGTATTTGGAAGAGGAATCGACTGATTATGAATAATTAAATGGCTGATGCATACAACTCATCAGCCAAATTAATTTTAAAAAATATACATAAATTTTAACATTTATGAAATAATAATGGACAAAATTGTATTTCAGTGTTGACAGGAAAAAAGGTATATTGTTATAATATAAAGTTTCATTTGACTGTTATACAAGCATGTGATATAATAAACACAGTGAGGTGGAGTATAGTGGCTAAAACTTTAATCGAAATTAAGCAAGGTCTTGAAGGTCAGATTGGTCAACGGCTTAAATTAAGAGCTAATGGTGGAAGACGTAAGACTATTGAACGAAGTGGTATTTTAGCAGAAACGTATCCTTCCGTTTTCGTTGTTGAGTTAGATCAAGATGAAAATGCGTTTGAACGCGTTTCATACAGCTATGCAGATGTTTTAACAGAAACTGTAGAACTAAGCTTCCTAGATGAACGTACAAAAGCGATGATATTGGAGCAGTAAACATTTGTTTACTGCTTATATTTTTAATATAATTTGTTAGAAAATTGTAAAATTGGGGATATGAGAATGATTTCGATCAAAAATAGTACAGTAAAAGAAATTTGGCAATTCATTGATGAGCAGTTACGGCTGAAAAAGGAGCCATATAAGGATGTTAACGCCGTTTATGAATTTCAAATTCTTGATGAAGAAAACGGAGTATATCAGATGGTGTTTGCTGATCAACAGGCAACCGTACATTTTTCAGCTGAAAACGAAGCGGATTGTATATTAAAAATGAAAGAAAAGCATTTTAAATTGTTTTTGTTAGGCGACCTTAATAGCTCAAAGGCATTCATGACAGGAAAACTTAAAATAAAAGGTAAATTAAGCTTAGCACTTAAACTAGAAGATATGCTGAAGCAATATCAATTGGATCATTAAATTAAAATTTTCCTTTTTTGCATACATATAACGGGTGTATGTTTAACTGAATGGCACAAGCTAAGATTGTCGTAAGAAGGTAAGCTTAGGTTGGAAAGGGGTTGTTCTTTCATGGGAAGACGTAGCATGATGTCAGACCAATTGAAAGAAGAAATTGCCAAAGAGTTAGGTTTTTACGACACAGTTCAAAAAGAGGGATGGGGCGGCATCAAAGCACGAGATGCCGGAAACATGGTAAAGCGAGCAATTGAAATGGCCGAGCAGAACATGCAAAAAGGAGGCAGACCCTAAGGGTTTGCCTTTTTGTATACGAACATCACCCCGAGAGAAAGAATATTAACCCGAGAGAGAAAGCATCGCTCCGAGAGTAAGACCATCAACCCCTAAATCAGTCATCTCCCACGTTGATCCAGCTGCGGATCCTAGATGCTTTCGTTCCGTCATAAGCAAGGGACACTCTAGGCGCCAAACCGATGCGCTTTATGAGGCTTTGTTAATGCGTCCGCTTATGAACAGTCGCCTCCGCTTTTTTATTATGTTACAATTTGGTATAGATTTATAAAGTGGGTGACGGAGATGGTTCTTTTTGAGAAAGCGCCAGCCAAAATTAATTTATCGCTAGACGTCCTTGGTAAGCGGGATGATGGTTTTCATGAAGTCGAAATGATTATGACTTCCATCGACTTAGCCGACCGAGTAGAATTACATCCTTTAGACGAGGATTGTATTGAGGTGTCTGCAGATAATCAGTATGTTCCAAATGATGAACGGAATCTGGCATATAAGGCGGCGTTTGCTTTTAAAAATAAGTACCATATTAATCGAGGTGTTCGGATCGATATAGAAAAAAATATTCCTGTATCGGCAGGGTTAGGTGGAGGTAGTAGCGATGCAGCTGCAGTATTACGTGGGCTAAACCGGATGTGGTCCGTTGGTGCAACGCTGGCTGAGCTTGCCGAATTGGGAGGTGCTATTGGATCAGATGTACCATTTTGTATCTATAGTAAAACGGCCTTAGCTACGGGGCACGGGGAAATCCTTCGTGACATAGCTCCGCCTCCGCAGTGTTATGTGGTGTTAGCCAAGCCTAATATTGGTGTATCAACAAGAATAATTTTTCAACATGTACATGCAGAAGAACTTATACATCCAAATACTCAAAGGATCATTCGTGCGATGGAAGAAAATGATTTTACAAAACTGTGTGAGAATGTAGGGAACGCACTGGAGAGTGTAACATTTTCATTATTTCCAACTGTTCAGCGTATAAAGGAAAAAATGGTCAGGGCGGGAACGACAGGTGTATTGATGAGTGGGAGTGGTCCAACAGTAGTTGGCTTAGTCGAGCATTATAGTAAAGCGAAGCGTATATATAATGGATTAAGAGGCTTTTGTGAAGAAGTATACATTGTACAGCTCCTTGATCGCCGTTAGCACTTGCTTAAATACGTATAAAAGTGATATATTTATTAGAAAATATTCGGTTTTTAGAGGTGTTGTGTAATGAAAAGAAGCGAACGGTTAGTCTCAATGACAAATTATTTTTTGGAAAATCCAAAACAACTTAAGTCATTACCATATTTTACAGACATGTTTCAGGCTGCTAAATCATCTATCAGTGAGGATCTCGTGATTGTAGATAAAGTTTTTCAAAAGGAAGGTATCGGACATCTGCAAACGGTAGCTGGTGCGGCAGGTGGGGTTAGGTACATTCCGGGCTTCTCTAAACGAAGTAGTCTTCAGTTTATTGATAAACTTTGCCGTACATTGGAGGAGCCAGTGAGAATCCTTCCAGGTGGCTATCTATATATGAGCGATATTTTAGGTAATCCAAAAATGGTTAATCAAATTGGGCGTGTACTTGGATCGGCATTTTCTGAAGCGGAAATTGACGTGGTAGTGACGGTAGCTACCAAAGGTATTCCTTTAGCATATGCAGTAGCATCATTTTTAGATGTTCCAGTTGTCATTGTCCGTAGAGATCCAAAGGTAACTGAAGGGTCATCTGTAAGTATTAATTATGTTTCAGGATCGTCTCGCAAAATTCAAACAATGGTATTGCCGAAAAGAAGCTTACAGGAAGGAGCAAACGTTTGTATCATTGATGACTTTATGAAAGCGGGAGGTACAATCACAGGGATGACCAGCCTGCTAGCTGAGTTTAATGCTAATGTAAAAGCTATTGGAGTGCTTGCAGAGGCTGATGACGAGGAAGAAGACCGTGTCGTTGAGAATTATACATCATTAGTTAAAATATCAAATGTAGATATAAAGCAAAAACAGATTCAAGTTCTTCCTGGAAATTTCACCCAAAAACAAGGTTGAGTTTTAGATAAAATCTTTCTGAATAAGGGAAAGGTTTTATTTTTTACTATTTTTATGTGTAATTATTTAAATTTTTTTTAAAATTAGGCAGGATTTATCAATGTTTTGTTGAATATTGGTAATAAGCTAAAAGGGAAAAGGTGGTGAAACATCATGGAAGTAACTGACGTAAGATTACGCCGCGTCGCTACAGAAGGAAGAATGCGTGCCATTGCATCGATTACTTTGGATCAAGAGTTTGTAGTCCATGATATCCGCGTTATTGACGGTAATAATGGATTATTTGTAGCAATGCCATCCAAACGCACTCCCGACGGCGAATTCAGGGATATTGCACATCCGATTAATTCGAACACACGTGCAAAAATTCAAGATGCTGTACTAGAAGAGTACCGCAATGCTGGTGAAGCAGAAGTTGAATACGAGGAAGCAGGTGCTTCCTAAGATGTACACAACAAGAGGACTAATCTTAATTGGATTAGCCTTCTTTTTTTGCATAGAATAATTTCCCATATTTAACAAAAAATTAATACCATTAACATATAAACTCACGTGCCTTCATCTACTTGTATCTGTTGAAATAATCCCCTTTTTAAGATATATTCATAATGGATAATTAGAATGGAGGTTTACTTCATGGTAAAACGATATGCTGTTATTTTAGCAGCAGGTCAAGGAACTAGGATGAAGTCTAAATTATATAAAGTACTTCACCCAGTGATGGGGCGACCAATGGTGCAACATGTAATAGATCAAGTGAAGGCAGTACAACTAGATGACATGGTTACAATTGTTGGGTTTGGTGCTGACAAAGTTGTTGAAAAAATAGGAGACGCGAGTAAATTTGTTGTGCAAGAAGAGCAGCTTGGAACTGGACATGCTGTTCAACAAGCAGAAGAAATTTTAAATGGTAAGGATGGGACGACCATTGTAGTTTGCGGAGACACCCCTTTAATTACGGATGAAACGTATCAAGCGCTGTTTAATCACCATGAAAAAGAGGGTGCTAAAGCAACGATATTGACAACAGAAGTCCTTAATCCAACTGGTTATGGCAGAGTAATTCGTAATGAGTCTGGTGAAGTTGAACGAATTGTTGAACATAAAGATGCGAGTGTTCAAGAGCTTCGTGTGAATGAAATTAATACCGGGACCTATTGTTTTGATAACAAAGCACTTTTTGAGGCGTTAAAAGAAGTATCAAACGATAACGCTCAAGGTGAATATTATTTGCCGGATGTAATTGAAATTTTACGAAATAAACGCGAAAAAGTTAGTGCATTTTTAACACCAAATTTTGAAGAAACACTTGGTATTAACGATCGTGTTGCATTGGCTCAAGCCGAGCAAGTAATGAAAAAACGAATTAATGAAAAACATATGCGTAATGGTGTGACAATTATTGATCCAGATAACACGTATATTGGCCCGGATGTTACAATTGAACAGGATGTCTTAATCCATCCTGGAACGATTATCAATGGGGAGTCTACCATTAAGACGAATGCAGAAATTGGTCCCCATACGGAAATCTCTAACTGCATGATTGGTGAGGAAACCGTTATCAAACAGAGTGTCGCTAATGATAGCCAAATCGGTGATCGTGTAAAGATTGGCCCATTTGCTCATATCCGACCAGAAGCATCGATTGGTAATGAAGTGAAAATAGGCAACTTTGTAGAAGTGAAAAAATCATCATTAGGCGACAAAAGTAAAGTTTCTCATCTAAGCTACATTGGTGATGCGGATGTAGGAAGCAATGTAAATATTGGATGTGGAACAATTACAGTCAATTATGATGGTAAAAATAAATTTTTAACAACAATTGAAGATGATGCATTTATCGGATGTAACTCAAATCTAATTGCGCCAGTAACTGTTGGTAAAGGTTCATATGTTGCAGCGGGGTCAACAATAACGAAAAATGTACCAGAGGATTCGTTATCTGTTGCGCGAGCTAGACAAACAAATAAAGAAGGCTATGCATCAAAAATAAAAAATAGAAAATAAGATTAACGGAGGGTTTTACACCATGGCATCAAGCTATAAGGATCCATCTTTAAAAGTTTTCTCATTGAATTCAAATCGTAAACTAGCAGAAGATATTGCGAGCCATATTGGAACAACGCTTGGTGAGTGTACTGTTTCAACATTTAGTGATGGTGAGGTTCAAATTAATATTGAAGAGAGTATACGCGGATGTGACGTTTATGTAGTTCAGTCGACATGTTCTCCTGTTAATCAACACATCATGGAATTACTTATTATGATTGATGCATTGAAACGTGCTTCTGCTAGATCAATTAATATTGTAATGCCATATTATGGTTATGCAAGACAAGATCGTAAAGCACGTGCAAGAGAGCCTATTGCAGCAAAGCTTGTTGCAAATCTTTATGAAACCGCTGGAGCTGATAGGGTTATAACACTTGATTTACATGCACCGCAAATTCAAGGATTTTTCAATATTCCTATTGACCATTTGCAAGGTGTGCCGATCCTATCTGATTACTTTATTAAGAAAGATGTTGAAGATCCAATAATCGTTTCACCGGATCACGGTGGTGTAACCCGCGCACGAAAAATGGCAGAACGGTTAAAAGCACCAATTGGCATTATTGATAAACGTAGACCACGCCCCAATGTTGCAGAAGTAATGAATATTGTAGGTAACATTGAAGGAAAAACCGCAATTTTAATTGATGACATTATCGATACAGCAGGGACAATCACGCTTGCGGCTAATGCATTAATTGAAAATGGTGCCAAAGCCGTTTATGCTTGTTGCACACATCCGGTACTATCGGGTCCTGCTATTGAACGTATTAAGGATTCGAAAATAGAGGAACTGATAGTAACCAATACAATTCCGCTTCCAGAAGAAAAGCAAATTGAAAATATTAAGCAATTATCGGTAGCTCCACTAATTGGTGAAGCAATTATCCGTGTTCACGAATTACAATCTGTAAGTATCCTGTTCGATTAAAGGTTTAGAAATATGTTGATTCGGGAAATATCTATTATAGGCATTTAATGCTTGATAAGAAAGATAGAATAAACATCGATAGACAGTAATTCTAATGGTTATAAAACTTAACAAGTTTAAGTTTTCAAATAATTGGAGGGTGATGAACATGGCAGTAAAACTTAAAGCAACTGAAAGAGAAGATCATGCAAAATCAACTACAAGGAAAATTAGAGAGAATGGACATGTTCCCGGAGTTGTTTATGGGAAAGAAAAAGATGCCAAATCTATTGCTGTAGATAGTATAGATTTAGTAAAAACAGTCCGTGATGAAGGTCGAAATGCAATCATTTCACTTGATATCGAAAATGGTAAACCTGTAGATGTAATGTTGCATGACTATCAAATGGATCCAATTAAAGATGAATTGGTCCATGTTGACTTCTATATTGTAAATATGTCAGAAGAAATGGATGTCGCAGTACCGCTTCATTTGGAAGGTGAAGCAGAAGGTGTTAAAGATGG
This sequence comes from Virgibacillus ndiopensis, assembly GCF_900187325.1. GTDB lineage: Bacteria > Bacillota > Bacilli > Bacillales > Amphibacillaceae > Virgibacillus_E > Virgibacillus_E ndiopensis. The sequence continues at coordinate 31,478 of NZ_FZMZ01000006.1, read as the reverse complement.
TGGGGTCTTACAGCAGCCATTGTATGAGCTTCAGGTTCGCGCAAAACCAGGTAATATTCCGGATGAAATTTCTGTTGATATATCTAATCTAGGAGTTGGTGATAGTATTGCAATCGCAGATATTCCTACTGCGAAAAACTATGAATTTCTTGATGATGTTGAAACAACAATTGCTACAGTAATACCGCCTGACACACTAGACGATGTTGAAGAAGCTCCAGATGAAAACGCAGAACCGGAATTAGTTGATCGTAAGGGTGACGCTCAGGACGATCGATAATAGAATGATTTAAACCATATTATATCTGCCCTCCTATAAGACGGGGTTAATCTTATAGGGGGGTTAGTTGTATATATAATCCTTTATTTTTATTACAAAAATAATTACAATGAAAAGAAGATCATCTAAAAGGGAAGAAAACAAATGAAATGTATAGTTGGATTAGGTAACCCAGGTAAAAAATACCAGAATACTCGTCATAATATTGGCTTTATGGTTATTGATGAACTGTTAAATCGATTTCATTGGGATCTAAGCAAAACAAAATTTAATGGTAAATTTGCTATGGAGCATGTTGCAGGCGAAAAAGTCATTCTGTTGCAACCACAAACGTATATGAACTTGTCAGGTGAAGCAATACGGCCGTTAATGGATTTTTATAATATTGATATGGAAGATGTTCTTGTTATTTATGATGATTTAGATCTTCCAACCGGAAAAATCCGCTTGCGAGAAAAAGGCGGGCATGGTGGACACAACGGGATTCGGTCGATGATTGATCACTTAGGTACAAAAGAGTTTAAACGTATCAGAATTGGTATAGGACGTCCTATTTCACCTATTCCGGTTGTTGATTATGTACTTGGTTCGTTTCCAAAAGAAGAACACGAGGATGTTCTATCAAGTATTAAAAAATCAGCAGATGCATGTGAAGCGTGGTTTAACCGTGACTTTATTGATGTAATGAATGATTTTAATAGTTGATACATATTGTAGGAATGTAGAATCGAACGTTTTTGCGATCAGTCACCACTGGATAGTTAATTAACGTATGGTTGTTGTATGAAAAATTGTTATGTGTGAAGATAAAGTTTATAAAATACTTTGAGCGACCGAATACAAGGAGGCTCACCGTTCACCCGTAGGAAGGCCTGTGTTTGAGGGACGGGTATAGCTAAATAATAACAATGTTTACGAAAAGAGCCTAACGTATAAAAAACAGCTTTTCGGATAAACCTATAGGTACCCCATGTTTATTCGAGGAGGTTTGTTTTATGTCTTTTGTCTATCAATGTAGGCATTGTGGGCAAATGCTCGGGAAAATCGATCAGCAAGTTGTTGATACATCAATGCTTGGTTTAGATAAATTATCGATTGAGGATAAAAAAGAAATGATTGCATATCAGGAAAATGGAGATGTTCATATTAAGACAATTTGCGAAAGTTGTGAAGAGTCGTTAGGAACAAATCCACATTATCATGAATTAGATTTTTTCATACAATAAAAGCGTTGAGTAAAAGCTTTGGTCTCCAGCCAAGGCATTTTTGCGCTTGTTAGGGCGAGCTTATATAAATCCTGATCAGTACGAGAAGGATGGATCGCTATGATTACTGTGGGGGTTTACAATGAAAGGTATTAATAATTATTTACAATCAAAGGAAGATATACAATCCATTATAAGTGGTATTTCGAGTGGGATGAATGAGCAGCTTGTTGCGGGATTGGCAGGTTCTGCACGAAGTTTACTTGTTTCCATAATTAATGAGTCCACTAATAAACCAGTATTACTGGTTACGCATCAATTAGTCCAAGCGCAGCAATTATATGATGATTTAGCGGAATTGGTCGGGGAGCAAGATATTCATTTGTACCCTGTAAATGAATTGATAGCTTCAGAAATTGCTATTGCTAGTCCTGAATTAAGAAGCCAGCGTATAGAGTCTTTAACAGCATGGACAAGAAGGGACTCAGGGATATTAATAGCTCCTGTTGCAGCATTAAAACGCATTTTACCACCTCCTAGCTACTTTCAAAATTATCAACTGAGATTTAGTTATGGGGAAGAAATAAATATAAAAGCATATTTAACATCACTTGTAGATATGGGTTATGAACGTGCGACAATGGTAAATACGCCTGGAGAATTCAGTCAGCGTGGAGGCATTATTGATATTTATCCAGTTACAGAAGAGCACCCAATCCGTATAGAGTTATTTGACGATGAGATTGACTCTATACGCTATTTTGATGCAGAAACACAACGATCTTTAGAACAGAAAAAAGAAGTTACTATTGGCCCTGCCACGGAGCTGCTTTTAACGGAAGAAGATATTATTGCAGGCGCTGAACGTTTAGAAAATGCATTAGCAGCAACACTAAAAAAGTTAAAAACCAACGATGCTAAAGAAAAGCTAATCGAGGTAATGGAGCACGACATAGGTCGTTTAAAAAACCTAGAACATTTTCAGGAAATGTACAAATATATTGGATTCCTCTATAAAAATCCTGCTAGTTTATTAGATTATTTGCCATTAAATGGCCTAATTATTATGGATGAAATGAGCAGAATACAAGAAACAGCTACCAATTTAGATACGGAAGAAGCGGAATGGTATAACAGTCTTCTGGAATCGAATCAAATGGTCAGGGAAAGTAGATTTTCATTTGATTGGCATGATGTATGGAATCAATTGCATCATCAACGATTGTATTTGTCTGTATTTTTACGACATATACCAAATACACAGCCACAGAATATTATTAATTTATCGTCAAGAGCTATGCAGGAATTTCATGGTCAAATGCATTTGTTTAAAAATGAGTTAAAACGTTGGGAAAAAGGGGATTTTTCTGTTGTTATACTGGCCCCCGATAAAAAACGGGCAGAAAAAGTCCAATCTATTTTTACCGATTATGATATGGAGGTAGCGGTCACAAAGCAATTAGAGCTACCGGTTAAGAAACCGACTATAGCTGTTGGAAATATTAGTAGTGGTATAGAGTTTCCAATGCATAAGCTAGTCATCATTACAGAAAATGAATTGTTCAAAAAACGATCAAAACGAACAAGGAAAAAACAAAAAATATCGAATGCTGAACGAATTAAGAACTACCAGGATTTAAAGGTTGGGGATTACGTTGTTCATGCAAATCATGGTGTTGGTAGATATTTAGGAATTGAAACGTTGGAAGTTAATGATTTACACAAGGATTATATGCTAATCAAGTACTCTGGTGATGACAAGCTATTCGTACCAATTGATCAAATCGATTTAGTACAAAAGTTTGTTGGCTCAGAAGGAAAAGAGCCTAAACTGTATAAATTAGGCGGTAGTGAATGGGCAAAGGTAAAAAGAAAAGTCCAATCGTCCGTTGAAGATATTGCTGATGATTTAATCAAGCTTTACGCAGAAAGAGAAGCAAAGAAAGGGTATGCGTATTCACCGGATTCTGAGATGCAACGTGAGTTTGAAGCCTCATTTCCGTATCAGGAAACGGAGGATCAGTTAAGGTGTATTGACGAAATCAAACAAGACATGGAAAAAGAACGACCAATGGATCGATTGCTCTGTGGTGACGTAGGTTATGGGAAAACGGAAGTAGCGATACGTGCTGCTTTTAAGGCTATAGCAGACGGGAAACAGGTTGCTATATTAGTTCCCACGACAATTCTAGCACAACAGCATTTTGAAACAATTCGTGAACGATTCCAGGATCATGCTATCAATATTGGTCTATTAAGTAGATTCCGAACAAAAAAACAACAAAAAGATACTATTGATGGGATAAGAAAAGGGTTAGTTGACATTGTTATCGGTACCCATCGTATACTATCAAAAGATTTACAATACCATGATTTAGGTTTGCTAGTAGTCGATGAAGAGCAACGTTTTGGTGTGAAGCATAAAGAAAAAATCAAGCAATTGAAAACAAATGTTGATGTACTTACATTAACAGCGACACCAATTCCAAGAACCCTTCACATGTCGATGCTAGGTGTTCGTGATCTCTCGGTAATCGAGACACCGCCTGAAAATCGTTTTCCTATTCAAACATATGTTATGGAATACAATCCAGTGTTTATCAGGGAAGCAATTGAACGTGAAATGGCCAGGGGAGGACAAGTATTTTTCTTATTTAATCGTGTTGAAAATATTGATGCTATTGCCCGGGAAATCGGTATGTTAGTCGATGATGCAAAAATTGCAATTGCACATGGCCAAATGAATGAGACCGAGTTAGAAAGTGTTATGTTCTCCTTTTTAGAGGGGGAATTTGATGTTCTCGTTAGTACGACAATTATCGAAACGGGTGTAGATATTCCAAACGTAAATACGTTAATTGTCTATGATGCCGATCGTATGGGACTAAGTCAGTTGTATCAGCTAAGGGGACGAGTTGGACGGTCAAATCGTGTCGCCTATGCGTATTTTACATATCAAAAAGATAAAGTATTAACAGAAGTTGCTGAGAAGCGATTGCAGGCCATAAAAGAATTTACTGAGCTCGGATCAGGATTTAAAATTGCAATGCGGGACTTATCGATTCGTGGTGCAGGGAACTTATTAGGTGCACAACAGCATGGGTTTATAGATTCTGTCGGATTTGATATGTATTCACAAATGCTAAAAGATGCAATAGATGCACGAAAAGCTGGAAAAGAAATAGATGACATAAAACCGTTCGAACCAGAACTGGCATTGGATTTAGATGCATATATTCCAGATGAGTATATAAAAGATGAAAAACAGAAAATCGATATGTATAAACGATTCCAAACTGTCGACAACACTGACGATATAGAGGAATTGAAGGAGGAATTGATCGATAGGTTTGGTGATTATCCAGAGGAAGTAGCAAATCTGTTTATCGTTTCCTCGTTAAAAATGCATGCCAAACGGCAGAAGGTCGAATCAATCAGTGAAAAGAACAAAAAGATTGAAATGCTCGTAGATGAAAATCGTAGCCAGGAAATCGATGGATCGAAATTATTCACACTTGCCAATACATTTGGTCGAGGGATCCAGCTTGGTACGGAAAATCAAAAATTAAAAATATCGTATAAGTGGTCACGTGAAGTAAATCACCAACATTATGAGATAGTTGAAGATTTTATCAAACAATTACACTCGGTCAATCGAGATGAATAAAATAAAAAGCGGAATGATGAAAGGCTACTAGTAGCTGGCCGTGGCTTGCTTTGTTGATTATTTAGTTGAATTAACAACGTATACTTTCTTTTCATTAGAAAAATTGTGCTTCGATGTATAGTTCTTACAATATGATTAATACTAAAACCACAACTGGTGATTTTTAACTTGTTTTTAGTAAAAGTGGAAAATCAGCAGATACGATCATCATATGAAAGTGAGGCTTCATCGAATGAAGGCAACAGGAATTGTACGTCGAATTGATGATTTAGGCAGAGTAGTTATCCCAAAGGAAATAAGGCGAACATTACGTATCCGAGAGGGCGATCCGTTAGAAATTTTTGTTGATAGAGAAGGCGAAGTAATTTTAAAAAAATATTCACCTATAAATGAGTTGGGAAACTTTGCGCAAGAATATGCAGAGGCACTATTTGACTCCCTCCATCATCCAGTCTTTATTTGTGATCGTGATGAAATTATAGCTGTCGCGGGAGAATCAAAGAAGGATTATTTAAATAAAAATATTGGTGCGAAATTAGAAAAGGCAGTGGAAAATCGGTCATCACTTTTTGAAACTGAGAAAACCACATTAGAAATTTTAGAAGGCAAAGAGGAAGAAATAGCTTCCTATTGCTTAAGCCCAATAATTGCTAATGGTGACCCGATTGGTTGCGTTATGATGTTCGCAAAAGATGATAAACAACTTAGTAATGTTGAACAAAAGTCGATTGAGACAGCTGCCAGCTTTTTGGCAAAACAAATGGAATAAACTACTTAGATGAAAACAAAAATCAACGTGAAGAAACGTTGATTTTTGTTTTTGGCTTTTTTTGAAGGCTATCTATATCAACTGGAATAGTGTTGGTTCAAGCTCCATTCACATATATGCTATAATGAGATAAAAAATTACTATCGGTTGGAAAGGCGTTTGTCATGGATGGGAACGAGTCAAATAAGTTCGTTAAAGGTGCCTTGCTACTTACATTAGCTGGTCTCATCAGTAAGGTATTAAGCGCTGGTTACCGAATCCCTCTGCAAAATTTGACAGGGGATATTGGATTTTACATTTATCAACAAGTATATCCAATTCTTGGTATGGCGTTAGTTCTATCGCTGTATGGATTTCCATCTGCTATATCAAAAATGACGGTAGATTTAAAAGCACAAGGTATAAATATTTCATTCAGAAATTTTTATGTACCTATTTTCTCCATACTATTTTGTATAAACGGAGCGATATTTATTTTCTTGTTATTTAATGCAGATTCCATTGCGGTTTGGGTGGGAGATGCTAATCTTGCGAATATATATCGGTTTGCCGCTTTTATCTTTTTATTACTACCTTTTTCCGCATTAATAAGAGGAGTTTTACAAGGAAGCAATTATATGAAGCCAACAGCTTATTCGCAGGTTGGTGAACAACTTGTTCGTGTTTGTATTATTATTTTTGCTGCTGTATTTATTTCCGTTCAAGGAGAAACTATATATAAAATTGGAAATGCTGCAGTACTTGCCTCGATAGCAGGAATGATCACGGCAATCTTTATTCTTAGTTTATTTTTTATTAAACATAAACCTTATTTCCATGAAAAAAACGAGATTCCATGGAATTATTATGTGCGAACACTAGTAACATTAGGAATTGTAGCAGCGTTAAATCACATGATTTTGCTAGTCATTCAATTCGCAGATACATTCACACTAGTACCTAGTTTAAAGGAATATGGCTTGTCCCAAATGGAATCAATGGAAGCAAAAGGAATTTTTGATAGAGGGCAGCCACTGATTCAGCTTGGAACTGTACTTGGTTCATCATTTGCTCTAGCACTAATCCCGACTATTTCAAAGGAAAAATTACAAAAAGACCCAGATACCATTTACCATTACATTCGTAGTGCGTTATCATTTAGTCTCTATTTAGCTATTGGAGCAACAATTGGATTAATTTCAATTTTTCCTGAAACGAATATCTTACTATTTGAAAATGAGAAAGGAACAACTAGTTTACGAATTCTTGTAACTGCTATATTACTTTGTTCGGTAGCGATTACAGGATCATCTATTCTACATGGGTTAGGGTATATGAAACGGACTGCGGCATTTATCCTTATTGCCTTATTTGCAAAATGGATATTAAATCAATTCATGGTACCGTTTTGGGGGATAACTGGCGGTGCGATAGCAACCGTTGTCAGCCTGCTTGTACTTTCGGTGCTGGTCATACTAGAACTTAGAAGAAAATTGCCCAAATTGCGTTATATTGAACAGATCAACTGGCGTTCACTTCTTACTGCAAGTATTGGTATGACGGTGTACCTATGGATAATTGATTATCTATTTTCCTTTACAAACCTATCATCTCGCATAGAATTACTAGTTTATGTTATGTTTATCGCAATAACGGGTGCGATTGTGTATATTCTATTATTAATTAGAACTGGAGCATTTTCGAAAAAAGCGTTATCGATGCTACCATTCGCAACCTTTTTCATTCGATTACATAGTGGGAGGAACACAAAATGAATAGAAAAATCCAAGTTTTAGGATTAGGCGCAGGTGATATTAACCAGCTTCCTCTTGGGGTTTATAAAAAGTTAACTGACACTGAAAATACGATTTATGTACGAACGTTAGATCATCCAGTCGTAAAAACATTGGAACGAGAAGGCGTTAAGTTCGAATCATACGACAAGGTTTATGAGGCACAGGATCAATTTGCAGATGTTTATCAGAGCATTGTAGATGATTTACTAGAAAAAGCAAAACAATCCACGATCATTTATGCCGTTCCTGGTCACCCAATGCTTGCTGAAAAAACAGTTCAGCTTTTACTTGAGCAAAACGAAATAACTGTTGAAGTTAGTGGTGGTCAAAGCTATTTAGATGCTCTTTTTACTACGTTGAAAATAGATCCAATCGATGGCTTTCAGTTTGTTGATGGAACATCATTCGAGCGTAGTCAGCTCGAATTTAGGCAGCATATCGTTTTTTGTCAGGTCTATGATCGTTTTATCGCATCTGAAGTGAAGCTTGCTCTATTAGAAGATCTTCCACCAGACTACCAGGTAACCATTGTTGAAGCAGCTGGTAGCAAACAGGAAAAAGTTACAACTGTTCCATTAGAAGAATTGGATCATTCATTAGAGATAAGCAATTTAACAAGTGTCTATATTCCACCAGTAAAAGCTAATCATCTAAACCATAAGTTTGCTCGCCTCAGGGAGGTAATTGCACAGTTACGTGGACCAAATGGCTGTCCATGGGACCAAGCGCAAACACATGAAACACTTCGTGAATATGCAATAGAAGAAGTATATGAGCTTATCGATGCTATTGATGAACAGGATGATGAAGGAATTGTTGAAGAACTAGGTGACATTCTTCTGCAAGTAATGCTACATAGTCAAATTGGCGAGGATAACGGGTATTTCATGATTGATGACGTTATCCAATCCATTACCGATAAAATGATTCACCGGCATCCACATGTGTTTAGTGATACAACGGTAGATTCGGTTGATGATGTCTATCAAAACTGGGATAAGCTTAAACAGGAAGAAAAGGGTGACACGCGGAAGTCTGTTCTTGACGGGGTGCCGAAAAGCTTATCAGCACTTGCAAGAGCAGCTAAGCTACAACATAAAGCAGCAAAGGTTGGCTTTGAGTGGGACTCAGTTGATGGTGTTTGGGAAAAGTTTGCAGAAGAGTTAGAAGAGGTAAAAGAAGCAATAAAAGAAAAAGAGACAGATAAAATAGAATCTGAATTAGGTGACCTTTTGTTTGTACTAGCTAACTTATCAAGGTATTATAAAATAAACCCGGAAATCGCCTTAAACCGTACCAATCAAAAATTCATTTCTCGTTTTTCGTATATCGAAGCAAAATTAGAACAACTTGGAAAAAATATTAGCGAAGCGTCATTAGAGGAAATGGATAATTATTGGAATAAAGCTAAAGGAAATGAGTGATTATAATTGCGATTAGATAAATTCTTAAAGGTATCCCGTTTAATTAAACGTCGAACTCTAGCGAAAGAGGTTGCCGATCAAGGACGGATAACGATCAACGGCAATCAAGCAAAAGCATCTTCAACTATAGAAGTTGGTGATGAGTTAGTTATTAAGTTTGGCCAGAAAGTGGTAACCATTGAAGTGAAAGTATTGAAAGAGACTGTGAAAAAAGACGAAGCAGAGATGTTATATAAGGTTATTAAAGAAGAAAAAATTAGTAGCTAGTAAATCAAAAGCGAAGCGGGCAAGACCTGTGTCTATTGCTTACGTCAAGCGCCACTAGCCCGCACGAAGCTAAACGTGACTATAGCGAGCTGATAATTTATCCAAAGTTATAGACTGAAAAATTAGTAACTAGATTTGTTCTATACTTGTCCCTTCTTTCATAAAGTAATAATGATAAGGAGGGCGAAACATATGAATAATTATTATGAAAAAGAAACGGTAAATCGTGTTCAACAGGACCATTATGTTAAAATTAATAATCGGAAAAACTTAGAAATTACTGGTGTTAAAGAAGTTGATAGCTTTGACAATGAGGAATTTTTGCTCGAAACTGTTATGGGCTATTTAATTGTTCGTGGACATAATCTCCAGCTAAAGAATTTAGATGTCGGCGAAGGCTTAGTTACGATTAAAGGAAAAATCTATGAGCTTTCCTATGTGGATGAACACCAGCAGGAGAAAGCTAAAGGGTTCTTTAGCAAGCTATTTAGATGACTCTAAGTGTTCAATTTATGACTATGATTGCCATGGTTATAGCTGGCTTTTATTTGGGAATGGTACAGGATACGTATAGGCGCTTTACAAAGCACTGGAAAGGTAAACTTTTTTTAACGTATTTTATGGAAATTTCCTTCTGGCTTTCACAGACATTGATTCTATTTTATGTGCTATTTCGTGTTAATGCTGGAGAGTTGAGGTTTTATGTTTTTCTTGCTTGTTTATTAGGATTTGCAGCATACCAGGGCCTTGCTTCTAATTTGTATAAGCGGTTGTTGGAACGTGTTATAAAAATTGTTCTGATGTGTTATCGATTTATAAAGAATTTAGTTCAAATGATTATTATTGCTCCGATTAAATACGTTATACAGATTTTGATTACGGTTATTTTGTTTATTGGCCATCTTCTGCTTACTATTTTTCTCTTTATCGTTAAGCTTATTTATACGCCATTAAAATGGATTTTTATGACAATCTACCGGATCCTGCCAAAAAACTTTCAAAACTTTTTACACAAATTAGCAGGTTTTTATAGTACAATGAAGAATATATGTATTAAATGGTTAAAGTATTTTAAATTTAAGGGGAGGTAGCCATAGGTGTCTACAAAGAAAAAAACGGTAACAAGATTAGATTCGAATTATATGCAGCAATACGATGCACATATAGAAAGACAAAAGAAGAAGAAAAAGCGCCTAATTCGCCGTCTTGTGTTATTTTCTATAGTAACAGTTATTGTTATTGGTAGTATGGCTACATATCATGTGAATCAGCGTGCACTTCAGGCGGAAAAAAAGGACCAATATGAACAGCTTCAGGACAAGCTTGCTACTTTGAAAAAGCAGGAAGAGAATTATCGTGAAGAAATTAATCTGTTGGAAGATGAGGAATATGTTTTAGAAATTGCCAGGACGAACTATTTCTTCTCCAAAGAAGGGGAATTAATCTTTAAAATCCCTGATGAAGATCCCTCTTATTGACACCCTTTTATATGCTTAGCTATAATATATTAGTACTATATATTGAAAAATTTTAAGGAGGAGCATTTTTTTTATGTCAATCGAAGTAGGCAGCAAGCTGCAGGGAAAGGTAACAGGTATCACTAATTTTGGAGCTTTTGTAGAGCTTGGGGAAGGAAAAACTGGCCTTGTCCATATTAGTGAGGTTGCCGACAACTATGTTAAAGACATTAATGAACACTTAACTGTTGGTGATGAAGTGTTGGTTAAAGTGATTAATGTCGAAAAAGATGGCAAAATTGGATTATCGATTAAGAAAGCAAAGGATAAGCCAGTACGCCAAAGAAACAATCGTGATCGCGGTGAATCTTTTGAATCAAAAATGAATAAGTTTCTAAAGGATTCAGAGGACCGTTTAGCCTCTTTGAAGAAGCACACGGAATCCAAACGTGGAGGTCGAGGTGCTAAAAGAGGATAGCAACTGCTGTCTATAGAGGATGCTCTATAATCATAAATAAAAAAAGCAGGTACCCACTTTTATAGCGGGTACCTGCTTTTTTGTAGGACAGGGTCTCTTATTTCAATTACTATCAATAGAATTGTTGTTTTTACACAAAAAACATAAACTGCGACATAAATTTTTGATTAGGCTAAAGTTCCGGAAATACACTGCGCTTTCCGCGGGAAACGCTTCAGCCTCCTCGGAAGAAACTCACTTCCTACGGGGTCTTCAGCTGTTGCTTTCCCGCAGGAGTCTCCGTGTATACGGGCTGCGGTATCCAAGAACAACAATACGTCGCATTTTACTGAAACTACGTGGTTAAAAAGCAACAAAATTTATGGAAAAGCCAATAGAAAAAGACCTGCTAAAGGGTTATACCTCTAGCAGGTCTTTGTTTAGATCTAGCTTCGGCTCCTAGAAGTTGCCTACGCTTTTTGTAATAGCGGCGGAGGGGATCGAACCCACGACCTCACGGGTATGAACCGTACGCTCTCGCCAGCTGAGCTACGCCGCCAAAATCAGTCACAAAAAATATCATACATCAGTGGTAGATTTGTGTCAATAGAAATTGCCTATTTTGTAATTTTTGATTAAATGGAAAGTGCCGCCTCGTAAAAAGGCAGCACATTTAATTTAACTGTTCTGTGGCTCTGCTTCAAAGTGTTACATGAACTTTACCTTGTTCCTCTGCTTCACGACTTCTTTCCTGATTATACGCATCGTCCTCAGCATCTGGTTTTGTGCGTTTAATGAAGAACGACAATATAAATCCTAAAATTGCAAATCCGGTTGCTACCATAAATGAATCGTTTATTCCTTCAATTGTTGCGAGACCCTTAATCATTGCGAATTCCTGTTCACTAGGCATCCCTGTTTTCGGCATGAAATCAGCAATATGGTCAGCAGCACGGTTACTCATTACGGTTATTAAGAAAGCAGTACCAATAGCACCAGATAGCTGTCTAAGCGTATTGGCCATTGCAGTACCATGTGAATACAAACGTCTTGGTAATTGGTTTAATCCGGCTGTCATAATCGGCATCATGATCATGGAAATACCGACCATTCTAGCAGTGTACAATAACATCATAAACGTATACGTTGTTGAATCCGTTAAATCCGTAAAAAAGTAAGTTGTTACAGCAGTAATTCCTAATCCAAGTAATGCTAATGGACGTGCACCAATTTTATCAAAAAGCTTCCCGGTAATTGGTGACATGATTCCAGAGACGATAGCTCCAGGCAATAATAACAATCCTGATTCCATAGGAGTAAATCCTCTGACATCTTGTAAATAGAGTGGTATTAATAGCATAGCCGCAAACATTGCCATAGTTACGACAACGTTTATGACAGTAGTTAATGAAAACATAGTGTATTTAAAAACACGAAATTCCAGCATTGGTGTCTTAATTCGTAGTTGTCTAAATACAAAAATAATCATTGTAACAGCACCGACAGCTAAAGTTGTAAGAACAATCGAATCTGACCAGCCATCCTGACCGGCAGCACTAAATCCGTAAAGTAATCCACCAAATGCAATGGTAGATAAAATAATTGATGCTATATCAACTTTCGGTTTAGATAGTTTGGTCACGTTGCGTAATAGGAAATATGCAAGAATGACGTCAATGACCGCTATTGGTAATACGATGAAAAATAATAAGCGCCATGAAAATGTTTGGACAATCCACCCAGACAATGTTGGTCCAATAGCAGGTGCCGCCATCATAGCTAGACCAATCAGTCCCATTGCACCGCCACGTTTTTCAATTGGAAAGAGACTTAGGATAACGTTTGTTAATAATGGCATCATAATACCTGCGCCAGCAGCTTGAATGACTCTACCAATTAAAATTAAAGCAAACCCCGGTGCTATACCACAAATAAGTGTTCCTAAAGCAAATAGTGACATTGCTGTCAAAAATAACTTTCTAGTTGAGAACTTTTCCATTAAAAATGCAGTAATTGGAATCAAAATACCATTTACGAGCATAAAGATTGTTGTTAACCATTGTGCAGTAGTCATATCTATTTTTAAATCTTCCATCATTACAGGTAATGCCACATTCATAAGCGTTTGGTTTAAAATTGCTACAAATGCTCCAAGTACCATTACAAAAATAATCGGACCTTTTGGCACTTTTGAAGCATCAATATAAGCTGATCTAGTTGTACGGTTTAACACGTTTCATCATCTCCGGTAATCTTAATTTTTTCTTTGATTAATTGGTGAATTTCAATTAACTGTTCTACATCACTATCACTTATTTCATGTAGTTTAGAAAGACGTTGCATAAATAACGCATGTGCCTCTTTCTTTTTTTCTTCCCCAAGAGGCGTTAAATTCAAAATGATTGCTCGTCTGTCTTCAGTTGAACGCTCTCGCTTAACATAATCTGCCTTAACTAAACGATCAACTGTACTACTAATAGTACTTTTACCCGCACTCATTTTTTTGGTGAGGCTTAGTAAACTTAAATTAGGTTCTTCAGATAAAATTTTAAGTATTTGCAGCTGAACGATTGTTACACCTAATTCATTTGCGTGCTGCCACATCTGTTTATAAAAGAAACGATTAACTTCTCGAAACGAGAATATAATGTCTCGGATTTTTTTATCAGAATCCATATAATTTCTCCTTTAAACTATAATAGTTCACATGCGAACAATTCGCACGAGAACTATTATATGAAAATACGGCTTATAATGCAAGAGTTTTTTTCTAATGCAGTTTTCTAATTAAAAAGTTAATTTGTCCAGCATTCGAGTATTCCTGATAGAAATGAACAACAAATTTAATCTTCTATCAACGTAAAATGAAGGATCGGAAATAACGTATACATTAGTAGATTTGCTTAATAGAGAAGTAATTTCAGGAAAGGGGGAGAATGGTAGAATACGTTGCTAATTGTAGAAAAATCGCTCGTCCAACAAAAGATAGTCGAACGATTTTATGAATATGCTCTCTTGTTTTGACAAAAAAAGAATACCTCTTGTGGTTTAATAACTGAGGAGAGGGAGTGGTTTTATATGATGGATTCAATTCCAAGAGTAGAAACTAAAGCATTTGGAAGAGAACAACGCGATATGAGTAAGTTGCGAAAAAAAATTAATTCCACAGCCAGGGCGATAATGCTTGAAAAAGGATGGCTGTTCATTATTGTCGGTTTCTTATTAGGACGAGCCGTTATCTTGTCCGTTGTATCCCCGTTTGCTGTAGCATTTTTAGCAACTATATGGATTGTACATAAGGAAAAATCAGCTAAGGTTATGCTAGCTGTACTTGCTGGTGCTTGTACATATTCATTCAATCAAGGCATATTTGTTGCGCTTGCAATGATTGTCTTTATTTTTCTTGCGGGTTTGTTTAAAAATGCTAAGAATCAGCAGGTTATTATTCCACTTTTTGTGTTCCTATCCACAATAGCACCACGATTGTTTCTCTATTCGATTACAGATCAACTTTCATCGTATGAATGGATGCTTCTGTTCGTTGAAGGTGTGCTTGGTACGGTACTTGTACTGATATTTATGCAAAGCATTCCGTTATTATCACCAAAAAGATATAAACCTACATTAAAAAATGAAGAAATTGTTTGTATGATCATCTTACTTGCTTCGATATTGACGGGTACGATTGGTTGGGATATATATGATGCTTCGATAGAGCAGGTTCTTTCCCGTTATTTTGTGCTACTACTTGCTTTTATCGGTGGCGCCGCTGTTGGGTCAACGGTTGGTGTAGTGGCAGGGTTAATTTTATCACTTGCAAATGTCGCAAACCTTTATCAAATGAGTCTTCTTGCCTTTTCTGGATTGTTAGGTGGATTATTAAAAGAAGGTAGGAAAACGGGGGTTAGCGTAGGGCTGTTGGTTGGGACGTTTTTGGTCGGATTTTATGAGGACGCTTCCACATTATTACCATCTATTATTGAATCATCCATTGCAATTTTGATTTTCTTTCTTACCCCTGCTAGTTTTTTTAAAAAGCTTTCCCGTTATATTCCCGGGACAGAGGAATATACCAACGAACAGGAACAATATTTACAAAAGGTACGAAATGTCACCGCTAAGCGGGTTGAACAATTTTCAGACGTGTTCGAAGCATTGTCGAAAAGCTTTTCATCGAACGAAGAATATCCGCAGGAGGATGCTGATCGAAAACGGGAAACGGATTATTTTTTAAGTCAAGTAACCGAGAAAACGTGTCAGACCTGTTTTATGAAGGATCGGTGCTGGCAGCAACAGTTTGATAAAACATATTCCTTGATGGAGGACATGAAAGATGATCTGACTGATGACCATGATCCTAATCGTAAGTTGATGCGCGACTTTGAAAACCATTGTGTGAAATCTAAAAAGGTAGTTGACGCAATGAAAGAGGAAATGTCATTCTTTGAGGCAAATCAAAAGTTAAAAAAACAGGTGATGGAAAGCAAACGTTTTGTGGCTGATCAGTTACAAGGGGTATCAGAGGTAATGGAAAATTTCGCAAAGGAGATTTTAAAAGAAAGACAGCATCATGAAAACCAGGAAATACAAATTGTTAATGCTTTAAAGCATATGGGGATAGACTTAGAGAAATTAGATATTTTTCGGTTGGATAAAGGAAATGTAGATATTGAAATGACCGTTTCCTTTTATGATTATCATGGGGAGGGACCAAAGTTAATTGCCCCAGTACTTTCGGATATTTTGAATGAAATGATTGTTGTGAAACAAGAAGAAATTTCACCATTTCCGAATGGCTATTGCTACTTATCGTTCGGTTCAGCCAAGGAATTTGTGATTGAAACAGGTGTCGCGAATGCAGCAAAAGGTGGTGGACTAATTTCCGGTGATAGTTATACTACGATTGAACTGGGTGCAGGAAAATACGCGATGGCAATTAGTGATGGTATGGGGAATGGAAAACGTGCACATGAGGAAAGCAATGAAACATTACGGTTGTTACAGCAAATCTTACAGACAGGTATTCCAGAAAAAGTAGCAATTAAATCTATAAATTCTATTTTATCTTTACGTTCAACAGATGAAATGTATGCAACCTTGGATCTTGCAGTGATCAATTTGCACAATGCATTTGTGAGATTCTTGAAAATTGGTTCAACACCTAGTTTTATTAAACGAGGTGAAGAAATGCTTAAGGTGGAAGCTAGTAATTTACCTATGGGAATCATTCAAGAATTTGATGTAGATATTGTTAGCGAACAACTGAAGTCAGAGGACATATTAATCATGATGAGTGATGGAATATTTGATGGACCGAAGCATGTTGAAAATACGGATGTATGGTTAAAACGAAAAATACGTGAAATGAAAACAGATGATCCACAGGAAATGGCTGATTTGTTACTAGAGGAAGTCATTCGCACTAGATCTGGTGCAATTGTAGATGATATGACAGTTATGGTAGCCAAAGTAGTAAAGAATTCGCCACAGTGGGCTGCTGTACCAGTATATGAAGAGAAAGCACAGTGAATATTTTGGTATCTCCCAATCTATGTCTAGCTCCGGATTCTATGTATATAAACTTGTCATAGTGGTGATGATGATAGTGGAATAGTTGGGAGGTAGATTTTTTGAAAAAAGGTACATTGAAGCAGATTTTGCTGATTACCGATGGCTGCTCCAATAAGGGGGAAGACCCTGCAGCAACAGCAGCAATTGCCTATCAGCAAGGAATCACAGTAAATGTAATTGGAATCTTAGACGATGATCAGACAGAAGAACCAGAGGGGTTGCATGAAGTAGAGGATATTGCCCTCTCCGGTGGTGGTGTCAGCCAGCTTGTTTACAAACAGTCGTTATCACAAACCGTACAGATGGTGACAAAGCAGGCGATGACACAGACGTTACAAGGGTTTGTGAATCAGGAATTAAAACAAATTTTAGGACCAAAGCAATCAATGGAGGATTTAGATCCAGAAAAACGCGGTGAGATTATGGAAGTGGTAGAAGATATGGGTGAGACCTGCGATTTAGAGGTACTCGTCCTTGTGGATACGAGTGCTAGTATGCATGACAAGCTACCAACTGTTAAAGAAGCGTTAATCGATCTATCCATTAGCTTAAATGCAAGAATTGGCCGAAATCGGTTTTGTATCTATAGTTTTCCAGGCAAACGGAAGGATATTCAAAAAGTATTTGATTGGTCACCGAAGCTTGATGCTATTTCAACTATATTTCCAAAGCTCACAAGTGGAGGAATTACACCGACGGGACCAGCAATTCGTGAAGCGATGTACCAATTTGGTAAGAAGAGCTTGTTAAGGAGCTTGAGGGATGAAGATGAACCAAACGTGGAAGAAGCAGGATATTGAACTTAAACCAGGCATGAGCCTTAACGGGAAATGGCATAAATTCCGTTATATGATCAAACGTAAACTAGGTAGCGGTGCCATCGGTTCAGTTTTTCTGTGCGAATGCAATGGTAAGGAATATGCCTTGAAAATCAGTGATAATAGTACATCGATGACGATGGAAGTAAATGTGTTAAAGTCTTTGCAAAAGGTCCAAGGAAATCGTCTTGGACCTTCTTTATTCGATGTTGATGATTGGGTTACTCCACATGGAATAAAATACTCCTTTTATGTTATGGAATATCTAAAAGGAGAAACGATGGCCAGCTTCATAAAAAGAAATGGCAGTGCGTGGATAGGTGTGTTTATGCTCCAGCTTCTTGAAGATTTAGAACGCTTGCATCAATCTGGGTGGGTGTTTGGTGATTTAAAAGCAGAGAATCTTCTAGTCCTCTCATCGCCTCCAAGAGTCCGTTGGATTGATGTTGGAGGTACTACGCAAAAGGGTAGGGCGATCAAAGAATATACCGAATTCTACGACCGGGGCTATTGGGGTATGGGCTCAAGACGTGCTGAGCCAAGCTATGATTTATTTGCGTTTGTCATGGTCTTTTTAAATTTATATTTTCCAAAACGGTTTAACAAAGGACCAAATGCGGAAAAGGTCCTTTATGCAAAAATAAATGAAGTTAAAGCATTAAAGATATACAGTCCATGTCTCATGAAAGCGATCCAAGGAAAATATCAATCTAGTGCACAAATGAAAAATGAAATAGCAAATACTATGTATAAAGCACAAAAGACACATACTAGCAGCAAACAGACAGGTCGTACACAAAAGGTAAGGACTAAAACTAAAAGCCCTGTCATAGTTGAAACTGGTGGCATATTTTTACTTGCGTTATTCTACTATCTATCCTCATTATTAGTGCCTTAACAGGCAGGAAGTATGTTACGATTAAAATGTTACCAAATCTTAATAGGGATGGCACAAAATGAGACAAACTGTTATTTCATTTATCCAAAAACATAAGTTGATAGCTAAACATAAAACGGTTTTAGTCGGTGTATCGGGTGGACCAGATTCTATGGCGCTCCTGCATTTTTTAAGGTCTATTCAAACCGAATGGAGCCTAAAAATTATTGCAATAGCTGTCGATCACCAGTTAAGGGGGGACGAATCGAAAGCAGATATCGAATATGTTAAAAATATGTGTAAAAAATGGAATATTGAATTTTATGGAACCTCTGTAGACGTTCCATCGTATAAGATAGATAGGCAAGTTGGAACAGAGCTTGCAGCAAGAGAATTACGTTATGCGGTTTTTGAAGACCAGATGAAAACGCACAATGCCGATTACTTAGCACTCGGGCACCACGGTGATGATCAGATTGAGACGATGTTAATGGGACTTACTCGTTATGCAAATTCAAGAGCACTTACTGGTATTCCGTTAAAACGTATATTTTCAACGGGCAAAATAGTACGTCCGTTTTTATGTGTATCGAGAGATGAAATTGAAAGGTACTGCTTGGATGAGCATATTAGTCCAAGAAGGGATCCTACAAACGATGAGACGAACTTCACAAGAAATTATTTTCGGAAGTATATGGTTCCATTACTAAAAGAGCAAAACCGGAATATACATACTACAGTGCAGCATTTAAGTGAATCACTACAGGATGACGAACAATTTTTAATGAAGGAAGCAAATAATTTATTTAAACAGGTAATACTATTTGATAAAAAAAACAATAGAGCTTCATTAAAAATTAGAGAATTTGTAACACATTCCCGTGCTTTACAAAGGCGAGTCTATCATCTAATATTAAATTATCTATATGATGAATTGCCAAACTATTTATCGTATATGCATGAGGAGCAGTTTTTTTCATTATTAAAATCTAATAAGGCCAACGCCCAAGTAGATTTTCCGCACAAGCTAATCGTAGAAAAGTCATATCAACAGGTAAACTTTTATTTTTCCGACCATGCCCAAAAACCACATTCTTTTAATGAAATAATAGCTATACCAGGTGAATTAGATTTGCCGGACGGGTCAAAATTATTGGCTATTCATACGAAGGATCCAGGAGTACAAACCGAAAAAAACTATTTATGTGGTGTAGATCAAGTTTCCTTACCTTTACATATAAGAACTCGTCAGGCGGGGGATCGGATGCGCTGGAAAGGTTTAAACGGAAGTAAAAAAATAAAAGATATATTTATTGATGCAAAAATTCCAGTTAACGAACGGGATAAATGGCCGATAGTTACCGATAATAATGGAGAAATATTATGGCTTGTTGGATTGAAAAAAGGAAAACCAACAAGACAGAAAAAAAGCACCTCATATATTCAATTATTTTATGATAAAGGCAATCTGTAGGAGGAACCAAAATGCATAACGATATTGAAAAAGTACTAATATCTAAAGAGGATATTGCAAAAAAATGTGCCGAAATAGGAAAACAGCTTACTGAGGAATATGACGGCAAATTTCCATTAGCGATTGGTGTGTTGAAAGGTGCTATGCCTTTTATGTCAGATGTCTTGAGACATACAGAAACTCACTTGGAAATGGATTTTATGGATGTATCAAGCTATGATGGTGGCATGCGTTCATCTGGTGAAGTCAAAATTGTAAAAGATTTAGACACAAAGGTAGAGGGTCGCGATTTATTAATAATTGAAGACATTATCGATAGTGGGTTAACACTAAGCTATTTGGTTGATTTATTTAAATATCGCAAGGCGAAGTCAATCAAAATTGTGACACTATTAGATAAGCCTTCTGGAAGAACAGCAAACATTAAAGCTGACCTCATTGGTTTCGAGGTTCCAAATGAGTTTGTTGTAGGCTACGGATTAGATTACCAGGAAAAATATCGAAATTTACCATACATAGGTGTATTGAAACCGAAGATTTATGGTGGAGAAGAAGCGTAAAAACAACGTTTGTTTTAGTCAAATAAGTTAGAGGGAAATTAGACAAAGTCTTCGCCAATTTGATTTCTCACCCTAGCTTCTGGAAAGATGCAGATAGCGTTTTTTCAACATAGACAAATTAGTAATAGAATAATTTTAAATTATAAGTGGAATTAGTTGTATTGCAACTTTTTCTTATGGTACTATGTACTATAGTTTTTCCCGCTTGGGAGGAGGTAGGCAATGAACCGATTATTTCGGAATGTGATCTTTTATTTCCTTATATTCCTTGTCATCATTGGCGTTATAGGAGTATTTAAAGGACAAAATGATCAAGCAAAACAATTTGATGTAGAACAATTTATGCAACATTTAAATAATGGTGAAATCGAAGAAATGACGATGCAGCCAGCAAATAAAATTATGCGAATTACTGGTACGTTAGATGACGGTGATAAGCAATTTATTGCACAAGTTCCAGATAACACTGAAATCGTCGCAAATATTACAGATATAGCAACTGAACAAAGTTTGCTTAATGTAGAAGAAGAGGAACAACCAAGCGGATGGGTTACTTTCTTAACAACGATGATTCCATTTATCATTATTGCGTTATTTTTCTTCTTTATACTTAGTCAATCACAAGGCGGCGGCGGTCGTGTAATGAACTTTGGTAAAAGTAAGGCGAAAATGTACAGCGAAGAAAAGAAAAAAGTTCGCTTTAAAGATGTCGCAGGGGCCGATGAAGAAAAGCAAGAGCTTGTTGAAGTTGTGGATTTCTTGAAGGATCCTCGTAAATTCTCAAACGTTGGGGCACGAATTCCTAAAGGTGTTCTTTTAGTAGGACCTCCAGGAACAGGTAAAACTTTATTAGCACGAGCAGTAGCGGGTGAAGCAGGTACACCATTTTTCTCAATTAGTGGTTCTGATTTCGTTGAGATGTTTGTTGGTGTTGGGGCTTCTCGTGTACGTGATTTGTTCGAGAATGCTAAGAAAAATGCTCCTTGTATTATATTTATTGATGAAATTGATGCGGTTGGGCGTCAACGTGGTGCCGGTCTTGGTGGTGGACACGATGAACGTGAACAAACGTTGAACCAATTGCTTGTGGAAATGGATGGATTTGGTGTCAATGAGGGAATTATCATTATCGCTGCAACTAACCGTCCAGACATTCTTGACCCGGCGTTATTACGTCCAGGCCGTTTTGACCGCCAAATTACGGTTGATCGTCCAGACGTTAAAGGCCGTGAAGAAGTATTAGCAGTACATGCGAAAAATAAACCAATTGATGCAACAGTTGATTTAAAAACAATTGCACTTCGTACACCAGGATTCTCCGGTGCTGACTTAGAAAACCTGTTAAATGAAGCGGCTTTAGTAGCAGCTCGTCATGATAAAAATACGATTGACATGCTTGATGTTGATGAAGCGATTGACCGTGTCATTGCAGGGCCTGCTAAGAAAAGCAGAGTTATTTCCAAAAAAGAACGAAACATTGTCGCATACCATGAAAGTGGGCACACTATTATAGGTATGGTACTGGACGATGCGGATATGGTTCATAAAGTTACTATCGTTCCACGAGGGCAAGCTGGCGGTTATGCTGTGATGTTACCGAAAGAGGATCGTTACTTCATGACGAAGCCGGAACTTTTTGATAAAATTACTGGTCTTTTAGGTGGACGTGTAGCAGAGGAAATTATATTTGGTGAGGTAAGTACTGGTGCATCTAATGACTTCCAGCGTGCAACTAATATTGCGCACAAAATGATTACCGAATACGGTATGAGTGATAAAATCGGTCCACTTCAATTTAGCAGTGGCGGTGGCGGAAACGTCTTCTTAGGACGTGACATCCAAAATGATCAAAACTACAGCGATGCTATTGCACATGAAATTGATAAGGAAATGCAAAACTTCATTAACTATTGTTACGACAGAGCTAAAACGATTCTTACAGAGAACAAGGATAAGTTAGAACTTGTTGCACAAACGCTTCTAAAAGTAGAGACTCTTGATGCAAAACAAATAAAGGGGTTATTTGAAAATGGAGAACTTCCTGATCCAGAGGAATTAGAGGAAGATAATAACGATTCAACTAATCCAGAAGATGATAAGAATCTACGCGTTAACATCAATTCGAAAAAAGAAGATGACGATGTCCCAGAGACATACGAAGAAGCAAAAGAAAAAGCGCAACAAAAATTAGCTGAAGATGTCAATGAAGAAACAGAAATTAATGATGAAGATAAGAAAGAATAACAAGAATTGAATAAAACAGCCTCTCATGATAATGGGAGGTTGTTTTTGTGTAAAGTTACTTATGGTATATTATAGAATAGAAAAATCGGTTACTATTATTTTCGGTAGAAAGGTTTGATTAGTGATGCTTTTTGTACTTGATGTAGGAAATACTAATACGGTTTTGGGTGTGTTTGAAAAAGATCAATTAAAGCATGAGTGGCGGATAAAAACGGATCGATATAAAACAGAAGATGAATTCGGAATGTTGATAAAGTCACTTTTAGATCATAAAGCAATTGCATTATCGGATATAAACGGCATTATCATTTCATCAGTAGTTCCACCAATTATGTTTGCGTTGGAAAAAATGTGTACAATTTACTTTAATCAAAAACCATTAATTATCGGAAAAGACACTGTTCAATCATTTTTAAAAATGGGTTATCCGAATCCAAAAGAAATTGGTGCTGATCGTGTGGTGAATGCTGTCGGTGCAATTGAAGAATATGGCTCCCCACTTATTATAATTGATTTCGGAACCGCTACAACGTATTGTTATATTAATGAAAAGAAAGAATACAAAGGTGGATCGATTGCTCCGGGAATTCACATTTCTATGGAAGCATTATATAGTAAAGCATCAAAGCTACCGAAAATTGAAATACAAGCACCAGACAATGTGGTTGGTTCAACAACAGTCGAAGCGATGCAATCTGGTGTTTTTTATGGTTATGTCGGACAAGTTGATGGCATCGTGAATCGTATAAAACAACAATCGGAAATAGAGCCGAAAGTAATTGCTACTGGAGGTCTAGCTTCGTTGATCTCTGATGCATCTCAAACAATTGATCACGTTGATAAACATTTGACATTAAAAGGTTTATACTTAATTTATAAGAAAAATATGCAATTAAAGAATTAATAGCATAAAGGAGCAGGTTTCAGCATGAATGATTATTTAATAAAAGCAACAACATTAAAAGGTATGGTACGTGCTTATGCCATTACCTCGACGAATACAGTAGAAGAAGCACGCCGAAGACAAGATACTTGGGCTACAGCATCAGCTGCTTTAGGGCGAACGATTACAATTTCAACAATGATGGGTGCGATGTTAAAAGGTGACGACTCATTAACGGTTAAAGTGGAAGGGAACGGACCAATCGGAGCAATTATTGCTGATGTTAATGCACATGGTAATGTGCGTGGCTATGTGTCTAATCCGCATGTTGACTTTGATTTAAATGATCGCGGTAAATTAGATGTGGCCCGGGCTGTTGGTACCGAGGGTAGTTTAAGTGTTGTTAAAGATTTAGGATTGAAAGATTATTTTACTGGACAAGTCCCAATTGTATCTGGTGAAATTAGCGAGGATTTTACGTATTATTTCGTTAATTCAGAACAAGTACCATCAGCTGTGGGTGCAGGGGTTTTGGTGAATCCAGACCATACGATCCTAGCAGCAGGCGGATTTATTGTTCAGGTGATGCCTGGTGCTGATGAAGAGGTAATTGAACAGCTTGAGGATCGAATCCAGTCTTTTCCTGCTATATCGAGCCTTATACGTGAAGGGAATTCACCTGAACAAATTTTACAGCGGTTATTTGGTGATGAAGAAATTAATTTTCATGAGAAAATGCCAGTAGAGTTTAAGTGTAAGTGTTCAAAGGAACGTTTTGAAAAAGCGATAGTTGGGCTTGGCAATGACGAAATTCAACAAATGATTGATGAAGATCATGGGGCAGAGGCGGTCTGTCATTTTTGTAATGAGACATATACGTTTACGGAAACAGAACTAGAAAACTTGAAAAAGAACAATGAACAGTAAGGAAGGGAGCTACTATGTCTAAAAAATTGCTCTTAAGTGTAATAGTCGTATTGCTCATTACCAATGTTGCTACATTATTATTTTGGAATAAGGACGATGAAAAGGTAGTTCTTGATGAAGGAAATGCTGTTGATCTAAAAAAACCAGTCGCAACCATTGAGGGTGAGGAAATTTCCTATAAAGAATGGATGGATGCTCTTCGAAAAGCACATGGACAAAGTCAGTTAGAGAAGATGATTGACCATGAAATTGTAACACAACTAGCTAAGAAGAATAATATAGAAGTTAGTGAAAAGGTAATCGACCGAGAACTGTCCTTATTAACTGGAATGCAAGGTCCGATGACGGAAGAAGAAGCGGAAAAAAAGGCAAAGAAATGGCGTGAGGATGTCATTTACCGTTATCAACTAGCGGCACTTTTGACAATGGATGCATCAATCCCAGAAGAAGAAATGAGATCATATTTTAATGATTACAAGAATCAATATAACTTTACTGCTTCACTGAAATTATCACACATTATTGTTCCTGACTTCGATACTGCTGAAAAAGTAATGAAGGAGTTAGACAATGGTGCTTCATTCCAATTACTAGCACAGGAGTATTCAATTGATGAGGATACGAAGAAGGATGGCGGCTATTTAGGTTATTTTACTAATAACAGTCAATTCCTCCCAACGGGATACCGAGAGACTGCGTTGGAAATGGAAGAGCGTTCATATAGTGAACCGTTTAAAAGTGATACGGGCGTTGCCATTATTTATCTTCATGCTAAGCTTCCGGATATAGAATTTACGTATGACGAAATAAAACCATATATTAAAAGCGAATTAGCTCTAGAGAAACAGAAGGAATCATTATCAACAAAACCATTATGGGATAAGTTGGATATTGAATGGATTTATGAATAGAATGTTTTCTAAAGGCTCTTATTTATAGAAACTTGCGATGTGAATTTATGCTTGGATTACCGTTCCGGAAATACACTTCGCTTTCCGTGGGCTCGCGCTGAGTCTCCTCGTTTGCGGGGGTCATTGTCTTCGCTTTCCCACAAGAGTCTCTATGTATTTCCTTCTCTGGAGTTATGCTTGCTTTATAATCCCATTTCATATATAGGAAATAACAGAAATCTTTTCGAAATGAGTTTAATTGGTAGGAATTGTTTGACATTTCGATGGTTAAAACGTACATTATAATTAAATCCTATAAAAATACTTGGAATTAGGAGGGAATAGTATGAGAGTAGCTGAAAATATTGCAGGGTTGGTTGGCCAAACCCCAATTGTAAAGTTGAATCGAGCTGCAGACAAAGATAGTGCAGATGTTTATTTAAAACTCGAGTTTATGAACCCTGGGAGCTCTGTGAAAGATCGTATTGCAATGTCAATGATCGAAGCCGCAGAAGAAGCAGGTATTCTTAAAGAAGGCGATACGATTATTGAGCCTACAAGTGGTAATACAGGTATCGGTTTAGCAATGATTAGTGCTGCAAAAGGCTATAAAACTGTTATCGTTATGCCTGATACAATGAGTAAAGAGCGCAGAAATTTACTACGTGCATATGGTGCAAAACTGGTATTGACACCTGGCGCAGACGGAATGAAGGGTGCTATTAAAAAGGCAGAGGAATTAAAAGAAGAAAATGGCTATTTCATGCCGCAACAATTTAACAATGAAGCAAATCCGGAGGTACATGCCCGTACGACTGGTAAAGAAATTGTCGAGCAAATGAAAGATGGCCTTGACGCATTAGTTTCAGGAATCGGCACTGGTGGAACCATAACAGGTGCTGGTAATGTGTTAAAGGATCATTTTCGGGATATAAAAGTTTATGCTGTTGAACCAGAGGATTCAGCTATTTTATCAGGTGGAAATCCTGGTCCGCATAAAATTCAAGGTCTTGGAGCAGGTTTTGTTCCAAAGGTTTTGGACACAGAAGTATATGATGAAGTTGTGCGTGTTTCTAATGATGAAGCTTTTGCCGCAGCGCGTCAAGCTGCTAAAGCAGATGGTATCCTAGGTGGTATTTCATCAGGCGCCGCAATTGCTGCAGCAAAAAAGGTCGCAAAAAAATTAGGAAAAGGCAAAACAGTTCTTGCAGTACTACCTGATAATGGAGAACGTTACTTATCAACACCATTGTATCAATTTGACGAAGAGTAAGAATCGGAAAAGGTTGGCATCGAATTATATTGGTGCCGACTTTTTTTGTGCTTAATTTACCATTTCCAGTGACTCTTCCGCTTTTAACGTTGCTGTGATACGATTATAAAATGAAACTTCAATCAGCAGTTTTTTTGTCCCTACTGATTGTTAGTTGACAGAACCGAACGTTTTTTGGAGTCGTCCCCACATTGCTAGTCAGTTTTACCACAAAATATGAAATGGGGGGCTTACTGGGGCAAAGCGAATCATAGTACTGGAAGAAGGTAAGATTATGCATACGATTTTAAAGACGAATTCTAAACAATATAATTTATCAGAGCGTACTCATATTATGGGGATTTTAAATGTAACTCCGGATTCGTTTTCTGATGGCGGAAGTTATACATCAGTTGAAAAAGCGGTAAAGCAAGCTATAACGATGGAGAAACAGGGCGCAGATATCATTGATATTGGTGGAGAATCAACTAGGCCAGATCATAAACCTGTATCTTTGAAGGAAGAACTAAGTCGTGTACTTCCCGTTATTCAAGCAGTAAAAAAAGAAGTCCAAGTACCAATTTCTATTGACACATATAAAGCTGAGGTGGCTAGACAAGCAATAGAGGCTGGTGCAGAAATTATTAATGATATTTGGGGAGCAAAAAAGGAACCTGATATAGCATCTGTTGCGGCAGAATATAATGTACCGATTATTATAATGCACAATCGGACAAACATGGATTACACATCTATAATTGATGATATGAAAGCTGATTTACAGGTAAGTATTGATATAGCTTTAAAGGCTGGGGTAGCTAAAGAGAACATTATTCTTGATCCAGGCATTGGTTTTGCGAAGACAGCTGAGAATAATTTAGTTGTAATGAATAACCTTGAGAAGTTAAACGATTTAGGTTATCCATTATTGTTGGCAACGTCCAGGAAAAGATTTATTGGAAGTGTGTTAGATCTTTCACCGGCTGAGCGTGATAACGGAACTGGAGCTACTACTTGCTTAGGGATTACTAAGGGTGTGCAAATTGTTCGTGTCCATAATGTAAAATTAAACGTAGAGTTAGCGAAAATGATGGACGCCATGCTGGGAAAAGGGGAGAGTCTAAATGGATAAAATACTTATGAATGGCATGGAATTTTATGGTTACCATGGCCTTTTTCCTGAAGAGAATAAACTTGGCCAACGTTTTTATGTGGATGTTGAACTTTTGACTGATTTAAAAACAGCTGGTAAATCTGATAATATGATTGATTCAATTGATTATGGTCATGTATATGAATTAGTAAAGGAAATTGTAGAAGGCGAACCAAAAAATCTCGTCGAAGCGGTTGCTGAGTCTATAGCTGATAGACTTTTATCATCGTTTGGGCTTTTATCGGCATGTACAGTAAAAATCACGAAGCCGGATCCGCCAATACCAGGCCATTATCAATCAGTTGCTGTGGAAATTTTCAGGGGGAAATCCGTATGAAAAATGTATACGTTGCATTAGGCAGTAACATTGAACCAAGGGAGGAGCATTTATCCAGAGCAATAGATATGCTTCAGGAGCATGCTGAAATTGCTGTTGTAAAAAAATCATCTATTTATGAAACGGCACCAGTAGGTTATACGGATCAAGCTGACTTTTTAAATATGGTTGTTCAATTGGATACATCGTCGTCTGCCATTGAATTACTCACTATTTGCCAAACAATAGAGCGTAATTTAGGGAGAAAAAGAGAAATTCGTTTCGGTCCACGTACAATTGACCTTGACATTTTAATCTATAATCAAGAAAATAGTAAAACAGAGCGATTAACTGTACCACACCCAAGAATGCATGAAAGGGCATTTGTTTTAATCCCGTTAGCGGAGATTGAACCGAATATATGTGTTCCTAATTGGAGTAAAAGCGTGACAGATTTGATAAGTGAACTGTCACCTGAAGATATGAAGGATGTTACGAAATGGACCCAAAACGAATCGGGAAACGAATAAAAGCGTTTCGTAAGTTAAAAGGATATACGCAAATTGCATTTGCAAAAAAGTTAGACGTTTCAATCGCTGTACTCGGAAATGTTGAGCGCGGTACGGAAGAGGCATCAGATGAATTGTTGGATAACATTTCTGATACATTATCTATCTCAAAGGAAGAATTAACGTTAGAGAATAAAGAAATGATATAACTAATTATAAATGTTTCAAATTGGAGACATACGATTCCTAACCGTGTAGTATTAGCACCGATGACGGCAAATGTATGAAGGGTATGCTGATTGTAATTAAGGACTAAAAGGAAATGGGAAAGTAAGGGCTCGTATTAATTATGTTGAGTTAAGTGATAGTCTGTTAGATATTCTATATACGTATGCAAGAGAATTAGAAGAGGTTTCAAAAGCATCGTAAACACATTTAATTGACAGGCTTCCATGCTTTTTTTATACTAATTAAAGACACACCTGCCAGTTTATTTGCTGGCAGTTTTTTATTTATATATAACTTGAACTTATTTAACATTATGGGATCAGTTACTAATGATATATAATATAAACAATTGGAGTGATGAAGGTGTCAGAAGAATTAAATGAACATATGCAGGTCCGCCGGGAAAAATTAGAAACATACACAGAACAAGGCATTGATCCCTTCGGAGGGAAGTTTGAACGTACTGGCTTAGCTGATGAGTTAATCGAGAAATATGATCAGTTTTCTAAAGAAGAATTAGAAGAGAAAACAGATACTGTTACAATTGCTGGCCGTATGATGACGAAACGCGGGAAGGGGAAAGCGGGATTTGCCCATATTCAAGATTTAAGCGGTCAAATCCAAATCTATGTTAGAAAAGATGCTATTGGTGAAGAGGCCTATGAAATCTTTAAAACAACTGATTTAGGTGATATTGTCGGTATAACAGGTGTAATGTTCAAAACTAAAGTTGGAGAGTTATCTGTTAAAGCGACAGAATTTAGTCTGCTAACAAAATCACTTCGCCCACTACCTGAAAAATATCACGGATTAAAAGATGTTGAGCAACGTTATCGCCAACGTTATTTAGATTTAATTACTAATTTAACTAGTAGAGAAACGTTTGTATTACGTAGTAAAATTATTCAAGCCATGCGCCGTTATTTAGACGGACAAGGTTTCCTTGAAGTAGAAACACCAATGATGCATGGCATTCCAGGTGGTGCAGCAGCTCGTCCATTTGAAACACATCATAACGCATTGGATATTCCGTTATATATGCGTATTGCCATCGAATTACATTTAAAACGCTTAATTGTTGGCGGATTGGAAAAGGTTTATGAAATTGGCCGTGTATTCCGTAATGAAGGTGTATCCACACGACATAACCCTGAATTTACTATGATGGAACTTTATGAAGCATACGCAGATTTCCATGATGTTATGTCACTTACAGAAAACATGATTGCCCATATTGCAACAGAAGTATTAGGCGAAACAACTATTATGTATGGCGAAGAAGAGGTTTCATTAGAGCCACAATGGAAAAGACTGCACATGGTTGATGCTGTTAAAGAGTATACAGGCGTAGACTTTTGGAAAACAATGAGTGACGAAGAAGCTAGAAGTTTAGCGAGAGAACATGAGATAGACATTAAAGATTCCATGACATTCGGACATGTTGTTAACGAATTCTTTGAACAAAGAGTGGAAGAGAAGTTAATTCAACCTACATTTATTTATGGACATCCAGTGGAAATTTCTCCTCTTGCGAAGAAAAACAAGGAAGATGATAGGTTTACGGATCGTTTTGAACTCTTTATTGTTGGTCGTGAACATGCGAACGCCTTTAGTGAATTAAACGACCCTATCGATCAACGTGAGCGTTTTGAAGCACAGGTGAAGGAAAGAGAAACAGGAAATGATGAGGCGCATTTAATGGATGAAGACTTCTTAGAAGCGTTGGAATATGGTATGCCGCCTACAGGAGGACTGGGCATTGGAATCGATCGTCTCGTTATGTTATTAACAAATAGCCCATCGATTCGTGACGTATTGTTATTCCCGCAAATGCGTAATAAATAATGGTTAAAAAATAGCAGCAAAATGGTTTAATTAAAATGACCTCTTTTCCAGGTAATTCTGTTCTGGTGAGGGGTCATTTAAATATATTTTGGTCAAGGAATGCTATGATTAACAAGAGGAAATCTAGGGTATACATAAGATGAATAAAAAATTTCCATTTATTTCTTTTCATTTCCTCTTGCCTTAAGGGAATAATCATGGTAAATTAGATATCGTTGCTTAAGACGAACAGCAACAATGATAAAAAAACTTAAAAAAAGTTATTGACTTTAAATGGTCAGCGTGGTAAGATAATAAAGTCGCCAAATTGAGCGACATTAAATAAATTTGCTCTTTGAAAACTGAACAAAACAACCAGTATGTCAAGAAAAACATGAACTGTTTTTCGAATAAAACAGGTTAAAAGATAACGACAGATTTTATCTGTTATGTATCTTTTAAACCCTGATTTCAATTTAGCTAAGACTAACAATAAGATTGACGTAAGTCATCTTATTTCAAACTTTTTTGGAGAGTTTGATCTTGGCTCAGGACGAACGCTGGCGGCGTGCCTAATACATGCAAGTCGAGCGCGGGAAGCAAACTCTGCCCTTCGGGGCGTGAGTTTGTGGAACGAGCGGCGGACGGGTG